>NZ_FNLM01000034.1:0-1200000 GCF_900105725.1 Gordonia westfalica
AGGGCTGCGATACCGTGAGGTGGAGCGAATCCCTTAAAGCCAGTCTCAGTTCGGATTGGGGTCTGCAACTCGACCCCATGAAGTCGGAGTCGCTAGTAATCGCAGATCAGCAACGCTGCGGTGAATACGTTCCCGGGCCTTGTACACACCGCCCGTCACGTCATGAAAGTCGGTAACACCCGAAGCCGGTGGCCTAACCCCTTGTGGGAGGGAGCTGTCGAAGGTGGGATCGGCGATTGGGACGAAGTCGTAACAAGGTAGCCGTACCGGAAGGTGCGGCTGGATCACCTCCTTTCTAAGGAGCACAACGCACGGGGGCTTGGCCCCCGTGGACCCCCGCTTCTGTGGCCGAATGAGTCACGGCGGGTGTGTTCGAGGGTGAAACATCAGACAAACCGATGACTGTTGCCGCTACATGGTGGTGGCAGTTGGGTTGCTGCCAGGTCGTGAGGCCGGTGGGTTCATTGTCACGCTATCGGGGTTCTGAGAGAACACGCGGCATGCTTTCGGGTGTGTGTGGGTTGTCTTTGACCTAGCTGTTCGGCCAATCATGCTGGTGAGGTGTCCTGTGATGGGGCGCGGAGGTGTGGGCGGTGGGATGGTGTGTGTTGTTTGAGAAGTGCATAGTGGATGCGAGCATCTTTATTTCAAATCAACAATTTTTTGTTGGTCTGTGATTTAGCAGAAATGTTTTTGTGATGTCTACACTGGTGGGGGATTGTGTCTCTTGGTGGGCCCTGGTTTTTGGGGGTTCACGGGGCGGAGCCCCTGTGGGTGTAGGTGTTGTTGTAAGTGTGTAAGGGCGTTCGGTGGATGCCTTGGTACCAGGAGCCGATGAAGGACGTGGTAGGCCGCGATAGTCCTCGGGGAGTTGTCAAACGAGCTGTGATCCGAGGGTGTCCGAATGGGGAAACCCAGCACGAGTGATGTCGTGTTACCCACCTCTGAATGTATAGGGGGTGTGGAGGGAACGTGGGGAAGTGAAACATCTCAGTACCCATAGGAAGAGAAAACAATATGTGATTCCGTGAGTAGTGGCGAGCGAAAGCGGATGAGGCTAAACCATGCGCATGTGATACCGGGTAGGGGTTGTGTGTGTGGTGTTGTGGGGTTCGTCTTCTTCCATCTGCCTGTGGAAGCGTGAGTCAGAAAATCGTGTGTTAGGTGAAGTGGCCTGGAATGGTCTGCCGTAGACGGTGAGAGTCCGGTAGCTGAAAACACATGGTCTTGCGTGATGGATGCCCAAGTAGCAGCGGGCTCGTGGAATCTGCTGTGAATCTGCCGGGACCACCCGGTAAGCCTGAATACTTCCTGGTGACCGATAGCGGACAAGTACCGTGAGGGAAAGGTGAAAAGTACCCCGGGAGGGGAGTGAAATAGTACCTGAAACCGGACGCTTACAATCCGTCAGAGCCTGTGAGTCCTTGTGGCTGTGGGTGATGGCGTGCCTTTTGAAGAATGAGCCTGCGAGTTAGTGCTCGGTGGCGAGGTTAACCCGTGTGGGGTAGCCGTAGCGAAAGCGAGTCTGAATAGGGCGTTAGAGTCGCCGGGTCTAGACCCGAAGCGGAGTGATCTACCCATGGCCAGGGTGAAGCGACGGTAAGACGTCGTGGAGGCCCGAACCCACTTCAGTTGAAAATGGAGGGGATGAGCTGTGGGTAGGGGTGAAAGGCCAATCAAACTCCGTGATAGCTGGTTCTCCCCGAAATGCATTTAGGTGCAGCGTCACATGTTTCTTACCGGAGGTAGAGCTACTGGATGGCCGATGGGCCCCACAGGGTTACTGACGTCAGCCAAACTCCGAATGCCGGTAAGTGAGAGTGTGGCAGTGAGACTGCGGGCGATAAGGTTCGTAGTCGAGAGGGAAACAGCCCAGATCGCCGGCTAAGGCCCCTAAGCGTGTACTAAGTGGAAAAGGATGTGGGGTCGCGAAGACAACCAGGAGGTTGGCTTAGAAGCAGCCACCCTTGAAAGAGTGCGTAATAGCTCACTGGTCAAGTGATCCTGCGCCGACAATGTAGCGGGGCTCAAGTACACCGCCGAAGCCGCGGCACTCACACAACAGCCCGTTGGTTTTCTACGGAGAATCAACCAGGTGTGTGGGTGGGTAGGGGAGCGTCCTGCATCCGTGGAAGCCGCAGAGTGATCTAGTGGTGGAGGGTGTGGGAGTGAGAATGCAGGCATGAGTAGCGAAAGAAGAGTGAGAAACTCTTCCGCCGAATGACCAAGGGTTCCTGGGCCAGGCTAATCCGCCCAGGGTGAGTCGGGACCTAAGGCGAGGCCGACAGGCGTAGTCGATGGACAACGGGTTGATATTCCCGTACCCGTGTATCCGCGCCCATGCTGAATCAGTTGTACTAACCATCCAGATCCCCCGGGAGCACCTTCGGGTGCCGGGTGGGGTGATGCATGGGACCTTGGCTGGTAGTAGGCAAGCGATGGGGTGACGCAGGAAGGTAGTGGGGCCAGTCAGTGGTTGTACTGGTGTAAGCCTGTAGGGCGTGTTCTAGGCAAATCCGGAACACATGCAGCCTGAGAGGTGATGCGTAGCCGAAGTGGTGAATTCCATGATCCTATGCTGCCGAGAAAAGCCTCTAGTGAGTTGGTACACGGCCCGTACCCCAAACCAACACAGGTGGTCAGGTAGAGAATACTAAGGCGATCGAGAGAACTGTGGTTAAGGAACTCGGCAAAATGCCCCCGTAACTTCGGGAGAAGGGGGACCCAGACTGGTGACGATCTTTACGGTTTGAGCTGGTGTGGGTCGCAGAGACCAGAGAGAAGCGACTGTTTACTAAAAACACAGGTCCGTGCGAAGTCGTAAGACGATGTATACGGACTGACGCCTGCCCGGTGCTGGAAGGTTAAGAGGACCGGTTAATCACTTCGGTGGTGAAGCTGAGAATTTAAGCCCCAGTAAACGGCGGTGGTAACTATAACCATCCTAAGGTAGCGAAATTCCTTGTCGGGTAAGTTCCGACCTGCACGAATGGCGTAACGACTTCTCTGCTGTCTCAACCACAGACTCGGCGAAATTGCAGTACGAGTAAAGATGCTCGTTACGCGCGGCAGGACGAAAAGACCCCGGGACCTTCACTATAGCTTGGTATTGGTGTTCGGTTCGGTTTGTGTAGGATAGGTGGGAGACTGTGAAGTGGGCACGCCAGTGTTCATGGAGTCGTTGTTGAAATACCACTCTGATCGTATTGGACTTCTAACCTCGGACCCTGATCGGGTTCAGGGACAGTGCCTGGTGGGTAGTTTAACTGGGGCGGTTGCCTCCCAAAATGTAACGGAGGCGCCCAAAGGTTCCCTCAGCCTGGTTGGCAATCAGGTGTTGAGTGTAAGTGCACAAGGGAGCTTGACTGTGAGACGTACATGTCGAGCAGGGACGAAAGTCGGGACTAGTGATCCGGCACCGGCAAGTGGAAGCGGTGTCGCTCAACGGATAAAAGGTACCCCGGGGATAACAGGCTGATCTTCCCCAAGAGTCCATATCGACGGGATGGTTTGGCACCTCGATGTCGGCTCGTCGCATCCTGGGGCTGGAGTAGGTCCCAAGGGTTGGGCTGTTCGCCCATTAAAGCGGCACGCGAGCTGGGTTTAGAACGTCGTGAGACAGTTCGGTCTCTATCCGCCGCGCGCGTAAGAAACTTGAGGAAACCTGTCCCTAGTACGAGAGGACCGGGACGGACGAACCTCTGGTGTGCCAGTTGTCCTACCAAGGGCACCGCTGGTTAGCTACGTTCGGAAGGGATAACCGCTGAAAGCATCTAAGCGGGAAGCCTGTTCCAAGATGAGGTTTCTCACCCTCTTAGCAGGGTTAAGGCCCCCTACAGACCATGGGGTTGATAGGCCAGAACTGTAAGCACAGTAATGTGTTCAGGTGACTGGTACTAATCGGCCGAGGACTTACCAACAACACTGTTGTTCACACAGCAAGACCCCTACATGTTTTTGGGGGTTCACGGGGGCGTAGCCCCCGTGTGATCGCATCCACTATGACACTTCTGAAACAACACACAACAAACAAATAGCCTGTTGTGGGTTGTTTTATAGAGTTACGGCGGCCATAGCGGAGGGGAAACGCCCGGCCCCATTCCGAACCCGGAAGCTAAGCCCTCCAGCGCCGATGGTACTGCACCTTAATCAGTGTGGGAGAGTAGGACACCGCCGAACACAATTTCAGAAGGGCCCCGTATTCGATGAAATTTTTCGTCGGATACGGGGCTTTTCTCGTTCGCCCACGTCGTCTCGACGTGGGCGTCGGTGCTTCCCACCAAGGTTCAAGGGCATAGATTGGCAGCTATGAGTGATCGTGATCGTCCGCAGCGCGACGGACGCGGTGAGCGTGATACACGAGATCAGCGGGAGTCTCGGGGCCAGGGCGGTCCCCGAGGTCAGCGGGGATCCCGCGGTCAGAGCGACTCGGGTCGAGGGCGACGTCCGGAACGCCCGGGCCGCGAGCGCGGCGACGGTGGTCGCCGGCAGCAGGGCCCTCCGTTCCCCGATGATGTCAATGCGTCGGACCTCGACCCGGAGGTTCGTCGCGACCTCCTGACTCTCGACAAGACCAACGCCGAGATCGTCGCCAAGCACCTGGTGATGGTCTCGCGACTCCTCCTCGAAGAGCCTGCCCTGGCTCTCGAACACGCTCGTGCCGCCCGCGGCCGCGCATCGCGTGTCGGTGTGGTCCGGGAGACGGCGGGCATCGCCGCCTACAACGCCGGCGAGTGGCAGGAGTCGGCCACCGAGCTGCGTGCCGCTCGTCGGATCACCGGCAACACCTCGTTGCTGCCCCTCATCGCGGACTGCGAGCGTGGGCTCGGTCGTCCGGAGCGTGCCGTCGAGATCGCCCGCGGCGACGACGGTCGTGCGCTCAAGGGTGAGGATGCCACCGAGATGCGCATCGTCGAAGCCGGTGCACGGATCGACCTCGGCGAGCCCGAGAAGGCGGTCGTGACGCTGCAGGCCGAGAATCTCAAGCCCGGCCAGGTCGGCACCGGTCCCGCGCGACTGTTCTACGCGTACGCGTCCGCGCTGTACGCATCCGGCCGACGCGACGAATCGGTCACCTGGTTCATGAATGCGGCCGCTGCCGACATCGATGACGTGACCGACGCCGAGTTCCGTCTGACCGAGCTCGCCGGCGACGACGCACCCGCGGCCGTCGACGAGCAGGATGTCAACGGCGTCGATGTGCTCGCCGATTCCGCGGTCTCGGCTGCACCGGCGGCAGAACCCGAGAGCCCAGCTCCGGTCTCCGCAGCTCCGGTCTCTACCGAGCCCGCCGAGACCGAGCCTGTTTCCGTCGAACCTGCCGTCGAGTCGACCCCAGCCAGGTCGACCGCAGCCGAGTCGAGTGCTGCGCCCGCGAAGGTCGAGGACGAGACCCCCGACGTCGCGGTCCCGGAGGCGGTGAACGAGACTGTGCGCGAGCAGCAGTCCGTCGACGCCGACTCGATCGAGAGTGTGGAGGGCACCGCCGACCTGTCGGCGACGTCGAGCTACGTCGCGGAGGACGGCGCCGGGTCGCAGGCACTCGTCGATCGTTACGACGCGCTCCTGCTCGACCTCGACGGGACCGTGTTCGCCGGACACCAGGCCCTGCCGAATGCGGTCGACACCCTCGACCGGCTCGACATCCCGCGTTTCTTCGTGACCAACAACGCCAGCCGTCGGCCCGCCGAGGTCGCCGCGCACCTCCGTGAACTCGGCTTCGACGCCACCGAAGACCTGGTCGTCACCAGTGCGCAGTCGGGAGCCCGGTTGCTGTCCGAACATCTCGCACCGGGTTCGAGGGCGCTGGTCATCGGCACGGACGGCCTGGCGCAAGAGGTCCGCGAAGTCGGCATCGGTGTCACGCGGAGCGCCGACGATCGGCCCGCAGCCGTGATCCAGGGCCATTCGACCGACACCGGCTGGGCACAGCTCTCCGAGGCCGCATTGGCGATCCGAGCCGGCGCCCTGTGGGTGGCGACCAACGTCGACGCCACGTTGCCGTCCGAACGCGGGCTGCTCGTGGGCAACGGCTCGATGGTGGCCGCCCTGCGCAATGCGACCGGCAAGGAACCGCTCGTCGCCGGCAAGCCCGCCGCGCCGCTGATGGCGGATGCCATCACGCGGGCTGCGGCCAACGCCCCGCTCGTCGTCGGCGATCGTCTCGACACCGACATCGAGGGTGCACACGCCGTCGGCATCGAGAGCGCTCTGGTCCTCACCGGCGTCAGCACGGTCACCGACCTGCTGGCCGCGCCACCGGAACAGCGACCCACCTACGTCGTCGACGATCTGGCCGGCATGTTCGACGACATCGACTCGGTGCGCGTGTCCGACCAGCCCGGCTGGAAGGTGGACGTGGACGGATCCACCGTCACCGTGTCCGGCTCGGGCGACCAGATCGGTCTCGTGCCGGCGGTTGCAGCCGCCACCTGGGCGGCGGTCGACGCCGGTGTCGCCGATCCCGAGGAGCTGAGGATTCGTGCCGAGGGCACGGCGCGGGACAAGCTGGCTTCGCTGGGTGTCACCCTCGTCGGCTAGCGTGGTTCACGATGACCTATCCGAGTGACGAGAGCGGTCGTTCGGACCTGAGCAGCGGTCCGACACCGAACAGCATGGCGCCCCGACCCGGTCCGGGCGCCATGCCGCGTCACCAGTACGACCCGATGGCAGCCCTGGACGACGACGCGCCGTCGGGCCCGGATTCCGAGCTTGACCTCCCGGACGTCGAAGCCACGGTGTCGGAGCTCCTGGCGCAGGTCGACGAGGTCCGCGAGTCCGTCGGGGACACCTTCTCGCTCGCTGCCCTCGAGCGCCAGGCGAATCTCCTCGAGCAGGCTCACGACTCGCTCACCGCTGCGCTCGATGCGGTGGACCGCCGATGAGCCAAACCCGGACGCGGCACTGACGTGGCGACCAGAGCACGACTCGACGCGGAACTCGTCCGACGCGGATTGGCACGGTCCCGGGAACAGGCCCGCGAACTCGTCGACGCCGGCGTCGTGAAGGTCAACGGAACGGTGGCGGCGAAAGCCGCGACCGGAGTCACCCGCGACACCCCGATCGTCGTCGTCGAGGCACCGAAGGACGACTGGGCGTCACGCGGTGCCCACAAACTGCTGGGGGCGCTCGAGGCGTTCGAACCCCAGGGTCTGACGCTGGCCGGACGCCGGTGTCTCGATGCCGGGGCGTCGACAGGTGGCTTCACCGACGTCCTGCTGCGTCGCGGCGTGCGCGAGGTCGTCGCCGTGGATGTCGGCTACGGACAACTGATCTGGCGTCTGCAGAACGACGACCGCGTCCATGTGCATGACCGCACCAACGTGCGGCACCTCGAGCCGGAGGCGATCGGTGGTCCGGTCGACGTCGTCGTCGCCGACCTGTCCTTCATCTCGCTCGGACTCGTCCTTCCCGCGTTCGCCCGATGCGCGCGGCCGGGGGCCGATCTGCTGCCGATGGTCAAACCCCAGTTCGAGGTGGGGAAGGACCGCGTCGGGTCCGGTGGCGTCGTACGCGATCCCGCGTTGCGGGCCGAGGCCGTCCTGGGAGTGGCGACCGAGGCCGCCGCCCTCGGGCTGGAGACCTGTGGCGTCGTGGCCAGTCCGCTGCCCGGACCGTCGGGCAATGTCGAATTCTTCCTCTGGCTGCGCAACGGGCCCGGTGACCGGGCAGGCGAGGAGTCGGGGGAGAGCGATAGGGTCGACCGGTCGGGCTCGTCCGACGAGCTCCGCTCCATGATCGATCGTGCGGTTGCGGAGGGGCCGCGCTGAGTCCGTACCGACCGGCGCCTGTTCAGTTCGATCCTGCTCGACCGCACCTGTCCGACCACACTTCTCTGGGAGGGAACCACCAGTGACCGACGATTCGGTAACCGAGTCCGCCGGTGCCCGCGAGTTCTTGGTGGTCGCCCACACCGGACGCGAGAACGTCCTCGAGACGATCGAGGCCATCGCCCGGCACTGCGGAGCCGCCGGTGTCGCGCTGCGCGTCGTCGACCACGACACCCTCGACCGGGATGCTCCCGACCATGACGTGATCTACCGGAACCGGGAGGGCGAGCCGGAGCGGCCGGGCAACATCCCGGTCGATCCCGAATATCTCCGCTCCCTGGGCGCCGTCGTCGAGGTCACCACGGCCGAGTCCGCGTCGGCCGAGGGCTGCGAGCTCGTCATCGTCCTCGGCGGTGACGGCACGTTCCTGCGCGCCGCCGAGTTGGCCTACCCGGCGGAGGTGCCGGTCCTGGGCATCAATCTCGGGCACATCGGATTCCTCGCCGAGTCCGAGGCGCACAAGGTCGACGAGGTGATGACCCAGCTCATCGCCCGTGACTATCGCATCGAGCCGCGCATGACGCTCGAGATCGACATCGTCGACCCGGCGGACCCTGACCCGCCGACGGCGAGCAGCTGGGCGCTCAACGAGGTGGCGATCCTCAACACCAGCAAGAACGGCGTGCTCGAACTCGTCACCGAGGTCGACGGACGCCCGGTGTCGGCGTTCGGCGCCGACGGTGTGCTGGTCGCGACCCCGACCGGGTCGACGGCCTACGCGTTCTCGGCGGGCGGTCCGGTGATGTGGCCGGACCTCGAGGCCATCCTCGTGGTCCCGAACAACGCCCATGCGTTGTTCGCGCGGCCCATGGTGACGAGCCCGCGGTCGCGCATCGCCGTGGAAGTGGACAAGAACGGACGCTCGGCGGTGGCGCTGTGCGACGGCCGTCGAGCACTCGACGTGCCGGCCGGCGCCCGCGTCGAGGTCGTACGCAGCGAGCGCTCGGTGAGCTGGATCCGGATCGACTCCGATCCGTTCGCCGACCGGCTCGTGACCAAGTTCGCCCTCCCGGTCACGGGATGGCGAGGGAGGCAGGCATAGGGGTGCTCGAAGAACTGTCGATCACCGGACTCGGTGTCATCGAGGAGGCGCAGGCGCGCTTCCATCCGGGTTTCACGGTGCTCACCGGCGAGACGGGTGCGGGCAAGACGATGATCGTCACCAGCCTGCACCTGCTGTCCGGGGCGCGTGCAGACGCGACCCGGGTCCGCTCCGGCAGCGCCAAGGCGATCGTCGAGGGCCGGTTCCGGCTGGCGAACGCCGAGGGCGTGCAGAAGGACCCGATGGTCGCCGAGATCCTCGACTCCACCGGCGCCGAACTCGACGACGACGACACCGTCATCGCGGTCCGGTCGGTCAGCGCCGACGGACGATCACGGGCACACCTGGGTGGCCGGTCGGTACCGGTCGGCGTGATGGGCCAGCTCACCACCGCAGTCCTCGCCATCCACGGCCAGAACGATCAGCTCCGTCTGCTGCGACCGGAGCATCAGCGCGCCGCGCTCGACACCTTCGGCGGTTCGAAGGCGACTGCTGCACTGGAGGCGTACCGCAAAGCGCGGACCACGTGGGTGCAGATCCTCGACGAACTCGACGCCCGACGCGCCAACTACCGCGAGCTCGCCCAGGAAGCCGACCGGCTGCGGTTCGGCATCGAGGAGATCGCCGCGGTCGACCCGGTCCCGGGTGAGGACGAGGAACTCACCGCGACGATCCGGCGCCTGTCCGACCTGGAATCCATTCGCGGCGCCGCCGACCAGGCGCACCACATCGTCGCCGGCGACTCGGGGTCGTCGGTCATCGAAGGGCTGGGTACGGTTCGCACGCTCCTCGAAGGGGCTGCCGACGACACGTTGCGCGGTCTGGTCCCGCGGGTCGCCGAGGCGCTCACGGTCATCACCGACGTGGGTGCCGAACTGACGGCGTTCACCTCGAGCCTGCCGGCCGATGCCGACGAACTCGACAAACTCCTCGCGCGTCAGGCCGAGCTCAAGTCACTCGTGCGCAAGTACGCGCCCGATGTCGACGGGGTCATCGACTGGCGGCACAAGGCGCAGGCCCGCCTGGCCGAGATCGAGGACCCCCGGTCGTCGATCGAAGAACTGGAGACCAAGGCCGCCGCGGCGCTGGAGAAGGTCGAGTCCGCCGCGACAAAGCTGCACACCCTGCGCGTCAAGGCGGCGTCGTCGATGGCCGACAAGGTGTCCAAGGAACTCAAGGGCCTCGCGATGGGCGACTCGGCGCTGGCGGTCTCCGTGGGGCCCGAACCGGCCTCGCCCGAGGACCGACTCGCGATCACGGTCGACGGCACCCGTGCCCATGCCGGCGCGGACGGCGCCGACAAGGTCGAATTCGCTCTCGTCGCACATCCCGGGGCCACGCCGCTGCCGATCGCGAAATCTGCGTCGGGCGGCGAACTGTCGCGCGTGATGCTCGCGCTGGAGGTGGTGCTCGCGGCCCCGACCTCCGGCTCGGTCATGGTGTTCGACGAGGTCGACGCCGGCGTCGGCGGGCGCGCCGCCGTCGAGATCGGCAAGCGGCTCTCACGTCTGGCCCGCGCCCACCAGGTCATCGTCGTCACCCACCTCCCGCAGGTCGCGGCCTTCGCCGACAACCACCTCGTCATCGGCAAGTCCAAGAAGGGCGCGCTGGTCACCAGCAGTGTGCGGACCCTCGACCGGGACGAACGGGTCGCCGAGCTGGCGCGCATGCTCGCCGGCCTGGGGGAGTCCGACACCGGACGCGCCCACGCGGAGGAACTGCTCGCCATCGCGGAGGCGGAGCGGGCCGCTCACTGACCGTCGACGGGTTGGAACCCGTGTTACTCGTGTGACAAAAGTTTCTCGTGTTACGGCGCGCCTCCCTGGCTCGGCCGTGTCTTCGGTCAATCATTGCGGTCATGAAGATGCCTGCACTGCTCGCGCGTAACACCGAAGAACTGCCTGGCGTGACCGGTATCGCCAGGATCGACAAGAACACCAAACGGCTGCTGAGTCGGGTCGGCCCCGGTGACATCGCCATCCTCGACGAGGTGGATCTCGACCGCGTGACCGCCGACGCGCTCGTCGAGGCGAACGTCGTCGCGGTGGTCAACGTCTCGCGCTCCATCACCGGCCGCTACCCGAACCTCGGTCCGGAGGTGCTGGTCGCATCGGGCATCGTCCTGCTCGACGACGTGGGCCCGGAGATCTTCAAGCGCGTCAAGGACGGCGCCAAGGTGCGGGTCCACGATGACCGTCTGTTCGTCGGTGAGCGTCGCCTGGCACTCGGCACCGAACTCGACGAGCGTGACATCGCCGACATCATGATCGGCGCCAAGGCGGGTCTGGTCGACCACCTGGAGGCCTTCTCCGGCAACACCATCGAGTTCATCCGGAGCGAGTCGCCGCTGCTGATCGACGGCGTCGGCGTGCCGGAGATCGACGCAAACCTCGCCGGCCGGCATGTGGTCATCGTCGGCGAGGGCGCCGACCGCGCTGCGGATCTGCGTTCGCTCAAGCCGTTCATCAAGGAGTACCAGCCGGTGATGGTGGGTGTCGGCACCGGTGCGGACACCTTGATGAAGGCCGGGTACAAGCCCGCGATCATCGTCGGCGATCCCGAGCACATCAAGACGCCGACGCTGAAATCCGGTGCGCAGCTGGTGCTCCCGGCCGACACCGACGGTCACGCGACCGGCCTGGAACGCATCCAGGATCTCGGCATCGGCGCGACCACCTTCCCCGCGGCCGGCTCCGCGGAAGACCTCGCCCTGCTGCTGACCGACTACCACGGCGCCGACCTGATCGTCACCGTCGGCTACCCCGGATCGCTCGACGACTTCTTCGACCGTTCGCGCCGCGAGAGCAACCCGTCGATGTTCCTGACCCGACTCAAGGTGGGGCAGAAGCTCGTCGACGCGAAAGCCGTTGCGACGCTGTACCGCAGCCGCGTGTCCGGCGCCGCCATCGCATGTGTCGTCCTGGCCGCACTGGTCGCCGTGATCGCGGCGCTGCTGCTGTCCAACACCGGCACCGACGTCACCGATTGGATTGTCACGCAGTGGAATGCGCTGCTGGACTGGGCGCGAGAGGTCTGGAACCGATAGGCGATGATTTCGCTACGACAGCATGCGATCTCACTGGTCGCGGTATTCCTGGCATTGGCGCTCGGACTGTTCCTCGGCTCGGGGTTCGTCGGCGATCGGGTGAATTCGATGACCGGCACCAGCCGGGACCGGATCGGTGATCTCGAGGACCAGCGTGACGACCTGAACGCGAAACTGAACGCGTCCAACAGTTTCGATCTGGCGATCGGGCCCCGGCTCATCGCCAACACCCTGCGCGGACAGTCAGTTCTGGTGGTGACCGCCCCCAACGCGGCCGACGCCGACGTCGACGCCGTGAAGGAGAACATCTCCGGGGCCGGTGCGCGCTTCGCCGGTCAGATCGCGCTCACCGAGTCGCTGCTGAGCGACCAGAACGCCGAGCAACTGCGCACCATCGTCGACCAGACGATCCCGCCGGGCGCGATGCTCCGTGCCGAGCTGACCGACTCGGGCAGCCGGGCCGGTGACCTCCTCGGAACGCTGGTGCTCTCCGGCAAGACCACCCGGCCGGCGTCGTCCGGCGACCGTCGGACCGGTCTGGCGGCCCTGCGCGACGGCGGATTCATCGACTACGCCAACAACGCCGTCACACCGGCGGATCTGATGGTCGTGGTCACCGGAGACGAGTTCGGTCCCGACTCGGGTGCACAGGGTGCGCTCGTGGCCCGGCTTGCCGCGGCGGCATCCGTCCGCGGCGTGGGCGGGGTGCTCGTGGGTAGGACCGGTTCGGCGAACGGGGGCTCACCCATCGCCGTGGTTCGTGCCGACCCGTCGCTGGCCAACGCGGTGTCCACGGTCGACAACGTCGACCAGCCGACCGGTCTCATCACGACGGTCCTGGCGCTCGCCGCCGAGGGCAAGGGTGCGACCGGGGCCTACGGCACCGGCGCCGGCGCCACCGCGGTCACCGTCGGGGCCGACGGCAAACCGGCCGCCTGACCACCGTCCCGGCCGCCACCGCCTGTGTAATCCGGTCCCGGAGTGAGGGCCGCCACGCCGCGCGCCGGTGTGGCGGTACGGTGGCCGTGCCGAGTGGTGTTACCCTGGAGTCCCGTAGGTAATCAGGGCATCGGCCCCGATTCGGCCGACGGGAGATACGCTTTTGCGACCTTTGCGACACGTTCACGACACCAAGCACATATTTGTCACTGGTGGCGTCGCCTCTTCACTGGGTAAGGGCCTCACGGCTTCGAGCCTGGGTCAACTTCTCACTTCTCGGGGCCTACGGGTCACGATGCAGAAGCTCGATCCCTATCTGAATGTCGATCCCGGCACGATGAATCCTTTCCAGCACGGAGAGGTCTTCGTCACCGAGGACGGCGCGGAGACCGACCTCGACGTCGGACACTACGAACGCTTCCTGGACCGGAACCTTTCGCAATCGGCGAATGTGACCACGGGACAGGTGTATTCGACGATCATCGCCAAGGAACGGCGCGGCGAGTACCTCGGTGAGACCGTGCAGGTAATCCCGCACATCACCGACGAACTCAAGTCCCGGGTGCTGGCCATGGGTGAACCCGATGCCGACGGTGAGGTTCCCGATGTCGTCATCACCGAGATCGGTGGCACGGTCGGCGACATCGAGTCGCTGCCGTTCATCGAGGCCGCTCGCCAGGTGCGCCACGACGTGGGCCGCGACAACGTGTTCTTCCTGCACGTGTCGCTGGTGCCGTACCTGGCGCCGTCGGGCGAGCTGAAGACCAAGCCCACCCAGCACTCCGTCGCCGCGCTGCGCAACGTCGGTATCCAGCCCGACGCGCTCATCCTGCGCTGCGACCGCGACGTGCCCGAGGGGCTCAAGAAGAAGATCGCGCTGATGTGCGACGTCGAACTCGACGGCGTGATCTCGACCCCCGACGCACCGTCGATCTACGACATCCCCAAGGTGCTGCACAACGAGCACCTCGACGCGTACGTCGTCCGCAAGCTCGGGCTGCCGTTCCGCGACGTCGACTGGACGGTCTGGGGCGAGTTGCTCCACCGGGTCCACGAGCCGCGCGAGACGGTCCGGGTGGCGCTGGTCGGCAAGTACGTCGATCTGCCCGACGCCTACCTGTCGGTCACCGAGGCCATCCGTGCCGGTGGCTTCGCCTGGAAGGCGCGCACCGAGATCAAGTGGGTGCCGTCGGACGACTGCGACACCCCGGCTGGTGCGCAGGCCGCACTCGGCGACGTCGACGCGATCCTGATCCCCGGAGGCTTCGGCATCCGCGGTATCGAGGGCAAGGTCGGCGCGATCTCCTACGCCCGCCGCCGCGGCATCCCGCTGCTCGGCCTGTGCCTCGGTCTGCAGTGCGTGGTCATCGAGGCCGCCCGGTCGGTGGGGCTCGACGAGGCCAGCTCGACGGAGTTCGATCCCGACACCCCGCATCCGGTGATCTCGACGATGGCGGACCAGGCCGACGCCGTGGCCGGTGAAGCGGACCTGGGCGGGACCATGCGCCTCGGCGCCTACGACGCCGTCCTGAAGGCGGGTTCGGTCGTGGCCGAGTCGTACGGCTCCCGCGAGGTGTCCGAGCGTCACCGTCACCGCTTCGAGGTCAACAACGCCTACCGCGACAAGATCGCCGATTCGGGTCTGGTCTTCTCGGGGACCTCGCCCGACGGGCACCTCGTCGAATTCGTCGAGTACCCCAAGTCGGTGCACCCGTTCTTCGTCGCGACGCAGGCGCACCCGGAGCTCAAGAGTCGTCCGACGCGCCCGCATCCGCTGTTCCGGTCGTTCATCGAGGCCGCGCTGAAGTACAAGGCGGCCGAACGGCTTCCGGTGGATCTCGGTGACGACTACGAGTCCAATGACGCTCCGGCCGAGGCTGTTGCCGCGGTCAACGACGTCACCGTCGAACCCGTCGCCGGGATCGACGAGACCGGCGCCGGGGCCTGACCGGGTTGGGCGACCACGAGTTCGATGTCACCGGCACCCGCACCGTCTACGACGGTGCGATCATCACGTTGCGCGTCGACGACGTGGCCATGCCCGGCGGCCGGATCGCCGAGCGGGAAGTCGTCGAGCACTTCGGTGCGGTGGCGATCCTCGCCCGTGACGAGAACGGCCGGATCGCCATGGTGCGCCAGTATCGGCACCCGATCGGCCGTCGTCTCCTGGAGCTGCCGGCCGGCCTTCTCGACCAGGACGGTGAGGCGCCGCTGACCGCGGCGCAGCGCGAACTGGGCGAGGAGGCCGACCTGGCCGCCGACACCTGGCACGTCCTCGTCGATCTGGCGCTCTCGCCGGGTTTCACCGACGAAGCACTCCGTCTCTACCTCGCCGAGGACCTGCACCATCTCGACGAGGCGGAGCGGGTCGACGAGGAAGCCGACCTGGAGGTCGAATGGGTGTCGCTCGACGACGCCGTCGCGATGGTCCTGGCCGGTGAGATCGTGAACGCCACCAGTGTCGCCGGCATCCTGGCCGCTTCGACGGCGGAGCGGACGGGGAGCAGGCTGCGCGGCGTCGACGCCCCGTGGACCGACGAGCCGACCGCGCTCCGCGGCCGCCGGCGTCGCCCGTGAACGGGCCGGTCGTGGGTCGCCCGTGACGATCGCCGCCGACATCTCGCGTTTCCTCGATCACCTCACCGTCGAACGGGGTGCGGCGGCCAACACCGTGTCGTCGTACCGCCGTGATCTCGAGCGGTACCGGCGGTATCTCGAATCACGAGACGTCGCGGCGTTGGACGCCGTGACCGAGGAGGATGTGCGCGAGTTCCTCGTCGACCTGCGTCGGGGCGATCCGGATGCCGGGTTCACGCCTCTCGCCGACAGCTCGATCGCGCGAACCCTGGTGGCGACCAGGCGTTTTCACAAGTTCGCGGTCGAGGAGGGGATGGTCGCGACCGACGTCGCGCACACGGTTCGTCCACCGAAGCCGGCGCGTCGTCTCCCCAAATCGCTGCCCGTCGACGAGGTGCTGGCGATCCTCGAGGCCGCCGGTGCCGAAGACCATCCCCGCGCTCTGCGCGATCGGGCGTTGCTGGAGTTCCTCTACAGCTGCGGCGCCCGGATCTCCGAGGCCACCTCACTCGACGTCGACGACCTCGACCTCGAGACCCGGGCCGTGCGCCTGCGGGGCAAGGGCGGCAAGGAGCGTCTCGTCCCGCTCGGCGGACCGGCGATCGACGCCATCGACGCCTACCTGGTCCGCGGTCGTCCCGCGTTGGTGTCGCGGGCGACGCCGGCGCTGTTCCTCAATGCGCGGGGCGGACGCCTCTCGCGGCAGTCGGCATGGCAGGTGCTGGTCACCGCGGCCGAACGCGCCGGGCTGGACAAGGCGGTGTCGCCGCACACCCTGCGGCACAGTTTCGCGACGCATCTCCTCGACGGCGGCGCCGATGTCCGCGTCGTCCAGGAACTGCTGGGGCATGCTTCGGTGACCACCACGCAGGTCTACACACTCGTGACCGTGAACACGATGCGCGAGGTGTATGCCGTCGCACATCCCCGCGCCCGCTGACCGCGCGCCGACCGCGGGATGACGGCAGCCATGTCCTAGGCTGATACGAGTCGTCGTCCACGGACCGGCAATCGCCGACTGGCCGACATGCATCGGGCACCGAAGAGTGAAGGGAGCGGCGGACACGTGACCACTCCGAGCGCACCGCAGTCTCCGAACCCGACTCGAGGGTTCGGGGGAAGGCGGTCGTGACCTCCGCGGGGGATCAGTACAGCATCCAGGTGTCGCCGGGAAAGGACACCGAGGAAGCCCACGACATCGACGAGATCGGCCCCACCGGTCGCCCGTATCGAGAGGTGCCCGATCCGAGGCCGCTCGATCGTCATGGACCGGCCACCGTCATCGCCGTGTGCAATCAGAAGGGCGGGGTCGGCAAGACCACCTCGACCATCAATCTGGGTGCTGCTCTCGCCGAGTACGGGCGTCGCGTGCTGCTCGTCGACCTCGACCCGCAGGGCGCGTTGTCGGCAGGTCTCGGTGTGCCGCACCACGAGCTCGAGCAGACCGTCTACAACCTTCTCGTCCCGCCGCAGGTGGCTACCGACGAGGTGCTGATGCGTACCCGCGTCGACGGACTCGACCTGCTTCCGAGCAACATCGACCTCTCGGCCGCGGAGATCCAGCTCGTCACCGAGGTGGGTCGCGAACAGTCTCTGGCCCGTGCCCTGCACCCCGTGCTGGACCGCTACGACGTGGTGCTGATCGACTGCCAGCCGTCGCTGGGCCTGCTCACCGTGAACGCCCTCGCCTGCTCGGACACCGTGCTCATCCCGATGGAGTGCGAGTACTTCTCGCTGCGAGGTCTGGCGCTGCTCACCGACACGATCAACAAGGTGCGCGACCGTCTCAACCCGCGCCTGGACCTCGGCGGCATCCTCGTCACCATGTTCGACGCCCGCACGCTGCACTCCCGCGAGGTGATGGCACGTGTCGTCGAGGTGTTCGGCGAGGCCGTCTACGACACCGTGATCTCCCGGACCGTCCGTTTCCCGGAGACGAGCGTCGCCGGTGAACCGATCACCTCGTGGGCACCCCGCTCGGCCGGCGCGAAGGCCTACCGGGCGCTGGCGCGCGAGGTGATCGCGCGCAACGTCAAGGGCGCATGACCGTCGATACCGACCCCGGCGTGTCCGATCCCACCGTCACCGAGCCCGACTCGGCGGTGACAGACGAGGCGGGGACCGAATCGGCGGTGACAGACGAGGCGGGGACCGAATCGGCAGAAGCCGACGAGGTCACCGAATCCGGGTTCCGGGTCAAACTCCGCAACTTCGAGGGTCCGTTCGACCTGCTGCTGAACCTGATCTCGCAGCATCGGCTCGATGTCACCGAGGTCGCGCTGCACGAGGTGACCGACGACTTCATCGCCTACACGCGTGAGATGGGCCCGGAGATGGGCCTCGATCAGACCACCGAGTTCCTCGTCGTGGCGGCCACCCTGCTCGATCTGAAAGCGGCGCGGTTGCTGCCGTCCGGCGAGGTCGACGATCCCGAGGACCTGGCACTGCTCGAAGCGCGCGACCTCCTGTTCGCCCGACTGCTGCAGTACCGCGCGTACAAGCAGGTGGCGCAGCTGTTCGGCGAGCTGGAAGCGGCGGCGCTGCAACGCTATCCGCGTGCCGTCTCCCTGGAGCAACGGTTCGAGGATCTGCTGCCGGAGGTCACGCTCGGCGTCGACGCGAACGGTTTCGTCCAGGTGGCCGCGACCGCTTTGACGCCGCGGCCGGTGCCGACGGTCGGACTCGACCATCTCCACGACGTGCAGTCGGTGTCGGTGCCGGGCCAGGCCCGCCGGATGGCCGCGCTGCTGAGCGCGTCGGTCGGGGAGTGGGTCGCGTTCCGCGATCTCACCGCCGACTGCGAGAGCGGGCTGGAGATCGTCGGCAGCTTCCTGGGCCTGCTGGAGCTCTACCGTGAACAGGCCATCACCTTCGAACAGCCCGAGGCCCTCGGCGATCTCGCGGTGATGTGGACCGGCGAGCGCCAGATCGACGACCTGCGCATCGACAAGGCAGAGGATTACGGATGACCGACGGACCGATCGACGACGCCGACGACGTGAACGACGAGGCGGTCGCCGACGAGACAGGGGCCGACGAGACAGGGGCCGACGAGACAAGGGCCGGAGCAACTTCCGACGAGGGTGCTTCCGACGGGGCCGCGCCGGAGGACAGTGCGAGCGATCCCGGCCCGGCCGATCCCGAGCAGACGGCGCTGACGGGGGAGGACGAGGTCGAGGTCCTCGACGACGCGACTCTGCGGTCGGCGCTGGAGGCCGTGCTGCTCGTCGTCGACACCCCGGTGACCACCGAGGAACTGGCCAACGCCGTCGACCAGGACCGGACCCGGGTGCGCGAGATGCTCAACGCCATGTCGTCGGAGCTCACGGCGGCGCGCAGCGGTTTCGATCTGCGCTTCGCCGGCGACGGCTGGCGCTACTACACGCGGGCGGACTACGCGCCGTATGTGGAGCGGTTGCTGCTGGACGGGGCGCGGTCGAAGCTCACGCGCGCGGCCCTGGAAACGCTCGCCGTGATCGCCTACCGGCAGCCGGTGACGCGTGCGCGGGTCAGCGCGATCCGCGGCGTGAACGTCGACGGTGTGATCCGGACGCTGGTCGCCCGCGGCCTGATCAACGAGGTCGGCCAGGACCCGCAGACCAACGCCACCACCTATGCGACGACCGAGATGTTCCTCGAGCGACTCGGCCTCGCATCGCTGTCCGAACTGCCCGATCTGGCGCCGCTGCTGCCCGACGTCGACCTCATCGACGACCTCGACGACGAGTTGTTGTCGGATCCCCGATTCGCCAAATTGTCCTCTCAGCCGTCAGACTCGAAGGTACTGGTCACCGACGGTGACCTGAATGATGACTAGAACCGCATAGATCTACCGACACACAGGATCGAGAACAATGGCTTCCGCTGGCCGAGATGGCTCACCGGGAAAACGCCGCAAGGGCGCCCCCGCACAGCAACCGCGAACCAAGAAGACGCACCGCAAGGGGTCGTCGACACCGAACGCAGACGTCGGGAAGATCCGGCTCAACAACGCCCGGCCCGCGCGGCATCAGGTGGCGCCTGAGCAGGTGAGCGGCAACGGTCCCGCCTTCGTCGCAGACGGCGTCCGACTCCAGAAGGTCCTGGCCCAGGCGGGTGTCGCCTCGCGCCGCGGCGCGGAGGAGATGATCGCCGCCGGTCGGGTGAAGGTCGACGGCAAGGTCGTCACCGAGCAGGGCCTGCGCATCAACCCCGACACCGCGATCATCCACGTCGACGATGCGCGCGTCATCATGGACGAGACCAAGCAGTACCTCGCGTTCAACAAGCCCAAGGGCTGGCAGTCGACCATGGCCGACGACCAGGGCCGCCCGTGCGTCGGCGATGTGGTCGCCGAACGCGTGATGGCCGGACAGCGTCTGTTCCACGTCGGCCGGCTCGACGCCGACACCGAGGGACTGCTCCTGCTGACCAACGACGGTGAGCTCGCTCACCGTCTGATGCACCCGTCGTTCGAGGTGCCCAAGACCTATCTGGCCACGCTCAAGGGCGAGGTGCCGCGCGGGATCGCCCGTCACCTGCGCGAGGGCATCGAACTCGAGGACGGCCCGGTCAAGGTCGACAAGTTCACCGTCATCGAGGTCCACGAGGGCCAGTCGCTGGTGCGGATCACCCTGCACGAGGGTCGTAACCGCATCGTGCGCCGCATGATGGACGAGGTCGGCTTCCCGGTCACGAAACTCGTTCGCACCCATGTGGGTACGGTCGCGCTCGGCGAGCAGCGGCCGGGCAGCCTGCGTGTCCTCGGCAGCGACGAGGTCGGTGGCCTGTACAAGGCGGTCGGACTGTGACCGAGGGTGCAACCCGCGTCGTCGCCATCGACGGGCCGGCCGGGACGGGTAAGTCGTCGGTGTCGAAGCTGCTCGCCGACAAGGTCGGCGCCAGCTATCTCGACACCGGGGCGATGTACCGCGCGGTGACCTTGGCGGTTCTCGACGCCGGTGTGGCCCTTGATGATCCGGCCGGTATCGCCCGAGTGGTGGATGCGGTCGACATCGAGCTGATCCCCAACGGCGAAGGATCGTCGACGGTGCTTCTCGGTGGACGCGATGTATCGGGTCCGATCCGGACCGATCACGTCACCAGCGCTGTCTCGGCCGTGTCCGCGGTTCCCGAGGTGCGCACCAAACTCGTTGCGCTGCAGCGGCAGAACGCACAGGGCCGGTTCGTGGTGGTCGAGGGACGCGACATCGGGACCGTGGTGTTCCCGACGGCCGATGTCAAGATCTTCCTGACCGCGACGCCCGAGGCGCGAGCCGACCGGCGTCACAAGCAGAACCTGGCCGCCGGACGCGACAGCGACTATGCGGCCGTCCTCGAGAGCGTCAACCGTCGTGATCATCTGGATTCGACGCGCACGGTGTCGCCGCTGCGTGCCGCCGACGACGCCGTCGTCGTCGACACCAGTGACAAGACCCTCATGGAGGTCCTCGACGAACTGAGCGGCCTCGTGGAGGCCCGGATCGGAGCATCAGAGCTGTGAGCGACAACTTCGAAACCGATGTGGCGGCGTTGCCGGGTGACGGCACGTGGTCGGACGAGGCCGACTGGCAGCTGACCGACATCGAGGGCGCCGACGGTGCCGCCGAGGTCGAGCACATGCCGGTGCTGGCGATCGTCGGGCGGCCCAACGTGGGCAAGTCCACTCTCGTCAACCGCATCCTGGGCCGGCGTGAGGCCGTGGTCGAGGACATCCCGGGCGTCACACGTGACCGTGTGTCCTACTCGGCGAGCTGGTCGGGACGACGCTTCACCGTCGTCGACACCGGCGGCTGGGAGCCCGATGCGAAGGGCCTGCAGCAGGCCGTCGCGGCGCAGGCCGAGCTCGCGATGCGGACCGCCGACGCGATCGTCGTGGTCGTCGACGCGACTGTGGGCGCCACCGCCACCGACGAGGCCGTGGCGCGTGTCCTGCGCCGGTCCAAGACGCCGGTGATCTTGTGCGCCAACAAGGTCGACAGCGAGCGTGCGGAAGCCGATACGGCTGCCCTGTGGTCGTTGGGACTCGGTGAGCCGCATCCGGTGTCGGCCGCGCACGGTCGTGGTGCCGGTGATTTGCTCGACGTCATCCTGGAGAAGCTCCCCGCGACTCCGCGGGAGGCACCCGTGCTGGGCGGCCCGCGTCGTGTGGCACTCGTCGGCAAGCCGAACGTGGGCAAGAGTTCGCTGCTGAACAAGCTGGCGGGCACCGAACGTTCGGTGGTCGACAACGTCGCGGGTACCACCGTCGATCCCGTCGACGAGATCGTCGAACTGGGTGGCAAGACCTGGAATTTCGTCGACACCGCGGGCCTGCGCCGCAAGGTGCGCACCGCCAGCGGCCACGAGTACTACGCGTCCCTGCGGACGCGGGCGGCACTCGACGCCGCCGAGGTCGCGATCCTGCTGATCGACGCCTCGGAACCGATCACCGAGCAGGACCTGCGGGTGCTCTCGCTCATCATCGACAGCGGCCGCGCCCTGGTGATCGCGTTCAACAAGTGGGACCTCGTCGACGAGGATCGTCGCTATCAGCTCGACAAGGAGATCGACCGCGAACTCGCCCGCGTGCCGTGGGCGCGTCGGGTGAACATCTCCGCGTCGACCGGTCGCTCGGTGCAGAAGCTGGTGCCGGCGATGGAGAGCGCGCTCGACGCGTGGGACAAGCGCATCTCGACCGGACCGCTGAACAGCTGGCTCAAGGACGTCATCGCGGCCAACCCGCCGCCTCTGCGCGGTGGTCGTCAGCCGCGCGTGATGTTCGCGACCCAGGCGTCGGTGCGACCGCCGACCTTCGTGCTGTTCACCACGGGCTTCCTCGAGGCCGGCTACCGCCGCTTCCTGGAGCGTCGTCTGCGCGAGGAGTTCAACTTCGACGGTTCGCCGGTGCGCATCAACGTGCGTGTGCGTGACAAGCGGGAGCAGCGCCGCAAACGCTGACCGACTCCACAAACCCACCCTTTTTCGGCAGACCCACCCCCGCGTCGGGTGGTGCGTTTGCCGAAAACTGGTGGGTTTGTCGGTTACTGGTGCGGCCTGGACGTTTGTGGGAGGCGCTGTGACATACCGCGTCTCGTGCTCATCTTGGCAATCATCGTCTTCGGAATGGTCATCGGTGCCCTGGCTCAGCTCATCATCGGTGGCAAGAACATGTGGAGTATCGACTGGGGTCTGGCGATCGTCGCCGGCGTCGTCGGCTCCTTCATCGGCGGGTTGCTGATCAGCCTGATCACCGGTCACGGCGTCGAGCTGCATCCCAGCGGCATCATCGGTTCGCTCGTCGGCGCGCTGATCGTCACCGGCGGCTGGATCTGGTTCAAGAAGCGTTCCGCGGTCTAGGCATCGGCAGTAGATGTCGTTGATCGTGGCGGTCGACGCCACGTTTCGCGACATCTGCCGACCGGCCGGAAACCCCGCCTGACCAGGCGATTGGTTCCGAACGGCAGTCGTCGGCTAGGCTTTACATCGCTCCGCTTCAGCAGGGAGCAAACGGGCTGTGGCGCAGTTTGGTAGCGCACTTGACTGGGGGTCAAGTGGTCGCAGGTTCAAATCCTGTCAGCCCGACGTTATGACCAGCACTTTTGTGCTGGTCATTCGTCTTTGTGCAATAAGCGTGCAATACCGGCCTCGGCTCCGTTCGGAGTTGGGGCCGTCTGTTGTTGCACGGCTGTGTCGTCGGCAAGGTCCTCCGACACCACCCAACCCGAGGTTGTCGGACGGTTTGGGGCCGGGGTGCGAGTCTTTCCGCGATGTCTGACCTGCGTCGGGTTAGATGTTGCTCCATGGACAAGAAGCTTCGCGAGGCCCTCGTCGGCACCATGGGCCACTTCTGGACCTCCCTCCAGGACTTCCCCGAGAGTGAAACTGGCAGGCCTGGTCACGGGTCGAAGGTTGGACCACACTATGCCGTCCGCACGATGAAGACCGCCGAGGAAGGATGGAGGCTTGACCACGAGCGGCAGTACCCCGCGGCTGTCGTCGGGGCCACCGAGCAAGGAGGGTTTCTCGCGTACGACATCCGCGACATGCCCGAGAACAGCATTTTCGGCGGCGGTGCAACGACCCCAGTCAAGAGCTATCACGCGCGAGCGATCGTAGTTGGCATAGATCCTTTTGACCTCGCCAGCACTGACCTGCTTGCGATTAGCGCAACCTTCCCTGGAGTTATCGAGTGGTGTGGTGCAAAGGCGGTCGTCGCGAAGACCAAGAAAGGCTCCGACGGAAAACCGGAATCAGCTACATTTGAACTTAGGAAGATTCACCCCGTCACGGCCAAACTTAAACGAGGTGCCAGTGTAGAAATCGGTGTTCCGTGGAAAGCCCGCGGAATAGATGCCGAGGGTTTTATCGGTGCAGCTCCCCTCCAGTTTACGGTGGAGTATGAGCGTGCGAAGAATTGGTACGATCTGATAAACCCGGTGGCGAACTTTCAGGCGTTGTTGAGTCTTGCCTACGATAACCTTGTGCTCGCCGGGGAGGGCACGGCCGTGATCGAGGCGAACGCCAATGAAGATCCGAGCAACAAGGGGAAGCTATGGTCGTCCGCACTCATGGAGGTGCCGCGTGGCGTATCTGAGCCAGCGGAGCGCAGGAGCTGGCCGAGTTTCTACCTAGCGACAATCGGGGGAATGCCCGGGGTGGCGCGGTGGATTAGGCTTTGCGCCGAATATCCGCGTGCGACGTACCCGTTAACTAATAAGTACTCGATCGGCACAGGGACCGTTGAGATCGAGATGATAAACATATCTGTTGCTATCGAGTACTGGGTCGGATCTTGCAAGAGGAATGGCCGACCTAAATGGACCAAGTCTGGCGGTAAGAATCATGCGCTAACGCTTGCAAGGCACGTTGGGTCAGAGTTCGCCACCTTTGTGGGCGACATCGATAAGTGGGCCGAACTATTTTGGAACAGATACAATGCACTCAAGCATCAACCGGGTATTAAGTATGACGCGTATGAGATGTCCTATCTCATGAGAACTGGTCGCATCCTGCTAATGTGCGCTCTCTTAAATCGCGTATCGAGCACGAAATCGCCCACGAAATCAATTTGTTCATCTCATATGCACGACAGCTTAGGTCACCGCATCCGCGAACTGCTCGACAGCAACCCGACTCTGTTCGAAGGCTGGTAAGAACCCTTGGCCCCGGATCTCCACCTGGAGATCCGGGGCCGTTGTTACATCACGCGGCCTGGGTGGCCACCTTGTAGGTGGCGGCGGGCTGGTAGACGCTGACACCGATCCGGGTTTCCACGCGGGCTTGGATCTGGTTGCGGGAGAACAGCTCTCCGCTCTCGGTGGACCATTCGATGTCCAGGCCGCCGAGGGTGTCGATGCTGACCACGTTGGGGTCGAGGACCAGCGCGATCCTGGCCGGGAGTGTGGTCGAGAGGACCGCGCGTACCCAGATCTTGCATTCGCCTTGGTCCAGCGGGACGCCGCGGCCGTCCACGCGGGTGACTGCGCGCCGGACGGTCACGGCCAGGCTGTCCTTCGACATGTCGAGATCCGAGCGCTGGAGTCCTGACTTTTATCACCGAATCGGACATTGGCTCACGGCGATGCCGTGACCTGCGGTGATGGGTCGTGGCGGGCGTGGATTTGCGCACTAATTCGGGGTTCGTAGGCTACAAGGTGTGGCGTATGTGCGGACCGTGAAGACCGCGTCGGGAGCGACGGCGGTCCAGATCGTGCATTCCTCAAGGCGCGGGTCGCGCGATATCGAGCATTTGGGTTCAGCCCATGATGCTGCTGCTGTCGCGGCGCTGAAAGCTGTTGCCGCCCAGCGGATCGCTGGGGATCAGGTCGAGTTGGATCTGGGGATCGGCGCGACCACGGTTCCCGGAGGGCCGCTGCCGATCACCGCCTCAAAGATGGCGCACCTGTGCGATGCGCTCTCGGGGGTGTACCGCGAACTCGGATTCGCCCGTGCCACCGGCGATGACCAGGTGTTCGAGGAGTTGGTGATCGCCCGCATCCTGGAACCGACCAGCAAACTCGACTCCCTGCGCGTCCTCGAGGAAGCGGGGTTGGCGCCGATGTCGTATCCGACGCTCAATCGGCGTGCCCCAAAATCCGCTGAGCCGCTATGGCGGCAGAAACTCGCCGCCGCGTGCGCCGCCTACGCCGGGCTGGGATCGGCGACGCTCGTGCTGTACGACGTGACGACGCTTTACTTCGAGACCGACAAGGCCGACGGATTCCGGGAGCCCGGATTCTCCAAGGAACGCCGCTTGGAACCGCAGATCACCGTTGGCTTGTTGACCGACGCGTCGGGGTTTCCGCTGATGGTGGAGGCCTTCGAGGGCAACAAAGCCGAAACCCTCACGCTGATGCCGACATTGCGCGCGTTCATGACTGCCCATCACCTCACCAACGTCACCGTCGTCGCTGATGCCGGCATGATCTCCGCAGACAACAAAGCAGCGATCGAGGCTGCCGGGCTCTCGTTCATCCTCGGCGAGAAGATCCCCACCATCCCGTACGTGATCAGTAAGTGGCACAACGATAATCCCGGCCGTGAGATCCCCGACGGCCTGTTCCTGACCCAGCGGTGGCCGGCGAACAGCAAGACACGCCATCGCCGCCACCAAGTCGTCTACTACCAGTACAAGGCGGATCGGGCACGCCGATCGGTGCGCGGTATCAACGAGCAGATCGCCAAGGCCGAGAAGGCCGTCGAGGGCAAGATCCCGATCAAACGCAACCGATTCGTCACCCTCAAAGACAAGAAATCGAGCGTGAACCGCAGCTTGGAAACCAAAGCCCGGACACTGGCCGGATGGAAAGCGTACGCCACCAATATCGACGCTCCGACAAGCAATTTCGTGATCAGCACCTACCACGAGCTGTGGCGGATCGAGAAAAGTTTCCGCATGTCCAAATCAGACCTTGCAGCGCGGCCGATCTACCATCGCACCGAGGACTCGATCCGCGCCCACCTCACCGTCGTGTTCGCCGCCCTCGCCGTCACCCGGGTCATCGAGGCCCGCACCGGCTGGTCGATCAAGAAATTCGTCACCACCGCCCGGCGCTACCGCACCGTCACCATCCAAGCCGGCGAACAGACCATCACCGCCGCCGACCCCATCCCCGACGACCTCAACGAAGCACTCCAAGCCATCAGCAACCTGCGCACTAATTGATAAAAGTCAGGTCCACGCGGGTGACTGCGCGCCGGACGGTCACGGCCAGGCTGTCCTTCGACATGTCGAGATCCGAGCGCTGGAGTGCGGTCAGCTCACCGAACCGGAGTCCGGAGAACCCGGCCAGGAGGACCCAGGCCTTGTAGCGCGGCGTGATCTTGTCGGCCAATGCCCGGATCTCCTCCGCGGACAGGGCCACCGGCTCTGACTTGCGATGTTTGACCGCGCCACGCTTTACCCGGCATGGGTTGGTGTCCAGGATCTCGTCATCCACCGCTTGGTTGAGGATCGTCCGCAGGAGGCGGTAGGCATTGGCGTTGCGGGTGGGGAAGTCCTCCAGGCCCGCGAACCACTCCCGGACCTCGGCCACGGTGAGGGCCTTGAGCGGCCGGTCACCGAGGCCGGGGAGGATCACGTTGTCCAAGTACCCGCGATTGAGCGCGCGCGTCCTCGGCTTGTGCCGGTTGACCGTCTCGTCATGCCAGCGGTCGGCGTATGTCTTGAGGGCGAGGCCCTTCGCGGTGTTGGCCTCAGCGCGCGTGGCCGGTGGCGTCCAGGCTCCGCTCTCGATGAGTCGGCGCTCTGTGGCCAGCCAGCCCTCCGCGTCGATTATGGCCGAGAACGTCGTTGGTGCGGTGTACCGGGTGAGTTCGGCCCCGTGGATGTAGCTGGCCTGGAACCGCTTGGACGGTAGTTTGCGGATCGCCCCGAATGAGCGCCGGGTCTTGCCTGCCGTAGTCGTGGGGTCCTCCTGGAGCGTGCAATAGGAGGTGACATCCATGTCCGTGACGTGCGGCTATGTCCGATGGGTGCTCGGCCGAATAGCCCTGGTACTGACGGTGTTAGCGCTGGTCACGCTCGCTTTCCGGGTCATAAAGCGTGACAGGTTCAAATCCTGTCAGCCCGACAGAAATGTGAGCCCCTCCCGTCTGGGAGGGGCTCACTCATTTTGTATGTGACGGACCGCAAGGACCGGCTTTCGTCAAGAAGCAGGTATCGGTCCGGCCGGGGCCGCCTAGGTGTACTGACCTGAGAGGTTGGGTACGCGACTGGCGGGTGTGTCGCCTCCGAATGCGGTGTGGCCGCGATGGTGATTGTAGGTGTGGAGCCACCGAGAGGGTATTCGGCGTCGCTGGTGTAGAGGCGCGGATAGGCCCATTCGTCTGCCGGTGTGCGGTGAAGGCGTTCAACTTTGCCGTTGGTCTGGGGCCGATAGGGGAGGGTGCGGCGGTGCTCGATGCCGTCGAGTGCGTCACGGAAGGCGTGGGATCGATAGCAGAAACCGTTGTAGTCAGGACATTTCGGACTGTGATTCCGCAATAGTTGAACCAGGAGTTGGCGCGAATCCAGAATGCGGCCGCGGTCTTCTTGCGCTCGTCGGCAAGCAGTTCCCTGTAGACCAGTCGTGAGTGCGTCGATCGCGGTGTGTAGGAAGTGATAGCCTCGGGCGGGGTCGCCATTGTGGCTGCGCAACCCGGTGCTCCTATCCGCTCGGGAATTGCGACTGCCGATCGTGCGCCCCTGCATCCGCCATCCGCCGCCTGCGGGGATCTTTCCGACCTTCTTGACGTCGATATGGGCCAATTCACCGACCGCAGCCGTGTCGATGCGACGCACGGTACGGCGGGTCGGCCGGTCGATCCAGCGCAGCCGGGCTAGCCCGTCACGGGTCAGCACCCGGTGCGCGGTGGAGGGATGGACACCGAGCAGATACCCGATCCGAGCTGGGCCCCAGCGGCGGATGACTCGGACTTTGACTATGCGTCGCTCGGTTCGAGTCGGTGTTTGGTGGGGCTTCGGTGCGGTCGGGAGCTGCGATCGGTCATGCCGGCCGGTCCGAATTCGCGATAGCGGTTGGCCCAGCGCCGGGCTGCAGTGGCGGCGATTTGAAACCGGTCAGCAGCCCGTCGTAGCGGCCATCCCTCCTCGACAACACAACGAGCCAGGCGCAGACGGCCAGTTTCTGACAACGGGCATTACGGTGGGACACGAAGACCTCCAAGTTCGGGGAGCGTTCCTAGACAGCTCGCACTCCACTCGGAGGTCTTCGTCATGTCACGACGCCACGCCGTACCTGACGTCCGTGGTCAGTACACCTAGGGCAGCCAACGCATACACCGAGTTCGCTGAGCCGAGGATGCTGTGGCGCGCAGCGGACCTGAGTGGACGTTCTATGCACTGCGACAGGAATGGCGTGTACTGCTGAAAGGCGCTCTCGTGCGTTTGTAGACTCCCCGCATGTACTTCGGCAGCGTTGAACTTCCTGCACAGCTCATCGATGCTCACGCCGCCGGACGGTTGGTTATCTTCGTCGGTGCTGGTGCATCGATCGGCCGGCCTTCGTCGCTCCCCAGTTTTGAAGGCTTGGTGGGTGAGATCCGAGACGGAAGCAATCTTTCCTCCGTCTTTTCGGACGAGGATCTCAAGAGGTTGCCATTGGACGAGATCCTTGGAAGGCTTCGTGACGACTACGGCGTCGACGTTCACCGCCGGGTGTTTGAGATCGTGTCTAGAAAAGACTCGCGACCAGCGCCGCTACACAAAGCCATCGCCGCGTTGTCATCTGCCTCGACTATTCGAATAGTGACTACAAACTACGACGTTCACCTGTCCTCTGTACTTGGGGATCATGATCTAGTCGAGTACCTCGCGCCTGCCCTGCCACTCGGAGATGACTTCGCGGGGATGGTGTACCTCCACGGGCGACTTGATCAGGAGCATCATCGCCTAATCGTGACCGACGAGGACTTTGGCAAGGCATACCTGACCGATGCGTGGGCCGCACGTTTTCTTGACCGAATGTTCGGCGAGTACCCAGTGCTTTTTGTTGGATATAGCCACAACGACACAATCATGAAGTATCTGGCCCGCGGACTGGGGAGACGTGCGGATAAAAGGTATGCGTTGACGTCGGACCCGGATACGACATTCTGGCGGCGACTGGGGATCAGTGCGATCTGCTGTCCTCGTGAGGAACAGGCAGCGGTTCTGAACGACTGGGCTACCCGAAGCACGGAGGGGCTACTCGGTACGCGTGACCGGGTGAGGCGGATAGTTGCGGACCAAGAACCATCGCCGGTGCCGGAGGCTGTTTCCTTCCTTGAAGAGGTTCTGGCGAACAGAGATAGCGTCCGGTTCTTCTGCGAGTTTGCGAGAGGTGATGGGTGGCTTCAGTGGGTCTCTGGCAGACATGAGTTCGCTTCAGTCTTTCATTCATCGCCTAATATCGATCCAGAAATTACACGCGAACTCGCGAACTGGTTTGCTGAGACGTATATTCTTGATGATAACGAGTCGGACACAGCGTTCGAGCTTGCTGTTAATGCCGGAGGCGCATTGGGTGATGACCTCAGCATTGCGGTAGTTCGGCAGCTGATGGAGTTAGGCCCTCCACTCTCAGAGCGAGTGAGGCGTTGGTTGCTCTTGGTTGCCAGCGGTCGGAATAACCGCAATTTGTCCTCGTACCTGGCGATGTTACTTGAAAATCACACCTTAGAGCAGGATTCTGACGTTGCCCTATTCTTGATCGATTATTTATCTGAACCGATGATATTGCCGGCGAGTTCATTTTCCCAGATCTTAGGGGCAAGATTTGAGCCCTCGATGCGCGAGAGTGACGCATCACTCAGGGACGCATGGGAACGAATTTTCCGCCCTCATTTAGGAGAATTCTCCCACCAACTTCTCGATATCGTGGAGAGGCATCTTCGTCGCGCTGACCTGCAACTGAGGGTGGCCGGCGACGATGACCGGCGCCGGCCGTCGAGTATTTATGTCTCGAGCATTTCGGTCGGTACTGGCATCGGTGGCTCGATTGGGCTTCTTGTAGACATTGGCCGTGAATGTCTGGAAAAGATGTTGGAGGCAGGGGGTCATGACGTTGAGATGCGGCTTCGCTCATGGCAATCCAGCGAGGTTGTCCTGCTACGCCGGTTGGCTGTACTCGGATGGACACAACGCCAGGACGTGACGGGTGATGAGAAGACTGGGTGGCTCCTAGGGGCTGGGTGGCTAACTGACTACCAGCTAAGGGAAGAGATAGGCGGGTTGGTATCGGAGAGTTGCTCTTCGGCCAGCGACCAGTCGATTGCGTCGCTTGTAGATGCTATCCGTGAGCATTGGGAAGAGGACAAGTACGCTCCGCGTCGAGCAAAGAGTCTGCTGAAGCTGATCAGCGAGTCCGCCGAAGCAAGTTCGCAAGAACCGGTCATTGCGGCACTTGCCGAGCTACAGGCAGCTCATCCCGAACTGGTTGAGAACGAGAACGCGGTCGAGTCCGTATCCGAGCCGGGCAACTGGGCGGCAGCTCCGCCCTCTGACAAACTTGAGCTGCATCGGCAACTGGTGGACGAGCCCAAGTCCACGGTGGAGGCCCTAGTGAAATGCGAGTCGTCCCTCTCGGGCTGGGACGATGAGCGACGGTGGGAAGCTCTCGCTGGGGCTATGCGTGCTGTGTTGCAGGAGTCGCCAGACCTAGGGCTCGTGGTGCTCGATGAAGGTGGTAACGGCCGGTCGTTGGTCGAAAGGGTAGTCGTCCAGGGGTGGAGTGTGGCGAATCCGGATGACGCGTTGGCGAGCATCATCCTCAAGCGTATCGCTGCTATGCAGATCGAACCCATCTTGGGAAATGTGACAAGCATGATTGGTGGCTTTGTAGCTACAGGAGAAGCGTTGGTCGAGTGGTTTCGCTACGACGAGAGTGAGGAGCTTGCCAAGAAGTGTTGGCTATCAATGGATCCAACTACCACGAGTTTCATTCAGCGTGCCGACGATCACGCCTTGCTTGCGCTCAACCATCCTGCTGGCCATCTCGCTGAATACTGGGTAGATAGAATCGGTCATCTCTGGCGTATGGCTGAAGACAGTTGGCGAGGCATTCCACCAAATGTCGCTGACTATATTGCTGAAATGATTGAGGGGAATGATTCCCGGAGCGAGTCGGCTGTAATTAGATTCTGCGGATTTCTAGCCTTCTTCCATTCCGCAGACCCGATTTGGTGTAAGCAATACCTTTTTCCTTTGCTAATTTGGAATGATAGTTCGAGTGCTGCCAAAGCATGGAGTGGTTTTCTCTCGCACGGTCAATGGAGCCAGAAGCTCCTTGACGATGGATTCTTGGGCATGCTGATAGGTTCAGTCCCGCATCGAGAAGACCTTGACGGTCCAGGTCAGAGGCATCTGCCTTTCCTACTGGCTAAGGTTGCCGTCGCTGCCGAAACTAATCCTTCGGACTGGCTGGCTGACTTCGTAACTAGCAGTGAAGTGTCTGATCGGGTGTCGTGGGCGCAGGCTATCGGGCGTGAACTCGGCAAGCTTGACGCAGCGTCGGCCGAGCAACAGTGGGAACGCTGGATAGGTGCCTATGTGCGTGATCGCATCCGAAGCGTTCCGCGGATGCTTGATAGCGATGAGGCGTCTGCAATGCTCAGCTGGCCACTTGCGCTGACCACTTCGCTTGAGCAGGCAATCGACTTGATCCTGGAGGTCGAGACCTCGGGTCTCGAAAATCGTGATCTGTTCCTTCACAACCTAACCGACGAGCGGATTGCCCTTGCGCCCCAGAAGATTGCGGAATTGCTGTATCACGTGTTGAAGGACACTGCTGCGGACTTCTATATGGGGCACCTACTAAAAGATGTGCATAATCGCTTGAAATTTTCTGGGGTCAATTCGGAGACTCTTCGCAGGATTGAGGAAGAAGCAATGCGGTTGGGGTTCGGAATTGACTAAGAGGGCGCTCTCGCGACATTGACCGGGTGGAAATCGATTCGGGATAGTCAGGCTAGCGAATCTTGTCTACCTTCTATTCGGGGAGTGTGGGTGGTTCGTCGAAGTGGTCCGAGAACGGGGCGATGAGCATTGTCAGGACCAATGTGAGTAGTGACGGCACGCTATTCGAACGGATCAGCACATCAGATTCAGATCGGGTTATTCATTGGCGAGGTTGGGCTCGCCCGCTAGCTTGGCGAATAGGGCGTCTGATTTCAGATGCCGAGCGGTACCGCGACGTCGGCGCCGCCCTCTTCGGTGATCCGCGCCCCCATCCGGGTGAAATGTGGGTGTGGGGATGAATCCGCCGGCGAAGAGTGCTTCTCCTTGCCGGAATTCGGGGGACTCCGCCAGCATGTGTTCGCCGACGAACCCGAAGGTGTCGGCCAGCTCGGCGAGATCGCGCGGCGCGTTCATCCGCATCAGGCACAGGTTGTCGCACTGGGACAGCACGTTGGGGTGGATCTTGGTCGGGCGCTGCGTCGAAAGCAGAAGCCAGAGACCGAATTGGCGGCCTTCGGCGGCGATCTGCACGACACGCTCGATCAGGGCCTGCTCCACCGCGGTGGTGGCGTTGGGTGGGCAGATGTTGTGGGCCTCGTCGATCACGATGAGGATGGGACGGCGTTCCTCGCGGCGCGCCCCCAGGTGCTCGAGGACGCTGAGCGCCGCGACCTTGGGTTCGGCCGGATGGGCGAAGCCGCCCAGATCGAGGACCGTCGCCTGCGGACGCTCGTCGATGATGTCGGTGGCCGCCACCTCGCCCAGAGGTCCCAGTTGAGGACCTGGAGATTCTCGATTCGTGTGGCCAGCCGCCGGTGTCCGGGGTCGTCGGAGGAGCGCAGCGCGGTGGCATACGTGCCCTCGTCGAGCGGGCCCGCGTCGCTGAGGTTGGCGTCGGCGTGCAGCAGGACGTTGTACTCGTCGGCGTCGGCGATCGGATCCAGCTGCAGGACGGCGGCCTTCGCGGTCAGTGGCAGTTCGGTGAACCGCGTCCGCAACTGAGGGAGGTCGCGCCGGGTCGAGTGCAGCACTCGGATGTCGGCTGCGACGATGGCGGCGGCGGTTTCGGGGTCACTGGTGTCGCGCGTCTCCGGCATCCGGGTGAAGTCGGCGTTCGGATCGAGGATGAGCAAGGGGAGTCGAGTGTTCAAGAGCAGCTGCTCCAGCACCACCCCGAGGGCGTAGGTCTTTCCCGATCCGCTCTGACCGCACCAGAAGGTGTGCCGGTTGAACTTGTGCGCGGAGAGGACGACCTCGCTCGTCGAATCGTCGCGATGATCTCCCACTGTCAGCTGAACCACGACTGAACAATACGGCTTCGGCGGTCTCGGCATCGAGTCGCAGGGTTGCGCGGCGCGGCGTCGAGGAACCACTATCTGAGGCCACAGTCACGATTTCCGGCCAGCGCGTCTGAGCCTTGACCAGCGACTTCGCGGGGCTGCCGGATCGTGGTCAACACCGGTCGAGCCCACCGAACCGGGCGAGCAGCCGGTCGATCGCGCTGCAGTCCTGGAGGAATCGCGAGCGGTCGGGATCGTCGGCGACCTCGCGCAGCATCGCGTCGCCGTCCGGGATCTGCTCGGCGGCGAGGATCGCCGACCACACGGCCGTGTCGGTGGCCGTGAACGCCTCGACCCCGTCGCGCAGGGCCCGCGCCAGGAACGTCCGGTCGTCGGAGTCCAGCTTGTCGTGCACCATCGCGATCATCTCGACGGCGACCGAGGCGTGCGCGCGTTCGTCGCGGCGGTGCAATGCGACGGTGGCCTGGTGCACCGGCTGGATCGTCGGGTCGGTGGCGATCAAGGTCAGGTAGTCGCCGATGGAGGTCTCCGCGACCGTCGCGTACGCCAGGGTCGTCAGGGCCGCCGCTCGTGGCGAGTCCGCCCGCGCGACCGCCTCCCGATGCCCGCGCACGGTCGACGACTGCGGCAGCGTTGCGTCCGGCAGCGCCCAGCCGCGACGACGGCGGGTGAGCGCGGACGCGTTCAGGTGCATCAGCGTGTGGTATTCCTCGTCGACCATCGACTGCACCACCGCCGCCCGGCCGGCATCCGAGAACCCGGTGCCGAAGGCGTCGCGGAACAACAGTCCGAAAGCGGGTGTCACGACGTCCTGTTCGACGTCGACGACGTCCTTGTTGTAGGCGATCCACCCCCACGCACGGACCCGGGACCGGACATCCTCGTCGAGCCGCTCCCAGTTCGGGTGCCCGGCGAACGGGAGCAGCGACTCGGGGTAGTCGACACGGGTGTCGTCGTAGAGGTCGTCCATCGTGGGTACGTCGAGTTCGGTTTCGTTGCGCCGCACCGTCGCCCGCCGCGGCCAGCTGCGGACCAGCCCGCTGATCACCGCCGTCTCCAGCGGATCGGAGGCGTCGTGATCGGGGAGGTGGCCGGTCATGGCGACAGTCCTTCGAACATCCGCGCGCACAGTTTCGCGTACTCGTCTGCGTGACCGCCCAGCGGGACACCGGCGTCGACGAGCAGTGCGGTGAAATCGTCCGTGTCACCATCGGCGGCGGCAGAAACCCGGGACACGGCCCGCGCCAACGCCTCCCGCGCCGCCGGCGCACAACGGTTGGACGCCTGCACGTCCCGATACACCGCGGGCGAACCGCCGGTGACCCGCGCCAGCAGCGCCGACATCGTCGTGAACGGGGGCGTGGCCAGTGCCGCCGCCTCGTCGGCGTCCACCCCGAGATCGGCGAGCGCACATCCGAACGCCAGGATCGTCGCGTGCGTGAGGGCCTGTACCGCGGCGCACACCCGGTCGTGGCGGTCCGCGGTCGTGACCTCGATCCGGGCGCCCCACCGGGCCAGGTCCTCGAGCAGACCGTCCGCGCCCGGGCCGTCACGATGGACGACCACCGCAACCGGACGGCCGGGCAACCCCAGGGACGGCGCGAACATCGGGTTGATCCCGACGATCGGCCCGCCCCGATCGGGATCGGCCCCGCCCAGATCGGCTACGGCCGCAGCGAACTGAGACTTGACCGATAGCGTCTCGACCACCAGCGCCGTCGGCCGTAGCCGCGATCGCAACGCCTCCACCGCAGTGAGGGCCACCTCCTCCGGCACCGCGAGGGCCACGACGTCCGCCTCGTACAGTCGTGCAGACGCTTCCGGGCCCGGACATCGGATGTCGTCGCCGCAGCGGGCATCGAGGACGTGTACGGTGTTCCCGTCAGCGCGCCACCGGTCGGCGAGCATCGTCCCGACGGCCCCCGCTCCTCCGGCGACGACCACCGACCGAGCGCCGGGGGCGGGCGATCCGGTCACGGCTCCTTCTCATCGGCGACGGACAGGCAGCGTCGCATCGACAGTGCCTTCACCATCGTCTCCTCGAACTCGTCGTCCGGATCCGACAAGGCGACGATCGCGCCCCCGACCCCGAACGTCACCTCGGAATCGGTCGCGACCATCGTGCGGATCACGATCGACAGGTCGGCGGTTCCCGTCAGCGAGAAGTAGCCGATCGCTCCCGAATACACCCCGCGCGGACCGGCTTCGAGTTTGTCGATGATCTCCATCGTGCGGATCTTCGGCGCCCCGGTCATCGAGCCGCCCGGGAATGCGGCCCGCACACAGTCGACCGCCGAGCACTCCTCACGGAGCGTCCCGCGCACCGTCGACACCAGCTGGTGCACCGGCGCGTACGTCTCCACGTCGAACAGTGACGGGACGTGCACCGACCCGGGCACGCAGACGCGCGACAGGTCGTTGCGGACGAGATCGACGATCATCAGGTTCTCCGCCCGATCCTTCTCGCTTTGTCGAAGGTCGGACTGTAACCCCCGATCCTGCACGGGATCCGCCGACCGCGGCCGGGTGCCCTTGATCGGTTTCGACTCCACCGTCCGGTCCGCCCCCACCTTCAAGAACCGCTCCGGGGACGCGCTGAGCACCGATATCCCCGAGAACTGCAGCAACGCGCTGTACGGCATCGGGCTGATCTCGCGCAGGCACGAGTAGCCGGACGTTGGGTCGAGGCTGCGGTGCACGGTCGCCGAGTTCGTCAGGCACACCTCGTACGACTCGCCGGACCGGATCTCGGCGAGGCATTGTTCGATGAGTCGCAGATACGTCGGGTGGTCGTGCCGGAATACGACCGGCACCTCGTGCGGCGCCTGGATGAGCGGGGGAGCAGTCGCCGCCGGTCCGGGCAGCGGGTCGCGCATGTCCCGGATGGTCGACGCCGTCTCGCACAACCACTGCGCGGTCTCGGGGTCTGCGGTGTCGGGGTCTGGGCTGTTGACCGGCTCGAGTGCGAGCAAGTACGCGCACCCGCGCTCGTGATCGATCACCACGGCCCGGTCCGCGAACACCAGGGCCGCGTCGGCCTGCTCGGAGGCGTGTGCCAACTGTCCGCCGGTGTCCGCTTTGAGTTCGTAACCGAGATAGCCGACATAGCCGAGACAGAACCCGAACGGTAGATCCGACTGCGGCGCCACCGACCGTTCCCGCAGTTGCGCGTCGAGGTAATCGAAGAAGGTACTGCGGATCTCCTCCACGCCACCGTCCGAATGTTCCACCCGCACGGTCATTTCCGGGACCCGGTAGGTCACGTATTCGGCGCGCGGCCCCGAGCAGTCGCCCATCACGGAGAATCGGCTGCCTGCTTCGTTGGCCGCGGACCCGTCCAGCCAGTAGCTGTTCGGTCCACCGGCGAACAGCCGCTGATATACCGCCTCAGGGTCGACGATCCGGTCCACCCGCTCCGACCGAACGCGGTAACGGTGTGCCGGAGTCGCCGGCGTTGCCTGTGCCACCCCGGTTGTCGGCAGGGTCGGGGAAACTGTCGCAGTCGTCGGTACCGACCGGCGTGCCCGCACCGGCGTCGCCGCCGCGAAGTTCGCCAGCAGCTCGCGACCGAACTCCGTGCAGATCGACTCCGGATGGAACTGCACGCCCCACAACGGCAGTTCCCGGTGACGCACCGCCATCAGGACACCGTCGTCCGACCACGCCTGTGCCTCCAGCACGTCGGGGATGTTCATCACCGCCAGCGAGTGGTATCTCACCGCCCGGAACGGGGACGGCAGCCCGGCGAACAGGTCTCGGCCGTCGTGGTGGACACTGCTGATCCGTCCGTGTCGCGGCTCAGGGGACGGCACCACCGGACTGCCGAACACATGACACAGGCCCTGATGTCCCAGGCAGACCCCGAGCACGGGAAGTCCGCCGTCGGTCATGGCCCGCGTGCTGATCCCGAAGTCGCGGACGTAGTCCGGGCGACCCGGGCCGGGGGAGACGACCACGTTGTCGAACGCCCCCAGGTCCACCGACGCCCATGGCACGTCGTTGGCGACGACCACTGGTTCCCGGCCGTTGACCTCGGTCAACAAGGCGTACAGGTTGTACGTGAACGAGTCGTAGTTATCGATCAGCAGTGTGCGCACCGCGACCACCTCAGTCCACGTCGATGTTGCCGGCGCCGTCCGCGGCCGTCCGCTCGGCGAGGACACGATCCGGGCCCTCGTGCCCGACCGGAACCCCGTTCGTCCGCAACTCCTCGGTCGCGACGATGAGGTCTTCCACACGGCAGGTCTCCGCGATGAGCAGGTCATAGAGGTCGTGCAGGAACTGTGGGGAGAGCCCGTGGTCGAGGGCGTACCGGTGGGCGTGCTCGTGCACCGCTCCGACGCGGCGCGGCTGCATCACCGGAATGGCGGGCCGCTCCTTGAGATGCGCGATGCGGGTGCACACCTCTATCCGGGCGCGCACGTCCTCGAGGAGCCGGTCGTCGATGTCGTCCAGCTCCGCACGCAGATGCCCGAGTTCCCGTGTGCCGAGGTCGCCGTCGCCCCTCATCGGCGCATTGTTGCCCGTCGATCCATTCATGGCACGACCACCTTGCACTGTCCGAAGGAGAGTGCGGCCCGCCAACTTGAACCGCTCGAATCGCGGCGCGGGCGCCGAACTGACACTGCGCCCGGTTCGCATTCGCGAACCGCGTTTCCCGACTCGATCCATGGTCGCACCGACGCCGCGTACGGCGAAGGCCTTGGCATCACCAGCTGATCACGATTCACCAACGACCGTGCCGTCACCGTCATCCGTTCGGATGGTCGGGCGTCCGTTTTATCGCAGTCGGTCCGATCGAACGCGGGCTCACCGCAGAGAAGCTGCGCTCAGGCGAGCAACGGCACCCCGACGTCGGCGCCGCCCTCTTCGGTGATCCGAGCCCCCATTCGGGTGAAGGTGGGCGTGGTGATGAATCCGCCGGCGAAGAGGGCTTCACCCTGGCGGAATTCGGGTGACTCGGCCAGCAGGTGTTCGCCGACGAATCCGAAGGTGTCGGCGAGTTCGGCGAGGTCGCGTGGTGCGTTCATCCGCATGAGGCACAGGTTGTCGCACTGGGACAGCACGTTGGGGTGGATCTTCGTCGGGCGTTGTGTCGACAGGAGAAGCCAGAGTCCGAATTTGCGGCCCTCGGCGGCGATCTGCACGACGCGATCGATCAGGGCCTGCTCGACGGCGCTGGTGGCGACGGGCGGGCAGATGTTGTGGGCCTCGTCGATCACGATGAGGACGGGGCGTCGTTCTTCACGGCGGGCCCACAGGTGTTCGAGCACGCTGAGTGCGGCGACCTTGGGTTCGGCCGGGTGGGCGAACCCGCCCAGGTCGAGCACTGTGGCCTGTGGGCGTTCGTCGATGATGTCGGTGGCCGCGACCTCGCCCCGCGCCCACAGGTCCCAGTCGAGGACCTGGAGGTTCTCGATCCGTTTGGCGAGCCGCTGGTGGCCGGGGTCGTCGGAGGCGCGTAGCGCGGTGAGGTAGGTGCTCTGGTCGGGACTGGCGGCGCCGGAGATGGCGGCGTCGGCGTGGAGCAGGACGTTGTATTCGTCGGCGTCGGCGATCGGATCCAGCTGCAGGACGGCGGCCTTGGCCGTCAGCGGTAGTTCGGTGAACCGCGTCCGCAACTGGGGCAGGTCGCGTCGGGTCGTGTGCAGTACCCGGATGTCGGATTCTTCGACGGCCGCGGCGACGTCGGGGTCGGTGGTGTCACGCGTCTCCGGTAGCCGGGTGAAGTCGGCGTTCGGGTCGAGGATGAGCAGTGGGAGCCGTGTGTTGAGGAGCAGTTGCTCCAGCACCACTCCGAGTGCGTAGGTCTTTCCCGATCCGCTCTGGCCGCACCAGAAGGTGTGCCGGTTGAACTTGTGTGCGGAGAGAACGACTTCGGACGTCGCGTCGTCGCGATGGCTTCCCACTGTCAGCTGAACCACGAGTGAACAATACGGCGTCGGTGGACTCGGCACCGACTCGCAGGGCCGCGTGCCGTCGGGCAAAGTCGGTCAGATCCGTTCGACCTCGTCGAACACGATGGTGTCGCTGCTCATCTGCCGGCGTGCCGCAGGTGCCCGTACAGTGCCGCGCGGTATCCGCGCGTGTAGCTGGGTTCCTCGTCATCCGGGTCGGGCGGGCAGTCGAGGGTCGACGACGCGAGCTGACGTGCCCACGGTGCCGGGAGTGAACACAGGGCGGCCTCCGCGTCGTCGAACCCCTTTTGGAACAGATCGGGATCGAGGTGCTCGTCGAGGTCGGCGTCGTAGATGGGGAACGAGGTGGGCAGCCGCGTGACGACGCCGTATTCGGTGACGATGTCGAGTTCGGGGAGCTCGTTCTCATGATTCGTCAACGGACCGTACGCCTTTCGGCGAGGGTGCGGTAGAGCGTCGCGCGACTGACTCCCAGCGCCTGGGCGATCCTCGGTACGGATTCGCCTGCGGCCCGCATCTGTTCGGCGCGCAGCACCTGCTCGTCGTCGAGGACTCGCGGGCGCCCGACGGTCGACGCCGGTCGCCGGCTCGCCGTCGTCAGTGGTCTCGCCGAGTCGAGCGTGGGGGAGGGGTCGTCGAGTTCGGCCAGGGACGCGAGGACGCCGACGACCATCGCGCCGGTGGGATCGTCGGTGTCGATCCCCTCACGCAACGAGCGGAGGCCGATGCGGCGTTTCGCGAGTTCGCGTGTGATGGCCATGACTTCGCGAATGTTACGGCCGAGGCGATCGATTCCCACAACGACGGTCGTGTCACCGGCCCGCGCGTAGTCCAGCAGCGCATTCATGCCCGCCCGACGGTCCGCGGACCGAACCCGGTCGGCGGCGTCGGAGTAGATCCGTCCCGGATCCACCCCGGCTTCCGTCAATGCGTCGATCTGTGGACCGAGAGCGTGGGCTCCCGGGGTCTCGCGCGCGTATCCGAGGGCCATTCCCGGTGCGCCACCTCTCGCTTCGTCCGTCACGAACCAAACCTTATCTCAAAAGTCTCGATACGGTTTCTGAGACGCGCCGAGATTCGAGACGGAATTTGGAGAAGTCTCCTAGCAGCGCGTATTTTCAGAACTTTGGTGTCGCAAAATAGGGTCTCGTAAGTTTCGAGACATTGTCGGATTACGAGCTGCGTGTGCTGGGCCCCGGGCCACCGGACAGAACCCGAGGTGATCGGACGCTGCGTCGCAGGGGGAGTGCGCGCCGACTGTCGGGTTTCGATCACGGTGCGCACAAGCAGTGCCCCGGCAAACCGGACGCACCTAGGGTGCAGCAGTCGTAGTCGCGTCCCTCGTCGTGAAAGAAGCAGCACTCGTGTCCCAAGAACCTGTCCGTCCACTCCACTTCGCGGCGTTCGTCATGAACACCACGAGCCACATCGTCCAGGGCACGTGGCGTCGCCCGTCGTCGAGGTCGGCAGACTTCAACGATCTCGACCACTGGGTGAATCTCGCGAAGACGCTCGAGCGTGGAAAGTTCGACGCCATATTCTTCGCCGACGTCGTCGGGCTCTACGCCCCGTACCGCGGTGACGAGCGGAAGTACTTCGAAGCGGGTCTGCAGGTCCCGAGCAACGACCCGAGCGTGCTCGCCAGCGCGATCGCCTATGCGACCGAGCATCTCGGGATCGCATTCACCGCGAGCATTCTGCAGGAGCATCCGTTCAACTTCGCCCGCCGGATCTCGACGCTCGACCACGCGACGAAGGGTCGTATCGCATGGAACATCGTGACGAACTACCTGCCCAATGCCAGCCGCAACTTCGGTCTCGAAGGACTGACCGCCCACGATGCGCGTTACGCGTGGGCCGACGAGTACGTCGACGTCACCTACAAGCTCTGGGAGGGCAGTTGGGACGACGACGCGCTGCTGCAGGACCGTGAGCGCGGCATCCACGCCGAATACGACAAGGTCCACCGCATCAACCACATCGGAGAGCGGTACCAGGTCGAAGGGCCACACCTGGTGTCGCCGAGCCCCCAGCGCACGCCGTTCCTGTTCCAGGCGGGTGCCTCCGAGGCCGGCCGTGACTTCGCGGCGCAGAACGCCGAAGCAGTGTTCCTCGGAACACCCAACCGTGAAGCCGCACTGCGGGACACCTCCGACATCCGCAGGCGTGCGGTCGCGCTCGGGCGCCGAGCCGACGACCTGAAGTTCTTCCAGGGCCTGTACGTCGTGCCGACGTCGACCGAAGCCGAAGGAGCACGAGTCGCGGCGGAACTCGACGAGTGGATCGACCACGACGGCCACCTCGCGCACATGTCGGGCTCCATCGGCATCGACTTCGGTCACGACGACCTCGACACCCCGGTCGGCGAGATCAAGACCGAGGGAGTCCGGTCCATGATCGGCTGGATCAACGACCTCGTGACCGACCGCCCGGCCACGCTGCGCGATGTCGCGCACCACACCGCGACCAATCTCCGCATCGTCGGGACCCCGGAGAAGATCGCCGACGAGCTCGCTGCCTGGCAGCAGAGCGGCGTCGACGGCATCAACCTCATGAACTACGAGATCCCCACCTCATACGAGGATTTCGTCGACCAGGTGATCCCGACTCTGCGCAAGCGTGGTCTCATCCAGAGCGAGTACTCCGACGGTACGCTGCGTCAGAAGATCTTCGGCGAAGGGGATCGGTTGCCGGATCGCCATCACGCCACGCGGTACCGCGGTGCGTTCGGGGCGGGAGTGACCAGAGCTCCGGACGAGACGCTCGCAGGTGCGGTGAACTGACGAATACGCAGCTCTTCGTGCCCGCGGTGATCACCAGATCGTCGCGGGCACAGTGTATTGCACGGGTTACCCGGACTGAGGTCGCGTGCGACATCGCTTAGGACGCGCGAACTCGGCCGAAGGTGCAGAGCCTGATCGACATCGCGTGCGACTTCGTTCCGGCGGAGGGAATGCGACAAGGGCCTGGCGACGTGATGTCGCCAGGCCCTTCGAGGCTCGTCGCTTGCGCTCCTCGCACTCAGGGAGCAGTTGGGTGTGTCTAGCTCTGAGCTCCAGGGTGCAGTGGTGCGGTCAGAAGTACCCGTTCGCCGGCAGGGGAGTGTCGTTGACCAGGAGGTCACCCAGGGCGATCGCCTTGTACGACGTCGGGTTGTGCAGGGTCACGGTGCGGATGTTGCGCCAGTGCCGGTCGAGGTTCTTGGCCCGGCTCGCCGACGACGCTCCGCCGACGTCGAACAGGTCTGCGGCAGCACGCAGTCCGACACGATCGATGTGGACCTTCACCCGCGCGGCCGCCACCGACGCCTTGACGAACAGATCGGGCTCGATCATGCCGCTGCGTGCCGGCGCGAACGCCTCCTCGACGGTCCGTGCGGCGTCGAGGACGGCGGCCCGCGCCACGTGGGCGGCTGCGTCGATCTCACCCACGGTCCCGAGCAGTACCGGATCATGACGCGGTTCATCTGCCGGAGCGTGATCGAAAGTCCTTGAGCGCGAACGCAGCAGGGCGGTCGCATCATCGGTGACCGACAACAGGATTCCGGTGATGAGTGCCTGCAGATAGAGCTGCAGGAACGGCCCGTCGTTGGCGATCGCCGCGGTCGACGCCGGGTCGGTGAAGGCGAGGACGTCGTCGGCGGTCACCCGGACGTTGTCCAGGGTGGTGGTGCCGGTACCGGTGCGGTTCTGGCCGATCCCGTCCCAGTCGTCGACGATGCTGATGCCGGCCCGGTCGACGGGCAGGACGATCCGCGCGACCTGGCCGTCGAAGTCCCCGCCTCGTACGGTCGCGGTGACCGAGACGTAGTCCGAGAACGCGGTGCCGGTGCTGTAGAACTTGGCCCCGGTCAGCAGCCACCCGCCGTCGACTGCTTTCAGCTGGGTCTGGAAGGACAGCGATCCGGCGTTTCCGGTGCGTTCGCTGGTCGCGTTCCCGAACACCTTGCCCGCGGCGATCTCCGCGACCCACCGGTCGCGCACGGACCCGTCGGGGAACCGGCGGATCTGCTCGACGAACCAGAAGTGCGCCCGCAGGATGTGGGCGACGATCGGGTCTGCACGCGCCAGATCGATGAGGAACTCGAACAGCTCGGGTGCGCCGGCCCCGGGGCCGGACGCATCGTCGAGAGTCAAAGCGGTGTAACCCGATTCGCTCAGCAATCGCACCTGGGCGTGCGGGTCGGTCCCGGTCAGCTCACGCGCAGCCGCATCGGCCGCGATCTCGGCCAGGACTGTCGAACGGTCGGCGACGACCCGGGTCAGGACGCTCACACCGGCACCTCGACCTTTTCCGCGAACGCACCGCGGTACGCCGCGGCGGGATGCGTCTCCGGCAGGGTGTCCCGACCGGTCAGCTTGCGCCGCGTCGTGCCGGGCGCATAGTCGTGCTGCGCGAGTCCGCGTTCACGCAGTACCGGCAGGACGTGCTCGGCGAACTCGACGTACGTGCCCGGGATCGTCGCGTTGATGACGTTGATGCCACCGACGCCGGCATCGCGCCACTCCGCCAGGCGATCGGCGATCTGTTCCGGAGTGCCGACGACACGTCCGCTGCGACTGCGCAGTTCGGCCAGGTCGCGGACGGTCGGTTCGCGGTCCGGCACGGCCTCGCGCAGCCACAGCAACGTGCTCTGCGTGCCCTCGGTCTTGATCTCGCCGATCGGGGTGTCGAGGTCGTAGAACCCGAGATCGAACCCCAGGCCGCCGGCCGAGTGGGCGATGATCGTACTCGGGTCGATGTACTGGTCGAGCTCGGCCGCCTTCCGGCGTGCCTCCTCCTCGGTACTCCCGATGACGAACGAAAGACCTTGGAAGAACTGGATGTCCTGCGGGTCCCGGCCGGCTTCGGCAGCCAGACGACGGGTGTCGTCGACGAGTCCCTTCGCAGCCTGCGGCGTGGGCGAGACGATGAACTGCGCCTCGGCATTACGGGCGGCGAACCGGCGGCCCGTCGGGGACGAACCGGCCTGGAACAGCACCGGCGTGCGCTGCGGCGAGGGCGCCACCAGGTGTGGACCCTCGACCCGATAGCGGTCGCCGACGTGATTGATCTTGTGGACCTTGTCGAAATCGGCGTGGATGCCGCTGGCCTTGTCCTGGACCAGGGCGCCGTCATCCCAGCTGCCCTCCCAGAGCTTGAAGACGACGTCGACGTACTCCTCGGCCCACGCGTAGCGGTCGTCGTGGGCGGTGATCCCGTCGTATCCGAAGTTGCGCCAAGCATTTTGGGAGAGGCTCGTGACGATGTTCCACGCGATGCGCCCGTTGGAGGCGTGATCGAGCGTGGAGATCTTCCGGGCGAAGTCGAAGGGGTGTTCCTGCAGGATCGAGCTGGTGATGGCGATACCCAGGTTCTCGGTGTGCGACGCGAGTGCGGACGCGAGAACGAGCGGGTCGTTGCTGGGGATCTGCAGTCCGGTGTCGACGAATTTCTTCCAGTCGCCCTGGTAGTCGTCGTAGAGTCCGACGACGTCGGCGAAGAAGACGAAGTCGAACTTGGCTTTCTCCAACGTCTTCGCGAGGTCGATCCAGTGCTGCAGCGAGTTGAAATCCGTCTGCCGGGCATCGGGAGCGCGCCACGCCCCGTGCAGGATGTGGGACGTCGTGTTCATCACAAAGGCGGCGAAACGCAAGGGTTTTGGCTCTGACACCCGGATGACGGTACTTTCGCCCCCCGCCGTGTGCGTCGTTGTACTCAGGGTGAATCCAATGCCTGACGCAGATGTCTCCGATCACTACCGTACGGAGCTGACCGCGGGTGCACCGTGCCGACTCGACGGTGCCGAACCACCGGTGCCGACCCGCCGATTCTCTCTTTCCACCCTGTCGTTTCACGACTCTCGAACTCGAGGAGTACCTGGCGTGTTCAGATCTGTCCGTTCCAGACGGACTCGAGCTTTACTGGCAGTGGGCCTGTCGGCCGCGGCGTTGCTGTCGGCGTGCGGTGAGCGCCCGGCAACCGGAGACGGCACGTCGACGGGCGTTCCCGCTGCGGCCGGCGAGTACCTCGACGGCGGCGTCATCGAGTACGGGCACGAGCAGGAACCGCCGTGCATCCACGGCGGCTGGGTCCAGAACGCTTACCTGGCGCGGCAATACCTCGACAATCTGGTCTCGCTCGACGACAACGGGACTCCCGTGCCGTGGCTGGCGACGAACTGGGAGATCTCGCCCGACCGCAAGACCTACACCTTCCACCTGAAGTCCGACGTGAAGTTCAGCGACGGAACCGATCTCGATGCCGCGGCGGTGAAGACGAACTTCGACAAGTACCTCGACCCGGACGCGCCGAACGGGACGGTCATGGCGTACATCGGCCAGTACTACGCAGGCGGAGAGGTCATCGACCGCAACACCTACGCGCTGCATCTCAAGCAGCCGTACAGTCCGCTGCTAACCGTTCTGACCCAGGGCTACTTCGGAATTCAGTCGCCGACGGCGCTCGCGCGCGGGAAGAAGGCGAACTGCTCGAAGCCGGTGGGGTCCGGACCGTTCATCATCGAACGCTGGGATCGCAACCGCAGCATCACCTTCGTGCGCAACCCGCACTACAACTCGGCGCCGGCCAATGCGAAGCATCAGGGACCGGCCTACGTCGACAAGGTGATCTGGAAGTTCCTCAAGGATCCGGTCCTGCGATACGGCTCGCTGACCAGCGGTTCGTCCGACGTCATCTACAACGTCCCGGCCATCAACTGGGCCGACGCGACGACGCGGTTCCAGACCAGGCAGTACGTGACGCCGGGTCGACCCAACGCGATCACGCTCAACGTCGATCACGCACCGTTCGACGATGTCCGGGTGCGCCAGGCGTTCGCCTACTCGGCGGACCGCGAGAAGGCCGTGGAGACCGCGTTTCTCGGTGTGGTGCCGTTCAATTCGAACGGTGCGCTGAGTCAGAGCACTCCGGACTACGATCCCGCTGCCGGCGCCTACGTCCGCGATCCGGACAAGGCGAACGCGCTACTCGACCAGGCCGGGTGGACCTCGCGCGACTCCGACGGTATCCGCACGAAGGACGGCCGTCGCCTGACCGCACGCGTCGTGTACGCGGCCGACGCCATCGTCGGACCCGAGGGGGCGGCGATCCTGCAGAACATCGCCTACCAGGCCCGCGACGTCGGCTTCGACATCGAACTCGTCCCGGCCACGCAGAGCGAGTACTTCGGCGGAAACTACGCCAAGGCGCCCACCTACGACGCCTACGTCGGCTACTGGACGAGCCCGACCCCGGGCCTCCTCTACATCAACTGGCGTCAGCGGCTCGAGGACTCACCCAACCCGCACAACACGGCCTACTACAACGACCCGATCCTGCAGGGGCTGATCGAGAAGGCCAACAGTTCGGCAGATCCGGCCGAGCAGCGTGAGTTCTACAGCCAGGCCCAGAGGCTGATCGGTGACCAGGCGCTGTCCATCGGGCTGTACACGCAGACGACCTCGATCGCGGCCAACCCGAAGCTGCACGACGTGTGGGTCGAGAAATCCCAAGGTGAACCGGTGTTCGCGGATGCGAGGTTTGTGCGATGACCATTCCGGTCGACAAGACGACGATCATCGACGCGGCTCCGGCGGCCGCGGCGACCAGGGGTCGACGCGGCGGGGGTGCCGCGGTGTGGTTGCGGTGGCTCGGCAAACTCGGCTCGGCCGTGTTCGTGCTGTGGGCGGCCGCGACGATCACGTTCCTCCTGCAGGTGCTCGCACCGGGTGACCGCGCCACCCTGCTGCTGAACCTGTCGTCGGGAGAGAGTCGCGAACGCACTCCCGAGGAGCTGGGTCCGGTCAACGACCAGTTCGGGTTCACCGACTCGATCTGGCAGCAGTATCTGCACTACCTCCAGGGGCTCCTGCACGGTGACCTCGGTACGTCGTACCAGCTGAGCGAGCCGGTCACCGACGTCATCGCCGCTCAGCTCGGCCCGACTCTGGTCCTGACCATCAGCGCGCTGATCGTCGCGTGGCTGTTGGTGCTGGTGACCACGACGCTGACGGCAGGTCGTCGCGGGCCGGGCGGTGCGGTCGGCGCTCTGCTCGATACCGTGAGCGCCGGACTCCCGCAGTACTGGTTGGGTTCGATCCTGCTGGTCGTCTTCGCGATCAACCTCGCGTGGTTCCCGGTCGAGAGCGGCGACTCGCTGCGCGGTCTGGTCCTCCCGGTGCTCACGCTGGCGATCCCGCTCGCCGGGTTCCTCGGCAGCGTCGCCCGCGACGAGTTCGCACGGGCGCTCGACCAGCCCTTCGTGCTCACGGCCCGGAGTCGCGGACTCGGCGACCTGTCGGTCCGTGCCCGACACGTGCTGCGCCACTCCGTCATTCCCGCGGTGACCGTCTCAGGCTGGGCGATGGGTGCCCTGCTGTCGGGTGCGGTGATCGCCGAGACCGTGTTCGCGAGGGCCGGCATCGGACAGACCCTCGTCGCGGCCGCCAGTTCTCGCGATGTTCCGCTGGTCAGCGGCATCGTCGTGCTCGTCGCTGCGATCTACACCGTCGCCAATCTGCTGGTGGACTTCCTGTACACCGTCATCGACCCCCGGATCGAGGTCCCGTGACCACCACCCAGAAACCGTCCATCAAGACGTCGCGGAGTACGGTCACCGCGCTACCGGAGACGCCACGGCGGCCGTGGTCGCTGCCACCCACGGTCATCGCCGCGCTCGGGGTGCTGGTCCTGCTGGCCCTCGCCGCGGTGGTCCCCGGGCTGATCGCGCCGTACGACCCGCTCGCGATCAACCTCGACGCGACGCTGTCGCCGCCGACCTGGGCGCATTGGTTCGGCACCGACCTGTCGGGGCGCGACCTGCTGAGCCGCATCATCTTCGGCACCAGGCAGTCCCTCGCCATCGGACTCGGCGCGGTGGGCGTCGCCCTCGTGCTGGCCGTGACACTGGGGATCACGGCCGGGCTCTCGGGACGGATTGCACAGGCACTGGCCAATCGTTGGATCGACGTCCTGTTCGCCTTCCCGACGATCCTGCTCGGCCTCCTGCTGACGTCGGTGTTCGGCCCCGGACCGTACACGCTGATCTTCGCGATCGGGATCGGCATCGCCCCGGGCTATGCCCGGATCATCCGCGGACAGGTCCTGACGGTCCGCAACGCCGCCTACATCGAGGCGGCGACCGCGCTGGGACACTCGCGAACGCGGATCCTGGTGCAGCACATCGCTCCGAACGCTCTGCGACCGATGATCGTCACCGCCACGCTCGGTATCGGTCAGGCGATCATCTGGGCGTCCGGCCTGGCCTACCTCGGTCTCGGCGTCGCCCCGCCGTCGCCGGAATGGGGTGCGCTGCTCGACGCCGGCCGCACCTACATCACCGTCGCCTGGTGGCTCGAGATCTTCCCCGGTCTCGTCATCGTGATCACCGCACTCGCATTCACCACCGTGGGACGCCACCTCGGCGCCCGACTGGAAGGAACCACCCGATGACCGCAGTCGCGACCTCCATCGAGGACCGCACCGACGACGCCGGTACCCGGACACCCCTCGCCGAGATCCGGGACCTGCACGTGTCCTTCGGCGGACGGGAGGTCGTCAAGGGCGTCTCGTTCTCGGTGAACGCGGGCGAATGCCTGGCCATCGTCGGTGAGTCCGGATCGGGCAAGTCGGTGACCGCGCGCACGCTCATCGGGCTCACCGGCGAGGGCGCCCGGATCAGCGCCGAGGCCATCGCCTTCGACGGTCGGTCGCTGGTCGGATACAAGGATCGGGACTGGCGCCGGCTGCGTGGACGGGAGATCGGATTCGTCCTGCAGGACGCGCTGGTGTCGCTGGATCAGTTGCGCACCGTCGGAAGCGAGATCGGGGAAGCGCTGACTGCGCACTCGGAATCAGGGGGCAGCAGCGTCTTTCGAAATCGATCGCCGCTCCGCCGTGCGGAACGCGACGAGAAGGTCGTCGAACTGTTGACTCTGGTGGGCGTTCCCGAACCCCGTGTGCGGGCCGCCCAACGTCCTCACGAACTCTCCGGTGGACTACGCCAGCGCGCGCTGATCGCATCGGCTCTCGCGCAGGATCCGAAGCTGCTCATCGCGGATGAACCGACCACCGCCCTCGACGCCACCGTGCAGGCTCAGATCCTCGACGTCCTCGGCGAGGCCAAGGGGCGCGGCAACGGCGTCATCCTGATCTCCCACGACCTCGCCGTGGTCGCCCGGCTCGCCGACCGCGTCGCGGTCATGCGGCACGGCGAGATCGTCGAATACGGCTCCACCGACGAAGTGCTGCGTAACCCGACGCACGAGTACACCAGGAGCCTGCTCGCATCGGTGCCGTCGCGCACCTCCAAGGGCACCCTCCTGACGAGTGGCGAGACCCTTCCCGACGCACCGAGGGGTTCCGGTGCCGACACGCCTCCCGCGCTGCGCGTACGCGATCTCCGAAAGTCGTTCGAGGGCAGACACAGGACGGTGAGGCCGGCCGTGCAGGGCGTCAGTTTCGACGTCCTGCCCGGCAAGACGCTGGGGATCGTCGGCGAATCCGGATCGGGCAAGACGACGACGGCCCGGATGGTCCTCGGGCTCACCGACCCGGACTCGGGGACCGTCGAGCTCAACGGGCGTCCGTGGAGCGCGCTGAGCGACGTCGAACGTCGTGCGAACCGTCACCTGATGTCGGTCATCTACCAGGACCCGCTCAGCTCGTTCGATCCGCGGTGGAACGTCGAACGCATCCTGCGCGACAGTCTGCGTTCCCGGGACCTGCGCGGCAAGGCACTCGACGACCGCATCTCCGAGCTCCTCGACAGCGTCGGACTCTCCGATGCGTTCCGTCGACGTCACCCGCTGCACCTGTCCGGTGGACAGCGGCAGCGCGTCGCCATCGCCCGCGCGCTGGCACCCGAGCCGTCGGTGATCGTGTGCGACGAGCCGGTGTCGGCCCTCGACGTGTCGATCCAGGCCCGAATCCTCGACCTGCTCGCGATGCTGCAGGTGGAAACCGGTGTCTCACTGGTCTTCATCTCGCACGACCTCGGTGTCATCCACCACGTCGCCGACGACATCCTGGTGATGCGCGGGGGAGAGGTCGTCGAATACGGCGACGCCGACCGCGTCTTCGGGAGCCCGGAGCATCCCTACACGCGTGAACTCCTCGATGCGGTGCCCACCATCGAGGCCGAGGAGTCCATCGCCTGAGGTCGTGCGACCTGCCGGCCTCAGAACAACGTGGGCGGGAGTGCGCCCTCGAATTCCAGGAGCCGACGCTTCGTCGTCAGGCCTTCTCCGGCTGGGCCTCCGGAGTACCCGCCCAGACCGTCGCCTGCGACGACGCGGTGACAGGGGATCAGCAGCGGCACGGGGTTGATACCCATGATCGTCCCGACGCTCCGAGCGGGCACGGTGGTGCCGCTCATCGTCGCGAGCTGACCGTAGGTGACCGTCGATCCGAACGGCACGTCCCGGTGCAGTGCCGTCAGGACGGCGCGGGCCGAGTCGGAGACGTCGGGCAGTGCGATCGGGAGATCGAACGACGTCAGCTCACCGTCGAAGTACGCGCGGAGCTGTCGGACCGCCTCGGCCAGGAGCGGATCGGCAAGAGCCGGATCCGCCGGGGCGCATTCCATCGCCTCGGCCGTTTCACGCCAGGCGACACGGATGATCGCCCGGCCGTTGCCTGTGACCGTGATCGAGCCGACCGGCGTCGGCATGGAAAGGCTGGTCGTCGAGCCGGCATCTCGATCCTGTGCTGAGGTCATCGGCGTCTCTGTTGCTCGTGCGGGTGGGTCTGGCGCGCCCCACTGTATCGGGACGCCTCTGACACACTGCCCGCGACGACACACGGCCCGAGGTCGGGTGAGCCGTAGCGGGTCAGACAGCAGCGGCGCGCTCGTGGACGGGCCGACGCGACATGGATCGGTTCAGAACGGCCCGGGGGCAGATAGGTCTGGTCGAGCCTGCCGATGTCGGTTCCGGGCGGGACGATCTCATCGATGCGGTCGAGGACATCGTCGGGCAGTGCCACGTCGAGCCCTTTGAGAAGGTCGTCGAGCTGCGGGATCGTGCGCGGTCCGATCAGGGCACTGGTGATGCCGGGATGGGTGATGGCGAACGACATCGCCAGGTGGGTGATCGGGATGCCCGACTCCGTGGCCAACCTGAGGAATTGCTCGACCTTCTCGAGCCGCCTCTCGTCGTCGAGAGCCTTGATCATGCCTGTGCGGACGAGATCGCTCTTCTGTCCTCGCCGGACCCGCCCGGTCAACATGCCCTGGCCCAGCGGCCCCAAGCGATGACGCCCATGCCGAAACGCTGTGCGGTCGGCAGGATCTCGGTTTCGATGCCGCGGTTGAGCAGTGAGTACGGTGCCGGGTCGGTGCGGAACCGGCGCAAGCCGTGGCGCTCGGCGACCCACTGTCCGTCGACGATGTCCGAGACCAGGGTGTTCGACGAACCGATGGCGCGGACCTTGCCGCTGCTCATCAGGTCGGTGAGTGCGGCGAGAGTCTCTTCGAGATCGGTGTCGGGGTCGGGGTGGTGGACTGGTAGAGATCGATGTAATCGGCCTGGAGGCGACGGAGGGACTCTTCCACCGCGCGCACGATCCATCGGCGCGAGGTGCCCCGCCGGTTCGGGTCGCCGCCCATCGGGCGACTGAATTTCGTTGCCAGAACGACATTTTCGCGTCGTCCTCGAAGCGCTTTGCCGACCACCACCTCCGAAGCGCCATGCGGCGGCAGGGAGTACGCGTCGGCCGTGTCGATGAAGTTGATCCCGGCGTCGAGCGCGGTGTGGATGAGTCGGACCGACTCGTCATGGTCGGGGCTGCCCATCGATGCCCCGAGTAGCAGGGTGCCGAGTGCGTACGGGCTGACCTGGATCCCCGTTCGGCCGAGTGTGCGGTACTGCATGGGGCTCTCCTCGGTGAGGTGGTTGTGGGAGAGGGCCACCGGACGGCGACCGCCGCGCCTAACTGGAATGCTGTTCCGATTAATATACGGAAAGGCATTCCGGTAGACAAGGCCAACCGGAAGACTTTTCCGGAACGCCTGATCGTGACAGGGTGGTGCCATGCAGACGCACGAGGTCGACCCCGCCGCCGACGCCGGGCTTCGGCCGCGGCGCAAGCGCGCCGATGCGCAGCGCAACGTCGTCGCGCTGATCGATGCGGCAAGAATCGTCTTCGCGAGATCCGGGGTGGACGCGCCCGCCAAGGAGATCACCGACGCGGCCGGGGTCGGGGTGGGCACGCTCTACCGCCACTTTCCGAAGCGGTCCACCCTGGTGGTAGCTGTCCTCGAGAAGGAGATCGACGCCTGCGCGGACCTCGCCGAGGAGTTGCGGGACTCTCTTCGACCGGCCGACGCGCTGGCCGGGTGGGTCGACCGGTACATCGAACTCGTGGGCACCAAGCGAGGTCTCGCCTCGGCTCTGCACTCGGGGATCCGGCCTTCGGTTCGTTGGCAGACCACATCGTGGATCGACTCGAGCCGGCGGTGGACTCGCTGTTGGCCGCAGGTTCCGACGACCTGCGGGCGGACATCGGCGCGACGATGCTGTTGCACGGGATTGCCCTGTTGTGTCAGCCGGTGCCCGGGGAAGGGTTCGACTGCAACCGGCGGCTGGTGGATGTGTTCGTCGACGGTTTGTACGTCCGGCCCGGTGGCGCGTCCGACGCTTCTGCGTGACGGTGAACGGGTCGTCGAGGGAATAACGGCCGGCGACAGGGTGTTCCCTGCACCATGAGTGCCAACGCAGAATTGAGTCCTGAAGGCTGGGTCCGCGAGCAGACCGAGAAGATCCTGGAGCAGGGCACCACCGATGGTGTCCAGGTGATGGATCGTCCCATCGTGCTGTTCACCACCACCGGCGCGAAGTCGGGCAAGAAGCGGTACGTGCCGCTCATGCGTGTGGAGGAGAACGGAAAGTACGCGATGGTCGCCTCCAAGGGCGGGGCGCCCGAGCATCCTGCCTGGTACTTCAACGTCAAGGCCAACCCGCGTGTCACCGTGCAGGACGGGACCGAGGTCAAGGAACTGACCGCGCGTGAGATCAGCGGCGACGAGCGCGCCCACTGGTGGGAGCTCGCGGTCGCGGCCTACCCGCCCTACGCCGAGTACCAGACCAAGACCGACCGCCAGATCCCGGTGTTCGTTCTGGAGTGATCCGTCTGCAGCCCGCAGGCATCAGAGCCCCCGACCCGCGTCGGGGGCTCTGATGTTGTACCGGCCGAATGTGAGACAGGGAAGTGGCAGACCCGAATCCTCGCCGAGGAACTCGAATCGGAGTTCAAGTTCGCGCGTCAGAAGTCGAAGCTCGCCGGGGCCATTCGCGGTTCGTACTTCGTGATCAAGGGTGAGTACTGATCGGGTGCTCGTGATCGTCGTGTGCGGGATAAGCGTGGATCAGCGCGCTGGCGAGCTTCGGAACGGCATGGGTCAGTTCGTGTTCGGCGTCGTGCGCGATGGTGTGCGCCTCGGTCAGCCGTAGGTTCGGATCGACGTCGAGTTCGGCGTCGGCGTGGAGGCGATGTCCGATCCAGCGCATGCGAACGCTGCGGACGGCCAGGACTCCCGGACGTTCGGCGAGGGTCTTCTCGGCGGTCTCGACGAGTGCCGGGTCCACGCCGTCGAGGAGGCGGCGGAAGACGTTTCGCACCGCGGTGCGCAGGACCGCGAGGATGGCGACCGTGATCAGCAGTCCGATGATCGGATCGGCGAGCGGAATCCCCACTGCCGCACCGGCTGCGCTGAGCAGCACCGCAAGGGACGTGAAACCGTCTGTGCGTGCGTGGAGTCCGTCGGCGACGAGGGCGGCTGAACCGATGCGTCTGCCGACCCGGATGCGGTACAGCGCCACCCATTCGTTGCCGATGAAGCCGACGAGACCGGCCAGCGCCACCCACCCGACGTGTTCGATGGGGCGGGGATTCATGAGTCTTCCGATGGCTTCGTATCCGGCGATGATCACCGACAACGCGATCATCGCGACGACGAACAGGCCGGCCAGATCTTCGACGCGCCCGAACCCGTAGGTGTAGCGGCGCGTGGCTCGCCGGGTGCCCATCGCGAAGGCGATCCAGAGCGGTACCGCGGTGAGGGCATCCGAGAAGTTGTGAATCGTGTCGGCGGCCAGTGCAATCGAGCCCGATACGGCGACGACGCCGGCCTGTGCCAGCGCGGTGACGCCCAGGACCACCAGGCTGATCTTCACTGCTCGGATACCCGCTCGCGACGATTCGAGCGCGGAATCGACGCTGTCGGCGGCGTCATGGGAATGCGGCGCGAAGATCTCGGCGATCACCCCGGTGAAGCCGTGTCGGTGCGGGTGGTCGTGGTGATGCGGATGGCCGTGTGCATGGTGGTCAGGCTGCTCGTTCGCATGCGGGTCGCGGGGGAGATGTGTCATCGCTCAGGCCTCGCGGCCGACACCCGGATCGACGGAGCGCAGCGTGGGGTCGTCGCGATGGTGTGGAGGTACGCCGGGCCCGGCGTGCTCGGCGTTGAAGACCGCGTCCGTGACGAGCCGTTGGACGTGTTCGTTCTCGAGGCTGTAGTAGATCGTGGTCCCGGCGCGTCGGGTGCGGACCAGCCGCGCCATCCGGAGTTTGGCGAGATGTTGTGACACCGAGGGCCCGGGCTTGCCTACCACGTCTGCGAGTTCGCTGACCGACATCTCGGTGTCGGTCAGCGCCCACAGCAGCTGGATCCGGGTTGGATCGGCAAGCATCCGGAAGACCTCGACCACCAATCGCACCTGGTCTTCAGCGATCGGTGAATGCTTATCTGCATTCATATGCAGATAATAGCGCTCCCCGGCGTCGGGGGAACCGACGTCAGGAGAAGCGGATGTTCATGGTCGCGAGACCGAACACCTTCCGGCCACCCGACTTCGCGACGATGATCACGACGCCGGTCCGGGTCTCCGGGTCCAGCGACTTGATGCGTCCGCTGAACTCGATCTCGCCACCGTTGTCGGCCGAGACGGGGACCGTCTGCGAGAGCCGGACCGAGTAGCGGGTGACCGCGCCGGGGTCGCCGGACCACGAGGCGACGAAAGCCGCGCCGAGGCCCATGGTGAGCATGCCGTGCGCGATGACGTCGGGCAGCCCGGCGAGCTTAGCGACCGCCTCGTCCCAGTGGATGGGGTTGGCGTCACCGGCGACGCCACCGTAGTTGACCAGGTCGCCGCGCGAGATGCGGGCGTTGTGGATGGGCAGTTCGTCGCCGACGGACAGCTCGTCGAAGGACCGGGCGCCGGACGGGCGCGCCGAGCCGTCGGCGACGCGGATCTCACCCTCGGGCCGGACTGTCTTCTCGTACAGGTGGTGGGTGTCCTCGTGGCTGAAGATGTTGACGTCGTGCATCATCACCTTGCGCACCGCCGGGCCGAGGGTCGGATCGACCTCGTCGGCCGTGACGCCGACGACGGTCGTGTGCATCGTGTGCACCTTCTCGCCCGCGGCGTCGGTCATGGTGTTGGTCACCGTGATCAGTTCCCGGCCCGCGACCTTGCGCACGCTCGACAGTTCGACATCGGTGACGAGCTCGTCTCCGGCCACGATCGGGCGGTGCTGCTCGAAGACCTGCTCGGTCTGCACGTAGGTGTCGTAGCCGACGATCACCGACTCGAACAGCTCGCGGTTCGCGGCCATCGCCGGGATCGAGGTGAACGTCAGCGGCGCGGCGAGTCCCGAATATCCCAGAGCGGCAGCGGCTTCGGGCTCCCAGTGGGCGGGGTGGTAGTCCTGGACCGCGCGGGCGTATTCGCGGACCTTCTCGCGTCCGACCTCATAGGAGCCGTCGAGGACGTAATAGTGGCCGACGCGCGCCTCGAGGTCGGGGGCCTCGCCGGCTGTCGGTTCCGTGATCGGGGGTTGGGTCATTTCGACAACGCTAATCGTGCGGGTTGCGGTGACAAAACCGTGGCGTCCTGCCGGTCACGCGCTCGACCCGGCCGAGCAGGCGTCAGCGTCGCAGCCCCTTGCCGTGCGTGAACTCGGCCGGGCGGCCCGACGACTGCCAGTCGTGCCAATTCTCCCGATGCCGGCACATCGCCTTCTCGTGGAGGCGGCGGAACGTCGGGGACACCCGGCGCAGTGTCTCGACGAGAGTCACCGCGGGCAGCCGCAGGAGGATCAGCGCGAGGCCCGGGATCGGGTTGGGCATGTCGTAGCGAAAGCGCGTCGTCGGCATCATGTAGATCGTCGAGTAGGCGGCGTACATCATGGCGTTGTACTTGCCGCGGATGCGTTTGAGGCCCTTGGCGTTCTCGTTGGCGAATGCGGCGGGGAACGACTCGATGAGTTCGGCGCCTTCGGCACCCGCGTCGTAGCTGCGTGTCGTGTTGACGAAGGCCAGCAGTCGTAGCGAGTCGGCGATGGTCTCGGGGAACCATTGGGTGCGCACGCCGAGCAGGTGTCCGAGGTAGCGCTGATAGTGCAGCAGGACCCGTATCTCTCGAGGTGTGGTCTGGACCCCGGTCAGCCACAGGGCCGACGCCGGTACGACGCTGCCGCCGAGCAGCGTCAGCAGCTGATACGACTGGCTGATCGGCTCGCCCCACCGTTCGACGTCCCATTCGGGATGCTCGGCGACGGTGCGTCGAACCCACACATGCATCACGCGGACCCGCATGGCCGTCGCGCGTCCGGCTGATCCGGGCGTCAGCAGCGCGCCGGGCTGGGAGACGTCGATCCAGAACCGGGAGGTCTCCAGGAATCGGCGCAGCGCGTTGTCGCCGGCGTATCCGCCGGCCAGTGACAGCGGCTTGGCGACCGCGGCCTCGGTGTACATCTCCAGCGTGATCCCGCCGGCGACGCTGAACAGGCCGGTACCCCAGCGGCGCCAGATCTCCTCACCCTCGGCGATGAGCGCCGGATCGACCCACTCCGGAATGGTCTCGAACTCCTCGAACAGCTCGACCAGCGCGGGCGGCGGGTTCTCGATGCTCTCGAGTCCCTCGGTGAGCGCCTTGTCCAACAGTGCGCGGGCGGCCTCGGGTCCGAGGGTGCCGTAGACCTCGTCGACGAACCGTTCGGCCACCGGGTCGGTGCGGAACATGTCCTCGGCGAAGGTGCGCAGATGATCCGGCTCCGGGTAGAGATCCTTGCCGGTCACCTTGCGGACCAGGGCGCGCGCCCGGGTCAGGCCCCGGTTCGACGTCGCCGCGTCGTAGGTGACGGCGCTCGGGAAGGAGGGAGCGCCGGGCTCGGTGGTGCGATGCGACAGTACGGCGGACACGGAACTCCCAACGATTGAGACGAATCCGTACATGTGTATCACCCGGCGGAGGGGTCGTGCATCACCGGCTCCTTGACCTCAAGCTCACTTGAAGTTGCACCGTGAGGGTTGAACCGCCACCGATCACCGAGGAGACCCCGATGCGACAGGTGCTACCCGACCTCTGGGAGACCGCGACCGACCACCCGTTCCCCGGCCTCACCACGCACGCCTATCTGTGGACATCCGACCGCAACGCGTTGTTCTACTCGGTGGCGTCCGCCGCCGAGTTCGACGACCTGGAAAAGCTGGGCGGCGTCGACGACCAGTATCTGTCCCACCAGGACGAAGCCGGTCCGGTGCTCCGCCGCATCGAAGACCGATTCGGGGCGACACTGCATGCTCCCGCCCCCGAGGTCGACCGGATCGGCCGGTACGCGCGCGTCGACATCGCGCTCGCCGAACGGTACGTCGACGACAACGGTGTCGAGGTGATCCCGACGCCCGGCCACACGCCCGGCAGCACCTGTTACCTCGTTCCCGGCGACGACGGCGTGCGCTACCTGTTCACCGGAGACACGTTGTACGTCGATGCGTCCGGGAGATGGACAGCCGGCTACCTACCGTTCAGTGATGCAGCGACTCTTGCGCAGAGTCTGCATCTACTGGCGCACGTGGAGCCCGACGTGGTCATCTCGAGTGCGTTCGCCGGCGAGTCGGCGGTGCATCAGGTCACCGAAGGGGAGTGGTCGAGTCATCTGGAGGAAGCCCTCGAGGGATTGGCGATCGCGTCCGAGAGGCGTTGACTTGTCGAGGGATCGAACTGGTGGGCGGGCCTTGTTGGGGGGACGGATCATCGCACCGCTCCTCGGAGGGCGACGAATATGAGCCTCAGTCGAACAACCGCCGGAACACGTTGGTCTCGGCGAGATCGACGAGTTCGTCGCCGCGGCCGGACATGACGGTCCGCAGAGCGTAGAGGGTGAACCCCTTGGCCTGTGCGGCGGTGATGGTCGGCGGGATCGACAGTTCCTGTCGGGCCGTCGTCACGTCGAGCAACGCCGGGCCGTCGTGGGCGAGGAAATCGTCGACGGCACCGGCGAGGTCGTCGGGTTGCTCGACCTTGCGGCCGTGGATGCCGACGGATTCTGCGAGCTTCGCGAAGTCGGGGTTCTCCAGATCGGTTCCGTAAGTGACGAATCCGGCCGCCTTCATCTCGAGCTCGACGAAGTTCAACGACGAGTTGTTGTAGACGACGATCTTCACCGGCAGCTTGTTCTGGGTGATGGTGAGCAACTCGCCGAGCAGCATTGTGAGTCCGCCGTCACCGGCGAGCGCGATGATCTGACGATCGGGGTAGGCGGACTGCGCGCCGATCGCCTGCGACACCGCATTCGCCATCGACCCGTGGTTGAAGGAGCCGATCAGGCGGCGGGCGCCGTTCATCACCAGATATCGCGCGGCCCACACGACAGGAGAGCCGACATCGGGGATGAAGACGGCGTCCGCGCTCGCCTTTTCACTGATGAGCCGGGTGAGGTACTGCGGATGGATCGGTGGCCGGTTCCGGTCGTTGTCGGCCAGTTCGTCCAGGCGACGGCGCGCCTTGGTGTAGTGGGCGAGTGAGGCCGTCAGGTGTTCCGGATCGCGGTCTGCCGAGATCAGCGGGAGCAGTGCGCGCACCGTGTCGCCGACGTCGCCGACCAACGGAATGTCGACCGGGCAGCGTCGCCCGATCTGTTCGCCGCGGATGTCGACCTGGATGATGGTCGCCTTGGACGGATAGAACTGCTGGTACGGGAAGTCGGTGCCCAGCATCAGCAGGGTGTCGCATTTCTCGATCGCGCGATAGCCCGACGAAAAGCCCAGCAGCCCGGTCATTCCCACGTCATACGGGTTGTCGTATTCGATGAACTCCTTGCCGCGTAACGCATGCACCACCGGCGCCTGCAATGCCCGGGCGAGTTCGACGACCTCGTCGTGTGCGCCCTGGACACCGGCTCCGGCGAGGATCGTGACCCGCTGGGCGGCGTTCAGCGTGTCCGCGGTACGGGTCACGTCCGCGTCGGTGGGGCGGACCACGCGCGGTACCTGGCGGATCGGAGCGCCGGCGCGCCGTTTGGGACACGGCTTGAGGAAAACCTCACCGGGGATCACGAGCACGGCCACGTCGCGTTGTTCGACGGCGGTTCGCAACGCGACGTCGAGCAGCCGCGGCATCTGATCGGGGGTGCTGACCATCTCGCAGAACGCGCTGCACTCGCGGAAGAGCTGTTCAGGATGGGTTTCCTGGAAGTAGCCGCTCCCGATCTCCGCCCCGGGGATGTGGGCGGCGATCGCGAGCACCGGGACACGGCTGCGATGGGCGTCGAAGAGTCCGTTGATCAGGTGGAGATTGCCCGGACCGCAACTGCCCGCGCAGACCGCGAGTTCGCCGGTGAGCGCGGCTTCGGCGGACGCGGCGAAGGCGGCGGCCTCCTCGTGGCGGACGTGTTGCCAGGTGATGGATTCGGTGGTGCGCAGGGCGTCGGTGAGACCGTTGAGGGAATCGCCCGGAAGCCCGTGCACACGCTGCACTCCGGCACGTTCGAGCTCTTCGACGATCCTCTCGGCGACTGTTGTCGGCATGGTGATCCGTTCGGTCGAGTCGGTGTGCTCCCCACTGTAGACGCGACTCGAGCGACAGCGACCTGGTCGAACTCTCTCGCGCGGTGAGTCTCGGCGTGTCCGCCGGTATCACCGGTGACCCGATCTGTCCACGCCACCGCGCGGTGAACCACTGCGGGAAGTCGGCTTCCTGACGAGCGGGCGGTTCGACGAGCCGGACCACCTGCAGATCGTCGGGGACCTCGCCGGACGTCTCGGGCCAGCGTCGGGATGGTCGTCGGCTGATCGTCCGGGCTTCTCGGCGGCCGAATCTGCTTCGGTGCTGCGACTTCGATCGAGGTCGCATCACCGAAGCGGAGTCGCATGGACTCAGTCCTGGTTATCGGAGGTCACCGCGAGTTCTTTCGCGGCGTCGAACTCGGTACGCAGCGCCTCGAGGCGGGCGTCGGCGAACTCGAGGGAGTCCGACCCGAGGAGCTGGTGCATCGGGGCGCCGCCCGCGACGGCGACGGTGATGATCGCCGACGCCGCGCGGGCCGGCTCGCCGAGCTGGGTGCCGGGCATCGCCTGGTGTGCCCGGGTCATCTCGCGGATGGCGGGGTAGGCGTCGACCGTGGACTCCGGCAGGCCCAGCGACGTGGGTCGCAGGAAGTCGGTCCGCATGTATCCGGGTTCGATCAGGTTCACGGCGATGTCGAAGTCCGCGACCTCGGCGGCCAGCGACTCGGTGAGACCTTCCAACGCGAACTTGCCGGCGCAGTACAGGCCCCAACCGGGGAAGGTCGTCAGACCGAGGATCGACGACACATTGATGATGTGGCCGCTGCGGCGTGCCCGCATCTGTGGGAGCGCGGCGCGGAGTACGTTCCAGACTCCGAAGATCTGGACGTCGAACATCTCGCGGGCCTCGGCGTCGGTCACTTCCTCGACCGCGGTGAGGAAGCCGTAGCCCGCGTTGTTGACGACCACGTCGATGCCGCCGAAGTGTTCCCCGGTGGCCGCAACCGCGGCCTTGACGTCGGCCTCGTCCGCGAGCGAGACCTCAAGCGGGAGAAGGCGGCTCGTGTCGACATCGGCAAGAGCGTCGGTCAGCCGACCGGAGGAGCGAGTGGTGGCCGCGACGTTGTCGCCGCGCTGCAGCAGCTGCGTGACCAGCTCCAGACCGAGGCCGCGCGAGGCGCCGGTGACGAACCAGGTTGCCGGACGATCGGTGGGGTAGCTCATGATCTCTCCTGTGGGTTGGGCTGGCTTCGATACGGCTCCGCGCAAGCTCGGGGCGCCTACTCAACCAGCGGGTTCGCGGCCCGTCTCTCGAGCCGGTGACATCAGAATCCCGCGTCGAAAGGCCCTGTGGGGAGCCATAACTGACCATCCCGTACCCAGGATCGGTCAACCTAGGACTGCAAGACCCAGGCACGGCGCACAACGGACGCGCATGATGGTGGGCATGGCCGATCTGAATCGAGAACTCGCGGACTTCCTCCGCCGTGCTCGTGCCGCGCGCGACCCGCAGGAGGCCGGACTCCCCGACGACGGGCGTGTCCGCCGCGTCAAAGGGTTGCGGCGCGAAGAGGTGGCCCTACTGGCCGGGGTGTCCACCGACTACTACACGCGACTCGAGCAGGGCCGGCGTATCGTGCCGTCGACGCAGGTCATCGACGCGATCTCGCGGGCGATCGGGCTCGACGACGTGGGCCGCACCCACCTGCACGACCTCGTCTCGTCGACGCGGACGCCCCGGGCGGCGGCGCAGCGCGTCCGCCCCGGCACTTCGCCAGCTCCTCGATTCACTCGACGCACATCCCGCGCTGGTCCTCGGCCGCCGGACCGAGGTGCTGGCAGCCAACCGGATGGCGTGTGCGTTGTTCGCCGACTTCGAGCGCATGCCCGGACGTGAACGGAACTATGCACGCTGGATATTGCTCGCCGACGACGCGCGGAACCTGTTCGTCGACTGGGAGTTGCAGGCCCGCAACGCCGTCGAGAGTCTTCGCCTCGAGGCCGGCCGGTCACCGGAGGATCGCGACGTCATCGAACTGGTCGGGGAGTTGTCGGTGTCGAGCCCGGAGTTCCGGCGGTGGTGGTCGGAGCATCAGGTCCATCAACGCACCTTCGGTTCCAAACGGCTCGTGCACCCGGTCGTCGGCGAACTCACCGTCGACTACGAGACCTTTGTGCTGCCCGGTGACAGCGACCAGGCGCTGTATCTCACAACGGAGCCGGGATCGCCGTCCCGCCAAGCGATCTCGATCCTCGCGAGCTGGAGTCAGCCGGCGCGGGAGCCGGAGTCCGAGCCGTCGGAGGGGTGAAGGGGGCTCGCCGGGACCCGCCCACCGAAGCACATCAGCAGCTCACGGATCGGCGCTTCGACGACCCGCCCCGACCCGACCGCGAAGTCGACGTCGGTGGCCACGAAGCGTAGACCCCGATTGTGGCGACGGGCGAAGAAGGGGAACGTCATGTCCCAGATCTCCTGTGCCGCAGTTGCTGCGGCGTCGACCGGCATCGGACGATCGATCCCGAGCGGAACGGTGATGTCCTGGCCGTGCAGCAGGGAGTCGATGAGGGGTGCTCGCTCGTTGGTCCCGAACGGGTGGCGACGTGACCCGACCATCGCACGCAGTTTCTCCGCGGCCTCGGGTGGAGTCGTCCGGTCGCGGATCGCCATTTCGCGGATCATCGTGTTGAAGCGGAAGCCGTATCGGATGGCCTCGGGGAACACCTGACGCGCGTCGGCGTGCGATTGCGTGAGGTGCACCGCGACGTCGCGCACGGTCCAGCCCGCGCACAGCGATGGCGTGGCGAGATGCTCGTCGGAGAGGGATTCGATCAGGGCGGCCAGGTCGATTCGCTGTTCGTCGACGTGGTTCCAGAGAGTGTCGCTGTCCATGACGTGTTCCCGTTTCCGAATTGGTCAGGATGCCTGACCATATTAGTCAGGATTCCGTACTAAAGTCAATGGCATGCCCGACGAACTGCCGGCCCTCGGCGTCCTGATGTTCGTGGCCCACCGGTCCATCGAACGGCGGGTGATGGCGCGTCTCGCCGACGCCGGGGCCGACGACATCACCCTCGCGCAGAGTCGCGTGGTTCAGCGGCTCGCACCCGAGCCGATGCGCCTGACCGATCTTGCCGAACAGGCGGGCGTCACCAAGCAGACCGCCGGTGGCATCGTCGACCAGCTCGAGGCCGCGGGTTACCTGATGCGGGTGCCGGATCCCTCGGATCGCCGGGCGCGACTGGTGACCCTCAGTGACCGCGGCGTCGAACTGTGTGAGATCGCCGCGCAGGAGGTCGAGGCCGTCGAGCGGGAATGGCGTGACCACCTGGGTGCCGACGACTATGCGGCGCTGGAGAAGTCGCTGATTCGTCTGCGTGAGATCACCGACCCCTATCGCTGAGCCCTCTCGACCGGCTGGCGCAGGATCGTGCGGAGCTTCTCCGGTGCCACCTTGCGGAAGTCGCTGAAGTAGATCTCGTGGTGGTGTCCGCTCATGCGCAGGTCGTTGTCCGGGATGAACTCATGGTGCATCCGCTCCAGGACGGGTGCCTCGTCGTCGAAGGAGCCGAGGTGCAGGGTCTGCACGCAGAGCCCCTCGTCGAGCGTGGCGGTGCGCAGGTCATCGAGCCGGGGCGGTGGCTTCTTCGCGCCCACCGTCGCGATTGCCGCGGTGATCATGTCGTCGGGCAGCCACTCCGGCACCATGATCATGAGGGTCCAGCTCCACCGCGACTTGTCGCGGGCGCCGGTGAACACGCTCATGTCCTCGGCCCACCATCGGCCTTCGAGCGGCGGGACCACGTAGTCGCGTGAGAGTCCGCGGCTGCTGGCGAACTTGAGCTTGTAGGCGACCGGGTACAGGGTCTCGATCGCGGCCGCGAAATCGGGGGAGCTGTTCGGGTCGCCGTCGCCGTCGACCATGAGGTACCGCGTGGGCGGCACCTCGAGGATGCGGAACTCGCCGCGCCTGGCCTGATAGGCGTCGAGTGTCTTCTTGAAATCGACCTTGTCGCTCACAGGGTTCCGCTCCGGTCGTCGGCTGGGTGTACTGACCTGCTAGGAGGTGATGGCTCGCCGTTCGTAGGTGCGTAGGGTGAGCCAGTACGATACCGCGCCGATGCCCAGGCTCCAGGCGATTGCCGCGATCACGCTGCCGGTGGGAACCGTTGCGGCGGTGAGGGCTCCCCGTAGGACTTCGGTGACGGGGGTGAACGGCTGGTATTCGGCGAACTGCTTGATCCCGACCGGGAGGGAGTCGGCGGGAACGAAACCGGTGCTGAGGAACGGCATGATCGTGAGGAACATCGGCGAGTTGCTGGCCGTCTCGACGGTGTCCGCGGCGAGCCCCAGGTAGATCGCCAGCCAGATCAGGGCGATCGCGAACAACACGGTGACGCCCAGCGCCCCAAGCCATCCGAGCGGGTCGACGGTCGGCCGGAAGCCGAGTGCGATCGCCACCGCGAGGACGATCGCGATGCTGAACAGGGCCTGGATGAGGCTGGCGAGGACGTGTCCGACGAGCACGGATGATCGTCCGATGTCCATCGTGCGGAAACGGTTGATGATCCCCGAGGTCATGTCCATGGCGACGACGATCGCCGAACCCTGCACCGCGGACGCGATCGTCACCAGGATGATGCCGGGTACGACGTAGTCGAGGTACGCGGTACGTCCGGTGGCCCCGGTGGTCGTGGTCATCCCGGCGCCGAGCTGACCGCCGAAGACGAAGACGAACAGCAGGAGGAAGACGACCGGCAGACCGACGAGCATGATGGTCAGCGACGGGTACTTGATGAGGCGCCTGAGGTTGCGGCGCAACATGACCCGCGAGTCGCTCACGGCATACGTCAGTGTGGTCATCACGCGGCTCCCGATGTGTCGGTGTCGGTCTCGACGGGCTCCGCCGGTGCCGAGCCGGTGAGAGCGAAGAAGACGTCGTCGAGGGTGGGTGTGTGGACCTCTACGTCGGTGACCGTGACGTCGGCGGCGTCGAGGAGGTTGAGCGTCGTGCGGATCGTCGACACCGTGTCGTCGGTGGCGATGTCGAGTCGGCGTGACTCGACGATCGGCCGTGCGGAGGGGAGCAGCCGTCGGGCGGAGTCGAAGGCGTCGTCGTCGGGGAACTCCAGACGCACCTCGGAATCGTGCACCCGCTTCTTCAGTTCCGTCGCAGTGCCTTCGGCGACGATGTGCCCGTGGTCGAGCACCGCGATACGGTCGGCGAGTTGGTCGGCCTCCTCGAGGTACTGGGTGGTGAGGAAGATCGTGACGCCGTCGGCGGCGAGGCCGGTGATGATGTCCCACAACACGCGTCGGCTACGTGGGTCGAGTCCGGTCGTCGGTTCGTCGAGGAAGATGACGCGCGGGGTGGAGACGAGCGTCATCGCGAGATCGAGGCGGCGACGCATACCGCCGGAGTAGGTCGAGACCGCGCGATCGGCGGCGTCCACGAGATCGAACTGCTCGAGCAGTTCGTCCGCACGCCGACGACCCGGCGCGCGTCCGAGGTGCCGCAGATCGGCCATCAGGGTCAGGTTCTCGCGTCCGCTGAACAGATCGTCGATGGCGACATACTGGCCGGTGACGCCGATGATCGAGCGCACCGCACGGGCCGCGCTCACCGTGTTGTGGCCGTCGATGGTCACCGTGCCGGCGTCGGCGGAGAACAGGGTCGAGGCGATGCTCACCGTCGTCGTCTTGCCCGAACCGTTGGGGCCGAGCAGTGCGGTCACCGACCCGGCCGGGACGGTCAGGTCGATACCCTCCAGAACCCGGTGGTCACCATAGCTTTTCGTGAGTCCGCGAATGAGGATCTCGGCGCCGGTGGTGTCGGTGCGGGTCATGCGCGCTGCCCTTCCGGCGGGAGACCGGGGATCTCGCCGGCGGCGATCAGCACCTCGCGTTCCTTCTGCCACTCGGCGTACAGCGCCGGGATCCGGTTGGTGAGGAACTCGGTGAACGCGGCGATCTCGCTCAGGACGGCGCGGCGCTCCGGGGATGCGTCGCGAAGGACTTCGAGCCCTTCGCGTGCGATCGCCCCCAGTTCCTCGTACTCGGCGTTGTCCATCCCGAGGCCGCGTGCCGAGGTGATGTCGATCGAGATGCGGTCCATCCGTTCACCGGCGGCGCGCGACCTCTTCACCTGGCCGACGGACTCCAGCGTCGTGACGGCGTTGGTGATCGCCGATCGGCTGGCGAGCAGGGCGTCACTCAGTTCGGCGATCGTCGGGGCGGGCGGGTCGCACACGGCCAGATAGCCGAGTACGCGTCCGACCATCGGTGGATAGCTGTACCGGCGCGCGCAGAACCGCGCCATGTGGTCGGCGAAAGTCAGTTGCGCGTCGAGTGTCATGCGTCACAGTGTGCGCTCATGACTGAGATAACACAAATGTGTGTCATCTGGGGCTTCGACGGAGCTCAGCCGGCGGAGGGGGAGCTCAGCCGTCCTGTGCGTCGAGCTTGGCGGCGACGTCCGCGGGGAAGCCGCCGGTGGCGATGGGACCCCAGTGGGTCGGGGTGACGCGGATGAGCGACTTGCCCTGCAGGCGCATCGCGGCGCGGTACTCGTCCCAGTCCGGGTGCTCGCCGGAGATGCTGCGGAAGTAGTCGACGAGGGCGTCCTCGGCCTCGGGCATGTCGAGGACCTCGGCGTCTCCGTCGACCTGGACCCAGGCGCCGTTGAACTCGTCTGACAACACGACGACGCTCGCCACCGGGGTGTTGCGGAGGTTCGACGCCTTCGCGCGACCCGGGTAGGTGGAGATCACGATGCGACCGTCGGCGTCGACGCCGCCCGTGACCGGTGACAGCTGCGGGCTGCCGTTGGATCGGACGGTGCTGAGGATCATCTTGTGCCGCGGCCGGATGAACTCCAGTAGTTCGGCTCGGTCGACGGAATCGGCTTGTGCAACGGTTCTGGCCATGTCGACGAGCCTACGCCGGAGAGTGCTCACGGCAGTGCGGCGATCAGACCGGCGAGGATCGCCGACACCGGTGGCTCCTGCTTGCCGTCGACGGTGATGTCGTCATCGCTGTTCACCAGGATGATGATGGTCGTGTCGGAGTCGTAGTCGTGGAACAGCGACGAGTTGAAGCCCGGGAAGTCGCCGTCGTGGCCCCACCAGCCGTCCCGGTTGCCGATACCGATGCCGTAGCCGGCGGTCGCGGTGTTCGGCGGGGGAGACGTGAGGATCGAATCGCGGCGCAGTTGCTGCGTCGACGGGTTGAGCACGCCCCGGCCGGTGAACAGGGCGTCGCCCCAACGCTGCAGATCGTCGAGGGTCGAGATGACCGCGCCGGCGGTGAACGCGAACGAGGGATTCCAGTTCGTGGAGTCGACCGTCTTCCCGGCCGGCTGCCCCTGGTTGGTCACCCCGTTCATGTGCGGATCGGCGATCTCCACGGACCCGCCCGGCCACGACGAGTCGTCCATGCCCAGCGGACGGAAGATCCGTTCGTCGAAGACATCGCGAATCGGTTGCCGCAGGACCCTTTCGATGAGGAGTCCCAGCAGTACGTAGTTGGTGTTCGAGTACTGCCAGCCCGCCCCGGGGGCGAAGGCCGGTGGCAGCGACTTCGCGGCGTCCACGAGTTCGGTTGGCGGCCAATCGTATCCGGGATCGGCGAAGAACCTCTGCGTGAAGGCGTCGGACAAGGTGTACGACGGGATGCCACTGGTCATGTCCGCGACCTGACGGACCGTGGCGTTTCCGTTGGGGGCATCGGGGACGTACTTGCCGATCGGATCGTCGAGTGAGACCCGCGCGTCCTGGACGAGCTGCAGCAGAATCGTCGCGGTCATCGTCTTGGTGAGCGAGCCGATACGGGTGTGATCGGCGGCGGTGATCGGCCGGTCCTGTCCCTGGACCGCCGTACCTGCCGTCCCCGTCCAGATGCCCGCCGGCGAGATCACGCGTGCGATGACGCCGGGGAAGCCGCCCGAGGTGTGCAGGTCGTCGAGCACCTTCTGGAAGGCGGCACCGCTCTCGGCCGACACCGATGTCGGGGTGGTCGATCCTTCGGAAGCCGACTCGGACGGCGAGCAGGCGGCGACGCCGAGAGCCGCCACCACCCCGAACACCAGAACTCGCAGAACGGATGGGCGCGCGGGCCGACTGGTCATCCGGTGATCTTCTCGCGTCGACGACCCGAATGGCAGGGCCTCGGCCGGATCTGGCGCAGAATTCGTGCCGGCCGGTGCGAGATCTCAGGCGCGATACGCGAACAGCGGGGCAACCGGATAGATGTCGAGTGCGGTGGCGACCTTGGCGTCGATGGCTCGTTGCCGGTGCGCCGTGCCGAACCCGCCGGCGGTGGGCCGATCGGGGATCGTGTATCCCGAATCGGCGACGGTCCAGGCGGATCCGGCCTCGACGAGAGAACGGTGCTTGGTCGAGTAGTAGACCGGCATCGGCACGATCGCGACGCCGGAGTCCCCGGCCGCGGCCGCGATCAGATGCGGGTGGAATCGGGTGCTGATCCACGTGTTGCCCTGGCCGGCGGGCAGGCCGTCGCGCCAGACGTCACGGAAGTTGAGGATTCGCGCGCCGTCGAGACGCGAGCCGAGGCGGAACGGGACCTCGTAGTCGTGGCCCGGGATTCCCTCGATCACAGTGACCGCCGATCCCGGGACCTCCCAGGCGTCGAGGGTGTCGTTCACGAACGCGGCGAGTGCATCCACCCCGGATCCGCCCGGCCCGGTGAACTTCTCGGTGAGGTCCGATTGCAGGCAGAGCACGACGCCGCTGCCGTGCCCGGGTGTGTCGGCGGGGCCCTCGTCGCGGTAGATCGCCTGTTGGGGACGATGGAGTGCGAGCCAGGCGTCGTCCCCCGAATGCCGGGCGCCGACGACTCCGTCGAGCGCCTCCGCCGACGCGATGTCACGGACGTCGACGATGTCGAAGGCACCCAGCGCGGTGACCATTGCGGTCCACGCCGGTTCGTCGACCGTGGGCACCAGTCCCTGGCCGGTCGCCACGACCTTCGCTCCCGTCCTGCCGGAGATCGTGGCGGCTGCCACGAGAAGCGAAACATGATGGGGCCACACGGTGTTCACATATCCGCCGCCGAGGAGGTGGATGGTGGTCGCCGAGTGGAGGAGGTCGATGCCGGCGGTCAGGCGCGGTGCCAGCCCGGAGTCGAGGACCGCGCGGCCGACCCACGACCACGGGGCGTCTGGCTCGGTGTCGGAGTCGGCGGCGTAGTTCGTGAGCTGCCACAGTGTGTCGACGACGAGCAGGTTCGGGTGTGCGTCGCCCATCAGCGCGGACGCCGACCCGGGACTGTGGCAGTCCAGGATCACCCTCGCCTGGGGACGGACGCGCGCGAGGTGGCGCAGCCAGGTGCCGGCGATGAGTTCGTCGCCGTAGTTGGGGTATCCGGTCGGCGCGATCAGATAGATGACCTCGCCGGAGCCCAGGGCGCGACCGACATAGGACTCGCCGGCCCGGCGCCGTGCCGATGCCCCGACGCGGTTCGCCAGCGCGTGCACTCGCCCGACCTGCCCCCATTTCGTCATGGTGAGAGATTACGGTGGCGGGCCGGGAGAGTGCGTCGGCGGTCCGTCAGTGCCGATCCCGTTTCATCTGAACGTGGTACGGAGGTACTTGACAACCGCGGCGGCGTCGTCGATCGGGCCCCGGTAGCCGAGGTAACCGTCGGGGCGGATGACGAAGGCCGTCGAACCGTCCGGGAGATACCCCTGTGCGAACAGCCCCTCGGTGTCGCGGAGCAGCGGCAGCTCGGTGCTGCCGACCTGCGCGGTGGGCGCCGCGACCACGTGGGCGGTCAGATGCCCGTGGGCCGCCGCGGTGACCTCGGCGGCGAGGGATTCGAGCACGGCGACGTCCTCGGCGCCCGACGTCGCGTCGGCGTACAGCACGAGCGAGTGGTCGACACCTCCGAGCAACGAGAACAGCCGGAGAGGGTGATTCACCGATTCGCGACCGAGTCCCGCGGCGTCCGGCGCCCGCTCACCGGCCCGCGGTGCGGCCGGCGAGCCGGGAATCGTCGAGCCCGCGGCGATCGGGCTGTCGGCGTAGGAGATCAGCAACTGGGCTTCACGGCGTGTCACGAACTCGATGTCGGTGGAATCGGTGCCGATGCCCTCCCGCGCGTCGCGGACGGTACGCCCGACGACCTCTTCACCGACCGGCCGCCGTTCCAGGTCGTAGCTGTCGAGCAGGCCGGGAGCCGCGACGCCGTCGACCGCGAGGGCCAGCTTCCACGCCAGGTTGTGGGCGTCCTGCACACCGGTGTTCATGCCCTGGGCACCGGTCGGCGGATGGATGTGGGCGGCGTCGCCGGCCACGAACACCCTTCCGCGACCGTAGGAGTCGACGATGCGGTGGCTGATGCGGAAAACCGACGACCAGCGCAGGTCCGACACGGTGGCCGGTTCCGGTGACAACCGGTCGACGACGGCCTGGATGTGCGACAACTCCGGCGTGCGGGTGCCCTCGAAACCATGGGCGACGCCGTCGCCGCCGGAGATCTCACCGACCGCGAGCTCGTCGGGCACGAGCATCGACATGCGATACCGTCCCCGCCCCGGGAGCGGGATGCACACCAGCAGGTCGTCGGTGGTGCCGTCGTCGGCCTGATGCATCGCGCGGATCGCGTAGCCACGCGGCATCGACCAGTCCACGGCCACGTCGCCGAGCATGTACTGCTCGGCGAAGGCGCCGCCCTCGAAGCTCAGACCCAGGCCCTTGCGGACCGCGCTGTGCGCGCCGTCGGCGCCGATCAGATAGGCGGTGCGGACCGAGGTCTCGCCACCGTCGGCGTCGGTCAGCGTGACCGTGACACCGTCGGCGTCCTGATCGAACGCCGACAGTCGCACACCGCGTTCGATCTCGAGGTCGAGGTCGGCGAGTCGGTCACGCAGGACGCGTTCGGTGGCGTACTGCGGCAGCAGGTGGAATCGGAAGGGCACGTCGGCCGGGGTGGACAGGTCGACCCGGGACACCTGAGAACCGTTGACGTACACGAACTGTCCGCGCATCTCCATGCCCGCGTCCAGGATCGCTCCGATCACGCCCATGCCCTCGAACACCTCGAGCGTGCGTGGCTGGATCCCCACGGCTTTCGCGTACTGCGGAGGTTCGAGGAGGGGGTCGACGATCCGGACCCGGACACCTCGCCGGCGGAGTTCGATGGCGGCGGTCAGGCCGATCGGTCCCGCTCCCGCGACCAGTACGTCGACGTCGTTCATGGGTGCCCTTCGTCTGTCGGTGTTTGTCGTGGCTCGGATGGGATTATTCGCCGAGGGAGCGACTCAGGGTGCGGTACTCGAGATTCATGGCACAGCATCGTCGCGGGCTCAGCGGGGGATCGACGACGGTCCGAGGGTTTCGGCTCCCAGCGCGGTGACCCGGGCGCGGAGTTCGCGATCTGCGGTCACGACCACTCGACGACGGTCAGGGTGTCGTCCGACGACCTCCACGATCGTGTCGTCGCCCGACGCCGGCGCCTCCACAACCGTGACGTCTGGGATGGATGCGATGCCCCGCGCCCTGCCTTCCACGACGAGCACGATCGCGAGTGGACCGGGCAACGCGTCGAGACCGGGGGAGGCGAGCGGCGCGAGCCGATCGCGCAGGCGCTCCGCCGCGCCCCGGCGGTCCCGCCACCATCCGTCCGGCACAGATCCGACTACGTTCGCGCCGTCCACGACGAGCAGCGGGACGTCGAGACGGGACTGCGTCGGATCGGTCATGACCCCATGAGCCCACGGTCGGCGCCGTCACGCAACCCCGACGCCCCTCGACGGTGCTCGTCACGCCGTCGAATCCTGGTCTCCACGAGCCACAATCCGCCTCCGGCGACCGGAAACGCGGCGCCCAGGACGCAGACGGCCGACCAGCCGGCGGATGCGAAGGCGAGAACCGAGAGGATGCTGCCGACCGACCCTGCGGCGAAGTAGGTGGTCATGTATGCGGTGTTCAGCCGACTCCGGGCGTCAGGCCGCAGTGGGTAGAACACGCTCTGATTCGTGATGTGCGTGCCCTGGATTCCGAGGTCGAGGAGAGCCAGACCGAGGCCCATCGCCACGATCGAACGCTCTCCGGCGGCCAGCAGCAGGAAACTCGCTGCCGTCGCGCCGAGCATGAGACCGGTTTGGCGGTGTCCGTATCCGCGGTCGACTCCTCGGCCGGCCCCTCGTGCGGCGAGCGCACCGGCGACACCGGTGAGCGTGAAGAGCCCGATGCCGGCGTCCGACCAGTCGTATCGCGGCCCGGCGAGCACGAATCCGATGCTGGTCCACACCACGCCGAACGACGCATAGGTGAGCATCCCGTAGCCGATCCTCCAGCGGAGCACCGGCTCTTCGGCCACCAGACGAACCACGGATCGCAGCAAGGCGCCGTAGGTCAGCTCGGTGGTCGGTGGACTGGTGGGCAGCGCGGCGACGGCGATGCCCGCGACCGCCATCAGGACCGCGGCGGTCAGAAAGACCGTACGCCAGCCGGCCACCTCCGCGATCAGACCGGCGACCACCCGCGACAGCAGTATCCCGAGCAACAGACCGGTCATCACGTTCCCGATGACGCGCCCACGTTCGGCGTCCGGCAAGTGTCGCGGCGAGAGGGACGAGAAGCTGGCCGACGACCGATCCCGTACCGACCAGGACCGCAGCAGATGCGAGTATCTGCCAGGACGGCGCGCACGCCATGATGGCCAGACACACGCCGGTGCCGAACAGTATCGCCCACAACAACTTCCGTCGATCCAGGAGGTCGCCGAGCGGTACGAGCAGGGCGAGACCGATCGCGTAGCCGACCTGGCTTGCCGTCACGACAAGTCCCACGCTCGTCGTCGAAGCGTCGAGATCGTTCGCGATCAGGGCGACGATGGGCTGCGCGTAGTAGCTGTTGGCGACGACGAGTCCGGATACGAGCGCCATCAGGAGAACGGATCGCCGACTCAGCGAAGGGGTTGCCGTCGTGGAAAGTGCCATGCATCGATCGTTGGCGAGGAATATTCAACTGTCCAACAGATAGATCCAATGGTCTCCAGCGACTGGACCGATGAATGGCGTGATGGATACCATCCGTCGATGGAACTCCGGCAGTTAGAGCACTTCCTGGTGGTCGCCGAGGAGGGGAACTTCACTCGCGCAGCAGCTCTCGTGCACATGTCGCAGTCGGCGCTCAGCTCCTCGATACGTTCTCTGGAGCGGCAACTGTCGGCGGAGCTGTTCGAGAGAACCACACGACGTGTGCTCCTCACCGACGCGGGCGTGGCGTTACGTGATCACGCTCGGCGGATCATCGGCGAGGTCGCCGCGGCGCGCCTGGCGGTTGAATCCATCACCGGCGTCGATGCGGGAACGATCGACATCGGAACCGTGCAGACCTTCACCGCGATCGACCTGCCCGCGACGATGGCGCTGTTCCATCGTCACCATCCGACGGTGCAGATGCGCCTCCGCGAGGCGACCACCACCCAGCTCATCGAAGCGCTGGTCGAAGGGGAACTTGACCTGGCTTTCGTGGCTCTCGACGCGACGCCACTGCACACCTCCCTGACGGAAGTGGCGAGATACGACGAGCCGCTCATCGCGATAGCGGGTCCCGAGCACCCGATCTCGGTGAAACGCAGGGTCGGCCTCGGCGAACTCGCCGAGCACGGCTTCATCGACTTCGAGGCCGGTCCCGGTCTGCAGACCGTTGTGGCGGACCTGTTCTCCGCCGCGCACGTTCAGCGCGAGATCCCCTGTCGTGTCGGTGACATGGGTCGGCTGGTCGATCTCGTCCACCATGGTCTCGGTGTCGCCGTCGTACCGGCTCCGGTGGCGCACGCAGCGAACGGGGTGGTGGCCGTTCCGTTGGACACGACCCCGCCGGCCACTCGGTCTCTCGCGCTGTTGTCGAGGACCGGAGGACCGAGTAATCCTGCTGCGAAGCGGTTTCTCGGCCTGCTCGACCATCCGCGCTGACCGGAGCCCGATTGACGGCCCGGGTCAGTTGATGTCGCTGTGGCAGAACCTGCCGTGCGGGTCGAGCGTCGCCTTGATCTCCAAGAGCCGACGACGGTGCTCGGCGCTGTAGGCGTCCGCGGCGCGGCCGGCCCGTTCGGCTCCCGAGGTGAAGTTCAGGTACGTCGCGCCGGTCACGTAGGGGGCGAGTTCGGTACGGGTGACACGCAGCGTCGATTCGACGGCCAATGCCACATGTGGGTCGGGGACCACCGAGATCAGTTCCAGCAGGAACCTTCCGGAACGTGCCCGGTCGTTCGCGGCCCGGGCGGCTCCGCGGGCGATCGCGCCGCCGGCGTGGCGGATCTCGGCGGACACGATGAGCGGGGCCGAACCCGGTGCCGGACGGGCGCGCACGGCGATGACGTCGATCGCCGCGTCGTGTAGGTCGTCGAACCATTCGGTGGTGACCATGGCCGCCATCGGTTCGGTGGGGTCCATGCTGATCGCATCGGCGGCGGCGAACGGCATCTCATCCCACATGTCGACGAGCGGGGTCTTCCATGTGCGCCACTCGTCGACGATCGCGCGACCGGCCGCGGGGTCACCGGACCAGCATCCGCGCACGACCGCGAAACTGCCGCCGCGCAACGGTTCCGGGACGTCCTCGGTGGGCGGGAGATTCAGGATGGTGACCGACGAGGTCAGTTCCTCCGATTGTGCCGGGGCCCAGTCGCGGAACCGGCGCAGGATCTCCTCGGCGTCGGCGGCCGGATAGAAGAGGTTGCCCGCGTACACGGTGGTGACATCGGCGAGAGCGATCTCCATCGAGGTGACGACACCGAGACTGCCGGCACCCCCGCCCTTCAGGGCCCAGAAGATGTGCGGGAAGCTCGCGTCGCTGACGCGGATCGGGGAGCCGTCGGGTGTCACGAGGTCGAAGGCGCGCACGGCGTCCGACCCCAGACCGAAGCGACGGCCGAGCCAGCCGAAGCCGCCGCCGAGCGTGTAGCCGACCGCGCCGACGATGCTCGACGAACCCATCAGCGGTGCGAGTCCGTACGGGACCGCGGCATCGAGCACCATCTTCCAGGTGGCACCGGCGGCGACACGGGCCGTCCGCGTGATGGGGTCGACGGTCACCGCCGTGAGACGTGACGTGTTGATGAGGAGGCCCCCGTCGGCCGGAACGCCGGTCCCGTGACCGGTTGCCTGGACCGTGATCCGCAGATCCTCCTCGCCGGCGAAACGCACGGCTTCGACGACATCGAAATGGTTCTCGGGGAGCGCGATCACCGACGGTCGGTGAGTGACGAGTCGGTTGAATCCGGCGCGCGCCTCGCGATAGCCGGTATCGCCGGGGCCGAGGACGTCGCCGGCGATCCGGTGGCGCAACTGTGCGAGCACCGAGCTGCGGGTGCGGACGGTCAGTCGCTCGGGTCGGCCGGTCGGTGAGGTGGGTATCGCGGTCATACGGTGAGTCCTCGGGTGTGGCCGGCATCGCCGGCGGGCGTCTGATCTGGTTCCGGGCAGGGCCGGGTTCGGAATCCAGACTCACCGGCGGTTCTTGGGGGCGACTTGAGGCGGACTTGGGCGTCAGGCCGGCGGGGACACGCCCCACTCCGCGGCCAGCGCGTCGACCCGTTCGACCAGGGCTTTTGCCTCTTGGGCCACGGCGATGTCGCGAGCACGTCCGAGTGTTGCGCCGAACACCGCGGCCGGACGCCCGTTGGCGTACTCGTAGCGGGCGCGGACGAGAAGGCGGTGTGCGTCCCCGTAGTGCTCGCCCGTTCGCTCGGCGAATTCGTCCGCCTGGTCCAGGAGAGCGGCCGCATCGGTCAGCTTGCCCGCGGTCACCAGGATCTCGGCGTGCAGGCCGAGCCAGAATCCCTCGCCGGTGCGCGGATGGTCCGGGCTGCCGGGTTGACCGGTCGCGGGTCCGCCGGCGTCCAGCTGGTCGATCCGGACCAGTGCGTCGTCGATGTCACCGGTCATGGCGCGCGCCCACCAGTACATGCGTTCGCCGCCGCGACGCAGGTACACCAGCGGTCCCGGCCCGTCGGAGTCGATGATCTGCCCGGCATCGAGCGCCCACTCCGCGTCACCGATCATCGCGGCCGCACCGACCGCGAAGATCGCGGTGCCCAACCGGGATCGGGGGTCCGGGCGCGCATCGGAGATGGTCCCGAACAGCGACCTGCCGGCGTCACCGCCGAGGTGGATCGTGGCCGTCCAGGCCCGGAAGCCGCGCGCCATCATCAGCTGGTCGTCGCGGAGCCCGTCGACGTCGTCGATGGGGCCGTAGGTGTCCAGGATGCGATGAGCCGCGCCGAAACTGCCGCGCGTGAACTCGTCGATCCCGGCGACCTGCATGCCGAGATGGACGACCACCGGATCGTCGGACCGCTCGGCCCGGGCGCGCAGATCGTTCGCGAGCCGGTGCCCGGTACGTGCGTCGGCGACCTGGATGTGTGCGGCGCAGCGGGCGTAGTCGAGGGAGGCCAGTAGTCGCCGGTCCCCGAGCGACGTCGCCAGTGTGCGAGCGCGTTCCTGGAGGTCGGGGTCGGCGGCGAAGTAACCGTGAGTGGCGACCTCGCCCGCGAGCTGGGTGGCGATCGCCCGGAGTTCGGCCGGTTGATCCCCGGTGGCCCGCGCCAGCGTCGACGCATCGCCGAAATGGCGTTTCGCGCCGTCCAGATCGTATGTGCGCAGAGCGATGTCGCCCGCGGTCAACAGGGCGCTGGTGGTGCGCTCACGGTCGGCGAGCGGACCCGCCGACCACAGGTGCCGCGCGACCCGGGTGACCGCGTGCGGTGACGAGTTGCCGGCCAGGGCGTCGGCGATGGCGAGATGGATGCGTCGCGCGCGCATCGAGGGGATCCCGTCGGCGATCGCCTCACGGATGATGTCGTGACTGAAGCTGAACCCGAACGGATCATCGGGACCGAGATCGATGACCCCGGCGGAAGCGGCGGATTCGAGCGTGTCGAGCGCCACGTCGACCGGCCGTCCCGCCGCGGTCGCGAGCAGCACCAGGTCCACCCGCGTGCCGATGAGGGCGGCGATGTCGAGCAGCTCGGTTGTCTCCGCGGACAATCCGAGTAGACGCTGACGGACCACGTCGCGCACCCCGGACGGTACGGCACTACTCACGATCGACCCCTGATAGGCGAGGATCCGTGCCAGTTCGCGGACGAAGAAGGCGTTGCCGCCGGTGCGCCGCTCGATCGAGCTCACCGTGGCGACCTCCGGCCACTGCTGGGTCTCGCGACGGATCAGCTCGGAGATGTCGTCCCCGCGGAGCGGTCCGACCCGGAGGCGGCGATGTTCGGGCAGCCGCGCCAGCGTCGCCAGGGTCGAGGCCACGACGGGGCGGTGGGTCGGGGACCGCAGCGACGCGAAGAACGTGACGCCCGGCGTGCGACGGGAAACCATGTGCGCGAACAACTCCAGGGATGCGCCGTCGGCCCACTGGAGGTCGTCGAGGACGATGATCAGTTTCGAGGTCTCCGCGACGCCGTCGAGAAGGTCGGCGGCCTGGTCGTAGAACTGGAAACGTGCTGCGGCATCGGGCATCTGACGTGGCGGCGGGATCACGTTGACGCCCTCGGTGACCATGCGGCCGAGCGAGCTGTCGAGGAGTCGCTCACGGTCGGCCGGATCGAGTTGGGGGAGTACCGTGCCGAGGATCTGGACCCACGGCCACATCGATGGTGCCGCGGGATCGTCCACGCATCGGCCCCACAGGACCCGCAGTTCGGCGGCGCCGGCCGCACGCCGTCCCGCTTCGTCGATCAGCGCCGTCTTGCCCGCTCCCGGTTCGCCTTCCACCACCACGACGCCGCCGTGGCCGGTCATCGAGGCGAGGACGGCTCGGTGCAGTGCGGCCAGTTCGTCGGTGCGCCCGACCAGCGACGGCGCGTCGTCCGAGTGGTCGAGGGTCTCGGCGTCGAGGGGATCGGTGTCGGGAGTGTCGGGGGCCGGGGTTCGCGGTGCCGCGATGGCGTCGCGCGGTGCGACCGGCGCGTCGAGGTGAGGGGCGTGATCGAGGATGTCGCGTTCCAGATCGCGGAGTCGTGGGCCCGGGTCCACGCCGATCTCCTCGGCGAGGATGCGGCGGGCGTTGGCGATCGCGCCGAGCGCATCGGACTGCCGGCCCAGCCGGTACAGCGCGGTGGCGAGGAGGACCCAGAGGCCTTCGTCGAGTGGCGATCGTTCGACGGCGCTGTCGAGTTCGGTGACCAGTAGACGATGGTCCCCGGCGGCCATCCGCGCCTCGAACGACATCTCCCGCGCGGCCTCGAGCAAGCGGTCGAGCCGGTCGGCCGCCTCGTCGCGGAACGCCAGCCCCTCGAACTCCGGGAGGAGTGGACGGTAGGACTCGAGGACCGTCTGCAGGAGCGGGGCCGCGGCTGCGGTGTCGCCCTGCTGCATCAGGGTTCGCGCCGAGGCGAGATCCGTGGCCAGCCGGCGCAGGTCGACCTGGTCGGGTGTCGTCGGCAGGCTGTAACCCGTTCCGTGGGTGAGCAGCACGGTCGAGGGACTGCGGGGCTTGCGGTCGGGTTCGAGGGCCTTGCGCAACCCCGAGATGTAGGACTGCAGTGACACTTCGGCGCGCTCGGGTGGCGAGTCGCCCCAGATGCCCTCGATGAGCCGGTCGGCGCGCAGCGGCGCGCCCTCGGCGAGGACGAGCTGCGCCAGTGTGGCCCGCTGCTTGCGGGTGCCGAGTTCGACGGGATCGGAACCGATCTGGGCGCCGAGCCCGCCCAAGACCGTGTACGAGAGTCCGAGCATCAGCGTGAGTGTAATGGTCTGCGCACCTCCGGGGCGGGGTACTGGACCAGGTCCGACCCTTCGTCCGACATGCACGCGGGAACTGTCGGTGTCGGGCGATACCTTGTCCGCATGAGTCTCACAGTGGGCATGATCACCGTCGACACCCTTGCGCCGATGCCGCTCGCGACCTGGTGGGCCGACGCCCTCGGCGGCCGGATCGTCCAGGAGAACGACGGCTTCTTCGTCGTCGTCGCCCTCGCCGAGGGTGCGCCGCTCCTGGCATTCCAGCAGGTCGACGACCCGACCCCGGGGAAGAACCGCATCCACCTCGACCTCACGACGGACGAGCGCGAAGCGGAGGTCGAACGGCTCATCGCCGCCGGCGCGACCAAGATCGCCGACCACGAGATGCCTGACTTCGCCTGGGTGACACTGGCCGACCCCGACGGCAACCAGTTCTGCGTCGCCGGTCAGCACTAGCCCCCGGAACGCCGAGGCCCGACGTCTAGCCTCGGGGGATGGGATTCACCAGGGCCGAGTTGCTCGAGTATCGGGACCGCACCGTCGCCGACCTCATCGGCGACGACTGTCGGTTGCTGTTCGTCGGCATCAACCCGGGATTGTGGACCGCCGCCACCGGTGCCCATTTCGCTCGGCCCGGCAATCGTTTCTATCCGGCGCTGGCCCGCGCCGGCATCGTCGATCGGGTGATCGACGCGTCGCAGGGCATGTCCGACGCCGACGCCGAACTGCTGACCGGGCGCGGGATCGGCATCACCAACGTCGTCGCCCGTGCCACTGCGACCGCCGCGGAACTCACCGTCGACGAGTTGCGCGACGGTGGTCGCCGGTTGCGGGAGCGCGTGCGCGAGATCGGTCCGCGGGTCGTGGCGGTCGCCGGGATCACCGCGTACCGCAGCGCCTTCGGGCGGCGCGACGCGGTGTCGGGCCGTCAGGAAGAGACCTGGGACGGGGCCCAGCTCTGGGTGGTTCCGAACCCCAGCGGACTCAACGCGCACGAGACCGTCGACTCGCTGGCTGCCGCGTACCGGGAGGCCGCGGTCGCGGCCGGCGTGGTCTGACCAGGCGTGGTCGAAAGCGCCCCTGGAAAGCGCACCTGGAAAGCGCACCTGGAAAGCGCCCTGTGCAGCGGGTCCGCCGACACAGTGTCGACGGGCAGCCTCTGGAGGGTCGGTTTCAGGGGCGGTTTGCGGCCGGACGGTGGGGGTCGGGACTCAGAGGTCTTCGGAGTAGATGATCCGGCGTCGCACCGAGAGCAGTTCCACCTCGGGATGGTCGGCGGCAGATCTCTCGACCGCGTCGAGCACGTCGACGACGTGGGTCCGGTCGGCCGCGACCACACTCGTTCCGATCACCGCGCGCCGATGCATGTCGAGGTGGCCGACCTCGGCCGCCGACACCGCGAATCGGCGACGGAGTTCGGCGACGATCGGCCGGACGACGGATCGTTTCTGCTTCAACGAGTGCACGTCACCGAGGCGATAGTCGAACTCCGCGAACCCGATCCACATCAGAATCCCATCAGTTGTCGGTGCGGATCAGCGTCGCCACGTGGTCTGGAACGTACTTGGACAGCGACCGCGGCGGCCGGTGATAGTTGCCCGTCTCGATCGGCTTCTTCGGCAACGTCACCTGCGGACGCGGTACCTCTCCGTAGTCGATGCTGTCGAGCAGGTGGGAGATCATGTTGAGCCGCGCGTGCTTCTTCACGTCGGATTCGACGACGTACCAAGGGCTCAGGGCAGTGTCGGTGTGCACCATCATCTCGTCCTTGGCGCGCGAGTAGTCCTCCCAGCGGTACACCGACTCGAGGTCCATCGGACTCAGCTTCCACTGCCGCACCGGATCTTTCATGCGTTGCCGGAACCGCTTGAGCTGTTCGTCGTCGGAGACGGAGAACCAGTACTTGCGCAGGATGATGCCGTCGTCGAGGAGCATCTGCTCGAAGATCGGTGTCTGCCGCAGGAATCGGGTGTGTTCCTCGGGCGTGCAGAACCCCATGACCTTCTCGACTCCGGCACGGTTGTACCAGGACCGGTCGAACAGCACGATCTCGCCGGGCGCCGGCAGATGCGCGACATAGCGCTGGTAGTACCACTGCCCACGTTCGCGATCCGTGGGTGCGGGGAGGGCGGCGACCCGCGCGATGCGAGGACTCAGGTACTGGGTGATGCGCTTGATGGTGCCGCCCTTGCCTGCGGCGTCGCGGCCCTCGAAGACCACCACGACGCGAGCACCGGTCGCGCGCACCCATTCCTGGAGTTTGACCAGCTCGGTCTGTAGCCGGAACAGCTCCGCCTCGTAGACCTTGTCGGAGACCTTCTGAGGTTTCTGCTTGTCCTTCTTGGGCATGGGAAGAGAGTACGGGCTGCGGGCCGATCAGGGGGTCAGAGCGGCATCGCGTTCGGCTTCGAGTTCGGCGACCGATGCGTCGATCCGTGCTCGGGAGAACTCGTTGATGTCGAGCCCCTCGACGATCTCCCATTCCCCGCCGACCGAGCGGACCGGGAACGAACAGACGATGCCCTCGGGCACGCCGTAGACGCCGGGCGACGGCAACGCGGTGGACGTCCAGTCATCGGCGGGGGTGCCGAGCACCCAGTCGTGGACGTGGTCGATGGTCGCGTTGGCCGCAGAGGCCGCCGAGGACGATCCGCGCGCCTCGATGATCGCGGTGCCGCGGCGGGCGACGGTCGGGATGAAATCGTCGACGAGCCAGTCGCGGTCGGCGGCGAGGTCGGCGCCGCTTCGGCCGCCTGCGCGTGCGTGGAAGATGTCGGGGTACTGCGTCGCGGAGTGATTGCCCCAGATGGTGACCCGGCTGATCTCGCCGACCTCGACCCCGGCGCGGTGGGAGAGCTGGGCGATCGCGCGGTTGTGGTCGAGGCGGGTGAGTGCGGTGAACCGCTGCGGGGGAACCTCGGGTGCGTGTGCCGCGGCCACCGCGGCGTTGGTGTTGGCGGGATTGCCCACCACGATCACCCGGATGTCCTCGTCGGCAACCTCGTTGATCACCGATCCCTGCGCGGCGAAGATGTCGGAGTTGGCGGCGAGCAGATCGGCGCGTTCCATGCCCTTGGAACGTGGGCGAGCGCCGATCAGCAGTGCGAAACCGGCACCGTCGAAGGCCTTGCGCGGGTCGTCGAAGACGTCGACGGACTTCAGCAGGCCGAAGGCGCCGTCGTCGAGTTCCATGGCGGTGCCCACGGCGGCGGGAACCGCCTGGGGCAACTCGAGGAGCCGGAGTGCGACGGGGCGGTCGTGACCGAGCATCGCGCCGGCGGCGATGCGGAACACACTGGCGTACCCGATGCTCCCGGCCGCACCCGTCACCGTGACGACGGCCGGCGCAGCGTGGCTCACGAGTACTTCTCCGTGAGCAGGACCTGCGTCCCAGCTCCTGACAGCACCAGCGCGTGACCCACCGAATACCAGGTGAGCGGCTCTCGGGTGAACGTGGCGATCCAGTCGTCGGCACCGGCGCGCGGACCGGGGCACGCCATCATCGTCGAGGCGAGGGAGCCGAGCCGCAGTACCGACCCGTCGACCTGCATCTCGCCGACGTGCCGGTTGCAACCGGCGAACAGCGAGATCCGATTGGCGGCCGGGAAGGTCACCTGAAGGGGGCCTCCGCCGGGAATCTGGGGACCGGTCACGGCTGTCGCCGAGTAGGACTTGCCGACGAACGGCGGCGCCGACGGTGCGGCGTGGCCTGATCCGGCGCCCGATATGCCGAGACCGGACACGAACAATATCGCGCTGACCAGCGCAACAGTGCGTAAGCTGATGCGATGTTCGCGGACAGGGCGATGTACGCGTGCCGTCTGACGGCGATCCCCGTGGCTCACGTTCATCACGGTAGCCGACCGGGTGGGGGATGCGATATGGCGTGGGGGAGCGAGACGTGATTCCGGTGACGTGCCGAACCGAATATCTGACGGGTCGCCATCACAATTCCGCGAGCGGCGCATGGATCGTGATGATGGTCGCGCTCGTCGCGCTTGTGGGGCTCAACGTCGCCGGTGTCGACGGACTCGTCGTCTCGGCGGTGGTAGCCGGGCTTCTCGCCGTCTCCCTGGCCGCGGCCGCATACGGCCGACTCGGTGATCGGGGAGCCGTACTGCTCACGGTCGACGACGACACGGTCTACTTCGGCGACGAGGACCGCACGCTGGTCTCGTACCCGCTGGCCGCACTGCGCTCGTTCGCGATCGGCGGGCCGGCCGACGACACCTCGCCGATGACCGGGCAGCGGGCGCAGCACCTCACCGTGTCCGGGCAGAAGTACCTCAAGCTGACCTTCGCACGTGACCAACCGCGCGTCGGCACACGGACCGACGAGGACCTCGATTCCGACTTCTGGCGGGTCGCGATCAGCGAGGGAGATCCGGCGGCCACCGCGGTCATCGATCGACTGCGGATGCATGCGCCGCAACGTGTTTCGGCGCTGAAGAGTTCGACGCTGAAGAGTTCGACGCAGAAGAGTTCGGTGCAGAAGCAGGCGGCGCCACAGCAGGAGGCGGGAGCCGGCCGGTGGGAGAAGGCGTCGGTGCCGCCGGACCGTGACCCCGCGGACGACGAGAACTCACCTGTCGATCTGCGCCGGCCACGTATCGCCGACGCCGGATCGGATGAGGCCGCCCAGCGCCTGTGGGAGGAAGCGACCCGCCGGCACGACGAGGTCCTGGGCGTCTACGGCACCTATGAACTCGACCCGGCGCTGCTGCTGAAGTATCCGGCGGTCACCGACGTGACCGTCGAACAGACCCAGACCTTCCACCTCGCGCTCGACGAGGCCACCGCACTGCGCACCGATGCCTATCCGGGCAACCGTGGCCGCGCCGACGCCTACCAGCAATCCGTGGCCGCCCTGCGGCGGGCGTGGATCGCGTGCGAGAAGCACGGACGACGGATCGGCGCCGGCTATCTCGAACCCGCGGACCAGGACGCCCTCGGAACCGCCCTCAAGCTGTACAACCACGCCGCGGCGAGCAGCACGGCCGCCGAGCAGGCCACCTACTACGGCCGCGTCCGCGACATCGTCACCACGATGACCGACCGCGGTGTCCTGCATCCGCCGGAGGCCGCGGTCGCCGAACTGCACGCCGTCACGCGGCGCGCACTGGAGGCCGGCACCCCGAACGCGTGACCCGTCGACAATCTTTCGGAAGGAATCATGATCGATCCGCCGATCTTCGACACGATGTCCACGATGCGCGCCATGCGCAGGCTCAAGCCGGACCCGGTGCCGGATGAGATCCTCACCGAATTGGTCCGGGCCGCGACCTGGGCGCCCAGCGGTGGAAACACGCAGGGGTACCACTTCGTCGTGGTGACCGACCGGGCTCGGATCGCTGAGCTCGCGCAACTCTGGAGTGCCGTCCACGACTTCTACGCCGCCTCCATGGCGCATGTCACGCCTCCGCTCACCACGGCCGAGAAGCACGCGAGAAACGTTGCCGCACTGAAGTTCCAGTGCGACCACTTCCACGAGACCCCGGCGGTGATCGTCGCCTGCTACGACAGCGGGGCCCTCGTCGATCAGGTGCGCGCCCATTTCGCGGACACTCTCACGGCCGCGAGGAGCGTGGGACCGCGCCGTGCCCTTCGAGTCGTGCGAAACGTTCGTCGCGCCCTGGAGATGACCGAGGCGGCGAGTGTCTATCCGGGAGTGGAGAACCTGCTGCTGGCGGCCCGTGCTACAGGCCTCGCTGCGGCGATGACCACGTGGCACCTGATGCTGGAACAGGAGTTCAAGGCGGTGCTGGGGATTCCGCGGCGGGTCAAGACGTTCGCGATCATCCCGATCGGTTGGCCGCGTGGCCGTTTCGGGCCGGTCACCCGGTATGACCCGGAGACAGTCATCCACCGTGACCGCTGGTGAGGCACAACCGGCGGGCGCACCACCCGGAGGTCGCGGAGATCAGTAGTGCCCGGCCTTGATGAACTGTCCGTCGAGGGTGTACATGCCCTTCGATGCGTCGACCCGTGCCATCTCGACGCGGATGGCGAGAGGCGGCTCGTCGGTGAACGGCGGGTCCGACACCTCGATGGCCACTGCGCCGCGGTCGTATTCGGGGATCGAACCGCGCTTCATCGCGTCGTCGCGCACCCGGTCGAACACTTGCGGTGAGACGGCGTCGAACGCGAAACCGTCTGGTCGGTATCTCCCCGTGTTGCCGCTGGCTTCCGGGAAGGTGCCGGGCGCGACCACGATCTGCCCGCTGCGTGTGGGCGTCGTGTACCGGAACAGGACACCCCCGCTGCTCTGGATGCTGCTGGCGCTGATGATCGGGGTGTTGTCGGCGATGCCGCGGATCACGAACTCGTCGAGGACGGGCGCGTCCGGTGGGAGATCGGCGACGCCCAGCGCGTCGCGGGCGACGCCGAAGGCGGCGTCGAAGTCCGCGGGGTCGAAGAACTGCGCGACGGTACCGTCGGTGCGCGCCTCGATCTCGACGTCGTGGATGAAAGTGTCTGCGGGATCGAAGGAACCGGTGAGGACGACCGGCTCGTTCGGCTCGGGGCGCTGTATCTCGAACCCGTTGAGCTCGGCGTCCGGCACGATCGGCGAGACCTCCGCCGACATCGACCCGGCGATGTCCCCGAGCGAACCGGGGTTGATCGTCGCGGCGTCGAAGGTCTTGTCCGCCCGGTCCATGGTGGGCATCGCCGATGCATTCGAACCGCCGTCCCAGACATTGATGTTCGTCGCGCGGCCGTTCGTGGGGTCGAACACGATGGCCTGGTCGGAACTCGAATCGAGGTTGTAGCTCAGGCGCAGCACATTTCGGGTGGAACCGGGTCCCAGGTGCTCGACGATCTCGTCGAGAAGTCGCTGATGGCGTGCGGCGAGCGTGACCTCCGCGTCGTCCGCGGGTGCGTCGACGACGGATCCGGACGACTGCAGCGACCGGACCGAGATCGTCCAGTTGTCCGCGACGCCGAACAGCAGGGCGCACGCGGTCACGAACGTCACCGCGGGGTAGATGACCGCCCACCGGCCGGGATGGTCGTCGAATTCCGGGGTGTCCGCCTGATCGCGGGGCGGCAGCTGATCGGGTGGCAGCGTCGTGAACGGGCTCGAGGCCAGCGCCTGGAAATGCCCCTTGGTCATCGACGTGATCCAGCGCGCCTCGTACGCGGTGTCATTCGGCGGGTTGATCGTCGCGGTGACCATCGTGGGTTGCAGATCGTCGGAGCCGAGGCTGCTGCGGGTGAGGGCCCCGACCTCGATCTGCGGCGCGTCCCGGGTCACACCGCGACGGAACTCGGGCAGTTCGGACACGCGCGAGGCCCGCGGGCTGATCGCGACACCCAGGAAGACCAGCGGGATCCCGATGAACAGTGCGACCCACCAGGCGTTGAACGCGCCGAGGCCGACGCCGGTCGCCACCACCAACCCGGCGAGAACGGCCCGGACGAGACGCAGGCGTGTTCTGCTCGAGAAGGTCGCGCTCATCGGCCGTCCTGGTGTCGAGGGAGCAAGGTGCGAGATGGGTGAGGGGCGAAACGGGTGGCCTGATCATAATGTCGCCGACCCCGCTCTACCAGGGGCCGCGTACCGTTGTTGCTGACCTGACGGCCCGGAGCGGCGCGACGGGTCGGGTAGTTGGCCGGTAAACGATCAGGAGAAGTGTTTCGGTGGGAAAGCTGACCAACAGCATGTGGCGACTTCTGGGCGCCCAGTCGACTCGTAACCAGTCGAAGTCGCTGAGTGTGATCAAGGAGGCTGACGCCCACACCGATTGGGCAGCCGAACTCGACGACGACGCTTTCGTCGGCGAGGCCGAGAAGCTCGACATCGGGGCCGATGCGGGCGACCGGGCCAAGTTCCTGGCGCTGGTCCGCGAGGCCGCGGACCGCTCGATCGGACTGCGTCCGTTCGACGTCCAGCTGCAGGGCGCGCTGCGCCTCCTCGAGGGCGACATCGTCGAGATGGCCACCGGTGAGGGCAAGACGCTCGCCGGCGCGATCGCCGCGGTCGGACATGTGCTCGAAGGGCATCAGGTCCATGTGATCTCGGTCAACGACTATCTCGCCACCCGCGATGCGGAGTGGATGAAGCCGCTCTTCGACGTCTTCGGCATTGCCGTGCATGCCATCTCGGAGAACTCCAGCCGCGAGGAGCGTCGACGCGCCTACGCCGGCGACGTCACCTACGGATCGGTCAACGAGATCGGTTTCGACGTTCTCCGCGACCAGTTGGCCCAGTCGGAGGCCGACCTCGTCTCGCCCAAGCCCGACGTCGCGATCATCGACGAGGCCGACTCGGTCCTCGTCGACGAGGCGCTCGTTCCGCTGGTGCTGGCCGGCTCGACCGAGACCGAGGTGCCCGACCAGGCCATCCACGATGTCGTCTCGCGCATGAAGAAGAAGCACTACGAGGTCGACGCCGAGGGTCGCAACGTGACGCTCACCGACGAGGGTGCGGCCTTCGTCGAGGAGGAGCTCGGCGGGATCGACCTCTACAGCGAGGAGCACGTCGGCTCCACTCTCGTACACGTGAGCATCGCGATGCACGCGCACTACCTGCTCGAGCGCGACATCCACTACATCGTGCGCGACGGCGGGGTCCACCTGATCAACGCCTCGCGTGGTCGGGTGGCGCAGCTGCAGCGCTGGCCGGACGGCGTCCAGGCGGCCGTCGAACTCAAGGAAGGTCTCGCCCAGACCGACTCCGGCGAGGTCATCGACACCATCACCGTGCAGGCGCTCATCGGTCGCTACCCCAAGGTGTGCGGCATGACCGGTACCGCGCTGGCCGCCGGTGAGCAGTTCCGCCAGTTCTACGAGCTGCGGGTGTCACAGATCCCGCCGAACACCGAGAACATCCGGACCGACCTGCCCGACCGCGTCTACGACACCAAGGCCAACAAGGTCGAGGCGATCGTGGCCTACGTCAAGGAGATCCACGAGACCGGTCAACCGGTCCTCATCGGCACCCACGACGTCGCCGAGTCCGAGGAGCTGGCGTACTTCCTCGAGAAGGCCGGTGTGTCCTCGGTTGTGCTCAACGCCAAGAACGACGCGCAGGAGGCCAAGATCATCGCCGAGGCCGGCGCACGTGACGCGGTGACGGTCTCCACCCAGATGGCCGGCCGTGGTACCGACATCCGTCTCGGCGGCTCGGCCGACGACTCCGCCGCCCGCGACGAGGTCGTCGAACTCGGCGGTCTGTGCGTGGTCGGTACCGGACGACACGACACCGAACGCCTCGACAGCCAGTTGCGCGGTCGCGCGGGCCGTCAGGGCGACCCGGGCACGTCGGTCTTCTTCTCCAGTCTCGAGGATCCGGTCGTCACCAAGAACCTTGCCTTCAAGCGTGATCCGGTGTCGCCCAACGACGACGGCTCGATGGGCAGCAAGGGCATCGATCTCATCGAACAGGCCCAGCGGATCGCCGAAGGCGTACGCCTGGAGTTGCATGCCAACACCTGGCGCTACAACAAGCTGGTGAACCAGCAGCGCGACATCATCGTCGACCGTCGGATGAAGATCCTGACCACCGACGCCGCGCTCGAGGAGCTCGCCGAACTCGAACCCGGGCGATACGCCGAACTGACGGGGGAGAAGACGGATTCGACCCAGGCGGCTTCGACGGAGGCGGACGAATCGGCGAAGCCCGACACCCCGGTCGAGACCGTGCCGCGCGACGTGCTCGTGCAGGCGGCCCGGGAGATCGTGCTCTACCACCTCGACCGGGCCTGGGCCGACCACCTGGCGTTCGTCTCCGACGTACGGGCCAGCATCCACCTGCGCTCGCTGGGCAAGGAGAGTCCGCTCGACGAGTTCCACCGGATGATCCTGGCCGAGTTCGCCGATCTGCCCGGGGGAGCGCTGGAGAAGGCGCGGGAGACGTTCCGGGAGGCCGTCATCACCGCCGACGGCGTCGACCTCGGATCCGCAGATCTGCACCGCTCGACGACGACGTGGACCTACATGGTGCACGACAACCTCTTCGCCTCCGGCGGTGCGAAAACACTCCAGGGCATCATCGGGATCTTCCGGTGACCGAGCCGGAGGCGGCCTCGGCGCCGGCTCCGGACCGGATCGTGACGGTGCCGAACGCGCTCAGCGTGCTGCGGCTCGTCCTCATCCCGGTCTTCGTGTGGCTCCTGCTCGTCGAGAAGGCCGACGGGTGGGCGTTCGCGGTCCTGATGTTCTCGGGATTCTCCGACTGGGCCGACGGGAAGCTGGCGCGACTCCTCGACCAGTCGTCACGGATCGGGGCGCTGCTGGACCCGGCGGCCGATCGGTTGTACATCGTGATCATCCCGCTGGCGTTCGGGGTGCGTGAGTTCCTGCCGTGGTGGCTCATCGGCGTCATCATCGGCCGGGATGTGCTGTTGTTCGCCACGGCGCCTCTGCTGCGCTCACGGGGTGTGCTCGCCCTGCCGGTGCTCTACATCGGCAAGGCCGCGACCTTCGCGCTGATGAGTGCGTTCCCGTGGCTGCTTGCCGGACAACTCGATTCGGTGGTGGGCGACTTCGCCTACCCGATCGGGTGGGCGTTCATGATCTGGGGCGTGGGGCTCTACCTGTGGTCCTTCGTCCTGTACTGGTATCAGACGATCCTGGTGATGCGACTCATGCCGCCGCGCCGTCAGGTCGAACCCTCGCCAGACAGTAGAGTCTGACGGGAACGAAAGGGGCTCTTGTGACCGACAGCAAAGTGCCAGACACCCTGCGCTACACCGCAGAGCACGAATGGATCGAGAAGATCGGCCCGGAGACCGTACGGGTGGGCATCACGGATTTCGCGCAGGATGCGCTCGGTGACGTGGTGTTCGTGCAGCTCCCCGACGCCGGGGCAGAGGTGACCGTCGGTGAGTCCTTCGCCGAGGTGGAATCGACCAAGAGTGTCTCCGACATCTTCGGACCGCTCGCCGGGACCGTCAGCGCGGTCAACGACGCGTTGGACGCATCGCCGGAACTGGTCAATTCGGACCCCTACGGTGAGGGCTGGCTGGTGGAGATCCAGGCCGCCGACGAGGCGACGCTCGACGAGCAACTGGGAGATGTACTCGACGCCGCGGGTTACCGCGCCGTCATCGAGGGATAGGACTTCCCGCCGATACGCTCCGGTGGCTCTGATCGACCCGGCTGATCGCCTCGGTGACGATATGATCGTCGGTGCCGGAGTCGACTCGCTCGCCGGTGCGGTCTACATGACCGGGTACGGTTACGGCAGTGGGAATGAGGCGTGACGTGACAGGCGAACTTCACGATCACGCACCGAGATCTACCCGTCCGCACATGTCATGTAGATTCAACCGGCCAACGTGGCGAGAGCCGACTCCGAGCCGACGCGAGACCGCGTTCGGAACCGGAGACGTGGACGGCCGGGCAGTGCGGTTGGCCGAACAGTGCGGTGGGCACTGACAGTGCGATTGCACTGACGACGACGAAGGAGAAGTGGTGAGCGAAAACGACAGGGACTTCGAGGCGCCGGTGGAGACCACCTCGGTGTTCCGGGAGGAGTTCATCAATGAGCTCGATGCCGGAACCAGCACCTCGAGTGAGCCGGCCGAGACGGGAGTCGAGCGACTCGCTCCCGGGACCGCGCTGCTTGTCGTGAAGCGGGGACCCAACGCGGGATCGCGGTTCCTCCTCGACCAGCCGACGACCTCCGCGGGCCGGCACCCCGACAGCGACATCTTCCTCGACGATGTGACGGTCAGCCGTCGTCACGCTGAATTCCGACTCGGCGACAACGAGTTTCAGGTCGTCGACGTGGGCAGCCTCAACGGCACCTACGTCAACCGGGAGCCCGTCGACACCGCATCGCTGAGCAATGGCGACGAAGTCCAGATCGGCAAGTTCCGTCTGGTCTTCCTGAGCGGCCCGCGCGACGAAGCAGACGCCTGAGAGTCGTGACGGCGTCCACGGCCTCCCGCGGCGAGGGATCGATGTCGATCGGCACGGTCCTCGCCCAGTTGCGTGATGATTTTCCCGACATCACGATCTCGAAGATCCGATTCCTGGAATCGGAGGGTCTGGTGACCCCGGAACGGGCGCCGTCCGGCTATCGGCGGTTCAGCGAAGCCGACTGCGAACGGTTGCGCTTCGTGTTGACCGCCCAGCGGGACCGCTACCTCCCGCTGAAGGTCATCAAGGAACAGCTCGATGCGATCGACAACGGCGACGGCGGCTTCGGTCACGGCGGGACGCGGGCGCTGTCCACGGCTCGCGGCACCGTGGCCCCCGCAACCGATTTCGGTGCGCGTGCCGGTCGCGTGTCCCGCGAGTCGCTGATCGAACGCACCGGCGTCGACTCGGCGTTCGTGACCGAACTGCAGCGCAACGGACTGCTGACCCCGGGGCCGGCCGGCTTCTTCGACGAAGACGCCGTCCGCCTCGTGGAGGCGGCCGCCGCGCTCGCCAGTTACGGCCTCGAGACACGCCATCTGCGTGCTTTCAAGGTGTCCGCGGACCGGGAGGCCGGCCTGGTCGCCCAGATCGCCAGCCCCATCGCCAAGGGCAAGGGGACCGGTGCGCGTGACCGTGCCGAAGAACTCGTCCGCGAGATCGCTGCGCTGTCGGTGACCCTGCACACTCAGTTGGTCAAGGCCGCGGTCCGCGACGTCCTCGACTGACCGCTCTTCGACCGGCGGCTCGAGCTCTCCCAAGGCGTCCTCGCCGAGCTCGAGTCTTCGTCTCGCCCAGCAGCGAGTCGACCGCCGTGTATCGCCCGAGCGGTGTAGCGTCGAGGTCATCAATCGATCGCCCTACGAGGCGTCTGGGAGGTGCGAGATGAGCGAGATGCGTGTGGTGGGCATCAGGGTCGAGCCCCCGCAGAGTCAGCCCGTGCTCCTGCTCCGTGAGGTCGACGGCGAGCGGTACCTGCCGATCTGGATCGGGCAGAGCGAGGCGGCGTCGATCGCCTTGCGTCAGAAGGGGATCGAGCCTCCGCGCCCGCTCACCCACGATCTGATCGTCAATCTCATCCGTGAGTTCGGTCAGACACTCCTCGAGGTGCGCATCGTCGACATGCAGGAAGGCACCTTCTACGCCGAGATGATCTTCTCCGGCGATCTCCGCGTGTCCGCGCGGCCGTCGGATTCCATCGCCGTCGCCATGCGCGCGGAGGTGCCGATCATCGCCGACGAAGAGGTTCTCGCCGAGGCGGGTCTGCTGATCCCCGAGGAAGAGCCCGAGGACGCCACCGCCGAACCGGTCGACGAGGTCAAAGAGGACGAGGTCGAGAAGTTCAAGGAGTTCCTCGACAACGTCTCGCCCGACGACTTCAAGGCCAGCGGCGCCTGAGGCGTGGTCGGTCACGGAATGGCAACCGCGAGGTCACCATTTGTCTCAATCTCAACTTGAGGTTGAGCCTCATGGCGCGTCGCGTTGATCCGGCCCCTCCCGGGGCATAGCGTCATCCTCGACATCGCGCACCACTCACGGGCCGATGAAGATGTGATCGGCTGACCCGAGCAGGGCCTGGACCGCGTACTGTGGACGTGGATGTCAGGCATGTGATGCAGGCATCCGGTCCGAGCTTTGCGAGGGAGACATCAAGTGGGCGATCGTCCGGTCGACAGTGAAGTGACGTCGAGCGACCCGTCACAGGACAGTGCTGTGGCCGATCGTCCCGCGGGCCCCACCCAGGGCAGCCTCGAGGAGATCGCACCGGGCCTCTTCCCGGACGACACTGTGCCCGACGAACTCGTCGGCTACCGCGTGCCGAGCGCATGCCAGATCGCCGGGATCACCTACCGCCAGCTCGACTACTGGGCCCGCACATCGCTGGTCGTGCCGTCGATCCGTGGCGCCGCCGGTTCGGGCAGCCAGCGGCTGTACTCGTTCAAGGACATCCTCGTCCTCAAGATCGTCAAGCGACTGCTCGACACCGGCATCTCGCTGCAGAACATCCGCGTCGCCGTCGACCATCTCCGCAAGCGTGGCGTCGAGGACCTGGCGAAGATCACGCTGTTCTCCGACGGCACCACCGTCTACGAATGCACCTCCGCCGAAGAGGTCGTCGACCTCCTCCAGGGCGGACAGGGGGTCTTCGGCATCGCGGTCAGCGGCGCGATGCGTGAACTGACCGGAACCATCGCCGACTTTCCCGGCGAACGTGCCGACGGGGGCGTGAGCGAGACGGCGCCCGAGGACGAGCTCGCCGCGCGCCGTAAGAGCCGCACCCGCCGCACCGGCTAGGACCGAACCACTCCCGACTCTCCGCCACGTGATCCTCACGACTCTCGCGATGTCGTCTGGACCATCGCGGCGTCGAGATGCGTAGACTGGTGCGCGCGTCGCTACGCCACGGGAGAGCGTCACCGAGCAGTCGAGGTGACCGCCGAAGGAGCAATACCTCTCCGTCAAACTCTCAGGCACCCGGACCGTGGTGGTGACGGCGTCTCTGGAAAGTGACGATCCGTCGTCCGCCCACGGTGAAAGGTCGTCACGCAACGCCGCGTGGCACCGAATCTCTCAGGCGTCCTCCCGGCCTCCGGCCTCCGGACATGACAGAGGGGAGGGCGAGACTGCCGGCACCGCGCCGGCGCCTGCGAGAGGTTGCCCTCACCATGCCCGCACCCGACACGTCGTCAGCGCCAGTCACCTTCGTGGACCGCCACGTCGGCCCCGACCCCGACGAGACGCAGCGCATGCTCTCGGTGATCGGTGTGTCGTCGCTCGACGAACTGGCCCATCGCGTCATCCCCGCGGTCATCGCGGACGAACTCGACTCGAACGTGCTCGGCGCACTGCCCGAGCCGCAGGGTGAGAGCGAGATTCTCGCCGAGCTCGGCGGGCTCGCCGCACAGAACACCGTGGCCCGTTCGATGATCGGCCTCGGCTACTACGGCACCCACACTCCCGGTGTCATCCTCCGCAACGTCCTGGAGAACCCGGCCTGGTACACGGCGTACACGCCCTATCAGCCGGAGATCAGCCAGGGACGCCTCGAGGCACTGCTGAACTTCCAGACCATGGTCGCCGACCTCACCGGTATGGAGGTCGCCAATGCGTCGATGCTCGACGAGGCCACCGCGGCCGCGGAGGCGATGACGCTGCTGCGTCGCGCCGGTAAGTCGAAGTCGCCGCGCGTCGTCGTCGACGCCGACCTCTTCCCGCAGACCCGCGCGGTCATCGAAACCCGTGCCGAACCGCTCGGCATCGAGGTCGTCGAGGCGTCGCTGCATCCGGAGCTGCCGTACCGGGGTCTGCCCGAGGGCGACTTCTTCGGCGTCATCATGCAGGTTCCCGGCGCATCGGGCCGCATCGTCGACGCCGCGCCGATCATCGCCTCGGCTCACGAGCGCGGCGCACTGGTGGCGGTCGGCGGCGACCTCCTCGCGCTGACGCTCATCACCCCGCCCGGGGAGCAGGGAGCCGACGCCTGCTTCGGCACCACACAGCGTTTCGGCGTCCCCATGGGCTTCGGCGGTCCGCACGCCGGCTATCTCGCGGTCGGCTCGAAGCACGCCCGCCAGCTGCCGGGCCGCCTGGTCGGCATCTCGAAGGACGCCGACGGCAACCTCGCCTACCGCCTCGCCCTGCAGACCCGCGAGCAGCACATCCGGCGTGAGAAGGCCACCAGCAACATCTGCACCGCTCAGGTCCTGCTGGCCGTGATGGCCGCGATGTACGCGTCGTACCACGGGCCGGAAGGGCTGCGCGCCATCGCGCGACGCACCCACGACGCCGCGGCTCGCCTGGCGAATTCGCTGGCGGCGGGCGGGTTCTCGGTCGCGCACGCCTCGTTCTTCGACACCGTCGAGGTCCACGCCACCGGACAGGCCGACGCCATCGTCGCCCACGCGCGTCGCGAGGGCATCAACCTGCGCCGCGTCGACGCCGACACCGTCTCGATCGCCTGCGACGAGACCACCACCGACGCCGATGTCGAGGGTGTGTTGCGGGCGTTCGGTGCCGCCGGCGTGCTGCCGCTCGACTTCGCGCAGGCGATCGAGAACCGGACCAGCGAGTACCTGACCCATCCGGCGTTCAACCGGTATCGCACCGAGACGGCGATGCTCCGCTACCTGCGCGCGCTGTCGGACAAGGACATCGCCCTCGACCGCAGCATGATCCCGCTCGGTTCGTGCACGATGAAGCTCAACGCGACCACTGAGATGGAACCCATCACCTGGCCCGGTTTCGCCGGACTCCATCCGTTCGCGCCGGTCGAGGACACCGTCGGCATCCGCGAGATGATCTCCACACTGGAGGGCTGGCTGGTTGCGGTGACCGGCTACGACCGCGTGAGTCTGCAGCCGAATGCGGGCTCGCAGGGAGAGTTCGCCGGGCTGCTCGCGATCCGCGGCTATCACCGCAGCCGGGGCGACCTGGACCGTGACGTCTGTCTGATCCCGTCGAGCGCCCACGGCACCAACGCTGCGTCGGCGGTCATGGCGGGCATGCGCGTCGTCGTGGTCGGCTGCCGGGAGAACGGCGACGTCGATCTCGAGGACCTGCGGGCGAAGATCGCCGCCAACGAGGGCCTGATCGCGGCGATCATGATCACCTATCCGTCCACGCACGGAGTGTTCGAACACGACATCCGGGACGTCTGCGGCGCGGTCCACGACGCCGGCGGACAGGTCTACGTCGACGGCGCCAACCTCAACGCGTTGGTGGGCGTGGCACGCCCGGGCCACTTCGGTGGCGACGTCAGCCACCTGAACCTGCACAAGACCTTCTGCATCCCGCACGGTGGTGGCGGTCCGGGCGTCGGCCCGGTGGCGGTGCGTGAGCACCTCGCCCCGTTCCTGCCCGGACACCCGCTCGCCGACGAACTGCCGGGCACCGCGACCATCTCGGCGGCACCGTACGGGTCGGCGACGATTTTGCCCATCACCTACGCCTACATCGCCATGATGGGTGCGGCCGGCCTGCGCCGCGCGACCCTGACGGCCATCACCGCCGCGAACTACGTCGCCAAGCGACTCGGCGACCACTACCCGGTGCTCTACACCGGTGAGGGCGGCTTCGTCGCCCATGAGTGCATCCTCGACCTGCGCGGGATCACCAAGGACACCGGTGTCACGGTCGACGACGTGGCGAAGCGCTTGGCCGACTACGGATTCCACGCGCCGACCATGAGTTTCCCGGTGGCCGGCACGCTCATGGTCGAGCCGACCGAGAGCGAGAACCTCGACGAGATCGACGCGTTCTGCGATGCCATGATCGCCATCCGCGAGGAGATCGACCGGGTGGGCAGCGGTGAGTGGCCGGTCGACGACAACCCGTTGCGCGGCGCTCCGCACACCGCCGAGGCGCTGGTGGGCGAGTGGGACCACCCGTACTCGCGGGAGGCCGCGGTCTACCCGCAGGGGCTCCCGTCGGCGGGCGCGCGGGCCAAGGTGTGGCCCTCGGTGCGTCGCATCGACGGCGTCTACGGCGACCGCAACCTGGTGTGCAGCTGCGCCCCGATCGAGGCCTACAGCAGCTGAGCGCTAACCGCCCGCGGTTCCCGACGGTGCCGGCGAGACAGCAGAGCTCGCCGGCACGCTCGTCGGGCCGTAGACGACGCGATTGATCGCGACGACCGCGCCGTTCTCCGGCGTGGGCATCGGATCCGGGGTGCGCGGGAAGGTGACCGTGGCGGTGGGAGCCGGCATCGGGGCGTCGCCGCGGAATCCGAGCTCGGTGAGCAGCTTCAACTGTTCGGGCTGCGACGCGTAGGCGATGAACTCCGCCACCGCATCGGCGGCCACGTCGGTGACCTCCGGTCCGGATAGTCGGATGATCGGGTAGTCCGCGATCGGCGTCGGCCCGCCGGGGATCAGTTCGGCGAGGCGCGCCGGAGCGTCGGTCCTGGTCATCTGGAACAGCCGCTGCTCGGTGATCGGCACGGCGTGTATCCCGGCCTTCGCCGGGTCCGAGGCGTTGGCGATCGCGGTGGCCGCGCCCTGCGGGGTGCCGTCGGGGGAGAGGGGTGCGCCGTCGAGCATCGCCCGCACGCTCGACGTCACGCGCGGCGACTCCGCGTCGGCGGTGGTCAGCGGGCCGGTCGTGCGGGTCACGCGGGTCGCGACGGCCTGCGCCGCCAGTGCGCTGGCATCGGACTGGGCGCCGATCGGCATCGACATGCGCAGCGAGCCCCATCCCTGCAGGCCGAACTCGGTCAGCGAGCCGTCACGTCGTTGCAGGGTCGGGATCTGCGACCAGTCGAGCTCGTCCCCGGCGGCCCGGGCGAGCTCCGGCGACACGGCGAGGACGACCGGCGTCGAGACGAGCGAACGGGTGTTGCCCTCGACCACGTCGGGTTTCGCCGACGACAGGTCGGCCGACCACACGGAGGACTGGGGGACCCAGGCGGCCGGGTAGGCGCCCATCGAGTCGGCTTCCCAGGTGCCGGTCAGGCCGTCGAGGGTGATCTTCGCGTCGCCGGGACGGACGGCGACGGTGATGCAGTGGTCGCGGACGACCGGCTTGGTGTCGGCGAACGAGGTCGCGATGGCGGCGAGCCCGGTCGCGATGTCGGGGTCGGCGACGATCGGCACCGACGTGGCGCCCTCGACGCACTGGGCGGCGGCGTCGTCGGCCTGCCTGGTGATGCGGTCACCGAGGTCCTGCCAGGCGACGACGACGGCGGCGACGAGCAGGATCGACAGCAGGGCGAATACGACACCTCGGCTGACGCCACGGTTGCGGATGCTCTCGCCGCGGTTCCGATGATGTGCCAACCCGATGCCCTCCCTGCTCTGTGCGCGCTGTCACCCGGGCTCCACCCGCTCTACGTGCAGCGCAGGGTACGACGATACGCCGTGCCGGTCCACCGGGGACCGGCACGGTCGTATCAGTGCGTTGTGGCTGTGGGTCAGCCGGCCGCGTTGGCGGCCTTGTACTCACGGCGACGGCGATGCAGGATCGGCTCGGTGTAGCCGCTGGGCTGCGTCGTTCCCTCGAGGATCAGCTCCTTGGCCGCCTGGAAGGCGATGTTGGAGTCGAAGTCGGGGGCCATCGGACGGTAGGCCTTGTCGCCGGCGTTCTGGCGGTCGACCACCGGGGCCATCCGCTCGAGCGAGGCGACGACGTCGGCCTCGCCGACGATGCCGTGGCGCAGCCAGTTGGCCAGCAGCTGGCTGGAGATGCGCAGTGTGGCACGGTCTTCCATCAGGGCGACATCGTGGATGTCGGGCACCTTCGAGCAGCCGACGCCGGCGTCGATCCAGCGGACCACGTAGCCCAGGATCGACTGGCAGTTGTTGTCGAGCTCCTGCTGCTTCTCCTCGTCCGACCAGTCGGTCTTCGGCGCCAGCGGCACGGTGAGGATGTCGTCGACCGAGGCCGGATCGCGCTTGGCGATCTCGTCCTGACGCTCGAAGACGTCGACCTGGTGGTAGTGCAGCGCGTGCAGGGTCGCAGCGGTCGGCGACGGCACCCATGCGGTGGTGGCGCCGGCCTTGGGATGACCGATCTTCTGCTCGAGCATGTCGGCCATCAGATCGGGCATGGCCCACATGCCCTTACCGATCTGGGCCTTGTGCTGCAGACCTGCGTGCAGGCCGGTGTCGACGTTGAAGTCCTCGTACGCCGCGATCCACTTCTGCTGCTTCATCTCGGCCTTGCGGACCATCGCGCCGGCCTCCATGGAGGTGTGGATCTCGTCGCCGGTGCGGTCGAGGAAGCCGGTGTTGATGAACACCACGCGCTCCGAGGCGGCCTTGATGCAGGCCTTGAGGTTGACCGTGGTGCGTCGTTCCTCGTCCATGATGCCGACCTTGAGCGTGTTGGCGGGCAGGCCGAGGACCTGCTCGACGCGGCCGAACAGCTCGACGGTGAAGGCGACCTCGTCGGGCCCGTGCATCTTCGGCTTCACGATGTAGACCGACCCGGTCCGCGAGTTCTGCAGTCCCTCGCTGCTCAGACCGTGGATGCCGATGAGCGAGGTGACCAGGCCGTCGAGGATCCCCTCGGGGACCTCGTTGCCCTCGGCGTCGAGGATCGCGTCGTTGGTCATCAGGTGGCCGACGTTGCGCACGAACAGCAGCGACCGTCCGTGGAGGTCGAAACCGCTGCCGTCGGGAGCGGTGTACTCGCGGTTGCCGTTGAGCACCCGGGTGAAGGTCTTGCCACCCTTGGAGACCTCTTCGGCGAGATCGCCCTTGTTCAGGCCCAGCCAGTTGCGGTAGCCGGTGACCTTGTCCTCGGCGTCGACCGCGGCGACCGAGTCCTCGAAGTCCATGATCGTGGTGATCGCGGACTCGACGACGACGTCCTTGATGCCGGCCGGGTCGGTGGAACCGATCGGCGAGGACGGGTCGATCTCGATGTCGAGGTGAAGGCCGTTGTTGCGCAGCAGGACCGAGGTCGGCGACCCGGCTTCGCCGCGGTAGCCGACGAATGCGGCCGGGTCGGCCAGCGTCGAGGTGCCACCACCGTCGAGGGTCACCTGCAGGGCACCGTCCACGACGGCGAAGGACCGCACGTCGGTGTAGCTGCACTGCTCGAGCGGAACGGCCTTGTCCAGGAAGTCCTTCGCGTAGGCGATGACCTTGTCACCGCGGACCTTGTTGTACGACGAACCCTTCTCGGCGCCGTCGGTCTCCGGGATCGCGTCGGTGCCGTAGAGGGCGTCGTAGAGCGATCCCCAGCGGGCGTTGGAGGCGTTCAGCGCGAAGCGGGCGTTGAGGACGGGCACGACCAGCTGCGGGCCGGCGGTCTCGGCGATCTCGCGGTCCACGTTGCCGGTGGTGATCTGGAAATCGGCGGGCACCTCGGTGAGGTAGCCGATGTCGGTCAGGAAGGCCTTGTAGGCGTCGAAGTCGGCCGAGCCGGGGGTCAGGTCGGCACCCTTGTGGTCGCGGTGCCAGGCGTCGATCTTGGTCTGCAGATCGTCGCGGACGGCGAGCAGCTCGCGGTTGCGCGGGGCGAGATCGGCGATCACCGATGCCGCACCCGACCAGAAGGCGTCGGCCTCTACACCGGTGCCGGGCAACGCCTCGTTGTTGATGAAGTCGTACAGGACGGAAGCGACCTGCAACCCGTTGACGGTGATCCGATCCGACATGATTGCCTTTCTCGAGCCAATAAGACGCACCTATGCTACTAGCCGGTAATGCTGAACCGTACAGGCGTCCTGTTTAGGCGTGGCGCGCTGTCTCGGCCAGGTGCGTACAACGTCGTAACAGCTCCGCGCGCAGTTGTGTTCCGGCGTCGGCTATCGCCGATTGTTCCCGGACGTACTCGGCCCGGCCGGCCGGTGTCTCGATCGGGACCGGCTCGTATCCGAGGTGACGCAGATCGTAGGGGCTCGCCCGCATGTCGAGGTCGCGGGCGCGTAAGGCGAGCTCGAAGCAGTCGACCGTCAGACCTGCGGGCAGCAGGGGCGACAGGGTGAAACAGTGGCGGTAGAGATCCATCGTCGCGTGCAGGCATCCGGGCTGTTCGTGGTCGATCTGCGAAGCACGGCTCAGCTCGGTCTCGTTCCGCGGCCTGGCCGGTTCGGTGAAGAAGCGGAACGCGTCGAAATGGGTGCAGCGCAACGGCATCTGCTCGACGACGCGGTCGGTCCCCGCGCTGCCCAGCCGTAGCGGGACGTCGTGCCGGGTCTCATCGGTGCGATAGACCATCGCCCACTCGTGGAGGCCGAAGCAGCCCAGCCTGGCCGGGCGCGCGGCAGTCGCGCCGAGGAGGTCCACCGTCGCGGTCAACGCGTCGAGGCGGCGTCGCACGTAGTCGGCGCCGACGAGCACGCCGGACCCGTCGCGTTCGTACCCGCGTAGCGGCAGGAACTCGTCGGCGTCCTCGAGGACCACGCCGAACCCCGGATGCCAGCGCAGCACGTGCGACGGTCGCGACGAGTAGTACGTGAACAGGAAGTCGATGACGGGGTGTTTGGCGCCCTTCCTCCGGGCGGCGAGATAGGGCCCGATGAGCATGTCGACACGACGTCGATGATCGTCGCGGCGGGCGCGCCACTCGGGGCCCGTCATCCGCTTGTCGTTCGACACCGTGCGCCGGTCCGGATGCGCGGTCATGGCGGTCATACCCGGTGGGTCTCGTCCCGGACGTTGCCGACGAACTCTTCGACCAGGTCGGCGAGTGGCACGATGCCGATGGTGCGGCCGTTGTCGTCGACGACGGCGCCCAGATGCGCACTCGTACGACGCAGCACCGTGGTCGCCTCATCGAGCGGGGTGTTCGACGCGATGACCGGCAGCGGCCGGATCTTGTCGACACCGATGATGGTGTCCGGACCGATGTGCTCGTCGAGGATCTCGTCGAGGACGTCCTTCAGGTGCAGGTAACCGGTGAAGGTGCCGTCCGGTCCGCGAACGGGGAAGCGGGAGAAACCGGTGTCGCTGACGGCCTTCTCGACGGCGCCGAGGGTCGGTCCGATCCCGCCGGAGGCGGACACCTGGACGCTGACGCTGCGCATCTGCTCGAGGGGGATCATCACCTCGGCGACCGTGCGGCCGATGGACTGCAGGGCCCGGGTGAGTCGCTCGTGCTCCTCGGCGTCGATCAGTCCCTCCTGCTTGGACTCGCCGAGCATCTGGGCCAGTTCGCCCAGCGACACGGTGGACTCGAGTTCGTCCTTCGGTTCGACGCGCATCAGTCGCAGCGAGATGTTGGCGGTCCAGTTGTAGAAGGATATCAGCGGACGCACCAGGCGGATGAACATCAGATGCACCGGTACCAGCAGCATGGCCGCCGATTCGGGTCCGGCGAGTGCGATGTTCTTCGGCACCATCTCACCGAGCAGGATGTGCAGCACGACCACCAGGGACAACGCGATGGCGAATGAGATCGGGTGCAGCAGCGCGTGCGGCACGTGGGCGAGTTCCAGCGGCTTCTCGATGAGGTGCGCGACTGCCGGCTCGCCGACGCGACCGAGCAGGATCGAGCAGATCGTGATGCCCAGCTGGGCCCCGGCCAGCATCAGCGACAGGTTCTCGCCGGCCCGGATGACGGTCCGTGCGCGCGTCTTCCCGCTCTCGGCCAACGCCTCGAGACGGTCGCGGCGGGCCGAGATGAGGGAGAACTCGGCGCCGACGAAGAAAGCGTTGCCGGCCAGCAGCGCAAAGGCCAGCACAACTGCCCAGAGGTCACCCATCGGACACCTCCGGATCTCGCGCTTCTCCGGTCAGCGGTTCGTCCGCCGGGGCCGGGCGCAGCGCGACGACGTCGACACGCCGGCCGTCCATCTGTGCGACGGTGGCCCGCCAGGTGATGTCGTCGCCGGCCTCGGGCATCTCGGGGGAGTCGTCGTCGCCGTCGCCGACGGGGGAGCGGCGTGGCAGGTCGACGACGTCGTCGACGGCGGGGATGCGTCCGAGGCAGTACATGATCAGGCCGCCGAGGGTGTCGTACGGGCCGTCGGGCGCGTGATAGCCGGTGGCGTCGTAGAGCTCGTCGATCCGGAGCAGCCCCGCGCACAGGTAACCGTTTCCGTCGATCGCGACATCGGCGCGTTCGTAGTCGTGCTCGTCGGTGACGTCCCCGAGGATCTCCTCGATGAGGTCCTCGGTGGTGACGATCCCGGCGGTGCCGCCGTATTCGTCGATGACGACGCACAGCTCCATGCCGTCGGCGCGGATGCGTTTCATCAGGGCGTCGCCGTCCAGGCTGGCGGGCACTCGCGGCACGTTGCGCGCGATCGACGTGATCCGGGTGGTGGCCTGGCGTTCGGGCGGGACGGTGAAGGCCTGCTTGATGTGGACCACGCCCACCAGGTCGTCGAGGTCTCCGTCGACGACGACCGGGAAGCGCGAGTGGCCGGTGCGCGACGACGCCATCACCAGGTCGCGGACGGTGTCGTCGCGTTCGAGGGTGTCGATGGTGACGCGCGGGGTCATCAGGTCCTCGGCGGTCAGTTCACCGAAGCGCAGCGACCGGTCCACGAGGGTCGCGGTCTGCTCGTCGAGCGCACCGCGCCGGGCCGAGTTGCGGACCAGGGACACGAGTTCCTGCGGCGACCGGGCCGAGGCGAGTTCGTCGGTGGGTTCGATGCCGAATCGCCGGACGATCCAGTTGGCGGTGCCGTTGAGTCCGTTGATCGCCCAGCGGAAGACCGCGGAGAAAGCCGTCATCGGACCCGACGTCGCGCGGGCGACGGCCAGGGACTTCGCGATCGCGAGGTTCTTCGGGATCAGCTCGCCCAGGACCATCGACAGCGACGTGGCGATCACGAGGGCGAGGATCAGGGATGTCGCCGAGGCCACCGACTCGCTCACGCCGGCCGCCGCCAGCGGCGGCTTGATGATGCGGGCGAGGACGGGTTCGGCGATGTAGCCGGTGATGAGTGTGGTGATGGTGATACCGAGCTGGGCACCCGACAGCTGGAACGACAGCGTCGAGTGCGCACGCTGCACGAGGCGTGCGCGACGGTCTCCGCGCTGGGCGACATCGGCGGAGATCGTGGACCGTTCGAGCGCGGTCAGCGAGAACTCGGCCGCGACGAAGAGCGCGGTTCCCAGCGTGAGGGCGATGAACCCGACCAGGCTCGCGACGAGAAGAAGGATCTCCACGTCACCACCCGCCCGGCAGGGGACGCCCTTCGGCGAAACCGGCGGGCGACTGGATTCCGAGGACGACCTTGTCGTGTAGCTCCCGCAGGCTGCGGGACCCGGTGTAGGTGGCGGTGCTGCGGATCCCGGAACAGATGTGGTCGATGAGGTCCTCGACGCCGGGTCGGTCGTGGTCGAGCCGGATGCGTGATGTCGAGATGCCCTCTTCGAAGAGGCTCTTGCGGGCGCGGTCGTACGGGCTGTCGCCGCTCGACCGCGCGGCCACCGCACGTTTCGACGCCATGCCGAAACTCACCTTGTACGTGCCGTGTTCGTCCTCGAGGAGATCTCCGGGTGATTCGTGGGTACCGGCGAACCACGAACCGACCATCACGTTCGACGCGCCGGCCGCCAGGGCCAGGGCGACATCACGCGGGTGACGGACACCGCCGTCGGCCCACACCGACGCGCCGTGACCCGCTGCGACCCCGGCACATTCGGCCACCGCCGAGAACTGCGGACGCCCCACGCCGGTCATCATCCGGGTGGTGCACATCGCCCCGGGGCCGACGCCGACCTTGATGATCGACGCGCCCGCGGCGATGAGGTCGAGGGTGCCCTCGGCCGAGACCACGTTCCCGGCCGCGATCGGAACACCCAACCCGGCGTCGGCAACCGATTTCAGGGCGGTCAGCATCTTCTCCTGATGCCCGTGCGCGGTGTCCATGACGAGCAGATCGGCCCCGGCGGCGACCAGTGCGCTGGCCTTGCCGACCACGTCGCCGTTGATCCCGACGGCCGCTGCGATCCGCAGCGCGCCGGCGTCGTCGACATTGGGCTCGTAGATCGCGTGGCGGAGCGCGCCGACCCGGTTCAGCACCCCCGCCAGCCTGCCGTCGGCATCGACGAGCACGGCCACGCCGAGGTGGAGGTCGCCGAGCGCGTCGAACACCTCGCGAGGAGGGGTGTCCACGGGGAGGGTGACGATGTCGGGGTCGAGCACTTCGCGGACCCGGGCGAAGCGGTCGACGTCGCGGCACCGCTTCTCGGTGACGACACCGACCGGACGTCCGTCGTCGTCGACGACGACCGCGACACCGTGGGATCGTTTCGGAATCAACGCGACCGCGTCGGTCACCGAATCCGACGGGGTGAGCGTGACCGGGGTGTCGGCCACGAGATGGCGCGATTTCACGAAGGCGATCGATGCCGCGGCGGCCTCGATGGGGAGGTCCTGTGGGAGGACCACGAGTCCGCCGCGACGCGCAACCGTCTCGGCCATGCGCTTACCCGCGACCGCGGTCATGTTCGCCACGACGAGCGGGATGGTGGTCCCGCTGCCGTCCGATGTCGACAGATCGACATCGAATCGCGAACTGACATCGGACCTGTTGGGGACGATGAACACATCGTCGTAGGTCAGGTCGTGGGTCGGCCGATGGCCTTCGATGAATCGCACCGGTTCTCGCTGGCTCCTATTCGGTCACTTCCGAGCGGTCGCCGCTCCACAGGGTGTGGAAGGTGCCTTCCTTGTCGACGCGCTGGTAGGTGTGGGCGCCGAAGAAGTCGCGCAGTCCCTGGGTGAGAGCGGCGGGCAGGCGCTCGGCGCGCAGGCCGTCGTAGTAGGACAGCGACGACGCGAAGGCCGGCACCGGGATGCCGAGCAGGGTGGCGGTCGAGACCACCCGACGCCAGCTGTCGATGCCGACCTCGACCGCTTCGCGGAAGTAGGGGGCCAGCAGCAGGCTGGGGAGTTCGGGATCGTCGGCGTAGGCCTCGCGGATGCGGTTGAGGAACTGCGCGCGGATGATGCAGCCGCCGCGCCAGATGGTGGCCAGCGATCCGCGGTCGACGTTCCAGCCGTATTCGGCGCTGCCCGCGGCGATCTGGTCGAAGCCCTGTGCGTAGGCGACGACCTTCGAGGCGTAGAGCGCGGTCTTGATGTCGTTGATGAACTGCGCCTTGTCGGTCGGTGTGGCACCGAGGTTGCCCGAGGACAGGCCGCGCGCGGCTACCCGCTGGTCGGTGGAGCTCGACAGGGCGCGGGCGAAGACGGCCTCGGCGATGCCGGTGGTCGGGATGCCCAGGTCCAGTGCGGACTTCACCGTCCAGCGGCCGGTCCCCTTCTGGCCGGCGGCGTCGACGATGACGTCGACGAGGGGCTTGCCGGTCTCGGCGTCGACCTGACTGAGGACGTCGGCGGTGATCTCGATGAGGTAGCTCTCGAGTTCGGTGGTGTTCCACTCGCGGAAGACGTCGGCGATCTCGGCGACGGGTAGGTCGAGGGCCTTGCGCATGAGGTCGTAGGCCTCGCCGATGAGCTGCATGTCGGCGTATTCGATGCCGTTGTGGACCATCTTGACGAAGTGGCCGCTGCCGTCGGGGCCGATGTGGGTGCAGCAGGGTTCGCCGTCGACCTGGGCCGCGATCGACTCGAGCAGCGGGCCGAGGGACTTGTAGGACTCGGCGGGGCCGCCGGGCATGATCGACGGGCCGTTGAGGGCGCCTTCCTCGCCGCCGGAGATGCCGGCGCCGACGAAGTTCAGTCCGCGTGCCGACATCGCTGCCTCGCGGCGGATGGTGTCGGTGTAGAGCGCGTTGCCGCCGTCGATGATGATGTCGCCGGGCTCCATCGCGTCGGCGAGCTCGTTGATCACCGCGTCGGTGGCGTCGCCGGCCTTGACCATGATGAGCACGCGGCGCGGGCGCTCGAGTGCGGCGACGAATTCGGCGACCGTCTCGGTGCGGATGAAGGTGCCGTCGCTGCCGTGGTTGGCGAGCAGCGCGTCGGTCTTCGCGACGCTGCGGTTGTGCAGCGCGACGGTGTACCCGTTACGGGCGAAGTTGCGCGCGATGTTCGAACCCATGACGGCCAGACCGGTGACGCCGATCTGAGCTTTCCCGGACGGTGACGATGCCTCGACGTTGTTCATGCCCGACAGCCTATTGCCTCACGATCCGATCCGGCGATCTGCCTCACTTTTCCGGGCCACGCGTGAATGTCGTTCGAGGCGTGGGGGTCGGACCGATCAGAACGCCGACATCAGGCGATTGAGCTCGGTGAGCCACGGAATCGCGACCGCGAGGGTCGGCAGTACGAGGATGGCGGCGGCGGTCACGTAGGCGCCGACCGCGATCCAGTGGGCCGGACGGTCGTCGCGCAGGCGGTGGACGCGAGTGAGCGTGGTGGGTCCGCCGACGGCCATGGCACCGCGGGGGGCGACGGCATCGGCGCAGGCGACGAGTGCGCGTCCGAGGGTGGTCGGCGCGGTGGCGCGGACGGCCTGATCGTCGGCGAGGGCCTCGACGAGCAGTTCGGCGGCGCCGAGCGCGGAACTGGAGCGGACGAACCGCGGGAAGGCCTCGTGCAGGGCGATGAAGGCCTCGAGGACGAGATCGTGACGTGCCCGCAGATGAGCCCGTTCGTGGGCGATGACGGCGATGAGCTCGTCGCGGGTCAGGCGGTGCACGACCCCCTCGCTGACGACGACGCGCTGCCGCAATCCGGGGAGACAGTAGGCGAGCGGCTGCTCGACGTCGATCATCCGGACGTCTCGTGCGTAGAGGGGATCGTCCGCATCGGTCCGGTCGCAGCGGTCGAGGATGTCGATCAGCTGGCGATGGGCCTTGCGACGGGCGCGGGTGCGGAGTCCGACGCGGATGGTCGTGTAGAAGAGGCGGGCGCCGACCAGCAGGGTGAGGATGAAGACTCCCACGCAGGTCAGCCACAGCGGGAGGCCGAGACGATCGATCTCTCGGAGTGGATGAGTCGTCGGAGTGCCATCGGCCCCGATCACCAGGAGGTTGGCCGCGACCGCCAGGCCGCAGCTGAACGCCGACAACACGGCGGCGAGCGCGATGGCCTGCCACAGCGTCATCGCCGCGCGTGGGGCTCGGATCGGCCATCGGGCCCGGGACAGTGCCTCGGGTACGGGGCCGGCGAGCACCAAGCTGACGATGCCGAAGAGCAAGGCGGTCATCCGGTGGGCTTCCTCAAGGGGTGGGCTGATGGGGGTGTGCCGTGAATCTAGCCGGTCTCGTGCGTTCCTCGTGCGGCTTCGAGTTCATCGAGGGCGTGACGAAGGGCTGCGGCCTCGTCGGCCCCGACCCGTCCGACGAACGACACCAGGGCGGCATGCCGCGATCCCGGCGCGTCGGCCTCACTGAGTGCGTCGACCATCAGGCTCGCGACCAGGTCTTCACGAGGGTGGGTCGGGACGTACTTGTGTGCACGGTCGTCGCGGATCTGGGTCACCAGGTTCTTCTTCGCGAGCCGCTGCAGCACGGTCATCACCGTCGTGTAGGCGAGTGACCGATCCCGCGACAGCTCGGCATGCACCTGCCGGACGGTCTTCGGTTCGGAGCCGGCCCACAACGTGTCCATCACCGCGCGCTCGAGGTCGCCTAGCCCATTCATCTTTCGCATTTTACTGCTCCGCCTCCCGTTGTGTGCCCGCCGGCTCACGCGTTCATTCCTTTGTTGAGTCCGCGCAGGCGTTTTCGCCTCTGACGTGGTATTACTCCACCACCCTTGACACGTTGGTAAGGCTAGCCTACATTAAGTGACACGTCGGACCGCGCGAGAGTCCTGAGGGCTGCAGAGACCCCCGGTCCACGTCACGGAAGGTCCCGCATCTCATCGAGGTGCGGGGCCTTCGGTGTTTCTCTGGGTAGGGAACGCCGGTCACGGCCTCGGTGTTCCCGGGTCGGTATCGCCCGCCGTGCACAGGCGTGCCACTGTTGAGGCCATGACTGCGAACAGTGCGGACGAGATCCTCGCGAATTCCTTCGGCAAGGGGCTCGACGGCGTGCTCGGACTCGAGGTCGTCGAAGCCGGACCGGACCGGATCGTCGCGAAGATGGAGATAACCGAAAGCCATCATCAGCCGTTCGGCATCGTCCACGGAGGCGTCTACTGCGCGGTCGGTGAGAGCGTCGCGAGCATGAGCGGATTCTTGTGGTTGCAGGAGACGGGTATCGGGGCACCGCGGTCGGGGTCAACAACAACACCGACTTCCTCAAGTCCGTCAGCACCGGCACGGTGACCGCGACATCGACCCCCATCCACCGCGGCCGGCGTCAGCAGCTGTGGGCCGTCGACATGGTCGATCAGGACGGCACGTTGCTCGCCAAGACCCAGGTGCGGCTCCAGAACATCGAAGCCCGCTGACCGGAGTGGCGTCGGCGAGCCGACGCCACCCGTTCATGGCAGGATGACTCCACTGCAATCGACCACGGCCCCCCGGGTCGGACATCTGCGAGGAGTTATCTCGGTGCGACTGTCGCCGCATGAACAAGAACGGCTGTTGATCTCGTATGCGGCCGAACTCGCGCGACGGAGGCAGGCCCGCGGGCTCAGGCTCAACCATCCCGAAGCGGTCGCGCTCATCACCGACCACGTCCTCGAAGGTGCCCGCGACGGTAGGTCGGTGGCCGAACTCATGACGTCGGGCCGCGAGGTGCTCGGACGCGACGACGTGATGGACGGCGTGCCCGAGATGCTGCACGACGTCCAGGTCGAGGCGACCTTCCCCGACGGCACCAAGCTGGTGACCGTCCACGACCCGATCGCCTGAGCCCCGCTCCGCCAACCGATCTGAGCTGCTTCAAGAGAGGCCGAGATGTCGGGTACGCCACCCACCGCCACACGCTCCTCGCTCGTCCCGGGCGAGGTGATCCCCGCCGAGGGCACGATCGAGCTGAACGCCGGCGCCGATGCCGTCGAGTTGACGGTGGTCAACTCCGGTGACCGCCCGGTACAGGTCGGCAGCCATGTGCACTTCCCGCAGTCCAACGCGGCACTGGACTTCGACCGGGCGCTCGCGCACGGCCGACGCCTCGACATCCCCGCCGGCACCGCGGTGCGGTTCGAGCCGGGTATCGAGATGACCGTCGGACTGGTCCCGCTCGGGGGCACTCGTGAGGTGTACGGGATCTCGCTGGATCCGCCGGGGCGGTGCGGGCCGGTGGATTCCCCGGCGCCCGGGACCGACAACACCGACGGGAGCAAGTGAGATGGCGACACTCGGACGCGACCGTTACGCGCAGCTGTTCGGCCCGACGACCGGCGACCTGATCCGCCTTGCCGACACCGATCTGCTCATCGAGGTCACCGACGACCTCTCCGGCGGTCCGGGACGCGCCGGCGAGGAAGCTGTGTTCGGCGGCGGCAAGGTGATCCGCGAGTCGATGGGCCAGAGCCGGGCGACTCGCGCCGACGGCGCTCCCGACACGATCATCACCGGTGTCGTGATCCTGGACCACTGGGGAATCATCAAGGCGGACCTGGGAATCCGCGACGGACGCATCGTCGCGCTGGGTAAGGCCGGCAACCCCGACACGATGGACGGTATTCACCCCGATCTCGTCATCGGACCGTCGACCGAGATCATCGCCGGCAACGGCAAGATCGTCACCCCGGGTGCCATCGACTGCCACGTGCACTTCATCTGCCCGCAGATCATGGACGAGGCGCTCGGCAACGGCATCACGACGCTCATCGGCGGCGGTACCGGACCGGCCGAGGGCAGCAAGGCCACCACCGTCACGCCCGGCGCCTGGCACCTCGCGTCGATCCTCGCGGCCACCGACCACTGGCCGGTGAACATCGCACTGCTGGGCAAGGGCAACACGGTCAGCGCCGCCGCGATGCACGAGCAGATTCGTGCGGGCGCTTCGGGTTTCAAACTGCACGAGGACTGGGGGAGCACCCCCGCCGCGATCGACGCCTGTCTTCGGGTCGCCGACGAGACCGGGGTGCAGGTCGCACTCCACTCCGACACGCTCAACGAGGCCGGTTTCGTGGAGTCCACGCTCGGCGCGATCGCCGGACGCGGTATCCACGCGTATCACACCGAGGGGGCCGGCGGCGGCCACGCTCCCGACATCATCACGGTCGCCGCGTACCCCAATGTGCTTCCGTCGTCGACCAATCCGACGCGTCCGCACACCGTGAACACCCTCGACGAGCATCTCGACATGCTGATGGTGTGCCATCACCTGAACCCGACGGTGCCGGAGGATCTCGCCTTCGCGGAGAGCCGGATTCGCCCGTCCACCATCGCCGCCGAGGATCTGCTGCACGACCTCGGTGCGATCTCGATGATCGGTTCGGACTCGCAGGCGATGGGCCGTGTCGGCGAGGTGGTGCTGCGCACCTGGCAGACCGCACATGTGATGAAGCGCAAGCGCGGTGCGCTGCCGGGGGACGGCCGCGCCGACAACAACCGCGCCCAGCGATACATCGCCAAGTACACGATCTGCCCGGCCGTCGCGCACGGCTTCGACGACGAGATCGGGTCCGTCGAGGTCGGCAAGCTCGCGGACCTCGTCCTGTGGGACCCCGCGTTCTTCGGTGTCCGGCCGGACCTGGTGATCAAGGGTGGCGCGATCGCCTGGGCGGCGATGGGCGACGCGAACGCGTCGATCCCCACACCGCAGCCGGTCCTCCCGCGCCCGATGTTCGGTGCCGCACCGAAACTGGCCGCCGCGACGTCGGTGAGCTTCGTCGCGCCCGGCGCGGACCCCGACCTCGCCGAGCGGATCGGCCTCGATCGCCGTCTCGTCCCGGTCAAGAACACCCGCGGCGTCGGCAAGGCCGACATGGTCAACAACGACGCCTGCCCGACGATCGAGGTCGATCCCGACACCTTCACGGTGAAGGTCGACGGCGAGGTGTGGGACGCGGAGCCGGTCTCCGAGCTGCCGATGGCGCAGCGGTACTTCCTGTTCTGATGCCCGATCGTCCGGATACGCAGCCCTCTTCGCCCGCACACGCCCCGCTGGCGATGATGTTGTCGCTGGCCGACTCCCGGTTGCCGGTCGGCGGACACGTGCATTCCGGTGGGGTGGAACAGGCGATCGCCGACGGATTCATCCGTACGGCAACCGATCTCGCGGACTTCCTGTACCGGCGGGTCACCACGAGCGGCCTCGTGGCGGCGTCGGTGGCGGCCGGGGTCGCCGACGGTGTGCTCGAAGTAGGTGCGGCGCAATGTGAGATGGACGCCCGCACCCCGTCGGCCGCCGCGCGTAAGGCCTCACTCGCCCAGGGGCGCGGGATGGTCCGTCTCGCGCGCCGGATGTTCCCCGACCACGACTGGTCGGCGCATCGGCCGACGACACACCTTCCGGTGATCAGCGGGTCGATCGGCGCCGCGTCGTCGCTCTCCGGATTCCATACCGCGCTGATCCTGGTGTACACGACGATGAGTGGTTCGGCGACCGCCGGCCAGCGCCTGCTCGCCCTCGATCCGGCGGATGTCTCGATCATGATCGCCGACCTCGGCGCCGAATGCGAACGAGTCGCGGCCGAGGCGGCGATGGGATTGGCGGATCTGTCCGACCCGATCCTGGACGTCTTCGCCGAACGCCATGAGCGGCAACCGATGCCGCTGTTCATGTCCTGAAAACCCGGTACTGCGGACACATGTCCTGAAGTCCCGACCGAGAGGAGCCAACGATGCCCCCGCATCTCATCGACGGGCAGCCCCACACCCACGACCACGACCGGCCCCGCCGGAAGCGCGAACCCGGTGAGGCTCTGCGGATCGGCGTCGGCGGCCCTGTCGGGTCCGGCAAGACGGCCCTCGTCGCCGCACTCTGCCGTCAGCTGCGCGACGAGCTCTCGGTCGCGGTGCTGACCAACGACATCTACACGACCGAGGACGCAGACTTCCTGCGCCGCAACGCGGTCCTGCCGGACGAGCGGATCACGGCGGTGCAGACCGGCGGCTGCCCACACACCGCGATCCGTGACGACATCACCGCGAACCTCGACGCGATCGACGACCTCGTCGACGCCAATCCGCCGCTCGACCTGATCCTGGTGGAGTCCGGCGGCGACAACCTCACCGCGACGTTCTCGACCGGCCTCATCGACGTCCAGATCTTCGTGATCGACGTCGCCGGCGGCGACAAGGTGCCGCGCAAGGGCGGTCCGGGCGTCACCTTCTCGGATCTGCTCGTGATCAACAAGACCGACCTCGCCGAGCGCGTGAACGCCGACCTCGGGGTCATGCGTCGGGATGCGGACAAGGTCCGCGAGGGACGGCCGACGGCGATGATCTCGCTGACCGACGACCCGGCCGCGACCGACGTGCTGGCCTGGGTCCGCGAGCAGCTCGCCGCACCGGTGACGACCGGATAGCGATGCGCACCGACGTCGAGATAACCGCGACCGCCGACCGCGGTGTGCGGCACAGCGCGACCGGTGGTCTCGCCGTCCGGGTGACCTCACCCGGCCACGTCCAGCTGATCGGCACCGCCGCGACGCCGCTCGGTGGCGACGAGATAGCCGTCCGCATACGGGTGGAGCCGGGTGCGCACCTCAGCGTGGGCAGCGTGGCCGCCACGATCGCCCTGCCGGCCCGGGACCGGGCGGATTCCCGCGCCCGGTGGGACGTCGAGGTGGGCGCGGGTGGACGTCTTCGCCTCGATCCGCAACCGACCGTGGTCGCCGGCGGCGCGGTCCACACCTCCGACATCGTCGCCGACCTCGACCCGACCGCCACCCTCGATCTGTACGAGCACGTGCAGATCGGCCGGTCAGTGCAGAGCGAACGGGCGACGGCCGCGGGCCTCGAGCGAATCGACCGAGACCGCACCGGCTCCTGGACCGGTGGCCTACGGGTGACGGTCGGCGGCGAGGTGTGGCTGGCGCACCGGATCGCGCTGGGCGCGTCGACGCCCGCCGCCGCGATCGGCCACCGAGCGATGAGCAGCGTCTTCCGCTACCCGGACGACCGCGTCGAAGAAGTCCATCCGAGCGAGTTCGCGGCGCGTCTGCGTCTCGCCGGGGAAGCCACCCTCACCAGTGCGCTCGGTACCTCGGTGACGGCGACGCGCCGCCTGACCGACGCCCTCGACACCACAGCGCTGGTCCCCAACGGATAGGGGACCAGCGCTGTTGTAGGTCTGTCGGCTTCGGCGTCAGCTCGCTGCTTCGGACTCCTTGCCCGCAGCGTCCTTGCCCTCGGTGGGCACCGAGCCGGACGCATCTGTCGTCGCCGAGTCCACGGTTCCCGAATCGGTCTTCGCGGCCGCGGCGTCGGACCCGGTTCCATTGCCCTCGGCGGCCTGCTTCTCCAGTGCCGACAACTGCCCGATAGCGGTGCGCGCGTACACCTGCTGTTCGGTGACGGCGAGCTGCGAACGACCCTTGGTGGTGAAGGCGAAGAACCAGTTGATCAGCGTGTTCAGGCGGTTGCGGAAACCCACGAGGTAGACGAGGTGCAGTGCGAGCCAGCCGAGCCACGCGAAGTAGCCCTCGGTCTCGAAGGGCTTCTTGAAGCCCGGGACCGGCACCTGCATCACCGCGGAGTACCGCGAGATGGTGGCCATCGAACCCTTGTCCCAGTAGCTGAACGGCTTGCGCTGGTCCGGGGTCTGGCCCTTGAGCTCGGCCTTGATCGCATCCGCGGCGTAGCGGCCACCCTGGATGGCGCCCTGCGCGACGCCGGGCACGCCGTCGACGGCCATCATGTCGCCGACCACGAAGACCTCGGGGTGACCGGGGATCGTCAGGTCGGGTCCGACCTTGACCCGGCCCGCGCGGTCGAGTTCGACGCCGGACTGTTCGGCGAGCTGCTGGCCGAGCGGGCTGGCCTGAACACCGGCGGACCACACCTTGCACTGCGATTCGATGCGACGGGTGGTGCCGTCCTTCTCCTTGACGACCAGGCCGTCGTAGTCGACGTCGACGACCATCGCGTTGAGCTGGATCTCGACGCCCATCTTCTCCAGACGGGCCGCGGCCTTGCCACCCAGCTTGGGGCCGAACGGCGGCAGCACGGCGGGGGCGGCGTCCAGCAGGATGACGCGGGCCTCGGTGGGATCGATGTTGCGGAAAGCGCCCTTGAGGGTCTTGTCGCTCATCTCGGCGATCTGCCCGGCGAGCTCGACACCGGTGGGACCGGCACCCACGACGACGAAGGTGAGCAGCTTGGCGCGCTCGGCGGGATCGTGGGACAGCTCGGCCTGCTCGAACGCGCCGAGGATGCGGCCGCGGAGTTCGAGCGCGTGGTCGATGGTCTTCATGCCCGGCGCGTACTCGGCGAAGTGATCGTTGCCGAAGTACGACTGGTCGGCGCCGGCCGCGACGATCAGGTCGTCGTACGGGGTGACGGTGATGCGCTCGAGGAGCCGCGAGGTGACGGTCTTGGCCTCGAGGTCGATGTCGAACACGTCGCCCATCAGCACGGAGGTGTTCTTCTGCTTGCGCAGCACGACGCGGGTGGCCGGGGCGATCTCACCCTCGGCGACGATCCCGGTGGCGACCTGGTAGAGCATCGGCTGGAAGAGATGGTGGGTGGTCTTGGCGATCAACGTCACGTCGACGTCGGCTTTCGCCAGACGCTGGGCGGCGAACAATCCGCCGAAGCCAGAGCCGATGATGACCACTTTTCTGCGGTCGGTGGCCGCTACCGCGGGGGCCTGGACGGCGGGGCTGCTCATCTCCAGACATCTCCTTCTCGCTCGTTGGGGGACGGTTGTGCTTCGGTACCGCGTGCATTTCGTGTCGTCACGGGGCCGAACCGCGTGGGTCGACGGCCGAGGCGAAACCGTACTTGCCCACAACGGTAGTCAATGATGCTCGACCGGGCGCGACCAGGACGGTGTGGCGCCGCGCGGTAACCGAGGTCACCGTCGGCGACTGGCCCGCCCGGATGGTCACGCGGTGAGGTCACCCGCTGATGACCAGCGCAGAGATTGTCGCTGCCATTCGGTCTTCAGGATCTGGTACTCCACCTCGTACCGGTCGGGACTCAGGTGGAGCGGATGGGGGGCCATGTTCGGATCAACGGTTTCGTCACCCACATGGATTCCCGCGAGTGTCATGCCGAGCTTCTCCATCACCCGTCGCGACGACATGTTGCCGGCGACGGTGCTGGCGAAGACCCGCTCGGTGTGAAGGTGATCGAAGGCGAACGCGGTGAGCGCGAACGCGGCCTCGGTGGCCAGACCGCGCCCCCACGCCGTCCGGCGGATGCGGTAGCTCAACTCGAGTTCGGGCCGGCGACTGTGACGCGGCGTCCGCAACGACGTCCAGCCGAGGAATGCGCCGGTGGCCGGGTCGCACAGCACCCACGTGCCGGTTCCGTACAGCCTCCGCTCCGACTCGGCTCGGGGTAGTACCCAGTCCTCGATGACCGCGCGCGGGGTCGGTGCACCGCCGCTCACGAATCGCATGACCATGGGATCGCTGTCGAGGTGGACGAGGTCGTCGATGTCCATCGCGGACACCGGGCGCAGACGTGCCCGTGTCGTGTCGATGTTCACCTGAGGCCCCTCACTGCCCGACTTCCGTCGGCGACGAGCCGCGGATGTACTTCTTTCAGACGTGCGGCGGCGGCCGCCTGCCAGCGCGTCTACCTGTTCCCCGGGCGCAGTCTACGGTCTCGGAACGGTCGGTACCGCAGTACACGGCCGGCGTGTTCCGCCGATAAGGTTGCTGCCGTGGCTTCTGAACCCTCTGCACCGGACTATGCCCTCGAGATCCCCGTCCACCTCCGATGGGGCGACATGGACATCAACAATCACATCAACAACGTGCAGATCTCCCGCCTGTTCGAGGAGGCCCGCGTCCGCTCGTTCCACGAGTGGGTGCCCGACGGGCCGCGCGACTTCTCCTTCCTCGTGGCTCGCCAGGACGTCGAGTTCTCGGCGCCCGTCCACTACTCGACGCACCCGGTGACCGTACGTTCGTGCGTCGGGCGGGTCGGTCGCTCATCGTTCGTGATGGCTCTGCGCCTGTTCGACAAAGAGGGCGTCCTCTGCGCGACCGCGGAGACGACGATGGTGGTCATCGACCCGGCGGTGGGCCGGCCGACGCCGATTCCGGAGCACCTGCGTGAGGTTCTGACCGGCGCGCTCGGCGAGCCGGTGCGGTTCCACTCGGCAAGCGCGAACACCGCGAGCTGACCGCGCCCGGGTGCTGATCCTCCACCGCGCCGAGCGCACCGACACCCTTGCCGACGCGCTGGCAGAGGTGTTGTCGACACCGCTCGACGATCCGATGTCCACCGAGATCGTCTCGGTGCCGGCGGCCGGCGTCGAACGCTGGCTCGCCCAGCATCTCGCCCGTCGCCTCGGTTCCGGTCCCGGATCGTCGGACGGCATCGCGGCCAACATCGATTTCACCGGTCCCGGCCGCCTGGCGGACGCGATCTCGGCCGCGGTGCTGGCCGGGGAACGGTTCGCGACCGACACCCCGCTGTCGGCGTCGAATCCCTGGCGCGCCGCGGAATTGGCCTGGCCGGTGCTCCGGGTCCTCGATGCGCGGATCGACGACCCCGAACTGACGGTCATCGCCCGCCACATCGGTGCCGGTGACGAGTCGTCGCCCCGGATCGGACGCCGCTATGCGACGGCACGCCATCTCGCCGAACTCTTCGAGCGATACGGACGCTCACGGCCGTCGATGATCGCCGGCTGGGCGGCCGGGGACGACCTCGACGGTGCCGGTGGCCCGCTGCGCGACGACCTGGCCTGGCAGGCCGGGTTCTGGCGCGCGGTGCGCGCCGAGATCGGGCAGCCGCATCCGGCGGAGGTCCTCGGCGAGGTGTGCGACCGTCTACGGACCGATGCCGGGGTCGCCCACCTTCCCGAACGCCTGTCGGTGTTCGGTCCGACGCGGATCACCGAGTCGTTCCGGAACATCATCTCGGCGGTGAGCGTCCACCACGACGTCCACCTGTTCGTCCCACACGCGAGTCCGAGTCTGTGGGAGGCCCTGCGCGTGAGTGCGGAGGGAGCGCCGAACGGAGAGCGGCCCGGTGTAAACGTGCCGCCGCGTCGGAGCGAGCGTCCGGTCCCCGAACTCCCGAACCCGTTGCTGGCCGGACTGTCCCGGGATCTCCAGGAACTCCAGTTGCGTCTGGGCGACATCGTCGACCGTGACGTCCACCATCCGCCGCGTACGCCGCTGCCGGACAAGCTGCTCGGGGCGCTGCAGGCCGGCATCCGCGACGACGCCGGGATGCACGACGACCCGGGTGCGGCCCGGGCCGCCGAACTCACCGACGACGGGTCCGTCGAAGTCCATGCGTGCCACGGCCCGGAACGACAGATCGAGGTGTTGCGGGACAGACTGCTGCACCTGTTCGCCGACGACCCGACCCTCGAACCCCGCGACGTCCTGATCATGTGCCCCGACGTCGAGACCTTCGCGCCGCTGATCCGCGGTGCCTTCGGTCAGGCCGGACTACCGCATCCCGCCTTCGATCTGCGAGTGCGCCTCGCCGACCGGGGCGTGCGGCACGTCAACCCGGTCATCGACACCGTTGTCGGCGTGGTCGAACTCGCCGCCGGCCGGGTGACCGCAGGCGACATCCTCGATCTGCTCGGGACCGAACCCGTCCGCGCGCGATTCGCGATGACCGATGATGACCTGGACCTGGTCCGGGAATGGCTGGGGCACAGCAATGTCCGCTGGGGCCTCGGTGCGGCGGAACGCGCGCGGTTCGGTCTCGAGCGTTTCCGGCAGGGCACCTTCGACGCCGGTCTCGACCGCATCGCCCTCGGTGTGGTCGCCGAGGAGACCGACGACGAATGGCTCGGCACCGCACTGCCACTCGCGGGTGTGGAGAGCACCGGGATCGACCTCGTCGGACGGCTCGACGAGTTCCTCGACCGTCTCGGTGGTGTTCTCGCCGAGCTGACCACACCCGCACCGGCCCACCGCTGGGCCGAGACACTCGTCGAGGCGGTCGGTTCGCTCACCGCGACCGCGCCCGCCGACGACTGGCAGCGCGCACAGGCCATCCGGATGCTCGAGGACGCCTTCGGCACCACCGAGGAGATCCTGCGTCTCGCCGACGTGCGGGACCTGTTGTCCGCCTTGATCGCCGGTCGACCCACGCGATCCAACTTCCGGACCGGTGAGCTCACGGTCTGCACGATGGTGCCGATGCGCTCGGTGCCCCACCGGGTCATCGTGCTGCTGGGCATCGACGCCGAGGTGTTCCCGCGTGTACAGCGCATCGACGGTGACGATGTACTCGGCGTCGATCCGCTGGTGGGGGAACGCAATCCGCGCGACGAGGACCGCCAGTGCTTCCTCGACGCCATCGGCTCGGCGCAGGACAACCTGCTCGTCTTCTACAGCGGCGCCGACCCGGTGTCGGGACGGCACATCCCGCCCGCCGTCGTGGTCAGCGAACTGATCGACACCCTCGACGGCCTCACCGGTCCCGACCGCCCGTCGATCGTCCGGCGGCATTCACTACACGGCTTCGACGCACGCAACTTCGTTGACGGGGGAATCACGGGGATCGCCGGTCCGTTCAGCCACGACGCGTCGCTGCTCGCCGGAGCGAGAGCCCTCCGGGGACCGGCCGAACCGATGGTGCCCGCCGCCCGCGAGATCCTTCCGGCCCCCGAGCCGACCGCGGAGCTCGCCGACATCGACCTCACGTCGCTCATCGACTTCCACGTCGATCCGATCACCGCCTTCGTCCGTCAACGCCTGGGCGCCCGAATCCCCGACGACGAGACGCCCCACGACGACCAGCTCGACGTCGAACTCGACCCGCTCGACAAGTGGGGGATCGGCGACCGGTTCCTCACCCGGATGCTGGCCGGGGTGCCCATCGGCGATTGCGAAGCCGCCGAGCTCCGGCGGGGCACGTTGCCGCCCTTCGCCTTCGGAACACGCGAACTGCAGGCCATCTCGCGTGCGGTCACCCGTCTGCACGGCGTCGTCGCACCGTTGCGCCCGGGGTCGCCGGAGACCCTGGACATCCTGGTCACGCTGCCCGACGGCCGACGCGTGCACGGCACCGTCGGCGATGTGTTCACCGCCGACGACGGACAGGCACGGCTGGTGCGTGCCACCTACTCGCGACTCAAGGCCAAACAGCAACTGAGCGCCTGGATCACGCTGCTCGCGGTCGCCGCGTCCGCGGCCCAGGGCAATGCAGGCGCCGCGCGGGTCGGCTCCGCGGTGTCGGTCGGCCGGGCCGCTCGCGGGGGTGGGACCACCACGCTCACCCTTCGTCGCCCCGAGGATCCGGTGCCGCTGCTCGATCAGCTCGTCCGGCTGCGGGACGAGGGCCTGCGGCGCCCGCTGCCGCTGCCGTTGGAACCCGCGTTCACCTTCGTGGACAACGACGGTCCCGGTCGCCGGAGCCACTGGGCGCTCAACAGTGCACGCAAGGTCTTCGACGACAAGTTCGGTCCGAGCCACGACCGCTACCTCAAGCTGGCCTTCGGCGGCGACGTCCTCGCCGATGTCGACTTCGACATCCTGCTCGAGGAACGGGCACCGGCCGACCGCATCCTCGGCGGCGTGGAACTGGCTCTGACAGAGGACGAACCGCTCTTCACCGGACTTGCACGCGCGGTCTGGGTTCCCGTCGGCCACCACCGGGAGGGCACATGAGACGCCCGGAGACCTTCGACATCACCGCCGAACTGCCGGAACACACCACCGTGCTCGAGGCGAGTGCCGGGACGGGCAAGACCTACGCGATCGTGGGTCTCGCGGCCCGCTGTCTCGCCGACGGCGTGCCGATCTCGGAGATGCTGCTCGTCACCTTCAGCCGGGCGGCCACCGCCGAACTGCGCGACCGGATGCGGGCTCGTGTCCGTGAACTGCTCGACGCCCTCGCCGATCCCGCGGAGGTCCTGTCCGGTCCCGCCCAGGCCGGCGACGACGCCCTGTTGCGGCAACTCGCGAGCGGTACACCGGATGAGATCCTCGCGCGTCGCCGGAACCTCGCCCGCGCCCTGAGCGACTTCGATGCGTCGACGATCGCGACGACCCACACCTTCTGCAACCGGATGCTGGAGGCGCTGGGATTCCTCGGCGAACGAGAGCTCGTCTACTCCATCGTCGAAGAGGTCGACGAACTCACCGAGGAGGTTGCCCTCGACCTCTACCTGCGCGGCTTCTGGGCCAGTGACGCACCGGAATTCAGCTTCGCCGAGGCGCGGGAGATCGCACGCGACGCCGTGCGCCAGGCTTCGGTCGAACTCGCGCCGAGCGAGCGTGAACTCGCCGACGGCCCGGTCGCCGACGACATCGCGGCCCGCCGGGTCAGCTTCGCCGAGGCGGTCCGCCGGCATGTCGAGACCCGGAAGCGGGATGCCCGCGTCCGCACCTACGACGACCTCCAGGCGATCCTGCACCGGATCGTCAACGACGAGGTGGTCGGCGATCGTGCGTGCCGACGGATTCGCGACACCTTCGGCGTGGTGCTGGTCGACGAGTTCCAGGACACCGATCCGCTGCAGTGGGACATCCTGCGCCGCTGCTTCCACGGTCACCGCCGGATGATTCTCGTCGGCGATCCGAAACAGTCCATCTACGGCTTCCGCGGCGCCGAGGTGTTGAGCTACCTCGCGGCCGTGTCGTCGGCCGACACCCTGCGGGCGCTCGACGTGAACCGGCGCTCGGACGGCGCGCTCGTCGGGGCACTGCAGCATCTGTACGGCGGTGCGACGCTGGGACATCCGGACATCGTGGCGCGGCCCGTGCAGGCCGCGTTCGCGGGCAGTCGTCTCGAGGGCCGTCCGCCGTTGCGCCTGCGCGCGTTCCTGCGCGGAGACTTCACCTCCCTCAACTCGTTCAATCTCCCCGGCGTCAAGGAGGTTCGTTCGCGCATCGCCGCCGACGTCGCCGACGACATCGCCGACGTGCTGGCCCAGGGCGCCCGCATCGACCTCGGCGGTGTCTCCCGGCCGGTCGACCCCGGCGACATCGCGATCCTCGTGCGGCTCAACAGCACGATCGAGCCCCTCCAGGCCGAACTCGCCGAACGCGGCATCAACTCCGTGATCGGGTCGGGCGTCAACGTCTTCTCGACGTCGGCCGCCCAGCAATGGCTGTGGGTGTTGCGCGCCGTCGAGCAACCCTCCCGCGCCGACCGGGTGCGTATGGCCGCCCTGACCGCACTCTTCGGCTGGTCCACCGAACGGGTTGCCACCGCATCCGAGCCGGAGGTGGCCGAACTCGGAGCCGAACTGTCCATGCTCGCCCGGGTTCTCGCGCAGGGCGGGTTCGCCGCGATGGCGCAACGTCTCTTCGACGCCCATGAGGTGGCGGCACGTGTTCTCACCGTCGAGAACGGCGAACGCACCCTCACCGACCTCATCCAGGTGTCGGCGCTGTGCAACAAGCACGTCGTCGAGACCGGGGAGGGACTGAGCGCGCTCGTGGAGTGGCTGACCGAACGGGTCACCGACACCTCCTCACGGCGCTATGAGGACCAGAGCCGTCGACTCGACCGTGACACCCAGGCCGTGCAGATCATGACCGTGCACGCGAGCAAGGGGCTGCAGTTCCCGATCGTCTATGTGCCCTACGGGTGGGACGGCACGTGGGTCAACGACCGCGGGAACATCACCTACCACGACGACACCGGGACCCGCCGGCTCGACGTGGGTGGCCAGCAGGCCCCGGATCGTGCGGCCCGACGCCGGCGCTACGCGGAAGAGGTCGCGGGGGAGGATCTGCGACTCCTGTATGTCGCACTCACCCGCGCCGAGTCGCAGGTCGTCGCGTGGTGGGCGCCGTCGCGGAACACCACGACCGGACCGCTCCACCGGTTGGTCTTCGGTCGCGAGGACGCGGTTCGATCGTCGGCCGGGGAACCGGAATGGACCGTCGCGACCGACGTCGCCATCCCGGAGGCCGACGTCGACTGCGTGGGCGTCCTGCGCACCCTGACCGCGCGAGATCCCGCGATCTCCGTCGAACCCGCCGGCCGCATCGATGCCGATGCGGTCGCTCCGGCCGCCGACGCGGGGGAAGGTGCCGAATCTCTGGGCATCGCGCGCTTCGATCGCCGGATCGATCAGGACTGGCGCCGTACGTCGTATTCGGCTCTTACCGCCGACGTGGCCCATGGCGCACATGGTGCGCCCGGGGGACCGTCGGCCTCGGTGGTCGAGACCGGGAGCGAACCCGACGACGAGGCGACCGACATCCTCGACGACGAACCGATCGTTCTGCCCGGCGAGGTCGCGGAAGATGCCGGAACCGCCTCGGCCGCAACCCGGCCCGGTATGCCCTCGCTGATGAACGGCCTACCGTACGGTGCGGCCTTCGGCACCCTCGTCCACGAGGTCCTCGAGTACGTCGACACCTCCGCGCCCGACGTCGAAGCGCATGTCCGGGAACTGTGTTCCCGAGCGCTCGGCGCGCTTGCCGCGGACATCGACCCCGATCGGCTCGTCGCCGCGCTGGTCGGTGTGCTCACCACGCCTCTCGGTTTCGGGGACCTGTGGAGCATCGATCCTCGTGATCGCCTCGCGGAACTCGATTTCGAGTTGCCGCTCGGTCCGGCGGACGAGGTCGCGTCCGGTGAGGGTACGACGCTGGGTCGTCTGGCCGATCTGCTGGAACTGCACCTGCCGGAGTCGGATTCGCTGCGCGGCTACGCCGAGCACCTGAGAGCGGTGCCGGGCCGGCGGCTTCGCGGATTCCTCACCGGCAGCATCGATTCGGTGCTGCGGACCCCGGACGGCCGCTACGTGATCGTCGACTACAAGACCAACCGCATCCTGCCGGGCGACCTCGTGGTCGAGGACTTCGACGCGGAGGCGATGGCCGGTGAGATGATCGCTGCCCATTATCCGCTGCAAGCGATGCTGTATTCGGTTGCACTGCACCGTTATCTGCGATGGCGCGTGTCCGGCTACGACCCGGAGCGTCATCTCGGTCCGGTGCAGTACCACTTCGTGCGCGGCATGGCGGGTCCGGAGACCCCACCCGGTTGCGGTGTCTTCGAGTGGGTGCTGCCCGCCGGGCTCGTCGTGGACCTGTCCGATGCGCTGGCCGGTCTCGGGACGAGCGGGGCTGCCGGAACCCGAGGAGAGGGCCGATGAGCACACCCGATGTCCAGCGCGTCGATTCGGCGACCGGCACACTCGCCGAATGGAACACCGCGGGTCTCCTGGCCGCCGCGGATCTGCACATCACCGACCGGTTGATCCGGATGTGCGGCGAACCCGTATCCGACGACGCCCGGCTCGGTGCCGCCCTCGCGATTCGCGCGGTGCGGCTGGGTTCCACCTGCCTCGCGCTGGATCGCATCGGCGAACTGGCGGGGGAGGGCGCCGCGGACATCGAGATGCCCTCGCCGCGAGATCTTCTCGACGCGCTGGCGGCGAGTCCGCTCGTCACCGGCAGCGACGCGGGACCGTTGCGGCCGCTCGTGGTGCGGGATTCCGTCGACGGCCCACTCGTGTACCTACAGAAGTACTTCCGACAGGAACAGACGATCCGGGAGATCCTCGACCGGCGGGCGCGGACGTCGCCGTCGGTCGACACCGAGGCGCTCGGCGAGGCCGTCGCGACGGTCTACTCCTCACCCGACGACGGCACACTGCAGAAGCTGGCGGCTGCGGTGGCGGCGACGCGCTGGACGACGGTCCTCGCGGGCGGCCCGGGAACCGGCAAGACCTACACCGTCGCCCGCATCCTCGCCGTCCTCGACCGTCTCCAGGGACCTGGCCTGCGCATCGGCCTCTGCGCACCCACCGGCCGCGCCGCCGCGCAACTCCAGGCCTCGGTCGAGGCCGAATCCACGCTGCCGGTCACCGCCCACGCGGTCACACTCCATTCGCTGCTCGGCTGGCGCCCCGGCTCGAACCCCCGGTACGGACGCGGTCGCACGCTGCCCCACGACGTCATCGTCGTCGACGAGACGTCGATGCTGTCGATGACCGCGATGAGTCGACTGCTCGACGCCGTCCGCCCCGACGCGCGGGTCGTGTTCGTCGGCGATCCCCATCAGCTGGCCTCGGTGGAGGCGGGTGCCGTGCTCGCCGACCTCGTCGAGCGGACCGACCTGCCGGACGCCGGGTCGGAGGAATTGCCGGCGACTCTGACGCAGGCCTTCGATGCGGTGGGCCTCGACCCCGCCGCCGAGCGACTCGACCCCGACGACGTGGCGCGACTGGCCGACGGCGTGATCACCCTGCGGAGGCAGTTCCGGTTCGGCGGTGGCATCTCGCAGGTCGCCGCCGCGGTCAACGCCGGCGATCCCGACGCGGTCCTGGAACTGGTCACGTCACCGGACATCGACGATGTCGAGCTGGTGGCACCCGACGATCTCGACGGCGTGGCCGGCGACATCCTGAGCTGGGGTCGTGGCCTGCGCGCCGCAGCCGGGAAGGGTGACGCGGAGGGTGCCCTGGACGCCCTCGACAGTCACCGGGTCCTGTGTGCGCACCGCGAGGGTTCGTGGGGTGTGCGCGGCTGGACCACGCGCATCACCGACTGGCTGGGCACCACCGAGGCCGAACACATGGGTTGGTATGTCGGACAACCGATCCTGGTTACGGCGAATGACCGCCAGACCTCGACCTTCAACGGCGACACCGGCGTGGTGATCGCCGATCCGGACGCCGGCGCGACGGATTCGGTGCGGGTGGCGTTCCGCCGCGGCGGCGAGATCCGGCTGCTGCACCCCACCCAGCTCGCCGACGTGGTGTCGGTTCACGCGATGACCATCCACCGCAGCCAGGGCAGCCAGTTCGACCAGGTGACCGTCGTCCTGCCGCCGGCAGGCTCGGAGCTGCTGACGCGTGAGCTCCTGTACACCGCGATCACCCGCGCACGGAGCCGGGTGCGGATCGTCGGGACCGCCGATGTCCTCGCCGCGGCCGTGAACCGACGCGTGCAGCGCGCCAGCGGGTTGCGGTCGACGCTCACCGCGATCGGACCCGCCGCTCCCTGAGGTACGGGCGAAGCGCCCCGATTCTCGCTCCCTGAGGTGTGAGCGAAGCGCCCCGATTCTCGCTCCCTGAGGTGTGAGCGAAGCGATCCGATTCTCGCTCCCTGAGGTGCGAGGAGCGATAGCGACGAGCCTCGAAGGGTCAGATCAGGTCACACCCACCCGGCACGAGATCACGTCGCTGGTAGCACTCGACGCCCAGCAACTTGTGCTGGATCTCGTCGGGCAGCGACATGAACCCCGCGATCGCCCGGCTCCGGTCGACCTCCGACCGGTGTGCGGTGACGCCGGCCTTCTTGCGCGCCGCCAGATCCGACACGTCGACGACCACGTCGATCTCGGAATCCGGTGTGCCGGGCAGTTGCTCGCGCGGGATCTCGGGAAAGAGGCCGGGGGCGAGCAGGTCCATCATCCACTCGGGGATCGTCGCGAAGTAGAGCGACCGGACCCGCCAGGCCGGACCGGCGCGGTGGTAGAGCTTCGTCGAGGCCGCGGCATCGGCGGCGGCACAGGCCAAGCGGTGGGCGTGGACGTGATCGGGGTGTCCGTAGATGCCGAGCGCGTCATAGGTGACGACGATGTCGGGCTTGAGTTCGCGGATGTGCTTGGTGAGTGCCCGGACCTGCTCGTCGAACGACGCGGCGCACAGTCGTTCGGCGTCCGGGGCCGATTCGGGGCGGCGATCGTCGGCGTAGCCGAGCATGATCGGCGGGCGCGGCATGCCGAGGATGTCGACGGCCTCGGTCAGCTCTTGGTGCCGGATCGTGCCCTCGGCCCAGGTGCACATCACCAGGTCGGCTTCGCCGCCGGCGTCGACATGACGGGCGGTGAGCCCGCCGGTCCACAGCGACTCGTCGTCGGGGTGTGCATGCACCAGCAGCAGTCGAGGCGTACCCATCCACCTGGCTTCCTGATCGTTCCCCGCGTGATGGTGCTTCTCGGGCACCATCCGTGACCGGGGTAGTCGGTCCCCGACCCAGGGTAGCCATACCGGTGCTCGGTAAAGTCGGTGTCCGTCACGACGTGTCGCGTCGGGCCCGGGTCCGGGGGTCGGATCACGGCACCGAAACGGCAGGTCGGCGAACGTACACGTGAGAACAGAACATCCGAGAACAGAACATGGAGGTCTGCGATGAGCGCTCAGCCCGAAGTTCACGAGTTCCAGGCGGAGACCCGGCAGCTGCTGGATCTCATGGTCCACTCGATCTACTCCAACAAGGACAGCTTCCTGCGTGAGCTGATCTCGAACGCATCCGATGCGCTCGACAAACTGCGTCTGGAGTCGTTGCTCGACAAGGATCTCGACGTCGACACCTCCGACCTGCACATCACCCTCGACCCGGACGCGGAGAAGCGCACCCTGGTCGTCGCCGACAACGGCATCGGCATGACCCGCGACGAGGTCGTCGGACTCATCGGCACACTCGCCCGGTCGGGCACCGCGGAACTGCGCCGCTCGCTCGCCGAGGCACGGGAGAAGGGCGTCTCCGACGCCGCAGCCGAGGAACTCATCGGCCAGTTCGGCATCGGCTTCTACTCGACGTTCATGGTCGCCGAGAAGGTCACTCTGGTGACGCGCAAGGCCGGTCACAGCATCGGTACGCGCTGGGAGTCGACCGGCGACGGCACCTACACGATCGACGACGTGCCGGACGCGCCGCAGGGCACCTCGGTCACCCTGGCGCTCAAGCCGGTCGACACCGAGGACCACCTGTACGACTACGCCGACAAGTCCAAGCTCCGGCAGCTCGTCAAGCGCTACTCCGACTTCATCGCGTGGCCGATCCGCATGGACGTCGAGAAGACGGTCCCGGTCGAGACGCCCGACTCCGACACCGAGTCCGACGAGGACAAGACCCCCGAGACGAAGACGATCGTCGAGGCGGAGACCATCAACTCGATGAAGGCCCTGTGGGCCAAGTCGCGGTCGGACGTGACCGACGACGAGTACCACGAGTTCTACCGGCACGTGTCCCACGCCTGGGACGCGCCGCTGGAGACCATCACCCTGCAGGCCGAGGGCACCTTCGAGTACCAGGCGCTGCTGTTCATCCCGACGCAGCCGCCGTTCGACCTGTTCATGCGGGACAGCAAGGTCGGCATCCACCTGTACGTCAAGCGCGTGTTCATCATGGATGACTGCGCCGAGCTGATGCCGGAGTACCTGCGCTTCGTCAAGGGTGTCGTCGACGCCGCGGATCTCTCGCTCAACGTCTCGCGCGAGATCCTGCAGCAGGACCGGCAGATCCGCGCGATCCGTCGTCGCCTCACCAAGAAGGTCATCTCGACGGTTGCCGAGATGCGCGACAGCCGCCCCGACGACTACCGCACCTTCTGGGACGGCTTCGGGCGTGTGATCAAGGAAGGCCTCGTCAACGACCCGGACAACCGCGACGCGCTGCTCAAGGCGTCGTCCTTCGCGAGCACCCACTCGGAGGAGGAGCTCACGACGCTGGCCGACTACATCGGCCGGATGAAGAGCGGCCAGGACACGATCTACTACATGACCGGCGAGTCCCGGCAGCAGATCGTCAACTCCCCGCACATGGAGGCGTTCCGCGCCAAGGGGATCGAGGTGCTCGTCCTGTCCGACCCGGTCGACGAGATGTGGGTGTCGGCCGGTGCCGAGTTCGAGGGCAAGTCGTTCCAGTCGGTCGCCAAAGGGGCGGTCGATCTCGACGCCGACGACTCCGACTCCGACGACACGTCGAAGGACGAGCAGAACAAGGCCTACGCCGACCTGCTGTCGTGGCTGACCACCACACTGTCCGACGACGTCAGCGAGACCCGGTTGTCGTCGCGGCTGACGGAATCGCCGGCGTGCCTGGTGGGTGACACGTTCTCGATGTCGCCGCAGCTGGAGAAGCTGTACCGGGCCTCGGGACAGGAGTTCCCGAAGTCCAAGCGTGCGCTCGAGCTCAACCCCGACCACCCGCTGGTCGCGGCGCTCAACAAGGCTTATGCGAACGGCGATCACGACAAGCTGGTCCCGACCGCGAAGCTCGTCTACGGCATGGCCGTGATCGCCGAGGGCGGCGAGCTCGAGGACCCGGCGGAGTTCGCGAAGCTTCTCGCGGGCAGCCTGACCGAATCGTTCGCGGCCGGATCGGATTCCTGATCGGGTTCCCGACGCCCCGGGCGGGTCGCCCGGGATGAGTCGCCGGAGGTGGACGATCCTCCTCGGCGTCGGGGCGCTGCTCCTCGCTGTCGTGCTGGTGTCCGCTCTCCTCGTGGGACTTTCCCGCGAGGACGAGCGGGCCCGCACACCCGAGGATGCGGTCCGCACCTATCTGACGGCGCTCGCCGAAGCCGACGCCTCGGCGGCCCTGACCGTCGTCGACCCACGCCCGGACGCCCGCTTCCTCACCGACGGAGTACTGCGCCAGCAGCGGGCCGAAGCGGCTATCTCGGATATCGAGGTCGACGATCCGGGTGAGACCGCGACGTCGGTCCGGGCGCGGTATCGCCTCGGGTCACGCCAGGTCGACGTCCCGATCGGGGTGACGCGGTCCGGGGACGGGTGGGCGGTCGTCGACGGTGCGGTGAAAGTGCGCATCGAGTCGCTGCTGATCCCGAGCCCGACGCTGTTCGGTGCGCAGGTGAAGGCCGGCGACACCGTCTTCCTCTTCCCGGGGCCCCAGCGTTGGGGCTCACGCGACACCGATTTCATCGGACGCACCGTCGACGATGCGCCGCTCGGACCTCACGAACCGGTGACGGCGCGAGTGGTCGCCGAACTGAGTCCCACCGGGGTCTCCGCGGTCAGCGACGCGGTCTCGGCACACCTCACCCGGTGTGCGGCGTCGACTCGGGCAGATGCCGGATCGGACGTCGCCGGATGCACGCAGCGACTCTTCCGCTCCGCGGTGGACGGCAGCGTGCGGTGGACGGCGCCGCGCGACCTGTCAGGGCTCAGATACCTGCTCCGACGGCCCACCGCGAGTGCCGAGTCCACGCCGGACGACGAGGACCTCGGCACGGTCGACGTCGCGGGCGCCGTCGAGTGGCGCGTCGCCTACACCCCGGACTACGACAAGAACGGCCCTCGGGTCGAGACGACGGACGCGCAGTATCTGGTGGGTGGCGTCGACCTCACCGCCGACACACCGTCCTTCACCGCCGAGCCGGTGACCTGACCTACGCGGCCGCAGGGCGCAACCGGAACACCGGGATCCGGCGGTCCGTACGCTTCTCGTACAGGTCGAAGTTCGGCCACACCGTGCGCAGTTTCTGCCACGCCGCGTCGCGGTCGGCGTCCTCGAGTTCGGTCGGGACGGCGACGGAAACCTCTCCGCCGACGACGATCTCGATCGTGTCGGCGGCCCGGATGTTGTACACCCACGCAGGCATCTTCGGTCCGCCGAAGTACGAGCCGGCGATCAGCCAGTCATCGCCGTCGGGCACCGCGAGGAGTTGTGTGGTCCGGATGGCGCCGGTCTTGCGACCTGCCACCCGGATGGTGATGTTCGGGAGATCGGCGATGTCGAGCAGGGTGACCCGATTGCCGGTGACGGTCTGAATGGCGTTGTCACCCACCACGATCTGCGGGAGAAAACGAGGCATCCAGGGGATCGATCCGATCTTGATCGCGAGGCTGCGCCGCACCTTCATCCGCTTAGTGTGACATGACACCGTCACCCGGTCGGCACGGTGCCGGATAGCGTGCACATCATGGGCGGTCACACGACGGGACATATTCTGGTCGACGGTGGGCAGACGGGAACGCGACTGCGGGTCGAAACCCCGTCCGGAGCCGACGACCACGAGCTCGGGCCGATCCGTACCGACCGGCCCGTCGTCGAACAGATCGGTGCGTCCGTTCACGAGGTCGGGATCCCGCGGGGCACGTGGACCGTGGCCGCCGGATCTCCGGACTCACACCCCAGGCGGCGAGACCATCGGCCCTTCTTGCCGCGGTCGCCGACCTCGGGGTGACATCGGTCGCGGTGGCGCACGACTCGGTCACCGCCTACCTGGCCGCGAACCGGGACGAGTTCGGCGTGGTCACCGCGGTCGGCACCGGTGTGGTCACGCTCGGCGTCGGACGGGCCGGGGTCCAGCGGGTCGACGGTTGGGGATACCTGTTCGGTGATGCCGGCAGCGCATTCTGGATCGGACGGGCCGGCATCGGTGCCGCACTGCGCGCTTTCGACGGCAGGGGGAGCGCGACGGTTCTGCAGGAACGGGCCGCCGAGATCTTCGGGCCGCTCGAGGAGCTGTACATGGTCGTGCAGGGAGATCCGGACCGCGTCGCGCGGGTGGCCGGATTCGCCCGAGTCGTCGACGCCGGCGCCCGGGCGGGTGACGCTGTCGCGCAGCGGATCGTCGACGACGCCGCGGACGAACTCGCCGGATCGACGATCACTGCGCTGGAACGCAGTGGTCACCGACCCGGCGAGAAGGCGCGGATCAGCTGGTTGGGCACAGTGATGACGTCCAACGACCGCCTGAGACGGCGGTTTGTCGACGTCGTGGGCGAACGTGCGCCCGGCGTCGACATCGGAGCGCCGTACGGCGAACCGCTGGACGGCGTGCGGCTGCTCGCAGATCTCGACGACGCGCCGCACCCGTTGGCCGCGGAGGTTCACCGCAGCGGCGTGTGAAGCGCCAGACGCGGGTCAGCGACCCTTGAACTCCGGTTTGCGCTTCTCGAACACGGCCGTGATGGCCTCCGACAGGTCCTCGCTGGGGAGGAACGCCGAGTTCCAGGCCGCGACGTAGCGCAGGCTGTCGTGGACGGCGGCGCTGCGGGAGTGGTCGAGCACGTCCTTGATGCCGTGGACCACCAGCGGCGGGTTGTCGGCGATCTCCCGGGCGGTCTCGCGGGCGAGCGCGAGAACAGCGTCCCGATCGTCGGCGACGTCGTTGACCAGGCCGATCTTCTCGGCGCGCGCGGCGTCGAAGTCCTTGCCGGTCAGCGCCAGTTCGCGCAGGTGACCATCGCCGATGATGTACGGCAGGCGGGCGAGCGTGCCCACGTCGGCGACCATGCCGACCTTCACCTCGCGGATGCTGAACTTGGCGTCGGCGCTCGCGTAGCGGACGTCGGCGGCACAGATCAGGTCGACACCGCCGCCGATGCACCAGCCCGAGATCGCAGCGATGACCGGCTTGCGGCAGTCCGCGACCGCGGTGATGCCGGCCTGCAGCTTGCGCAGCGACTCCAGGAACTCGGTGCGCGCCGCGGCCTTGGCGTTGTCGGCCAGGACGTTGGCCAGCGTGCCGGCCATGGCGACGAGGTCGAGCCCGTAGGAGAAGTGGTTGCCCGCGCCGGTCAGCACGACCGCGCGCACCTCGGGATCGCGGTCGATGAAACCGAACAGTTCCGGGAGCTCGCGCCAGAAGTCGGGGCCCATCGCGTTGCCCTTGCCGGGGCCGGTGAGCGCGACCTCGGCGATGTGGTCGGCGACGGTGACGTCGAACGCGGTCCAGTCGCGTTCATTCCAGGCTTGGTCTGTCATGCGAGGGAGCTTACTCGGCAGTCAGGACGTCCGGCGGGCGGACTGCCAGTGGCGCCCTGTTAGATGAACCCATGAGCGGATACATCCAGGAGGACATCGACCCCAAGGAGCTCGCACATCGTTCGGAGCTCGCGTCGTCGATCGCCGGGAGCGTGCGCGAACTGATCGACGCGACGGTGCGCACCGAGGTCGGCGAGGCCGACATCGCCGAGGCGCGACGCCTCATCGAGGCCGCGACCGAGATCCTGCGCAAGGACCAGTTGCCCGGTGCCTACGGCATCCGGTTCAACACCGACGGCACCAAGCGATCCTGGGGCAATGCCGTTCTGGGGCGGCGCAATCCGATCGCACCGCCCGTCGAGCTGCATCACGAAGCCGAATTCAGTTGGACCGAAGTCGATCTCGGCGCGGCCTACGAAGGACCGGCCGGGCTCGTCCACGGCGGTGTCCTGGCATTGATCCTCGACCAGCTCCTCGGCTCGACCGCGGAGTTCCAGGGCGTTCCCGGCATGACCGGCACGCTCAACGTCCGATATCGCAGTGCGACGCCGCTCGGCCGGATCCGCGGCGAGGCGCGGGTCGACCGTGTCGAGGGTGTGAAAACCTTTGTCACCGGCACGATCACGCGCGACGGCAAGGTCACCGCCGAGGCCGAGGGGATCTTCATCCTGCCCAAGTGGGCTCGCGGCGAGGTGTCCGACGTGCTGCGCAAGTCGGTCGGCGAGGGCTGAGTGCTCGCGCCGGTCGTGCGGGGTCAGACCTCGGCGAGCGGCGTGCGTGCACCGACGAGTGAGTAACGCGCACACAGGAAGGCGCCGTTGCGGGCGAACTCCTGCAGTTCGAGGTCGTAGCGCCGGGGGAACAGGGGGCGCCCGGAACCGAGGGTGACCGGTGCGATCGAGACGATCATGTCGTCGAGCATTCCGGCCTCGGCGAACTGGGCGGCGAGATCGCCTCCGCCGACCACCCACACGTCCTTGCCGGCAGCTACTTCGGTCAGCAGATCGCGGTGGTCGGCGGGGTTGCCGTCGACGACGGTGATCGACTCGGCGACCGGAGTGATCGTCCGATGGGTGAACACGAAGGACGGGATCTCGTACGGCCACGGCTTGCCGTTGGCGAGTTCGTTGTCGAGGAGCCACTGGTAGGTGGTGTACCCCATGACGGCGGCGCCGATCTCGGCGAAGAAGTCGTCGTAGTTCATCGGGCCACCTTCCTCGAGCGGCTGGGTCAGGAGCCAGTCGAGGCTGTCGTGGTCGTCGGCGAGATAGCCGTCGAGGGTGGTCGCGGTGTAGTAGCGGAACACCATTCTAGAAACCTCCGGAGTGCTTGCGGTGCCACATGATCGGATCGGGGTCGAGTGCCGCGACGTCGACGCCGGTGTCGTGCAGCATCCACCGCGCGAGTTGACGACGATGAGCGGAGAACGTCAGGACGTGCGCGACGATCTGGGAGAGCAGGAATGATTCGGGCGGATCGCACAGTGCGTCGATGACGCGGTCCTGCCAGGCGTTGCGCCGGTCGATGTCGCGGATCAGCGCCAGCCACCTCGGTGTCAGCTCGCGGTGGAGCTCGACGAGCCCGGTAAGGTTGGACGGCGGGTCCGGCGGCATGTCGGCACCCTCGATCGTGGCCAGCCAGGGGTGTTTGTCCGCGACGAGATGCGACATGACCTGCGCGAGTGACTCTTCCGGCCCATTCCAGTGCAGGGGTTCATGGCCGGGGAGCCGTCGCCGCGTCCAGTCCTGCTCGTCGACTCCCTTGGCGGCATCCAGCAGCGCCTCGATGTCGTCGAGGTCGTGCCGGATCATGAGCATCACGACGTCGCCGGCACTCTCGGTGGTGGGAGTGCCGTTGTCGACGTAGAGCACTGTGGGCGAATGGAAGTGGATGCCGTTGGGGGCGGGCAGCCAGTGACTGTGCTCGGCGGTCGGTCCAGAGCGGCCGACCGAGGCAGCCCGGCCCGGGCTGTGCCCGAACGCGCGGGTGAAGGCCCGCGCGAAACCGTCCACGGACTCATAGCCGGAGTCGAAGGCCACCTCGGTGACGGTCTTGCCGTGCTGCAGCAGCCATGCCGCCCGCTCGAGGAGTACTCGCCGGCGAAGCGCGACCGGCGACTCGCCCACCCCTCGGCTCACCTGCCGGGAGAAGTGGAACGGCGACGAGAACGCGCCGGTCGCCATCTCATCGAGGTTCGAGTGCTCGTCGGCCAGCACGGCGTCGAGCAACTCACGCAGACGATCACGGTCGCCGGGGGTTGGGCTCACCCATCGAGTATGGAACGCCGAGGGCCTTCCCGACCCGACCGATCTTGCTCGTTCGCAGAACCGGTCGGGTGCCGCTCAGTCGCGATTCAGCAGCGGGATGAGCTTCTCGGTTTTCTCCGGGGTCCAACCCGGTGGCTGCAGGATCTCTGCCCATGCCGCCGGGATGGCTGCCAGATAGAAGTGTCCATGACCGTCCGGGACTCCGGTCGACACCGCCATGTCGGCGCTGACCTGCAGGAAGGTCACGAAGGGAATCCAGTGCATCGCCGGCAGGACGTCCCGTCCACGCGCTTCGTTGAGCCAGTCGGGCTCGCGCAGGATCAGGCGCGGCGACCACCACGAGATCGGGTCGGAGGCATGCTGCAGGTAGACCGCGCGGCCCGGGACCCACTCGCCCTTGGCGTTGTAGAGATCCGGAGCGTCGGCGATGAAGCGGACCTGTCGGCCGTCGTCATAGGTCGGTTGCCACTCGGGCGTGCCGGGGTCGCGGTTGGTGGTCGTGTCGACCCACAGCGAATTGTTGAACGTCGGGCCGACGAACAACGCGCCGTCGGTCCGGGCGTTGAGGGACGGAATCGTGCCGAAGGCCGACTCGGCGGCGAACGAACCGAGACTCTCGCCGAAGACCACGAGCTTGGGCCGCTGGGCCTCCGGGATCGCGCGCACCCGCTCGGAGACGGCCTCGAACAGCGCCTGACCGGCCTGGCGGGCCCGTTCCTTGTCGACCAGGAAGGACAGCCAACTGGGGAGGTAGGAGTACTGCATGCTGACCGTGGCCGTGTCGCCGTTGTACATGTACTCGAGGGAGTCCACGGTGGCCTGATTGATCCAGCCGGTGCCGGTGGTCGATGCGACTGCGACGACCTTTCGCTGCAGCCCGCCGGTGCGTTCGAGTTCTTCGGCGGCCAGTTCCGCGTTGGCGCGCAGGTCGTCGCCCGAGCCGAGTCCCACGTAGGCGCGGATGGGTTCCATCGCAGGCGCGCCGTTGAACGCGGAGAGTTCCTCGACGCTCGGACCGACCGAGACGAAGATCCGTCCCTGACGTCCCAGCGAATCCCAGGTCACCAACGAGCCCGGACCACCGGAGCGAAGCGGCGAGGTCGGCGGCTTCGAATCGGCGGTCGTCTCGTCGTTGACCGAGGCGAACGTCGAGTTCAGCGCCTTCATGCCGTAGTTCGCGACCACGCCGTTGAGGACGAACACGGTGACCAGGATCGCGACGACGATCGCCGCGACCGCGGAGATTCGCGGCGGCGCAAAGCGGTTGATCGTCCGGACGAGCCAGACGACCCCGTCGCCCCATGCCTGCCCGATCAGGATGAGCAGGAAGAACACCACCACGCAGATGATCGCGATCTGCGGGTATGCGGTCCAGGACAACAGGTCGACGCTCATCATCGTGCGGATGTCGTCCTGCCACCGCTGGAACATCACGAGCATGACGACCGTGCCGGCGATCGCGGCGAGGCCGAGGGCCACCCAGACCCGGTGCATCGGGGCCGGCCACGGCTTGTCGCGCGAGATCATGAAGCGGATCAGCCACGAGAAGAACACGCCGAGCGCATATCCGACTGCAGCCGACGCACCGCTGACCACACCCTGGAACAGCGCGCCGCGGGGCAGCAGCGACGGTGTCATCGACAGCCAGAGGAAGACCAGCGCGACGGCCAGCCCGACACAGGAGAAGCGGTCGAGGCGGCGTCGCCACCAGGCCGGGCGGGCGTCATCGCCGCTCTCGACGTCTGCCGGCGACTCCGCGCCGAGGTCCGCAGGTGCCTCGACAGAAGGTTCGGCAGGGGGTTCTGCGACCGGGTCGTTGGTGGGGGTCGACGACGACACGTGGGTTCCTCATTTCTCGAGAACCTGGCAAACCTAGCAGCGAATCATCATCCGCGACACGGGCTGTGCCTACTTCGGCCCAATACTGCTCCCGCACGGTTACCGCCGGCAACCCCGGGTCGCCGGCGGTGACCGCCCGTGCCTGATTCAGGGGAGTTGTCCTACTTCACCTCCGACCGCATGACCCGGAGCACTCCGACGCCGAGGGGCAGGGCGATCCAGATCAGGCCCGACACCAGCAGTCGGGCCCATTCGCCGCCGGAGGCCCATTCGCCGGACTGGAAGGGCATGTTGGTCAGGGTGGTGTCGACCCACTGGCCGAGGTTGTCCTTGAACCAGGGGACCAGTTCGCTGACCACCGACAGGGCGGTCGGGAGTGCGAAGTAGGCGACGATGGCTCCTGGTGTGTTGAGGATGAGGGCGGCGAAACCGAATCCCAGCAGCAACCCGAAGGCCTGGATCACAAAGGAATTGACGAAGCCGGCAAGGCTGAGCCCCCACGAGCCGGCCGGATCGGCGAAGGCGATGGCGGCGATACCGTTGCCGATGACGCCGAGTACCAGGGCCACCGCGACGGCGGCCACCGCGGTGATCATCGACGCCGTGAGTTTCGCGCCGATGATCCGTTCCCGACGCGGCTCGAGCGTGAAGGTCGTGAGCGCCGTACGCTGGCTCCACTCACCGGTCACCAGCAGGATCGCCAGGATCGGCAGGATGATCGCGGTGGGGATGTTCATCATCCCGAAGAACTCTCCGAGGTTGAGGTTCTCGGGGTTGTTCCGGTTGGCGATGAGCATCGCGACCATGACGATAGCCGCGATGACGCCGATCGACGCGGTCAGCCAGAAGCCGGCCCGGGTGTCGACGAGCTTGCGGAGTTCGACCCGCACCAGGCGCGCGAACGGGATTCCCGGGCGCGTGACGTCGATACCCGGCGTCGGTGCGAGCGGGGTGCTGAAGTCGGCGATGGTCATCGGAGGGCTCCTTCGAGGGTGGGCTGCTCGCGCTGGGTGTCGGAGGTCAGCTGCAGGAACATGGCTTCGAGCTGCGCGCCGTCGGCGGGACGAAGCTCGGTGAGGACGACCCCGACCGCCGCCGCGGCACGGCCGACCTCGACCGGGTCGGCGTCGACCTCGAGTCCGCCCGAGGTGTTGTGGCGGAACGAGATCCCGGCCGCGGTGAGTGCCTGGCCGAGTGTCGCGTCGTCGAGCGAGTGGACGCGGGCGCCCGCACCGGCCAGGAGTTCTGCCTTGGTGCCCTGGGCGACGATCCGCCCGCCGCCGATCACGACGATGTCGTCGGCGATGATCTCGATCTCGTGGAGCAGGTGCGACGACAGCAGGACTGCGCCGCCACGATCGGCGTAGTCGCGCAACAGGGTCCGCATCCAGTGGATGCCGGCGGGGTCGAGGCCGTTGGCCGGTTCGTCGAGGATCAGGATCTTCGGGTCACCGAGCAGTGCCGCCGCGATGCCCAACCTCTGACGCATCCCGAGCGAGTAGTTGCGGACCCGACGGCCTGCCTCCTCCGGTGTGAGGCTGACCATCTCGAGCATCTCGTCGACCCGGTCGCCGCGGATTCCCATGGTCATCGCGGCCAGGCGCAGGATTTCGGCTCCGGTCCGTCCGGCATGCTGGGCCGACGCGTCGAGGAGCACTCCGACCTGCGTGGCCGGATTCGGGATGGTCCGGTAGTCGACACCGTAGAGGTGCGCGGTTCCGGACGTCGCGGGGGTGAGCCCGGCGATGATCCGCATGGTCGTCGACTTGCCGGCGCCGTTGGGGCCGAGGAAGCCGGTGACCTGCCCGGGACGGCAGGTGAAGGACACGTCGTCGACCGCGACATGGTCGCCATACCTTTTCGTGAGGTTCTGCACTGTGATCATGGATGTCATGGTCGTCGTCGCGGGCGGTCGCACACATCGGCCGCCGGTTCACGACTGCATCAGCCGAAAGTCGTAGAACCACGGCACCCGAAGGTCGGAGGTCGACTCCCCGGGCGTCGGACTACCGTTGCGGTTGTGCAACCCGAGCAGTATCAACCTCCGCTGACGTGGGTGGGTCATACCTGGCGACTCCTGGCGATGCTCCTGCTTTCCCTCGCGGTGTTCTCCACCCGCGCGGAGTATCTGTGGAACGAGGCCCGGTGGTGGTACCTCGCCGATCTCGCGCTCGGGGTCGCGTCCTACACCGTCATCTGGTGGCGCCGAAGCCATCCCGTTGCGGTGACCGTGTTCACCAACGTCGCGAGCATCGCGTCCACGCTGTCCTTGGGGCCCGCGGTACTCGCGATGGTGTCGATGGCGACCCGGCGCCGTTGGAGTGAGATCATCCCGCTGACGCTCCTCTGCATCGTCGCCAACGCCCTCGGTCTCCAGTTCTTCTCCACACCGGTGGAAGAAGACGATCCCGTCCTCGTGCAGTATCTGGTCACGGGGGCGGTGACCGCGTCGATGGTGTTCTGGGGCATGTACATCGGCTCGCGCCGGGAACTCCTCGCGAGCTGGCAGGCCCGGGCCCTCGCGTCGGAGGCGGAGCAGCAGGCCAAGGTCCAACAGGCACGGTCGCTGGAGCGTGCGCGCATCGCGCGGGAGATGCACGACATTCTCGCCCATCGGATCTCGGCGATGAGCATGTCGGCCGGAGCGTTAGCCTACCGGACCGACCTGAGTGGGGAGCAGGTGCGCGAGACCGCACGGACGATCCAGGAGACCTCGCACCTCGCGCTCACCGAGTTGCGCGAGGTGCTCGGCGTCCTGCGAGAGGGTCCGGGCGACGCCGCCCCGGAGGAACCACAGGGCGCACCCGACCTGATGGCGCTCGTCGAGGAAGCGCGGACGCTCGGGATGCGTGTCGATACCCGCTGTGAGATCGACATCGCCGCACTGCCTCCCGCCATCGCCCGCACGCTCTACCGCTGCGTGCAGGAAGCTCTGACCAATGCGCGCCGGCACTCGCCGAGCGCGCCGGTGACGATGCACATCCGCGGCGGTCCCGACCACGGGGTCGATCTCCTCGTCGAGAATCCGTTGCCGTTGTCGGCCGGGTCCGCCTCGCCAGCTCCCGGTTACGGTCTGGTCGGGCTCGCCGAACGCGTCGGCCTCCACGGCGGGCGGCAATCGGCGACCGTCGGCGACGACAAGAGATTCCTGCTGCACGTCTGGCTACCGTGGCAGTCATGACCGCGCGCATCATGATCGTCGACGACGACCCGCTCGTCCGGTCCGGGCTGCGTCTGCTCCTCGGGGGCGACGCCGGACTCGAGATCGTCGCCGAGGCAGGCAACGGACAGGAGGCCCTGGACAGCCACCGGGACAGTCCGGTCGACCTGGTGTTGATGGATCTGCGCATGCCGGTCCTCGACGGCATCGAGGCCACCGGACGATTCAAGGCAGGTTCGGCGCCGCCGGCGGTCATCGTGCTGACCACGTTCGACGCCGACGATTTCGTCGTGCGTGCGCTCGCCATGGGCGCCGACGGCTTTCTCCTCAAGGACACCGCACCCGACGAGATCGTCGCGGCGATCCACAACGTCCTCGCCGGGCAGCCGGCCCTGAGTCCGTCGGTCACCGCGGCGTTGATCAAGCAGGTCGTCGACGGCGGGGGAGCCCGATCCGCCTCGGCCGCAACCCGTATCGAGTCACTGACCGCGCGAGAGCACGACGTCGCAGTCGAACTCGCACGCGGAGCGTCGAATGCCGAGATCGCCGAACGGCTCTACATGAGCCTCGCGACAGTGAAGGCGCACATCTCGCACATCTTCACCAAACTCGACGCCTCGAACCGCGTGCAGGTGGCGATCCTCATGCACGACGCAGGGGCGGTGTGAGTGCGGGTCCGGTGACGAGCGGCAGATCGAGCGTCGTGCGAAGTCCTGCGGGGCCCTCGACCACCGCGGGGATCGCGTTCACGATCCGGCCCGCGGCGGCGACGATCGCGGCGTGATTGTGATCGCCCTTGAGGCTCGTCGGGCAGATGTCGACGGTGTACGACGGCTCGCCGGTGATCTCGACCCGGTAGCAACCGCCGGGCTGTGCCGGCTGGGCCCAGTCCGGACGCAGGTCGCCGCGTAGCCGGGTGACGTGTTCGATGACGATCGCCGGCCGTCCTTCGACGTTGCCGATGATCTGGAAGCGCACCGCCGCGCGCGTGCCCTTGCCGATCGTGCCGGCGGCGATCTCGAAGTCCTCGGGGGCGGGTTCGCTTTCGTGGACTTCCTGAATGTCGTCGACGGTGACCCCGAGTCCGGCGGCGAGCTGCTGGATCGTCGTGCCCCAAGCCAGGCCCAGGACCCCGGGCAGGAACAGCATCGGCGTCTCGTCGAGGGGTTTGCCGAAGCCCATCACGTCGAACATGACCGTCGCGCCGTCGTAGGTCGCGTAGTCGGCGATCTCCATGCACCGGACCTGTTCGATGCGCTGGCAGGTCCCGGCGAACACGAACGGGATGAGGTCGTTGGCGAATCCGGGATCGACGCCGGTCACGAACAGGCTGGCGCCGCTCGCCGCGGTGGTCTTCTCGATCTTGGTGATGGCCTTCTGCGGCATCACACCCCACGGGTACTGCAGGGTGTTCGGCGACGACCCGACGACGTCGATGCCGGCGGCGAGGAAGCGCACCACGTCGTTGAACGCCTCGACCGGGCGGGTGTCGCCCATCGCGCAGTAGACGACGCAATCCGGCTTCTCGGCGATGACCGCGTCGAGATCGTCGACGGCCCGGATGCCGGTCGGGGTCTCGAGCCCGGCCAGTGTCGCGGCGTCGACGTCGACCTTCTCCGGGCTGGACACGCACACGGCGACGAGCTCGAATCGCGAGTCCTCGATCAGCTGGGTGAGCGACAACCGGCCGACGTTGCCGGTTCCGACGAGAGCGACCCGTATGGGCATGGCGAGAGTCTCCTTGCACTGGCATCCGCCGGACGGGCGATGTGAACACCTGTCCGGACTCATGTCTGTTCAGTAGACCATTTCTTGGTGGAACCTGTTCTATTTTCGGGTCGACCGAGGTAGCGTGGCTCGCCATGGGACGCGTAGACGACAAGATTGCAGTGATCACCGGGGGTTCCCGCGGTATGGGCGCGGAGCACGCGCGGGCGCTGGTCGCCGAGGGTGCGAAGGTCGTGATCGGCGACATCCTCGACGACGAGGGCAAGGCCCTGGCCGCCGAACTGGGCGCCGCCGCGCGCTACGTCCATCTCGACGTGACATCGCCGGAGGACTGGCAGGCGGCTGTCACGACCGCGGTGGACGAGTTCGGAAAGGTGAACGTGCTCGTGAACAACGCGGGCATCGTCAACGGGTCGACCATTCAGCAGTTTCGGCTCGACAAGTGGAGGCAGATCCTCGACGTCAACCTGACCGGGACCTTCCTCGGCATCCAGGCTGTCGCGGATCTGATGATCGCCGCCGGCGGCGGCTCGATCATCAACGTGTCCTCCGTCGAGGGGCTACGCGGAAGTCCCTGGGCGCACGGGTATGTCGCCACCAAGTGGGGTGTCCGCGGACTCGCGAAGTCCGTCGCGCTCGAGCTCGCCCCGCACAACGTCCGGGTCAATTCGATCCACCCGGGTCTCGTCCGCACGCCGATGACCGAGGGCATCCCGGAGGACATGGTGAAGGTCCCGATGGGCCGGGCGGCTCAGTCGAGTGAGGTGTCGACCTTCGTCGTGTTCCTGGCCAGCGACGAATCGTCGTACGCCACCGGCGCGGAGTTCGTGATGGACGGCGGCCTCAGCGCCGACGTGCCGCACAAGTGAACGCCCACACCAGGATCACCATCCCGATCAGCTCGACGAGCGTCTGAGTAATCACCGTTGCCGCGGCGAGTTCGGCACCGACCGGGAGCGCCAACGCCAGCGGGAGCACGACCAGCGAGTTGCGTGTCGCGCCGGAAAACACCACGGCCGTCCCGGACGACGGCGTGAGTCGAAGGGCGCGCGAGACGCCGAGTCCGATGAACACCATGACGATCAGGAACAGCGCATAGACCGGGATGACACCGGCGATGTCGTCGAACCGCGAATCGATCCGCGGCACCTGTGAACCGACCGCGGTGAACAGCACCGCCATCATCAGCGGCACCATCGTCGTCGACACGGCGTCATCGGCACGACGCCCGACGGCGCTGCGCGCCGCCCATCCCTGCGTGAGCCAGGCCAGTGCCAGCGGAGCGACGATCAGGATCGCGAACGCCCACAGGAACGGCTCCGGGTCGATCGCCGTCCGGCCATCGCCGAGCAGGAGAGTCAGATAAACCGGGACGATGAGCATCTGGGCGAGCAACAGCAGCGGTGTCGCCGCGAGCAGCCGTTGGTTGTCACCCCCGGCGAGGCCCGTGAAGACGACGACGTAGTCGACGCATGGACACAACAGCACGAGCAGTGCGCCCACCCGGATCGCGTCGTCCGTCGGCAGCAGCGGAGTCAGCGCCGCGACCACGAGCGGCACGATCACGAAGTTCACCGCCAGCACGACGGTGAGAAACTTCCGGTCGCGCAGGGAGGCAACGAGATCCGTCGCCCTCACCTGGAGGAACGTCACATAGAGGAGGGCGGCCAGCAGAGGCGTGACCGCGACATCCATCGACTCGGCCGCCGACGGCAGCGTCAGCCCGGCAGCCAGCCCCGCACCGATCGCGAGCAGATACAGCGCGACCTGATGCTGTTCGAGACGTTCGGGGATGGTGGCGGTGTCGGGCACTGCACCATTCTGGGTCACGGCCCGCCGTTCGGCGGCACGGGGCCGCGGCCTGCGCGACACTCGACGGGTGACCGCACCTTCGAGACGCCACGACGTCGCGCTCCTCGTCGTGGTGGTCGTGGCCCTGATCGCGGTCAACATCGTCGCCCACCGTTCGGGCGGCGTTCTCGCCGTTCTGATCATCCCGGTGGCGGCGCTCGTCCTGCTGGTCGTCGCGCGACTCGGCGGCCTCGACTGGCGTGAACTGGGTCTGAGCCGTGCGGAACTGCGCGCGGGTATCCCGTTCGCGGTGGCGTCGGTCATCGTGGTCGCGGCCATCGTGTCGACGGCGGTCGCGGTCCCGGCGACCCGCGACTTCTTCCTGTCGGACCGCTACGACGACACGTCCGAGGCACTGCTCGCCGCCTTCGTCATCATCCCGCTGCAGACCGCGATCCCCGAGGAACTGATGTTCCGCGGTGTCCTGCAGGGGACGCTCGGGCGGTTGTTCGGGCCGACGGCGACCCTGGTGTACGGCGCCGTCGCCTTCGGACTGTGGCACATCCTGTCCTCGACCGGACTCACCGAGGGCAACGAAGGCCTCAGCGGTGCCCTCGGGTCGGGCACCGTCGCGCAGGTCGCCGGGATCGGGGGTGCGGTGGTGGCGACCGGATTCGCGGGCTTCGTCCTCGGCTGGCTCCGACAGCGCACCACGAGTCTCCTCGCCCCGATCGCCTTGCACTGGGCCCTCAACGCCACCGGCGCGATCGGCGCGGCGGTCGCCTGGCAGGTCTCCTGACCCGACCTCTGCTCCCTGAGGTGCGAGCGGAGCGAGCCACGAAGGGCCTGGTGACCGGACCTCACCGAACTCTCGTCAGGCCGTCCCGAACACCCGGTCGCCGACATCACCCAATCCCGGGCGGATGAATCCGTTGTCGTCGAGTTCGCGGTCGATCCCCGCGGTGTAGACGGGGACCTCGGGATGAGCCTTGTGCAGCACGTCGATACCCTCCGGGCAGGCGACGAGGCACACGAACTTGATCGATCGCGGCGAGTACTCCTTGATCCGGTCGATCGCGGCCACCGCGGAAAAGCCCGTCGCGAGAAGCGGATCGACGATCACCACGTCGCGCTCGTCCAGGTCCGACGGCATCTTGAAGTAGTACTCGACCACCACCATCGTCTTCGGGTCGCGATAGAGGCCGATGTGGCCGACCCGCGCACCCGGCACCACGGTCAGCATGCCGTCGGCGATGCCCGCGCCGGCCCGGAGCACGGCCGCGAACACCAGCTTCTTGCCGTCGATCACGCTCGCCGTGGTGGTCTCGAGCGGTGTGTCGATGGTGACCTCGTGCATGGGGGTGTCCCGCAGGACGTCGTAGGCCATGAGCGTGGAGATCTCGTTCAGCAGCCGACGGAAGTCGTTGGTGGAGGTGTCCTTCCGGCGCATCAGGGTGAGCTTGTGCTGCACCAGCGGATGATCGATGACGGCGACGGTGCCCATGGGTCCCCTTGTCGTGGTTTCAGAAGACGGTTCCGGTGCTGCGGATCGACAAGGGCGGCAACCCGTTCCGCAGCTGGGCGGCCAGCACCCGGCCCGCGGCCCACGTGCCACCCTCGAGGACACACGCCAGTGGCATCGCTGCCGCGTCGGCCCCGAGTCGATCCCGGACGAGGCCGGCGAGCTCGTCGAGCAGTGCCACGGTGAGAGCACGCCATTCGACGACGATCTGATCGCCGACCTCCCACTCGACGCCGGCCCAGTCCTCGTCCCGAAGCGCCAGGACGCCGGTGTCGAGCAGGAGCCCGCCGTTGCGGTACTCGGGGAGGCCCGTCAACTCGTCGATGCCGGTCACCTCCACACCCGCCCACCTGAACGGCTCCAACAGCGAATAGGTGAGCCACTGCGAAAGCTTGTGGAACGGAACCCAACCCGCGGTGAGGCCCGGACCGGCCACCGCCCGGTGTGGCCAGCAGTCGCCCAACGGCACCGAACCGATCTCGTTGTCCGACGGCCAGATCGGACCGAGGTGGTTCAGTACGGCACCCAGGATCTCGGAGGCCGTCACCGCGTCGCGGCCGTCGGAGGTCAGGTGATCGAAGAGGCCTCCCGGCCGGCCGTCGGGACCGAAGACCGCGGGTTGATCGGCGAGGGCGTCGCCGAGGCGCCGCAGCAGTTCGACGCGACCCTCCAGGCCGGTGAGCGGATTGACGGGGGAGACCTGGAAGACGACGCCGAGCTTCTCGACCGTCACCGCTCGGAGGCCGGCGGCATCGACCCGAAGCGGTCGCGCCGCATCGCCGGAGAACAGACCGCCGGTGAAGGCCTCCCAACTGGCGACCCCGAGACCTTCCGAGCGGGTCAGGACCAGACCGGTCGACTCCTCCCGATACGACCACTCGGCACCGGCTCCGGCGTCGAGGAGGACGCTGACCAGGACGACGTCGATGAGTGCGCGGCTACGGTCCGGGGAACCCTCGGGAGGGAGTGCGTCGCGCAGCGACCCGAGCCGGTCGACGCCCCCGGCTTCGAAATGGCGCCAGCGACTGTGAAACGGGATCGCCCCGTCGGGATAACGCTCGCGGGTTGTCTCGACCACGACGTCCGCCGCGGAACCGAGAGCGTCGTCGTGCACGGTGAACCACGGGGAGTCGCCGGCGCGTGCGCGATCCAGGAGTTGGCGAGACCGTTCACGGACCGCGGTGCTCGTACGCAGCAATGCTGCGGCGGCGACATCTTCTCGCGACGGGATGCCCTCCTGTGCAGGAATGGTCACTCCAGCCCCCGGCCCTTGACCCGTCGCAGCTCCTCGGCGTCGGGAACCGGTCCCGGGGTGAAGTACCCGGCGGCCATCTTGGCGTCGATCTCCACACGGGCGTCGGCCGGGACGAGCTCGTCGGGGATGTTGACCCGCTCGCCGACCTCGATACCCGAACCGGTGATCGCGTCGTACTTCATGTTGCTCATCGACACCAACCGGTGGATCTTGGTGATACCGAACCAGTGCAGGACGTCGGGCATGAGTTCCTGGAACCGCATGTCCTGCACTCCCGCAACACATTCGGTACGCGCGAAGTACTGGTCGGCGGTGTCGCCGCCCTCCTGACGTTTGCGTGCGTTGTAGACCAGGAACTTGGTCACCTCGCCCAGCGCTCGTCCCTCCTTGCGGGAGTAGGAGACCAGACCGACACCACCGCGCTGGGTACCGCGGATGCATTCCTCGATCGCGTGCGTGAGATACGGGCGGCACGTGCAGATGTCCGACCCGAAGACATCCGAGCCGTTGCACTCGTCGTGGACGCGGGCGGTCAGCTCCACCGTCGGATCGGCGAGATCGCGTGCGTCGCCGAACACATAGACGGTCTGCCCGCCGATCGGTGGGAGGAACACCTCCAGGTCCGACCGGGTCACGAGCTCGGGATACATGCCCCCGGTCTCCTCGAACAGGACGCGCCGCAACTCGGCCTCGGAACAACCGAATCGTGCGGCTACGCCGGGCAGGTGCCAGACCGGCTCGACCGCCGCTTTCGTCACCAGCGCCGCACCGCTGGGCAGGAGCACCTTGCCGTCGGGGACGAGGCGCCCCTTCTCGATCGCCTCGGCGATCTCGGGGAGGATGACGTGTGCCTTGGTGACGGCGATGGTCGGACGGACGTCGTAGCCTGCGGCGATCTTGTCGGGAAAGCTCTCCGCGACCGTGGCGCCCCACGGATCGAGGGAGACGATCGCCTTCGGGTCGCCCCACTGGGGGTACGGGCCGATGTGGTCGGTCGGAGAGGTGTTGGTCAGGTCTGCGCGATGGTCCCGGGCGAGCGCTCCGGCGGCCACCGCTAGCGCGCGGTAGACGCTGTACGACCCGCTGTGGGTGCCGATCACGTTGCGATGGGCCCGAACTCCGGTGGTGCCGATGACCGGCCCGCGCTCGGCCGCGGTCGCCGCGCCCCATTCGATGGGCGGGGCGTCGACTCCGCCGCTGTGTGAGGTCAGACGGATGTGCCCCAGGGATTTGTGCTCGCCGGACATCGCGATCTCCTTCTGCCACGACGGTCACCCGCCACCTCGAGGAAAGCGCCAGCATAGTTCCGAATTCGCGATCGTGCCGCGCGGAATGAGGGCGGTCCTCGCCAGACGACGATGCGGTGGCACCCGGGTCGGGTACCACCGCATCGTCGTGTGAGAGGCGATCAGCGATTCAGCTGATCGATGGATCGGGTCAGATGTCGAACCGGTCCAGGTTCATGACCTTGTCCCACGCCGCCACGAAGTCCTTGACGAACTTCTCCTTGGCGTCGTCGGAGGCGTACACCTCGGCCAGGGCGCGCAGCTGCGAGTTCGAGCTGAACGCCAGGTCGACGCGGCTGCCGGTCCAGGTCTGCTCGCCGGTGGCGCGGTCGGTGCCGACGAAGACGTTCTCGTCGTCGGTCTTCGACCAAGCGGTCGCCATGTCGAGCAGGTTGACGAAGTAGTCGTTCGTCAGCACGCCCGGCTTGTCGGTGAGCACACCCAGTGCCGAGTTCTGGTAGTTCGCACCCAGAACGCGCAGTCCGCCGATGAGAGCGGTCATCTCCGGTGCGCTCACGGTGAGCAGGTTCGCCCGGTCGAGCAGCTTGAACTCGGCGGGCTGTGCCAGACCCCGCTCGCCGTTGTCACTGCCGACGTAGTTGCGGAAACCGTCGGCGGTGGGCTCGAGGTAGGCGAACGACTCGACGTCGATGTCGTCCTGTGCCACGTCGGTGCGACCCGGGGTGAACGGCACGGTGACGTCGACTCCCGCTTCGCGAGCGGCCTTCTCGATCGCCGCGACACCACCGAGTACGACGAGATCGGCGAAGGAGATCTTCGCGCCGGCCTCACCGGTGAACGACCCGGCGATACCCTCCAGCGTCGCGACGACGTCGGCGAGTTCGGCGGGCTCGTTGGCCTCCCAGCCGGCCTGCGGCTGCAGGCGGAGGCGGCCACCGTTTGCGCCACCGCGGAAGTCGCTGCCGCGGAACGACGATGCGGCCGCCCAGGCGGTCTTCACCAGCTGCGAGACCGACAGGCCCGACTCGAGGAGAGCGGTCTTCAGTGCGGCGATGTCGGCGTCGGAGACGAGCGGTCCCTCGTGCACCGGCACGTTGTCCTGCCAGCCGTAGGTGACCTCGGGAACCAGCGGGCCGCGGTAGCGGACAGCGGGGCCCATGTCGCGGTGGAGCAGCTTGAACCAGGCCTTGGCGAATTCCTCGGCCAGCTCCTCCGGGTGGTCGAGCCAGCGGCGGGTGATCTTGCCGTACTCGGGGTCGAAGCGCAGCGCGAGATCGCTGGTCAGCATCGACGGGTGGGTCTTCCCGTCGCCGAACGCCATGGGCACGGTGCCGTCGCCGGCGCCGTCCTTCGGACGCCACTGGTTGGCGCCCGCCGGGCTCTTGTAGAGCTCCCACTCGTAGCCGTAGAGGGTTTCCAGGAACGCGTTGTCCCACTGGGTCGGGGTCGGGTTCCAGATGACCTCGAGACCACTGGTGATCGTGTCGGCACCGGAGCCGTCGCCGTGCGAGCTGCGCCAGCCGAGGCCGTTGTCCTCGAGCGACGCGGCCTCGGGCTCAGGGCCGACCTGGCTCGCGTCGCCGGCGCCGTGGGTCTTGCCGAAGGTGTGACCACCGACGATCAGGGCGGCGGTCTCGACGTCGTTCATCGCCATCCGGGCGAAGGTGTCGCGGATGTCGGCGGCCGACCCCAGGACGTCCGGATTGCCGTTGGGGCCTTCCGGGTTCACGTAGATGAGGCCCATCTGGACGGCGGCCAGCGGCTTCTCGAGTTCGCGGTCACCCTTGTAGCGCTGATCGGCGAGCCACTCGAGTTCGGGACCCCAGTAGACGTCGTCGGGCTCCCACTCGTCGACGCGGCCGAAGGCGAAGCCCGCGGTCTTGAAGCCCATCGATTCGAGAGCGACGTTGCCCGCGAAGACCAGCAGGTCGGCCCAGGAGACGGCCTGGCCGTACTTCTTCTTGATCGGCCACAGCAGGCGACGGGCCTTGTCGAGGTTGGCGTTGTCGGGCCAGCTGTTCAGGGGCGCGAAACGCTGCATGCCCGCGCCCGCGCCACCTCGTCCGTCCTGGACGCGGTAGGTGCCCGCGGCATGCCAGGACATACGGACCATGAGGCCGCCGTAGTGGCCGAAGTCCGCGGGCCACCAGTCCTGCGAATCGGTCATGAGGGCGGTCAGATCCGCCTTGAGGGCGTCGACGTCGAGGGACTTGAGTGCCTCGTGGTAGTCGAATTCTGCGTCAAGCGGATTCACGACATCCGGATTGTGCTGCAGGATCTTCAGATTCATCTGATTCGGCCACCAGTCACGGTTGCCGCCACCCTCGGTGGGCTGCTTGGCACGATCGTGCATGACGGGGCATCCGCCCGCCGTGGGTTCGGTGTTCGCCTCGGCGATCGGCGGGTGTTCTTGCGCCATGTCATTCCTTTCGGGAAATGGTGATGGTGGCTGTGATCACAGACGTGATCCCGGTCGGACCGCTGGTGCGGCTCGACCGATGAGAGTTGACGATCTCGGGTTGATCAGGCCTTGCAGTCGGGGCAGAGGCCCCAGTAGACGACCTCGGCCTCGTCGATGACGAAACCCTGGTCGTTGGACGCGGTCAGGCACGGGGCCGCACCGATGGCGCAGTCCACGTCTCCGATCGCACCGCATGAACGGCAGACCACATGGTGGTGGTTGTCGCCGATCCGTGACTCGTAACGCGCCACGTGGCCGGACGGCTGTATCCGACGGATGAGACCGGCAGATGTCAACGCGGCCAACACGTCATAGACGGTTTGCTGCGAGACCTCGGCGAGTTCGGCTCTCGTCGAGCGGAACACGGAGTCGGTGTCGGCATGGGGGTGTGCATGCACCGCGCGCATGACTGCGACCCGCGGGCGGGTGACCCGGAGTCGTGCCGCGCGCAAGCGTGTGGCGCAGTCGTCGTCGGTGAGCATGTGGGCAAGTATGCACAGTTTTCTGGAATCGTTCAAGTTTTGCGTCGATGTCGAGTATCGGATCGTGCACGTCCGGGGAAGTACGATCAGCTCATGTGCAAGCCACGTCCAGCCGGCCGCGGGTGACGCGATGTCCCGCTTCGACGAGATCGTCGACGAACTCTATGGACTGACGCCGGACCTGTTCGTGAAACGGCGAAACGAGCTGGCCAAGGAAGTCAAGGGGGAGGGCGAATCCGCTCTCGCCAAGGACATCTCACACTTGCGCCGGCCGACGCAGGCGGCCTGGGCGATCAACCAGTGGGTGCGTGCGAATCCCGATGACTCCGACCAGGTCACCGCACTGGCCGCGGACCTGTCTGCGGCGCAGCGACGTTCGGCAGCTGCCACGATGCGCGAGCTGTCCCGCCGGCGCCAGGATCTGATCAACTCGTCCACCGACGGCGTGGTGCGGACCGCCTCATCGCTCGGAGTGCGGTTGTCCGACAGTGCGGTTCGTGAGGTCGCCACGACGCTGCGCGCGGCGATCGCCGATGCGGACACCCTGGACGCTCTTCGCCGCGGACGCCTCGTCACCTCTGCGGAGTACAGCGGCTTCGGTCCGGCGGGGGTGTTCGTCGTGCCCGATCCGCCGGCCGAACCGGCCCGCCACGTCGAACCGGACGCCACCGACCGCACCGACGAGGACACCGAGGTCAGGCGTGAGCTCGAGTCACGTATCGCGCAGGCCGAGGAGGATGAACGGGCTGCGCGCGACGGTCTCGGCGTTGCGTCGTCCGCGGTCGACGAGGCGTCCGCGGAGGTCGACGAACTCGTCGCCCGGGCACGGGAGCTGCGCGAGCAGTTGTCGCGGTGCGAGGACTCCCTGCGCTTTGCCCGTCAGCGACTGTCGACGGCGGAACAAAGTCGCTCGGAGTCCAAGGTCGCACTGCGCGACGCGGTCGCCGAGGCGAACAAACTCAGGGCCGCGCTCGCCGAACTCTGAAGCGAAGGCCCCCTCGCTCACCCAACCACCGGCCGACGTCAACCCGACCCGCAGACGTCGATCGACGTCAGCCGGTCGAGTTGAGGTTCGGCAGTCGGGGCTACCGACGCTCCTCAGGGAGCGGAGCCTTTGGACCCTCACGCCGGTTCACCGGCTGCGGGTACTTCAGGTGCGAGGAGCGCAAGCGGCGAGCCATGAGGGCTTGGTGCCCGTTCGATGAAGCGGCTCAACAAGCGCTGATCAGATCAGCCGCAGCGAATCATCTCGCCGAAGAACGAAGAAGTACGGTGCGGGCGAGCCCTTGAGGTCCATGGCGCCGATGACCGCGTCGTCGGAGAGTTTGCGGAACACGTCGTGGATCGGCAGTTGGTCGTACGCCATCGTCGCGGTGTCGATTCCGCGATAGCGCGTCGTGCGCAGGCGTGCCCGCGCCTTCCGCGTCTGGCTCAACAGCCGGGTCGCGGCGATCGGCGTGGCGAACGACATCGTCTTGGTCTGCGGCGCCTTCTCGGCGATCGTCAGCCCGCTGAAGGCGATGGCCGGGTTCATCGCCCAGAGCGCGGAACCGTCCCGGGTCGGGAACAGGAGGGGATGCACGGTCTCGGCGTCGATGAACTGCTTGCCCCACCAGCCGCTGGCCGCGAGGAAGCCGTCGAGCGGATGTCCGGTCGGCAGTTCGGCACCTCGCCACGTGCCGATCATGAACTCCGGCTCGACGGCGGCGCAGGAGTCGAAGAGCTCGAGCGCCTCGGCGGTGTCGGTCGGGATGGTGGTCAGGATGTCGCGCGCGTCCATGTCGCCGATCGTACGGCCAAAGACACAAATAGAGAAGAACGTCGCAACAGTGCTGGTTGGGGGTCAGTCGGTTTCTCGGGTCACGCATCCGCGTACATGATGCGGGTGATCTCGGTGCGGTCGTCCCGGGAAGGAAGACCCCAGCCCGGTTGGTATCCGATGGCGTCGGTCAGGGACGTGATGCTGCCGTCGGCGTGGAGGATGTCGATGTCGTCGGAGCCGGCCAGCGCTGGGTGGGCGACAGCGAGGGCGTCGGAGAGCTTCAGTAGGTCGCGCCGCAGCGCGGTCATGTAGTTGGCGACGCGGGCGCTCTTGGTGGTCGGGTCGACGCCGCGCATGAGCCAGGCATTCTGGGTGGCGACGCCGGTAGGGCAGTGCCCGGTGTGGCAGCGCTGGGCTTGGATACAGCCGATGGAGAGCATCGCTTCACGAGCGACGTTGACCATGTCGGCGCCTGCCGCGAACGCCATGAGTGCGGTGTCGGGCAGTCCGGCGCGGCCGGATGCGATCCAGGTGATGTTCTCTGCGATACCGGCCTTCTGGAAGATTCTCTGCACCAAGGGGAATGCGGTGTGCAGTGGATAGCTGACGTGGTCGGTGAAAGCCAGCGGTGCGGCTCCGGTGCCGCCGTCGCCGCCGTCGATGGTGATGAAGTCGACGCCGCGTGTTCCGGGGATCATGGCGTCGGCGAGGTCTTCCCAGAACTCGAGGTGGCCGACGGCGGACTTGATGCCGACGGGGAGTCCGGTTGCCTCGGCGATGGTCTCGACGAAATCGAGGAGGGAGTCCACGTCACCGAAGGCGCTGTGCCGTGAGGGACTCACACAATCCTTCCCGGGCTCGATGCCGCGGATGCGGGCGATCTCTTCGGTGACTTTCGCGCCGGGCAGGACGCCCCCGAGGCCGGGTTTGGCACCCTGACTGAGTTTGATCTCGATGGCGCGCACGGGCGCGTCGGCAATCGACTCCAGGAGTGCCGGAAGGGAGAACGCTCCGTCGGTGGTGCGGCAACCGAAGTAGCCGGTGCCGATCTGGTACACGAGGTCGCCGCCGTGGCGGTGGTGCGCGGACAGGCCGCCCTCGCCGGTGTTGTGCAGCGATCCGGCAAGTGCGGCGCCGGTATTGAGCGCTTCGACCGCCGGAGCGGACAGCGAGCCGTAACTCACGGCGGAGATGTTGACCAGTGAGGAGGGCCGGAAGGCGGCGCGACGTGCGCGGGGTCCGCCGAGGACCTTCGCCGACGGGAGGAATGCCTGCGGTGAATGTGGACGGGCGGGCAGATCACTGAAGGTGCGGGCCTTGAAGATCGGATAGCCGTCGACGCCGTCGATGTTGTTGTCGCTGCCGAACCCGAAATAGTTGTTCTCGAGTTTCGCCGAGGCATAGATCCAGCGGCGCTGGTCTCGGTTGAACGGGCGCTCGGTGTTGTTGTCGGTGACGATGTACTGCCGCAGTTCGGGTCCGGCCGCCTCCACCGCGTACCGCAGATGTCCGACGACGGGGAAGGTCCGCAGGATGCTGTGGCGTTTCTGCAGCAGGTCGTAGGTGGTCAGGCCGGCGAGGGCCAGGGCGGGGATGCCGATCTTCTTCACGGGTCGATTGCCTGTTCGGGTTGGAGGTCACGCCCTGCGGGCCGGCAGGGCGCGATGACGTGCGGCGCCGAACGCATCGGGGGAGCGTCGGGTGGCCGGCAAACAGCGGAGGCCAAGCATAAGTCGCACTGTGGCTCGGTCTGTGGACCGGGAGGACGTTGCGCGACAGAATGTCCCACTTTTGTCTGGTCGGCTCGACAGCCACTCCACGGGATGGATCGGTCTCGTCGGGAGTGGACGTCAACCACGCGACCGCGAATGCTCCGGCGATCGCTCCGGCGAATCCGACATAGGCGAGCCAGCCGAGCCCGTCGACGGCGCGGTCGCCGAGGAACAGGACGCCGATCACCGAAGGGATGCCGACCTCTCCGACGACGAGCACGGCGGTGACGGCGTTGACCGGCCCGAGCTGCAGTGCGACGGTCTGGACGTAGAACGCGACCGCACCGGCGATCGCGATCGTCCAGGCAGCCGGGTCGGTGAGCAGGGACGCGACATCGAACGGGTGAACGCCGTCGAGGACACGCACCGCCACCGCCAGTGCGCCGTACATCGCGCCGGCGAGCGCCCCCGCCAGGATGGCGCCGGCTCGTCCGAGGAGATGCACGACGACGAGCCCCACCAGGGCGACGGTCGTCGACACGATGAACAGCGCCCAGTGAAACGCCATGTCGTGCGCGGTCGCGGCTTCGTGAGATGCCGACGCGCCGAGCATGCAGAGCGACGCGACCACCACGCCCATCGCGAGAAGGTCCCGACCCCGCAGTTTTGTGCCGAGCAGGACGCTGCCGAGCAGCGCGGTGATGATCAGGTTCCCGGCGACGATGGTCTGGGCGAGGAACAGCGGTAGCAGCCGTGCGGCGACAGCACCACCGGCGAAGCCGAGGATCACCATGAGGGTGCCGACGAGGAAGGCGGGGTCGCGGAAGGTGTCTAGCGTCGAGCGCAGCGACGGCCCGCCCTCGGACGTGATCGACGCGGCGTCGGCGGAACGGGCCGCATTCCGGGCGCCGAGCGCGCGCAGGACCGTCGACAATCCGTAGGCGACCGCGGCGAGCGACGCCGCCACTATTCCGATCGTGAACACCGTACGACGGTATAGGTCCGAGATGTCCGCCGGCCGGGATTCCGCACCAGATCTGCGGGGGCGTCGCGCCGGAATAGTCGCCGACCACGAGCAGTTGCCCAGACCATGACCACCTCGAAGTACGACCCGCGCGACCTGCTCGCCGAATCAAGCCTCGGTGTCCTCGCCACGATCAAGTCCTCCGGCCTTCCACAGCTGTCGCCGGTGACCGCCTTCTACGATCGCGACGCCGACACGATCTATGTCTCGATGACCGAGGGCCGCGCCAAGACGGCGAACCTGCGGCGCGACCCGCGGGCGGCACTCGAGGTCACCGGACCCGACCACTACACGTGGGCGACCGCGGAAGGCGACGTCACGCTGATCGGACCGGGAACCGATCCCCACGGGCCCGAGGTGGAGGCGCTCGTCGACTACTACCGCAAGGCCGCGGGCGAACACCCGGACTGGGACGAGTACCGGAGCGTGATGGTGTCCGATCGCCGCGTGCTGATGGTGCTGTCGGTGACGCGGGTGTACGGCGAGCGGCTGCGCTGACTCACCGGAGAAGTTCTTCGCGATGAGGACGTCAGTTGTCCTCGTTGTGCGACACAGTGGAGGAATGTCCACAGAAATCCAGGTCACGTTCGATTGCGCTGATCCCGCGGCTCTCGCCGCGTTCTGGGCCGAGGTACTCGGTTACCGGGTTCAGGCCCCGCCCGCGGGATTCGACAGCTGGGACGCCGCGCTCGACGCGATGGGTGTCCCCGAGGAACGCAGGAACGACGCGTCGGCGGTGCTCGACCCCGACGGTCGTGGTCCACGGGTCTTCTTCCAGCGGGTGCCGGAAGGGAAGTCCGCCAAGAACCGGGTGCACCTCGACGTCCGTGCCGCCCCGGGCCTGACCGGTGACGATCGTCTCGCCGCACTCGAGGAGGAGGCGACCAGGCTCGTCGCATTGGGCGCGACCCGCGTCGAGCGACATGAGCCGGAACCGCCACTCGGTGCCGGGCACATTGTGATGCGTGACCCCGAGGGCAACGAATTCTGCTTGGACTGACCGCATTTCGTAGAAGATAGCGGCGCTATGGCCGCACGCTTTCTACGGATTCGCCCGTCAACGACATATCGCCGGCAGCGTGCAGGGTTCCGTCCAGGTCGGGCTGTTCGAACGTGACCCGCGCGGAGCGTCCGTCGAGGATCAGCGAGGCGATGGTGTTGCCGAACAGCGGGCCGAGAGCGTTGTGCCACGCGACGGGGAGCTGCGGTGATCCGCGGAAGCGCGCCCAGCGTCGGACGACCCGGGCGAGGCGTGGCGACCAGCCGAGCCGGAACACCCCCTTCATGTACGGCGGGATGGCGTTGTGCACCGGTGAACAGACCAACTGATAGATCGCGGCATCGGTGGGTTCGGCGAACTCGGCGCGCGCGGCGTAACTGTGGTGGACGTCGCCCGACAGGACGCTGACGGTCGCCGGGCCGGCGGTCTCATCACCATGCCCGGGACCCGCGATTCCGCTGATCAGCCGGCTCAGCCGGGTGAAGGAATCGAAGAATGCGGGCCAGTGCTCCAGATCGGCTCCTTGCCGTATCTTCTCGGCCAGCCGCCCGACCCATCCGTCGTGGCGGGCCCCGATCTCGTCGAGGGTCTCGGCGTCACTGAGGAGCGGCGGGAGCAACCACGGCAACGACGACCCGAGCACCACGTGGTCGAGCGACTCGACGCCGTCGGTCACCTGTTGTTCGATCCAATCGAACTCGTTGTCACTCAGCATCTTTCGGGCACCGCCGGCGAGAATGCGGCCGTTGCGTGAGTCGATCATGGTGAGTCGGGTCGCACCGAGGTCCCAGCGGAAGCTGAACCGGATTCCCTTGACGCCGTCGGTTTCGGCGTCGGCGCGGTCGGCGAGGTCGACCAGATGCGGCCAGCAGTCCCCGTCGATCTCGGTCACCCTGCGGTAGTCGTCGGAGGCGTCGAGTTCGGCGGGTGAGAGGTTGCCCAGGTGCTGGTACACCCAGTACGACGCGAGTCCGGCCCTTATCCGGTCGCGCCACCATGGTTGCTCGTCCATCTGCCGGCGCCACGTGTCGGAGGTGTTCCAGTCGTCGCGGATGTCGTGGTCGTCGAAGATCATCGCGGTCGGAACGGTCGACAGGATCCAGCGGATCTCCGGATCGCCCCAGGTGTGCCGGTAGAGACCCTCGTACTCCTGGAAACTCACCACTTCGTCGGACGGACCGACCGTCGAGGTCCTGGTCGTCTCGAGTTTCTCTTTGACCTGCGGGGTCAGTTCGTCGGCGTAGACCTGGTCGCCGAGGAGGATCAGGGTGTCGGGCCAGTCGTCGACGGGGAGCCGACGCATGCGCACCGCGTAGCAGTCCAACGCGTCGAGTCCGAGTTTCTCGTCGATCTTCGGGTCCTCCGCCTTGGGATACCGGCACGACCCGAAGACGAACCGGTGACGGTGGGCCGTCGCGGGTCCGCGGGTCCGGATGACGCTGGCCGGGAAATCCGAGTCCGCCAGGGGCCATTCACGGGAACCGTTGACGACCACCTCGTACTCGGTCGTGGTGTCCGGTGCCAGCCCGGTGACCTCGACCAGTGCGTAGTGATGGCCGAGAACCTCGAAGGTGCGCGCGCGGCCAGCGAGGACCTCGACCTCCGCCGGGCCGTCGGTTTGTACCCAGACCAGCGCTGATGTCTCGTCGACGTGCCGCAGGATCGGTCCGAGTACCAAGGCCATGAGACTCAGCGTAGGCCTCGAGGTGCCCGGCGGGCCCGATGTCGGAGGGCGGGTGGTGTGTTCGTCTCACCTACCGCGGCCGATCTCGTTGCCGGACCTCGGATTCCAACCGGACGAACCGGACGGGTCGTGTTCGCCGTGGCCGAGGTACCCCGGGCGGAGGTACCGAGCCGAGTGACCGACGGGCAGGGCGTCGTAGGCTGACGAACGGATGCGGGCGACGACGAGTTGTTGAGCCGAGGTGGAGCGAAGATGGCGGGCAGCGCCGATGTGGACGCGACGGTTGTCGCTGTGCTGGCAGAACTGGCCGAGCTCGAGGACCCGAGGGTCCGCGCGGTGAACGAGAAGCACGGCGACGACCACGGCGTGAACCTGACCAAGCTCCGGGCCGTCGCCAAACGACTCAAGACCCAGCACGATCTCGCGTCGGCGTTGTGGGCGACCGGCGACACCGCAGCTCGGCTCGTCGCACTTCTCATCTGCCGGCCGAAAGCCTTCGACGCCGCGCAGCTCGACACGATGGTGCGCGAAGCCGGCCGGCCGAAGGTGCACGACTGGCTCGTCAACTACGTCGTGAAGAAGAACCCGCACAAGGAAGAACTCCGCGTCGCCTGGATGGACGACGCCGACGAAGCCGCCACCAGCGCCGGCTGGGCCCTCACCACGGAGCGGGTGGCCAAGCAGCCCGACGGTCTCGACCTCGCCGGGCTGCTCGACACCATCGAGGCCGAGATGGCGGACGCCCCGGAACGCCTGCAGTGGGCGATGAACACCTGTCTGGCGACGATCGGCATCGAGCATCCCGATCACCGCTCGCGGGCGATGGCCATCGGCGAACGGTTACAGGTGCTCGAGGACTATCCGACCTCGCCCGGATGCATCTCGCCGTTCGCGCCGATCTGGATCACGGAGATGGTCGCCCGGAAGGACGCGTGACGATCACGCGCCGGCGAACTGCATCGCGACATCGAGAATCCAGGTCACGCCGAACCTGTCGGTGAGCATGCCGAACGCGGGCGCCCACGGCACCGGTCCGAACGGCTCGACGATCCGCCCGCCGTCGGACAGCTTGTCCCACAGCGCGCCGACCTCGACGACATCCTCGCCGCGGACCGACACGAAGAACGGTGCGTCCGTCGCGGTGGTGTTGTCCACGCGGAGTGTCCTCGAGTTCAGGTCGGGTGTCAGGTCGGCGTGCGACGGCGCGTCGAAGGCCATGATCTGGAATCCGGAGTCGGCGATCACCTGACCGAAGACAACGCGTCCGGCATCCGGGAGTTCACCGGGCATACCGAAGTCGCCGTACGTCGCGATGGTGAGTCGACCGTCGAACACCGAGGCGTAGAACTCCAGGGCCTCACGGGCGTTTCCGGTGAAGTTGAGATGGGTGACAGCGGTGATGGTCATGTCGGGTCTCCTGATGAAAAGAACCCCAGTTCTTCTGGGCTGAGACGACTGTCGCAGCAAAATAGGACAGAGTTCGTCCGCTGTGTGCGGCATGATCATCACATGCCGGCCACCTCGTCCGCGGAGACGTCCCAACGCCTGCTCGCGCTGCTGTCGTTGTTGCAGCAGACGCGCGAGTGGCCGGGGTCGCGCTTGGCCGAGCGGTTGCAGGTCAGCGAGCGGACCGTCCGTCGTGACGTGGAACGTCTCCGCGAGCTCGGATATCGGATCGACGGCACCAAGGGCAGGGACGGCGGCTATCGGCTCGACGCGGGAACGGCTCTGCCGCCCATGCTGTTCGACGACGAGCAGGCGGTCGCCATCGCGATCGCGCTCAAGACCGCCACCGGGACGGGTGCAGGGATCGCCGAGTCCGCAGGTCGGGCGTTGTCGACGATGCGCCAGGTGCTGCCGAGGAGACTGAGCACCCGCATCGACTCGCTCGAGGTGTCGGCTGCGGGCAACGGACACGGCGAGGTCGGCACCGACGTCATCCTCGCCGTCGACGCCGCGATACGGGCGAGCGAGGAGCTGCGCTTCGACTACCGGCGTGCCGGAGAGGATTTCGACGACGACGCGGCTCCCCGGCGCACGCAGCCCCATCATCTCGTCGCCTGGTCGGGTCGGTGGTATGTGGTGGGTTGGAGTCCGCAATCCCAGGACTGGCGAACGTATCGTGCCGATCGCGTCCGCCCGCGGGTGCCGAACGGTCCACGGTTCGTCCCGCGCGAGATCCCCGGCGGCGACGTCGGAAAGTTCCTCGCGGGGCGGTTCAAGGGGTCGACCGAGGCAGACGAGTGGCCCTGTCGTGGCGAAGTGATCCTTCACCTCGACGCCCGGGACGTGGCGTCCTATCTCACCGATGCAGAGGTCGAGCCCCGCGGCCCCGGGAGGTGCCGCGTTCGACTGGGATCTTTCTCCTGGGCCGGGCTCTGCGCTTCACTGGCGCGTTTCGATGCCGATGTGGACGTCGTGGGCCCGGTCGAGCTGCAGAACGCATTCGCGACGCTGGCCGAGCGGTCATCGAGAGCCGCCGGAACGGCTCTGGGACGGTGAGCGTGTCTTCGAAGCGCTCGGACCGCACCGGGCGCTACGCCGTGCTCTGTCCCGGGGACCGTCCGGCGTCGGGTCACAGCATCATCGGGCTCACCGTGTTCGGACCCTCAACGGCGTTGCCGCCCCTCGAGTTCACCGGTGATGCGCTCGATCGGTGCTGGTCCCGCGGACGGCTCATGTCCTGGTTCACCTGAGCCGGGCCGCTCGTCGGCGTCCGCTCGTCGACCGGTCCGATCGAGCAGGGCGACGGCGATCGACACGGCCGACGCCACCGCGGCCACGATGAACGCGAACCCGTAACCCACAGCGGTGATGACGGCGCCGAGGGCGGTGGCACCGACGGCCTGCCCGAACATCAACGCGATGAACAGGAGTGCGGTGCCCGCGGCGGAGCGTGCCGCGTCGATGGTCGAGGTCCAGGCGATGAGCGCCGACGTCGCGGACGTGAATCCCCACCCGAACAACAGGCAGCCGATGAGCGCGACCGTCATTCGGCCCGGAGCCGCCGCGACCAGGACGATGCCGGCGGTCATCGTCGAGCAGCTGAGGGTCCACGCCGACGTCGCGGACCACCTCGCCAGCGGTGCGGCGGTGAGAGCCACTGCGGCACCGCCGATCCCGATCATGATCCAGGCGATGGTCGTGCCGCGCTGTGACGATCCGCCGTTGTCGACGAGGATTGCGCGTCCGTAGGTCCACATGGCGCTCGACGCCGCGCCCATCAGGACGGCGACGGTCAGTGCGGTCGCGTGGCGGCGGACCCAGGCGACGGAGAACGTCGGTGCCTGCTCGTCCCGGCCGGCCGATCCCGGTCGGTCGGCTGCGAGGAGGCCGACCGCGATGATCACCGTCACCACACCGATGACCGCCCAGGTCACGCGCCATTCGGGCAGGAAGACGAGCGCGAGTGCCCCGGCGCCGACGAGCCCGGGGCCGGTACCGGAATTGACCATGGACTGGGCGCGATCGACACGGTCTGCGGCGATGTTGCGCCGTACGACGCTCACCAGTGCGGGCGATGCCAGACCTGCGCCCGCCGAGCTGATCACCGCGAACAAGCCGAAGACGATCAGATTGCCGGCGGCGGCCATGCCCCAGACACCACCGGCCGCGGTGACGGTTGCGACCACGATGAGCGCCCGCGGGTAGCGGCGCCCGTAGAGGAAGCCGCACACCGCCGCCAGGCAGTAGACCAGCGACGATCCCGACGAGATGTACCCCGCCCGTGCCGAGTCGAGGGCCAGATCGGTCTGTACGTCGGGCAGGAAAAGCCCGTAGGCGAGGCGCACCAGCCCGTAGGTCGCCGCGATGAAAGCAGTGCCGGCCACGATGACCAGTGGCTCCCGATCGAGACCAAACGAAAACGTGCGTTTCATATTTTCGAGTCTAGGCTGATTGCCATGCCGATGCGCAAGGCCTCCGCGGAGAAACTGCTCGACGCAGTTGATGACCTCGTGTTCTCGCGCGGAATCGAGTCGACACCCGTCGACGCCATCCTCGCGCGGGCGGGCGTGTCGGCGGCGACGCTCTACCGCGGCTACCGCAGCAAGGAGGCATTGGTCGCCGCATCACTCGAACGACGACACGAGCGGTGGCGCGAGACGTGGGGGAGTCTCATCGCGGCTGCCCCCGACGCCGAGGGCCGTCTGCTCGCCATCTTCGACGCCATCGACGACTTCGCGGCCCGACCCGACGGCGCGCGGTGGTGTGCGTTCCTCGGCACCGCCGCCGAGATGTCCGACCCGCCGGCCGAGATCGCCGACGCCGTCACCCGCGACACCGACCACATGCGCCGAACCCTGCGCGATCTCGCCGCGCAACTGCCGTGCGCGAATCCCGATCACCTGGCCGAGCAAGTCCTCGTCGTGGTCACCGGCGAACTCGCGATGAGACTGCGTGACAAGCCGTTACGGAAGTCGACGCTCGGCCGGGAGATCGCGGTGACGCTCATCGCGATCGCGTGCACACCTACTACGAATTGAGGACAGGGCGGTATACCGCAGTCCGAGTACACCCGCCCGCTCACCCGAAGTGCGAGGCGTACCTGCTGTAGGGCACCTGGCCGTTGGGGCTGGCCTTGATCGCAACGGCCACCGGCGGCGGGATGGGCGCCCAGTAGGCGGGCATCGCAGCGGCGAGTGACGGCTTGACGATGTAGAGCAGCGCGAAGTTCACGATCCACAGCGGCGGCGCCATCGACATGCCGACGGTGGTCGTGACGCCGGCCTTGGTGTTCGTCACCAACTGTGCGGCGCCCGACATCTGTTGTGCGACAAAGCCGAACGGGACCTCGATCGTGTAGGCCGACCGGTAGAGCGCCAGCAGGGTGTCGGTCGCCCCGTTGTCGCGCAGCCACGTGCCGACGTAGCCGCCGGGGGCGATCAGCGAATTGACCTGTCGCGTGGGCGCACTCGCGTTCGCGGGGCTCTGCAGCATGCCCTGCTCGTTCACGTACAGGCCATAGCTTCCGACGACGGAGTCGCCGAACATCGGACGACCGGTGGTGTTGGTCAGGATGATCAGACAGGCGTCGATGATCTTGGCCGCGTCGCGGCTTCCGCCGATACCGCCGCCGCTCAAGAAGGAGCGGTATTGCTGTTCGGAGAGAGCATCTTTCGGAGACAACCCGATTGCCGCTGCCACACGATCGGCGGCTGCGAGACCCATCGGCTGGTTGAGTTGCGACGGCTTCGTCAGCTTCGGCGGTGCAAATCGCTCAAAGGCCGGAGCGCCCGAGAACGGGAGGGCGAAACCGGTCTCATTCCCCGGGGCAGCGGTGGCGCTCGGGGCCACACCCACCGCGAGTGTGAACACCCCGAGAATGGCGAGCAACGTCGAGAGGACCCGTCGCGGTCCGGCGGCCCGTCGATCCGGTCCCGTCATCGATACACCTCGCACAGCCGGCCCCAATCAGTCGAACGGACGATCCGTCGGTGAGCACACTGAAGCGCCGAGGACCGAGCGGTGTCAAGGGGCCCGGGAAAGCGGTATGACGTTGTGCCCGGAATCCGGGCACAACGTCATACAGATGCAGCGGGTGTAGCGGCTCAGATGAGGCCGAGGGCCAGCATCGCGTCGGCGACCTGGGTGAAGCCGGCGATGTTCGCGCCGGTCACGTAGTTGCCGGGTGCGCCATATTCCTCGGCGGTGTGCAGGCAGTGATCGTGGATGGAGGTCATTATCTCCGAGAGACGCTCTTCGGTGTAGCCGAAGGTCCACGAGTCGCGAGATGCGTTCTGCTGCATCTCGAGTGCGCTCGTGGCCACACCGCCGGCGTTCGCCGCCTTGCCGGGTGCGAAGCGGACTCCGGCGTCGCCGAAGATGCGTACGGCCTCGGGGGTGCACGGCATGTTGGCGCCCTCGGCGACGATGCGGACCCCGTTCCTGACGAGCGCGGTGGCGTCGGCGCCGTTGAGTTCGTTCTGGGTCGCGCACGGGATGGCGATGTCGGTGGGCACGTTCCACAGCGATCCGTTGGTGACGAGCCGCGCAGCGGGGCGCGCCTTCGCATAGTCGGCGATGCGACCCCGCTGGACGTTCTTGATCTCCTTGAGGAGCTCCAGGTCGATGCCTGCTTCGTCGACGATGTATCCGCTCGAGTCCGAGCAGGCGGTGACGCGGCCACCGAGTTGCTGGATCTTCTCGATGGCGTAGATGGCGACGTTGCCCGATCCCGACACGACGACGGTCTTGCCGTCGAGCTTGTCGTCGACCGCGGCGAGCATGTCGCGGACGAAGAACACCGCGCCGTAGCCGGTGGCCTCGGTGCGGACCTGCGATCCTCCCCAGGCGAGTCCCTTGCCGGTCAGGACGCCGGACTCGTAACGGTTGGTGATGCGCTTGTACTGACCGAACAGGTAGCCGATCTCCCGGCCGCCGACGCCGATATCGCCGGCGGGGACGTCGGTGTACTCACCGATGTGGCGGTAGAGCTCGGTCATGAAGGACTGGCAGAACCGCATGATCTCGCCGTCCGAGCGACCCTTGGGGTCGAAGTCGGCGCCGCCCTTGCCGCCGCCGATCGGTAGACCGGTGAGCGCGTTCTTGAAGATCTGCTCGAAGCCGAGGAACTTGACCACGCCGAGGTAGACGCTCGGATGGAAGCGGAGGCCGCCCTTGTAGGGGCCGAGGGCCGAGTTGAACTCGACGCGGAACCCGCGGTTGACCTGGACCTGGTCCTGGTCGTCGACCCACGGCACGCGAAAGATGATCTGCCGCTCGGGCTCGGTCAGACGCTTGATGATCCCGGCGTCGGCATAGTGCGGGTGCTTGGCCAGAACGGGGCCGAGGCAGTCGAAGACCTCACGAACGGCCTGGTGGAATTCGGCCTCTCCGGGGTTGCGCGCAACCACCTGTTCGTACAGATCGCTGATCTTCTCGTCGAGCACGGCCACGGTGGCCACCACTTCCTTATTCGGTACCTGTGGGAGCGGCGGTGCACCCGGAATCGGGCCACCGCCACCCCGCAGCCTATCGATCGGCAGGAAATGTCTATAAATCCGGTCCCCGGAGGGCCCAGTCGACGACCGCCGGGAACGCTCCGGATGAACAGTCGGCTGCGCTCGTGCGGAGATAGAAAGCCGAGCTCAGCGGGTTTCCGTTGATGGCTGCCTCGTAGTCGGCGACGCGTGCGACGTGCCTGGCCCGTTCTCGTGCGATGTCGGTCTCGCCCGGTGTCGACGCATCGGCGACGACCAGCAAACCGAGGTTCCGGGCGTTCGACGCGACGTCCGACACCGCGTCGATGAGGCTGTCCTCCTGCTGTCGTTCGAGCCTCCGGCTGCGCCAGTCCCACCACCCTCGCCGAGGCCGGGGTGGCCGATCGAGCACGGCGATGCACGACCGGGCTCCCGCGGGTCTGCCCGAGACCGGCTCACCGTCGGAGGCGCGATCCCGGCTCTGAACACCCGCCGACCGGACACCCACGACCTCGACGGCCAGCCCTCGTTCGTGGAGGACCCGACGCACCCGCTCCGTCAGAGCCCCCGGTCGTCCGATCACCACGACGTCGGCCGCCACCGTGGGGTGGGACGCTCGACGAGCGGGCGGCCGGAACCGGGTCACCGGGATTCCGGCCGCTGCGGCGATGTCCCTCATGGTGCCGCCATCCGCCGGCCGCGGGTTCGCGCATGAAGCAACGCTGCGTCAGAGAAGCTCGATCCGGTGCGCTTTGACCGTGATCGTGCACTCTCGACCGTTGGGTAGCCGATATGTGCGGTCGTCGCCGACGTCGGTGCCCAGAACCGCCTGGCCGAGCGGTGAATCGGGTGAGCAGACGTCGACGCCCACCACGGTGTACTGCTCCGGCGGGCCGACCAGGAAGGTCGTGACGTCGCCGGGATCGTGATCGAACACCACCGTGACCATCGAGCCGACCTGTACCGTGCCGTCCGCAGACGGTTCGGCGTCCGCGGTGGACAGCGCCGCGTACAACTGCGCGATACGCCGGTCGAGCGTTTCGAGCCGGCCCACCGCGCCGTGGTATGCGTCGTTGTTCTCCAGGTCGCCGGCGGCGCGGTGCTCGAGGACCTCCGCACTGACGACGGCACGTTCACGACAGTCGGCGGCCAACTGGCTCTCGAGCAGGTCTCGCGTCAGGGGAGCGTTCGGAACATGTGTGGTGGTGGTCATCGCTGACTCCTCTGCTTCGATGACGAGATGTCCACGACGATCAGGACATCGCGATCAGTGGCTTCGCCCGGAGCCCGAGCGTCGGGTGGCGTGACGCGATCTCCTCGCGGGAGGCGCGGTCCACATCGGTTCGCAGGGTGAGGATCCACGGCACCGACTCGGCGGCCTCGCTCACCGATGAACCGACCTCCGCATCCGTGGCCCACGGGTCGAGCTCGAGATCGGCGAGGATCTCGCGAGACAGGCTCTCCAGTTTTGCCGCGGTCAACCGGCCGGACGAGTCGGCGAACGCGCAACAGACATCCTTGCCCACCGGCACCCCGAAGTCGTCGACATCGTTTTCCCGATGCCACTGCCGACGCAGGAGCAGGGAATCGGAATCCTCGACGGCAAGCGCATACTTCACCGACTCCGGAAAAGCGCTAAATGCCCGCGAAGAAACCTGATCGATGAATTCCTCAATTCGCTTCGAAGAACCACACACTCGAATACGACACTCCATCACAACCGCTTTCACGGCCACTCTTCCTTTCGCTGAAACCGGCCCTACGGACCGGTGCCACGGACTCTAGCCGAAAAAAAATTAAAAGCCAGTCAGCGGCTGACTTGGTCGGGGTAGGGCGTGAAATGTCCTGTTTTCAGTGGATTCGACGACCTTCTCCGCTCCTGGGGCGACGGTTTTGGCGACTTTCTCTGCTCCTGGGGCGACGGTTTCGACGACTTTCTCCGCTCCTGGGGCGACGGTTTCGACGACTTTCTCCGCCCCCTGAGGTGCGAGGAGCGTTAGCGACGAGCCTCGAAGGGCCGGCGACTGGACTTTTTTCTTTTCTGGGCTATGGTCACGGAGGTGAGTGGGTCCAAAGCCCACTTCACCATTCATGTCAGCGAGGAATCATGGCAGAGAAGAATTCAAGTTCAAAAAAGCGTCGCCAAGAATTGAAGTTGCGGCGCGAGAAAAAGCGTGCGAGCGAGGACACCTCGATCATCCGGAAACGGAAGAATGTGGGATGACGTGGAGCAGCGCACGCATCTCGCAGAGGTCCTCACGAGTCTCCACGACCGTCTCTCGACCCTGGCCGCCGTCGAGCGACCGCAGTCCGAGCTCCTACGGGGGTTCCGGGCGGGTATGACGTTTGCCCGCGTATGCGTACTCGACGTGATCACCACCGAGTCGCTTCGCCCCGACGCCTTCGTCGGTGCAGCTGTGCTCTCAGGGGGTCTGCGCCGGGATTTCGACATCATCCAGGGTCTGGTGGACCGTATCGAGCAAGAGGGGAGGTGGGCTGCCGACGCCGATGACAGCGAGTTCCGGGTCGGCTACCACGCCGCGCTCGGGATCGCTCGCCACCATCTGGACGTGGCTCGTCGAACGCTCGACATCCGGGAGGCGCCGGCCGGGATGCACCGCCCGGTCCGCAGCCGGTCCCGGAGAGCTGCGGCCGTCGCCGGCGGCTGATGGCCTACGCGCGGGACGGGCGATGCGTCCGTCCCGCGTGCAGGGACTTCACAATTCGATCAGCGCTCGACGCCGAGCCCCTTCGCCAGCGTCGGCCACGCACGATGGAAGTCTTGATTCCAGTAGCCCCATGAGTGCAGGCCCGACCGGAAGTCGTAGGTGGCTTTCACCCCGGCGGTGTCGGCGCGGCGCTTGAAACTCTGTGTGCACTGGAGAACGATGCCTTCGAGAACGCCGCCGACGGGTGAGGCGAGTCCGGCGATTCCGAGCGACGGGTCGGGTAGGCCGTTGCCGACGGCGACGTAGATCGGCTTGCCTCTGAGTGCTGCGACATGGGCGGCCGGATTGTGGTCATCCCATCTCGAATGGCCCAACGGACCCCACATGTTGTCGGGATTGCCGCCGCGGGTGCTCACCGACGCCGCGGTGGCCTGGCGGAACTCGGTCGAACCCTGATCGAGGCAGCCGCTGAACGCGGCGACGCCGCGGTAGAGGTCGGGATGGCGCACGGCGATCGACATCGCGCCCAGGGCGCCCATCGACAATCCGCCGATCACGTTGCGGCCGTTGCCCATGAAGCGCTTGTCGATCAGTGGGGGGAGTTCCTTGGTCAGGAACGTTTCCCACTTGTTCCGTCCGAGAACGGGATCGGTCCTCTGCCAGTCCGTGTAGTACGCGGCCATTCCGCCGATGGGCATCACGACATTGACCGGTTTGTCCGCCATGAACTTCACGATGTCGGTCTGGAACGTCCAGCCGCTCTGCGTGTAATTGGTGTAGATGCCGCCGTCGATCCCGTCGAGCAGGTACAGCGTGGGGCGTGGTTTCGAGCGATCGTGTGGGAGCAGCACGCTGACCCGGACGGGTCGCTCCATGGCGGGTGAGTAGACGGTCACCGTTGCACGCGTCGGGGTCGTCGGCGAGACAGAGAGGACGCGCGCGACCTCGCGAGCAGGCGTATCGGTCGGTGCCGCTGCGACCGGCCCCCCGCAGAGACTTCCGGTCAAGGCGGTGACACCCGCGCATGCGAGCACGACGGCTCTCTGCCAGATCGACACTTCTCCCCCTTGGGATCTTCCGACGGTGCGCCCCCACGCTCCGCGTCGGAGATGACTCGGTCGATGATGCCGTAGACGCGGCCGCACCGCTGACGTATTGGACCAGCCTCCGGGTGTCTGCGAACCACGGCTCGCCCGATTCCGTCCGAGCATACGAGTTCGCTCGTCAGGAGCGGGCCACGGCGCTCGTGTTTGCACACCCATGGCGCGGGTACCCGACAGACACTCGGCCTGTGCCCCTCAGTCGGGCTCATCAACGCAGCCGATCAGAACCACCGACATCGGAAGGACGGTTCTCTGTGAGTACCTACGTCACCGCGAATCCCACCACCGGCATCACCGAACAGCAGTTCGCAGCTCTCGCCGACGACGAGATCGGCGGGATCGCCGAACGTTCGCTGGCGGCGTTCGAGAGCTGGCGGCGCACCGATGCCGCGGAGCGCGCGAACATCCTGTCCCGCACGGCGGATCTGTACGAGAAGCGAGCAGACGAATTGGCGTCGGTGATCACGACCGAGATGGGTAAGCCGGCCAAGGAGGCGGCCGGCGAGGTCCAGCTCGCCGCCGACATCTACCGCTGGTACGCCGAGCACGGTCCGGATCTGCTGGTCAGCGAGGAGCTTGACGCTCAAGGTGCGAAGTCCTCGATCGTGCAGACCGCCCCGATCGGACCGCTCGTCGGCGTGATGCCGTGGAACTACCCGTACTACCAGGTGGCGCGTTTCGCGGCGCCCAATCTGCTCGCCGGCAACACGATCATCCTGAAGCACGCGTCGATCTGTGCCGCGTCCTCGGCGCTCATGGCCGAGATCCTGCATGACGCCGGGGTGCCGCAGGATGCCTACGCCAATGTGTATGCGAGCAGCGGCCAGGTGGCCGAACTGTTGCAGAACCCGGCGATCCGTGGCGTGTCGTTGACCGGCAGTGAGGCGGCCGGCGCAGCTGTGGCCAAGGTCGCCGCCGAGAACCTCAAGAAATCGGTCCTGGAGTTGGGCGGTTCGGACCCGTTCATCCTGCTCGACTCCGCGGACATGGACCGCACCACCACGATCGCCGCCCGGGCACGACTCTCCAACGCCGGGCAGGCCTGCAACTCGCCGAAGCGCTTCATCGTCCTCGACGAGCTCTACGACGACTTCGTGAGCCGGTTGGTCGAGAAGTTCGAGGCAACGGCGGTGGGGGACCCGGCCGAGTCGTCCACCCGGATGGGCCCGCTGTCGTCGCTCTCGGCGCGGGACACCGTCGCCGACCAGGTCAAGACCGCCGTCGACCAGGGCGCCACACTGCGGACCGGCGGTTCACCGATCGACCGTGACGGCGCGTTCTTCCAGCCGACCGTGCTGACCGACATCACCCCGGATATGGACGCCTACTCCGAGGAGATCTTCGGTCCGGTGGCCATGGTCTACAAGGTGAACTCGGCCGACGAGGCGGTCGAGTTGGCGAACGATGTGCAGTTCGGCCTCAGCGGATCGGTGTGGAGCACCGACATCGCCGATGCCGAACGGGTCGCCGATCGGCTCGAGGTGGGTATGGCCTACGTCAACGAACACGGCACCACCTTGCCGGGCCTGCCGTTCGGCGGCGTCAAGCGCTCCGGCTACGGGCGTGAGCTCGGCCGCTGGGGGATGGGCGAGTTCGTCAACACCAAGCTGCGACGCACGGCGGCCGAGTAGTACCGGCGATCGACCGCGGGTTCAGCTCGACCGGCGGGTGACCCTCACCTCGACATCGTCGGGGCCGAGGGTCTCCTGCGCGTCGGTCACCACACCGACCCGGACCGGGTTCCGGGACGCGTCGGTGACGGTGAGGGGTGGGCCGTCGGGCTGCAGGTGTTCGTTGCCCCACTGCATCAGCGACATCACGACCGGGAACAGGTCACGGCCCATGTCGGTGAGCAGGTACTCGTAGCGGACCCGCTGGCCGGGCTCCTGATAGGGGACCTTGGTGAAGACGCCCGCCTCCGTCAGCTCCTTCAGCCGGGCAGACGCAACTGCGTCGGTGATGCCCACACGGCGGGCGAACTGGTCGAACCGGGTGGCGCCGTAGAAGGCCTCACGCAGGATGAGGATCGCCGATCGCGTGCCGACGATGTCGACGGCTTTGGCGATCGAACACTGTGTCGCCTCCCACCGGTCACGTTCCGCGAGCGGTCCCACCAGCTTCATCATGTGACCCATCCTACCCTGGCTTGACAAGACCATAGTCAGAGCGTAGACCTCTGACTATGGCAGACAAAAGTCAGCCACATACGGATCGTCGGTCGACGGTCCACCCACTGATGGAGGGTCAGGCATGGCAACTGCAGTCATCGTGGACGCGGTACGCACACCGATCGGCAAGGGGAAGCCGTCGGGCGGCTTGCATGAGGTCCACCCCGTCGACCTTCTCGCGCACAGCCTGCGAGCAATCGTCGACCGCACGGGGCTCGATCCGGCCGAGATCGACGACGTGATCACCGGAGTCGTCAGCCAGGTGGGCGAACAGAGCTTCAACATCGCTCGTCGTGCATTGCTGGCCGCCGGTTACCCGGAGTCGGTGCCCGGGGTGTCGATCGACCGCCAGTGCGGCAGCGGTCAACAGGCGATCGCGTTCGCCGCCCAGGGGGTGATCGCCGGGACCTACGACGTGGTCGTCGCCGCGGGAGTCGAATCGATGTCCCGGGTGCCGATGGGCTCGGCCGCGGTCGGCGCGTCGGACCTGAACGGCGTCGCGTTCGACGAGCGCTATCCCGACGGACTGGTCGGGCAGGGAATCTCGGCCGAACTCATCGCCGCGCGATGGGACATCTCGCGCCGGGAGATCGATGAATTCTCCTTGCGTTCACACGAATTGGCGGCGCGGGCGACGAAGAACGGGCTGTTCGACAACGAGCTCGCGCCCCTCGCCGGTCTGACCGCCGACGAGGGGATCCGCCTGGGCGGCACCCTCGAGAGCCTGGCCGGCCTGCGCCCCGCGTACCACGACGAGGCGATCGCCCGGCGATTCCCGGAGATCGACTGGCGGATCACCGCGGCCAGTGCCAGCCAGATCAGCGACGGCTCGGCGGCCGTCCTCGTCATGAGCGAGGAGAAGGCGGCCGAGCTCGGATTGCGCCCTCGTGCACGGGTTCACACCATCGCGGTAGCCGGCGACGATCCGTTGCTGATGCTCACCGCGATCATCCCGGCAACCCGAAAAGTGCTCGCGCGCAGTGGACTCGACCTCGCCGACATCGACCTGTTCGAGGTCAACGAGGCCTTTGCCCCGGTCGTGCTGGCCTGGGCGCGGGAACTCGGCGTCGATCTCGACAAGGTGAACGTCAACGGCGGCGCGATCGCACTCGGTCATCCGCTGGGTGCCAGCGGCGCCCGTCTCGCGACCACCGGACTGAACGCGCTGGAGCAGCGGGGTGGGCGTTTCCTCCTGCAAACCATGTGTGAGGCAGGCGGTCTCGCCAACGCGACGATCTACGAGCGCCTCGACTGATCCGAGGAGCCGCCGGTCGGTGTCAACCGTCGGTGTGGCGTGCGCGCTCCACGGCCGCCGCCACACCGTGGTGCCACGGGACGCCGTGCCCGGGTAGGACGGACTTCGCGCCGGTCGCGGCGAGAGCGTCCAGCGAGGCCCGATTCCGCTCGAGGTCGGCGGTGGCCGACCCGGCGATCATCCGGGGGCCGTATGCGGCCGTGTAGGGGTCGAGGGTGACCAGCGCGTCACCGGAGATGACGGCATCGCGGTCCGGGTAGTACAGCGAGACATGACCGAAGGTGTGGCCGTGCGTGGGCACCACCTCGGCCTCTCCCGGAAGAACGGCGTCGTCGTCGAAGACTGACACCTTGGAGGTGTTGATTCCCCGGACGGTGAGCGCTCCGGCAAAGGCCATGCGGCTCAGCAATTTCCACGACGGCGGATTGCGCAGGGGGACTCCGCCGCGCGTGGTGTTCTCGTGCGCATATCGGTAGGGGTGGGCGGCGAGCCAGGCATCGTCGCGATGTACGTGCACCGGGATACGCCACTGCTTGGCCAGGCGTCGTGCGGTGCCCACATGATCGAAATGCCCGTGGGTGATGATCAGTGCGGACACCGCATCGACGTCGCGGCCCAGATGGTGGATCGCCTCGACCAGCGGTCCGTAGGAGCGGGGCAGTCCGGCGTCGACGATCACCAGCCGGTCGTCGACCTCGACGAGGTACTGGTTGGTGTACGCGTGTTCGAGGCGATGGATTCCGGGTGCGACGTCGCGTTGGAATACCATGCCTCAGCGTAACCCCGGGGAGCTGTGCGCAAACCCGGGTTCACCAGGGGAGTAGCCCGTTTTCGTCCTGCAGCGTGCCGGTGGGTCCGTCGGGTCCGATCGTTGCCAGTTTCACGACGGTGCGTGCACTTTCCTCGACGGGCCGGCCGCCGGTCATTCCGGCGCCGGTGATCATGTCGGTGGACGTGAAGCCCGGTTCGAGTGCATTGAACTTGATGCCCGGTTCGCTCTTGGAGTACTGCAGCGTCAGCATCGTCGCTGCCGACTTCGACGCGGCGTAGAGCGCGGCGGTCAGCCCGGACTCGGGGCGGTCCGGGTTGGTGACGGCCCAGAACGATCCCATGCTGCTGGACACGGTGACGACGCGCGGCTGGTCCGATTTGCGCAGTAGCGGCAGCGCGGCCTCGGTGACCCGGACGATGCCCACGGCGTTGGTGTCGAAGACCCGGGCGGCGGTGGGGCCGTCGACGACCCAGTCGCCGGAGATCCCCGCGTTGTGCACGAGCACGTCGAGTCGCCCTTCGAGGGCATCGACTCGTGCGAGTGCCGCGGCGACCGACGCGTCGTCGGTGACATCCAGTTGCACGAATCGCGCGCCGGCCTCGGCGGCGGCCTTCTCGCCGCGTTCGGTGTCGCGCGCGCCGAGGTAGACGGTGTGTCCGAGCCGGGTCAGCTGTCGGGCGGTCTCGAATCCGATTCCCTTGTTGGCGCCGGTGATGAGCGTGACTGTCATGGGGGTTCCTTCCGGTCTGTGCCCGAGGTGGGCTCGGTGATGAACGCTATGAGCGGTTCACGCGGCGCGGCAGTACTCCGTCTGTCCCAGGGTGTGACAGGACCCCCTCATGTCCGGCCGGCGCGACCTAGGCTGAACGACATGGCAGACCGTCCGAACACTCTCGGGGAGTATCTGAAAGCGCGGCGCGGCCTCGTGACGCCGGAACAGGCGGGTATCCCGGGAGTCGGCGTGCGTCGCGTACCGGGCTTGCGGCGCGAGGAGGTCGCGATGCTCGCCGGGATCAGCGCCGACTACTACCTGCGACTGGAGCGCGGGCGCGACCGAAATCCGTCGGCGCAGGTGCTCGAGTCGCTGGCGCGGGTCCTGCAACTCGATGACGACCATGTCGCGTATCTGCTGTCACTGGTGGGCGACCAGCCACGACGACCCCGCCGCCGAGCGCGGAAAGAGGTCGTACCGGCGGGGATGCAGAAACTGGTCGAGACCCTGGCACAGCCGGCGTACGTCGAGGGCCGCTACTTCGACATCCTGGCCGCCAATTCGTCGGCGACCGCGCTTTCTTCGCGGTTCCCGGTGGGGCGGAACCAGCTTCGGGACATGTTCCTGGAGCCGGCCGATCAGGCGCTCTATCCGGACTGGCGGAACTCCACGCACCGACCCGGCGACCACCGAGCGCGTGCGCGCCGCATCTGACGTCCGGCAAACCCACCCATTTTCGGCAAACCCACCACCCCCGAGGGTGGTGGGTTTGCCGAAAAAGGGTGGGGCTGTCACTATTTGGCGGTCAGCCTGATGATCGGGCGCTGCCGGTCGGTCGTCTGTTGGTACCCACTGAACTGCGGATCGCCGCCGACCTGTTTCCACGCGGACTCGCCGAAGGGCGTGCCCAACGTCCCGGGTCAGTACAACTACTCCCTGGTCGATATACCGGTCGGACTGCTCGCGTGGATCCTCGACAAGTTCTTCGAGTGGACAGAGACTGTGGACAGTCCCTTCGAAACCCTGTCAGGGACGGCGTTCCTACGTACGATCGCGTGCGAACTACTTCGCGCAGTGCGAATCGGCTTCGCGATGCCCGCGTCGGGGGCTTTGGCGGAACTCCTCGTGGACCGGGGGAACGATGCTGACCTCGTCGAGGCCTTCCTACCCCGATCTCGTGGCGAAGTATCGGACCCTGCACAGTCTTTCGGGTAGCGGGCCATCTCGATTCGGCCGCCACGATGTGGAACCCGATCATTCGTTGCGCAGCTTGTCGAGTTCTTTTGTGGCCACGTCGGTCAGCCGATCCATGATCTGCTGGTAGGCGGGGGACTGGCGATGCACCAGCGAGGTGTGGGTTTCGCCATCGAAGAGATGGAGGTCGGCGGTGCCGCCCGCTGCGTGCACAGCGGCCGTGTAACGACGCGAGTTGTCCGGGTTCACGTCGTCGTCGGCGAGACCGTGGAAGAGGATCACCGGCAGCTGTGGGTCGAGGTTCTGGATGGGGTCCACCGACTCGTAGCGATCAGGTACCTGTTCAGGTGTGCCGCCGAGGATCTGCTTGATGACGCGGCCGTTGCCGTGGTTCACGGCGTAACGCATGTCGAGGGGGCCGGAGATCGACACCACCCGCGACGGGACGAACGCGGGGCGTGAGCCCACTTCGTCGTCCTCGAGTCGGTGTCGGGTGCCGCCCCAGACCGCCAACTGGGCACCGGCGCTGTGGCCGATGACCAGTTCGTCGTCGATGCTGAGCTGCGGGTGGGACTCGGCCATCGTGGGTACATAGTCCAGTGCGCGCGCCACGTCGTGGAAGGTCGTCGGCCAACCCCCACCTGTGCCGACTCGTCGGTACTCGATGTTGTAGACGGCCAGTCCTCGTGACGCGAGCTCGCGGGCCATCTCATCGAATTGTTCTGCGCCGGCACGACTCTCCCAACCGCCGCCGTGCACGATGGTGACCAGTGGAACCGATCCATCCTCGTGGTCGCCCGCCGGCAGATACAGGTTGGCCCAGTTCTCGGCGGGGTCGGCGTCGGCGGGATCGAGATACTCGATTCGCTCGATGTCCACTCCGTCGGAACCCTGCGGGACCGGCGGAGCTGCGGTGGGCGCGTGAGTGGACGCGGTCGCCACCGTGGACGAGGGCTGTCGGGTCTCGCCGGAATCGGTGGAACATCCGGCGGCCCCGATGACGAACAGAGCCGCTGACGCTGTTGCGATCAAATGATGTACGCGCACGCCGAATTCAATCACGCCGTCGGCGGTTTCGGGGTGGGGAAATCGTGACTGGAAACGACGAAAACGTGTCTTCCGCTTTCAGTGTATCGCCGGGTGGGGGACTTGCGGCAAGGCCCCGACGCGCGTGCACAATGGCCATTCGATTGTCCCGGCGGGAGGATTTTCATTGGCGGAGATGGCGGACACACCGGAACGGTTTGTGGTGCATGAATCCGGTGCCTGGTTCCACGGCACAAAGGCCGACCTGCAGGTCGGGGACCATCTGACACCCGGCTATCGGTCGAACTATCGGCCCGAGCACGTCTCGAACCACATCTACCTGACGAAAGTGCTCGACGGTGCGGTCCTGGCTGCCGAGATGGCGAGAGGCGACGGCCCAAGCCGCGTCTACATCGTCGAACCCCAAGGCCCAGTGGAGGACGACCCGAACGTGACGGACAAGCAGTTTCCGGGCAATCCGACGCACTCGTACCGCACAGACAAGCCGGTCACGGTCGTCGGGGAGATGACCGACTGGGTTCCCCATTCTCCGGAATACCTTCAGCGATTCCGCGATGGACTCGAGGTGCTGAAGCGGGAAGGCCGTGCCGTTCTCTACGACTAGTTGTCGCGCTGGCCGGAGCCGACCGGTCAGACGCCCGCGTCCTGCGGGTCCGGGTCGCTGCGACGTTCGATGCCGGAGAACACATCCTGTCCGGGCTCACTGTCGAGGACTTCGCGCCGGAACACCAGCATGAAGCCGAAGTAGAGACCACCGACGAGGATCAGTCCGCCCACGATGATCATGGGGACGGTCGCATCGATGGGGGAGAGCAGGATGACCACTGCGCACACCGACCACACCAGTGCGGCGACGGCCACCGGCAACTCGAACCGGCCGAGGTCGAAGGCGCCGCGTTTACGGTCCAGACGTTTCCGGACGGCCCGGTAGAGGATGACGACGAGTCCGTAGGTGATGGCGGGGAAGAGGGTGCCGGCGGTGATGAGTTCGATCAGCGCATCGCCGGGCAGCACGATCATCACGACGATCCCGATCACCAGCGGGAGCACGGTGGCCGGGATCGGGGTCTGGGAGCGCTTGTTGACCCGTCGCATGAGCTGATGCCCCGGGAACCGCCCGTCGCGCGACATCGCGAAAACCATGCGCGCACAGGACGTCATCGACACCAACCCGCCACCGAAGAAGGCGATTGCGATCACCACCAGGAGGATTCGCTCCATCGGTGCGCCGAACTGATCGCGCATGATGGTCGCCACCGGCGACTCCGAGGCGGAGACCTTGGTGATGTCGTCGATCGCCACGGTCAGTCCGATGAGGAAGAGCATTCCCAGGATTCCGGCTGCCGCAACCGATCCGACGATGGCCCGGGGCACGGTTCGGTGCGGATCCTTGGCTTCCTCGGCCATGTTGGCTGCCGAGTCGAAACCCACCAGTGTGGCCAGTCCGACGATCATCACGGCCATCAAGCCGCCGCCGAAGGCGAAGTACTCGGTCGAATCCGCTGCGACGCCGCGTGATCCGAGGTTGGCGGCCGAACCGTCGCCGGTCACCGCGACCGCCACCAGCAGGGCGACCACCAGCACCACCACGATGGTGACCTCGACACCCACCGCCAGTGAGTTGATCAGCCCGACGAGCCGAGTCGACGCGATGGCGAGCGCCGCCTGCACAAGCAATACCACCACGGTGAGGATGCGAGCGGTCTGCTCGTCGGGAGCCATGTTGAACAGCGGCATCAGGCATTGGCTGGCCATCGCGAAGTCGATCGCCATCAGTCCGACGACGAGGTAACAGAACGTCAGCCAACCGAAGATCCACCCCACGCGCGGGTTCGCCAGTCTCGAGGCCCACTGGTAGGACGACCCGCTGAGCGGGATTCGGGCGGCGAACTGGGCGATGACCAACGCGACCAGCAACTGACCCGCGAGTGCGATCAGCCAGGTCCAGATGCCCACCGGCCCCGCGTTGTTCAGCAGCATCCCGTACGTGCCGAAGATGCCGACCGCCACCGAGATGAACGCGAAGGAGACGGCGAACACCTGGAAGGAACCGAGGGCTCGTTTGAGCTCCGGCGTGTAACCGAATTCGACCGACACCTCGTTCGCATCACCTTGGGATGACTGATCGCTCATCTGGCCGCCGCCTCTCAGGTCGGGATCAGACTAGAGAGCGCCGGTGGAGAACATCACAAACGCCGAAACATCCCCCGGTCGAGCTACGCGGGGATGCCGACGCCGCGAGAAGTGAAGGCGCGTGCGGGTTCAGCGTGTGCGGCCCTGACGCAGTGCGTCGGTGACCGAGCGGAACATGGTGGACTTGATGGCGCCGAGGGTGTTCGAATCCTTGCCCACGAGTGGCTTCAGTCGATCGAGCGCGCCGGAGACGATGGCGGTCTCGTCGGCGACGGCGTCGACCAGGCCGACTTCGGTCGCTTCCGGTCCGGCATACCGGTGCCCGGTCGTCATGGCGGTGAGCGCGGTCTGCGGCGTCAGCTTGGCCTGGATGAGGGCGGCCATACCCGTCGTGAAGGGAATGTTGATGTCGACCTCGGGAAAGCAGTAATAGCCGCGATCTTCGCGCATCACGCGGTAGTCGTGGGCGAGTGCGAACATCGCGCCTGCGCCGAATGCGTGGCCGTTGACGCCGGCGACCGTCGGCAGCGGGAAGGTGAGAAGCCTGACGAAGAGTTCCTGTACCTGTTCGACATACCCGTCGGCCTTGTCGCCGTTGGCGAGAAGCCATTCGAGGTCGAGCCCGTTGGAGTAGAACTTGCCCGAGCCGACGGTGACCAGACCGCGGGCCGTGGACTCGACGTTGTCGAGGAGTTCGCCGACAGAGTCGAGAAAGCCAGGGGAGAAGCGATTCTCGTCGTCACCGAGGGTGAGTACGGCGATGTCGTCGTGGAGTTCGAGGGTGGCAGCCATGCGCGGTTTCCTTATCTTTCGAGAGACGTTGTGGCAGTAACGGATGAGTCGGGTGCCGGCGGATCGAGAGCCAGTACGGCGCGGACGGCGGCGGCGCAACGCGCGCGCACCGCTTCATCCGCGGTGCGTCGCCCACGAAGCAGAAGAGCGGTCGGCAGTTCGACGACGCAATCCCTGATGATCTCGACGGTGTGCCGGTCGGCGCGGGCCCAGAGTGCACGCGACAACGTGACAAACGGCTCGACGAGGGCTTGGTCGAGTTGTCGAAGGTCACCGGCCAGGTCGTCGGGTAGGTCGGCGGACCCGAGGAGTTCGTCGCGGTTCACCGTGAGCAGGAATCGCCCGGACGCAGGATGATCGAGCGAGAACCGGGCCGGCGTATCGGCTGCGGCGACCACGGCCTCAACCGCGGTCTCTCTGTCGTGTCCGGTGTCGAGGACTGCATCCACCGCCACACGCTGCGCTGTGAGGAACCGCTCAGCGGCGCGAAGCCACACCCGCCCGACCACGCCCACGCGAGACCCGAAGGCGTGATAGATCGCGCCGTTGGAGATGGACGTCAGGTCGGAAAGGGCGCGCACCGTGACCGCAGCCGGGCCCGACTCGACCGCCAGAGCCTCGGCAGCATCCAGCAACTGCTCGAGATCGTGCGTCCGGGGGCGGGGCATGAAAGGACAATAACAGAGCGCCTGCTCTGTTATTAAGACGACCTACGGCGATCGCCCGAGCATCGTGAGCTGACCTAACGACAAGCGGGTGGCATCCGTATGATCACGCGCATGCCCGCTCTCTCCACTTCGCTTCGCCGCAACTCTCGTCCCGTCTCCGGCCGTACTCGGTCGCGGCTCGTCTCGGCTGGTCTCGTGATCGTCGCGGCCGTGATGTCGCTCGTAGTTCTGGCGCCGACCGCCCAGGCCGACCGCGTGATCAACGGAATCGTGGTCGGCGGAAAGATCGAAGAGGCCTACTCCAAGAGTGGCGGCTACTGGAAGTGGGGTGCGCCCACCGGTCCCGAACGCGCCTCAGCCAAGCGGGGTCGCTACCAGACGTTCGCTCGCGACGTGTCGTTCTACTGGCATCCCGCGGTCGACGGCGGCACTGCACACCAGGTCGGCGGAGCGATCCGGACCCGCTGGCAGAAGGCGGGAGCCGAGCGCGGTGCACTGGGATTCCCGGTCACCAACGAATACAAGTCGGGTAGCGGGCGGAGCAACGACTTCCAGGGCGGCGTCGTCACCTGGTCCAAGGCCGGTGGCGCCCAGATCGTGTGGGGCGGAATCCTGCAGAAGTGGCTCGCGCGAGGTGGTGCGAAGGGCTACTACGGCGTCCCGCTCGGTGGCGAGTACCGCACCGGTGGTCGTTTCGCCCAGGACTTCCTGAACGGCACCGTCTTCTGGCCCTGATCGCCGGTACCGTGTGCGCTCATGATGCGTGCACGTTCTGCGGTCCTGACGGCCATCGCTGCCGTCGTCTTTGCGGGTTGTTCGACGCCCGATGGTGAGAACGGCTCGGTGCCGACGGTAACCGAGACCGTGACGTCGACGCCTCCCGCTGAGACGACCGCGGCGGCTCCTGGTGCCGCCGCGTCGAAAGGGGACGCCGATCCGAAGACCGCGCCGCCGGCGCAGGGCGCGCGACTCACCGTCATGGACATCCGCGCCGGCGTGCACGACGGATTCGATCGAGTCGTCTACGAGCTCGGCGGTAGAGGTATGCCCGGCTGGCGCGTCTCCTACGTCGACCAGGCGATCCAGGACGGCAGCGGGTTCCCGGTCGACGTTGCGGGGAACGCGATCCTGGAAGTGCAGATCGAGGGATCCGCGTACCCGTTCGACAGCGGCGTCGAACCGTACGACGGGCCTGATCCGGTTCGTGCGCAACCCGGCGGTTCGGTGGTCGAGGTTCGCGGCGCACTCGTATTCGAAGGCGTCACACAGTCATTCATCGGTGTTTCCGAACCCGGCCTTCCATTCAGTGTCGACGTGCTGACGAATCCGACCCGACTGGTGATCGACGTGGAGCGCTGACGGGATTGGTCGTGGTGTACGCATCGGGATAAACCTAGTACGGTGTACGGAGTAAGGCTTCGGAAGGATCGCCCATGCCCTCGTCACCGCGAACCGTCACGCCGCCCCGCTGGCTCAAGCCGATGAACAAGGTGTTTCTGTTCCTGCAACGCTTCGGCGGGATGAAGGAGCTGCCGGTCCTGATCGTCGCCGGCCGGAAGAGTCAGAAGCCACGGCGGACTCCGCTGACGGTGATCACCCTGGACGGCGAGCGCTACCTCCTCGAGGGATTTCCCGGCGCCGACTGGGCGCGCAACGTCCGCGCGGCCGACGGACTCGCGCAGTTGGCGATCCGCAGAGACGTGACCGACGTCCGGCTCGTCGAACTGCCCGCCGAACAGGCGGTTCCGGTGCTGCGCGCCTGGCCGGAGCTGGCGGGAAGCGACGGCCCGAAGATGATGAAGGACGCCGGCGTGGTCACCGACGTCACCCCGGACGCCTTCGCTGCCGTGGCCGGTCGATGCGGGGTGTTCCGGATCGATCCGCGGTGATCGGCGACATAGAGGCGTGCTGCGCCGTTCGCCGGAGTCCGGCTGCGATGTTTACCGATACGAACGAATGGCTATGTTCCGTCCGCGTTCAACGAATCGGGACACCGGGAGGCACTGGGCATGGCTGCACTCATCGTGGGATTGTTCGCCCCTGTTGGTCTCACGGCGTTCGCCGTCGGCATGGATCGCTTTCAGCGCCGCATGGATGATCTCGGTAGCCGGCGGTGACGGACTGAAATCCCGGCCGGCTGGTTTCGGTCGAGCCCAGAATCTAGCTACATTAGGTTTATGGACAACGTGAGACCTGGATCAGGGCTGTCGGACTCGCCCGTTGCGGACGACGTGGGGATTCTGTATGCGGAGGATCTCCGAGCGGGGGATGTCTTCGAGTTGGGCACCACGAGCGCGACCGAGGACGAGATCATCGAGTTCGCGAAGCGATTCGATCCACTGCCGATCCATGTGGACAGGGAAGCGGCCGCAGCCGGGCCATTCGGCGGCATCATCGGCAGCGCCGCGCATTCCCTGGCGCTCTATTCAAGCCTCGCGTCGCGGGTCTTCATCCCGCGGTTGGCGCTGGTGGCCGGCAAGGGGATCGAGACCATGCGTCTGCCCAATCCGCTGCGCCCGGACGTGATCCACACAGCCGGAATCGAGATCCTCGAGGTGGCTCCGCGTTTCCGGGGTGAGGACCGCACCACCGAGCGGGCTGACCTGCGTTGCGCCGGGCGACTCGTCGACGACGAGGGTCGGGTCGTTCTGGCGATGGCGCCGCTACAGGTGATCCGCTACCGGATGCTGCAACAGCGGTGAGTGGGTCTGTCGGTGTAACCGGCACCGTCGACGGTTGATCGCGGTCGTCCGCGGGTATAGCCGTCCGATGACCGAGAAGCAGACCGATCCGCACACCGAGGAAGTCGACACCGCGCCGAAGGATGCGAAGCCTGACGTGCAGTCCGATCCGGCCGAGGGCGAAGAATCGGGCGACTGGACCGGCGAAGGTGGAGCCACCGATGAGGGGCCCGCCACGGAGCCCGAGGAGAAGGCGTAGTCCCACCGTGCCGGCTGAATAGTGCGCGTACTCCCGGGAATCCGTTGTGTACGCGGGGATCCCGTTGTCGTCGAGGCGCCGTTTGACCAGGTCGGTGACGTACTGATCGGCCAGCTCTTGCAGCACGGGGAGTTCGCCGGCGATCCGGACCGCGGCGAACCTGCTGGTCAGCAACGGTACTGTCGCCGCTGCGCGAGCGAAGTCGGTGACCGACAGGTCGACGCCCATCTCGGCGGCCTTCTTGAGGTTGCCCTCGCAGAAGGCGGCCGCGAAAGCGAGCTTGCTGTAACTCTTTTCGACCGCGTCGGCAGCGCGGTCGAAGGGGCTCTCGGACGGGCGCAGGTAGGCGTCCATCGTGGAGCTGACGAGTTTGCGGCAGTCGTCGTCGTATCCGTAGCGCAGGGTTGCGGCCCGCGCATTGAACAGGTCGACGATCTCCTGCGCAGATCCGGGCAGCAGTTCTTCGGGGAGCCCCAGCAGGAAGCCGCGGTAGCGGTGGAATTCGACCATCGCGCGCTCGTCGTAGGGGAGTTCGCGGTTGGCCCTGACATCCTTGTCCGCCTTCTGGTAAGGGCCGATCATGCCGGCGGGGAATTGATCGATTTGCGGGACCGGCAGGCCGTAGACCTCGGTGTCCCACATCCGATTCTTGCTGTTGTTGGTACGGCCGATCCGCTGCAGGGCGTTGACGCGGACCATCGAATGCATGAGTCGCACCATCACCGTGGCCTCGAAGCCCGGGCTGAAACGGTCGAGACCGCCGGGCAGTGCCGTCACCGCGAAGTAGGCGGTGGTCTCGTTGACGCGGTGCGCGGCGCGGGTGCCCGACAGTGCGTCGGTGATTGTCATCGGCAGTGCTGCATAACTGTTGGTGAAGGTCGCCAGGAACGCGCCTCGAGTCATGAGGGGGGAGACGAGCGCGGCATACACACGCGAGTACGCGGCGCCGTCGTCGACGAGATCGAAGTTGATCCAGTCGGGCTTCTCCTGCATCACCGTGATGAGCTCGCCGATCTCGGGTGGAGCGTCGGGCACATTCTCGGCGCCCTCGCGGCAAACGCGGCGAACCAGTGTCACGAGTTCGGAGACCGGGTACCGACCGGCCAGTGCTGCCACCCGGTCCGCGGGCACATCGGCGAGGAATGTCGAGGTGTGGACCAACTCCATGAGGCGCGGGTCGTCGAGGTACGTGTTGCGATCGCCCAGTCGACGCGGCAGCGCCGACCTCACGTCCGGGTCGGTGGTGAAACGTTCCGGGTCGTGGTGAAGTCGAAGTCGCCGTACAGCTCGGGTAGATCGTCGGCTTGCCGTGTGACCCGCTCTGCCAGTTCCGGGTAGTACTGCGCCGACATCGGTGCCCCCTCACAGCTGACTGTTCCGCTTGTCAGCAATTGGAACAGGTTCCGAAGCTCGCCATGAGCGGTTTGGGACTATTTGACTGAATCGTCTCAGGCGATTGTCGTCGGCGGCCGACGCTGATGCCCCTGCGGAGACATCAGACCAAGGTGGACGGGGCGGTGTTTTCGTAACGGATAGAGGTGGCGGCAGGGGGTGCAGATGACTCCTGATTCGATATCTGTCAATATTGACGAGTGTCGAAACAGAACCTGCTCGCAACCCCGGCCAGAGGTCTCGATGCCGACCAGGCCGGAGCGGCGTCGCTCGTGCTGAAAGCGCTCGCGGATCCGGTGCGACTCCGGCTGTTGTCTGAGGTGGCGGCCCATCCTGGTGGCGAAGCATGCGTGTGCGACATCTCCGGACCGTTCGATCTGTCGCAGCCGACGATCTCGCATCATCTCAAGGTGCTGCGGGAGGCCGGACTGGTGAGCAGTGACAGGCGGTCCACCTGGGTGTACTACCGAGTGAACACAGCTGCGCTGCAACAGCTGTCCGGGTTGCTCGACGGCCTGGCAGCGGTGCAGGGCGAACCCCGTCCATGCGAGGATCCGCAGTGAGTGCGCCCGGCCAGGTGGCCGGCAAACTGTCGATGCTTGATCGATTTCTGCCGGTGTGGATCGGCGGCGCGATGCTGCTCGGCCTGCTGCTGGGGCGGTGGGTCTCGGGACTCGGTGAGGCGGTTGCGGCGGTCGAGGTGGACGGCATCTCGCTGCCGATCGCCATCGGCCTGCTGGTGATGATGTACCCGGTCCTGGCGAAGGTGCGCTACGACCGCCTGGATTCGGTGACCGGTGACCGTCGTCTGCTGGTCGCGTCGCTGGTGCTGAACTGGATTGTCGGGCCGGCGTTGATGTTTGCGCTGGCGTGGCTGTTGTTGCCGGATCTTCCGGAGTATCGGACCGGACTGATCATCGTCGGGCTGGCCCGCTGCATTGCGATGGTCATCATCTGGAACGACCTCGCCTGCGGCGACCGGGAGGCGGCCGCCGTTCTCGTGGCGCTGAACTCGGTGTTCCAGGTGGTCATGTTCGCTGTGTTGGGCTGGTTCTACCTGTCGGTGCTACCGGGATGGCTCGGCCTGGAACAGACCACGATCGACGCCTCGCCGTGGCAGATCGCGAAATCGGTGCTGATCTTCCTGGGCATCCCGTTGCTGGCGGGCTATCTGACTCGCCGGATCGGGGAGCGAGTGAAGGGCCGCGCCTGGTATCAAGACTCGTTCCTGCCGCGACTGGGGCCGTGGGCCCTGTACGGTCTGCTGTTCACCGTCGTGATCCTGTTCGCGCTACAGGGCGAGCGGATCACCTCGCAGCCCTGGGACGTCGCTCGAATCGCGTTGCCGCTGTTGATCTACTTCGCGGTGATGTGGGGCGGTGGATTCGCCCTGGGGACGGTGCTCGGCCTCGGGTACGAGCGGACGACCACATTGGCGTTCACCGCGGCCGGCAACAACTTCGAACTCGCCATCGCTGTTGCGATCGCCACCTTCGGGGTGACCTCGGGACAGGCGCTGGCAGGTGTGATCGGCCCGCTGATCGAGGTGCCGGTACTCGTTGCGCTGGTCTACGTGAGCTTGACGTTGCGCCGCCGATTCGCCACGCCATCCGAGCTGCCGAGGGAGGCCCAGCGAGATGCCTGACTCCATCAAGGTGTTGTTCGTGTGCGTGAGCAACCGCGGGAAGTCCGTGATGGCAGAACGTCTCACGCCCACGATCACCGACCGCATCGACGCCTCGTCGGCCGGTACCGAAGCCAAGACCAACGGGTTGGTCAACGACTTGTCGGCGCAGGTGCTCGCAGAGGTCGGCGCGCACGTCACCGGCCATCAACCCCGTCAACTCAGCGACGAGCTGATGCGGGCCGCGGACCTGGTCGTGGTCGTGGGTCCGGCCGAGGTCGAGGCCCCGGCCGGCGTTGAACTCGAGGTGTGGCTTACCGATGAACCCTCCGAGCGGGGCATCGACGGCATCGAGCGGATGCGGCTGATCCGCGACGACATCACCGCCCGGATCGGTGCTCTCGCCGACCGCCTCGAGCAGTAGGCGAGAGCGCGTTGTCGCGACGGTCTCAGCAGCAGGCGGTGCGGGCGTCGGTAGGTTCGGTGGCAGTGCCGCCGCAACACATCGAACCCTGCTCCGAATCATCGGTGAGCTCTGCCAACAGCTTCGGGCTGGTGCCGAAGGTATCGGAGTCGGCGAGCACTGTGTAGACCTCCCACTTCTCGTTGGCCGGCCCGGTGACCCAGACCTTGTCCTGGGTGGCGAAGCAGCAGGTGGAGTTGATCTCCTCCTGCGTGAACAGACCTTCGCCGGACAGGCGGGCGATTTCGGCGTGCACCTTCTCGCTGGACTCGACCTCGACCCCGAGGTGGTTGATCGTGCCTCCCTGGCCGGGGTTCTCCAGCAAGACCAGCTTCAGGGGCGGCTCGGCGATTGCGAAGTTCGCATACCCGGGCTTGAGTTTCGCCGGCCCGACGTTGAACAGTTTCGAGTAGAACTCGACCGCGGTGTCCAGATCGTCGACGTTGAGTGCGAGCTGCATACGGGACATGACATCCACCTTTCACCTGTGAGACATATATCTAACTAGACGGACACTCGCAGGATGCCACCTTTTCGACATATGTCAAGATCGTGCGTATGGTGGCGATATGCCGAAGACCTTGCCCGTCGTCGATATCAGCGCGCCGATCTGCTGTGCGCCGGTGTCGGCGGCGCCGCTGGACGACGACGCCGCGCTCGAGATTGCGTTGCGGCTCAAGGCGCTTGCCGACCCGGTGCGGCTCAAGCTGCTGTCGATCCTGCTCTCGGATTCATCGGGGGAGGGGGTCTGCACGTGCGATCTGGCAGTAGCGGTCGGGCTGACCGAGGCGACGACCAGTCATCATCTCGGGCAGCTTCGCAAAGCCGGTATGGTCACCCCGAGCGACGCGGCATGAATGTGTACTACCGGGCCCAGCCCGCAGCACTCCAGGCGCTGTGTGACGTTTTGGCGGCATCTACCGGCTGCTGCTGAGGGGCGTCGGTCTCACCTGCTGTTCCGCCGGAGTCCCCGTCGAATCGTGGAGTGCCTGCGTGCGGTCGACGCGTCGGGGATCATGCCCTTATGGAAACCCGATACGACGCGTGGCCTGCACTGCCGGTCGATTCGTGGAGCGACACCAGGGACACGGTCCAGCTGTGGACCCAGATCGTCGGCAAGACGCGCCTCGCTCTCGGGCGGACGTCAACCACTGGTGGGGAGTGCCGCTCTATGTGGACGCACGCGGCCTCACGACGTCGCTGATGGCCGCCGGGACTCGCGGCCTCGAGATTCGCTTCGATTTCCTGGAGCACGAGCTGTTGTTGCTCGTCACCGACGGCAGCGCTCGGCGGATGAACCTCGAACCGCGGACCGTTGCCGACTTCTACGCCGAGTACACCGGTCACCTGACAGATCTCGGCATCGACGTCGACATCCTCGGAACACCCGTGGAGCTTCCCGATGCAACCCCGTTCGCCGAGGACATCACACACTCTTCCTACGACGCGGACGCGATGACTCGCTTCTGGTGGTCCCTCGTCAGTGCGCATCGGGTCTTGTCGAGGTTTCGCGGCGAGTTCCGAGGAAAGTCCTCACCTGTCCATTTCTTCTGGGGCGCATTCGATCTGGCCGTCACCAGGTTCTCGGGCCGGAGTGCTCCGCAGCATCCCGGTGGCGTGCCGAACTGTCCCGACTGGGTCATGCACGAGGCCTACAGCGACGAGGTCTCGAGTGCTGGGTATTGGCCGGGTGGCGCCGAGGAAGGTGCCTTCTATGCCTACGCGTACCCGCATCCCGACGGGTACGACACGCATCCGGCGGTCGAGGCGCCGGCGTACTGGGACACCGCGCTGGGTGAGTACGTGCTGCCGTATCACCTCGTGCGGCAAGCTCCGGACCCGGACGCGATGGTCCTGAATTTCCTCGAACAGACCCACCGGGCGGCCGCGGAGACGGGTCGCTGGGATCAGGTCAAGAGTTCATCCTGACCGGCGTCGGCGCCTCGGCTTCAGGTACCCCGATGACGGTGATCACCGAAGGCGTTGTCGGTCGATGCCTTTGATATTGCTCCGGGTCGGCAGCGTCGACTCGATAGACTCGGCCACGATAGTGGTTCGCGCGTACCGGATCGGCTACGTGACCGGCGTCCGAGAGGAAACAAGATGAGTGTGGCGTTCCGTCGCGCTGACCTGGCAGCTGGAATGTTCGTCGTCGCGCTGATCGCCGCCGGCTGCGGTAGTGCCGACGCGAACGACGCATCGTCGGCGGCGCCATCGGCCGAGGCTTCCGCCTCCCCGTCACGAGCCGACGATCAGGAGGCCGCGGAAAGCGTCACAAGGGCGTCCGAGGCCGGGCCCGCCACGGTGACGATCACGGGGGTAGACGACGTCGCGGTGACCCTGGTCGGCCCGCTGGCAGTCAAGTACGCGGCGGCGACCGACGCCCAGAAGCGGGCCATCGGCATACCGCTGACCGGGGATCACAACGCAGGAACCCGTGAGAGCGGCGTCGTGTACCAGCAGTTCCAAAGTGGCGTGATCATTGCGAAAAACGCCGATCCCGGGACCCCCGCGTACATCGTCACCTCGGGAAAGATCCGGGATGCGTGGAATACCGAACGTGCCCCGGACGGCGTGCCGCTACTCACCGGCAAGAACGGCTCGGCCGGACCGTTGGGTGTGCCTACGAGTGACGTGATCACCGACGGTGACCTCGAAGTGGTGACTTTCGAGTACGGCATGATCTCGGAGAACACAGAAACCGGCGAGATGATCGTGAAGGTCAACGGCAAGGTCGTACCGTCGGGTCTGAAGTGACCGGCGGCGTCGTGGGCGAGGAGTTCGCCGGGTTCAGATGATCAGGCCGCCGGCGAGTGCGATCACCGCGAGCGCGGGAACCACGCCCTGCTTGAGCGCGGCTGCGATCTTGTCGGGGCTCGAGAGCGCCAGAACCAGCGCCGCCGCGACCATCGACCCGGTGCCCGTGAAGACCAGCGTCGCGCCCACGGCGTCAGAACCGATGGCGTACACCACGATTCCGACGAACACCGCGATCGCGAGGAACAGGTTGTAGAACCCCTGGTTGAAAGCGAGTTCCTTCTGAACTGTCGCTTCCTCCACGGTCCCGGTGCCGAACGTCGCGCGTGCGCGCTCGCTCGTCCAGGCGATCGACTCCAGATAGAAGATGAACACGTGGAGGAGCCCCGCGACCGCGGCGAGCACAAGACCTGCGATGACCATTGCGTACTCCTCGTGTTCGATCGCTTCGTCGGAAGTAGTGCGTTCCGACCAGTGTGCCACCGGGACTCCTCCTCGGAACCCGCTGCGCCCGGCGCGTGATCTTGTCCGGCAGAGTCGATGCGCGACGAGCCTCGCTGGTGCTAGCGTGCTCTGCATGTCGAGTCTGCAGAAAGGCGCATGAGGCGCCTCGGTAGTTCGCTGGTCCAGATGTGTGGGTCCGTCCGATGACGGCCACCCGTACGGTCCGCCAGGGATCGCGTGTACTCACCGTTTCGGTCCATTCGTGGGATATCGAGGACGGATCGATACCGCCGCCCCGGATAGGCGCCGTCGCGGCGCTGTGGCTGGACTTTCACGAAACCTCAGATGCGGCGCCGGGCGCGATGACCGTAGATGCGGTGCTGGACCTGCATTCGACACCGCGCCTGGATGGCAGCAGCAACCGCCCCGCGCAACGCCGGTGGTATTGGACCGGTGACCTGGTCGGCGATGGTTGGCGAGCCACCTGGATCGGTCGGCGACCCAGTATCGGTCCCGTCGCGCTGACCGGTCAGTTCCGGCAGTCGGGCGGCGTCGCTTTCAACCGCCACGCCCAGGTGCGTGGCCGGGTGACTCGTGTACAGGTGCGAACCACTCCGTATCACCACCGAGAGGGAGGGTGGGAACCCGTACCGGGTGCGATGTCGACGTACCGCGACGTCGACGAATCGCCTCGCTGGTTCGACAGAGCCGGTATGGGTGACGCAGGGTCGGACTCGTCCTCGGTGTTCGCGGTCGAGACCGGCGTGATGATCGACCTCGACCTCGACGACGTCGACCCGCCGGAACCGAGACCACGAATCGAACCCCAGGCCGTGGCAGCAGGCGATCACGGGATATGGGTGGTCGACAACCAACTGCCGATCATCGCTCTGCTGTCGGGGGACACCGCAACCGAATACGTCTTTCCGGGCACGATCACCTCAGGCCGATCGATCCGCGCGACACCGACCGGATGCACTGTCACCGAAGGCCTCGACGTCTACCGCTGCCGCATCGGCGAACCAGTCCAGAAGTCGAGCACTACAGAGTCGTTCATCTCCATCGGAGAGGTGACGCTGCAATGGCGAACTCTCGATCACGGCAGGCCGCGAGCAATCGTCACCTCACCGGAGGGTGAGCAAATGGCTGTCGTCGACGTTCCCGACGACCATCTCCTGCTCGGCACCACTACGGACAACGCCTCCTTCGTGATCGCCACACAGGACACCGAAGTCTCTGAGCAACCCATACGGCTGATGCGAATCACCACCGCGGGCGACCTGATTGTCGGCCCCGCGATGTCCATCTCGGCGCGGCTGCGACGACCCACGCATAGAGGGAAGTCCCTGTTCAACAACCCACTTCGATACCTGCACGGTGACGACGTCTATCCCATCAACGGTGACCTCACCTTCGGGGAGCCGATACGCCTCCCCTCATCGCCCTTGGCCGCAGGTCAGACCACGTACGCAATCTGGATCAGCACGCATGCGTCAGATCGGCACGCCTTCAACCGATCCGCACCGGCGGAACGTACGGAACCCACCCAGGTCTCACGACGGTTCTCGTGGCTCATCACATTCCTCGATGCCGACACACAACCACTCGGCAGCTATCCGACATCCAGTCCCACGCCGTCCGTCACCACCGATCATGAAGGACGGCACTGGATCACCGATAACGGACTGCGCCGGCTGCCCGTCGAACCCATGACTTGGTCCGACCCGGTCGATTTCGACGCTGCTGTCACCAGGACCATCTATCCGACGCCGGATCCATCAGACAGCACCCGCATCGAACCCCTACGGTGAACGTACGGGGACCACTGGGATCGTGCGGACGTGGAACCAGCAATTGGGCTGGGGTGTGATCGATTCCGAGGCGACGCCGGGAGGGGCGTCGGCGACGGCGACAATGATCCGCGTCGAGGCCGTTGCCGACCTCACCGGATTTCCCATGATGGGGCTGCGGCCGGGAACCCAAGTCGATTTCGAGTGGTCGGTCGCCGATCCGCCGGTCAACGGTTGCGATTATGAGGCGCAACTCGTCTGGCCTGCCGGGGCGACCCCGCCGGAGCAGTCTTCCGTGGCCTATTCGGGCAGTCTGTGGAACAGCGTCGGTGATCCCGGGCCGGACGGTCTGACGATCATGCGCCAGGTCACCGAACCCGACGAGGCCCGGCAACCGGAGGCTGCGACGTTGCCGACGGCGGTGGGCACCGTGCGATCCTGGAACGATTCCGAGGGGTGGGGTGTGCTCGACTCGGGCGCCACACCCGGGGGAGCGTGGGCTCACTTCTAGGAGGTCGCCGGTACGGGTTTCCGTTCACTGACAGCGGGACAGGCGGTGGAGTTCGACTATGAAGATCGGGGACAGGACGGATACGGATTCCGCGCGAACAACATTCGTGTCCTCGAATGACGAGGGAGATCCGACGCTGCCTGAGCTCTCCGTCTCGACCGAACTCGCAGTCCGAGTTCGACCCGGCCTGAGCGGTACTGGAGTGTCCCCATAGACTTTCCGGCAGCCGGCGCCTGCTCACGGCCGCCGAAAGGGTGACGAGCGTGGAGGCTGGCGTATGGCGGAGACCGGTAGAAGATTGTCGTGGGTCGTGGCTCTGGCGATCGTTGTCGGCCTGATCATCGCCTACGTCTCCGTGCTGGTGGTCTACGCAAAAGGCGGAACCGATGACGGTGCGGATGCGAGTAAGCCGGCGGCGAACGGCGTCGTGGTGTACCTCGACATCAACACGGTCAACGGCGCCGACTTCGAGGTCGCCGGCACCGTCTCAGTTGATGCCGGTGGTGATCTGCTCGACGGTCGAGGAGACCTGAAACAGGATCTGACCGTCGATGTTTCACCGATGGTCTCCGATACCGAACTGACTTTCCCCGCGGGTACTCGCCCGGGGGTTCTGCCGGTGTCGTTGTACAGCGACGGCGACATCCGGCTCTGGCCGTTCGACAGATACGTCGCGGAGTCGGTGACGGTGAAGGCGTTCGGTCCGAACGACGCGGAGTTGGCGACCGAGGTCGTGCTGATCGACTCGCTGATCGGCTGGGACATCAAAGCGGGGGACACCGTCGCCGACGGGAAGGCGTTCCCGGTCACCTCATCCAGGGCGGCCGCATCCCTGGCCTTTGATCTCGCGTTGTGCGCGATGCTGGTCGTTCTGCCGATCTGCACCCTGTTCGTCTCGATCCAGACGGTCCGCCACCGCAAGGCGTTTCAGCCCCCGATGGTGACCTGGTTCGCGGTGATGCTGTTTGCCGTGCTACCCCTGCGCAACATCTTCCCCGGTTCGCCTCCGTTCGGATCATGGGTCGACTATTCGGTGGTTCTCTGGGTGCTCGGCGGTCTCGTCGCGTCGCTCGCGCTGTATGTCGTCGCCTGGTGGAAACAAGCTCCCTGACCTGAGACACCTTGGGCTCGTGTGCCCGTAGTCTCTCCAGAACTCCCAGGATCGCGAGCGAGTCCGGGCGCGGCCGGTTCGTCGTCAGGTTTGGCCGGCACTCACGTAGACAACTCGGGGCGCTCGTAGCGGATCCCAAGTCGCGGTGACGTACCCGCGGGAATCCCACCGGTGGGAAGTCACCAGCGTGGGACTGGGTGCAGGGCCGTGATTCTCCGGCGCTCTTGTGGCGAAGTCGGGCGTGACCGGCCTGGACGGGGGAAGTCCCGACCGATCGAACAACTGGCGCGACCGCTCAGCAGAAGGAGTCGTGATGACCAGATATGCGCTCGAGTCGGGGAATGAACTGGTCACCTCGCCGTAGGTGACATCGTCTCCGTCGATGAGAACGAGTCCCATAACTTCGGCCATGCTTCTGGCGCCGTCGGTCGATTCGTAAGTCCGGGTGGTCATTCCTCTGTCGATCCACTCGAACAGCGCCCACTTCAGGCCGACGAGAATGGCTCCGGAGCAAATCACGACGATCACACAGGCGAGGGCGACTCGCCACCAGCGATGAGACCTGCTCGGCTGGTGATCGTTCTCCTCGGCCAGACCCGTCACCGGACGAGACAACCCGGGCCGACCGGGGCGCCCGGGCGAACGGTGACCGTGCGTGTCGGACCGCCCGCCGAGGTCTGGTATGTCCTCGGGGTGTGCTTGCCGGGTCGAGTCGGAGTCCGCAAAGCCACGGCGAGACATACAGATGCAGTGAGAGTGATCGGCCAGGCACGAACGGAGGGTCGCATGACCTTCAATCGTGAGTGAGTCGTGTTTCGTTAGTTCGAGCCGAGCGTCTGGTCGCCTGTCGAGAGTCGCGGTATGCCTTCACACCGAGATGGGACGCCGCGATGACTATTGCGGCCACGGTCATCGGGGCGCCACCGACCATCAGTAGCCCCAGAAGCCGGTCCAATGCGCCCCGTCCGCACCCACCTCACAGGCGCACCCTACTCGCGCGACCCAGAGAGATCGTCGAGGCCGGGAGCGGCGACGAGTGCCGTCCCGACCTTGTTCTGCGACGATGGTTCGATGTTGCGTAACACCGTCGACCGCGGGAGTCAGGTGCCGTGGGAGTGGAAACGGCCACCGCACGGCGTTGAGTGGGACCGGAAGCTGTTCGGTCGGACGGGACGATGAGACGTCCGGCTCCCGCGTCGCTGAGGTCGGAACTGCGAGTTCGACCTTCGTTTCGGCACGGCATGCCGACGACCGAACTGCGGATGAACCTGCCGCCCGAAGCGGTGTGGGCAACCATCACCGATGTGAGCGCCTGGCCGAAATGGGGACCCACCGTCACCGGGGCACGCGTGGACGGAGACGTCGACTTGAAGTCCGGGGTACACGGCACGATCACGACCATCGCGGGGGTGCCCCTGCCGTTCGAGATCACCGAATTCGTGGATCGACGGCTATGGGCCTGGAAAGTGGCAGGGGTGAACGCGACGCGACACGAGGTGATCCCGGTGGCGGGTGGTTGTGTCCTCAGCTTCGGCGCGCCGGTCTGGGCGGTGGCGTATCTGCCGGTACTGGCCATCGCGTTGCCGCGCATCGAACGGATCGCGTCTCGTCGGGACTAGGGGACCGGCGGTGGTGTCACGCTCGCGTGCGCTGGGCCTGGTATTCGACCATTTCCTGGGAGAGGAGTTGGCGTATTCGTGGATTGTGACTGCAGGCGACCGCGAGGAGTGTCAGCAGTATCCAGCTGCTCAGTGCGCTGACGACAACCACGACGAAGGCGGCGGTGTCGCCGCCGGTGATGTGGTCGCCGGCGCTGTGGCGGGCCCAGAGCCGCCAGTAGATCATGAGGTTGACCGTGAGCCCGACCCCGTACGAAAGCGCGAAGGACAGGAGATACGGGACCCAGGTGCCGTCTCGTAGGCGAGCCGAGAAGGGTTCTTGGCGTAGGGGAAAGATCACCGAGAGTACGTTGCCCACTCCCAACCAGATGAAGATCATCGTGATGAACTGGTCGATCATTGCGATCGGATTGGTCCCGGCGGTGAGGGCGAGTACGGCTATCACCGGCGTGCCGGCTGCCATCACCAGGACTGCCATGGCGAGGTTCTTGACGATCAACAGTTGCCATAGGCGTTGACCACCCGCCAGTCGGCGGCGTACGCGGCTGGCTTCGAAGCACAGAGCGTTGGTGCAGACCACGCTTCCGACGATCACCGAGAACTCATACAGGGTCATTGATGCGGCGTCGTCGTACCGTCTCCATCCCAGGGTGTGGTAGCTCACCACCAACGCGGCGCTCAGAGCCAGGGTGATGGCAATACGCACCAGTATCGAGCGCGGTTGCCCGGCGAGTATGTGGCGTACTTCGGCAATGACATTGCGGCCCAGCCCCGCGAGGGAGTCGGTGAACCTGAGTGCGGCGATCCTGCTCATGGCTGGTCGGTCGGGCGTGTGGGTCGGGATCCCGGCGGCACGCGCCGCGGCCAGAGTCGCTTCGGCGACAGCGATGTTGGCCAGAGATGCTGCGAGCATGGCGTCGGCGGTCGCTTGATGTGGTGTCGGTGCAGTACCGGAGGTGGCCGCGACTGCGCGCACAGCGTCCTCGGCGCGCCGAGTCCACAGCGGTGAGGCTCCTTCTGCGGCAATGTCTTTGATCGATCCATCGGCGAAGTGGGTGATCTCGAGTGCGGCGTCGGCTGTCAGATCGGCGAGCGCCCCGGTTTCGCCCCACTGAGCCTGGGCGGCGGCAGTATTCAGGCGATGCAGAGTTGCGGCAGCCTTGCGCAGTTCATCAAGAGCGGGAGCTGCGGTGGACCACGTGCCCTGTGGGCTGGTCGATTCGTTCTCTACGCGCCGATCTGCTGCAGCGCCTGGTGTGTTGCTCACCCGCAGAGTATGCCAGTCACAGGCAAACCCACTGCGGTGTCGGCTCCGGGCGGAAATGGCAGCGGCGGCACAGGGTTCGCCGCGGTGAATATCTACTGGGCAAGATATACCTCAGCGACGTGCGGACCCGCTCGAAAATCCTGGAGGACCGGGCGTCGAAGGAGAAGAACCAGTCGGCGCCGCGTGCCACTACCAGCGTCAGGATGCTGCCGTCATCCGGCACTCAGTACCACTGAGGCGTTGGTTGTCTTGCGGGGGGACGACTCCCTCGGCCCTACTGGTAACCGGGCATATTCGATCCCTGCATATTCCGGTACGGACGCGACAACGTTGGAAATTTCTGCGACGCAACTCGTTCGGTGTTCAGTGACGCTCCGAGTTTCAGGACTGAGCTCGGGCCACCGACGTGGACGTCGAACTCTTCGCCTCGATGGCCGTTCCAACCCACCGATGCAGGAATGCGCGTAGCTCGTTTGGAGGACGAGGAGGGACGCCCGGGTCGACGAGGAGTGATTGGACGAACCGGAGCATGACTTCGACGAGCTCATTCATGTCGGCGTCCGTCCATCCATGTCCGGCCCAGTCGATCGGAAGGTGGTCGACGATCACGCGTCCTATGGCGATGGACCGGGTAGCGGTGACCTCGGCGGTGAGTTCGGTGTTGTCCGGGTGAGCGAACAGCAGGGCGAATCGGCGATTATCTTGAAGGCGCTCGAAGGTAAGGGCGACTGCCTCGACTATCGCGTCTGAAGGTTCGGTGAGACCTTCAAGTGACCGCGCCAAGTCGTCGAGGAACTTGTTGGTGGCGTGTTGAGCTGTCGCGACGAGCAGCGCTTGGCTGTTGGGAAAGTACCGGTAGACGGTCTGGCGAGCGATACCCAGCTTCTGTGCGACCTGGCGGATGTTCACATCAGTTGCACCTGACTCCATCAGCTCTCCGGCGGCGGCGATGATGCGTGTCGCAGCCTCGTCGTCGTCGGCCGGGGGAATCAGGCCGGCCCATCCATGTGTACGCACCTGCCCATTGTGTCGTGCTCGTCGATTCTGGTGGCGTATTGGATCGTTGGATCGCCGAAAACGACTGGACATAGAACGTGTTACATGTATGGTCGTCGGCAAGGCACTGGTGACGAGAGGACCTGGCATGACGACGTTCGAGAACCCCGCCCCGAGCACGGGACCGGCCGCTAGTCCGTTCGGACCGGAGCTCACTCGACGAGCATTGGACCTGGCAGTCGCCAACACCACGGACATGGCTGAGTCGACACTGCGGGTGCCCCTGTCGTACTACCGCGATGACACGATCGCCGAGTACGAACGGAATCAACTGTTGAGGGAGACGCCGCTTCCTCTGCTGGCATCGGCTCAGATCCCGAATAATCATGACTATGTCGTGCGCACGGTGCTCGACGATTCGTTGCTGATCACCCGTGACCGTGACGGGCAGGCTCACGTCTTCTTGAACTACTGCCGCCACCGTGGCGCGATGCCGGCTTGCGGGGCAGGGAACAGCCGACGATTCACATGCCCGTACCACGCATGGGTTTACGACAACAGGGGACAGCTGCGCGGGATTCCGGGCAAGGCAGGGTTCGACGACGTCAATCGTGACGAATACGGTCTGGTCGAGCTACCCAGCGAGGAGCGCCACGGATTCATCTGGGGTGTCCTCAACGCCGATGCGCCGATGGATCTGGACACGCACCTGGGTGAGTGCGATGCCGAACTCGCACGGTGGAATTACCAGGACTACCAGTACCATGACGAGCGATCCCTGAACTCCGCCGTCAGCTGGAAGGGTGCGCTCGAAGCCTTCGCTGAGGGTTACCACTTTCCATTCGTCCACGGCAACAGCGTCATCGGACAGAACACCATCGCGAACACCCACGTCTACGACGAGTTCGGCCCGCACCACCGTATCGGCTTCCCGTTCAACTGGGTTCGGGACCTCGAGGGTATGCAACAAGACGAGTCGTGGAATGACCCGACTGCGCAGATGGGCATCATCTATTGGGTTTATCCCAACCTCATCCTGGCCAACAGTCCTGTAGGAGTCGAGGTCATCGACATTCTGCCGGGTGATTCGGCCACGAGTTGCGTTGTGCGGCACAGTTGGATGGCGAAGTACCCTGCGGAGAGTCCTGAGCAGGTGGAGATGTATGCCGGCATATTCGCACAGGTTCATGCCGCTGTTCGGGACGAAGACTTCGCGATGCTCCCTCAGTGCGGTGAAGGAGTGCGCCGCGGGCAGCATGACCACATGGCCATCGGGCGCAACGAAATCGGCGTGCAGCACATGATCCGGGTGATGGCGGAGAAGATCGGGATCTCTCTCACATGACCGCTGATGTCGCGTCGGCATCGGGGGAGGGATGAACGCAGTCGACTGGGGTCGCCTGGAAGGTGATCTCACCGAGGAGATCGTCTCTGCGGTTCGGGAAGTCACGACGCGGTCTGCGGGGTCAGCGGTGTACGGCGCTGCGCTGACCGATGTTCATGCGCGGGACATGCTGTTCCTGTGGCCAGCCATCCGGGTGGCGACTGGCGTACCGGATTGTGCTGTGGCTGATCGGGGATGGGACGTCGATAGTTGGCCGGTGCAGGTCGACTGGTCAGGCAGGGGTGACAAGTGGGCTGAGACGCTGACAGCTTCCGTTGGTCTTGGTGACTACCTCTGGGATTCGGTCACCGCCCGGTTCCGCGAGAGTCTGGTGAGCGCATCCCGCCGCGCGACTAGAGTGCTGATCAGATCCGGTGCCGTCAACGAAGCGTTCGCGGTCGTAGTCCACGATCCGGACGATCCCGTTGCTGCGATGAAGAATTCACTCACCGTCGAGCAGCTTGCAACGCTGTTCCCAGAGCTGTACCGGCTCGCGGAGATCGAGGACCAACTCTCTCGACTCTCGGAGCCTGAACAAGTCGAGCAACTGGTCGAGATACTCGTACACGCCGATTCCCGCGAACAACATTACCTGGCGCACCGTCTGTTGGTTGCCGCCGGATCGACGGCTGTTTCACGCGTTGTCGCCGCGCTGGGCCTGCTTCCTTCGGAGGCGGCCGCGTCGGGTGGTATCGATCGCGTTCTTGACGTCCTGCTCGCGATCGGCGAGGTTGACGATCAGGCCGCCGAGCGAATCGTTGCGTTTGCAGAGGTTCCGACGACAACGGCAGAGGTTCGAGCGCGTACCGTGTCCGTGCTGAGTGCCGGCGGCCAGACCTGTAGAGCAATGAATCTCCTCGCGGATCTGCCGGACAATCTAGCTGGCAGGGCGGTGAGTGCTCCGTACGTCGATGGCGAGCGAAGATGTCGGCTCGACTACGCACCGATTCGTGAAGTTCTCGCTATGCGCCCGGAGCTGGACGAAGTGATGGCTGCAGAACTCACGTCCGATCGGATCCAGGACATAAGGCACGAAGACCTACGGACAGCTGCGGATGCGCTGGACTCACCGTCGCGCTTCATCAGGCGGCACGCGTCGATCGTGCTGCTGTCGTCTCACCTGTAGGACTATCGGCCACTCAGTCGGCGGAGTGGACGCGATGGTGCATCTGATGCAGGATGCAGTTGTTCACTGGATAAGACCCGATACCAAGATCTGAGTTACTCCTAGTATCAGCGGATCTTGGGTCAGTCAGGCTTGAGTGCGCCCAGATCTACTTGCCGGCGCGCGTTCGAGATTGCGGTGACGGTGCAGCTGCTGACGTATCCGTCTCGATCGAACATGGTTGCGCCATCCCTGCAGCATCTCTGCGATGGTCTGTTCCTCGGGATGCAGCGGCCGGACAGCACTGACGAGATAGGCGCGTCAACTCGTCAACCGCCATCGGTACCCCGCTCATCGCGAGACCGACACCGCCGCGTCCTCGGAGACCGTCCGACCCTTCGATCGAGACGTTCACGGAGGGCACCTACCAGGTTGTGGTCATCGCCTTGAGCAGGCCGTCGGAGACAGGTCGAACTGGCCTCGGCCTCCCCGGGTCTGGCGCACCAACTCGCGCGCTACCTCGAGCTCGTCGACGTTGCGGTCCGCAGGCACCTCGACGATCCCGTCATCGTGTTCATCAGATGGCTCCACAGCCATCAGAGCGGCGGGCCGTGACGTGACCTTCCTGACCCCGACACACCGAGGGCGGCGGTAAGGCCACTTACACCGTTCTCACGACAGTCCACCCGATGAGGGTTGTCACCAAAATGGGACGGGTGCGGTGCCGAGTTTGTACCAGCCGGGTAGTGGCTTTCGGTCTTTGGCGGCGTTGAGGACTCGGTCAATACGCATTTTCATGCCATTGGTGGCATCACCGGCACCGAGCATCTCGGTGTAGAGGGCGGTCACGTTGCCATAGTCGAAGAAATCGCGTTGCCATCCGAACTTGAAATCGCCAGCGTATTTGAACCAGCTACCTTGTATGCCTTCCAGGGCATAGCGGGTGCCGTCCGGGCGGTGGCCGGCGAAGACTTGTTTCCATAGTCCGATCATGTCTCCGGTGTGCTCGTCGATGACCCAGGACTGGTACGGGTAGGTCCAGCCGTCCAGTCCGTCCATCTCAAATCCGATGGCGAAGTCGCGGATCTCGTCGCGGCCTATAGCCATGAAGTCCCACTGGGGGCCGTAGTTCCAGCCGTAGGTCGCGTCTTGGGTGTAGAACTCGCTCAGGGGCCGCCAGTCACCTGCCTTCTCCACATCGATGTTTGCTTGTTCCCAGCTGTCTTTCATTTTGTGTAGTTCACTGCGGTCAAAAGCCATGATGGGTGACTCCTCCTCAAGGTTCGGTCGGTCAGGTTTACAGGTGTAAAGTTTACACGTGTATAGCTGGGTGTCTACCGTAATCGGGGTGACGAACGGCGACGAACTCGCAACCTCAACGAAGGGCTTCCTGGGCGAGGTCGGTGGTGGGGTGACGTCAGATCGAATTGTCTCCGCCGCCGTCGATGCTCTGCACGAGTCCGGTTATGACCGGTTGTCGATGCGGGAAGTGTCGCGGCGCGCGGGCGTCACCCACGTCACGACGTACGGCTACTTTCGCTCCAAGCATCACGTGATCGCCGAGGCGTTCACCCGCAAGCTTGATCAGTGGGGCGCACAGACCGCCAGTGGATCCACGGTTGGTGAGCGCTTACACAGCCTGTTCACCACGTTCGGAGAGGTTCTGGGCGAGGACCCGGTTCTGAGTCGGGCTTCCACGTCAGCTCTGCTCGGTGAGGACCCGCCAGTAAGAGACATTCGAGAACGGGCCGGCGCGGTCATCCTTCACCGACTCTCGGCTGCCCTCGGCGAGTACGACACTGATGCCCGGCGAGACGCCCTGGTGATCGCGGTCAACGGGGCCACCCTGCAATGCGGCCTGGGGTACTCCCACTACGATGGCATCGCCGATCGGTTGATGAACGCCGCACAGTTCGTCCTAGACGGCATGGAATGAGGAATGAGGCCAGGCACCACGACACACCACCGACGGTGTCGGCCACGGGACTGCGGCTGAGCAAGCTAGCTGTACAAGTAGGTCGGTGCCGCCTGAGGTCGAGCTGACCGGCAGCCCTGCAGTTTGTGTTGCAGCTCCGTTTGTTCGCGTTGCAGCTTAGTTTGCTCGCCCGCTTGATGCACCTGGCGGGCAGTTAGGCACAGCGCCCCGATGGCGATCGTGGCACTGATAATCGCCACGACAGTCTCCAAGTTCATGTCGACCCCTCCTCGTAGAGGCCCTTCCTCTCATCGCCGGCGTCCGGCGACATTCAACGGAAGTCCGGCGGTCCGGTCAGCGGGGCGTCCCACAATCCATTCCCAGGCAGCGAGAATGTCGTAAATACCCAGCCTCGGAACTCGAAATCAAATGCGTCAGAATTGAATTAGACGATACTCATCCGGCAGCACTCACGTGCGGTCTTTCCAGCGCTCGTTGGCTGATTGTCGGGTCATGCCGGTGGCCGCGCCGATGTCGGCCCACGAGCGACCCAGCCGGCGGGCCTTGGCCACCGCGGCGTCGATTAGTGACGGCGCTCATCGAAATTCCCCAGTGATGCTCACCTAAATTCCCCACCCGTGTGGCTCCGCCAGCGAAGGCGGGCCTCCCGAGATGCTGATGGTCTCTGACCACGCACCAGCTCCAGGGAGGCCCGCTTTCTCATGTTGACCACAAAGCCGCCATCGAGGGCCGTTGGGCCACCTGCATGCGGTTCTTTGCCGGACCCACGCTGCTGGTGATCGATGAACTCGGCTACCTGCCACTACCCGCCGAGGCCGCGTCAGCGTTGTTTCAGGTTGTGGCACAACGCTATTTGAAAACCAGCATCGTGATCACCACCAACAGGTCGGTGGCCGAGTGGGGTGAAGTCCTCGGCGATACCACCGTCGCCGCGGCCATGCTCGACCGGCTACTAGACCGCTCCGTCGTGCTCGAACTCGACGGCAACTCCTACCGCCTACGCGACCACCACGCCCGCTCCCAAAACCAGCGCACCGCGACCACACCGACCCGACGAACGCTAGAGTAGAAGCCGCCTCCGGGTGGGGAATTTCAGTGAGCACACCTGGGGAAGATTGATGAGCCTCGTCAAGGTGGGGGAGTAGAGGTCACGCACACCATTCTCTCTGGATTGCTGTCGCCATGGGCGAGCCCACGAGCAAGAAACTATGACGACAACGTGGTTGGAAGTATGGACAAAGTAGCAACGAACTATCTATGGTTGAGGCATGACAAACACCGAAAACACCATCGCCGTCTTCACCGCCAAGAACCTCGACTCGATCCTCGCGGAGGGCGGTTCGGGCGTCTGGAAGCTTGATCCGGCCCGCGCCAGGAAGTGCACCTACGTTGTGTGCACCCAGAACGCCCACAACGCGGAGGCTTACGCCGACGCCACAGAACCGCACGGCAGCGCCTTCCTAGTCGGGAAGATCTCCCGCATCATCCCGGTCGACGACCGCTGGCGAATCGAGTTCAGCGAATACGCTGCGATCAACCAACCCGAGGTCTGGGGAGGCCACCGCAACCCCGTTCGCTACACCACCCTCGACGATCTCGGCGTCGAGCTCGATGGTGTGAAGTGGCTGCCGGCCCCGAAAAAGAAGGCCGCCGCAACACCTCCGCAGGCGACAACTGCACCACACGCACTCACCATCCAGGAGGCAAAAAATGGTCTCGCGCAAACCTACGGAGTCGACGTCGAGGCCATCGAAATTGTGATCCGCGGCTAGACGAAACAGGGCCGGCGCCACGCGGACCCGGCCTCTGGTCACCGTCGCAGGTCGCCGCTAAGAGCAAGGTAACGAGGGCCGAACCCACGGCGAATCCACTGCAAGCTCTATCGGTAGAGTGCGGGGGCAGATCGTAATGCTGCACATCCGGTTCGGGGGAGAAGTAATGGCCAACCGCCAGCGGTTTGTGATGTCGCTCGTGGCGGCATCGTGTGTAGGTCTGATGGCAGTGGGATGTTCGGACTCCGACACACCTCAAGGTGATCAGTCTCGTCCGAAGCTGTCGAAGATCGAGATTCCTGATGCTGGGCTCAGCGCCACCGTCGAGGGACAACCGCTGCCCGACGTCGACCTGACCAAGTTCCAGTGCTACAACGAGAGCGATTTGATCAGTCTTCACGGGCAGGACCCCACCGACGGTCAGCCCGGGCTCGCCGTGAATCTGCAACCAGGAAATCCGCCGAAAGTCGAGAGCGTGTCGTTCGCCATCGATGGGGTCAACTACGCCGCGAAATTCGGCAAAGGCTCGGCCGAGGTAACCCAGGACGGTTCCCGGATCACGATCAGGGGCACCGCGGAAAGCTACGACCTCGCCGCACCGCTCACCAAGCGATTTGAGATCTCGGCGACCTGCAACTGACATTGACCCAATGCCGATGGCCTGGTCCGTCGTTGCTGGGGAGTAGACGCGACGAGGACTCGCACTGGAAGGGTTTTGAATCCGTTGCCTCACCCCGTCGGTCTTCTGTCCGGTCAGGAGCGACCTCGTACGGTCCACTGCCAGTCGGGGAACTCCGTTTCGAGGCGGCGGATCCGCTCAGCGGTCAGTCGGCCTTTGCGGTAGTCGGCGCGACGGGAAGCGACCCAGGTGCCGATAGGGAATCCGTCGATGGTGTCGCGCCGGCGGGCGTTGCTCGTCCCGTGGGCGGCGACGTAGCGGCGCAGATGCGCCAGTCCGGTCTCGAACGCGACGGCGAATGCCGCGTCCTGTTTTCTCCACTGCCAGTCCGGGAACTCGTTCTCGAACAGCGCGATCCGCTCGGCCGAGAGCCGCCCGACGCGGTAGTCGGTGCGGCGATTGGTCACCCACTGCCCGAGCGGGAATCCGTCGAAGACTTCGTGTTGACGGATGTAGCTGGTTCCGTGCACGGCGACGTAGCGGCGGAAGTGCACCAGCCCGGTCTCGAACATGGCGTCACGCACGTTCCACCGCCAGTCCGGGAACTCGGACTCGAGTCGCGCGACCCGCTCGGCGGACAGGCGGCCCAGCCGGTAGTCGGTACGCCGACTGTCGACCCAGGCCCGAGCAGGAAACCGTTGATCGTCACGCCGCGGGGCGGCGAGCTCGAACCATGTTCGGCAACGTACCGGTGGAGGTGCTCAATCCCGGTCTCGAAAAGTCGATCGTAGGCACCACCACGTTTGGTCGAACCTGACTCATCCGCGCTTGGCATTGCCTCACAGTCTGTTTCGGTCCGATCTACGAGCAGGGTCCACTCGAGTCCGAGGAGGGTCAGGGCGCGGGCCAGTTGTGGACGACAGTCCGCTCGAACCTTTGCGCCAGGGTCTGAAAACGCCCGACTCAGCATGATCTATGAATCGGCACCTGATACGTGCTTGGCCACAGTTCCTTCGCGCGAATCCGTATGAGTTCAACTGTGGTCCGACACGAACATGAATGCGCCTGAAGCCTCAGTCTGGAGGTTTCCCGGGAAATGAAAAAATGATGTCCGAGGCAACTAGGGCATCGATCCTCGTCAAACTTGCGATGATCCCCGGGGAGAGAACGGCAGCAGCGCGCGACGACTATCGTATGGGAAGCGTTTATCACGCTGTCTCACAGGCAAATGCACGGTCCTTCCGGAAGAGCTTCTGACGTCTTGACTAGACCACGACTCCGGAACCTGCGGGCTCGTGAAGTCGACACCGATGCCAGTCAACGACCCGTCTGGCCTCCTTTTCGGGAGTTCCATGACGACTGTCCGAACGACATTCATAGAGTTTGTGATCGGGCCTTCTTCTCGGCCTTTGAGTCTGTCGACTCGCGTGACGTCTTCGTGCTGGCCTGTTTCGCTGCCACACGAGCGGACTCGGCATCGAGAAAGTCCTGCGACCACTGAGCGTGCGGGTCGACGGCCTGTTCGGTCGCTCCGAGGTTTGCCGATGTTCGGGAGCCGAATGGGAGTGCGGCAGTAGTGCGGCCAGTCGAATGCTTCGGGCATGGCACGTGATCCACTCCGAAGTGTCCGGATGGCGAACCCACACGCGTTCTGAGTCATAGGGGTCGTGGCGCACTTCGAATTTGCCGCTTCGCGTCCGCAGGTCGTTGAGCTCGGGCGAGTCGTAGATTTCGTTGCCGAGGTGCACGCCATCCGAGCGAATCGTACGTTCGTCCCGCGGCATGAGCGCGATGTAGTCGCGGTCGGAGAAGGGGAGTGGGATGCCTGCGGTGGCGTCGAACGAGGCTGCGTACATCTGATTGGGTGTGAAAGTTCGTCCGGGATGCTCTCGCAATACAAACCCCGAGTGAGGGCGATTCTGGTACACGGTGATGATGAATGCCCACATTTGATCGACAAGAGACGCGAACGGGATCGCTGCACGTTCGGCGCGGGCGCGGTGCTCGGGGGAGTTGCCAACGTAGCTGTCGATCCGAGATAGAAACAGGCTGTTGACGCTCTTGAAGAACCGCTCGACGTGAGGCTTGGCAGTGGGAGAATGCGGCGGGGCGTCGATGACGCTCCACCCCAGTGTTTCTGCTGCCGCGCGGCTGGCGAGGAAGTCCTTTCCCCGGTCCATCGTCAGCGTTTCGACAGCGATGAACGGCATCGCGGGAGCCTCTGAGTTCGCCTGTCCCATAGCGATCATTGCTGAGCCGGGCAGCACTTTCGATTTGCCCAGTGAAAGTTCGTGATCGATCCGATCAACTGCGCGACGCGGACTGACCATCCGTGCGAACAGGATTGCGTGGTCGGTCGATGATGGGACACCGCCGTGAATGTGGAAGCCAACGACACTGTCGGTGAACACGTCTATTGCCGCCGTCATGTACGGGCGGATGACCTTGCCGTCGGGCATGACCGCCTCAACATCGAGTGTGTTCGAGTCGATCTCGACGAACTGCCCGGGATAGGTCGCGAGAATCGGCTGGAACGCGCGCTTCGGCCGGTTACCTTCGCTTCTCCTGTGCTGAGCCGACTTTGTAAGCCCGGCAGCGTCGAGGAGGGGAGTGAGCCATCGCCGAAGAGTGCGGTCGCTGGGCCAGTTGACGTCAATGTCGGGGTTGTCATGGCGGACTCGTTGTTTGACCTTATCGAGGTAGTACAGGACATCGCGGGTCGTCGCGCCGAGGTGCTCAGCGATGACCCGGTGCGCCGCATCATCGACGATCTGCGGAATCTTCTGCCCCGTGGATTCCTTGGCCCGGCGACCGTCGATAAGACCAACGATGCCGTGAGCACGATACTGAGCGTCTTTGCGGAACAGGCTCGTTCGTGAGGTCTTGATTCCCGCCGCATTGAGTTCCTGCGCTTTGCGTTCCATCCGACCTTCGATAGTCGTCTCTGGTCCGTAACCGTCGCGCGGCACAGCATCGGGATTATGCGGGTCGACCACGCCGAAGCGAGCCTCGGTCAGGTGTTGCAACCAGAAGAGTGCGTCAGCGCGGGTGGCCGGATCGAGCATGGCGAGCTGGATGCGGTCGGCAGCTACGCCGAGGTGACCATCACTACCACCGTGGTACTCAAACGAGCCGTCATGAGAGATGGTGGCCATGTCAACCCATCTTGGCGTTCCATCCGTGACCGGGTTCAGCCTGGAGCCGTTGCGGCCGTGGGCGTCAACGATCCAGTCGCGTCCATCCCACGAAATGATGTCGCCCAAGTTCACGCGCCGCAGTTGCATGGCTCCTCTTTTCTGGTCGTACGAAGCACCGATGTAGGGGAGATAGGTACGGAGAGGTCGGCATCGAGGTACCGGTGCCAAAGCAGGTGGCGCACGTGAGCGGCTGCGCGGTATGGATGTTGGCGGTCGGCCATGATTGATCCGTCACCGAACGTCACGCCGTCGACGAAGGCTTCGCGGATGCGCCCGAACGCGGTAGCCGACGGATGATAGTGGCCATGCCGGGCGGGGCGGAGAAACTGCAAATTCTGGAGAAGCGCGGGCGCGGGCTCGTTCAGGACTTGATGCTTCCAGCCTATTGATGCGCACATCTCGGCGGTCTTGCGGAACTGTTCCCGTGCTTCATCGGTCATTCGTCCCAACGGCTTGACGTCATACACGACTTGATCGCCAGATCTCAGAAGCGCGAAGAAGTCTGGTACGTGTTCCGTGCCGTCCGCGAACACAAACTTCATCGGCTGGGAGGCGACCTGTCGGGCATCGCCTTCGAACTCAAGGACAAGGAGCGCATCGGCCTCCAGCGCAGACTCACACCACACATGCGATCGTTGTGGGGACACGAACTGCCGTGAGTGCCGGTTGCGCCGGTTCTGGTACTGAACTCCGGAACGGAAAGGAAGCGCCGTTTCGATCTTGGCGTGAAGCAAAGCAGCAGAAGGGATTTCTGATCGAAGCTTCCCCGCGGAGGACATCCATGAACCCCAGCTTGGCGTGTGCGCGCGCGTTCCAACGACGCGGCATCGTGAACTGTCTCCGTGCCCATCGCGAACCCCTCCGATCTATATCCGTGATCAATTGGGAAAGTACGACGGGGGTACGACAAAGAGTCGATACCACTTCTCAGGCGGTCGACGACGACGGGTCTCGGCGAACGGAGTGGTGCTCGTTTGCTACTTCGTCTTGTTCCAGGTGACGGCGTATCGCCACAGCGGAAGGCGTCGCCACTTCATGCCCGGTAGCATCGCCGCCGCGATTCCTTCCACTTCGGCGTACGTGTGGGCAGACTGCATCTGGACAGGGGCGTTGTGCTGCCAGAAGCCACGAGTGCGCGAAAGAACCTGGTGCTGCACGACTCCGAGGGCATCAAAGGCGTAGTCGCGAAGCGTCGAGCTGCGGGCGCAGCCGATTACGACCAGTGCGCCGCCGGGGGAGGTGAGGTCCGCTAGGCGCTGCAGACCGGCCATCAGATCAGGGAAATGGTGGACAGTGGCGACGGCGGCAACAAGGTCGTAGTGCGTCTCGGGCAACTCATAGGTGAGGGCATCGCCGGTGATCCAGGTGACGTTGGAGACGCAATTTGACTGAGCGCGGTTGATTATTTCGGCGTTGGAGTCCAGTCCAGTGACATGAGGGATCTTCTCAGCGAGCCGGATCGCCAGCAGTCCGTCGCCTGTGCCAACGTCGAGGGCGGTGCGAGCTGATGGTGACGCGCGGTCGAGCACGAGGTCGTAGTAGTGGGTGTTGTGGTTCCACCGGGGTCCTACGTTGCGCACCAGACCACTGTGTCATGCCAGTGCCGGGCCGCGGCCGCCAACGCTCAGCTGAACCGCCATTGCCGTGCACCAACGACTCCCAAGTTCGCTGTCAAACTCCCAACTACCTTGTCATCCGACAGACTCCGTGTCGAGTTCGCGGATGATACAACTCGCCACAGACTAGTTGACATAATGTATCTTATCGGCACTTAACGAGGCCGAGTAGAAACAGATGAGAGGACTCGACCCAGTCCATCTCGAGTGACCGTGCAGGTTGCGCCGGTGCGTGTGGCGTGCCGCCGCTCGCTCGGGTCATCGTTCTCGCACTTCGGTGCTGGTTTAGCCAAACAGATGAGAGATTCTCGCGTACATTGAGTTGATGCAGAGCGTCCCGGGCCGGCTCCCTGAGTTCCTCGCCAACGGTGTCGTCGGTCTCTTGCGGCCTGAAGACCGAGTGTTCGAGGCGATGCTGGACGGCTGGCGGGCGCAGATGCTGGCGCGTGGCCTAGGTGTGCCGTTTATCCGGTCGTCCTGCAGCTTGGTGGCGCGTTTCCAGGAGCACTCGAACGAGTATCCGTGGACCTGGCAACCCATCCATGTCGATGAGTTCCTCGCTGATCGGCGCACCGGTCCCAAAGCTGTCTCGGTGTCGACGCTGCGCGCGAACGCTGGCACTATTCGGGCGTTCTGCTATTACGTCACTGACGAAAGGTACGGGTGGGCTACCTTCTGTAGCAAAGCGTTCGATGACGTTCCCGCTCAAGTTGTCTTCGAGTGGAACACGCCGCGCCACAAGACAGATGACGCGATTCCGGCCAATCGGCGTAGCTTCACCCAGGTCGAATTACAGACGTTCTTTGACGCGTGTGATGACCTCGTAGACCAGGAGTTCACGAAGGGCTCGAAACGCTGGCTCCCGCTCATGCGAGACTCGACAGCGTTTAAGGTCTGTTATGCCTACGGTCTCCGGCGCCGCGAGTTGGCGATGCTGGAACACTACGACTTCGGCCCGAATCCGCATGTCGAGAAGTATGGACACTACGGCGCTGTTCAAGTCCGCTACGCCAAGGGCATGTCAGGGTCGGGCCCACGGCGACGCACGGTCCTGACTGTGCCTGAGTTCGACTGGGTCGTAGGCATTCTCGAACATTGGATGTCGCAGCACGGGCGTGAGCTCTTTGCGACTGCGGACCGCTCGGCATCACTGTGGCCATCCGAACGCGCCGGCGCCACGGGTATCCGAAACTTCAATCGAACCTTCACCGCAGTCCGCGACATGGCCGGCCTGCCGAAGGAGCTCAAGATGCATTGCCTGCGCCACTCGTACGTCACACATCTCCTCGAGGCGGGATACGACCCAATGTTCGTACAACAGCAAGTCGGCCATGCATACTCCTCGACCACCGCCCTCTACACATCGGTATCTGCAGACTTCAAACAGAAGACCATCCAGAGGGATGATCCAACAGAGAATCGTCACTCGTGACGAAAGTGGGAGTAAGAAGTACCCGTGAGCGAGCAACGCCGAATCGGCTATCACTGGAATCTGCGCCAACGAATGGCCGACCACAACCTTTGGAAGACAACGGAACTCATCCCGTTGCTGAAGTCACGTGGGATCAACCTCTCCAACGCCCAAGTGCACCGATTGGTGACTGGTACTCCCGAACGGATCCCGGCTCGTACCTTCGCTGCCCTATGCGACATCCTCGAATGCACACCCAACGATCTGTTTGAGCCCTACGTCGAGATGCGAGCCGCGGCCACCGCAGACGCGCCGGCGAATCCGGCGGACTTAGGCGTAGGTGAGAAGCGCTCCGTGGCACGCAGGATCAAGATCGTCCGAGATGACGGTAACGATGGCACGCCCACGTAAGCCAGAAGACCCAGAGCGCTGGCTCCCCTGCGAGCGTTGCGGAGAGCACCGCGAATGCGTCGTTACCTGGCAGGAGCTAGAGATCTGTGGTTACTGCTACCAAGCGGCCAAACGGACCCGCGGTGTGTGCGCATGTGGCCACAACGGCGTCCTGCCCGGAATCATCAACGGTCGACCCGCCTGCCGTGCCTGCAGCGGCATCAAACTGAACGTCGACTGCGTGGAATGCGGCGCAGAAGAAGAGCTCTATGCCAAGGGGCGGTGCTGGCGATGCGTCTTCGGATCGACGATTGACCGGATCCTGACGAACCCAGAGACGGGGGCCATCAACGCTGAGCTCAAACCCTTCGCGGCCGCGTTGAAGTCCATGAAACGAGCCAATAGCGGACTCACGTGGATCAACCAACCGCACGTCACTGCATTTCTCACTGACCTTGCACAGTCGCCAGCGGTGACTCATGAGGTGGTCGATGCGTTACCGAAGTCACGAACACGCGAGTACGTTCGAGAACTGTTGGTGGCCCACGAGATCCTTTCGCCTAGGGACGGACTGCTCCACCGCTATATCGAATGGTCCAACGAAGCCCTCAGCCGTGTAATATCCGAGGAACATCGTGACGTCGTAAACCGCTATATTCGTTGGCACCATCTACGTCAGATGCATTCGATGGAGTCGGTGTCGCAAGGAACCTTCTTGAGATCCAAGCAAACCGTCACTGTAACAATCGACTTCCTCAACTGGCTCACCGCTCGGGACATCTCGATTACGGGCCTGTCTCAGCCCGACCTAGACGCTTGGCAAGCCGAAGGTCCGAGCACGAGAGAGTTCGCCATACGCTTCCTTTCGTGGGCTATCAAGACCACGCTGGTCCCTGCGAACCTAACGATGACGCCGCACCGTCGTGGCAGTCGCAAGATGAGTACTGAGGACCAGCACGATGCCGTCGACAGCATCACGTCGAACAAACTGGCGCTGAATCCTCGAGACCGAGCTGCGGCGATCCTGGTACTCGTCTTCGGCCAGCAGATCGATCGCGTCGTCAAACTCACGTGGGACGACGTGATTGTCTCCGACGAGCTTGTGACAGTAACGCTCGGCGACATCGCCATCGCCCTGCCCGAGCCCCTTGATGAGCCATTCCGCTACCTCGCTGGCGAGCGCGAGCTCGCGAACACCGCTGCGCATCCGGCCACAACATGGGTGTTCCGCGGGTACATGCCTGGTCAACATATCAACCCGGGGTACTTACGAACGTGCCTCACGACGATCTGCAGTACCAGGGCGGCCCGCCTTGGAACACTTCACGAACTCACAAAGCTCGCACCACCCGCGATCCTCGCGGATGCCCTAGGCTACTCCCCCGCGACGATCGAGCGACATGCTGTGGCAGCTGCTGCAACGTACGCAGAATATGTGAGCAACTTGGGCGACGATTGATCATGTAAGTCCGACACTGGGGGGATAATTCGAATGGGATTCCTTCCACACATGCTTGGGTAGTACCCTGCGACGATCGAGCGAAATTCGGTCTCTGCTGCGGCGGCATACGCAAGAGACGTATTCAATCGTTGACAACGGCGCATGACTTACGCTGCCATTATTCTGTATAGGCAGTGGTGCGAATATCACAAATTCCCGACGTGATCGCGGAGGTTAAGATGTCGAAGAAGAAGCGAGGCAAGCCTCGTACGGGTAAGACAACCAAACAACGGCGTCGCGAGAGGCGGTCGAACGGGGCGCGCCCCGGAACGTCACCTTCCATGGCGCCCAAGCGTCTACCCACCGGACAGCCTGCACCGCTATTCGCGATCATTTCTGACCACGCGGGGCTGACCGCATTGAGCCACGCCGAGCGGGTTCAGCGACTTGGACAGATTTCCCAGAGATCGGCTCTTCATGCGTTGGCAGCAATGCAGTCTCGACTTGACGTTGCTACTACGACTGACTGGTCAGAGGTGAGTGTCGAACGTGAACTCCTGACAGAAGTTGGGGCGGAGTGGGCTAACCGGCTGTCTCCGATGATCGGGGTCACCCATCGTCTCGTACCCCCTCGATCAGTAACGCAACTCATACGAGAAGTCTTTGAGTCGTGTCCAGTCACAGAGGGATCATCCGGGGTACGTGATATCGAAACAAGTGACGTGATTGAGCTAGTTATGTCCATTACGACGGAACACGTAAGCGTACAGAACGCACTCGATTCAATGGCGAACCCAGACCCCGCCGACGTCGGTGCGTACATCGCAGAGATCGAAGCGTATACCTCTGACGAGACCATCGCGGCGATTCGTCAGCATGCATTGGATGATATGGCGAATTTCCTTAGCAATGAACCCGTCAAGATCGAGTTGATCAAGGCTCTAACGTACGATCTGTGGTTTCGGCCTTGGCCGGCACGCGTGAGTGACGCGCGAGTAGGTGCCAACCCGGCTGAGGCTTTCGAACTCGCAAATGGCATCCCGCTGCTCGATGTCATGGTTGCAGGCCAGATCATTAGCGAGATCGTTTCCTCTGGGCGGTTCGTTGTTCGACGCTCGGACCTAGTGCGTGCTGGTGCTACCGAATGCGCCGTAGAGTTCGTACTTAAGAACATGGCATATTCGGCGAATGATTATGCGCGCAGGCTTCGTCGTGATCGCGAGCAGGGTCCGGTTACGAATCAGCGATACGTTTTCACGGAACGTCCATTTCTTCGGGACGACGACGACACAGTTTTTGCGCTCCGATATCAATGGATTGTTGATAGGTTCTTTGGTTCGCAGTTGTATTGGCAAACATTTTTCTCGTTTGGTCCTGCGAAGCCAGGTTCAGCGGCCGAGGCATTCAGCCTTGCAATGAATTATGCGTTCGAGCGTGTCGCTGGTGACATTCTGGGGCGGATTGCATCCTATAGTTCCAAAATTTCGAGGGTAGTATATGAAAGCGAAATGCGGGAGGAGTGGTCTAGTACTAAAGGGGAAGCCCCTTCGGTCTGCGATTTCCTGTTGGTTGCGGGACGTGCCTGCATTCTCATTGACGCAACGAATCACCACCTGAGTGCCAGGCTTGCTCAAGGTCTTGCTGACGTCTCTGCCTACGACAAAGATATGGATACTTCGTTTGTCGAAAGCAAGTTCAACCAGATTTTGTCAACTGCGAGATTGATTAGGGAGCACTTATCCTTTGGAGTTGAGGCGAATCCGGTATTCATACCGTACGTTGTTGTGCCGAATAACGGTCTCGCAAACATAACCTCCGTCCGGTTGGATTGGATTACAAGGTCTGCGCCGTTCGAGGAGTTGCGGGGCTCCGCGCGAGCCCCTGTGCCACTGAGGCTGAGTGACCTAGCGTTGTTCGAGGGCCTCGGTGAAGCATTCTCCACGACTCCCAGAGACATCGCTGATCTATTGGGTTCGTGGACGACGTTACAGCCTGGCCCTGTCCCCGTCTCATTGAGAGAGCTACTTGATCAACTCGGCCTGCCTGCACCTATTCCGCGGTCCATGCTTCGAGATCAAGCTGTTCTTGATGCTTTAATTCAAGAGCGACGCTCAGAGGGAGGGCTGCCAGACTAGGAGCTATACTACTGACAGCCCTGCTTCCGAAATTGCGCTGCTGCCGTTCGTGAAAAAGCTATTCGGAAAGCTGTATCGCAACGTTATTGATTGCCTTGGATAGGGTCTTGGTGGCGTCGTCCACTGACTTTGCGATAGTCATTGGGGTGCCGGGTGTCGTCTTTGCGACCCATCGGTACTCGCTTAGGTTTATCGAATAACTTAAAGTGGTTTTCGTCCCGTTCGGTCCACGAAAAGAGATCGATATTTTGAAACGCCCATCACCGTTACCCGGAGTATCGGGGGATGGTAAGAGGTCTTGTGGCAATCCGAGATTCCACTGCATCATACGTCCAGGTGGTAGCGAATCAAAGCAGCGCATGCTCGCGAACTTCTCGTGGTCTTCGTTCCGGGCCCATTCAGACGGCAATCCTGGATTAATCTTCAGTGAGACGTCGGTAGCGACGGTCGGTCCTTCATTCTTCAGGATGAGCATCATGAATGAAGCATGCTGGGCGTGAGGTCGGATATCTGCCCAGACGTACGGTTGAGCGGCATCTTTGTACATTCCCCGCTGGATTGCGGTCTGTTCTTCTGCGGTCTTGACTTGTCGTCGCGTGAAGTACAGGGCAGCCAAAGTGATGGCGGCGGCAATCGCGGCAACGATGGCGGAAGCATCCATTGAGCCATTGTCAACGATCGTCCGAGGTGTGGACAGCGTGTCGCGCATTTTGCCGACCACTCGCTGTAGTGGCCCTGCGTGGTTGTGCCACTCCTCCCTGCATACGTCTGCTCGAGGTGAGGATGGTGGGGTGGCGGTTACAGTGCCTGTTGGTAGCGCTCGCCGCACGGGCCGGTTGGTGTCGTGGACGGCACGCTGCACTCCCGTCGCTACTCGTCCTACTTCAACACGTCTCGCTACCAGCTGAAAGGCGTTGGGGAGTATGTATTTGAACATTCTCTGACGTAACGTCAGCGGCTCCGCCGGTCGAGGGTGATCTCGAAGGTCGCACCCGAGGTTAGGAGCGGTTGATCAGACGGTTCACCCCGGCCACGACGGCTGTAGTGAGCACCCAGCCGATGATGACGTTGAGCGCGCAGCTGGCGGATGACGAACCACAGCCCGACAACCGGGCCGGCGACCAGCAATCCGATCGAGGTGGACAACGCGAAGATGCGTTCCGAACTGATCTGCCCGTGACGTGGCTCCTGACCACCACCCACGTGGTGATGAACGCGGCAGCCGAGGAAGTACGCGCCGGACGCCTTGACGCCGACGACGCCCCGTGGTTCATCGGTGCGATCCTGCTACCAGCGTTCACGCAGACACAAGATTGAGCCGCAACACTCTTGCGGTCGCGATCAACGGCACACGGCGCGGCACGCGCCTCGGCTGCAAAGCCCGTCAATCGCACTCACCCACGGTCGGAGTGGCGTGTCCCCCGTGAACCGGTCCGGGTGGTTCTAGAGTCCTGATTGCCCTGTTGAGGGCGGAGAAGGGACGATAGGGATCATGGCGGGACGGAAGCGTCACTCGGCTGAGGACATCGTGCGCAAGTTGCGCCGAGCCGATGAACTGGCGGCCGAGGGCAAGAACGGCGAGGAGATCGCCGCCGACCTCGAGGTGTCGGCGGCCACCTTGTACAACTGGCGCCGCCAGTACGGCGGTATGGACGCTGATGCCGCCAAGGAACTCAAGAAGCTACGCGAGCAGAACGGCCGGCTCAAGCGCCTGCTCGCCGACGCCGAGTTGGAGAAAGACGCGCTGCGGGAGATCGCCAAGGGAAAATTCTGAGCCCGACCGCCAAACGCGCCGCGATCGACATGCTCAAAGACGTGAAGAACATGTCAGAACGTATGGCGTGCAGGGTTGTTGGGCTTTCACGGTCTACCTACCGGCGTCTGCCGTTGGCTCAGACACCGGCCGACCCGGACGCTGGTATGCGTGCACAGCTACGCACCTACGCCCGCAAGCACCCGCGACACGGGTTCCGGCGGGCGTGGGCGCACCTGCGGTTCGACGACGGTATCGAGGTGAACAAGAAGAAGGTGCATCGGCTGTGGACGGAGGAGGGCCTGCAGGTGCGCCGGGCGCCGCGGCGCAAACGAGCCGGGCAATCGTCAGTGCCGATCGTGGCGGCGGATGCGCCGAAGGTGGTGTGGGCATTGGACTTTCAGTTTGACTCGACCGTGGATGGCAAGAAGGTCAAGATCGCATCAATGGTCGATGAACACACCCGGATGTCGTTGCTCAACATCGTGGATCGCTCGATCACCGCCGACCGGTTGGTCGAGGAATTGGAGAAGACCTTCGCGATCTGGGGTGGCCCACCCATGGTGCTACGCATGGACAACGGCCCTGAGTTCATCTCAGAGGCGCTCCAGGCGTTCTGTGCAGGGTCGGTAGGCATCTCCTATATTCCGCCCGGCACGCCGTGGAACAACGGATTCATCGAATCGTTCAACAACCGGCTTCGCGACGAGTGCCTGAACCGCAACTGCTGGCCCACCCTGCTCGAAGCTCGCGTGGTGATCGACGATTTCAAAGACGACCACAACCACCGGCACCGCCACTCGGCGCTGGGCTACCAGACCCCGGCCGAGTACGCTGCCCGATGCACCCACCAGCACCACCCTGTGGGCTGCGAGATCGACTGACCGACAGCTAGAAGAAACTGGCTCTAGAACTGCCTGGGGTCCCGGTAGTAATGGCGCAAAAAACAACGAAGTTCGCGTAGTGCCTGGTCAGCGGCGATTTCTCGGTTCGGGCTGCGGGCCGGGGTGGTTGGTGCTTGGCTTGTCTGCCGATGAGGTTGGTCGGCGTGTTGGAGGCTGGGGTTCGTGGCGACGCGGGTATTCGCGGACGAGGAGTTGCAGCGCCTGCGGGAGTTCCCGGAGATCAGTCGTGAGGAGTTGTTCCGGTACTTCACGCTGACCCCGGCGGATCTGGCGTTTGTTGCTCCGCAGGGCAGGGGCCCTGCGGTCCGTCTGGGCCTGGCGGTGGCGTTGTGCACCTTGCCGTGGCTGGGGTTCGTGCCGGACAAGGTGCCGTCGGCGCCGCCGGTGGCGGTGGCCCGGCTGGCGGATCAGCTGAATATCGATGCAGCGCAGCTTCGTTCGTATGGCAAGCGGGCGCAGACGCGGACCGAGCATGTGCGGCTGGTGGCCCAGTATCTGGGGTGGCGGCCTGCCGGGGCGATGGAGTTGAAGGAGCTGGATGAGTTTCTGCTGGCGCGGGCGATGGAGCACGATTCGCCGACGCTGTTGTTCCGGCTGGCGTGTGAGTACCTGATCTCGGCGCGGGTGATCCGGCCGGGCCCGGAAACGGTGGTCCGCCGGGTCGCGCACGCTCGCACGCGGGCGCAGCGGGAGACCTACGACCGGTTGGCGCGCGAGTTCACGCCGCAGCGGTGTAAGGAACTGAATGCGTTGCTGGTCGTCGACCCGTCGATCGAGATGTCGCGGTTGCGGTGGTTGTCGACCGGCCCGGTGGAGGCGTCGGCGACCGCGGTGAAGGCCGAGGTCGAGAAGCTGGTGTTCCTGCGCAACCTGGGCGCGGATGAGCTGGACATGTCGGTGCTGCCGGCGGAGCGGCGGCGGTTCCTGGCGACGGTGGGCCGCCGCTTGACGGGCCAAGCCCTCGAACGCCGGGATCCGCAACGCCGCTACCCGATTCTGCTCACCGTGTTGGCGCAGTCGGCCACCGATGTGCTCGACGAGGTGGTGCAGCTGTTCGATCAGGCGATCTCGGCCAGGTTGAGCAAGGCCGAACGCCGGATGCGCGACGAGCTGGCCGAGCGCGGTAAGGCCGGAGAGGATCGGCAGGGGTTGCTCGACGACCTGCTGGCGATCGTCTGTGACCTGCAGATCCCCGACGAGGAGATCGGCGGCCTGATCCGGGGCGATCGGATCGGATGGGAGCGGTTGCGGGCCGCGGTCGCGCAGGCCAAGCCTCGGCTGCCGCGCGATCACGGGCACCTGGCCGCTCTGGACAGCTCGTACTCCTACCTGCGGCAGTTCACCCCGCAGGTGCTGTCGACAGTCCGGTTCGCCGGCGGCACCGCCGCGACCGAGCTGCTGATCGGGGTGCACATGCTGCGGGAGCTGAACGCGACCGGTACCCGCAAGGTGCCCGACGACGCGCCGACCGGGTTCGTGCCGACGAAGTGGCGCGGCTACCTCGACGAGGCCCGCAAAGCCGGTAACACCACCGCCTATCGGCACTACTGGGAGCTGTGCGTGCTGCTGGGGCTGCGTGACGGGTTGCGCAGCGGGGATGTGTTCGTGCCGGGGTCGCGCCGCTACGCCGACCCGGCCGCGTACCTGCTGACCCCGCAGGCGTGGGAGCCGCAGCGTGACGAGTTCTGCCGCCTGGTCGGCAAGTCCGCTGATCCCGCTCGCGCGCTGGCGACCGCCACCGACGAGCTCGACGCCGCTATGGGCGAGTTGGAGAAGGTGCTCGCCGGCGGCGACGGGCCGGTCCGTCTCGATGAGGCCGGTGACCTGGTGATCTCACCGCTGTCGGCGGAGGATGTGCCCGCGGAGGCGACGGCGCTCAAGGCCGAGCTGACGGAGATGCTGCCGTTCGCGCCGATCGTGTCGCTGCTGATCGAGCTGGACAAACGCACCGGCTACCTGGACTGCTTCACCCACGCCGGCGGCAAACAGGCCCGCAGCCCGGAGCTGAAACGCAACCTCATCGCCGTCCTGCTGGCCTACTCCACCAACCTCGGGCTGACCCGAATGGCCGAGGCGTCGGGCCTCTCCTACGACATCCTGGCCTGGACCAGCGAATGGTATGTGCGGGAGGAGACGCTGCGGGCGGCGAACCTGACGATCATCGACTACCACCAAAGGCTGCCGCTGACCCCGGTCTTCGGCGCCGGCACCCTGTCGTCGAGTGATGGGCAACGGTTCCCGACCCGCGGCAAATCGGTCACCGCCAGAGCGTTGAGCCGCTATTTCGCGAACGAAGGACTGAGCACGTATACCCATGTCACCGATCAGCACGCCACCTACGGCACCAAGGTCATCGTCGCGACGAGACGCGAAGCTCACTACGTGCTGGACGAAATCCTCGGCAATGCAACGGATCTGCCGATCACCGAGCATGCGACCGACACGCACGGCGTCACCCTCGTGAACTTCGGGCTGTTCGACCTGCTCGGATTGCAGCTCTCGCCCCGCATCCGGGACCTGGGCCGGATCACCCTGTATCGGGCGGCGCCTCGGGCCCAGGTGGAGTCCGCGTTCCCGCACGCCGGGCCGCTGCTGACCCGCAAGCTGAATCTGGATCTCATCGCCGAGCACTACGACGACCTGCTCCGGCTGAGCGGGTCGCTGAAGTTCGGGCACGCCACCGCGTCGCTGCTGGTCGGCAAGCTCTCCGCGTCGGGCCGGCAGAACGCCCTCGCGGCGGCGCTCAAGGAATACGGGGCGCTGCGGCGCACGATCTACGCCGCCCGGTACCTGTCCGACCCGGGCTATCGGCGCAAGATCTCCCGACAGCTCAACAAGGGCGAATCCCTGCACGCGCTCCGCCGCGACCTGCTCTACGCGCACGAAGGCGCCGTGCGCGCGAGGCACCTGGAGGGACAGACCGAACAGGCATGGTGCCTCACGTTGGCGACCAACGCCGTCATCGCCTGGACCACAGAGTATTACGGGCTGGCGACCGAACAGATGCGGCGGGCCGGGCGGCGCATCGACGACGAGGTGCTGACGCACATCTCCCCGGCCCACAGCGAGAACATCAACTTCTTCGGCGCCATCGAGGTCGACATCGACGCCGAACTCGCCCAGCTCGGCCCCACCGGGTACCGGCCGCTGCGCGTGCGGGACACCCTGTTCTGACCCGCAGCGCCGGCCCGGATCGGCGGCGGCGCGATCTAGCAGCAGGCGCTGGTTCCGGTGGTCGTGGTCGGGTCGGTGATCGCGTCGGCGAGGGGGCGGGCGAGCTGGTGGTAGGCGTCGGTGACCGGCAGCACCGTCATGCCTGGGAATTTCGCCTGCCAGTGGTGGGCGGCGTCGGAGGTGGCGAGGAACACCTGCGGGTTGCAGCAGGTGGCGCGGAGGTGACCGGGCTGGATCCGGTCGGGGTCGACGAAGGCCACCATCGCGGTGGCCGGTTCCAGGTCGCTGACCCCGGTGACGGGGTCGATGGTCAGGCGCACGGTGGTGCCCGTGATCGGGCAGTCGGATTCGATGCAGGCGGGTGCGCCGATGACGGCGGGGAAGATGAGGGTGTCGGGGGCACACCAGGTGTAGAGCTGGTGGCCACCGACGCTGAACCGGTGCGGGGTCGGGTTGAGGGTCAGGCCCCAGCCGACGATCCGGCCGGCCTCGTCGTATTCGACGTCGGCGCCGATCGGCGTCTGCGCGGGGTCGAGGTCGGGCACTCCCGCGGCGGCGGCGAGTTCGGTGACGGTGACCGGGGTGCCGTGGGTGAGCAGCCGCAGCGCGGCGCGCATCAGCGCCCGGTCCCGGCCGGCGGGCAGGATCTTGGCGAAAACGTCGGCAGTGAGGTTGTCGGTACTCATGGGATCGGACTCCTCGAGGGCGATCGGACAGTGACGGTGCCGACGGTAGGGTCTGTCCCCGGGGTGAGGGTCAAGCCCGTAGCTCGCATCCGCACGGGTCACCGGCCCAGCACAGGTCGTCGGTGGCCAGATGCGCACGGTGTGCGGTTTCGAAGGCGTCGATGCGGTCGAGGATCTGCTCGGCATCGGCGATGCGCTGGCGCAGCCGCTGCCGCGACCGCTGCAGCAGCTCGGCGAGATGGGCGCCGACCGAACGGCCGTGGTCGTCACGGTCGGTGGAGGTGAGCTGGCAGATCTCGGCGATGGTGAGCCCGAGGCCGCGCAGCTCGCCGATGAACCGCACGCACCACTCCGCGTCGTCGGTGTAGAGGCGGTAGCCGGCCGGGCTGCGGCCCAGGGTGTAGATCAGGCCGAGGTCGGTGTACTCGCGCAGCGCCTTCACCGGCACCCCGGTGCGGGCCGAGAGGTCCCCGATCGTCATGTGTCCGTTCATCACTGCCTCCCGTCCGACGGCGTCAGCCTGCGCAGCAGGACAGTTTGGTGACGTCGGTGGTGAAAGTCTGCGCGGTCAGTTTCAGCGCTTCGGCCATGGTCAGGTACGGCGCCCAGGTGTGGGCGAGCCGGTCGACGGTCAGACCCGCGGTCATCGCATAGGTGGCGGCGGTGATCAGGTCCCCGGCGCCGTCGCTGAGGGCGTGCACGCCCATGATCCGGCCGGTGCCGGCTTCGGCGACGATCTTGACCAGGCCGCGGGTGTCCCGGTTGACCAGCGCCCGCGGCACGCTCGACAACCCCAGCACCCGGCACTGGCAGGCCAGCCCGGCCGCGGCGGCTTGCGCGTCGGTCAGTCCGACCGAGGCGATCGCGGGGCTGGTGAACGTCACGCGCGGCACCGTGGTGTAGTCCAGGACGCGATCGGCACCGGCCAGGGCGTTGTCGGCGACCAGGGTGCCCTGCGCGGCGGCCACGTACACGAACTGCGGATCCCCGGCCACGTCCCCGGCCGCCCAGATGCGCGGATTGCTGCTGCGCTGGCGGTCGTCGACCACGACCGCGCCCCGCTCGTCGACGGCGACGCCGACCGCATCCAGGCCCAGCCCGGCGGTGTTGGGGCGGCGGCCGGTGGCCATCAGCACCTGCTCGGCCCGCAGCTCGGTGCTGGCGCCGCCGCCGGTGCGCACGGTCACCACCTTGTGCCCGTCGTCGGCGAGGACCTTCTCGACGGTGGCGGCGGTGAGCACGTCGATGCGCTCGTGGGCGAAGACGGCCTCGAGCGCGGCCGAGATTTCCGGTTCCTCACCCGAGGTCAGCCGGCTACGCGCGATCACCGTGACCTTGCTGCCCAGGCGGGCGAACAGCTGGGCCTGCTCGAGCCCCACATAGCCCGCACCCACCACGATCAGCGACTCCGGCAGCTGCTGGAGGTCCATGGCGGTGGTCGAGGTCAGATACCCGGCCTCAACGAGGCCGTCGATCGGCGGAGCCCAGGGCGCGGCACCGGTGGCGATCAGATACTGGTCGGCCTCGATCACCCGTACACCGCCCTCGGCGCGCGCGACCCGCAGCACGGGTGCCTCGGCGCTGCCGTCGAACACCGCGGTGCCGGAGACGATCTCCCACCCGTAGTCGGCGGCCAGGTCGACATACTTCTCCGCCTGCAGCTGCCCGACCAGCGCGTCCTTGCCCGCGATCAGGGCGGGGAAATCCAGCGGCACCTCGGCGGGGGTGAGCCCGGGGAACCGGCCCGCCGCCTCGGCGGCGTGGCGGGCCTCGGCGGCGGCCAGCAGCGCCTTCGAGGGCACACACCCGACGTTCACGCACGTGCCCCCGACCGTCCCGCGCTCCACCATCACCACCCGTTTGCCGAGGTTGACCGCGGCGATGGCGGCGGCGAACGCCGCCGAGCCGGAACCGATGATCGCCAGATCGGCGCGGGAATCTGTCAAGGTCACGAGGGTGCCTCCTGGTCGGGCAACCGCTGAACCGACAACGGCTGCTATTCGTGTTGACGAATATCTACCGGAACCATATTATGCGCTTATCCGAATAGTTCAAGTCTCGTGGAGGCGATCCCATGGCCCGGTCCACCACCGCCACTGTCACCGTGCCCGGTGCCGAGTCGGCGTGTACGCATCTGGATACGACGGCGAAGTTTTTTCGCGCCCTGTCGGATCCGACCCGGCTCAAGCTCCTCGAATTCATCCTCGCCGGGGAGCGCACCTCCGCCGACTGCGTCGAACACGCCGGCATCTCGCAGCCCCGGGTGTCGGTACACCTGTCCTGCCTGGCCGACTGCGGGTATGTCCTCGCGCGCCGCGACGGGAAGAAACTGCGGTACTCCGTGGGTGATCCGCGGGTAGCTGACCTGGTGATGCTGGCGCGGTCGCTGGCGGCCGACAACTCCGCCGCGCTGGGCTGCTGCCCGCGCATCCCCGCCGCGGACGGTAGTGGGCGGCGATGAACACACCCGACAACAAGGCGATGAACACACCCGACAACGACTCGGGCGGGTTCGGTGGTCTGCTCGCAGTGGCCGGTGGCGTGCTGGTGATGGTCGCCTGCTGCGCCGGTCCCGCCCTGATCGCCGGCGGCGTGCTCGCCGGTCTCGGCGGTGTCTTGACCAGCCCGTGGCTGCTTGCCGCAGGCGTGCTGGTCGTGGCCGCCGCCGTCGGCTACACCCTGCGGCGCCGCGCCCGTAAGGCCACGGGGTGTTGTCCGCCCCGACCCGGATCACCATCCCCGCCATCGACGGCCTCGACACCGTCCCCTACTTCACTTCCCGCACCCTGCTGGACCTCACCGACCTGCCCTCACATCTGCTCGTCGTCGGCGGAGGCTACGTCGGCTGCGAGTTCGCCCAAATGTTCCGGCGATTCGGCTCCGAGGTCACCCTCATCCAACGCGCCGACCGGCTGCTGCCCGGCGAGGACCCCGACATCTCCGCCGCCGTCAGAGAGGGCATGACCGCCGACGGCATCACCGTGCTCACCGGCACCACCTGCACCGCGGCCACCGGCACCACCGGGAACATCCGGCTCGGCTGCACCGGCAGCGAAGCCGACGACATCACCGGCAGCCACCTGCTGATCGCGACAGGACGCACCCCCAACAGCGACAATCTCGGCCTCGAGTACCTCGGTCTCGAACCCGACCCACAGGGCTTCCTCACCGTCGACGCCTCCCTGCGCACCGACGCCGAAAATGTTTGGGCGCTCGGCGATCTGCGCGGCGGGCCCATGTTCACCCACACCGCCCGCGACGACGCCGACATCGTCTACCGCACCATATTCCGAAGCCAGGACCGCACCACAACCGGGCGCATCGTGCCGCACGCGGTGTTCACCGACCCCGAAGTCGGCGCCGTCGGGCTCACCGAACCTGCCGCCCGCGCCGCCGGCTACGACGTCGTCGTCGGGCGCCAGGACTTCACCGGCGTCGTGAAAGCCCGCGCCATCGGCAACACCCGCGGCCTGGTCAAATTCGTCGCCGACGCCGCCACCGACCGTATCCTCGGCTGCCACATCGCCGGACCCGACGGCGGGAACCTCGTTCACGAGGCCGTCATCGCCATGACCACCGGCGCCACCTACACCCAACTCGCCCAAGCCATCCACATCCACCCCACCCTCGCCGAAGCGGTCAACACCGCCGCCGGCGGCGTCCACCGCGAAATCGGCGCATAGACACCCCATGAGCATCGCCCGGTACTCGGGTGAGGCCATTTTCCGACTGCCACGGATAACACCCTGTTATCTGTAGCATCATGACATCCGGCCTGCGCCGACTCCGCTCCGGCGGTGCGCGACGCGGACCTGTTATCTGCGGCAAGCCCAGTGAGGGAGGTACCACCGTGCCGTCCGGGATCACCGTCCGCGCCGCCGGCGACAGCTTCCTCGACTCGATCGGCTCCCCGAACACCCGCCGCGCCTACGGCATCGCCGTCGACAAGACCACCGCCACGCTCGGCGAGACCCGGCGGCTGGCCGACGTCGCCGACGATGAGATCGGTGAAACCCTCGAAACCCTGTGGGGCTCCTCAGCAGTCAACACCTGGAACGCCCGCCGCGCCGCGGTCGCGTCGTGGCTGGCGTGGTGCCGCGAGCACGGCCACACCGCCCCGGCGGTCCCGGCCTGGGTGAAACGCTCCACTCCACCGGACTCCACCACCCCGGTGCACTCGCGCACCGCGATCGACCGGCTCATCGCCCGCCGCGACATCGACCTCCGGGAGAAGACGCTGTGGCGGATGCTCTACGAAACCTGCGCCCGCACCGAGGAACTGCTCCAGGTCAACATCGAGGACCTCGATCTGGCCGGGCGGTGTTGCCCGGTGAAGTCCAAGGGCGCCAAGCCCCGCACCCGCCGCCGCGGTGCCACCTACCACGAGTACGCGCACGAGCTCGTGTACTGGGACGCGGGCACCGCCCGGCTCCTGCCACGCCTCACCAAGGGCCGCACCCGCGGACCGCTGTTCGTCACCCACCGCCGACCGGGCCCCGGAAAGGCCGCCGCCGACCGGGACATCTGCCCCGACACCGGGCTGGCCCGGCTGTCCTACGGCCAGGCCCGCGCCGTGCTGGATGCCGCCACCGCGACGAATGGGCCCGGCACCGGTTGGGATCTGCACGAACTTCGGCATTCCGGCCTGACGCATCTCGGCGAGGCCGGTGCCAGCCTGGTGGAGCTGATGGCCAAGTCCCGCCACCGCAAACCCGAGAACCTACGCCGCTACTTCAAACCCTCACCGGCAGCCATGCGCGGCATCACCAGCCTCATCGGCCCCGACCGCAGCCACCGATAGCGGCCACCAACAAGAGCGTCCGTCTACCCGCTGACCAGGCACTACGCGAACTTCGTTGTTTTTTGCGCCATTACTACCGTGACCCCTGCCTGGACCGGCTATCGGGGACCTGCCAGGAGATCTGATACCAGAGAGCACTTGGTTGTTGCGCTTCCAGTTACGGGCACGCCAGTTTGGCGTGTACCGCGCGGTCACTCTCGAAGTCGGGTGGCAGACACCTTTTAGGGACTGGTGTGAGCGCGGCCCAGGGTTCCTCGCCTCGGGAGGCCTCGGTTCATCCATGGGGTAGGGCTACTCCCCCTCCGCTCAGCGTCCTCCGGCTCATCTGAACTACTATTTGGATTAGTTTCAAGATGGCTGTTGGAGGCGCGGTGATCGCAAGCGTTGTGGCCCAAGGGGCACTCTTGGGGCTGTTCGGTGCGGTCGTAGCGTGTGGTGTCGCCGCTGCCCGTCGGCCGGGTCGAGGTGGGGAGGCTTGGCGGGCGCTCGTTTCGTGTGCGCTTGCTGTGAGTGCGGCCGGCGGCGTGATGGTGGTTGCTCCCCAGGGCTTTTTCGCGGCGGCTATCGTGTTGGCGCTGCTCTGTGTTGGGGCGTTCATGCTGTCTTCTGCTCGTCTGCACGGCGCGTCGTTGGCGGTGATGGTGGACTCGCTCGTGTGGATGGCCTCGGCGATGTGGGTGTTCATCGTGTTCGCCGCCACGGGCGGGCCGATCGAGGGTGATGTGGTGCCTGCTGATCCGATTGCCGAGTTGGCGTTGAGGGCAGAGCTCAATCGACCCCCGAGGTGGGTCCGTACTGGCAGTGTGATCGCGATTTTCGGTCTGGTGGCCGCGATAGTCTTCCGCCTGGCCCGGCCGGCCTCCTGTGGTGATTGCTTCGAGACCCTCGTTCCCGGCGCCCACGCCCGATGGCCACAAAATACGAAGGTGGTTAGTAGAAGTGGGGTGTGATGCGGGTGTGCGGGGAGGTGGTGAGGCATGACTGACGGTGTCGCGGTGCGGCGTGCGGGTCGGTTCGGCCCGCGCGGTCCTGCCCGTACGATCTCCCGTGCGGTGGGTCTTGCTGTGGTGATGTTTGAGGCGGTGGCCGCGTTCTGGCTGGTGATGCTGCTCCGAACGTCGGATCTCGTGCCATCCGACCCCCGCTCAGGAGTCGGGCGCGGTGATCCGGTTGAGCTGCGGGTGCTGACCGCTGTGGGTGTGCACGACTGGGTGTCGGCTCTGAGTGCTGCGGCCTTCGCTGCGGGTGTGGCCGGTGCGCTGGTGGCGCGTCTACTCCCAGCAGTCAAGGGGCGCGCGACCGGTTGAGTAGTCGGGCCTGGGCCTCGCCGGAGTTTCCCTTGTCGGAGGGTTTCTATGGCTTAGGCTTTGGTGCCGCCGCCGCGGGTGTGGCGAGGTTTAAGGGTGAGGTATTCGCTGAGCACTTCACGCTCGGCGGGTGTCACGGTCTGGGCGAAGTGCATCAGTACTGCCGCGGAGTCCCCGCTGGCGTCGAGGACCTGACGCAAGGTGCGTGAGGTGGCCTCTTCACGGGTCTGCATGGGGAAGTACCGGTAGGCGCGGCTGACTTTTTCTCTACCGACGAACCCTTTTTTGTGCAGGTTGGTGACGACGGTGAGCACTGTGGTGTAGGCCGGTTCGCGGTCGTGGAGTTCCTCGACTAGGTCGTGCACCGACATCGCCGCACCGGCTGACCACAGCACGTCCATCACTGCGCGTTCCAGTGAACCCAGCCCAGTCATTTTCACCCACCATCTCTAGATGCGGGTCAATCTTACGACGGACTACCTCAGTTAGTAGCTTGGTCCCGTTGGAGCGCATCGGCAGCGCCGCGACGCGGGCGGTGTTTGAAGGCCACGGAGAATTCGGTTCCAGGGGTGCTGCGGTGGATGTGACGTCGGGTGGTGGTCGGCAACGTGATGGTGAAGGTGGCTCCGTGTCCGGCTCCCAGGCTTTCGGCGAGCAAGGTGCCCCCATGGTCTTCGACGATAGAGCGGGCGATGGTGAGGCCGATTCCGCTGCCGCCGGCGTCTCTGGTGCGTGAGGAGTCGGTGCGGTAGAAGCGGTCGAAGATGTGTGGAAGGTGTTGAGGGGGAATGCCGTCACCGCAGTCGACGACGCTGATGCGCACCGCGTGTGCCGGGGCGGTGTCGGCTTTCACTACGACTCGCTGGCCCGGGGAGCTGTGTCGCAGCGCGTTGGTGAGCAGATTGAGCAGTACTTGGCTCATTCGTTCGGCGTCGACATGGATGTGTACGCGCGCGGCGGTGGTGACGATGCCTAGCGTGACTTTGGCGTCGGTGAACAGGTCGGCGGCTTCTTCGTAGGTCGCGATGAGCAGTTCGTTGACAGTGATCGTCGCCGGGTGGAGGGGCATCTGATGCTCGTCGGCGCTGGATACGGTCGCGATGTCCTCGGCGAGACGCTGCAGGCGGGTGGTGGCGGTGCGCACGACGTCAAAGGTCTGTGAGTCGGGAGCCCGGATTCCGTCTTCGATGGCGTCGGTGATCGCGCCGATGGTGGTCAGTGGGGTGCGCAGTTCGTGGGCAAGGTCTGACAGCATCCGCTTACGGATGTCGTCTTGTGAATCCAGCCGTTGTGCAAGTTGGTTGATAGCTCGGCTGAGCTGGGTGAACTCGGTGCCGAGCTGGCGATCGGGTACGCGCGTGCGGTAGTTGCCGGCGCCAATAGCCACGGCTGAGCGGGCGACACTGGCGACTGACTGTTGTACGCGGCGAGCCAGGAACCAGCTGACGGCCGTGGCCAGGATCGTCGAGGTGATCAATGCGACAGACATTGAGACGACGATCGAGGAAGTGAACGCGGCTTCGACATGGTCGGCCTGAACTGACCCTGGCTCGAGGCGAGCTTGGCCGAGGTGGTCGTGGAAGGTGTGTGGAGCCACGAATAGTGCCACGATCGCGACGCTGATGCCGCCGCCGGCGATGACGATAGCTTGAGCGAGCATGAGCCGGGAGCCGAAGCTGCCGGGGATACGTAACCGTCGACGTTCATCGTTCATCGCTGGCTCCTCGAGGTTGGCCGTCACCCATCCGGTAGCCCACTCCGCGAACGGTGCGGATGAATCGGCCGGCTACGGCGCTGTCACCGAGTTTGCGGCGCAGACTGGCGACATGGACTTCGACGACGTGGGCATCGCCGACCCAGTCGGGTCCCCAGATTTCGGTGAGCAGTTGCTCTCGACTGAACACAACACCGGGCCGCCGCGTGAGCGCTTCGAGAACGTCGAACTCAGTCCGAGTCAGCTCCACGGGTGTGCTCTCCACCTGGACTTCACGACCCTGAGGGTCGAGGGTGAGCTCCCCTATCGTCCGCGGGTGCGACTCGCCGGTTGGGGTCGGCCGTGGTCGGCGCAGCATGGCGTCGATGCGCGCCATCAGCTCACGAGGGCGAAATGGTTTCGTGAGGTAGTCATCGGCCCCCACCGACAGGCCAACGACTGTGTCGACTTCGTCCGCGCGGGCCGTGACCATCACGATGTAGGCGTTGGTGAAGGTGCGCAACTGTCGACAGACCTCGACGCCATCGAGTGACGGCAAGCCCAGGTCGAGGATGACTACTGCCGGACTCGCCGTGCGTGCGGCGGCGACTCCCTCCTGGCCGTCGGGCGCAACGGTGACCGTGAATCCGCTGCGCTGCAGGTAGTCAGCAACGACTTCGGCAATGTCGGGCTCATCTTCGATCACCAGGGCGTGCAGACCGTGCGGTGGTCGGACCACCGGCATATGGAGGTCGTCGACGACGTTGCGATCTTGGGGCACGCTCCTATGGTGGCGGTGGTCTACACGATCATCCAACCTCGTGGGCATTCTTGAGCAGATCTTGATCCACGCTGCCGATCAGCCTTGAGGTTCGGTGGGCAAGGTGGCGGTGTCGCCGGGTGGAACGTTACGACACAGTTCCCTCTCACACTGATGATCTGATTTCTGCCCGGCGGCGTCCTGTTCAACAACGCAGAGGATGCCCGTGTGACTGTCTCCTACAGCCTCACCACCAGTGATCCATTCGCCAGTACCTTCCCCGCCGAAGCCGCGTCGCCCCGTGCTGGGCTGAGTCGTCAGCTGGTGGGCGGCACCCCGGTGTTGCGCATCGAGGAACCCTTCGCCGAGCACGGGCGCGGCTTCTGGGCCAAGCTGGAAGGCTTCAACCCCGGTGGTATGAAAGACCGGCCTGCGCTGCACATGGTGGAACGCGCCCGCGCCCGTGAAGAGCTGGCCCCGGGGGCGCGGATCATCGAATCAACTAGTGGGACACTGGGATTAGGCCTGGCTTTAGCGGGCATCGTGTTCGGGCATCCGGTGACCTTGGTGACCGATCCAGGACTGGAACCGATCTTGCGGCAGATGCTCGCCGCATACGGCGCCCAGGTCGATGTCGTCAGCGATCCCCATCCGGTCGGGGGTTGGCAACAAGCCCGCCGCGACCGCGTGCGCACCCTGCTCGAGCGCGACGAGGCTGCGTGGTGTCCCGACCAGTATTCCAACCCCGACAACGTGACCGGTTACAGCTCGTTGGGTGTGGAGTTGATCGCGCAGCTGCGACATATCGATGTGCTGGTGTGCTCGGTGGGCACCGGTGGGCACTCAGCCGGTGTGGCTCATACTCTGCGGCAGTTCAACCCTGAGCTGGAGGTTGTGGGCGTAGACACCATTGGCTCGACGATTTTCGGCCAGCCGGCACAGTCACGGATTATGCGGGGACTCGGCTCGAGTATCTACCCCCGCAACGTTGCCTATGACCAGTTCAGTGAGGTGCACTGGGTGGCGCCGGCCGAAGCAGTCTGGGCATGTCGCACCCTGGCCGCCACGCATTACGCCACCGGCGGCTGGAGCGTGGGCGCGGTGGCCCTGGTCTCGGGCTGGCTGGCGCGTACTCGTTCGGCCGATACGCGCATCGCGGCGGTGTTCCCCGATGGCCCCGCTCGCTACTACGGAACCATTTACAACGATGAGTACTGCCGCGCTCACGACCTGATCGGCGCCCCGGCGCCGCCCACTGAACCCCGCACCATCAGCGATCCGCTCACTCAGGTCGCGAGCAGCTGGACGCGGTGCCCTACCATCATCGACCCCACTTGCGTGCCGCACGCCGAGCCCACGAGCTGATCTATGCGACGCCTCTACCGCAGTTTCCGCAGCTTCGATCGCCCCAGCCAAGTGCTGATGGTCAATCAGTTCACCATCAATCTCGGCTTCTACATGCTCATGCCCTACCTCGCCGCCTACCTCGCCGGCCCGCTGGCCCTGGCCGCATGGGCAGTGGGCCTGGTCCTGGGGATACGCAACTTCTCCCAACAGGGCATGTTCCTGATCGGGGGAACACTCGCTGACCGCTGGGGTTACAAACCGCTCATCATCGCCGGATGCCTGATGCGGGTCATCGGATTCGTCCTACTGGCCCTGGCCAGTTCGCTGCCGGCGATCCTGATCGCCTCGGCGGCAACGGGATTCGCCGGGGCGCTGTTCAACCCCGCCGTACGCGCATACCTGGCCGCCGACTCCGGTGAGCGCCGCATCGAAGCATTCGCCGTGTTCAACGTCTTCTACCAGGCCGGGATCCTGCTCGGGCCGCTGGTCGGACTAGCCCTGACCGCCCTGGACTTCCGGCTCACCTCCCTCTGTGCGGCAGCAGTTTTCGCGGTCCTGACCCTCGTGCAGATCAAAGCGCTACCCGCAACAACACCTGCCCCGAGCAGCACCTCAATCATTCAGGACTGGCGCAGCGTCGTCCGTAACCGGCGATTCCTGCTCTTCGCTGCGGCGATGGCCAGCTCTTACGTGCTGTCCTTCCAGGTCTACCTCGCCCTGCCCCTACATGCCGACCGCATAGCAGACAACCCCACCCTCGCCACCAGTGTTGTCACCGCAATGTTCGTGGTGACCGGTCTGGTGGCCATCGCCGGCCAGCTACGCATCACCACATGGTTCGGCAACCGCTGGGGCAGCACCGGCAGCCTGAGCGTGGGAATGACGCTGATGGCTGCAGCTTTCCTGCCCCTAGTCGCCAGCACCGCAACGCATCAGCGCAACATCGCCCTCAACATCGCCGCCCTGCTACTCACCGCAGCTCTGCTCGCCGCCGCCACCGCAGCAGTGTTCCCATTCGAAATGGACACCGTGGTGGGACTGGCCCGCGGCACGCTTGTCGCCACCCACTACGGGCTCTACAACACCATCGTCGGGATCGGGATTCTGCTCGGCAACGCCGCGACCGGGTGGCTGTTCAGCGCGGCCACCACCCGCGACATGCCCGAACTGGTGTGGATCGCTCTAGTCCTCACCGGCATGGCGGCGGCGTCAGCCCTGTTGCTGTTGCACCGCCGCGGATGGCTGGGCTTCACCGCCACCACCGAAGCTCAGCCCACCACAACCCATTGATTACCCTAGGGGGTAAGGTATGAATGTGGTGTGGCGAGACGCCACAGCGACAGACCCCCTGAGGGTCGTCGGCACCACTGCTGTACCGAAAGGGCACATCTCATGAGCACATCGACAGTGATCGTCTCCGGAATGACGTGTGGGCACTGCGCGTCGTCGGTGCGTGAAGAAGTCGGAGCACTGGCCGGCGTGACTGACGTCGACGTCGACTTGGCCAGCGGGCACGTCACCATCTCCAGCTCGGCCCCGATCGAGCCCGACGCGATCCGCGGCGCGATCGAAGAGGCCGGCTACCACCTGGCGCAGTAGCCGATGGGGGGCTGAAGTGTCTGCCCCACTGGCGACTTCAGCCTCTCCCGGGCGGCGTGGGTGTCGCCACCACCGATGACAGGAATCCAGCGATGAATGTTCCAACCAAGCTCGGCGTCTTCGCCGCGGCCCTGCTGATAGTTTTCGCTGCGGCGTACGCCATCGCCGCTGGTGTCGCTCCCGACAGGGCGTCGACCTCCCCGGCTGAGTCCGCCCATGCCGATCACAATGCTGCACCACAGTCGCGAACATCCGCCTCGTCTCCGGGGGCCGATCAGGTTCGCGGAGTTTCGATGGCAGCAGCCGGCTTCATCCTGGGGAATGTGGTGGCACCCCATGCGTCCGGGGTGCAGGCACCGCTGAGCTTTGAGATCCTCGACGCCGCCGGGGCCGCGGTCACCGACTTCGCCGCCGAGCACGACAAGCAGCTGCACCTGATCGTCGTCCGCGCGGATGGCACCCACTTCCGACACGTGCACCCCACTCTCTCGCCCGAAGGGCGCTGGACGCTGCCCTGGCAGTGGGCGACGGGAGGCAGCTACCGGATCTACGCCGACTTCGTGCCCGCCGCCACCGGCCAACCCCTCACCCTCACCAGCACCGTCGAAGTCAGCGGTGACTACCAGCCGGCCCCACCCGCCGCCGAATCACGACAGTCACCCGTCGACGGGTTCGACATCGAACTGGCCGGGCACCTGCGCGCTGGAGCCGAGTCCGAACTGACCGTCACCGTGCGCCGAGCAGGACAACCAGTCACCACCCTGCAGCCGTATCTGGGCGCTTTCGGTCACTTGGTGGCCCTGCGACAGGGTGACCTGGCCTACCTGCATGTTCACCCAGAAGGCGCGGCACCAACCGCCGGTCAACTCGCGGGACCACAGGTCCGCTTCGCCACCACCGCCCCCACCCCGGGCCGCTATCTGCTCTACCTCGACTTCCAGGTCCAGGGCGCTGTGCATACCGCCACCTTCGTTCTCGACGTCCCCACCGGCGCCCCGGCCCCGACACCTGACTCCACGGCCCCCTCGGCCGATCCGCACGCCGGACACTAACTCGCTGACCAGCGCCACCCGGGGCACTGCGCCGAGGCATTCACCCAACGAGGAACCCCCCATGACCACCTCAGCTCCGATCCACCCACCTGCGGCCACCGCCGAGCAGACAGGCGCCGTCGATATCGAACTCGCCGTGTCGGGCATGACGTGTGCATCGTGCGCGGCACGCATCGAACGCACACTGAACAAACTCGACGGAGTGAGCGCCTCGGTGAACTACGCCACCGAAAAAGCTCACGTCAGCGCACCCGCCGGTGTCGACCCACACCTGCTGATCGAGACCATCGAACAGGCCGGATACCACGCTGCGCTGCCCGCCACTCCCACCAAAGGTGCCGCCCCCGACGATGACCCTTCGGACGACGACGGGGAGCTCGTGGCCTTGCGTCACCGACTGATCGGTGCGGTGGTTCTCTCGGTACCGGTGATCGCGCTGGCAATGGTCCCGGCGTTGCAGTTCACCTACTGGCAGTGGGCGTCGTTGACGTTGGCCGCGCCAGTGATCGTGTGGGCGGCATGGCCGTTTCATGGCGCCGCGTTGCTCAACCTGCGCCACGGTGCGGCCACCATGGACACCCTCATCTCGGTCGGCACCACCGCGGCGCTGTTGTGGTCGTTGTATGCGTTGTTCTTCGGCACCGCCGGACAACCAGGCACGACCCACGGGATGTTGACCGGACTAAGTTCGGACACGCCGAGGACGATCGAGGCGGGGGCGGTCAGCGTGGTCATTGTCGAGGGCACTGTTGAAGGGAGTGTCCGTGAACCGTGAAGACGCGAAGGGTGTGCCGACGAGGCTTCCGGCCTGGGCCGTGTGAACCCAGTAGATGGGGTTCCGTTCTGGTCTCTGGTTGGACCGGACGATCGTGAGATCGAGCCGGTCGGCGAGTTTCTGAAGGAGTTGGTCACTCGTGGTCACCGCGCCGGGACGGTTCGGAGCTATGCGTATGACCTGCTGCGATGGTGGCGCTGGTTGCGTGTGATCGACCGGCCGTGGAACCGTGCCACACAAGAAGACCTGCGCGAGTTCGTTCTCTGGTTGTCTGATGCCATCAAGCCGGAAAGTGGTCGGCGGACCGTGTCCGTCTCGACCGCGGGCACGATCAACGCCGTCACACGCAAGCAGTACCTCGACGACCGCTACAAGCCGCGGACCATCCGCCACAGCAATGCGGTGCTGCGCACCTTCTACGAATGGGCCATCATCGAAGGGACTGGGCCCCTGGTAAACCCAGTCCAGTTGCGCAACGCGAGCCGGCGCGCCCATGCGCACCACAACCCCCTCGAATCATTCCGAACCGACGGCCGGCTTCGCTACAACCCGCCCATACCGAAACGTCGTCCGAGGGTCCTTCCCGATCCGGAATGGGTTCGGCTCTTCGGTGCGCTCACCTCCAATCGCGACAGGGCACTGCTGTCGATGGCGGTCAGCAATGGTGCCCGAGCTGGGGAGATCCTCGGGATGCGGATGGCCGACGTCGACTGGGGCGAGCAGTTGGTGCGGGTGACTCGTAAAGGTTCACGGGACGAACAATGGCTACCTGTGAGCGCGGAGGCGCTGCTGTGGCTCCGCCTGTATCTGTCCGAGATCGATGATGTGCAACCGAACGCCCCACTGTGGTGGACCCTTCGCGTCCGCAATCGTCGGGCTGGTGCGTCCCGCCAACCGATGAACTACGAAACGCTCCGAGGCGTCTTCCGTCGCACCAACGTCGCGCTCGGAACCAACTGGAGCATGCACGATCTGCGGCACACTGCCGCACGACGTATGGCCGACGACTCGAAGCTCTCGCTCCGTGACGTTCAGACAATCCTCGGCCACCGACAAATCGCCACGACCGTCCAGGTGTACCTGCACGAATCAGATGTCCAGGTGGCGTCGCGTGTACTCGAGCACCTGAGCAGGCCTTCACCACCACACCCCCTCGCGGGGAAGTCGCTGGGATACCGGGACCATGACATGTCTGTTCTGTTTGGCGGTGAGGATCTGTGCTGACGACAGTGGCAACTCCCTCAGTGACCGTCCGCCCGAGCGCGTTCACGGACACCACGACGGCCACTCGATCGATGAGGTGCTTGCCGCCGTGGAGGCAGACCTTCGCTGGCGGAATCACCCGGTACGCGGCGAGCGGGCCGCGATCGCGCTGCGCGGCATCCTCGAGTGGCTCTCCACATTCCCCGGAACCGGCTGGCAAGAGCGGTGGTCAGCCGCATCGGGGAACGACTACCCGAGCTGGATCACCACCATGACCGAGCATCTCTCGGCGCGCGGAGTCGCCCGCAGGAACGTGATCGACACAGTGCCGGCGCTCCTCATCCATCGAGTGGTGATCGTCGACTACGCGTTCCTGCGCGCATACAGGGCACGAAGCCTGTACGAGACGGTTCGAGAGAGGCTCCGCCCCGATCTCTGGGAACGCATCGCCGCCAACGCACCGCGCGCCAAACTGACGGCGTACCAGTTCCGCGAAGCGCGGTTGGTGTTGAGCAAGATGGTCCTGGCAACCGGCCGAGACCTCAACCAACTGCAGCTACATGACTTCACCGACTATCTTGCAGACAACCGGCACTCCAACGGGTCCAACCCGAACGGCGTCCACGCGGCCTGGGATCTCGTCCGCGGGATTGCCCCCATTCCCGACAACGACCTGCTGACGTGTCTGAGAGTCGGCCAGCGCAGCGCCGAACAGATCATCGACCGATTCGCCATCCAGAACTCGGCTATCCGGGATCTCCTCGTTCGCTATCTCAACGAGAGGAAGCCAGCGCTGGACTACACCTCCTTCGACTCAACAGCCCGCCTACTCGGCTCCTTCTGGGCTGATATCGAAGCCCACCATCCGGGTGTCGACTCCCTGCACCTCAGCGACAATGCCGCGCGAGATTGGAAGCTGCGCTTGCGTACCGTCACGAATCGAGATGGGTCCACCAGACCGCGGCTGAATTACCTGGACGTGCTGATGGTTGTGCGCGCGTTCTACCTCGACATCCAGGAGTGGGCCCTCGCGGATCCCTATTGGGCTCCGTGGGCGGCTCCGTCTCCCGTGCACCGTATGGACACAAAGGGAATCGAGAAGGCCAAGCGCACCCGACAAGCCCGGATGCACCAACGCGTCCGCACTCGGCTTCCACATCTCGACCGTCTCGTGGACAGCGCAAACGACCATCGCGAAGACCGGGCGGCGCTTCTCGACCATGCGCGGAGGGCCCAACCCGGCGAAGAGTTCGAGTACCGCGCAACGAAATACCGCAGGGTCGACCCCAGCGACAAGCGACGCGTCAACGGCAACACGACGTTCGTTCACGTCATCGATCCAGCGGGCCGGCGCATCGACGTCGTCAAGGAGGAAGACGACGCCTTCTGGACCTGGGCTGTTATCGAGACACTGCGCCACACCGGAATACGAGTGGAAGAGCTCGGCGAACTCACTCACCTCGCACTCGTCACCTACAGGCCGCCGGATACGGGCGAGACGGTGCCACTTCTGCAGATTCTTCCCTCGAAGAGCAACGAGGAGCGCCTGCTGCTCGTCAGCCCCGAACTCGCCAGCGTCCTCGCCTCGATTATCACTCGACTACGCGGTGAGAACGATGGAGTGATCCCGCTGGTCGCCAGATACGACAAGCATGAGCGGACGACAGGTCCAGCGCTTCCGCACCTCTTCCAGTGCCGCAACGGGCACCGACGTTCAGTGATCGGGTACGGAACCCTGCGACGCCTTCTCGAAGAGGCGATCGAGCGCATCGGCCTTCGTGACGCGGCCGGCGAGCCGTTGCACTTCACACCGCACGACTTCCGGCGATTGTTCGCCACGGACGCGGTTACGGGCGGACTCCCGGTCCACATCGCCGCCAAGCTCCTCGGACACGCCAACATCACCACCACGCAGGGGTACGTCGCGGTTTTCCAGGATGAGCTGATCGGGTCCTACCGCCGTTACCTCGACCACCGTCGAGCGATGCGCCCCGCCGTCGAGTACCGGGAACCCACCGATACAGAGTGGGCTGAGTTCGAGCAGCACTTCGCGACCCGACAGCTTGAACTCGGCACCTGCGGTCGCCCCTACGGATCGCTGAAGCGCGAACAAACGGGTGGCTCGGCGAAATTTAAGGGCTCGAGACCAGCCGAGACGCGGCGATCCGCAAGCTCACGGTCCTCGACCGATCGGGCCCGTACGGCCGAACAGGCCTGGCCGACTTGGGTATCCCGTCGGCTCGCTGATCCGCTCAGGGCGAGACGGTCGTTCAGTGAACCAGCGGCACGCCGAAGTTCAAAAGAACGTCGGGAATTGGATGACCAGACCAAGTTCCAGTGGTGCGGGAGATTCTAGGTCGGCGGGAGGTTCGACTGGGTCGTCTCGGACGGGCGGGTCAGTGCATTCAGTGCGTTGATCCCTACAGGTTCAGTGGCCAGCATCGGCACGATCGCACTCCGGTTGTGTGTGCTGGTGATGGAGCTGATCTCGACGACTTCTGTCCCGGCACGCCGTCGGAGCAGCGGTGATGTCGGGTGAGCTGCAGCGATCGAGTTGTTGACCACCCAGGCCCACGGGTGGATCCCGGCGCGTTCGAGGTCGGCGTGCAGTGTTTCGGCTTCGAGGCGGGGTGTGGTTTCGGCGAGGGTGACGATGAGGATCTTGGTCTCGTCGGGATTCTGCAGCCGCATCAGTGGGGTGGTGAAGTTCGTGTTCTCGCCCATCTGCCGGGCGATCTCGCGGTGGTAGGAGCCGGTCGCATCGAGCAGGAGCAAGGTGTGGCCGGTGGGGGCGGTGTCGACGACGACGAAGTGCCGGCGGGATTCGTGGATGATGCGGGAGAAGGCCTGGAAGACAGCGACTTCCTCGGTGCACGGGGACTTGAGGTCCTCGGCGAGGTTGGCGCGGCCCTGCTCGTCGAGGGCGGCGCCCTTGCTGGTCAGGACCCGGTCCCGGTACGCGGCGGTAGCCTCAGCCGGATCGATCCGCGAGACGGTCAGGTTCTCGAGGTTGCCGGCGAGGGTGTCGGTGAGGTGCGCGGCCGGGTCGGTGGTGGTCAGGTGCACCTGGTGGCCGCGCTCGGCGAGCGCGACGGCCACGGCGGCGGCGATGGTGGTCTTCCCGACCCCGCCCTTGCCCATGCACATGATCAGGCCGTGGTCGTCGGCGGCGAGTTCGTCGACGAGCGCGGACAGCGGCGCTTCCGGCACGGCGGCAGCGGTCTCGGAATCGGCCTGTGCCGGTGCGGTGTTCGACTCGGTGATGAACAGGGTGCCCAGGGCGTCGATGCCGACCATGCTGGTGGCCTTGAGCTCGACCTGGTCGAGGGGCAGCTTCCGCAGGTCGCCCGGTAGGGCGGCGAGGGCGGCCTGTTCGCGGTCGTAGATCGCGGAGGCCAAGGCGTCGCTGCGGTCGGGGGCGGGGAGGACACCGTTGATGACGACGTGCTGCTCGGTCAGTCCGATGTCGGCGAGTTCGGTGTGGGTGCGGGCGATCTCGGCCAGCGGGGACCGCTGCGGCCGGGCGACCAGGACCAGGCGGGTACGCTGCGGGTCGGCCAGGGCGGCGACGGCGCCGGCGTAGATGGTGCGTTGCTTCTCGAGCCCGGACAGCGGGCCCAGGCAGGAGGCGTCGCCCTTGCCGTCGTCGAGGAATTCGGTCCACGACCCGGGCAGCTGCAGCAACCGGATTGTGTGGCCGGTGGGGGCGGTGTCGAACAGGACGTGGTCAAACCCGGCGATCGTGGTCTCGTCGGTCAGCAGCGCGGTGAACTCGTTGAACGAGGCGATCTCGGTGGTGCACGACCCGGAGAGCTGTTCGGTGATCGACGCGAGTTCCTTCTCGGGGAGCAGCCCACGGACGGGGCCGATGATGCGTTCGCGGTACGCGTCGGCGGCCTGTTCGGGGTCGATCTCGAGCGCCGAGAGTCCCGGGACGGCAGGGACGTCGGTGATTGTGTTGCCGATGCTCAGCCCGAAGACCTGCCCCACGTTGGAGGCGGGGTCGGTGCTCACGAGCAGGACCTTCTTGCCCTCGCGGGTGAGGGCGACGGCGGAGGCGCAGGCGATCGAGGTCTTCCCGACCCCACCCTTGCCGGTGAAGAACAGGAACCGCGGTGCACCGTCGAGGAACTTCATGGGTCGACCTTTCAGCAGCAGCTGGTGTTGTCCGGGCCGTCGCCGCAGCAGGATCCGGCGTCGGTGGTGTCGGTGAGGCCGAGCATCTGGATCGCGGCGGGCGCGGCCACCGGTTCGGGGGCGATGCCGGCCCACTTGGCGAGCTGGGCGCGGTCGGGGTAGCGGCCGGTGACGGCGGTGACGCCGTCGACGAGGACGAGGGGCAGGCCCTCTGAGCCGGAGAGCTGCAGGAACGCCTTGACCGGTTCCCGCTCGGCGAAGGCGAGGGGCTCATTGGCGAGGTTGAAGCGGGCGATGTCGCCGCCCTGGGTGTTGATCCAGTCCATGTCGGCGGTGAAGGTGACCAGGGCCTGGTCGACGTCGTCGCCGCACACTCCGGTGTTGCAGCACAGTGCGGGCTCGAAAACCTCGATACGGGTCATCAGGGGGGCCTCTCAGTTCTCAGGGGTGGGTGGGGGCCGTGAGCTGGGCGGCGAGCCGGTCGACGCGGGCGGCGATGTCGTCGCGGACCAGGCGCATGCGGTCGATGCCGTCGATGCCGCGTTCGGACGGCTCGTCGGTGTCCCAGTTCTCGAACCGGGTCCCCGGGACGGGATCGACGTGGGCCTCGCGGCCGAGGGTGACCACCACGTCGACTGCCCGCAGCAGCTGCGGGTCGATCGCCTTCGGGGTCTCGGCGGTGATGTCCACGCCGACCTCGAGAAGCGACTGCGCGGACAGGGCGTTGACCGCGGCGCCAGGCTTGGTGCCGGCCGAGTGCACCTCGACCGCGTCGCCGGCGGCCTTGCGCATCAGCCCGGCCGCCATCTGGGACTTGCCGCCGTTCTTCACGCAGACGAACAGCACCGAAGGTTTGTTCACGCTCGGATCCTTCCGGGGTGGCCGTGTTCACCGGCCGTTCGGTTGACGAGTTGAATCGATAAGAGTCAATATAGACGTATGTCGAATCAATCGTCGAGTGGGGTCGAGGCCTGCTGCTCGCCCATCACGCGGGAGCCGTTGACCTCAGATTGGGCCTCTGACCTGGCCCGGATGTTCAAGGCGCTCGGGGATCCGGTGCGTCTGCGGATGCTGAGTCTGATCGCCAGCCACGAGAACGGCGAGAGCTGTGTGTGCGACATCTCCCCGGCGTTCGAGCTGTCGCAGCCGACGATCTCGCATCACCTCAAGGTGTTGCGCGAGGCCGGTCTGCTCGACTGTGAGCGCCGCGGCACCTGGGTCTACTACCGGGTGATCCCGTCCGCGCTCGCGCAGTTGTCGGCGGTGCTGGCGTCCGAGGTCGGTGTCGTCGAAGGCTCGGCCTGCGTGCCCGCAGCTGCGGTCGTGGAGGTGGCCCGGTGACCGAGACGACCACCCATCCCGCTGTTGTCGGCAAGCTCTCGACCCTGGACCGGTTCCTGCCGGTGTGGATCGGTGTGGCGATGGTCGCCGGCCTGCTCCTGGGCCGGATGATCCCCGGCCTCGGTGACGCACTCGGGGCCGTCGAACTCGACGGCATCTCCCTGCCGATCGCGCTCGGTCTGCTGATCATGATGTACCCGGTCCTCGCGAAGGTGCGCTACGACCGCCTCGACACCGTCACCGGCGACCGCAAACTCCTCCTCGGCTCCCTGCTGCTGAACTGGGTCCTCGGCCCGGCGCTGATGTTCGCGCTCGCCTGGATCTTCCTGCCCGACCTGCCCGAATACCGGACCGGTCTGATCATCGTCGGCCTCGCGCGCTGCATCGCGATGGTCATCATCTGGAACGACCTCGCCTGCGGCGACCGCGAAGCGGCCGCCGTCCTGGTCGCGATCAACTCCGTCTTCCAGGTAATCATGTTCGCCGTCCTCGGCTGGTTCTACCTCTCGGTGCTGCCCGGCTGGCTGGGCCTCGAACAGACCACCATCGACACCTCACCGTGGCAGATCGCCAAGTCCGTACTGATCTTCCTCGGCATCCCGCTGCTCGCCGGGTTCCTCACCCGCCACTTCGGGGAGAAGGCCAAGGGCCGCGAGTGGTACGAGGAGCGGTTCCTGCCGAAGATCGGCCCCTGGGCGCTCTACGGCCTGCTGTTCACCATCGTGATCCTCTTCGCGCTACAGGGCGACCAGATCACCTCGCAGCCACTCGATGTCGTCCGGATCGCGATCCCGCTGCTCGCGTACTTCGCGATCATGTGGGGCGGCGGCTACGCACTCGGCGCCGCAATGGGACTGGGCTACGAGCGCACCACCACCCTCGCGTTCACCGCCGCGGGCAACAACTTCGAGCTCGCCATCGCGGTCGCCATCGCCACCTACGGCGTCACCTCCGGCCAGGCCCTCGCCGGGGTCGTCGGACCGCTGATCGAGGTCCCCGTCCTCGTCGGCCTGGTCTACGTCTCCCTCGCGCTACGCAAACGCTTCAACCGCACGGACTCTCCCGCACCCATCGCTTCGTGACCCGAGAAGGCCAGGAGACGAACATGTCCCAGCATGTCGACCGCCATCAGTCCGAACTACTCGTCCCCGAGGCGGTCCTGCGGCGGGCCGCCGAGCATCTCGCCGGCAGATACGTCGGGGTCTTCTCCCCGGAAACGGTGGAGCGGACGGTGTTCGAGTCGTACGCCGCGCTCCGCGAGACCGCCACGGTGCACACCCATCTGACGGCGCTCGCGCCCAGGCTGGCCGCCGAACGCCTCACCGCCCGCGCCCACACCGACGGTTCCGTGGTGAAGACGGCGCCCGAGGTGCTGTTCGTCTGCGCCCACAACACCGGCCGCTCGCAGATGGCGGCGGCGCTGCTCGACCACCACAGCGGCGGCCGTGTCCACGTCCATTCGGCGGGCTCGGCCCCGACCGGCGGGATCGATCCCGCCGTCCTCGCGGTGATGGCCGAAACCGGAATCGACCTGGCCGCCGCGTATCCCAAGCCGCTGACCGACGAGGTCGTCGCCGTCGCCGACGTGGTGGTCACCCTGGGCTGCGGCGACGCCTGCCCGGTCCATCCGGGCACACGGTATCTCGACTGGTCGGTACCCGACCCGGAAGGGCAATCGCCGCACATGGTGCGCGCGATCCGCGACGAGATCGATATTCGTGTCCGCGGCCTGCTCACCGAACTCACCACCACCACCCAGGCCTGACCCCTCCATCTTCCCGAAAGGTTCTCGATGACCACCGATTCCCCGAACGCCACTCCGTCGGTCCTGTTCGTCTGCGTGCACAACGCCGGCCGCTCCCAGATGGCCGCCGGATTCCTCACCGCGCTGGCCGGTGACCGGATCGAGGTCCGCTCCGCGGGCAGCGCCCCGGCCGACCAGGTCAACCCCGCCGCGACCCTGGCGATGGCCGAGGTCGGCATCGACATCTCGACGCAGTCCCCGAAGATCCTCACCGTGGACGCGGTACAGGCCTCCGACGTGGTGATCACGATGGGCTGCGGCGACACGTGCCCGGTCTTCCCCGGAAAGTCCTACCGCGACTGGGTTCTCGAGGATCCGGCCGGTCAGGGTGTCGACGCGGTCCGCCCGATTCGTGACGAGATCAAGGCGAAGGTCGAGGCGCTGATCGCAGAACTGACCGCCGAGCCCGCCCGTTCCTGACCGACAACGTCCACCTCTTCGCCCCTGCGGGGGCCGCACGGAAGGCTCCTCATTGAGTACTGACGCGACCATCCACGACCTGATCATCGTCGGCTCCGGACCCGCCGGATACACGGCCGGCGTCTACGCCGCCCGCGCGGAGCTCGAGCCCCTGCTCTTCGAGGGCACCCAGTTCGGCGGCTCGCTGATGACCACCACCGAGGTGGAGAACTTCCCCGGCTTCCGCGAGGGCATCATGGGCCCGGATCTCATGGACGAGATGCGCGAGCAGGCCAAGCGTTTCGGCGCGGACATCCGCACCGAGGACGTCGAGGAGATCGAGCTGGACGGCCCGGTCAAGAAGGTCGTCGCGAACGGTGAGACGTACTACGCCCGCGCCGTCATTCTTGCGATGGGTGCCGCTGCCCGCTACCTCGGTATCCCGGGGGAGGAGAAGCTCCTCGGCCGCGGCGTCAGCGCCTGCGCCACCTGCGACGGCTTCTTCTTCCGCGACCAGGACATCGTCGTGGTCGGCGGCGGCGACTCCGCGATGGAGGAGGCCACCTTCCTGACCAAGTTCGCCCGCAGCGTCACCCTCGTGCACCGCCGCGAGGAGTTCCGCGCGTCCCGGATCATGCTCGAGCGCGCCAAGGCGAACGAGAAGATCCGCTTCGTCACCAACGCCGAGCCGGTCGAGGTGCCGGGTGAGAACAGCGTCACCGGCCTGGTGGTCCGCGACACGGTCACCGGCGAGCGGTCCACGCTCGACGTCACCGGCATGTTCGTCGCCATCGGCCACGACCCGCGCAGCGAGCTCGTCAAGGGCCAGGTCGACGTCGACGCCGCCGGCTACGTCCAGGTGCAGTCGCCGACCACCGCCACCTCCACCGAGGGTGTCTTCGCGGCCGGCGACCTGGTCGACCACACCTACCGTCAGGCCATCACCGCGGCCGGCACCGGCTGTGCCGCCGCGATCGACGCCGAGCGCTGGCTGGCCGACCAGGGGGAGATCACCGAGAACACCCTCGCCGCCGCGGGCGAGCCCGTCACCGTCTGAGCATGATGCAGCAGCGATCGGTGACCGACATGGATGTGGTCGTGATCGGTGGCGGACAGGCCGGGCTCGCCGCGGGCTACTACCTGCGGCGAGCCGGGCACCGGTTCGTGATCCTCGACGACCAACCGGTACCCGGCGGGGCATGGCCACACACGTGGCCGTCGCTGCGGCTGTTCTCCCCGGCGGAGTTCGCGGCCCTGCCGGGATGGCCGATGCCGCCGTGGCCGGACGGTTTCCCGCCCGCCTCGCACGTGGTCGACTACTTCACCGCCTACGAGGAGCGCTACGACCTGCCGATCAAGCGGCCCGTCCGGGTCACCGGTGTGGACCGCGACGGGCAGCACCTCGCCGTCACCACGAACCAACGGATCTGGCGGGCCCGGCGGGTGATCAGCGCGACCGGCACCTGGCAGCAACCGTTCTGGCCGCTGTACCCGGGTGCGCGGGAGTTCACCGGCCGCCAACTCCACACGGTCGACTACCGGCAACCGTCGGACTTCGCTGGCGCCCGGGTGGTGATCGTCGGTGGCGGCAACTCCGCCGCCCAGCTCGTCGCCGAAATCTCCACCGTGGCCACCACCACGTGGGTGACGACCCGGCCACCCCGCTTCCTCGCCGACGACGTCGACGGGCGGGTGCTGTTCCAGGTCGCATCCGAGCGCGCCGCGGCGATCGCCGCCGGGAAACCCGATCCCGGCGGACCGGCTTCCCTCGGCGACATCGTCATGGTGCCCGAGGTGCGTGAGGCCCGCGATCGTGGTGTCCTGCAGGCGCTACCGATGTTCGACCGTCTCACCCGAGACGGCGTCGCCTGGGGAAACACGGTTCAGCACGCCGATGTCATTGTGTGGGCCACCGGCTTTCGGCCCGCGCTGGCCCACCTGCGTCCGCTGCGGTTGCGCGAGCACGACGGCACGATCGCCGTCTCGGGCACGAAGGCGCTCAAGGAGCCCCGCCTGCACCTGCTCGGCTACGGGGACTGGACCGGCCCCGGCTCGGCGACCATCCTCGGCGTCGGACGCACTGCCAAAGCTGCAGTCGCCCAACTCGACCTCGACGACTGACCACACTCGTCCGATAAGGGACCGGCGACGAGCGCGCCCACGTTCACCCGGACGCTTCCGCGGTGTGGGCGTTGCGCAAGGTGCTCGGGTATGCGGGTCATGGTGAGTGGTCCTCGTTGGATTCGAGGAGCAATGCGCCGATGACGAGGACGACGCCGCAGGTGATGTAGGTGTCGGCGATATTGAAGGTGGCGAACCATCCGGTGTGGAAGTAGTCGGTGACCTTGCCGTCGAGAAGACGGTCGATGACGTTGGCGGCGGCGCCGGCGACGATCGCGGCGAGCCCGACGGTCTGGATCGGGTGACTGTCCGGTGCGGTACGCCACGCGAACACACTGATCGTGGCGGTGATGGCCGCGGTGGCGGCAAGAACGACGGCGGTGGGGAGTTGGTCGCCGAGACTGAAAGCGACCCCGGTGTTGTAGGTCAGGCGCAGTTGCAGCAGGCCGAGATCGACGGTCCGACCCCAGGAAAGAGTGTCGCGTGCAATCGGATCGACGACCAGCGCGATCGCAGCTAAGGCGACGGCGACCGCGACGAGGGTGCGGCGGCCGCGGCGCCACCTGGCTGAGGTCGAGGTGGTGGGCTCGGCGTAGGTCATGACCGAGTCCCGGCGATCGGTTCGCGCGTGATCGCCGAGGGTGTCGCTGCGGTGAGGGTTCGGGCGCGTCCGGCGCGGACGCCGTTGGCGATGACGACGATCTCGGCGACTTCGTGGACGAGGACGACCGCGGCCAGGCCGAGGACACCGAACAGGGCCAGCGGCATCAAGACGGTGATGATCGCCAGGGACAGGCCGACGTTCTGCAGCATGATCGTCCGAGACCGGCGCGCGTGGTGCAGCGCCTGAGGTAGGTGGCGCAGGTCCTCGCCCATCAGAGCGACGTCGGCAGTCTCGATCGCCACGTCGGTTCCTATTGCGCCCATCGCGATACCGAGGTCTGCGGTGGCGAGGGCGGGGGCGTCATTTACTCCGTCGCCGACCATCGCGGTCGGTCGCGCAGCGCGGAGGGTTCCGACGATGCGGGCCTTGTCCTCGGGGCGCAGGTCGGCGTGCACTTCGTCGATGCCGACGTCGGCGGCCAGGGCGCGGGCGGTGCGGTCGTTGTCGCCGGTGAGCATCGCGACCTGGTAGCCGTCGCGGCGCAGGCCGGCGATCACCTCGTGTGCCTCGGGGCGGAGTTCATCGCGGACGGCGACCGCCCCAATCACGGTTCCGGCGCGCTCGATCAGGACCGCGGTGGCGCCGGCACGCTGCATCCGTTCGATGTCGGCGGTGAGGGGGCCGGGGTCGATCCAGCCGGGTCGACCGAGCCGAACCGGTGCGCCGTCGATGCGGCCGGTCAGGCCCGCGCCGGTCACGGCATCGACATCGTCGGCGGGCACGTAGTGGCCGACGGCGGCGAGAATCGCTCGGGCCAGCGGGTGTTCGCTGCGGGCCTCCAACGCCGCGGCCACCGCGAGGACGTCGCCGCGGGTGGCGCCGTTAGCGGCGGCGACGTCGATCACGACGGGCTGGTTGCGGGTGAGAGTGCCGGTCTTGTCCAGCGCGACGGTGCGGATGCGGCCGAGTGCTTCGAGGGCGGCACCGCCCTTGACCAGGACGCCGAGCTTGGACGCGGCGCCGATCGCGGCGACGACCGTCACGGGGATGGCAATCGCCAGCGCGCACGGTGAGGCGGCGACGAGCACGACGAGGGCGCGTTCGATCCACACCCGCGGATCACCGGCGAGGCTGCCGACTGCGGCGATGACCGCGGCCGCGACCATCACGGCCGGGACAAGCGGCTTGGCTATCTTGTCGGCCAGGCGTTGCGCTTCGCCCTTGCGGGACTGCTCGGCCTCGACGATCCGCACGATCTTGGCCAGCGAGTTGTCTTGCGCGCCAGCGGTGACCTCGACCTCGAGGACTCCGGTGCCGTTGATCGACCCGGCGAACACCTCGTCGCCGGGACCGGCCTCGACGGGCACCGATTCGCCGGTGATCGCGGAGGTGTCCAGGGCGGTGCGTCCGGTGCGGATGACGCCGTCGGTCGCGATCCGCTCCCCGGGCTTGACGATCATGATCTCGCCGAGAGCGAGCTCGGCCGGCGGGACGGTCTCCTCGCGGCCGCCGCGGAGCACCGTGGCGGTGTCCGGGACCAGGGACAACAGGGCCCGCAGGCCGCGGCGGGTGCGGGTGACCGCGTACTCCTCGAGCCCCTCGCTGATCGCGAACAGGAACGCGAGCATGGCGGCCTCGCCGACCTCGCCGAGCAGCACCGCTCCGACGGCGGCAATCGTCATCAGCGTGCCGACGCCGATCTTGCCCTTGGCCAGCCTCTTGAGCGTGGACGGGACGAACGTGTAACCCGCCACGATCAGCGCGGCCGCCTCGAACCCCACAGCGAGCGCATCGGCTCCGCCGGTCACGCGAACGATCAGCGCCGCGACCAGCAGCACGCCGGCCGCGGCGGCGGCGCGGATCTCGGTGATGTGCCAGAGCTTTTCGGGCTCGTGTTCTTCCTCGCCTTCGGGGCGGGGTTCGTCGTGGCCGCAGCCGCACGCGTCGCTCATGACTTCTCCTCGGCATCGGTGCCGTAGTTCGGGCACAACGCGACCGCGTTCCCGGTCGCCGCCAGCAGCGTCTCCGCCGAGGCGAGAAGATCCATCAACTCCGGCCGGGCCAGCGCATAGAACACCTGCCGCCCCTGCGGGCGGCCGGTCACCAGCCCGCAGTCCCGCAGACACGCCACATGCGCCGACACCGTCGACTGCGCCAACCCCAACTCGCCGACCAGATCCGCCACCCGAGCCTCACCCGCAGCGAGGCGGCGCACGATCGCCAACCGGGTCCCGTCCGACAGGCTGTGGAACAACGCCACCGCCGCATCGAGGGTCGAGCCGGTACTCCCGGCTGTCAGGCAACCATCCGCACGATCAATCGTCATACGGCGATGATAACCGATGAACTACGATGTTAGATGGGGGTTGGAGATCAGGTGAGGACATGGAGAACTGGCTGACGAATCTGCAGGCCTGGTGGACCTGTCAGGTAATGATGGCGAACGGAACATGTGAGATGTGCGCGTGCACGCCGATGACGGGCTGCTGCTAGGTCGCATGTTGCTTCGGCCGTGAACCCGCTCGTGTCGCCTTCGGTGCAGTGCTGCGCTGTGGGCGGAACGAGCGGGCATCTTTGCCCTCACTCGCGAGGTCACTGATCGGGTCGGTTTCCGCCAATTCGACATTTCGACGATGCTCGAACGCACGGTCCGCATACGCGGACTGAGTGTCTGACGTCAGTGTCGCCGCAGCTCCGCCTGGCGGAGCGCCTCGACGAAACATGTGAGATGTGCGCGTGCACGCCGATGACGGGCTGCTGCTAGGTCGCATGTTGCTTCGGCCGTGAACCCGCTCGTGTCGCCTTCGGTGCAGTGCTGCGCTGTGGGCGGAACGAGCGGGCATCTTTGCCCTCACTCGCGAGGTCACTGATCGGGTCGGTTTCCGCCAATTCGACATTTCGACGATGCTCGAACGCACGGTCCGCATACGCGGACTGAGTGTCTGACGTCAGTGTCGCCGCAGCTCCGCCTGGCGGAGCGCCTCGACGAGGTCGGGAACTGTCGGTGCTCCGGCGGGGCCGTTGGCGGTGTGGTAGACCCTGCAGGTCAGTCCCACCCCGGTGGTCGGCCCGAACGCGTCGACCCGGTCGATGCGGATGGTGGGCGATCCCGGAAACGCTTCGCGTTCTGCCTCGTCCTGGGTGTCGATCGCCCGGAGCACGATCGGCGTTCCGGCGTTCCCGGTCGCGGCGAGGGCCTCGGCGATCTGGTCCCGGGCGATCTGCCAGTTGGGGCAGCCGTCGAAGTAGAGCAGCTCGATGTCCACGACGGTCAGAACGCCGCGCAGCTGGTGGCGGCCTCGGTCTCGGATCGTCGTTCGAGCAGGACGGTGTCGCGCCACTCGCCGCCGAGTTGGGCGATGCGTTCGCGGACCCCGACGGTGCGGAACCCGGCGGAGTGGTGCAGCGCGATCGCGGCCCGGTTCTCCGGGAAGACCGAGGTCTGTAGCGTCCACAGGCCGGCCTGGTCGGCGGCGATCACCTGCGTTCGGAGCAGGGCCTTGCCGACGCCGCGGCCGCGCCAGCCTTCGGCGACACAGACCGCGCTTTCTGCGACCCCGCGGAAGTGCTCGTGGGGCGACGCGGGGGTTAGGGCGGCCCAGCCGACGACGGTGCCGTCGATCTCGGCGACCCACCGGTGATCCGGGAGCCACTGGGTGTCCAGCGTCTTCCGAGGCGGCACCTCGGTGGCGAAGGTGGTGAGACCGGTGGCGATGGCGTCGCTGTAGATGCGGCGCACGGCGGGCCAGTCCTCGTCGGTCATCGGTCGAACGGTCACGTCGCCGGGGAGATCGTCCGGGCAGCACGGGCGCTGGGTGAGCAGGCCCATGACTGCGTCGGCCGCGCTCGGCAGGCCGGTGCAGCACGCCGGGTTGACCACCACGACGGAGCTGGTGCCGTCCTTGTGGACGGTCACGAAGCCGACGTCGGCGAGCTTGCGGACGTGGTGCGAGATGGTCGGCTGGCCGATGCCCAGCCGTGTGGCCAGCTCCCCGATGCTGACGCCGGCCGGGGTGCTGGCGACCTCGTGGAGAAGCCGGACACGGGTCGGTTCGGCCAGGCAGGCGAACCAACCGGCGTAGGTGGCCGCGTCCTCGGCCGCCAAACCGGCCGACGGATGCCCGGCACCTGCACTCGGCGGGACACGGCACTCGGCGGACTCAGTGGACGTAACCATGAACTCAGTATATCGATCGGCATCGATGGTTGCATTCATCGATGGCCATCGATACTGTGGGCATTGATCGAAGAACATCGATGAAAGGTCGAATGATGAACGACTTGCCCGTCGTCGTGATCGGTGCCGGACCCATCGGTCTGGCCGCCGCCGCCGAACTGCGCGAACGCCAGCTCACCCCGCTGGTCTTCGAGCGGGGCCCCCGCGCAGGAGCTGCCGTGGCCGAGTGGAACCACGTGCGACTGTTCTCCCGCTGGGCCGAGGTCATCGACCCCGCCGCCCGCCGCCTGCTCGACCAGACCGGCTGGAATGCCCCCGACGATGAGGCGTATCTGACCGGGCAGGAGTGGGTCCGCGACTACCTCGTCCCGCTCGCCGCCGCACTCGGTGACGCCGTGCAGTTCGGCACCGAGGTCATCGGCGTCGCCCGCCGCGGCCGCGACCTCGTCGTCGACTCCGGCCGCGACACCGAACCGCTGTCCGTGCACATCCGCCGCGCCGACGGCACCGAGGAACGTGTGCTTGCGCAGGCGGTCATCGACGCCTCCGGCACCTGGGGCACCCCGAACCCGCTCGGCGGCGAAGGACTACCCGCGCTCGGCGAGAAGGCCGCGGCCGACGTCATCTCCTACCGCGTCCCGGACCTCGACGACCGGGAAGTGCGCGCGCAGTACGCGGGCAAGCACACCGCGATCGCCGGCGGCGGCCACTCGGCACTGAACGCCATCGTTGCCCTCGCCGCGCTCGAGAAGGAAGCACCCGGCACCCGGATCACCTGGATCCTGCGCCGCGGCGACGTCGCCTCCACATTCGGTGGCGGCGAATCCGACCAGCTGCCCGCCCGCGGCGCCCTGGGCCTGAAGGCGAAGAAGGCCGTCGACGACGGCCTGCTGAACGTCGTCACCGGGTTCCGCACCGCCGCAGTCGAACCCGCCGATCAGGACCGGGTTGCCCTGACCTCCGACAACGGTCAGCGGGTCGACGGTGTCGACCGTGTCGTGGTGCTCACCGGTTTCCGGCCCGAGCTGTCCTGGCTGTCGGAGATCCGCCTCGGCCTCGATCCGGTCCTGCAGGCCCCGATCGAGCTGGCCCCGCTGATCGACCCGAACGTGCACTCCTGCGGCACCGTCTACCCGCACGGCGCCGAGGAACTCAGCCACCCCGAACCCGGCTTCTACCTGGCCGGAATGAAGAGCTACGGCCGCGCACCGACGTTCCTGGCCATGACCGGGTACGAGCAGGTCCGCAGCATCGCCGCCGCGATCGCCGGTGACCACGAGGCCGCCGCCCGCGTCGAGCTGATCCTCCCCGAAACCGGGGTCTGCGGCGGCGCAGGGGTATTCGACGAGCCCGACGCCGACGCCTCGGAAGGCGGCTGCTGCGGCGCGCCGCAGCCAGAGTTGGTGACCCTGACCGCACCCGGCGGGTCACGATAGCCCGATGACGGACACCAAGGCCCCGCCGCAGACCGACACCCTTCCCGCGGCTGGTCTGCGGCGGGTCTTGGCGATCCTGTGCCTGACGGAGATCACCAGCTGGGGCATCCTCTACTACGCCTTCCCCGTGCTGTCGGTGTCCATCGCGGACGACACCGGCTGGTCCCTACAGACGATCATGGCCGCGTTCTCGATCGGCCAGCTCGCCGCCGCATTCACCGGCATCCCCGTCGGCCGCATCATCGACCGCATCGGCCCGCGCGCCATCATGACCGCCGGCTCCGTACTCGCCGTGCCCGCACTGCTCCTCATCGCGACCGCACACAACCTGCCGACGTTCTACGCCGGCTGGATCCTCGCCGGCATCGCGATGGGCGGCGTTCTCTACCCGCCCGCGTTCGCGGCGCTGACCCGCTGGTACGGCGACAGCTACGTCAAGGCGCTGATGATCCTCACCCTCGCCGCGGGCCTGGCGAGCACCGTCTTCGCCCCGCTCGCCGCGACGCTGGTCGAGCGAACCGACTGGCGCGCCACCTATCTCATCCTCGCGGCGATCCTCGCCGTCATCACCATCCCCGCCCACCTGTGGGGCTGCGCGGGCGCTGGCCGCACCCACCGGCACCGGCGCACGGAGACGCGGCCGATCACCGCGACGCCTCCCGCAGCCCCGCGTTCCTCGCCCTCGTCGCCGCCTTGAGCCTCGGCGCGTTCGCCGCCTTCGCTGGCGTGTTCAACCTCGTGCCGCTGCTCATCGAACAAGGCTTCTCCCCGTCTCTGGCGGCTTTGACCCTCGGCCTGAGTGGGGCGGGACAGCTCCTCGGCCGCATCGGCTACCTGCCCCTCGCGGCCCGTACCTCGGCTCGCAGCCGTGCCATCGGTGTTCTCGTCGCGACCGCCGTCAGCACCGCACTACTGGGTGTCGTGACCACGGTCGTGACCCTGATCACCGTCGCGATCGGCGCCGGACTGATCCGTGGACTGTTCACCCTCGTCCAAGCCACCGCCATCACCGACCGGTGGGGCGCCGTCCACTACGGCCGCCTCAACGGCCTGATGTCCGCCCCCATCGTCATCGTGATGGCACTCGCCCCGTGGGCCGGCACCGCCCTGTCGAATTGGACCGGCAGCTACGCCCACGCCTACCTCGTCCTCGGTGCCATCGCACTCCTCGCAGCCCTCGTCGCGGCCGCCAGCGTCCCCCGCCGCACCGTCGACGCCACTCCCTGATTCGAAGGACCCCCACATGTCCCACTACGACGTCCTCATCGTGGGCGCCGGCCAGTCCGGCCTGGCCACTGCCCACTCCCTCCGCCAGCGTGGCCTGACCGCCGCGATCCTCGAAGCCTCCGACGACACCGCCGGATCCCGATCGGCGAGCTCGCCATTGACGACGAGTTCAATGTGCGCCCCGGCGAGAAGATCGCCAGCGACGGTGTGGTGGTGTCCGGCACCTCGGCAGTCGATGCCAGCATGGTCACCGGCGAGTCGATGCCAGTCCAGGTCGCCCCCGCCGACACCGTGACCGGCGGAACGGTCAACGCCGGCGGGCACCTGCGGGTGCGGGCGACCCGCGTGGGAGCGGACACCCAACTCGCGCAAATGGCCGCGATGGTCGAACGCGCCCAGACCGGCAAAGCCCACGCCCAGCGACTGGCCGACCGGATCTCAAGTGTCTTCGTGCCGGTGGTCATCGCCGTCGCCATCGCTGTCCTCGGCGCGTGGATCGGCGCCGGCTATCCCCTGCAAGCGGCGTTCACCGCCGCGGTCGCTGTGCTGATCATCGCCTGCCCCTAGGCTCTGGGACTGGCCACCCCGACCGCACTTCTGGTCGGTACCGGCCGCGGAGCCCAACTCGGCATCGTGATCAAAGGCCCCGAAGTCCTCGAATCCACCCGAACCGTCGACACCGTTGTCCTCGACAAAACCGGCACGGTCACCACGGGACAGATGACACTCGTCCAGGTCACCACTGCTCCCTCCACCACTCGCGAAGACGTGCTCGCCCTCGCGGGGCGGTGGAGAATGCCTCCGAGCACCCCGTCGCGGCCGCCATCGCTGCTGGTGCAGCCGCCGAAGTCGGGCCGCTCGACCAGGTCGACGACTTCCGCAACTTCGAAGGTCGAGGCGTGCGCGGTCTGGTCCAGGGACGTGTGGTCACCGTCGGGCGTCCGACGCTGCTGGCCGAACACCACATCGCCGTTGATGACCCCCACCTCAACGAGGCGCAGACCGCCGCCGAAGAAGCCGGACAGACCGCCGTACTCGTCGCCTGGGACGGCCGCGCCCATGCGGTCCTGGCGGTCGCCGATGCGATCAAACCCACCAGCGCACACGCCATCGCCCGGCTCGCCGCACTGGGTATGACGCCCATCCTGTTGACCGGCGACAACCAGACCGTCGCCGATGCCGTGGCCGCTGAGGTCGGTATCGACACCGTCATCGCTAACGTCTTGCCGGCCGACAAAGCCGCCGTCATCACCGACCTGCAATCCGACGGCAAGGTTGTGGCCATGATCGGCGACGGCGTCAACGACGCCGCTGCCCTGGCCCACGCCGATCTCGGGCTGGCGATGGGCACCGGCACCGACGCCGCCATGCATGCCGCTGACATCACCCTGGTCCGCGGCGACCTCAACGCTGCCGCCGACGCGATCGCCTTGGCACGCACCACTCTGAAAACGATCAAAATGAACCTGTTCTGGGCATTCGCCTACAACGTCGCCGCGATACCGCTGGCCGCGCTGGGACTGCTCAACCCCATGCTGGCCGGGGCCGCCATGGCGTTGTCCAGCGTGTTCGTCGTCAGCAACAGCCTGCGGCTGCGCGCCTTCACCAGCCCGCCCCACTCATCGTCCACAGTTCCACCCACCAACCCCTCGACGTATACCCCCAAGGGGTATAAGGTAGCGGCATGAACGAGCACTCTTCCCCTGAGCACGTCGGTCACGACGCCGCCGATGAACGCCACCACGGCCAACTCGCCGCAGCGTCACACAACCACCACGATCACCATGCTGAGCGCGCCCGCGCAGACCATGATCACGCTGGGCATGGGGGGCATGGTGATCACGCCGGGCAGTTCCGGCGGCTGTTCTGGATCATGCTGGCCCTGGCTGTGCCGGTCGTGGCCTTTTCGCCCATGTTCGCGATGCTCATCGGCTATGACCTACCCGATGGTGAAGTGTTGAAGTGGGTCTCACCGGTGCTGGGTACGGTGATGTACTGCTGGGGTGGGCGGCCGTTCCTGGTAGGCGCCTATTCAGAACTGCGGTCGCGTGCACCGGGAATGATGCTGTTGATCGCCTTGGCGATCACGGTGGCCTTCGTGGCGTCCTGGGGTGCGAGCATCGGTGTGTTGCACCACGAACTGGACTTCTGGTGGGAACTGGCGCTGCTCATCGTGATCATGCTGTTGGGGCATTGGATCGAGATGCGGTCGCTGGCCCAGACGACCTCGGCCCTGGACTCGCTGGCCGCGCTGCTGCCCGATGAGGCCGAACGCGTCGATGGCGACCAGATCACCACGGTTGCTCCCAGTGAGCTGCAGGTCGGAGATGTGGTGATCGTGCGCCCGGGGGCCAGCGTGCCGGCCGACGGTCGCGTCGTAGACGGCTCGGCCGAGCTCGATGAATCCATGGTCACCGGAGAATCGCGCACGGTGCGCCGCGGCATCGGCGATCAGGTGGTGGCCGGCACGGTGGCCACCGACTCGGGGCTGCGGGTCCAGATCACCGCCACCGGCGATGACACGGCGCTGGCCGGGATTCAGCGCCTGGTGGCAGACGCGCAGAACTCCACCTCCCGCGCCCAGCGGCTGGCCGATTCCGCTGCAGCGCTGCTGTTCTGGTTCGCGCTCGGCTCAGCGATCATCACCGCCATCGTGTGGACGGTCATCGGCCAACCCGACCAGGCGGTGATTCGAACCATCACCGTGCTGGTCATCGCCTGCCCACACGCACTCGGCTTGGCTATCCCCCTGGTGGTGGCCATTGCCACCGAACGCGCCGCCCGCGGCGGCGTGCTGGTTAAAGACCGGTTGGCACTTGAGGCCATGCGCACTGTGGATGCGGTGCTGTTCGACAAGACCGGAACCCTGACCAAGGGTGAGCCCACGGTCATCGAGATCGCGGCCGCCGACGGCGTCGATGAGGACACCGTGCTCGCCCTGGCCGCCAGCGCCGAAGCCGACAGTGAGCACCCGTTGGCGCGAGCGATTGTCGCAGCTGCCGGAGACCGCGCGCGGCCGGTGCCGGCGGCCACCGACTTCACCTCGTCACCGGCGGTCGGTGTGACCGCTCGCGTCGAGGGCGCCACAGTGCGGGTGGGCGGGCCCCGCATGCTCGAGGAACAGGGCCATCAGGAACTGGCCATCGCTGATCGCTGGCGCGCCGACGGCGCAATCATCCTGCATGTCACCCGCGACACTGAGCTGATTGGAGCTCTCAAACTTGCTGATGAGGTGCGCGGGGAATCCCGCCAAGCCGTCGAGGTGCTGCACGCCCGCGGGGTCGAGGTTGTGATGATTACCGGCGACGCCGAAGCAGTGGCGCACACCGTCGCTCACGACCTCGGTATCGATCGGGTGTTCGCCGGTGTACGGCCGGAAGACAAAGCCAGCAAGGTGGCCGAACTGCAGCACGAAGGCCGCAAGGTGGCGATGGTGGGCGACGGCGTCAACGACGCCCCCGCCCTGGCCCAGGCCGATGTGGGCATCGCGATCGGGGCCGGCACCGACGTCGCGATCGCCTCGGCCGGGGTCATCCTCGCCAGCGACGACCCCCGCTCGGTGCTGTCGGTCATCGAGCTGTCGGACGCCAGCTACCGAAAAATGAAGCAGAACCTGTGGTGGGCAGCGGGATACAACCTGATCTCTGTACCGCTGGCCGCCGGAATTCTCGCGCCCATCGGGTTCGTCCTGCCGATGTCGGTCGGAGCGATTCTGATGTCAGCCTCGACGGTCGTGGTCGCACTCAACGCGCAACTGTTACGCCGACTCGACCTGCAGCCAGGCGCGAGTACAGTGCGTGGACTGCAGCACAACCGACCGAGATCCATTGAGAAGGTGAGTCCATGACCGCTGCGTCCGCACCGGGACAATCCTCCACCCCGGAAGAATCCTCTGCCTCGGAACACTCTTCCCACGGTTACATCAGCGATAAGGGCAAATACCTGGCCCGCCTCAAGCGCATCGAGGGGCAATCCCGAGGTATCTATCGGATGGTCGACGAGGAGCAGTACTGCATCGACATCCTGACCCAGATTTCGGCGCTGACCAAGGCGCTGGAGGGGGTCGCGCTGGGTTTGCTCGACGACCATCTCACCCACTGTGTGCTCGATGCCGCCCACGCCGGCGGGGACGAGGCGCAGGAGAAGATCGCTGAAGCCTCGGCGGCCATCGCTCGCCTCGTTCGTTCCTGAGCCACCCACCACGCCGGGTTCGTCACAGGCGTGGTTCGCCGACCCACTGCGGCACCACCGGCCCCGGCGCGCGGGCGTCTGCATCAGCGGCCATCGCCAGAACCACCCCGCGATCGGCCAGCCACTGTGCCGGATCGACGTTGACTCCCGTCGGGTCGAGAACCTCGAAATGCAGATGCGGGCCGGTCGAGACCCCACGGTTGCCCACTGTGGCGATCGATTGGCCCATCCGTACTCGCGCGCCCTGCTCGAGCAGATTCTCGTCGTTGTGGCCGTAGGTGGTGATCGTGCCGTCATCGTGCCGGATCCGCATCCACAACCCGAACCCCTCGGCAGGTCCGGAGGTGATGACCTCCCCGTCAGCTACCGCGACAATGGGCGCGCCCAGATCATTGCCGATATCAATGCCCTGATGGCCCCGTCCGTCACCGAAGGTGGACGTGATCTCGCCCGCAGTCGGCGCCACCGCACCGCCACTACCGGGCAGCAGCGGTGTCGGCGTTCCGGGTTCCTGCGGCTGGGGGCCATGCGGCTCGTTCGGATCGTGCGGCACGATTGCGGCGATCAGGGTGGCTACCAGCCGAGCCAGCGGTAACGCGTCGATGATCCGGAACCCGTCTATCGGATCAATGAGCGAAAACGTGCCGAAGCACTGCAGTGCGGCTGCACTGCCCGCATCGCCGACGCTGCCCGACTGGGCCTGAGCGCCCAGGCAGGACGCCGTCTGCGTGATCGGCTTCCCCAAATTCGCAGCCGCGGCACCACCCAAAGCGGCCTTCACCGAGTCCTGCACGATCGCGATCAGCTCCCCGGCCACATGTCCATCGGTCGAGGCCGCCGCCGGTGCGGTGGCAATCACAGGCGCAACACCCACACACACCGCCGCTGCCACCCCCAGCGCTTTGGGGCCCCACTGCTGCCCCGCCTTGACCCGTAGCGATGTCAACACCATCTGCATGCGGTCGGACCTTTCCCGCGGACGTCGTAGACCCACGCACGAGTGCCATGCGTGTACCCGCGAGATCACACCACAAGTCACTTGTGCCCCACCAGTCACACGCGGCTCCACTACGAAGCGAACTAATCGGGCATTGGTGGCTTTGTTTGCGCAGTTCACCGCCCGTTTTGTGGGTGCGGGCAGGCGACTAACTACTATCGGTGTTAGTAGAATTGTTATCGAAGCGCCGCCGGGCGGTGGCGAAGTATCACTCTTGAGGAGGAGATCGATGAGAGTCACACGAACCGGTGTCGTCGTTGCTGCCGCGGCGGCTGTTCTGACAGTGGTGGCCGCGTGTTCGGACACCTCGACTGAGGATCATTCCTCGATGTCGGGGATGGGTACCAGCACGGTCAGTACCGAATCGTCAGCGGCGGCCTCTGCCGAACACAACAGCGCGGACATCTCGTTCGCCCAGCAGATGATCCCGCACCACACCCAGGCGATCATGATGAGCGACATCCTGTTGGAGAAGGACAACATCAACCCCCAGGTCGTCAGTCTGGCCCAGCAGATCAAAGACGCTCAGCAGCCTGAGATCGAGCAGATGCAGTCGTGGCTGAAGCAATGGGGAGCCCCACTCGAGGGCCAGGGACACAACATGGACATGGGTACGTCGATGGCGCCGGGTTCCTCCCCGATGCCGTCGATGATGGGCATGATGTCGCCAGAACAGATGCAGCAGCTACGCGACGCGCAAGGAGCCGAGGCGTCGCGCCTGTTCCTGACGCAGATGATCGAACACCATCGCGGCGCCATCGCCATGGCCAAGACCGAGATTCAAGACGGCCAATCGCCCGAGGCGATCGCTCTGGCACGTCAGATCGTCACTGATCAGGAGAGCGAAATTGCGAGGATGCAGCAGCTTCTCAACAACCCCTAGCGGTCGGACCTGCCCGGGTCGGTCTCGGCTACACACACATCGCGATCACCATCGCCGAGACGACACCGGACACCGCTAGCGTGGTCGGCACCGCCACCACACCAGCCACCGCCGCGGCAGCACCCACATGATTACGTCGCGACCGGCACCGGTGACCGGAGTCCAAGCGGCTCAACCGAGGCCCCACCGACGACGAATCGCTGATCGACAACACACCCACCGGGCCCGCTACAGGTCCCGAACGGGCCAACGTTCCCAACGCCGAGCAGACCGCCCGCGCACCCACCAGCTGGGCCGCGCGGGCATCGGCGGCTTGCTCGACCAAGCCGGCGACCTCACGGCCCGCGCGGCTGAACAACGGAATCAGCGGGAACGCACGCCCGAGAGCGCGGGCCGCCAACACCACGGTGTGATGACGTTGCCGCCGGTGTGCGCGCTCATGAGCAACGACGGCATCGAGTTCCTCACCGGACAACGCCGCCTGCAACCCGGTCGTGGCGGCAATGCCGGCATCCTTGCCCGGCAGACAAAACGCCATCGGCCGCCCGTCGGCGAGCCACCACACATCGGGATAGCGCTCACTGCGGGCGCCCACCAACCGCAACGACTGAAGATACTCCTCACGAGCACCACGCATCCGCACCGCCGATCGCACCGCGATCGTCACCGCTCGGACAATCGCTGCCACGGTCACCACCGCCAGCACGCCACCAGAGATCGCTTCCACCCGCGGGGATGCGCCGTGTGACAACACCCGCAGACACGACACCACCTCAGACAACGAATGGATGCCGAAATGACCGGGAACCGCCAGCGTCACAACAGCTCCCACCCACAACAACGCAAACACGACCTGCGCGGCCGGCCAGGCCACCAACACCCAACGAGCATCGATACGGCCCTGCACCCGAACCATCCATCGAGGCCACAGCCAGCCCAGCACACCTGCGGCAACAACTAACACCACCGCTGCACTCATGGATGCTCACCCATCGTTCGCCTCGATCCTCGACGCCCGCCGTCGTGCTCGCTGAGACCCACGCTCAATACACCTTCCCGGCGGTCCGCCACCTGCACCACCAGCCAGTATGCCCCAGGGGCTCGTCCGTGACGCCGCAACTCCAGCACCCACCGCGCCGCCAATTACTAGGCCCTATAGTAGTTAGATGACGCGGGTTGACCCAGCCTGCGCGTACTAGTTCGAGGGATGCGCTGTGACCGAGAACCCGAGGGGGACGCACTCGCCCCCGGACGACCACCGTCGTCAGTATCTGCATGCCATGCGCGACGTCTACCGGGCACCCACGCCATACTCGGCCCACCAGTTCTTCCACCGCGCCCATCACTTCAGCGTCACCTCGAACCGACGCCGCCACCTCGCCGCACACATCGGTCTCGTCCGCCACCTCGCTGCGATCGGCGACCTCGCCGGGGCGCGTCACCACCTCGGTACCGTCCTTGCCTCCCTCGTCCTCCAAAGACATTGCGGCCAACAACCTTCGCAGGCTTCCATCCCCATCCAGAAGTCGTGACCACGACCACGACGCCCCAGAGGGCCAGGGTGGCTCTCTACCGACCCTCGATCCCGGTCTCGCCGCCACACCGAGCACACCATCCAGCGCCGCCACCACCGAACACGGCCCTATCCACACGAAAGTCCTAGCCGCTTGCCTGTCTCGAGCCTGTCCATCCGCACTGTTGCGGTCGTAGTCATCGCCACGCTGACTGTGCTGAGCGGTTGTGCCACCCAGGAACAACCCACATCCCCACCCCCGCCGGCAACCTCACCAGAGATAGTCGCAACACTGACCCCAGAACTCGACCACCTCCACGCCCTACACATCCGCGCCGACGGCACCATCCTCGCCGGAACTCACACCGGCGTAGTCGCCCTCACCGCAGACGGAACCACCAGCCGGGTCGGCGCCTCCGACGACGACTTCATGGGACTGACCGGGGTACCCGGCTCTGACCGGCTCTTCGCCTCCGGCCATCCCAGCCCGCGGAGCTCGGCACCCAACCCGCTGGGACTCGTCGCCAGCGAAGATGGCGGGCAGACATGGACACCGAGATCGGTGGCCGGCCAAATCGACTTCCACGCGCTCGCCACCAACGGACAACTACTCGTAGGCTTCGACGGAATCAACCGCCTGCTCGTATCGACCGACGACGGGACAAGCTGGAACACCGGCGCGTCCCTGGCCGCAGCAGCACTCACGATCACCGACCACGGCGTCTGGGCGACCACCCCCGCAGGGCTGCAACACAGCACCGACGACGCCCAGACCTTCACAATCGTCCCCGATGCGCCGGCCCTAGCCCTCCTGGCGGCCGCACCCGATGGCACGCTCTGGGGCATTGACACCGCCAACACCGTCTGGCGCAGCCCAGACGGCACACACTGGGAACAACGCAGCACCATCAGCAGTGTCACCGCGCTGGTCGCCAGAGACGCCGAAACTGCATACGCCGCAAACGGGCAATCGCTATACACGCTCAGCTAACGGACTCGTGGGGAGCAACGAAGGAAGGAGGCGACTGAGATCCGGAAGAGCGTTTAGATCTCGCCCACTCCTCGCGAGAACCGCCTAGGTCGCCCGGGCACCCCCCTCTGTCAGATCGCCTTGGGCGGGGACGGCCATCGAAGGCCCCGCCAATCGGCTGTCCTGGTAGCTGCAGTGATGACATAACGTAAAATCGGCGATGAACAAGGACGAGTGAAAACAGATGCGAGTCAGCACCTTTGGGTTCTGACCGTTCCCCCGATGCTAAGCAAAGATCACTACCCTGGGTTGGAGTGGCGCCACGTCAGTGGTTGCCGCCTGGCTCCCGAGTCCGTTGTCAGCTGGAACTCACACTGGGCGGGTTCTAGTCCGTAACGTACGGACTGAGCCTGTCTAGGCCCGCCCCCTGTTACTCGTCATACTTCAACACGTCTCGCTACCGGCTGAATGACGCAGGGGGAGAACACCTCTCACGGTGATGTGACATAAGTGTTGCCACTCACGTACCCCTAACCGTTGAAGGGTGGAAGGCCGAAATGTCGAAGCGCAATGAGGGTTGCGATGATCTCCACGATGGCGATGAGAAGCGCCGAGATCGCAATGCCAGCGCCGCGTTCGTACGGCCGTCTTTGGACTTCGGAGAACGCAATGAACGCGAACACAACAGTGACCGGGATCAGGCCCAGGAGCGCGGCGAACAGTGCGAGGCAGGCACAAAGGTTCGTCGTTTCTTCAGGTTTGGGCAAGTGGACTGGGTCCGCGGTGAGGGTGACGCGCGAGCCTTCGCGACGAGTTACGGGCACGCTACTGAGCCGTCCAATCGCCAAACGGCAGACCAACACTGAATAGCAACACGACCACAACCGCTATCTCAACGACAGCGATGACGATGGCAGCGACGGCTAAGCCGAAGCCTTGCTCGTGCGGTCGTCGTGCTGTCTCGCGGATCGCAATCCACGCGAGAACGATCGCGGCCGGCACAATTCCCGCGAGTGCCGCGAATAGTGCTGCGATGGCGCAACCGTTCGTCGTTTCATCAGGGTGATGGCCGTACGGGGTCACCTGCGTGCGTCCACGCGTCAGAGTGCTGCTCATGCGTATGCCGTCAGTGCAGCCGAAGTAGTTCGTCGTGGCGTTGTCATCGACACATAAAAGGGCACGTCTGAGTGTAGGTGCACCGCGCTGAGCCGCAGTACGTCGGATATACAACTCCTCGGCGTGCCGGTGCTTCTCGGCGTACATCGAACAGTTCTAGTTGGGACTGTGTCAGCTGGAGTGGTGGACGAATACCCTCCTGACTTCAGTGTGCCAAGGTCGTACCCCGTCCGACCATCCGCGCCTGGCTTGCCGGTGTCGGCATTCACCACCAGCGCTGCGAGGGAAGGCTCCCCCGCGTGATTGCACTCATCCGACAACGCGTCGAGGACGCGCGGCAACCTATTGCGTAGCTCGACTCCACTCATGCCGATCGCCGTTCCGAGCTCTTTATAAGTCAGCAACGTTCTACGCATTGCCGCGACAGTAAGCGCAGCTCGTGCTCGCGCGACCTCATCTTTCCAGTCTTTAGCCATTCCCCCAATGTAGGGCTGCGGCTAGCTGTGTGTACCGCGTCGGCGACGTCATCCAATGATCCGTGTCCCACCACGGCCCGGCCGGACCTTACACGACCGGTCGCGCGCGGGGCTAAGTTACTCGCCCTACATCAACACGTCCCGTTACCAATTAGAGGAGGACGAGTAGAAACAGCTGCGAGAACTCGACTCTCCGCGTATCTCGAGTGGCCGTGCAGGTCGTGTCGGTGCGTGGGCGTCCCGTCGCTCTCCGGAGTCACTGTTTCCGGCGGATACTCGCAACATCAATCGAACCTTCGCCGCGGTGCGTGAACATGGCCGAGTTGCCGAAGGGACTCAAGATGCGTTGCCTGTGCCGCTCGTACGCACGCGTCTCCTCGAGGCGGATACGATCCGACGTTCGTGCAACGGCGAGTCCGCACACGCCCTCGACCGCTGCCCTGTACGCATCGGGATGCCCCACCGAGAATCGTCACACGTGACGAAAGTGGCCTACAAGAGGTTACCCGCGAGCAAGCAACGACGAATCGGTTTCACTGGAATCTGGACCGTGGAAGATACTCTCCCACATGGAGTTCGGTGTCCCCCAAGGTGCTTGTCGGTGTCGACGCTCGTTATGCGAGTGCCAGGAACAGCTTTTCCAGCTCGGCTTCGGTCAATGGCGGCTGTTCGCCGTCGGCGGCGGCGAGGCACTGCTTCATTCCCGAGGCGACGATCTTGAAACCTGCTCGATCGAGCGCGCGTGACACGGCGGCGAGCTGCGTGACGACGTCCTTGCAGTCCCGGCCGGCCTCGATCATCGCGATCACACCCGCAAGCTGACCTTGAGCGCGGCGCAGGCGATTCAGAACGGCGTCCATCGCCTCTTCGCCAACAGCCATGTGGGAACTTTCGCTGACAGCCATTGTTGGCCTCTCTTCGTGTGTCGAGCACGGACGATCTTCGGTGGTCAGTGCGGGCGTACTTGACGACACCATACCCCCATGGGTATGTTCGGCGCCAAGTTATATACCCCCAGGGGTATAATCGGAAAGGATGATCATGGCGTCGAAGTCGGCCGTGTCCGAAGACGAACCAATCAGTGACTCAGCAAGTCCCTCTGCCGGGATTCTTGGGCGGTGGGGTGCGACGATGGCCGGCCGGGCCCGCTGGGTGTTCGGCGTGTGGGTGCTCCTCCTCGTCGTCCTCGGGGCGGCGGCACCGTCGGTGTTCTCCTCCCTCGCCGGAGCGGGCTGGCAGGCAAACGGGTCGGAATCGGTCCAGGTCCGCGAACTGGCCCAGCAGCATTTCGGCGGGAACTCGTCGGCTGCGGTGCAGGTGGTCGTTCATTCCGACCGTGACCGCGTGGAGAGCCCCGCAGTCCAGGCCGTCGTCGGACAGATCACCGACCTCGCAGCCACCGACAAGCGGTTCGGTCAGGTCGTGCCCCCGCAGCCGGGCATGTCGATCAGTCCGGATGGTCACACCGGCATAGTCATCATCGGCGCCGCCGCCAACACCGACGACATGGTGCGCGCGGTCGACGAACACAAAGACGAGCTGACCGGTCTGTCCGGCAACGGTGTCGAGGTCTACCCCACCGGTGCGTCGGCGTTGTGGAGTGACTTCAACAAGGCCAATCACGACGCGATGATCAAGGCCGAGCTGTTCTCCTGGCCGGTCACCCTGACGATCATGGTGCTGGCCTTCGGGTCGCTGGTCGCGGCCGGACTTCCCCTGCTGCTGACCATCGCCGGACTCGTCGCGTCTGCCGGCGGACTGGTCCTGCTCAACCAGGTCACCCCGATCTCGGTGTGGGCGATCAACTTCGCCATGATGTTCGCCCTGGCCCTGGGTATCGACTACGCACTGTTCATCGTGTCGCGGTTCCGCGATGCCATTCGCGGTCACGCAGACAACATGCGTGCCGCGGTCGCCGAGACCATGGACACCGCAGGAAAGGCGGTGTTGCTCTCCGGCATCACCGTTCTGGTGAGCCTGTCCGCGGTGCTGCTGGTTCCCGCACCCGCGGTGCGAACGATGGCCGTGGGCATCATGCTCGCCGTCGTCTTCGTCCTGGCGGCAACGCTGACACTGCTGCCTGCCGCGCTGGGCAAGCTGGGTCCCAAGGTCAATGCGGTGTCGTTGCCGTACGCCCGCCGTCAGCAACACCGTTCACCGGTGTTCGCCCGTTGGGGACTCTTCCTGCACCGTTACCCGTGGACCGTCGCCGCCGGATCCCTCGCCGTGCTGATCGCGCTGGCGATCCCGGTCTTCGGCCTGAAGGTTGCGATGCCGTCGATCAGCGTCGTCCCCGAGGACGCCCCGGTCCGCCAGGGCTACGAACTCGTCCAGGCTCAGATGGGTGAGGGCGCACCCGGCATGCTGCAGATCGTCGCACCCGCCGGCGAGGCGCAGCAGACCGCCCAGGCCGCGGCCCAGTCCCCGGGAATCGAGATGGTCACTCCCCCGATGCCCGCCGCCGACGGCTCGGACTACGTGATGATGCAAGCACTTCCGACCGTCGACCCCTCCGCCGAACAGATGGGCACGGTCGTCGACGACCTACGCAACACCCTGCCCCAGGGTGCGCTGGTCGGGGGTGCGCCGACGGAGAATCTCGACCTGCAGCAGGCGCTGAACGACTACTTCCCGCTGGTCGTCGCCGTCATCCTCATCCTGGGCTTCCTGTTGCTCCTGGTGTCGCTGCAGGCACCGCTGATCGCCCTGATCGGCACCGTGGTCAGCCTGCTGTCGACCGCAGCAGCCTTCGGCGTCGCAAAGCTCATCTTCCAGGACGGGCACCTCGCGGACCTGTTGGGCTTCACCCCGCAGGGCTTCCTGGACGGGTGGGGACCGGTGTTCTTCTTCGCGATGATCTTCGCGATCGCGATGGACTACACGGTTTTCCTGCTCGCCACCGCGAAAGAGCACTATGAACGCTCCGACGACGCCACACAGGCCCAGATCGACGGCATGGCGCACTCCGGCCGGATCATCTTCGCCGCGGCAGCGGTCATGGTCGCGGTGTTCTTCACCTTCGCCCTGGCCGAACCGCTTCCCCCGAAGGAGATGGGCATCATCCTCGGTGTCGCCGTTCTGCTCGACGCGGTCCTGATCCGTCTCACGCTCCTTCCGGCGCTGCTGCGGATCACGCGCCGCGCGGCATGGTGGTCGCCCGCCTGGTTGCGCCGCATCCTGCCCAAGATCAGCTTCGCGCACTGAACAACCGAACCGGCATCCGTCCCGGGCCGACCGATCCCCGGTTTGGCCCGGGACGGGGCCGAAATGAAAGGAAAAGCAATGACACTCGCACTGGCCACCACGCTGACCGTCCCCTTCGACGAAGCGGTCGAGCGCACTCGCGCGGCCCTCGCCGACCAGGGATTCGGCGTCCTCACCGAGATCGACGTCCAGGCCACCCTGAAGAAGAAGCTCGACGAGGACATGGAGCCGTACCTGATCCTCGGCGCCTGCAATCCCCCGCTCGCCCACCGAGCGCTCGGCGTCCAACGCCAGATCGGACTCCTCCTGCCGTGCAACGTCGTCGTCCGCGCCGACGCCGACAATCCCGGCACGACCCTTGTCGAGGCGATGAATCCAGATCTGATGGTTCAGGTCTCGGGTGAGCCCCAACTCGAGTCCGTCGCACGTGATGCCGCCACGAAGCTGCGGGCCGCGATCGACGCACTGTCGAACCAGTCCTGACCCCGCCGATCCCAGAACGGATCCCTGACACGACAGGAGTTGTCATGAACCGCTTCGACTTCTACTTCGATCCGGTGTGTCCCTTCGCATGGGCCGCATCGCGGTGGCTCGCCGAGCAGGCCGGTGGACACGATGACTCGGTCGACTGGCACGTCATGAGTCTGGCCGTCCTCAACGAGGATCGGGAACCCGCATCCGATCAGCAACGGCGGCAATGGGACACCTCCCGCCGACTCGGTCGCCTCTTCATGGCCGCCATCGCAAAGAACGGGGAGGACACCATCGGGTCCCTGTACTCGGTGCTCGGCCGGCGCTTCCACCACGAGGGGGCCGAGATGACCTCAGCGGTCGTCTCGGAGATCCTCGTCGAGGCCGGACTGCCCACCGAACTGGCCGAGGCGATGAACGACGACTCGCATGACGATGCCCTGAGGGCAGCGCACCAACGCAGCCAGGAAGCGCTGGGAGAGAACGGCGGCAGCCCGATCACCGGGATCAACGGAACCCATTTCTTCGGCCCGGTGCTCTCCGACATCCCGACCGGAGACGAAGCGCAAGCCCTCTACTCCGCGATCTTCACCCTCGGGACCACGCCAGTGTTCTCCCAGCTCAAGCGGCCTACCAGCGGACGGCCGGTCTTCCAGCGCTAGCCGCCCGTACCGGCGTGAGAGCCCAAGGTCCTCACGCCGGTGCCGCTGGGCACTCGCTGCATGGCGATGAGTCCCTTGTTCGCAGCGACAGGCCCGACTTCCATGGAAGTATGGAGAACCCTCAATCGGCGACCGAATCGGTGGTGCAGACGGGGTCACCACCTGCCGGCCTCGTCATCCGCCTACTGATCAGTCGGACCGGCCATCGGTCGTGGCGCTGCACCAACGGATGAGCGGTCGCGAGACCTACATGCGCTTCTTCGCGCTGAGCCTTGGCGATCTCGACGCGTTGGCGGCGGACATCTGCGCGGAAGACGGCCGGCATCTCGCACTCGGTGCGTTCAGCGGGACGCGACTGGTCGGAGTCGCATACCTGGTGGCGGCACCGCCGACTCTGCACCGGAATGGCAGGCCGGGCGGACCCGACAGTGGTGAGGTTGCGATGGTCGTCGCACACGATCATCAGGACCACGGCGTGGGTACCGCGCTTATTCACAATCTGGCGGTGCGGGCTCGTCAGCGCGGATTCCACGAACTGACTGCAGAGATACTCGCCGAGAACACCCACATGCTCCGGCTCGTCCGCGAACAGGGGTGGTCGCGCTGGATTCGCCGTGAGGGGGCAGTCGTCCACCTCGATGTCGATCTCGACGAGGCTGCCGTCGATCCTGGCCTGTCCGCCGATAAGTGACTTACGTCCCTGACGTCGAAGCCCTGTTGCGGGCACGCTGTAGTCAAGGACGTCCCATGCGGTCGAGGTGCGATCAGATGACAGACAACGAGTCACACAGACAGCGATCGGGGCTGTTGCGAGGGTCAGCGTTGCTGCTGACCGCGTTGACCGCCCTACTTGCCTTCGCCGGTGCGATCGGCCTCGTCGGCGGCGGTACCGACTTCGGTGAGACCGTCAATTCCCGCCTACCACTGGATAGTCCGGTCTTGGCAGGCGTCGCGTTGGCGGTGTTCGTCGGAGTGCCGATGGCCGTTGCGGCCTGGTTGCTCTATCGCAGATCCGATGACGACGCGGTGTGGGTGTCGGTGGTGGCGGGGGATGGCTCATCGGATGGATCGTCGTCCAACTGCTCGTTATCCGCACGTTCAGCTTCATGCAGGCAGCGTGCGTCGGCGTAGGCATCGTGCTGATAGCGCTGGGAGGTGCGATTCGATTCCGGATCAGCACGAACCCGCAGTCCCGGCGGGCCGAGGTATGACCCACTCCGGAACGCGAATAATGCTGCACAACAGAGTGATTGATGAAGACATGTCAGTGCGAGACCCCCACGACAACCCACTCCTGACCCACCGGACCGAGACCACGGTCGTCGAACTCGAGTCCGCCGCTCGGCTGGCTTCCGCCGACCGCGGGAGCGCTCCTCCAGGAGGCGATCGATGTCGTGGTCATCCTGAACGCACTGCGCGCGCTGTCCGCTCCGCGTGCGGCGGTACGGATCGACCGATCCACCGACGCCTTGTTGCACCGCTTCTCCAGCGAACACGACGCCCTACGGGCGAAACTCACGGTGCTGGCCGACGCCGCCGCGGACCTCGCGCGCCGGGACCAGCTGTCACCGGACACCGAATCACTGGCGCGACTGCGCGAGGCGGACGACTTGTTGGAATCGACGATCCTGCCCCACGAGCACGCCGAAGAGGCCCTCCTCTATCCTGTTCTCGCAAAACCGCTGGGGAGCGGTGAAGCAACGGCGACGATGAGCCGCATGCATGCCGAGATCGATCGCCTGGCGCGCCGGGTACATGCCCACCGGCTGCGCGCAGATCGGTTCGGGCACATCACCTCCGACCAGCAGCTGGATGTGATCGCCACTCTCTACGGCCTCTACGCGATGCTGCGTCTCCACTTCTCCCAGGAGCAGCAGAGCTACTTCGCTCTCGCGTCTCCGGACGCGTCACCGGGAGTCCGAGACAAGTCAGGCCAGGATCGGTAGATCTGACTCTTCTCGGACCGCGGTTCCCGGGCGTCCGAGGTCGGATCAGGGCTTGCGGTGCACCACCATCACCGGACACGGAGCCACCTCCAGGACGGCCCGGCTGGTCGATCCCAGGAGCAGACCGCGGAACCCACCGCGACCGCGTGTCCCCACGACGACCAGTTGCGCCGACTGCGCTGCATCCACGATCTCCTCTGCCGGAGAGGCGATCCCGACCCGCCGCTCGACCTTGACGTCCGGGAAGTCCTCCGGGTAGCCGGCCAGCTGTTCACCCAGCAGTTCTTCGGCGTCGTCTTCGAACTGTCGGAGGATCTTCTGGTCGGCGCCATAGAACGCCGCTCCGGAAGAGCCTCCATACGCGTACACCCCGAGCAGAGACGTACCCAGCAGGTCGGCTTGACGGAACGCGTGGCCGATCGCAGCCGTGGACGTGGGCGACCCGTCGACACCGACGACCACGGGTCCGGTCGTCGGTGCCGGGCCGCCCACGACCACCACCGGGCACTCGGCGTGCGATGTGGTGTCGTTGCTGACCGAACCGACCAGCAGTCCACGGACGCCACCGAGTCCTCGCCTGCCGAGGACGATCATGTGGGCCCAGACAGACGCGTGGCGGAGCGCCAGGGTGGCGGACCCACTCACGACCTTGCCGGCCACGTCCAGGTCCGGGGCGACGTCGGCTGCGACCTGAGTAGCGGCTTCGATGGCGCGCGCCGCTCCGGCATGCATGGCCTCGACAACCGCGGGGGACGTCATCATCGCTGTCGGCGCGTACGCGCCCGGCACGATCCCGGCCGCGGAGATCACCCGTAGATCTCGCTTCTCCCGAACGGCCGCGCCCGCCGCCCATCGAACCGCCATCAGGGCACTGTCCGACCGTCCACGCCGACGACGATCGGTGCCGTCGCATCGGAAGCTGACTCAGTCATGGTCGTCTCCAGGATTGCACCCGGCGAGGTCACGATGTCACCGCGGCGGGCTGGGCATCGTCGATGAGCCTGCGGCTGCAGTAGCCCATCGGCATCACCATCGTGACCCGGGCAGGGCGAACGGGCCGGAGTAGAAAGTCACCGATAGCGCGGCAAAAGCCCTTACCGTACTGATCTGAGGCATGGTCGAGGTGTGAACCCAGTCTGGGGTCAAACCCGGTTGCAGGATGAAAAGCTCTGTCCCGTAGTCTTTTCACCCGTGAATCCAGTCGTTTCCAGTGCTTTCGTGACCGATCCCACTGCCCGCATCTGTGTGTGGTGCTCGTCCAGCGAGGACATTGCGGAGCTCCGCGGCGAGCCGCGGTGCGGGCGCTGCCGCACCGCAGAACAGACCATCGCCGCGGCCCGGGAGTTCGTCGGTTTGTATGGTCTGCGACCCCTGGGTGGGTCGTTGGCATCCGACGACGAGGAAGAACATGAACACCGGGTCGCCGCTCGCGAAGCGCGGGCGATACTGAACCAGACCAGGTCGGAGACACCTCCGCGTGCCAAGTCCCGGTCCGGGCAACGCACCGCGTCCACTGCCACGAAGACAAGCGCAAAGGTGGCCGCCGTCAAGCCTCAGAACGACAAGTCGGGGGTCACCCGACCCGACCGCGCCGAGCTCGCGATCCGGGCCCAGAACCTGCTGACGCAGCTCGCCGAGATCGAGGAACGCCTGGCGGTCGCGCAGCAGGACTCCGGCTTGAGCGGCAAGGCCAAGGTGTCCGACTTGACCGCGAAACGCGATTCCGTGTTGCGTACGCTCGCCGCGCTGGCGAAGGCCAATCGGGCGCTGGAGCCGGCCTGACTTGCGCAGGCCGGGGCCGCCGCAATGCGAAGGACACTGATCGGCGACCAGGTCAACCCTTGGTCAGGTCGTGTTAGTCTCATCAACATCATCAGTAACATGAGCACCACGATCTGGAGCGTCTGAATGCCTTTGCCGTCCGGCCGTAGCCGGCGCCGACGCCTCGGCATCCGGACCGTTCTGACCGCGGCGGCCACCGCCGTCGCTCTCGTTGGCGGACTCGCCCACGGAGGCGGGGCCCAGGCAGCGAGCGGATACCCGTACGTGAATCTCGGTGACAGCTACAGCGCAGGCGCATCGGTTTTCCCGCAGGCGACGAGTGCGGCGATGTTCTGCTCGAACTCGATGGTCAACTACTCCCACCTCGTCGCGAAGCGACGCGGAACCCGGGTCTCCGACGTCAGTTGTTCGGGCGCGTCGACCGAGGATCTGACCCGGTCGCAGCACTTGTGGCAGGGACCGCAGATCACCGCGGTGGGACCGGCCACGCGCTTGATCACCCTGACGATCGGCGCGAACAACAACGGACTCTTCGGCTACGCGACCTCGGCCTGCCAGCAGGCCTGGCTGTCGGCGCCGTTTTCGGCCACGCCGTGCCGCGACAGGTTCGGCACCTCGTTCGTCGACAAGATCAACTCCTCGACATACCCCGACCTCGTGAACGCGTTGCGCAGCATCAACCGCGCCGCGCCGCGCGCCCGCGTCCTCCTCGTGGGGTATCCGCAGATCTTCCCGGCCGAGGGCACTGCGCTCTGCTCGGCGGCTCTGCTCACGACGCCCGGTGACACCGAGTACCTACACCGGGCCTTCGCCGCCCTCAATGCCGCCATGCGCCGCGCCGCCGCAGCCACAGACGCAACCTTTGTCGACATGACCAAGGTCTCCGCGGGCCACGACGCCTGCGCGGGCGATCGGCGATGGGTCGAGCCGACGTTGGGTGCGGTCAGCTTCCCGGCGATGCACGCCAATGCACTTGGTCAGCAGGCGATGGCCGATCAGGTCGTGGCCGCACTGCGCTGAGGGACCGCTTCGCTAACCTGCTTGTCCAGTGCGCCGATCGGCGACTGTCGTGCCGCGCGAACGAATTGCCATCACGACGACGCGAACGCCTCCCCCATGTACGCGTTCTCGATCACGTCGGGCGTCGCGGCCAGCTCCGACGCGTTGCCCTGCAGCACCTGATTTCCGTGCCGCATGACCATCGCGGTGTCCGCGACACCGAGTGCGAGTTGCACGTGTTGTTACACGAGAATCACTGCGGTGCCGGTGTTGTCGGCGACGGCGCGGACGATCGGCAGCAGGCGTTCGACGATGACCGGCGCCAGGCCCATGCTGAGTTCGTCGATCAGCAGGACCTCGGGGTGCTGCACGAGAGCCCGTCCGATCGCGAGAATCTGCTGTTCGCCTCCGGAGAGTGCACCGGCGGGCACCTTGAGCCGGTCGGCGAGCTGGGGGAAGGTCTCCACGATGGTGTCCCGTTCCGTCGGCCAGGAACGCCGAGACCTGACCGAGAGCCGCAGGTTCTCCTCGACGGTGAGCGAGGTGAACAACGATCGGTCGTCGGGAACCAACACCAGCCCGGCCTTCGCCGCACTCCGTGCGTGTCCGGACTTCACCGTGTGACCTTCGATGGACACCTCGCCGGCCAGGCTCGGGAGCAACCCGGCCAGTGTCATCAGTACCGTCGTCTTGCCCGCCCCGTTGGGGCCGAGAAGTGCCAGCACCTCCCCCGCGGCGAGCTCGAGATCGAATCCTCGAACGCACGGGCGACCGGTGTATCCGGCATCCACGCCGGTGCAGGTGAGTACGTGGCTCATGCCTTCAGCTCCTCGTCGGTATGGGTGGCGCCGAGGTAGGCGCTCGTGACAGCGGGATTGCTGCGGATCTCGTCGGGGGTTCCGATGGCGATCACCTTGCCGAGGTCGAGGACGACGATCCGATCACACACTGCGAGAACCAGTTCCATGTCGTGGTCGATCATCACGACGGTCACCCCCGCATCGCGGATCGCGCGGAGGCGGTGTCCGAGCCACAGGCTCTCGGTGCTGTCGAGTCCGGCGGCGGGTTCGTCGAGCAGGACCACCCGGGGGCGTCCGGCGAGTGCCCGGGCGACGGAGACGAGTTGTCGCTGCCCCTGGGAGAGTTCCTTCACCTGGCGATCGACCACCGGGGTGAGGTGCCACAGCTCGAAGAGGCGGTCCAGGTCATCGTCCCCTAGCGTCGCGGTGTTCGGGCGATGCCGGGCGGCGGTGGTTCCGACCGCGACGTTCTCACGGACCGACAGGTCGTCGTACAGTTCGATCCCCTGGAACGTGCGACCCAGGCCGTGGCGGCTGCGCTGATAGGGGCGCTGCCCGTCGAGGCTGTCGCCCTCCAGGGTCACACTGCCGGTCGCGTCGGCGAACCCGCTGATGGCGTCGATGAACGTGGTCTTTCCGGCACCGTTGGGACCGATCAGGCCGATGATCTCCACGTCCCGCACGTCGAACGACACATCGTCGACGGCGGTGACGCCGCCGTACCGGACGCCGATTCCCTTGGACGACAGGATGACTTCCCCAGGCGCGCTAGGCCCCTCGGCGTTCTTGGTGTCGGCCTCGGACGAGATGGTGAGGTCGAGTTCGGCCTCGGTGTCCCGCTGGCCGGAGATCCTGGCGCGCAACCAGTTCGCCGCCTTGTGGACCTCGGAGGTGATGCCCTCGGGGTTGGCGATGATATGACCAGGAGGACGCCGGTGATGACGTGGTAAGAGGTGCCCAGGTTGACCGCGCGGTCGAGCAGCACGAACAGGATGCCGCCGGCCCCCATGATGCCCGCGAGGACGCCGCCGGAGACGCAGGTGACGCCGGCCAGGTACACCAGCGCGAACATGCCGATTCCGGCGATGGCGGCATACGATCCTGGACGACCGCCCCGTCGATCCCGCCGTTGAACTCGTTGTTGCGGAACCAGAATGCCTCCAGGAACACCGCGAGACTGAGCGTCACGACCGCGACCGGCAAGCCCCGGATCCGCAGTGCCGGGAGTCCGACGACGACACCCACCACCGTTGCCACCAGAGCCGCCGACACCGGCGCGATCGGGAACGGAACGCCCCAATCGGTGGTCAGGCGCGACATCGTGTACGCGGCGACTCCCGCAAGGGTCAACTGCGCCAATGAGATCTGGCCGGCGAACCCGGTGACCACCACTTGTGACAGGGCGATGATCGCCACCGTGAAGGTGACGATGACCGCGCCTCGGATACTGCCCTCGGTGAAGATCAGGAACCCGAGGGCGACCACGATACCGACGATGGTGGGGATCAACAGGTTTCGTGGTCGTGGTGCGGCGCCCAGAGTGTTCTGGATGATGGCACCACGGGTCGGCAGGGGTTTGCCGCGCACCACCAGGAAGATCAGGATCATCGCCAGGGGTATGAGCTCGGCCATCCCGGACTGTGGCATCCAGCTGACCGTCGCCTGCAGGTGTGTCATCTCCGATTGCACCACGCCGATGCCCAGACCGGCGGCCACCGCGGGTCCGATCGCACTGAAGTTGCCGACCAGCGCAGCGGCAAGGGCCGGCACGATGAACAGCGTGTAGGACACCGGGATCAGCGGCACGATCGGGGCGACGAGGATGCCCGACAGCCCCGCGATCATCGTCGACAACGCCCAGTTGGCGTAGGCGATACGTTCGGGTGACAACCCCGCGACGATCGCCCCCTTCTCCGACTCCGCGGCCGCTCGGGTCGCCAAACCGAATCGGGTCAGACGGAAGGCCAGGATCAACAGCACCGTCAGGACGACGACCAGCGCCGCGATCCACACCCGATCCGCGGGAACGCGGATGTCCCCGATCTCGATGATGTCGGTGGGCAGGATCGCATCCACCGACACCGGGCTGGTGCCCACCCGGGAAGCAAGCAGAGCCTGGATCACCAGCATGACGGCGATCGAGGCGACTGCCTTGGCCGTGGCCGGTGCAGTCCTCAGCATCCGGAACACGCAGAGGTACAGAAGAGCGCCCAACCCGGCGGCGATCAGTAGGGCGATCACCATGGCGGGTGCCAATCCCAGGGGTCCCCCGAGATCAATTGTCTTGGGGAACCCCGTGATCGGGATGAGAAGCTCGCCGTCGCGTAGGTACACGTAGGTGTACGCGATGTACAGCGCGATGGCCCCGGTGGCGAAGTTCACCACACCCGAACTCCGGTAGGTCATGACCAGGGCGAGCGCCAATGCTGCGTAGACAGCGCCGTTGCCGAGCCCTAGGAGCAAGAACTGAATATCTTGGGTCATCTACCGACTTCCGGTCATTGGGCGGGTGTGGTGAACGTTCGCCGGATTCAGACGAGCTCGGGGTCGACGAGCTCGCCGTCCTTGAAGGTGACGATGATGCCTCCGCTGCCGCACACCGACGGCATGCCCGGCATCGCCTTGCCGTCGCAGGTGAAGGTCAGCCCGTAGCCGGCGGGGAGCGGAACATCCGGTGGCGCTCTTGATCGCCGCGGTCAGGGCGGCGGGTGAGGTGTCGGTCCCCTGAACCGCCTCGGTTGCGCGGACCAGACCGAGCGTGCCCTGGTAGCCGATGATCGCGAAGCCCTCGATGTCGGTGTCGGGCGCGTACTTGGCCATGATCGCCTTGTAGAGCTGGGTCTCCGGGTCATCGGAGTTGATGACCGACGCGGTCGAGACCTTCGTGTCGTTGAGGTTCTCGGCACCGACCGCCTCGACGACCGCCGGATCCGAACACGGCTGGATGGTCATCTTCTCGGCGGTCGTCGAGACCGTGCCGAGGGCCTTGAACACCGACGTGCAAAGGGTGGATTCACCGATGACCACGACACCGTCGGGGTTGTCTGCCAGACCGGCACTCACCTGCGGTGTGGCGTCTGGGGTGCCCGGCGGGATCGGCACGACCTTGAGGTTGACCCCCGCGGCCTGGAAGGCGGGTGCGCCCATCGCCTGGACACCGGCGGTCGCTGCCGGGACGTCGATCACATAGGCGGTCACGTTCTTCATGCCCTGCTGGGCGGAGTACTTCGCCATCGAGGTCATGGCGCCCGGCAGACCGGCCGTCCACATGAAGGCGCCCGGAGTGGTCAGCTCCGACGATGCCTGACCGGCTGCCGACACGTAGGGGATCCCGGCCCCGGTGACGATCGGGACCATCGAATTGCGAACCCTCCGGTGCGGCGACGCTCTCCGACGCGGAGCCGTCACTGCTGTCGTCACTGCTACACCAGTGGTTTCGCCGCCAATCCGCCGGACGGGCGGGGGACCTGCTCTAGTCCGGGCTGCGGAGCAGGTGCATCCGGCTGGTCATCCGGAAGGCGTCCGGCCGGTGTGACGCCGCATCGAGGAACTCCCGCATTGCATGCGGTGAAACGAAGGTGACGCGGACGTCGGACTCGACGAGTATGTCGATGAAGTTGATGAAGCGTTGCTGCGCTTCGGGATTGGTGCGATCGTCCCGGCGGTGTCGAAGACGTCGAAGTTCCGCCTGATCAGTTGCTGCTGGTGATCACGACGCGGTGTACTCGCCGGTGCAGTCATCGTAGGAAGTGGCGTTCCCGGCGACATTGGAGACGCTGGCGACGACGGTGATCCGCCCCTTTCCGACGACCTGGACCGGCGGAGTGATCTCGGTTCGACCGGCGCTGATCTGCGCTTCGGTCCTCGAGTCGTACCCACCACCGGACAACCCGGTGTCCAGGTTTGCCCACGTGACGGCGGCGGCCTGGGTGTACGGCGAGACCGTGACGGATTGGGTTCGGAAGACGTACTTCGTCTTGCCCTCCCCGGCGGAAGCGACGCTCACCTCGACGGACTCCGTCCGCGTGGGGCCACCGGGCTGCGCGAAGGTGAAGTCGCACAGCTTGGCCTCCCCGGCCGGCGGCGTGTCCGGAAAGAGGGAGCCGAAGTCGAGGTCCGGGAGAAGTGGAATCGACGGCGGCGCCGCGCTCGCGAACACGGGCAGCGTGGCTGCCGCGAGTACTCCCGCGGCCGTCATTGCGATTCTGCTGGTCAGCTTCGATGTCATCAGATTCCCCAACCCGACTCGACGTTCGATCTGTCCGCAGACTACGCCGCACTCGGCCGAAGATTCTTCACAATAGGAAACTTTCGCCGTGGGGCTCTGAAATGCCGGTTCCATGAGGATGGCTGAGCCGCCGATGTCCTCAAACGCGGCTACACATCACGCTTTTCGATAGCGGGTCAGAAGTCGAAACCTCCACCGAAATCGCCGAAGCCGCCGCTGTCTCCACCGAAACCGCCGTCACCGCCGAAGCCACCATCTCCACCGGAGTCGCCCCCGCCGAAGTCGTCCGCACCGCCACCGGCGTCGCCTCCGTCGATGGCGCCCATGTCCGAGCCGTCACCGACGCCGCTCTCGAAAGCGTTTGCGTCGTAGGGCACACCGGCCATGCCGGAGAACATCGCGGAGAACAGGAACATCGACCCGACGCCCCAGGCGCCCGCCACGAGAGCCGGCCGCCACCAGGGCTCCGAATACCAACCGGCCGGGACCGGACGACCGGCGACGCGGCCACCCGGGTAGTAGTTCGGCGTCCGATCAGACGGGTTGGGTGACGCCTCGACCTGGCGTCCTTCGAAGTCGACCTTTCGATCCTCGGTGACGCGGCCCGCGCTGCGCTGACCGTCGAGTTCCGGGATGGCGGGACCGGGATCGAGGTTCATCGCGGTACGCGCCGCACGGATGTAGTAGAGGCCTTCGATGGCGGTCTGCTTGGCGAGACGTGCCTGCGCCGGTGAGTTCGCCTGCTCTATCTGCGAGCCGGCAGCGGTGTACCGCTCCCCCGCGTCGGCGAGTGCCTGCTTTGACGCCGGACCGTCGCCGACCAGCATGAAGACCTGACCACCGAGCCGTTCGATGGCCTGGCGAGCGTCGGCTTTCGCATCCTCGAGGGTGCGGGCCGCGTTCGCCCCGGAGCGCTGCTGTGCGACCACCACCACCCCGACCACAACCAGGACGATGACGGCGATCAGGATCAGTGCTTCCATGGTTCTCTCCAGGCTCGTGCGTGTCCGACGGACTCGTCAGGCCGGAGCGTTCGCGAGGCTGCGGTCCCGGCCGACAAATCGGGCACCTTCGAGCGTACCGATCGTCGAGAGCTCCGGAGCTGTGCCGGGCGTGTCTACCGGCACCGATCGGTGGTCATCGACCGTGCGTGACGTCGACGACCACCCGGACATCGTCGGCAACCTTCAACGCGCCCATCATGAGCGAATAGGGCTTGATCCCGAAGTCGCTCTGGGTGACTGTCGTCTCGGTCGTGATCTGCCGGCCGGCTGAGTTCTCGACGACCTGGAAGTCCAACGTCTGGGGATGTGTCCGGCCGTGGATGGTCAGTGTTCCGGCCGCTCGGAGTCCATTCGACGTCGGCGTGAATGTGTCTGACTCGTAAGTGATGTCGGGGTGTTTGTCGGCTCGCATGGACTTGAGTGCGTTCATGCGGGCGAGGGACTTCTCGGCTCCGGTCATCGGGGTGAGTCCGCCCTCCCCGGTTTCCACATGCATGGAGTCGACCGAGATCGTTGCCGCGATGCGCGTCGGCACCGAATCGTGAAGGGTCACCGTCGCCGTCCACGCGCGCATCGAGATCGTCAGCCGATGGCCGGTGCGTGCTGCGGGTCCGGTGACCCCGGTGTGCACGACGACCGAGCCGTCGGATTCGCTGAACTCCCAGACCGATTCCGCCACGGCCGTAGTGTAGGCCCTCGGAGTAGGTGGTCGGGCTCGTCGGTGCACCGACGGCGGATGGCGAGGTGATGCACATGGGTACTGGACAACGGATTCTGCTCGAAGTCGACGACGCGGGAGTCGCAACGGTCACGCTCAACCGGGCGGAGAAGCACAACGCCCTGGATACCGCGATGTTCGACGCGTTGCTCGATGTCACCAGTGAACTGGCGGCGGATCGTCGGGTGCGGGCAGTCGTCGTGCACGGCGCGGGAAAGAGCTTCTGTTCCGGACTCGACATCTCGTCTCTCGGTGGGAACGGCACGCCGATTCGTTGCTGGAGCGTGACGACGCCGATCGCGGGAATCATGCGCAGCGAGTGTCGCTCGATTGGCGGCGCGTGCCGGCGCCGGTGATCACCGTGATCCACGGCAACTGCTTCGGAGGTGGACTGCAGATCGCTCTCGGCGCCGACATCCGCTACGCGACCCCCGACGCCCGACTGTCCATCATGGAAGTGAAATGGGGCCTGGTTCCCGACATGGGGATCACGCAGACGCTTCCGGGCCTTCTCGCGGCCGATGTGGCGAAGGAGCTCACCTTCACGGGCCGCATCCTCTCCGGCACCGAAGCCCACGATCTCGGGCTGGTCACCGGCACCGCCGATGACCCGCTCTCACGCGCGTTGGACCTCGCCCACGAGATCGCCGCGAAGTCGCCCCACGCGGTGCGCGCGGCGAAACAGCTCTACGACGAGACCTGGAGCGGCGCCGATCCGGCGGGTGCGCTGTTGCTCGAGAGCAAGCTGCAGGTCGAGCTGATCGGCTCACCGAACCAACTCGAGGCCGTGCACGCCGGGATGGAGCGTCGCGAACCGCGGTTCACCGACCCGGACTGAGCGTGAGCTGCACGCTGGGCGGCTGGGCGCGCGGGCGTTGCGGTCATCCCGCGCTCGTCGCCGAGGGAGGTGCAGACCCGCCGGTGCTCTGACCGCTCATCAGCCGCACGACTGCAGCGCGATCGGCTTCCGACGGGAGACCCATACCCGGCGAGTACCCGTACACGTCGCCAAGCGGTCTGGAGTCCTGCCTGCCATCGACTATCTCCACCGAATCGGTCGTGATGAGTCCGGGGTGCTCCACGCCGCAGGCCTGCGACACCTTGACGAGGTCACGGCGTAGCGTCGTGATGTAGTTCGCGGCTCGAGAGGCCTTCTCGTCGGGTACCAATCCTCTTGTGAGCCAGCCCTTCTGCGTCGCGACACCGGTCGGGCACGTGTCCGTATGGCATTTCTGGGCCTGGATGCAGCCGACAGACAACATCGCCTCACGTGCGACGTTGACCATGTCGCACCCCAGGGCGAACGCGAGGACCGCGTTGTCGGGCAGACCGAGCTTGCCGCTTCCGATGAACGTGATCTGCTCGTGCAGGTTCCGCTCGGCGAAGATCCGATAGATCCTGGTGAAGCCGAGAAGGAACGGGAGCGATACCGAATCGGAGAACAGCAACGGCGCCGCGCCCGTGCCTCCCTCCCCTCCGTCGATGGAGATGAAGTCCACGCCCCGACCCGTATTCGTCATCAGGTCGGCGATCTGATGCCACGAGTGGAGGTCTCCGACCGCGGATTTGATGCCGACCGGCAGTCCCGTCTCGGCAGCCAGCAGTTCTACCCAGTCGAGCATGCTGTCTGCGTCGGAGAACTCGGCATGACGTGACGGGCTCACGCAATCTTGTCCCGGCGGGACTCCACGCGTCGCTGCTATCTCCGCAGACACCTTCGGGCCGGGCAGGAAGCCTCCCAGACACGGCTTGGCTCCCTGGCTGAGTTTGATCTCGAGGGCGCGTACCGGGGCTTCGGCGACCACATCCTTCAAACGGGCGAGATCGAATCGTCCCTGGGCGTCGCGGCAGCCGAAGTAGGCGGTGCCGATCTGGAAGACGAGATCACCACCGTGGCGGTGATAGGGCGAGATCCCGCCCTCGCCGGTGTTGTGGAGCGCGCCGGTCAGGGCGGCGCCGCGATTGAGTGCCTCGATTGCGTTCCCGGACAATGCTCCGAAGCTCATTCCGGAAATGTTGACGACCGACTCCGGACGAAACGCGGCCGGTCGCCCACGCGCCTCACCCATGACTTTCGCGGAGGGCAGCACCACCTCGTGTCCGGCCTCGGGCGTCGACGCAGGGGCAGACGCAGGATTGAACGTCCGATGTTTGATGACCGGGTATCCGTTTGTGAATTCGACGTCGTTGTCGGTGCCGAACCCGAAGTAGTTGTTCTCTTTCTTGGACGAGGCGTAGATCCACCGCCGCTGGTCGCGGGTGAACGGACGCTCTTCGTCGTTGGCGGCGACGATGTACTGTCGCAACTCGGGTCCGAGCGCTTCGATCCAGTACCGCGCATGCCCGACCAGGGGATAGTTCCGCAACAGCGAATGTTCGCGCTGGAACAGATCACGAACGACGACCGCTGCCACCGTGGTGGCGGCACCGACAGCAGCAGACCTCTTGCGTCTCATGAATCAAGTGTTCACCTCCTGATCGGGCACCGCCATGAATCGCTCGGGTCGACTCCTCGTTCAAGGGGTTCGGGTGACGAGGGGGAGTCGTCCGCGCTCCGGAATAGGCGGTCTGGTCATCGGCCCGGCGATAAACTGGTCGATGCGTCTGGAATCCGCACCGGCGCCCTTCCTGGGAGGAGGCACCCCATGCCGAACTTTCCCGCACTCACCCACGTGGCCATCACCGTGAGTGATCTGCCTGCGAGTACCGCCTGGTACGGGAAGTTGTTCGACGCCGAACCGGTCCTGGACGAGGACGAGGAGTCCGGCGATTTCCACCACACGGTCTTCGCGTTGGACGGCGGAACGCTCTTCGGACTCCACACTCACGCGTCGGGCGACCCGGCGCCGGGCGGGTTCAGCGAGACGAACGTCGGCCTGGACCACATCGCGTTCGCCTGCACGCAGTCCGAACTCGAGGACTGGGTCTCACGTTTGGACAAGGCTGGAATCGCGCACAGCGGTATCAAACACGCGCACTACGGATCAGGGATATCCTTCCGCGATCCGGACAACATCGCCCTGGAGTTCTTCGCCCCGCCGGCCGGATGAGGACGAGTCAGCTCTCGCCGGGCCCGACGTCGAGATGAGCGAGTGCGGCCCGCGCGCTCTCGAGCTCCCGCGTCAGTTCCTCGATCTTCTTCTGTGCAGCCTCACGCGCCGACTCGATCACCTCGTCGACCGCGGTGATGGCAGCGTCGTCGCCGAGTTCATGCATTGCGCGCGCCACGCGGTCCGCGGTCACCTCGGACGGCTTTCCCTTCTTGCTGCCGTGCGCCACCGACACCGTCCACGTGCTCTCCCCCGCTGAAGTGATGGTCACGCTCACCGCGGCAGTCGCACCCTTGGGGCGCCGTGCAGCTTTCGCCGGAGCCGGCTTCGGTGCGGCCGGGCGAGACTGTACCGGCTCGGGACGCGCGGCCGGCGGAGATGCCGGTTTCGGTTCCGCCGCAGCTGGTTTCGGGGTCGGTACAGGGCGGGCGGCAGCAGGCGCCGCCTTGGCCGGTCGCTGGGTCGCTTTCACGGGCGACGCTGACGCCGCCCGGGTCCTCTGCAGTTCGTCGGCCTCGAACGGCAACTGATCGTCGACGCCCTTCGGGCTGACCGTCACCGTGGTGCCGTCGATGGACACGACACGCGCCGACGCACCCGACTCGAGTCCGAGCGACGGCATCGGGTCACGAAGGTAGACGGTGACGCGCTTGCCCGCGGCGAGTGCTGCGGACAGAGATTCCAGGTCACCGGCGGTCAATCCGGTCCTCTTCTGCGAGCTCACGCCGTCCATGTTCGCACACGCGTGCGACTATCAGGCGCCGGGTGGGTGTGTCGATACGAGCACAGATTGCCGGTCGAGTCCGCGATTACGATGACGACGTGTTCTTCCTCTTCGGATACGGCCCCAAACAGCAGCATCTCGGCGCGGGACAGACCCGGACATGTCCTCGCTGTCACAACACCACCCAGTGGGCCAGGATGCGGGAGTTCAAGCAGTTCACCGTGTTCTTCATCCCGATTGCGCGGTGGGGCCGACGGGAGTTCGAGGCCTGCGGCATCTGCGGCGCGGCGGTCGCGGTCTGAGCGGCGAAAGCCGGACGCGGCGAACACTGGTTACGCTCGAAGAGTGGCTGCCACCGACTCCCCCGCGCGCACATCCGACGCGATCACCGGCTTCGAGAGCACTTTCGCCGATGAACTGACGCCTCTCACCGTCGAGTGGCGGGGTGCCGATGTGCCAGATCCCCGGCTCCTCGTCGTGAACGAGAAGCTCGCCGCGTCGCTGGGTTTGGACGTCGAAGCCCTGCGCTCCGACGATGGAATTGCGATCCTGGGCGGCGCGGCGGTGCCCGCAGACGGCAGAGCGGTGGCGACGGCGTATTCAGGACATCAGTTCGGCGGGTACGCGGCACTGCTCGGAGACGGACGCGCCCTCCTGCTCGGCGAACTCATCGACGCCGAGGGGCATCGCGTCGATCTTCAGTTGAAAGGCTCTGGACCGACGCCGTTCTCGCGGGGTGGGGATGGCTTCGCGGTGGTCGGACCGATGCTCCGCGAGTACCTCGTCAGCGAAGCCATGTACGCACTCGGTGTGCCGACCACCCGGTCACTGTCCGTGGTGGCGACCGGTCGTGGAATCCATCGCAACGGCGTCGAACCCGGAGCGGTCCTCGCGCGGGTCGCGGCGAGCCACCTGCGGGTCGGCACCTTCGAGTTCGCCGCCCGCAACGGCGATGTCCTGCAACCCCTCGCCGACTATGCGATCGCGCGGCACTACCCCGAACTCGCCGAACTGCCACCGACCGGCGGCGGAAACCGATATGCGAAGTTCCTGGAAGGTGTGGTCGAACGGCAGGCCGCGCTCGTCGCCCGGTGGATGCTGGTCGGGTTCGTGCACGGTGTCATGAACACCGACAACACCACCATCTCCGGCGAGACCATCGACTACGGTCCATGCGCATTCATCGACGCCTTCGACCCCGCGGCGGTGTTCAGCTCGATCGATCAGGGCGGGCGCTATGCCTTCGGCAACCAACCAGCGGTCCTGAAATGGAACCTCGCGCGGTTCGCCGAAACGCTCCTCAGGTTGATCAGTCCGGCACCGGACGATGCGATCGCCATCGCGACGGCGACGCTGTCCACCTTCGACGCTGTATACGAGCAGCACCTCAATGAAGGTCTCTCGGCCAAGCTCGGGCTGGCCGACACGTTTGTCGACCACGAATTGATCGACGACCTTCTCGCGCTGATGGCGGAACATCGCGCCGACTGGACCGGAACGTTCCGTGCGCTGGCCGACGAACTGCGCGGACGACCGGCTCCTCTCGACATACTGCTGCCGCGAGACGCGTCGGATCCGTGGGTCGCGCGATGGCGCGAAGCCCTCGCCCGACATGGCCGCGACGACGCATCCACCGCCGACGCGATGGACTTCGTCAACCCGCTCTACATCCCCCGCAACCACCTGGTCGACGACGCGCTCCGAGCCGCGCACGAGGGAGACCTCGGGCCGTTCGAAGAGTTGCTCGACGTCGTGACTCACCCGTTCGAACGTCGCGTCGACCGGGTCAAGTACACGGCCCCGGCTTCAGAGGAGTTCAACTCGTCGTTCCAGACGTTCTGCGGGACCTGAGTGCCGCCCGGGAGTGTTCCGCGGAACACTCCCGGAGATAGCGCCGAACAGTGTGCACGCGTGCAACCACTGCGCGACCATGGACCTCATGCTGACGCTCACAACTGATCAGAGCGATGCCGTCGAATCGCCGGCGACGGTGAATTCGACCGCGGTCGCGGGCTCGATCGCGACGATTTCGAGTGCGGCCGTGGCCGGGTCGGTCGGCACCGTCGCGAGTGCCGCGGTCTCCGGTTCGGCTGGGACTGTCTCCAGTGCGGGCATCAGTTCATCTGCTGCGACGGTCGCGAGCGCGATCGTCGCAGGGTCGGCGGTGACGGTTGCCAGTGCCGTCGTTGCCGGAAGCATCGGCACCGCACTCAGTTTCGGAATCGCCGGCAGCGTCGGGGTCGTGGCCGGGCTGCTCTGCCGCCGGTGCATCGGATGCGTCGGCTGCATCCGATGCACGGACTGCATCGGATGCGTGGGATGCATCAACTGTTCGGGGCTTCGCGGTGCGGTCGGTCTCCGCGACGTCCATGCGTGAGCCCGCCCGTTGAATTCAGGTAGCGCTGTACTCACGTCCCGGCGTGTCCTCGGGCGAACCATCGGAGCATGGACACACTCACACGCCTCAAGGAAGCCAACGCTGCGATCCGGACTCGGGATCCGACACCGCGGCGGCGCGCGGTAACACCGACTCGATGCACGTCACCAACGTCGTCCCGCAGATGCAGCCGTTCAACGGCGGTATCTGGCTGGACCTCGAGGACTACGCGCTGCAGAACGCACGCCGCGACGACATGAAGATCTCGGTGTTCACCGGCCCGTTCCTCACCGACGCCGATCCGACGATGTTCGGTGTCCGGATCCCGGTCGAGTTCTGGAAGGTCATCGCCTTCATCCACGACGAGACCGGTCAGCTCTGCGCCACCGGCTACACGATGTCCCAGCGGGACTTCCTTCACGCCGAGGAGTTCGTCTTCGGCGCGCACAAGACCGCGCAACGTTCGATCCGATCGATCGAGCAACGGACTGGCCTCTCCTTAGGACCGCTGCCGCGCTAGATCCGTTCGAGGAGCCCGAGGGCATCGTTCCGCTCCTCACCAGCGTGGCCGACATCCGGTTCGTCCGCCATCGGTGACCGTCGGACCCGCGGCGTACAAAGGAGCCGTGAGCCGACGACATGCCCGGGGCCGGCGGTGAACCGACCCGGCCTCGATGAATCAGGAGCATCGCTGATCGCCGAACGCGTTCGAACCGCGGCGCTCATCGAATCGTTGTCCGCGCGTCTGGCCGCCGTCATCGAAGCGACCGCGGACGCCGCCTCCGATGACGAGCATGATCCCGAGGGGACCACGCTCGCCGTCGAACGAGGACAGCTGGTCGCCCAGATCGACCGGTCGCGGGTCCGCCTGGAGGAGATCGACGCCGCGCTCGAACGCCTGGGTCGCGGAGCGTACGGACGCTGCGAAACCTGCGGCGAACCGATCGACCCCGAACGACTCGAGGTGTTGCCGGCCGCGCGGCAGTGCGTGAGATGTGCCGCGCGCAATCCGACACGTCGCTGGTGAGCCGGTATCGGGGCCGGATCCGTCGACGAGTGTTCATGCCGAATTCCGCAGAAGACGCATACATCGTGGTCGCACGCGAGTAGACCGGAACCCGGGCCACCTCCCGTCGGCGCGAAAGGTATGAGCATGAAGGCCATTCAGGTAGTCAAGCCAGGTAACCCCCCAGAGCTGCGCGAGGTCGACAAACCCACGCCCGGTCCCGGACAGGTCCTCCTCAAGGTGAGCGCGGCAGGCGCATGCCATTCCGACGACTTCGTGCTCAACCTTCCCGAAGAAGGATTCCCTTATCCCCTGCCGATGACACTCGGGCACGAAGGTGCCGGTGTGGTCGCCGAAGTCGGTACCGGCGTCACGGGCATCTCCGAGGGAACGTCGGTCGCGGTGTACGGGGCCTGGGGCTGCGGCGTCTGCCACTTCTGTTCGAGGGGTTTCGAGAACTACTGCAGCCGCGCGGCCGAGCTCGGCATCGCACCACCCGGCCTCGGCAACGAAGGCGCGATGGCCGAGTACATGATCGTCGACAGTCCGCGGCATCTCGTGCCCCTCGGTGATCTCGATCCGACGGCCGCCGTGCCGCTCACCGACGCCGGCCTCACCCCGTATCACGCGATCAAGCCGTCTCTGCCGAAACTCGTGGGCGGAACCACCGCCGTGGTCATTGGCGCCGGTGGCCTCGGTCACGTCGGAATCCAGCTCCTTCGTCATCTGACCCCGTCCCGAGTGATCGCCCTCGACGTGAGCGAAGAGAAGTTGGCCTTCGCGCGCGAGGTCGGGGTTCACGAGGTGGTGCTCAGTGACGCCGACGCCGTCGCCAACGTCCGCAAGATCACCGGCGCCGAGGGCGCGACCGCCGTCTTCGACTTCGTCGGGCTGCAGCCCACCCTCGATGCCGCGATGGGAATGGCCGGCACGATGGGAGACGTCGTGATCGTCGGTATCGGTGACGGAGTCGCGGCGGCGAAGGTCGGCTTCTTCACCCAGCCTTTCGAGGTGTCGGTTCGCGCGCCGTACTGGGGTGCTCGCGACGAACTCATCGAGGTGCTGGATCTGGCCCGTGACGGTGTCCTCGAGGTGGCGGTCGAGAAGTTCTCGCTCGACGACGGCGTCGAGGCCTACCGACGGCTGGCAGCCAATGATCTCCGCGGCCGGGCCGTCGTGGTGCCTGACTGATCACTCCGCAGATCCGCGGCGAGGCCGTCACCTGGAGTTTTCGGTCTCGATATGGCAGGCGGGTTTCGTCGTTCTTTGGGCGTGAACGCTAACCTACGGTACCGTAACTTACGTGGATGTCGAGCTCGCCCAGTCTGAAGCCGTATACGCGCACTACCTCGATCACCAGCAGGACCGTGTTCGCGCGAAGTTGATGTACGGGGTGCTCGCCGCCAGGATCCGACCCGTCGTGCGGTTCACGGCCCGCGATCATCTGGTTCGTGCGGTGCGCAGCGGCAGGCCGTTGCTGATCGCCGCCAACCATGTCTCTGAGCGCGATCCGCTGGTGCTCGCGGCTGCGGGATTCCGCTCGCCCATCCGGTCCCGCATCGGTCACATGCGCGTGCTGGCGAAGGACGAGCTCTTCGAGGAGGCCGGCCAGCGACGAAAGATCGACACACTGGGCGGCATTCCGGTCTTCCGCCAGAAGGACCATGGCGTCCGGGCGGCCGCCGAGGCCGGTCGGCAGATGTTCGGAGTGTGCGTCGAGCGAATGGTCCGCGGCGACAGCATCGCGGTGTTCCCCGAGGGGACCTGCAACGAGGGTGATGTCACCCGGTTGCAGAAGCTGGGTACCGGCATCGGTCACATCGCCTACCGGGCGCTGAAGGCCGGGGTCGACGTCTCGCTGGTGTCCGCGGGGATCGCCTACCCGCACCGAGATGATCGTGCACGCCCGATGGTGACGTTCGGAGATCCGGTCGACCTGACCCGGTTCAAGGACGAGACGCCGGCGGCGCTGACCCGAATGATCCAGGGTGATCTGCAGGGTGCGGTCGACGAGGTGTGTCGGGTAGCTGCCTGACCCTCGAGATCAGTCTGTCGCCGAGGGCGGCAAGTTCTCCCAGGCCCAGGCGGTGAGAGCGGTGAGCGACGGCATCAGTGCGTGCCCCGATTCGGTGAGTCGATACGACACCGACACCGGCGGCCCGGGATCCACGAGACGTTCCACCAGATTGGCCTCGGCGAGTTCCGAAAGTCGATTGGACAGCATCGAGTCGCTGATTCCGCCGATGGCGCAACGCAATTCGGCGAATCCTGCCGGCCCGTTCATCAGTGTTGCGATCAGGATGCCGTTCCAGCGTTTGCCCAAGAAGCCGAACGCACGACGCAACGCGTCGTCGCATGTTCGCGGCTCGTGGCCGCTCGCGGAAATCTCGGACATCGCACACATCCTAGTCGCCCACTGGCGCTCCGATGACGATCGTACTACCGTGTGACTAGCCGCTTCTAAATTACTAGCCACTCCTGAGGAGTCCCCGGATGTCTCTCTTCCGCCTCGATACCAGCATCTTTCCCTCCACATCTGCGAGCCGCGCCCTCGGCGACCTCGTCGAACTCGAATGGACCAGCGCTCATCCCGACTCGACGGTGACACGCCGGGATCTGTCGACCGACCCCGTTCCGGTGACCGCCTGGCGTGACGCCGTGATCGCGGGAACGGTGCCTCCGGCCGACCGCGACGCGGCACAACGCGAAGCGGGCGACCTGGCGGCCGCGCTCGCCGGCGAACTCATCGACGCCGACGCGCTGCTACTCACCGTCCCGCTCTACAACTTCGGTGTGTCGCAACACTTCAAGGGCTGGTACGACCTGGTGGCCACGGACCCGCGGATCGGGATCGACCCCGCCGACCTCCGCGGGAAGCCCGCGGTCCTCGTCACCACGCAGGGCGGCAACTACGATCCGGGAACCCCGAAGGAAGGTTGGGACCACTCGACGCCCTGGCTTCGGCGCGTTCTCTCCGACGTCTGGGGTCTCGATCTCCGGATCGTGAAACGTCAGTTCACGCTCGTCGGTGTGAATCCTGCGCTCGATGCCTTCGCCGACGCCGCGGCCGAGCTCAAGGTCGAGGCCGAGGCGAATGCCCGGGCCGTCGGCCGTGAGCTCGCGCGGTCACGCGAGGTCGCTTCCGCCGGCTAGTTCCGTCGCGGTCAGCCGTCGGTGTGCGTGGACTCCTCGACGGCGTACCGGCGTTCGACACCGGCGGTGCGACGGCCCCACTCGCTCGCGGCCAGTCGCTGCCGGTGGAGTTCGTATGCCGACGCGTCGACGAACACCTCGTCGACGTCGAAGACATATGGATCCTCGGTGCGACTCACCTCGAAGGACACGCAACCGGGCTCCTTGCGAGTCAGCTCTGCGTGAAGCGGTAGAGCCTCGAGCACGGTCGCGAGTTCCTCCGGCGTCCGGCACACGAGTTGGCCACGGACCCGCATCGATGTCTGCATCGGTTCCCCTCGTCGACGACACACGACCCTCGCCACGCTACCTCGCACTTCCCGGCCGGTCGCGGCGGAGAAGTTTGGTCCGCGCATCGCGCGGCTACACCGGGGTATGAGCAACGACGAGCAGACCATCGACCCGGCCGGCCGGGACGTCGATGTCCGGGACGACCCGGAGCATGCGGACCCCGACGATCCACGCAAGCCGGAGTCCCCGACGGATCTGACCAAACCGTCGTTGATGTTCGTGTTGCGCAAGACGGCTCGCGAGTTCTCACGCGATCAGTGCACCGACCTCGCCGCCGCGCTGACCTACTACTCGGTGTTGTCGCTGTTTCCCGCCCTGCTCGCCATGGTCTCCCTCCTCGGTGTCTTCGGGCAGGGTGAGAAGACGGTCGACGCCGTGCTGACGATGGTCGAGGACCTCGGTCCGTCGGATGCGGTCGACACCCTGCGTGCACCCGTGGAGCAGCTGGTGGCCGCGCCGAGTGCCGGTCTCGCTCTCGTGATCGGTCTCGCGGGTGCGCTGTGGTCGGCGTCGGGCTATGTTGGCGCCTTCGGTCGTGCCATGAACCGCATGTACGAGGTCGACGAGGGTCGGCCGATCTGGAAGCTGCGGCCCGCCATGCTGCTGGTGACGCTCGTGGCCTTGATCCTGGCCGCGGCGGTGGCGCTGATGCTCGCAGTCAGCGGACCGGTCGCACGGTCCATCGGTGACGCCATCGGTCTGGGCAATACCGCTCTGACGGTGTGGAACATCGTCCGATGGCCGGTGGTGCTGGTGTTCGTTGTGGTGATCGTCGCCGTCTTGTATTGGGCGACACCGAATGTGAAGCAACCCAAGTTCCGCTGGATCAGCGCGGGCGCGGTGCTCGCGATCGTCACGTGGATCGTGGCGTCGGTGGCGTTCGCGCTCTACGTGTCGAACTTCGGCAGCTACAACAAGACCTACGGGGCGCTGGCGGGCGTCATCGTTTTCCTCTTGTGGCTGTGGCTCACCAATCTCGCACTGCTCTTCGGCGCCGAGTTCGACGCCGAACTCGAGCGTGGCCGACAGCTCCAGGCGGGCATGGCCGCCGAGGAGCGCCTACAGCTCCCGCCTCGCGACACCACCGTCTCGGACAAGAACGAGAAGATCGACCAGGAGTACGTCGAAAAGGGACGTGCCCTGCGGAACTCTCGCGGCGGATGATCATGTGTATGACGTTGTGCGCGGATTCCGGGCACAACGTCATACGCGCCATGATGCAGTGTCAGGCGAACACCGCGACGGTCTGCGACGCCTGGATGACTGGTCTGGATGCGCTGTCCCAGAGCGTCATCGACTGGTGGGAGTAGCCGTCGCGGGTGAAGGTGCTCGCCGACTCCAGCAGCAGCCACTCCGACGGATCCGGTAGCTCGTCGGTGCACAGATGCAATGTCCAACTCATGGTGCTGACCGGCGCCCACTCGGTGAACGCCGCGGTTGTCGCCGGCGGCAGGGCATCGGCGAGGGCGACGAGCGCGGTTGCCCGATCGACGCCCTCGGCGCCACGGTGGCGCACCCAGGCGCGGAACCGCGGCGGCCCGTCGTTCGACATCGGACTCGCCCCACCGGCTTTCCGGATGTCGAAGTTGTCCACGAACGCCGGTCGCATCGCGGACGGTTCGGCGAAGTCCGGGCATTCATCCGGTCCCGGTAAGGCCGGGGTCTCGACGAGATCGTGCTCGATCGTGCTGGTGCGAGGCCGGGCGAAGATCAGTGCCGCATGCGCGGCCACCTGTCCCCCGCTGACGGTCTCGACGGCGACGCTGCTCGCCGACCTGCCCTCACGCAATCGGCGTGCCTTGATCGTCGCGGTGTCGACGACGGGTGCGCTGAGCAGGAACTGGGCCGACTTCAACGGCGGTAGCTCGTCTCCGGCGGTAAGCCGGGCCGCGTGGACGGACAGCGCCGCGGTCAGACCGCCGTAGGCGGTACGACCTTGGGTCCACTCGGTGGGCACGACGAAATCGTGATCGAAACCGGAGATGAGTTCGGCGAGTGTGGGCATCGTTCCTCTATGACGGTCGGTATAGCGCGTCGAACGTTACGCTATGCCGACCGCCATAACCAACCGGACTCGGTGGTCGCCGAGCTTCGTCAGGCGTCGAATGCGTTTTGCCCCTCAACTGCTGACGACAGCAGATCATCCTTGGCCAGCGCGACTCCCGAGTTGCTCGCGTCGATCCACTCATCGGTGGTGGCAACCGCGGCGAAGTTGGAGTTGAGAATGGCCAGGAGGGTCGTGTGGACCTGTTCGGCGGAGGCCTTTCCGGCTGCGTTCGCGATGTGGATGGCGCCGGTGGCATCCGAGATGACCTCGGCGGCGATGCCCCACTCCTCGGCTCCCGCGGCGGAGACCAGGTCGCAGTTGTTCGTCATGTAGCCGGCGAGGGTCACCGTGTCCACGTCCTGCTCCCGCAGCCACTCCGCCACGTCGGTGCCGGCGAATACGCTGCCGAACTGCTTGCGCACCCGCTTCCAGGCTGGCGTCGCCCGTGCGGCGACCTCGGGGTGGAGCTCCCACGACAACGAGCCTTCGGCGAACGCGGGCGCGCCGGCCGGGTAGGTGTGCTGGACCGCCACCACCGGGATGCCCTGTTCCTCTGCGTGATCGATGAGCCGAACGATGTTCTGCACGCTCACATCTCGCGGTGGGTACTGAATCGCCAGCGGTCCGTCGAAGTACTGGTTCTGGACGTCGACGAGGATCAGTGCGCGGCGGATCGTGGTCATGGTCGGTTCTCCTCCATCGGTCGTCGGCCGTGGGGTCCCGGCCGTCCTTCCTCACTATGCGACGTATGGGAGTAGCGTCGGCAGTGGCACAGATGCCTACTTTCGATGGGATTGAGCCAATGCGAATCGCTGTGTACGCCTTCCAAGGCATCTCGATGTTCCATCTCGCCGCACCTCAGATGGTGTTCGGGGAGACCGCGAGAGTAGAGCCGACGGCGTCGTGGACAACCGTTCTGTGGAGCGCGACCGGCGGCGACGTGGGTGTCGGCGAGGGCCACCGGATCAGTGGTCTCGCGGGACCCGAGGCGGCCGCCGACGCGGACATGATCGTCGTGCCGTCGTGGCCGGAGGATCTCCCGCCGCTCGATGGGCCACTTCGTCGAATCCTCACCGACGGTCACGAGCGCGGCGCGATCATCGTGGGCCTTTGCCTCGGTGCCATCCCGGTTGCCGACGCCGGCCTGCTCTCCGGGCGTTCGGCGGTGACACACTGGGCGGCGATGGACGCTCTGCGCAAGCGGCACAACGACATCCCGCTCGATTCGCTGGTGCTCTACGTCGACCACGGCGATGTCTTGACGTCAGCGGGAACGGCGTCGGCCATCGACGCGTGTCTGCACCTTGTTCGCGAGCGGTTGGGTGCCGACGTGGCCAACGACGTCGCACGCAGGCTGGTCGTCGCGCCGCACCGGGACGGCGGTCAGGCGCAATACACCCGACAACCCGTCCCGGAGACGGCATCGGGCAACCCGATCAGCGAACTCATGGGATGGGCCGTCCAGCATCTCGACGAACCGCTCACCGTCGCACGTCTCGCCTCCCGAGCCTCGATGAGTACCCGGGGTTTCGTGCGCAACTTCAAACTGGTGACCGGGACGACCCCCGCCCAGTGGGTCCTCCAGCAACGCCTCGATCGTGCGCGCGTTCTCCTCGAGACCACCGACCTCGGGATGGACGGCATCGCGCAGCGGTGCGGGTTCGGCAGCAGCGTCACGATGCGACAGAACTTCGCCGCAGCGTTCGCGACGTCGCCGACCAGCTATCGGCGACAGTTCCGGGTTTCCGCGTGACGGTCACGCGTAACGTCACCCCCCGTTCGAATGTGTCACCGCTCAATCGATTCCGTCTCGCCGGCGGCCCGGCTCGCAGCCGCGTCGCGTGCCACCGCCTTGCTCAGAAGTTGGCCACCGTTGGTGAGTACAGCTCGTCGCCACGGCAGCGCGCCCTCGATCTCGATCTGGATGGACATCGACAACACGGTCCGGATCACCACGATGATGCCGAGGATCAGTGCGTCCTCGATGGAGGGCTTCGAGGTGATCGTTCGGATGAGGTCCGCGGCGACGAGGATTTCGAGACCGAGCAGGATGGCCGAACCCAAAGTGGTCCGAAGAACCGAGAAGGCCTCGCTTCCGCCCTCCTTGCGCGACAGCGATCGCGCGCCGAGGACGATGGCGATGATGAACCCGATGATCATCGCCAACGCGCCGAGTGCTTCGAATGCGACTGCCACCGCGGTGAAGATGTCCTCGAAATCCATGTGCGTCAGCCTATCGGCGCCGAAGACGTTTCAGCCGTTGTCGAGGATTGCGCTTCGCTCGGGCGCGTCGTCGTCGGCCTTGTCGCGCATTGCCTGATCAGCCGGGTTGATCGAGATACGATCCGTCAATGCTGTCACGTGGGCGAGGTCGATGACCCCCGCATTGATCGCCATCGTGGTGATCGTCGGGTGGTCGCTGGTCGCGGGCCGGTTGTCCCGGCTCCAGATCTCGGGTGCGTTCCTGATGGTGGTCGCCGGCATCGTGATCGGCCTGACCACCAACAACTCGATCGGCAACGCCCTCGACACCGACGTGGCCGAGCCGGTCGTCGAATTGATCCTCGCCCTACTGTTGTTCGTCGACGCCATCGAGGTACGGGGCGGCTATTTCGCCGGTGAACGCCGAACGTCGTTCCGCCTGCTTCTCGTCGCGATGCCGCTGTCGGTGGCGGCGGCCACCCTGCTCGGTCTGGCCCTGCTTCCGTCGATGTCGGTCGGCGTGGCACTGCTCATCGCGTGCGTCGTGATCCCGATGGACCTGACGCCCGCAACGTCGCTGGTACGCGATCACCGCTTCCCCACTCGGGTACGACACCTGTTGAACATCGAGAGTGGCTACAACGACGGAATCATCGCGCCGATCTTCATCTTCGCCCTCACGCTCGCAGGCGACCACAAGCACGCCGCATCGCCCGCCGAAGCGCTCGAGATGGCCGTACCCTCGGCGCTGTGGGCCGCACTGGCCGGCAGTGTGATCGGCCTGATCACGGCTCGACTGACCAACTTGTCCGTGCTTCGCGGACTCGCGACGGAACAGTCAGTCAGGATCAGTCTCGTCCTCATCCCGATCCTGGCGTACGGATGTTCGGTGCAGCTCGGCGGCAACGGATTCGTAGCCGCCTTCGTCTGCGGTATCGCCTACAAGGCGACCCGGAAGAACGGGCCCGGTGATGAGGAGTTGCGGCTCGCCGATGATGTCAGTGCTCTCGCCGCGCTCACGATGTGGTTCGTGTTCGGGTGCGCCGCGGTGCTGGTGTTCGAACTCGGATTCGTCTGGCAGATCGTCGTTCTGGGGCTGGCGGCGCTGACCGTTCTACGCATCGTGCCGGTGTACCTCGCGCTGATGCGCACCGACATCGGTCCGCGCGATCGGCTGCTGCTCGGCGTTCTCGGCCCGCGTGGCACCGCGTCGATCGTGTTCGGTCTCCTCGCCTTCAACGAACTCGACGGCATGGTCGCCGACGAGACGCTGTACGCAATGACGGTGACGGTGTTGGCCAGCGTGGTGCTGCACGGCTTCGGCGTGAGCCTCATCGCGCGGCGTCTCGACCGGCGAGACCGTGTGCAGGAGTTAGAGTCCGACTGATTCTTTCGCTTGCACGGCTTGTGGCGCCTACGGGTCGCGTGTGCTCGGCGAACTCTGCGACAACGCGCCCGGCTGCATCATCGCTGCTCGCGACATGTTCGGCGCTTCTACGGCGGAACGGGCCGGGACCGCGCCGGCGATCGGCGGGTCGCATGACCAGATTCTCGCTGTCCCACAGCGGACTTCGGGGCCGCGCGAGATGCGTAGAGTTCTTGGCCAAGCGACCCCCACACCATTTCGTCCTGAGGAATATCGATGACACAGACGTCCCGTTCGATCCCGCTCAGCGCCTTCGGGCCCGACGCTCGCAGCGTCGACACCGAGGTGCTCGACTCGCACATCCACCACATCGAGCACGGAGACGGGGATCCCATCGTCTTCCTGCACGGCAGCCCCACGAGCTCGTACCTCTGGCGGCATGTGTTCACCCGCCTGACCGGTCGTGGGCGCCTGATCGTTCCGGACCTCATCGGATTCGGCGACTCCGGGCGACCCGACATCGCCTACGAACTCGACGACCACATCCGGTACCTGGACGCCTGGTTCGACGCCCTGGAACTCGACAACGTCACCCTCGTGGTCCAGGACTACGGTGCCGCATTCGGAGTCTCCTGGGCCGCACGGCATTCCGATCGCGTGAAGGCAGTGCTCCTGGCCGAGCCGGTCATCCGCGACATCGCGTCGGCGGACCTGCCCGAACCGTTCGTGCAGGCGCAGCAACTGATCCGCACGCCCGGCGACGGCGAGAAGTTCGTCGTCGAGGACAACCTGTTCCTCACCCAGGTCCTGCCCGGCGCCTTCCTCACCCCGCCGGCTCAGGAAGACCTCGACGTCTACCTCGCGCCCTTCCCCACGGCCGAGTCGCGCGGCCACCTCATCAAGTTCCCGCGCAATCTGCCCATCGACGGCAACCCGGCCTCGAGCGTCGACTTCCTCGAGCGGAGCGTCGACTGGCTGAAGACCAGCAACGACGTCCCGAAGCTCCTCCTCACCTTCGAACCCGGCTTCCTGCTGACCCCCGAGATCCTCGCGTGGGCCACCGAGAACATCGCGGCCCTCGAGGTCCGAGCCGCCGGCGCGGGCGTCCACTTCGTCCAGGAAGAGCAGCCTCAGGCCATCGCCGACGGCGTCCTCGACCTGCTGGCGCGTGCCGAGGGAGCGAAATGAGCATCGCCGATTCCATTCGGGTGGCCGACGCGGTACGCCCCGGATCCCCTGAACTCGATGCGCTTCTCGAACGCATCGCGGCCGGCAGCTTCGAGCGCGAACGCACCGACACCGCTCCCCACGAGCAGGTCGCGTGGCTCAAAGAGGCACGGGTCGGCGCATACCGGCTCCCGATCTCCGAGGGCGGAGCCGGTGCGACGATCCGCGAGTTGTTCGACCTCGTCATCAGGCTGAGCAAGGCCGATTCCAACCTGGGCCATCTGCTGCGCGCCCATTTCGGAACGGTCGAGGACATCCTGTTGTGGCCGGAGTCGCCCCGGCGTCGCCTGTGGCTGGAGCGGGTCGCCGCCGGCGAACTGATCGGCAACGGCAACAACGAACTCGGCAGCAAGCACGCCGGCGACTTCGCGAAGTCGACGACGTTCACTCCGGATGGTGACGGCTACCGCCTCGACGGCGTGAAGTACTACTCCACCGGAACCCTGTACTCCGAACACACCTTCGTCACCGGCGTGACCCCGACGGTGTTCCGGTCCAGGCGTTGCTGCCGCTCAGCCGTGTGGGCATCACGGTCGAAGACGATTGGGATGGCTTCGGCCAGTCGTTGACCGGAACGGGGACCACCCGTTTCGTGGGTGTTCGCGTCGAGTCCGACGAGGTCACCCTCCCGCCCGAGGATCTCAGCACGATCCCCCGGTGGCATCTCGGCCCGTTCTATCAGCACTACCTCAACGCGGTGGTCGCCGGTAACGCACTCGCTGTCGCCGATGACGCCGTCGCACTGATCCGTGGTCGTCGGCGAAGCTTCACCCACGGCTCGGCTGATCTGCCCCGCGAGGACCCGGTCCTGCTCGAGGTGGTCGGCGAGATCCACTCCCTGGCCTACGCCACGGAATCACTGGTGCTCGACGCCGCTGATGTGCTCGCGCGGATTCCCGCAACGGCAGTCGACGGCGTCACCGACGACACCGTCGACCACCAGGCCGCCCTCCGCGCATCTCAAGTGCAGGTCGTCGTCGACGATCTGGCGTTGCGTGCGGCCACCCTGCTGTTCGACGTCGGTGGGGCGTCGGCGGTCAAGAGGTCGGCGAACCTCGATCGGCACTGGCGAAACATCCGAACGGTGGCTTCACACAACCCGACTCGGTTCAAGAATCGTGCCATCGGTGAGCTCGTCGTCAACGACGTGACCCTCCCCGACAACACCTACTTCTGACCGACACCCGCACGAACACACTCACGACAAGGAACACCGCGTCAGCCATGGCCGATCGTCGCCAGATGAATCTCAACCTGTTCATCCTCTCGTCAGGACATCATGAGGCGGCCTGGCGCCACCCCGAGTCGACGCCCGAGCGCATGTTCGAACCCGACTTCTACCTGGGACTGGCTCGGGCAGCAGAGGCGGCGGCGCTCGACGCGGTGTTCCTTGCCGACATACCGAAGCTCGATGTCAACATCGAATTCAACGCGGCCGGACGACTCGACCCGCTGCTGACGCTGGCGACCATCGCGGGCGGAACCGAACGCATCGGTCTCATCGCGACGGCGTCGACCACTTATTCCTACCCGTGGCAGCTCGCGCGAGCGCTGTCGACGCTCGACCACCTGTCCCGTGGCCGCGCCGCGTGGAACATCGTCACCACCGACTCCCCCGACGCGGCAAGGAATTTCGGTCTGAACGGCAATCCCGACGCCGCGCTGCGATATGAGCGTGCCGAAGCCTTCATCGAGGCGGTCGAAGCCCTGTGGGATTCCTGGGACGACGACGCCGTCGTGCTCGACCGGGCCGGCGGCCGCTACGTCGACCCGACCCGTATCCATCACCCGAACATCGCCGGTCCCCATGCAAAGGTCGCGAGCGCGCTCACCACGCCGCGTCCCCCGCAAGGTCATCCGGTTCTGGTGCAGGCGGGCTCGTCCGACCACGGCCGCGTGTTCGCCGCACGGCATGCCGAGGCGATCTTCACCGCTCAGCAGCGCATCGAAGATGCGCAGGCCTTCTATCGGGACGTGAAGAGCAGAGCCTTCGATCTGGGGCGGAACCCCGCCCACATCAAGATCCTCCCGGGCCTCAGTCCGTTCATCGGTGGTACCGAGGAAGAGGCCCGACGACTCGAGCGTGAGTTCAACGACCTGACGATCCCGGCCTTCGGTCTGATGCAGCTCAAGGACTTCGCCTACGTCGACCTCGACGATCTGGACCTCGACGCTCCGGTGCCCATCGAGGCATTCGGCGACGCCGGCGACGTCACGAACAACAAGAAGTCACGGACGCAGGTGTACGCCGACATCGTCCGTCGGGAGAAGCCGACCCTCAGGCAGTTGCTGCACAAGCTCGCCGGTGCCCGCGGTCACCGTGTCGTCGCCGGGACTCCGGAGCAGATCGCGGACACGATGACGGACTGGTTCGACAACCACGCGGCCGACGGCTTCAACGTCATGCCGCCATACCTGCCGGGCGGATTCGACGTGTTCGCCGAGACCGTGGTCCCGATCCTGCGTCGCCGCGGCCTGTTCCGCGAGGGCTACGAGGGCACGACGCTACGCGAGCACCTGGGCCTGCCGCGCCCGGGCAAACCGTAGGTTCTCGTCGGCGACATCGCCTTTGAACAGGCGACGATCGGCGTAGTAGCTCATCGACATCACCCACGGGGCGTGCGGTCCCTGTTTCGGCAGGGTGTCGAGAGCGCGCTGGACGTAGCCGGCGCCGAAGTCGAGCAGCGGCCGGGTGGGCATGTCCGGGTCGGCGACCGGCCACACCGCGTCGTGACCATGAGAGTCCATGTACCCGAGCAACTTACAGAAGTACTGGCACAGCAACCCGATCTTCAGCGTCCAGGATGCGTTGGTGTACCCGATGGCCAGCGCGAAGTTCGGCACACCGGACAGCATGATCCCGCGGTAGACGACGGTGTCCGGTAGCGAGACCGGGTTGCCGTCGACCGTGAGGTCGATGCCACCGATGATCTTGATGTTGAGTCCTGTTGCGGTGACGATGATGTCGGCCTCGAGTTCGACCCCACTCTCCAGCAGGATGCCGGTCTCGGTGAACGACGCGATCCGGTCGGTGACGATCGACGCCTTGCCCGACCGGATGGTGCGGAAGAGATCAGCGTCGGGCACCACGCACAGGCGCTGATCCCACGGGTCGTAGGGCGGGTTGAAGTGGACGTCGACCGGAAAGTCCTCCGGGAGTTGAGACTTGTTGATCTTCCGGATCATTCGCCGGGCCACCTGGGGGAACCGCTGACACAGTTCGAACAGGATTCGCTGCTGCGCGACGTTCTTCTGCCGAGTAAGCGCATATCCCCGCTCGTTGCCGAAGATCTTCTTCAGCGAGTTGGCAATTGCGTCTTCACGCGGCAACGGGATGACGTAGGTCGGCGTGCGCTGCAGCATCGTCACATGCACGGCCTCCTCGGCCATCGCGGGCAGTAGCGTCACGGCCGTGGCGCCGCTTCCGATCACCACGACCCGCTTTCCGGCGTAGTCGAGATCCTCCGGCCAGTGCTGCGGGTGCACGATCTGACCGCGGAAGCGATCCTCGCCGGCGAAGTCGGGACTGAATCCCTCGTCGTAGTCGTAATAGCCCGAACCGCAGAAGATCCATCGCGCGCTGATCTGTGCCCGCTCGCCGCTGTCGGTGCGCTCGAGGTCGACGAGCCACCGTGCGTCGTCCGAGGACCAGGCGGCGGCCACGACTTTGTGGTGGTACCGGATGTTGCCGGTGAGGTCGTTCTCCTCGATCGTCTCGTGGAGGTAGTCGAGAATCCGCGGGGCGTCGGCGATCGCCTGCTTGTCCGTCCACGGCTTGAACTCGTAGCCGAAGGTGTGCAGGTCCGAGTCCGAGCGGATGCCCGGATAACGGAAGAGGTCCCAGGTGCCGCCGGCGGCTGCACGAGCCTCGACGATGGTGAACGTCTTCGACGGATGCTCGGTCCGCAGGTAGCGGGCGGCCCCGATGCCCGAGATCCCGGCTCCGATGATGAGGACGTCGACGCGGTCTACTGCGGTCACTGTTCACTCCTGGCTGTCCGACGCGGTGCTGTCTCCAGGATGCCAGCTACGGCAAACCCACCCCTTTTCGGCAAACGCACCACCTCGCAGGGTGGAGATTCTGCCGAAAAGTGGTGGGTTTGCGCCACAGCGCGGAGTGCTACTGCTGCCCGTGCCAGACGGCGTCGAACGGGGCGGTCGAGCTGATGCGCCCGACGATCCCGCGGTGGGTGTACTCCTTGGCCGTGCGCACCGCGTCGAGGACGTCGGCACCCTTGGTCAGTTCGGCGGTGGTCGCGGCGGCGAAGACGCATCCCGCGCCCGACACCCGCTCGTCGCCGACCTTGGGGCGCGGAGGATGGTGATGTCCGCGCCGTCGAAGACGACGTCGACGGCCTCGTCACCGGCGAGTCCCACCCCGCCTTTGACGATCACGTACTTCGGCCCGAGATCGGCGATACGACGAGCCGCTTCGGCGAGGTCGTCAATGCTGGTCAACTCGTCCATCCCGGCCAGAGTCGCGGCCTCGAAAAGGTTCGGCGTCACGACGGTGGCCAGCGGCAGGATCTCCGCGCGCAGGGCATTGTCGGTGTCGAGCGCCGCACCGGGCTCCTGTCCCTTGCAGATCAGGACGGGGTCGACGACGACGTGCCGCCATGAACGCGATGCCAGGGCCTCGGCGACTGTCGATATCGTCGCGGGCGTACCCAGCATGCCGATCTTCACGACGTCGGGTTCGTGCGCGACGGTCGCGGCCTCGATCTGGTCGGCGATCACGCCGGCCTCGATCGGGACAAAACGGTGACCCCAGCCGGCCTTCGGATCGAAGGACACGATGCAGGTGATGGTCCCGACGCCGTAGGTGCCGAGCTGGGCGAAAGTGCGCAGGTCGGCCTGGATTCCCGCGCCACCGGTCGCCTCGGAACCGGCGATCACATACGACACCACTGACATTGCTCGATCCTTTCGGGGGTTCTGGATGAACCGGGTCTTTTCTACACCCTCGTGCCCAGCCGACTTCGAGCGAGGCATCGGTCCTGAACTCGACGTTTGATCGCGCGCATCCGAGTCGCATCTCGCGGGGGCGAACCGGGAGTTCGCGGGAAATCCGCGAAAACCAGGACACGGGCCGGAAAATAGAACTAATTGATATATGTCCATCGGGGGTTGTAGACGTCGTAGGTCCGTGCGCGTGAACATTCGCCACTCGTCGCGACGGGGTCGCACCCGCAGGCGATCCCTGTTCGTAGCGTGCGCGGTGACGGCAGCGGCCACACGCGCCGGAATCGGCCCGGCGGCCGCCGATCCCTACCCGGGGTTCTACAACCCTCCCTCGACGTTCGACACGCGCCCCGGATCGCTGATCCGCTCGGCGCCTTCGTATGCGGCGATCATCCCGTACACCGGCGCGAACATCGACGCCCGGACCACGACGGTGATGTATTCGAGTGCTGGTGCACGCAACCGTCCGACGGCGGTGACCGGGAGCGTTCTCGTCCCCCGGGCAAAGTGGACGGGTCGCGGCGAGCGACCCGTCGTCGTGGTCGTCTCCGGGACCATCGGTGCGGGCGACCAGTGCGCTCCGTCGCGGTTGCTGCGGTACGGGCAGGCCTACGAAGAACTGGCCGTCGGAGCACTCCTCGCGAACGGCTACGCGGTGGCCCTGACCGACTACGAGGGACTCGGCACACCCGGCGACCATCCCTACCTCAACCGCAGGTCGCTCGGTACGTCGATGCTCGACATGGCCCGCGTGGCACGCAATCCGAAACTCGGCGTGAGCGCCGATGCCCCGGTCGCGCTGTGGGGTTATTCCGAGGGCGGCTTCGCGGCGGGTTCCGCCGCCGAGCTCGCCGGTTCGTACGCGCCCGAACTGCCGGTCTTCGCCGCTTTCGCCGGTGCACCGGCACCCGACCTCGCGGATCTGGCCCGGCTCGGTGACGGCAGCCTCCTGGGTGGCGGTGTCGGCTGGGTCGTCAACAGTTTCATCGCCGCCTATCCCGAACACCGCGCGAAGTTCCTCGCCGCGTTCAACCCGCTCGGACGGAGCGTTCTGCGAGATGTCAACTCGTACTGCGTATTCGACGTGCTCAGGATGAACCCGTTCGTGCCCACGACCTTCTACACCAGGGATGGCCGGCCCATCGCCGACCACCTCCGCAAGGAGCCCTGGCTGACTGCTGTGAACGACCAACGCCTTGGTCGGGTCGCCCCTCGGATGCCGGTCCTGGTGAGTCAGAACCGTGGCGATGACGTGGTCGATGCACGCGGGACGGATCGAATGGTCCGATCCTGGCGTGCACAGGGTGCGGCCGTCACCGTGGAGACGATGTATCTCCCGCTGGTGCTGCCGGGGACGTTCCTCGGACACGGGATCGGGCTGGCGTCCGAGCTCCGGGCGCTGTCGTGGCTCAACGGCAAGGCCGCGGCGCTGCCGCCCGAGAGCTGACCCGAAGGCACTCTGCTCCACCACGACCGATGAACAAACCGAGGCAACGCACGGTGCGGTGCATGAAGAACGGAGAGCCGTGAACACCCAGGAGATCGCCGACCGGTTCGAGATAGCCGACGTGCTCTACCGCTATGCCCGTGCCGTCGACACCAGGGACTGGGACCTGTGGCGGTCGGTGTTCACCGCGGACGCCACCATCGACTACTCCTCGGCCCCTGCGGGTCGGGCCGGGAGTCGGGACGAGATCGCCGCGTGGCTCGAGGAGAACTTCGCGTTCGTCACCGTCAGCCAGCACTTCATCACCAACATCGAGTACTCCTTCGAGGGCGACCGCGCTCAGGTTCGCGCGATGTTCTACAACCCCATGCAGTTCGTGGGGATGACCGAACTGAGCACCTGCGGCGGGAACTACTACCACTCGATGGTGCGAACCGAAACCGGCTGGCGGAGTGAGCGTCTGCACGAAGAGAGCCTCTGGTTCGTGAACTCACCGCTCGGGCAGGACGACGACTGACGCACGACGGCACCACTGGCGAGCCGCGTTATCAACCTGTGGCCCGGAAAACGATCCGGCACCGACCGCTGACGTGCAGCCCGGCGTCGACGTTTCCGCTCCTAGCCTGAGGGGTACCGCCCCAAGGCACAGAGGAGTCATGTGAACGACGCGCGAACCTGTCTGGTCACCGGTGCGACCGGCTACGTCGGGGCCGACTGGCACCCCGGTTGCTCGATCGCGGCCACCGTGTCCGTGCGCTTGCCCGGACACCGTCGAAGCTGTCCGACGCACCGTGGACAGCCGACTCGCGCGCAGAGGTCGTCCAGGGCGACCTGTCGGACCGGGATTCGCTGGTTGCCGCCTTCGACGGCGTCGACGTCGTCTATCACCTGGTGCACTCGATGAGCGCCGACGCGGATTTCGCGGCCGAGGAACGACGCTCGGCCGAGAACGTGGTGGCCGCGGCCGAGCAGTGCGGTGTGTCCCGGATCGTCTACCTCGGTGGTCTACACCCTGAGGGCAGCGACCTGTCCGAACACCTGGCGTCCCGGGCGGAGGTCGGTGACATCCTCATCGGATCATCGATCGAGACCGTCGCGCTGCAGGCGGGAACGCTCATCGGGTCGGGATCCGCGTCGTTCGAACTCATCCGACACCTCACCGAGCGGCTGCCGGCGATGACGACGCCGCGGTGGGTGAGCAACAAGATCCAGCCCATAGCCGTCGCCGACGCGCTGCACTACCTGGTCGAGGCCGCGACCGCGGCGGTCCCGTCGTCACGGACGTGGGACATCGGCGGACCGGATGTGCTGGAGTACGGCGACATGATGCAGGTCTACGCGCAGGTTGCGGGACTGCGTCCGCGGACGATGGTCGTGCTGCCGTTCCTCACACCGTCGGTCGCAAGCCGCTGGGTCCGGCTGGTGACACCGATCCGGGGCAAGATCGCCCGGCCGCTGATCGAGTCGCTGGAATGCGACGCCGTCTGCCGGAACCGCGACATCGACTCGATCATCCCCCGCCCACCGGGAGGCCTGACGCCGTACAGCCGAGCGCTCGCGGAGACGTTGAATCGTGCCGAACGCGGTGCGCAGCCGGCGACATGGGCGAACGCCACCGCCGACACCCCCGCGACCGAACCCCTCCCGACCGACCCCGGCTGGGCGGGCGAGCAGGTGTTCGAGAGCGCGTCCACGACCGTCGAGAACGGAACGCTCGACGAGATCTGGAAGACCCTCGATCGGCGAGGCCAGGTGGTTGCCGAGATGCCCGCAGAGTTCCTGCGTGTCCGGGTGTGCGAGGACTCGCGCGGGAACGGATTCGTCGAGTATGCGCTGCGCGACCTCGGTGGCGATCCCGCGCGCACCGAGGTCACCACGACGTCCCGGTTCTTCCCCCACGGCGTCGTAGGACTCGCCTACTGGCGTCTCGGGACGCCACTTCGTGCGCTCGGTGTGCCGGTCGCCAACCCGTTTCGCTGAGTACGGACCGGGCTACGGCTGATCGAGCGATACGCGGGATAAGGTCAGCACACCCGCCGACCGGGCGGTGCCGGCACGACCGGCGAACAACGAAGCAGAAGGTGAGCGGGTGTCGCTGTCGGAACGAATCGACAACTTCCAGCGACGACACCCGGCGACCGGGTTCCCGCTGGCGGTGATCTACAAATTCGTCGACGACCAGGGCGCCTACCTCGCCGCGCTGTGCACCTACTACGCGTTCATCTCGCTGTTCCCGCTGCTGTTGCTGTTCTCGACGATCCTGGGCATCGTGCTCGTCGACAACCCGGGGCTTCAGGAGAGAATCCTCGACTCGGCGATGAGCCAGATCCCGGTGATCGGTAGCCAACTCGGCGAGCCCGAGAAACTCAGCGGCGGGGTCCCGGCACTCATCATCGGCGTCCTGGTCTCGCTGTACGGCGGACTGGGCGTGGCCGTCGCGGCCCAGAACGCGATGAACACGATCTGGGCGGTCCCCCGCAACGAGCGGCCGGATCCGATCTTCGCGCGCCTGCGCGGCATGTTGCTGCTCTCGACCATCGGCCTCGCCGTCATCGGACTCACCGTCGTGAACGGCATCGCCGCCGGTATCGAGCTCGGCGTCGTCGGACGATGGTTCGCGATCCTCGGCTCGGTCCTGCTGAGCACGTTCGTGTTCATCGTGGCGTTCCGGTTCGGCACGGCTCGCGACCTGTCGGTGCGGGACGTGCTCCCCGGTGCGCTCGCTGCGGCGGCGTGCTGGCAGGCGATCCAGACCTTCGGCGCGGTGTACGTCGACCGTGTCATCGCCAACGCGAGCTCGACGAACGGCGTCTTCGCGATCGTTCTCGGCCTGCTCGCGTTCCTCTACGTGACGTCGATCGTGTTGGTGTTCTGCCTCGAAGCGAACTCCGTGCGCGTGGATCACCTGTATCCGCGGTCGCTGCTGACGCCGTTCACCGACAACGTGATCCTCACTAAGGGCGACGAAGCCGCTTATGCGGCGCAGGTCCGCGCGCAGCGGAACAAGGGATTCCAGGAGATCGACGTGACCTTCGACAACCCGCGCGTCGACCGCACGAACGGTGAGGCCACGCCGGACGATCCGCGCGGAGACGGTCCGCGCTGATTCCTCAGCGCATCGAGCCGGTGTCCAGGAACCGCTGGTGGAAGCTGAACGCCTCGCCGAGGAGGTGCGGCGTCTGGCCGGCCGCGGGCATCGCCTCGGCACGGGCGAAGTAGTCGTTCAGCATCGGCCGGAACTCCGGGTGCGCACACTTCTCGATGATCAGCGGCGCACGGCGTCGAGGAGAGAGGCCGCGAAGGTCGGCCAGCCCGTGTTCGGTCGCGATGACCTGGCAGTCGTGTTCGGTGTGATCGACGTGCGGCGTCATCGGCACGATCGACGAGATGGCGCCGCCGCGGGCCGTCGACGGGCTCAGGAACAGCGAGACGTAGCCGTTGCGGGCGAAGTCGCCTGAGCCGCCGATGCCGTTCATGATCTTGGTGCCCATCACGTGCGTCGAGTTCACGTTGCCGTAGATGTCGGCCTCGAGCATCCCGTTCATCGCGATGACGCCCAGACGACGGACGACCTCGGGATGGTTGCTGATCTCCTGGGGCGCAGGGTGATGTGGTTGCGGTAGAAGTCGACGTTGGCCGTCAGCTCTTCGATGCCGGCCTCACTGAGTGCCAGGGCGGTCGACGACGCGTGCGCCACCGTGCCGTCCTTGATCAGCCGCAGCATGCTGTCCTGGATGACCTCCGAATAGCAGGTCAGCCCCTTGTAGGGTCCGCGGTCCAGGCCACCGAGCACGGCGTTGGCGACATTGCCGATCCCGGCCTGCAGAGGCAGCAGGGTATCGGCGGGCAGCCGTCCGTTCCGGACCTCGTAGTCGAAGAAGTCGAGGACGTGACCGGCGATCGCCTCACTGACGGCGTCGGGCGGGGTGACCGGGCTCGCGCTGTCGCGCTGATTGGTCTCGACGACCGCGACGACCTTGTCCGGGTCGACCCGGAACGTCGGCTGGCCGATCCGGTCCTGCACGCGGGTCAGCGGGATCGGCTTGCGGTTGGGCGGCAGGGCCGTGCCGTAGTACACGTCGTGCATACCCTCGACGGCCTCGGGCACCCAGGAGTTGACCTCGAGAATGACCTTCTTGGCGACGTCGAGCCAGGTCTTGTTGTTGCCGACGGAGGCGGACGGGATCAGCTCCCCCGATTCGGTGATCCCGGAAACCTCGACCACGGCCACGTCGACCGTGCCGTAGTAGCCCACCCACACCTGCTGGGCCACGTGGGACAGGTGGATGTCGACGTAGTCCATCCGACCGTCGTTGATGCGCTTACGGGCGGTGCTCTCCGACTGGTACGGCATCCGCAGCGCGATGCCGTCGACCTCGGTGAGCAGCCGTTCGGTCTCGGTCGAGACCGAGGCGCCCGTCAACAGATTGATGGTGAAATTCGAGCCGGTCGCGCGGGCGCCTCTGATCTTCTCCGCAAGGGCCGGGATGATCACCTTCGGCGTTCCGGCACTGGCAAAACCGCTGATCGCGACGGTGTCGTCGGGCTGGATGTACTTCACGGCGTCGTCGGCGGACATCACCTTCGATCCGAACGCGGCATTGCGAATACGTCCCGACGGCACGGAACTACCTACTGTGGGGGTCACGTCCCTCAGAATAAGCACGAGTGCAAATGAGCAAAGTCACGGATTACTGAGACATGTCGTTCGCGGCATGGTATAGAGCCGCGGGTGAGGTGATCGGCCGTCCGACCGGGCTGAGTCTCAGTGCACCGCGCCCAGCTCGACCAGAAGCACTCCCACGACGATGACTCCGATCCCGGCGAGCATCCGCGGCGTCAGTCGTTCGCTGAACAGGAAGTGCGCGGCGACGGCGGTCGCGGCGACGCCGGCCGCGGCCCAGATCCCGTAGGCGACGCCGAGCGGGATTCCCTGCCGAAGGGCGATGGTCAACGCGACGAAGGCGGTGACGTAACCGACCACGACGATCCCGTAGAAGCGGGGTCGCCCGTCGGTCGCCGCGCGGAGCGCCAGCGTGGCGCCGACCTCCGCCATGATCGCGAGGACCACGAAGAAGTACCCCATGCTCAGGCCTCGTCGACCATCTCGGCGACCGGTGCGTGCGACGCGGAACCGGACTCGACCAGGAGCACGCCGATCATGATGCAGACGATCCCCACCGCCATGAGGGGACTGAACGCCTCGTCGAAGATCACGGAAGCGAACACCGCGGTCAGGGCGACACCGGCCGCCGACCACACGCCGTACGCGACACCGATGCCCATCCCCCGCTTCAGGACTGCGGCCAGCAAAATGAAGGCCGTCACGTAGCCGACGACCACCACGAGATAGAGGGCCGGAACCGTCGCCGAGCCTTTGAGTGACAACGTCGCGGCGACCTCGGACGCGATCGCGCCGGTCAGCAGGAGCCAGGGCAATGGGGTTCCTTCATCGGTGGAGGGACATTCGCGCGAATCTACCCCGAGAACGGTACGGACCCGCAGCGCGGGGCTGCGGGTCCGAAACCGGGTGTGTCTGCGGTCAGTTGGCGGAGCCGACCGTCGCCGCCGACCGAGTGCCGTCGACGGCGAGCCAGGGAGCCCTGGTGCCGAGGATCGCGTCGACACTGAAGCGGCCCGCGCCGACCACGGCCAGCAGAAGCGCGCCGGCGCCGAGGGTCAGGACGAACTCGTAGCCGCCGTCCGACGCCCAGATCCCGCTGTCGATGTGAGCGATGAACAGCGCGCCGAGCATGTCCAGGACGAACAGCAGCGCGACGATCGGGGTGAGCACGCCGACGATCAGCGCGATACCGCCGAGGATCTCGAGCCAGGTGACGAGGAAAGCCGAGATCGCCGGCAGCGGGACGTCCATCATCTCGAAGCCGGCCTTCGGTCCGGTCCAGCCGTTCTGCTGGAACTTCTGCAGGCCGTGGGCCAGGAACACGACGCCGAATGCGATGCGTGCGAGGAGGATCCCCACGCTGCGGACGATGGGATTGGACATGGAAACCGCCTTGGGGCTCGGGGATTGACTTGATGTGTCAATTGATGAACGTAGGTCGTGACAGTTGATGAGTCAAGTGAAGCATCAAGTGATTTGATCGGTTAGACTGCCCGAGTGTCCAGTGAGCAGCAGCCCAAGTGGCTCGACGACGAGGAGATGGACGCCTGGATTCAGGTGGCCACCGCGCTCGCCCGACTCCCCCATGCGCTCGACGCTCAGCTGTTGCGGGATGCTCAGTTGACCCACTTCGAGTACGAGGTGCTCTCGGCGCTCTCCGAGGCACCGGACCGCACGTTGCGGATGAGTGAGCTCGCCGAGTTGTCCTACGGTTCCCTGTCGCGTCTGTCCCATGTGGTCGGTCGGCTCGAGAAACGTGAGTGGGTTCGTCGCTTCCAGTGCCCGGAGGACGGCCGGTTCACCAATGCTGTTCTGACAGAAGCCGGCTGGGAGAAGGTCGTGGCGACGGCTCCCGGTTACGTCACCAACGTACGCCGACTTGTCGTCGACCGACTGACGCGTGCCCAGTTGCGTCAGGTGTCGGCGATCGGCCGACGGATCAACCGCACCGAGCCAAGCGCGCGGTGATCGTCACCGTTCAGGTGAATCCAACTGCTGCGTCCCCAGGACGGTCAGCAAGGACTGGTCCTCCCCCGCCGGATTCCTCGCCACCGCGGAGGCCACCGTCACGACCAACTTCCTCGGGCCGATCCGGCTCATCGGCGCGTTCATCGAGCATCTGCGGACACGGCCACACGCCACGATCATGACCGTCTCGTCGGGTCTGGCCTTCGTGCCGCTCCGCGTCTCGCCGACCTACAACGCAACCAAGGCGGCCATCCACATGCTCAGCGAGTCGCTACGACTGCAGCTGGACGGCACCTCGGTCGAGTTGGTCGAACTCGTGCCGCCCGCGGTCCGTACCGATCTGATGCCGGGGCAGCGTGACAGCGAGTTCGCGATGCCTCTCGACGATTTCGTGACCGAGGTGGTCGAGCTCATCGATTCGCAGCCGGACGCCACCGAGATCCGGGTCGAACGGGTGGAGTTCCTGCGCCACGCCGAGTTCCGCGGTGACTACGCCGACGTCGTCGCGACCCTGAATCGACTCGACCCGCACTGACGGCGCGTGCGGGTCATTCGGCGCGAGGCGATGCGTGCAACCTGTCCAGGAACGGGACGACCGCCGGGTCGACATCCCCGCGACCGGTGGTTCCGAGTCGCCGGACGAGTTGTCGCACAGCGGGTCCCGCGTCAAGGACAGGTTGCACGAGACCCAGGCGTGCGCAGCGGTCGAGGATCGGGAGGAGCAGTTCCTCGGCCTCGGCGGCCGATCCGCTCGCAGCGAGGCACTCGGTCAACAGCAGTCGGGCGTTCAGTGCCGCTCTCGGCCGGGTCTTAGCGTCGATGAACTCGGTGAGAGCGCGCGCCCGGCGGCACGCAGCATTGCGGGTGTCATCGGTGCCGACGGCCAGCAGCGCGCGGATGGCGGCCTCCTCGGTCTTCTCGGCGGTGACCTGAACGATCCCGTCCGGGAGGTCGTGTGGCATCTCGGCCGGGAATGAGTCCGCGGACAGCGCCGACGCGCCGATTCCGGAGCGCAGACGCTCGGCCGTGATGTGGGCGGACATCCGGGGCAGGTGCAGCGCCTGCGCCAGCCGTTCCCCGGTGTCCAGCCGTTCGGCTGCCTGATCATCTTGTCCGAGCGCATGTTTCGCGCGTGCGCCGACGACATGGGTGGCGAGCATGATCTCGACGATGCCCCCCTCAGCGCCCAGATTGTAGGTGTCGTCGAGGAGCCGCATCGCCTCTTCCACCTCGCCGCGTTCGTACAGCAACTCACCCAGCAGCGCGCCACTGAGACGTGAGCCGTAGGAACGGTCCTCATCCGAGGCGCGAGCCAGACCCATCGCGTGCCGGAACGACGCCTCGGCGGCGTCGAAATCCAGCTGTTCCCGCGCCGCCACGCCGTCGAGGATGTATCCGTAGATGACGCTGAAGGGTCCCTTGGTACGTCGGTGGTGCGGGCGCGCCCAGCGTTGCCATTCCCGCGCCTCGTCATATGCGAAACGCTGGACCTCACGGAACGATCCGATGGCGGCGACGCCGGACAGGACCCACGGCCGCAGTCTGTCGGCGCGCAGCACACATGCCTCGAGAGCTTCGTCCAGGCCGTCGAGTTGATCGTCGAGAACAGTCATGGCAGCACGGATGAGTGCCGTCTCGGCGCGGATGTCGGCGACGTCGCCATCGGTGTCGGATCCGGACGGGAGTGCGGCATCGATGTAGGCGAGCGCAGCATTCGCGGGCGCCCGGTGGTGAAGGAGCGCGTGCGCCCAGGCGATCGCCAGCTGAAGGTCGGGTCGCTGCCTGCGCGTTGTCAGCGGGAGCTTGGCCGCGAGGCCGAGCAAGGTGCTCATCTTGGACTGTTCGAGCATGTCGTAGCCTTCGCGCTCGACCAGGTCGATCGCCTCGGATTCGTCACCGGCGGCGAGGAAGTGGTCGACGGCCGGGCTGAACATGCGCCGTTCGGCGAACCACGCGGCCGCCCGCCGGTGGAGTTCGTCGCACCGGTCGGGCTCCTGCCGTTCGAGGCGGCGACGGAGGAAGTCGGCGAACAGGTCGTGATAACGGAACCACTGGCCTTCGGGGTCGAGTCGGCTGAGGAACAGGTCCCGTTCCTCGATGTCCTCGAGCATGCTCTGGGTGTGGCGTCGACCCGACAACGCGGTCGCGAGTGACGCGCAGATCCGTTCGCTGACCGATGTCGGCAGGAGGAAGTCGAGGAGGTCCGGGTCGAGGTTGTCGAGGACGTTCTCGGCGAGGTACTCCCCCAGTTCGCGGTGGTTCGCCGAGAACTCGCGGATCGCGGCGCGGGGGTCATCGTGCTCACGCGACTCGTCGATGTCGAAACGCAATGCCGCGGCGTCGATTTCGATCAGCTCGTTCTTCACCCGGAGGCGGCTGAGCGGTAGATGCAGGCGTGCGCGGCTGGTCACGACGAGCTGTAGGTGGTGGCAGCCGTTGTCGAGCAGGAACAGCGCGATCGCCCGGCTCGCCGGGTTGGTGATCCGATGCCAGTCGTCGAGCACGACGCGGATGTGTTCGTCCGTCGTGTGGGCGCGATTGATCAGTGTCGTCAGCACGTAGCGCTCGGCACCTTCGCCGTACTCCTCCAACGTGCGGGTGAGCTCGGTTCCCAGGCCGGGAAGCGCCACGCCGATCGCGTCGACGAGGTGCGACAGGAACCATGCGGGGGTGTTGTCGTCCTCGTCGATCGCCAACCACGCCGTCTTGCCCCCGGACGCCTCGGCCGCCTGGACGTATTGGATCGCCAGCACCGTCTTCCCGTACCCCGCGGGGCCGTGGATCAGGATCAGCCGTGCCCGCTTGTCGGTGGACAGCCGCTCGAGCAGCCGGGTGCGTGGAACCGAGGTGTGGGCCATGACCGGTGGCCGGTACTTGGTGGCGAGGACGGGCGGACGACCCGAATCCGGTCCGTTGCGAGGGGTGTGGAGGCGCGGATACCCGGAGGTCTCGATGGACGAATCGGTGTGGGTTCGCCGGGGACCGTCGATGTCGGCGAGCAGCGGCACAGGCACGTCGGCGACGGGATATCCGAGATCGAGTCCGGCCTGACGCAGGGCGGCACCGAACGCGGCCGCGGTGTCGTAGCGGGCTGTGGCCTCTCGCGACATCGCCCGGGCGATCACCTCCCACACGGCGTCGGGGACCCCTTCCGCACGCAGATCCGGTATCGGGTCGGTGCTGATCCGCAGCAGCTGCGCGATGAGTTCCTCGCCGCTGCGACGTCCGTACGCGGCGCGCCCCGACAGAGCGGTGAACAGGGTGGCGGCCAGTCCGTACACATCGGAGGCCACCGAGGGTGGCGACCCGCGCAACACCTCCGGAGCGGTGTAGGCGGGAGTCCCCAGGATCAGCCCGCGCGTGGTGTCCTCGCGATCCGCCAGCCGGGCGATCCCGAAGTCGGTCAACTGGGGTTGTCCGTAGTCGGTGAGCAGGATGTTCGCCGGCTTCAGATCGCGGTGGAGCACGCTGGCCCGGTGGGCGGTCTCGAGCGCACCCGCCATCTTGATCCCCAGGTCGAGGACTTCTGCGACGGAACACGGCCCATGTCGCCTGATCCGGCCGTCGAGCGAGCCGCGGGCATGGAAGGGCATCACGATGAACGGGTGACCGGATCGGGTCACCCCGGCCTCGAGGACGTGCACGATGTTGGGATGGCCGGACAAGCGGCCCATCGCCTGCTGCTCGCGCAGGAAACGCACGCGATCGGTCTCGTCCCGGCCGGCGCGCATCACCTTGACGGCGACCTCGCGGTCGAGGGCCGGCTGCCGACAGCGGTAGACCACGCCGAAGCCACCGCGTCCGGCCACCTGCGGATCGGTGAACCCGGCCGCGGACAGGTCGTCGACGATCTCCTGAGGAGGAGGATCCGCGGACTGTGCGACTGTTCGCCTGGACACGGAGGACCTACTCTGCGTGCTGCCGCGTGGGTGGTGTCAGGTCGTCCGGCTCGTTCATGACGTCCCCTCAGGTCGTTCCCCGAGTCTAGGCCCCACCCGGACCGGCGAATCGTCGCACCGCGTTCAGCCCAGTCGGCGGACGGTGTCCGACGCGGATTCGACGACTCCCTCGCGGAATCCCGTACCCGCCCACAGGTTGATGCCGTCGGGATCGGTGGCGGTCGCGCGTCGAAGACCGCCGGTGAGCGTGTTGACCGCCGGATACTCGGCCACCGCGGCGCCGTCGAACCGGTCGATGAACCGATTGCGCAGCGCTCGGGCGGGACGCCCGCTGAACGCACAGGTCACGACGGTCTCGGTGCGCGCAGCGTCGGCCAGTGCGGAGGCGTGCGCGGGTTTCGTGCCCGCCTCATGGGTACGCAGCAGCACCGTGCCGACCTGGACGGCGACGGGACCGAGGGATCGCACCCGATCGGCACGTTCGGGTGTCGCGACCCCGCCGGCCGCGACCATCGGCAGGTCGACGCGTGCGCGCACGGCCCTGACGAGATCGTTCAGGGGTTGGGTGGGCGGTTCGGTCCTGCGGTCGAACACCGACCGGTGGCCGCCGGCGTCCGGCCCCTGCACGCAGAGCCAGTCCGCGCCGGTTCCGGCGGCGAGGACCGCGTCGTCGGCGGTGGTGACGGTGACACCGACGCTGCATCCGTGGCGGCGCAGTTCGGAGACCGCGTCCGGAGACGGGCACCCGAACGCGAACGAGACGAACGGGATCCGCTCGTCGCACATCAGCGCGATCTTGGCGTCGAAATGATCGTCGTCGTCGCCGAGCTCGTCTGCGGTGGGAAGATCCACGCCGAGGGAGGCCGCGTACTCGAGGAGATGATCCCGGTAACGCGCCACGGCTTCCCGATTCACCGGTTCGGCTTCGGGGACGAAGATGTTCACCCCGAAGGTCTCGACTCCACCGGCGCGGACGGCGGCAATGTCCGACGCGACGCGCTCCGGCGTCAGGTACCCGGCGGCCAACTGCCCCAGCCCCCCGGCGTTGTTCGTCGCGACGACAAGTTCCGGGGTCGTGGGGCCGCCTGCCATCGGCGCCGCGACGACCGGTACCGCGAGGTCCCGGAGATCAACCATTGACCGATGCTCCGGCGCTCATGCCTGTTCCGGGACGTCGCGGGCGGCAGCGATCCGAGACAGATGGGAGTCCGCAACCGAGTCCATGTCCTCGAGTTCCAGACCCTTGGTCTCCTCGACCTTCTTGAAGACGTAGAAGAACGACGCCGCGGAGCAGAAGGCGAAGAACCCGTAGATGATTCCCAGTCCGACCGCTTCGGTCATCGGCGGGAACAGCATCGAGATGGTGAAGTTGGCGAGCCAGTTCACCGCGGTGCACACGCCGAGAGCCACACCGCGGATCCGGTTGGGGAACATCTCCCCCAGCATCACCCACATGACCGGCCCCCAGGTGGCGGCGAAGGCGACGACGAACAGATTCGCGCCGATCAGCGCGATGACGCCCCAGGGGTCGGGCAGGGTGACGTTCTCGCCCTCACCGATCTGCTGGGTGAAGGCTATGCACGCCATGAGCAGACCGATGAACATTCCCACCGAACCCGCCAGGAGCAGCTTCCGTCGTCCGATGCGGTCGACGAACATGATCGCCACCAACGTCATACCGACGTTGATGACCGCCGTGATCACCGATGTCTTGAACGAGTCGCTCTCGGAGAATCCCACCGACTGCCATAGCGTCGTCGAGTAGTAGAAGATCGCGTTGATACCGACGAACTGCTGGAACACCGCAAGCCAGATGCCGACCCACACCAGTGGGTGAAGCCCGAACGACGGGCCGGCGATGTCCTTGATCGAGGTCTTGGACTCGCGCTTCACCGTCAGCTTGATCTCTTTGACCCGGTCGAGCGGGTTGCTCTCACCGGTCACCTCCTGGAGGATGCGCGCCGCTTCGTCGTCGCGGTTGCGGCCCACCAGATATCGCGGTGACTCGGGGATCAGCAACGCGAGAATGCCATAGACGAGAGCGGGTACGACGCCGACGAGGAACATCCACCGCCAGGCCTCGAGCCCCCACCAGAGTTGGTTCGACGCGGAGCCGGCGGTGTCGGCCAGCACGGCGTCGGACAACAGGGCGGCGAAGATGCCCATGGTGATCGCCAGCTGCTGCATGGAGGCGAGTGCGCCGCGGTAGCGAGCGGGCGCGATCTCAGAGATGTATGCCGGCGCGATGACCGACGCGATGCCGATGCCGATGCCACCGAGAACGCGCCAGAGCAGTAGATCCGGAATCGTCTGCGTGTACGCGGTACCGATCGCCGAGACGATGAACAGTGCCGAACCGAGCAGCATCACCCGCTTGCGGCCCCAGACATCGGCCAGGCGTCCGGCGAACCAAGCGCCCAGTGCGCAGCCGAGCAAGGCGATCGCGACGGCGAACCCCGTCATCAGTTTGCCGAGACCGAAGTTCGATTCGATCGAGTCGACCGCGCCGTTGACCACGGAACTGTCGAAGCCGAAGAGGAATCCGCCGACTGCCGCGGCGACGGTGACGCCGATGACCTTGGCGGTGTGTTGTTCGGCGATCTCACGTTGCTGTGCGTCGGCCATCACATGACCCCGCTCGCCGATGGATCGCAGCACGAATCGTGGGACATTTCCGTGACCTCGCTGTCCGGTTGCCTGGTCGTCGTCACCGACGGTTTCGCGCTCAATCTACTCGCGGGGTGAGGCCCGGCGGCGCACATCCGAACACGCGTCGGTATCGATCTGGTCCGGAGGGCGGGTCAGAGGTCGTCCGGCGGGCCGGGGGTGGACGGGATCACCGGATCCTCGGTGAGGATCTCGACGAGTGGTTTGGGTCGCCCGAAGTGGTAGCCCTGGGCCAGGTCGCACCCGACGGCGGCGATCGTGGCGGCCTGCGAGGCGGTCTCGACACCTTCGGCGGTCACGCGGACCCCCATCGCATGTGCCACGTCGACGATGCCCGAGAGGATCGTGCGGGCACTCGGATGCTCCTCGAGTGCGTCGACAAATGCCTTGGCCGTCTTCAGGATGCCGACCGGGAGTCGGTACAGCTCGCTCAGTGAGGAAGCGCCCGTACCGAAATCGTCGAGGGAGATCTGGATCCCGAGTGCACGGATGTGGCGCAGCAGCGCGAGCAGGCCGCCGTCCAGCGGCGCGAGAGCACTCTCGGTGATCTCCAGGCAGAGAGAATGCGGGTCCATGCCGGTCTGCTCGCACGTTTCACTGAGCCGGCGGAGGAACTCGCCGTTGGTGAGTTCACGCCGGGATGCGTTGACGCACAACATGACCTGACGCAGCTGTGGGGTCGCCGCCACCTCGGCGCAGGCCGTCGCCAGTACGTGCGCGCCGACCTTGTCGATGAGCGTGGATTGCTCTGCGAGAGGGATGAACTCGGTCGGCGGAACAGAGCCGAGGTCGGGGTGGGTCCACCGCAGGAGCGCCTCGAGCGCGACGAGCGTCCCGCTGTCGGCAGAGACGATCGGCTGGTAATGGATCTCCAACTGCGAGGGGTCGGTGTCCAGGGCGCGGCGCAGCTCCTCCTCGATCCGCTGCCGGCGCTGGAGTTCTTCCCGGTGCTGTGTCCGGAACTGGACGTAGGGTTCTCGAGATGCCTTGCGTGCCTGGTACAGCGCGATGTCGGCGTCACGGAGGAGGTCCGCCGGCGTGTATCGGTCGCCGGCCGCGACGGTGGCCACCCCGATACTCACCCGCACCGTCAGCGGTTCGCTGCGGATGCTCACGTTGACGGGCGGTCTGATCGCGGCGCGCACCGCCTCGATCTGACGGTCGATCTCGGCCGGCATGCTCTCCTTCGTGTGGGTCGTCACCAGAACGAACTCGTCTCCCCCGATCCGACCTACGGCCCCGTCCGGGGGCGTCGCACCCGCGAGCCGCTGGGCGACGATGTGGAGGACCTCGTCGCCGACCGCGTGACCGAGCGAGTCGTTGACGAGTTTGAAGTTGTCGAGATCGATGTAATAGATCGCCACGCAACCGGTTTCGTGTTCGTCGAGGGCATCCATGTGCGCCTCGAGCTCCTTGAGGATCCCGGCCCGGTTGTACAGCTGGGTGAGCGAGTCGTGCACCGCGTCCCACACCAGACGGGTGCGCTCGCGGTAGCGCGCGGTGATGTCGGCGAAGGACACCAGTGCGACCGCGTCGGAGGTGTCGTCGTCGATCGGACGGCAGCTGCACGACAACCACCGCTCGCCGCCCGGAGTGTTGATCGTCGCCGTCGCGTCGGTGACCGCGGTCCCCGTCCGCAGGCAGCGCACGATCGGGGATTCGCCGTCGACGAAGTCGAGTGGCAGGTCGTGGACGAACGAACCGGGAACGCTCTGCGGCCCGAGCATGGTCGCGGCGGCGGGGTTCGCAAGTTCGATCCCGCCGTCCTCACGCACCACGATCACCGCTTGATGGAGGGCGGCCAGGATGGTGCCCAGTCGTTCGATCAGAGGTCTACGCGTGGGCTCGGCGACGATGAGGAAGCCGTCGTCCATCGACGTCACCGAGATGTGGGCGAGGAACGTCCGATCGTTGTCGGCTCGGCGGTGGAGTTGGTCGACCGTGCCGCCCAGCGCCACCGCCGCCTGGACGTCGAGGTTGCCGCCGGTGACAGAATCCAGGTCGCGGCCGACGGCTTCGCCGGCGGACAGCCCGTACATCTGCTCCGCCGCCGGGTTCCACGACCGCACCGTCAGCTCCCGGTCCACGGCGATCACGGCGTTGCTGACGTGATCCAGCAGGGCGGCCTGACGTCGAAGGGCTGCCTCGACCGCCTTCTGCGCGGTGATGTCGCGCAGGATCACCTGGTAGGCGGGCTTCTCGTGCCACACGGTGCGCACCGAGGTGACCTCCATCGGCCGTGACACCCCGTGGGCGTCGACCATCACGACTTCCTCGGGATACGTCGACGCACCCGCTTCGTCGCCCATGCCCACGATCCGTTCGATCATGTTCGGGAGCTCGTCGGGATGGACGAAGTCGGTGATCGGGCGGCCGAGCATCTCACCTCGGTCGGTGACGCGGGCGAAGTCGAGTGCCGCGGAGTTCACGTACACGACGATCCCGTCCTGGTGCACGGCGATCGCGTCCGGACTCAATTCGAGGAGAAGTCGGTAGCGCTCTGCGACCGCGGCGTCGCTGGAACGGGTCATGGGCTCGGCATGGGGTGCGACGAGATCATTGCGGCCACCGTCCATAGGCGTCGATTCCGACACTGCGTCAATCCCTCCCCCCCGCCTGCTCCGAACCCCCGGCGTCCATGTTCCCCCACACCGGGTGCACGCGGAGGGCTAAAAGAACGGCAGAGTCGTGCCAAAGTCGAAATTGCCCCAACCTGCGCCGGGAGATGGGTCGAATGTCGCATTTTGGGGGATTCTGATGGTGCCGTCGGGTCGGATGACGTCGAAAGGCATCAACAATCGGACAAATGAAGAGAGTTCACAATGACGAACAATCGATCGACCATCTCGGGTGTCGGGGCTGTCACCGGATACGGCTGGGGGCGAGAGGCACTGTGGAACGGTTTGGCTTCGGGTAAGTCCGCGGCCGCCCTGCACGAAGGTTTCGGATTCGGTTCCGACGATCATGGCGGTCCGGGGTGGATCGTGCGTGTACCGGAGGGTGGAGACCAGGCGGACGGGCGCACCCGGTTCGCCCGTGCGATGCGGAGCGCGGCGCGGGAGGCGATCGAGGATGCGTCTGAACGTGGTTGGCGTCCGGGCTCGCGCGTCGGGTTGGTACACGCCTGCGTACTCGGCGATCTCGACATGTATCCGATGGTCACCTCCGGCGTCGGCCAGTACACGGGACGCCAGTATCTGTCCGTGACTCCGTCCACGCCGGTATCGCTTCTGATGCAGGAGTACGGCTTTCACGGTCCGGCGCTGAATGTGTCGGCAATGTGCACGTCGGGTTCGGCGGCGATCGTGACCGCGAAGTCGTGGCTCGATTCCGATCTCGTCGACGATGTCCTCGTCGTCGCGACCGATCTGTCGGCCAAGCCGGAGGTGGTCGGCATGTTCGTGCAACTCGGCGTCGCCATCACCGACACCGATGCCCTGGACGCCTGCCGCCCGTTTCAGGAGGGCAGTCGGGGTTTCACCTTCGGCGAGGCCGCGATCGCGTTCACGATGACCAACCGCACGACCGACGGATATGCAGATGTGTTGGGCGGGGCGATGTCCCACGACGCTTTCCACGTCACTTCGATAGATCCCGAACTGACCAACGTCGTCGGTTGCGTGGAGCAGGCGCTCGCGACTTCCGGCGTTGCGGGAGGGGACATCCGGTATGTCAATGCGCACGGTCCCGGCACCCGTCAGTGTGATCGCGCCGAGGCGACGATCGTGGAGACCCTGCTGCCCAACAGTGAGGTCTTCTCGGTCAAACCCCTTGCCGGACACTGCCAGGGTGCGGCCGGTGCGGTCGAACTCGCCGCGTCGTTGCTCGGCTACGAGCGAGGCGAGATCCCGGCGACGCCAAGGGTGTCCGACGGGATCCCGCAATTGCTCGACGGCCTGTCCCCGCTCGAGGCGGGGCCCACGTTGAAGACCTCGCTGGGGATGGGCGGCCACAACGCGGCTCTCGTGATCGCGCCCCAGGGCTGATCGGGCGCGGCGATGTTCCGCGGATGTACCGAGTTTCCTGCGGAAAACCTCTGCGAAGCCGCACAATTCAGGAATGACCAACTCGCCGGACAAACCAGCGGTCGACCAGCCGACGATGGGGACAGTGCAGACGACGGGGACTCGCCGCGTGCTCACCGCATTCCTGAACTCCCCCTTCGCGGGTATGTCGCCATGGATTCTGATGGCGCTGCTCACCGGTCCCGGTCGCTTCGAGGAGGCCGCGGCGTCGGCGTTCGTGCTGTCACTGATCCTCGTGGTGGGCGGGCACCGACGCGGCTCCCGGATCAAGCTCCTCGAAGTCTTCGACGTGGCCTACTTCGGCTCCATGGCCGCCCTGGCGCTCTTCGCCTCGGCGGGCGTCATCGAATGGCTGGAGAAATGGGGCGGCGAGATGACCAACATCGCGCTGGTCGCGTTCGCCCTGGGCTCGATTCTCGTCCGCCAGCCGTTCACGTTGCAGTACGCGCGTGAGTCCACCGATGAGGAGGTCTGGGACAGCCCGCTGTTCCTCCGGATCAACTACGTCATCACGTGGGCGTGGGTCGCCGGATTCGGCGTCGCCGCGGTGTCCGGTGCTGTCGGTGATCTCGTCCTCGATGATTCCAACAACTTCTGGACCGGTTGGATCATCCAGATCGGCGGCACTGTGTTCGCCATCGCGTTCACCGAGTTCTACCCCGACTTCGCCACCTATCGTGCCGCCGTCCGTGAGGGATGGGACACCGATGAGAAACCGCAGAGCATGCTCCATCTCTTCGACTGGGTACCGATCTTCGTTCTGGCGATCGGGATCGCCGGATTGCTCACCGACGAGCTCAGCACGGTGACGGGGATCGTGGTCATCGTGGTCGGCGCCGTGGGCATAGGCGCCTTCCGGCAGCTGACCTCGTCCTTCGACGCCCGCCTCGCCCAGGCAGCGCCGAGAGCGTCGAAGACGGCATGAACCCGGCATTCGCGTTCGATCGCCGAGGCCGTCGGTAGTGTCGAGAGCATGAATCTCGACGGAGTAGGAATCTGGAGTTCGCCACTGCGGTACGGAGACGCCGGGGAGGCAGCGGAAGCCGCGGCCGAACTCGACGAGTTGGGCTTCACCGCCCTCTGGATCCCAGACGTCGGCGGCCCGGTTCTCGATTCGGTGCGCAACCTGCTCGGTGCCACCGAGAAGGCCGTGGTCGCCACCGGAATCCTCAACATGTGGATGCACGAACCCCACGACGTCGCTGCCGCCCACGCGAGGTTCGCCGACGAGTTCGGCCCGCGCTTCCTGCTCGGCCTGGGGATCAGCCACGCTCCGCTGATCGACGCGCAGGAGGCCGGCCGTTACCAGAAGCCACTCGCCACCACCCGCGCGTTCCTCGACGGACTGGACTCCGCACCGACGCCGGTGCCCGCCGACAGTCGGGTTCTCGCGGCACTCGGACCGAAGATGCTCGGTCTGGCCGCGGACCGCACACTGGGCGCCCACCCGTACCTGGTGACACCCGACCACACCGCGACCGCTCGCGAGACCCTCGGCGACGGACCGCTGCTCGCGCCCGAGCAGACCGCCATCTTCGCCGCGGACCGCGACGAGGCACGCGCCATCGGCACCAAGTGGCTGACGGGCTATCTCGCAATGCCCAACTACGCCAACAACCTTCGTCGCCTCGGCTTCACCGACGAGGACCTCACCGAAGTCAGCGACCGGTTGTTCGACGCGCTCATCGTCTGGGGCGACGAGGCGGCGATCCTGTCGCGCATCGACGAACACCGCTCCGCCGGCGCCGACCACGTGTGTGTCCAGGTGCTGCAGAAGGATCACCGCGGATTCCCGCGCGACCAGTGGCGCCGACTCGCCGAGGCTCTCGGCCAGAACTGATGACGTTGCGTCGCCTATGCGACGCCGCGCTGAGGCTTTCCGTGCGGTACCAGCGGGACCGGCCGCGCGCGCGTGAGTGGTCGGCTACCCGAATCTTCCGTATGACGTTGAACCCGGATTCCGGGTTCGACGTCATACGGATCTGAAAGACCTCACGGGATGTCGCGTCGTCGGAACCCGACGAAACCGATGGCCAGGAAGCCGAGGGCGACGAGGCCGATCCAGAGCAGTCCCCACCAGTCGGGGGTCGCGACGACGACGTCGGGCACATGGTGGAACGGGCTGAAACCGAGGGCCCAGTCGGGCAGTTTGAAGCTGGGGCCCAGCACCGTCATCACGAACGAGACGAGCACGCCCAGCCAGATCGCCGGACGAGTCGCCGGGCGGGCACCGAGTACGGCGACCGCGAAAGCGATGACCGTCCAGGCTGCGGGGATGGTCGCGACCGCCTGCAGGAGGGCGTCGCCGAAGGTGATCCCGATATCCGCGGTCGACGCGAAGATGCCCACCACGACACCTGCGATCATCAGGAACACCGCCGTCGCCAGCAGTGCGACACCGACATTCGTGGCGAGATACCGGAGTCGGTGGACAGCCGTCGCCAGCACGGGCTCGGCTCGGTCATCCAGTTCCTCGGTACGCACGCGGTTGACGATCTGCACGCCGGCGACCGAGACGACGATGCCGACGATGCTCAGGATGGTGGTGACGAACGCGGAGATCAGGTCGGCCGGGGATGCGGCACCGGAGGCGAAGATCGACGCCATCGCCGGGTTGCTCGTCAGCAGGTCTTTCACCGACCGGGTGAAATACCCGAAGACGACACCGAGACCGAGGAATGCCACCGCCCACGACATGATCGGCGCGCGATTGAGACGAAACGCCAGGCTCAGAGGTGTACCGACGTTCCCCCTCGGCGGCCCCGGACGGGAGGGGATCAGACCCTGACCGAAATCGCGTGACGACTGCAATGCGAAACCGACGGCCGCGACGACGACCGCGAACGCGACGCCGATCAGCAACGGCCACCAGTGGTCGCCGGATGCCGGCCGGGTCTCCTCGATCCAGCCGAGTGGATTGATCCACATCGTCCACGTGGGTGCGCTGATCGAGAAGAGGAAACCTCGCAGGACGAACAGGATCCCGAGCAACGACACCGAGATCGTCGTCGCCGCACGGGCGTCGGCCCCGATCTGCGAACTGACCGCGGCGACGGCCGCGAACATCCAACCGGAGACGGTGAACCCGGCGGCGAGCAACGCCGACGACGCCCAGTCACCGCCGCACAATCCGGTCAGCACCCACGAGACGATGCCGATCGCGGTCGAACAGATCACCGCCATGACCAGGGCCGTCAGGAGTCGCGACGACCGGCCCGAGACGCCGGAGGCCAGCAGTTCCGCCTGACCCGAATCCTCCTGGCCGCGGCTGGCTTTGACGACGATGAAGATCGCGCCCAGGGCGGCGATGAACCCGCCGAGCGCGAGACTGCGCCACGCGTTGAACCCGTCGGTGGTCGACAGATCGTAGGCGGGTCCGAAGATCAGTCCCAGCGCCGGATTCGCCCCGATCGTGGCCGCGAAAGCCTTACGTTCCAGAGCGTCGGAGAACAACCAGGGATAGATCAGCACCGACGACACCGACAACGCGGTGGGTAGCAGAATCCACGGCGCGAAAGACCGGCCCTCGTGGCGGAGTGAGGCATGGAGGAGTGGTCGGGTTCCGACCGTCGAGGCAGACGCCATCGCGCTGGTCACTCCCCTGCCAACGGGTTGTCGGAGACGCGGACCCCGTCACCGTCGCTGTCGTAGAGCCGCAGGAACAGACTCTCGAGAGAAGGCGGTTCGACGGTGAGGGACCGCAGTCCGCTCGCCGTCAACACCTCCATCGCCGCGCCGATCCGATCGGAATCGACTGTCGCGCTCAGACGGTGACCGTCGACGTCCACATCGTGGAAGTCCGTGAGCCGGGCGGCGGCCGGGACGGTGTCGAGTTCGGCGCGGACCGCGGTCCGGGTGTGACCGCGCAACTCGGCCAGCGTGCCGGTCTCGACGATGACGCCGTCGCGGATGATGCTCACACGGTCGGCGAGGGATTCGACCTCGGCGAGGATGTGACTCGACAGCAGGACGGTCGTGCCACGCGCCTTGGCCTCCCCGACGACCTCCTGGAAGACGTTCTCCATCAACGGGTCCAGGCCCGATGTCGGCTCGTCGAGGATGAGCAGTTCGACGTCCGCCGCGAGGGCGGCGACGATCGCCACCTTCTGGCGGTTGCCTTTCGAGTACTGGCGTCCGCGCTTGGCGGTGTCGAGCTCGAACCGTTCGACGAGGTCGGCGCGCCGGTCCTCATCGAGTCCACCGCGCATCGAACCGAGGAGATCGATCATCTCGCCGCCGGTCATCGACGGCCACAGCGAGACGTCACCGGGCACATACGCCAGCCGGCGATGCAGTTCGACGACGTCGTGCCACGGATCCCCACCGAGCAGTCGCACCTCACCCGCGTTGGCGCGGAGCAAGCCCAGGAGGACGCGGATCGTCGTCGACTTGCCGGCACCGTTGGGGCCGAGGAACCCGTGGACCTCACCGCGGCGGACCTGGAGGTCGAGCCCGCGAAGTGCCTCGAACCTGCCGAAGGACTTGCGTAGACCCCGGACGTCGACGGGCAGATCCACAGGGCGTTGACCAGAGGTGTCGGACACTCCGGTGGGCATGGCTTACCTCCAGGCTCGTCGGTCGCCATGATCGTTGCACAGCGGCCGAGGAGGTAGGCCGAAAAAAACGAGCCGAGTTACCCCTGTGCGGTGGCGGCCTTCTCGATGACCGCGGCCACCGCCGCCGGACGCGAGACCAGTGACGCATGAGACGCATTGACCTCCGAGGTGTGCCCCGAAGCGGCACGGAGCGCCATGAAGCGCTGCAACGCCGGCGGGATCACCCGGTCCTGCTGCGAAACCAGATACCAGCTGGGGACCTTCTTCCACGATGCCGGACCCGAAGGCTCGAGATTGGCGACGAGCGCCGCCGACTTCTGATGGGCGAACATGTCGGCAGCGGTCGCAATGCTGACGTCCTGCGCAAAGATCTCCCGGAAGTAGGGCCGTGCGATGTAGCCATCGAGGTTTCGTCCCGCCACACCCGTCGGGTCGTCGACGACCTTGACCTGCAGCGCCGGCGGCAGGAGTCGGCTGCCGGGATAGACCAGCGGGTTCAGCAGGCCCTGCACGAACTCGCCCTGTTCCGGAGCGAATGCCGCGATGTACACGTTGGCGACGACGTCGGGATCATCGACGTTCGTGATGACCATGCCCCCATACGAGTGACCGACCAGCACGATCGGGCCCTTGATGGTGGCGAGCTTCTTCTCCAGGAGCGCGGAATCGTGAACCGGCCCGCGCAACGGATTGTCGAACCGCTGGACGGGATAACCCTCGGACGAGAGCCGCGCTGCGACGCCATCCCAGCCGGTTGAATCCGCGAATGCACCGTGTACCAGCACGATCGTCGGTTTCGGAGCCGCGGACGCGGACGAAACGGACAGTGTCGTCGCCGCGAAGGTTACGAGAATCAGAATCAGCGCCAATACGGTCGGGCGCAACGCTTTTCGGGTGGGATGTGGTGAGTCGGCGGCCATGAGAGAACCCTTCGTGCACGAGAAGTTTCGGCCCCGACAGTCGCCGACGTTACCGGGGTTCACCCAGGTTGTACGTGGTTCAGCGGTATCGCACCGCCTACTTCTTGCTCAGCGACGACTCCTTGTGGGCGGCCTTGGCGCCCGTCTTCGTCGACTTCACGATCCAATAGGGTTCGTCCTCACTGGCTTTGAACTTCTGTCCCTCGAACGTGAACTCCTTGGTTCGCCTCTCCTCCGCGGTCCCCTCGGTCTGACCCTGCGAGGTGTTCCAGCGGACGGTGTCGTTCTTGTTGATCGCCATGCCCCGGAGTGCCCACGGTCGATGTTCCGCCAAACCTCGCCATACAGCCGTGCTCTTCGTCTACGCGTAGACTCCGCGACCATGGCGATCGTCAACCGAGGGTTCGTGGGCCGCCGCGACCGCGATGCCCGACGGCTGCCGCCGGGGCAGTACACCACGCTCGACTTCCCGGTGTTGTCGGCCGAGCCCACACCGTCGATCCCCCTGGACAAATGGTCGCTCGTCGTCCAGTCCGCCGAGCACCGGGCGACGACGTTCACGTGGGAGCGGTTCCAGGCGTTGCCCCACGACGAGATCACCACCGACATCCACTGCGTCACAAGGTGGTCGAAGTTCGCCACCCGCTGGCGCGGGGTCTCCTTCGACACCCTGATCGATGCGCTGCCCTTCGAACCCGCCCCGTACGTCATGGCCCACTGTTACGGCGGGTACACCACCAACGTCCCGCTCGCCGACCTGATCGGCGGGCGAGGCTGGGTCGCCGACACCTACGACGGGGAGCCGCTGGCACCCGAACACGGCGGTCCCGCCCGACTCCTCGTCCCCCACCTCTACTTCTGGAAGAGCGCGAAATGGATTCGGCGCCTACGGTTCATGCCCGACGACACACCGGGCTTCTGGGAGGAGCGCGGATACCACATGTACGGCGACCCCTGGCGTGAGCAGCGGTACTCGTGACCGATTGGCTGCTGACGACGGTGACCTCCGTCGTCGACATCACCCCGTCCGCACGCACCCTGCGTCTCGCCCTGCCCGAACCCGTCCATGTGCTTCCCGGCCAGCACGTCGACATCCGGCTCACCGCCGAGGACGGCTACTCCACCGCCCGCACGTACTCGGTGTCGGATGCCCGGGAGACGCGGTCGCTCGAGGTGACCGTCGAACGCCTCGACGACGGTGAGGTGTCCCCGTATCTCGTCGATGTCGTCGAGGTCGGTGATCCCCTGGAGATCAGTGGACCGCACGGTTGGTACTTCACGTGGGCCTCCGGCGACGACCGACCGGTGCAGTTGATCGGCGGAGGATCCGGGGTGGCGCCGCTGATGTCGATGATCCGCAGTCGCGAGGTCGACGCGCCTCTGACGCCCTTCTCGCTGGTCTACTCGGTGCGCAGCCCGGAGCGGATCTACTACCGCGACGAGATCCGTCAGCTCATGGACCACCATCGGATGGATCTGCACCTCGTCCACACCCGTGTCGCACCCCCGGGATCGGCGAGGCCGGCGGGACGTCTCGACCCGGAGGAGCTGGCCGCGCTCACCATGGACCCCTCGAGGTCGCCGACCGTGTACATCTGCGGGCCGAACCGCTTCGTCGAGGACTGCGCGAACTGGATGGTCGACGCCGGGCACGATCCGACCCGCATCCGCACCGAACGATTCGGCGACTGACCCTCTACAACCTGCGGGTTCCGGCCAATGAGTACTGGTGAGCGCGGACCGGAAGTAGCGTGGCGGCATGACTTCTGCGTATGACTTCACCGCGACCGGGATCGACGGCAACCCGGTCGCCCTCTCGGCGTACCGGGGCGAACCGCTGCTGATCGTGAACACCGCTTCGAAGTGCGGCTTCACGCCGCAGTATGAGGGCCTCGAGACGCTTCATCGCGACTATCAGGAACAGGGGCTGCGAGTCCTCGGCTTCCCCTGCGACCAGTTCGCGCATCAGGAACCCGGCAACGAGGAAGAGATCAAGAACTTCTGTTCACTCACCTACGACGTCACGTTCCCGATGTTCGCCAAGGTCGACGTGAACGGTCCCGACGCCCATCCCCTGTTCGAGTGGCTCCGCCACCAGAAGTCGGGTGTGTTCGGGGGTCGGATCAAATGGAACTTCACCAAATTCCTGGTGAACCGCGACGGAGTCGTCGTCGAACGGTTCGCGCCGGCCACCAAACCCGAGAAACTGGTCGGGTCCATCGAGAAGCAACTGTGACCCGGCGACGGTAGGGACGCGACCTCGTGAGCCGGACAACGTCGTTCGTGCGCGTGGTGATCGCCTACGTGGTGGCACTCGGGGTCGCCGCCGCGTGGCTGTGGCTGGGGCCCGACACCGGTCACCTGTGGCTCGACACCCTCATCGCCGACCTCTGGGCGACCCTCGTGATCTTCGGCTTCAGCCGCCGGTACTCGAACTCGAGTATGTACGACGCCTATTGGAGCGTCATACCGCCCGTGCTCCTGGTGTACTGGTGGGCCGCCGGCGATGTCGGCATCGGCGCGGTGCAGTGCTGGGTCATCGCCGTGGTCGTCGCGGTGTGGGCGATCCGCCTGACCGCCAACTGGGCGATCGGGTGGCCGGGTCTGCATCACGAGGACTGGCGCTACGGGTTGCTCAAGGAACGTGCCGGCGGTGCCGCGTTCATCGTCGACCTCTTCGCCATCCACGTCATTCCCACCATCCAGGTGTTCCTGGGCATGGTCCCGGTGTATATCGCGGTGACACACACGGATTCGACGATCGGCTGGCTCACCGCACTCGCCGCGGTCGTCGGTGTCGCCGCCATCTCCCTCGAGTACGTCGCCGACGCCCAACTGCGTCGTTTCGCCGCGCATCGCAGGCCGGGGTCGGTCCTGGACACCGGCGTGTGGTCGTGGTCCCGGCACCCGAACTACTTCGGCGAGTTCTCGTTCTGGGTGGCGATGGCGTTGTTCGGGATCGCGGCGTCACCCTCCGACTGGTGGTGGTCACTCGTCGGCGTGGTGGTGATGCTGGCGATGTTCCTGGGCGCCAGCATTCCGATGATGGAGCAGCGCAGCCTGTCCCGACGTCCCGGCTATGCCGACGTCGTCGACCGTGTGTCGCGTTTCGTACCCCGGCCGCCTCGCCGTGCCCGGCCGCCGCATGCCACCGAACGCATCCCCGGATGACCCGATCCCGCGTCGTCGTCGCCGGCCTCGGCGACACCGGCATCCTCACCGCCATTCATCTGTCCCGTCACGCCGACGTCGTCGGGATCTCGTCGAAGCCCGGGCTGGTCAGCGGTCAGGAACTCGGGCTCCGCCTGAGCCGGCCCGACACCTGGGCCCGTGACTACCGGATCCCGTTCGACCGATTCCGCAAGCTGGACCGTGTCCGCACCGTCCATGGATCGCTGACCGCCGCCGACCTCGGCGAGCGGACGGTCACCCTCACCAGCGCCGACGGAGCCGAGCGCGTCGAACTGTTCGACGCTCTGGTGATCGCAACCGGGGTCCGCAACGGCTTCTGGCGGCGGCCCGGTCTCCAGTCACCGACCGACGTCGACCGGGATCTCGCCGCCGCACATCTCCGGCTGGCGGACGCGAAGTCGATCGCGGTGATCGGGGGCGGGGCCGCCGCGGTGAGTGCGGCGGCGAACCTGGCTGCGACGTGGCCGGGCAAGCGCATCGATCTCTATCACCCCGGCGAGCGCGCGCTACCCCGTCACCATCGGCGAACCTGGCAGAACGTTTCGGCGCGGCTGCGCGGCCTCGGCATCGGGGTGCACGGCGGACACCGCGCGAAAGTGCCCGACGGCTTCGCCTGCGACGAGATCACCACCGGACCCGTGCACTGGTCCACCGGGCAGGACAGCGTGCAGGCCGACGCGGTGCTCTGGGCGATCGGTCGGGTGACCCCGAACTCGGAGTGGTTGCCCGCGGAGATCCTCGATGCGGACGGATTCGTCCGTGTGACACCGGAACTCCGAGTTCCCGGCCACGAACTCGTCTACGCCCTCGGAGACATCGCCGCGACCGATGTCCTACGGAGTTCAGCCCGCAACCGGGCTGACCGGCTTCTCGCCCACAACATCCGAGTCGACCTGGCAAGCCGGCCGGACCGGGCGAAGCGGTACACACCGCCCCGACGGCGGTGGGGTTCGGTTCTCGGTGCGCAGCACGACGGTCTGCAGGTGTTCGCGCCGAACGGCCGGGCGTTCCGTTTCCCGGCCTGGTCGGTTGACACGGTGTTGCAGCCGTGGATCGTGCGGCGTGGGATCTACGGCGGGATTCGCGACGCGGACGTTCCGGGATCGGCCGGTCATCGGCGGCGTCGTACCTGAAAGGTCATCTTCCCCGCATAGACTCGGCCCATGAGCAACGAGCCGTTCTCGACCCATTCGTCAGATCCGGTCGACCCGCCGCCCGGGTCGCACACCGCGCCGGTCCCGCCCGCGGGGTCGCCGACGCCGCCGGGGGCTCCCGCGACCACCGATGCTTCGCTGAAGCCGACGGCCGCCGAACGGGCGAACACCATCGTCAAGAAGGCCGTCGTCGGCCTCATCATCGCCGCGCTGCTGGTGATCACCTACTTCATCCTCGAGGCGTTTCTGCCGCGCTGGTGGGCCGGTCAGATCGGCAATCGGGTCAACGGTTCGATGGTCAGTGGGGTGTGGACGGGCCTCGTCCTGGGAGTCCTGTGCACCTTCGTCCCGCTACTGCTGTTCACGTTGGCGTTCCTGAGTCGCAGCCGGATGAGGAATGTCCCCGCGATCGCATTCGCGGTGGCCGGCGTCATCGTGGCGATCCCCAACCTGCTGACGCTCTCGGTCGTGGCCGGCGGAGGCAACGGCGCGCACGCGGGTGAACGCATCTTCGACGTCGACGCACCCGGATTCCGCGCCGCCACCGCCTGGGGCGTGATCATCGGCGTCGCGCTCGCGATCGCCGTCGGCTGGTTCATCTGGCGCTACCGGCGTCGTGGGCGGCAGCTGGAGGCCACCAGTCCGAAGAAGCAGAAGAAGAAGTGATGGTCGGATAGACCCAGTTCGACGGATCAACCCGCCATCGGCGTTGGAGGATGGCGGGTTGATCCGATTCTGGCGGGTTCGCGGGGGCGGTCAGTCGGCCAACCCGGCGTCCTTGCTGCCGTAGGTCTCGCGCAGCTTCGGCTTGACGACCTTGCCGCCGGCGTTGCGCGGCAGCTCGTCGATGATCACCAGATCCTTGGGATGCTTGAACCGCGCCAGGTTCTCGTTGAGATGCGGTTCGAGCTCGGCAAGCGTCAGATCCGCAACACCCTCGGCCAGGACGACCACGGCAACCGGTACCTCGCCCCATTTCTCGTCGGCCCGCCCGATGACCGCGGCCTCCAGGATCGCGGCGTGGCCGTACAGGACGTTCTCCACCTCGGCGCAGTAGATGTTCTCACCGCCGGAGATGATCATGTCCTTGGCGCGGTCGACGACGTACAGGAAACCGTCCTCGTCCTCGCGGACGAGATCGCCGGAGTGGAACCACCCGCCGCGGAACGCCTCTGCCGTCTCGGCGGGCTTGTTCCAGTAGCCCTTCATCAGATTCGGCCCGCGGTAGACGATCTCCCCCACCTCACCCGGCTTGACATCGTTCATCAGCGGGTCGACGATGCGCGCGGTCACCGCCGGCACGACCTTGCCGATCGAGCCCTGTTTGCGCAGTGCGTCCTTGCCCTCGAGGATCGTTGTCACGGGCGACATCTCGGTCTGCCCGAACGCGGTCATGTTGAGCGCGCCGGGGAAGGCCTCGCCCATCGCAGTGAGCACGGTGTCCGACGCGGGCGCCGCTCCCCAACTGATGTTGCGCAGCCGAAGCTTTCGCGGCCGTGCCTTCTGCGCGGCGCACACCGCCTGCCATTGCGCGGGCACCATGAACACCGAAGTGGTGCCCTCTCGTTCGAGGGTGTCGAGCATGGCGTCGGGATCGAAGGCGCCGAGCGGATGGATGACGGCGCGGACGCCGCGGTAGAAGACCGGCGCAAAGGCGGCGAGGCCGGCGATGTGGAACATCGGCGGCACCACGGACGCCACGTCGTCTGCGTCGGCCGAGGCGGTGGTGGCCATCGTGGTGACCGCCTGCGCATGGAAGTTCTGGTGGGTGAGCATGGCGCCCTTTGGTTTTCCGGTGGTGCCCGAGGTGTACATGATGGCCGCGACGGTGTCTTCGGGCACGTCCACCGCAGGCAGGTCCGAGTCTCCCTGTGAGAGCAGGCCTTCGAAGTCATGGTGTGGGGTTTCGTCGCCACCGTCGACGACGATGAGGGTGTCGATCTCGCCGGTCGAAGCACTCACCGCATCGGCCAACGGTGCGAGGAGCTTCTCGGTCACGATCACCCTGGCGCCACTGTCGGCGACCAGATACGCGACCTCGGCCGGGCTCATCCGGATGTTCACCGGCACCGGGATCGCACCGATCAGCGTGGCGCCGAGCACGGCTTCGACATATTCGGTGCGGTTGAGCATCGCCATCAGAATCCGGTCCCCGAACTGCACGCCCAGCCTGTTCAGCGCTGCACCGAAAGCCCGTGACCGGTCATCGAGTTGCTTCCACGTCGTCGACCCGTCCAGGTAGGTGATCGCCACCTTGTCCGGCATCATCATGGCGTGCCGATGAACCTGGTTGTTCCAGTGGTTCCGGCGCGAGCGATACGGCTCGGTGGTGAGGTCGGCGGTGGCTTCGGTGGTAGCGGTCATCACTGGCTCCCGTGTCGATCGTGCGATGGTCGACATTGTTGTCTGCGTCACACCCTACGCAGACACCATGGGTTGCTCGTGAGATTTCGCCGGGTCAGTCGGACAGACCGGCGTCCTTGCTGCCAAAGCGCTGGCGCAGGGCGGGTTTCGTGACCTTGCCACCCGCGTTGCGCGGCAGCTGCTCCATGATCACGAGATCCTTGGGATGCTTGAACCGCGCCAGATTCTCGTTGAGGTGGGGTTCGAGATCGGCCAGCGTCGGCTCGTCGACACCTTCGGCCAGCACGACGACCCCGACGGGTACCTCGCCCCATTTCGGATCCGCCCGGCCGATGACCGCCGCCTCGGCGATGCTCGGGTGGCCGTAGAGGACGTTCTCGACCTCGGCGCAGTAGATGTTCTCGCCACCGGAGATCACCATGTCCTTGGCGCGGTCGACGACGAAGAGAAAGCCCTCCTCGTCCTGGCGGACCAGGTCGCCGGAGTGGAACCAGCCACCGCGGAACGCGTCGGCGGTCTCCTCGGGCTTGTTCCAGTACCCCTTCATCAGGTTGGGCCCGCGGTAGACGATCTCGCCGACCTCTCCCGGCTTCACATCGTTCATCAGCGGGTCGACGATGCGGGCGGTCACGCCGGCAACGACCTTGCCGATCGACCCGATCGTCCGCAGCGCGTCCTTGCCTTCGAGGATGCAGGTCACGGGCGTCATCTCGGTCTGCCCGAAGGACGTCATGTTCAGCACGCCGGGGAACGTCTCGTTCATCGCGCTGAGCACGGTGTCCGAGGCCGGTGCCCCGCCCCAGCTCAGGTGACGCAGTCGCAGATCCCGGGGCTTGGCCTTCTGTGCGGCGCACACGGCCTGCCATTGTGCGGGCACCATGAACACCGACGTCGAGCCCTCACGTTCCAGCGTGTCGAGCATGACGTCGGGATCGAAGGATCCGAGCGGATGGATGACCGCCCGGATGCCGCGGTAGAAGACCATGGCGAAGGTCGCGAGACCCGCGATGTGGAACATCGGCGGGACGATGGACGCGACATCGCCGACCTGCGGATTCGTCGTGGAGATCGAGGTCAGGGCCTGCGCCTGGAAGTTCTGATGGGTGAGCATCGCGCCCTTGGGACGGCCGGTGGTGCCCGAGGTGTACATGATGATCGCCACAGTGTCCTCGGGGACGTCGACGAGTGGCAGGTCCGACCCGTCCTCGGCGACGAGGTCCTCGAAGGAGAGGTGATCGGGTTTGTCGCTCTCGCCGACGACGATCACGGTGTCGGAGGTGCCTCCCAATCCACGTGCTGCGTCGACGACGCCGGTCAGTGCCGTCTCGGTGACGACGACATCCGCGCCGCTGTCCTCCATGAGGTACGCCACCTCGGCCGGACTCATCCGGATGTTCACCGGCACCGGGATCGCGCCGATCAGGGTCGCACCCAAGATGGCCTCGACGTACTCGGTCCGGTTGAGCAGGGCCATCAGGACCCGGTCGCCGAAGCGGACCCCGCGTCGGCTCAGCGCCGCGCCGAAGGCGTGCGACCGGTCGTCGATCTGCTTCCACGTCCGGGTCTCGCCGAGGAAGGTCATCGCCGGCTTGTCCGGCGTCATCAGCGCATGCCTCCGGACGTGGTTGTTCCAGTGGTTACGGCGTGAGCGGTAGGACTCGGAGGTCAGGTCGATCGCGACCTCGTCGATTGCCGTCATTTCTGCCTCCCATGTCGTCGGACGTCCGTTGTCCGACCGTCGCGCGGTCCGCTTCACACCCTAGGGCGTGAGGTGGCCGGGATCCTCTGCGCGACCGACGATTTACGCCTATGGAGCAGTTAGCCGACTCCTATGGCCGCTGACCCGATTCACCGCCACCGCCGGCTGAGCCGGTACCGAGCGAAGCGAGGCACCGCGTCGAAGCCGTCACCGCTGTGCCCCTCAACGCAGTCGGTCCGCGCAGCCTTGCAGGTACTTCTCGATGCGGGTGTCGCGGGCCAGGTTCGCCGCCCGCTCGAAGTGGCGACGTGCTTCTGCAGAAGCTCCGGTACGACGGAGAAGATCCGCACGAGTGGCGTGGAACGGCTGGAAGTCGTCGACGTCGTGCTGCGCCTCCAACTCGTCGAGCACCGACAGCCCGGCATCCGGTGACGCGGCGCGTCCGACGATGGCGGCGTGCGCAACCTGTGCACCGAGCGTCGGGGTGACGGTGATGAGTGTGGCCGACAACGTCTGCAGTGCGGTCCAGTCGATGACGCCGGTTCGGGCGCGGTCGGCGTGGACGGACTGCATGGCGGCCTCGAGTTGGAATCTCCCGAGCGGAGTGCCCGATGCCGCGGCACGGCGGAGCATCGCCTCACCCTCGCGGATCAGTTCGCCGTCCCACAGCGAGGGATCCTGATCCTCGAGCGGGACGAACGGCCCGGTGCGTGCCGGTGCCCGGGACAACGACAGGGCGAGGAGGGCGGCGAGTCCCCACGCCTCGGGCTCGTCGTCGAGGAGGACGGCGAGTGTCACGGCCAGGTACAGCGCCTCCCCCGCCATCGAATCGACCGAGTCGGGACCGGAACCGTTCGCGTCGTCCCAGGCGATCGCGAAGCACCCGTAGACGGCCTCGAGAACCGCGGACAGACGTTCCGGCATCGCCGCGCGGTCGGGTACGGCGAAGGGGATGCGGGCGTCGCGGATTCGCCGTTTGGCTCGAACCAGTCGTTGCGCCATCGTCGTCGGAGCCACCGCGAACACGGCGGCGATGTCGGCGGCCTCGAAACCCAGCACCGCCTGCAACATCAGAGGTGTCCGGATGGCCGGGTCGATCGCCGGGTGAGCGCAGGTGAACAGCAGTTCGAGGCGCTTGTCGCCGATCGCATCGGGGTCGATGTCGTCGATGGGTCTCATGGTGACCTCCCCGGCGGTGCCGGCATGGTCGTCGAGGTCGACGGACCTCCGGTATCCGGCGGATTTCCAGAAATCGCGCAGGTGGTTGCGCGCGACGGTCAGCAGCCATGCGGTCGGCTTGTCGGGTATGCCCTGCGTCGACCACGTGGTGAGTGCCCGTTCGAAGGCGGTCGCGAGTGCGTCCTCGGCGAGCGCGAGGTCGCCGGAGGCGGCGGCGAGGAGCGCCACCAACCGCGAATACGACTCGCGGGCGGCGTGTTCGGCGGCGGCGTGCGCTCCCGGCCGGCTCATCCGTCAGGTGTCATCCGTTCGAGGTCCAGGCCCCGTCGACGGTGTACGTGGCGCCGGGCCGGATCTCGACGACACCCCAGTCGATCGGGGGTGCCTGACGGGCCCAGTCGACTGCGGCGTCGAGGTCGGCGACGTCGATGACGATCGCTCCGCCGAGTTGCTCCTTGGTGTCCGCGAACGGGCCGTCCTGGATGACGAGTTCGCCGTCGACCTTGCGGAGCGTGGTGGTGGCGGTCGAATGCTGGAGGACCTCGGCACTCACGAGGACGCCGGCGTCCTGCAAGGCCCTGGTGTAGGCGGAGAATGCGGCCTGCCCGGCCTGGATCGCCTCGTCGCCGAGCGTCGTGGCGTCCTGCTCGGTGTAGTGCAGCAGTAGTGAGTAGTGCATGGACTGCCTCCTGATCACGTGGACCGACTCTCGGTCCGTGTGCGGAGATGACGAGCGTCCGTCCCGTCGATCGACAGCCTACGGCCGGTGGATCAGATTCCGCGCCGATCCGCCCGGACCGCGGCATCCGGCCACATCGGCGGACACGGTGCGCCCGGCGTTGTCGCTAGTTCGAAATGCCACCACTCGTTCACAAAGGTCCGGCACAGGCCCCAGCGGTACCCGTTGCGTTCCAGCCAGGCCGCACCCTCCCACGGGCCGACGTCGACGGCCTCGCCGCGAACGTGCGGTGACTCCTCCGCGGGAAGAACCCAGCGCCGGGCCGCCTCGGGACTGCCATAGGTGGCGATGGCGTCTCGCCACAGCTGACGTTGTTCGGCATCCGATCGCTTCCCGGAGGTGATCCACATCGAAATGCCCTGTGCGTGGGCCTCATTCGAGGCGATCGTGTACGACGCGGCAAGCCCCGGAACCAGACCGCCCGTCCCGGCCGCGAAGGCCGTGGGCGCAGCGACCGCCTGACCGATGCCGAGCACGGCAGACGCGAGGGCTCCGACGGCCAGCGCGGTACGCGCGAGTCGGGACGCGAAATTGCTCATCGGACCAGTAAACCGTACGACCGACGTGAGCTGCGCGGACCGGCATGCGGCGTTACCGTCGAACGTGTCGGGACCGTCGAAACACTGGAGAGGCCGACATGAGGAAACGCCTGATCATCTGTTGCGACGGCACCTGGAAGTCGTCGAAGGATCCGCGGATCTCCAACGTCGAGAAGATCGCTCGCGCCGTCAAGACCGACGCCGCCGACGGCGCGGTTCAACTGGTTCACTATGTCAACGGTGTCGGGACGGGCTCCGCGTGGTCCGACCGGATCGTCGGAGGCGCCTTCGGTCGCGGACTGAACGCGAATCTCCTTGACGCGTACCGCTTTCTCGCCCTCAACTACGAGTCCGACGACGAGATCTTCGTTTTCGGTTTCAGTCGAGGCGCGTATACCGCCCGGAGCCTCGTCGGGATGATCAGCAAGGTCGGTCTGGTCACGCCACGGCGGCTGGCCGAGGACCCATCGGTCAATCTGTTCGAGCAGGCGTTACGGCAGTATCGGAACAAGTCCGACCCGCCACCGGAGCCGCTCGGCGACCGTGTGCCGGTCGCATTCATCGGTGTGTTCGACACCGTGGGCGCCCTGGGAGTCCCCGGTATCACCCGATACAAGCACCAGTTCCACGATGTGAAGCTCGGGAAGAAGGTGAAGGTTGCCCGGCAGGCGCTGGCGATCGACGAGTGCCGGCTGACGTTCGACCCGTGCGTCTGGGAGACCGCCGAGAACACGTCGACCGATGTGAAGCAGGTCTGGTTCGAGGGCGTGCACTCCGACATCGGCGGGGCCTGAAGGTCGTGGAACCGTCAGAGCTCACCCTGGCCTGGATGGTGCGGGAGGCGACCCTGCGCGGCCTCGAGTTCTCCTACGACCGCTTCGCGGCGATCCGGCAGCCGGTCGATCCCGCGCGGCCGGAGTACTCCGCCAACAAGTCGATGAACGCCGCGTATCAGATCGTCAACCTCGTCAAACTCGCGATCGGCCCATTCCGATTGCACGGCAACACCATTCGGCATCGACTCCAGCGACGCAGGCTCGAGGTCGACAAAGACCCGGCGGCGCCGCTGTTGATCGCCGCACCAGCGCTCGAGCGATGGGACACCGATCAGGACGGCCGCCGACGGAAGGCGCCGAACATCGGATGGTGGGTCGCGATGTTCGAGGGTGATACCGACGCGCTACGAGCTCGGGTAGTCGAGATCCCGCCGCTCGCGGCACCGTTGACGACTGTCTCCTAGCCGGTCGATCCGCGGCTCAGGCTTCCTTGACCGCGGCGATCTGGATGAGGTTCCCGCAGGTGTCGTCGAAGACGGCCACCACGGCGGTACCGACATCGGTCGGCTCTTGAGTGAACACGACGCCGTGCTCGCGGAGGCGGTCGTACTCGGCCCGGACATCGTCGACGGCGAACTGCGCCAACGGGATACCGTCTTCGACGAGCGCGTCGCGGTAGGGCTTCACCGCCGGGTGCCCGGCCGGTTCCAGCAGGAGTTCGGTGCCCTCGGGGGCCTCCGGTGACACGACCGTGAGCCACCAGGCGCCCTCCCCCAGCGGGATGTCGTGGTGCTTGGTGAAGCCGAGGACATCGGTGTAGAAACTCAGCGCCTTTCGCTGGTCGTCGACGAAGATCGAGGTCAACGCGATTCTCATGTCATGCCTTTCGTGCCGCCGGCCACCGCCTGGCGATCTCTGCCAGCGGTGCCGGATCGAAGTAGTGGAACTTGGCGCGTCCGCGTTTCTCGGCGTGAACCAATCCGGCGGCCTCCAGTACGGCCAGGTGTTGCGAGATGGCCTGGCGGGTCAGGCTCAGTCCCCGGCGGGTGGTGAGACGTCCGCAGATCTCGAACAGCGTCTGACCGTCGCGGTCGGCGAGTTCGTCGAGGATCGCACGCCGCGTCGGATCGTCGAGAGCATGGAACACGTCGGCCACACCCGACGATAGGCAAGCGCACGCTTGCATGTCAACGATGCTGCGATCGGTTCTGCCGCCGACCAGCTCGCCGCGGTCGCGTAGAATCGACTTGTATAACTGGGTTTGACAACTGGGTGTATCAGATCGGCCAGGGGGTCAGATCCAGTTCGGCCGCCGCCCTCACCTCGAGAGCGTCAGTGGTCAAGCACGAGGAAGGTACTCATGACCAAGCCCGTCAACCTGGCTCCCATGATGGTCCCCGCGACCACGAGCGGTGCGATCCGGTCCCCCAAGACCGCTGAGCTGGTGGCACGCACCCTGCGTCGGATGATCGTCGACGGTCGGCTCAAGGACGGCGATTTCCTCCCGCACGAAGCCGATCTCATGGCGCACTTCCAGGTGAGCCGCCCGACGCTGCGTGAAGCGGTCCGCGTCCTTGAGTCCGAGCGGCTGGTCGAGGTGCGTCGCGGTTCGCGTACTGGTGCCCGGATCCGTGTCCCCGGCCCCGAGATCGTCGCGCGTCCGGCAGGACTGTTGCTCGAGCTGTCGGGGACCACGGTCGCCGAAGTCATGCGGGCCCGCGAGGTCATCGAACCCGCAGCCGCGGAGATGCTCGCGGAGACCGGTGACACCAATGCGTTCGACGAACTCCAGGCGATCATCGACAACGAACTCGACGAGGCCTACGAGAACGGCACCATGGCCCAGGCATCGGTCTGGTTCCACCGCCGCATTGTCGAGCTGTCCGGCAACTCGGCAATGGCGATGATCGCGGGCATGCTCAGCGAGATCGCCGAGCGTCACATCGCCAACACCGTCGACGACGACCCGATGCCCCGCGCGCAGTACACCAAGCTCATCCGCTCCTACCAGAAGCTCGTCGACCTCGTCCGCGCCGGCGACGGCGCCGAGGCCGCAGCCCACTGGCAGCGTCACATGAAGAACTCCAACCAGGCGCTCCTCGCCGGACACGAGACCACCCGTATCCGGGACGTGATGGACTGAGGCCCGTCATCGTCGACGACCAGGGCAACGAGGTGCCGCGACGGTCGGCCCGGCGAGATCATCTTGCGCCCGCGTCGCCCCCGCACATCATGTTCGAGGGTTACTGGCGTCGTCCGGGGGCCACCCCCGCCGAAACCCTGGTCACACACCGTGACATCAAGGTGGCCGCGATCTTCGTCGACGGTCGACGCTGACCGAGAACGTGTCGTGCGTCTGGTCGCTGGACAAGCTCATCAATCAGACGGTCCGACTGTCGGATCTGTTTCGCAAGCACATGTTCGGGTGCTTCATCGAAGACCAGCACGGCATCGACAACCGCTACGCGGAGGGAGTCGACAACATCACCTGGGAATGCGACTACGACCGGAACGCCGCGGAACAGTTGTTACGACGCCGGACCGAAGCGATGAAAGCCGCGCGCGAGTTATCTCGAGGGGTAGCGGTCGGCGCGCACCCGGATTGATGTCGCGTGCGAACTCAACCCGGTTGCACGACCTCGATCGAAGTCGTTGAGCCGCATCGAAGTCGCCCGCGACTTCATTTCGACGAGGCACCAATCCTGCTCACCCACCTCGCCGGGTTGCGTTGAGCAAAAAATTTCGCCAGACGAAACCTATTGCTGGTCCGCTGGCACGGCAGATCCGACCTGGCGCGAAACGCATCCCCCTCAGACCCAGCGGAGGGCAATCCGCCCTCCGAAGCCCTTCACGGGGACGAGAATCGCAGCCATGCCGCGGTTCACACACCTCAACAACTGGATGACCAGGGCTTGTACGCCCCATGAAACGTCATGGGCACGTGATTCCGGAGCGTCGCGGTGGCGACCGGTCCCGCGCTCGGACGTTCGGCGTTCAGCACGACCAACCGGGAACGCTTGTCCGACGGCCGGTGTTCGAGGCTGAGCAACCAGCCGCGACCCTCGCCCGGGTTCTCGGGGTCCTCGGCGAACAGCGGTTCGCAGACGGTGTTGTCAGCTGAGGTGTACCTGTCGGCGACGCCGGTCGTCGTGTCGACGGTGGTGATCGAATCGGGGTCGCCACCGCGTACGGAGGCCTCAGCCAAATACGTGTAGCGGTGTGCGGTGGTCACGAGCCGCGGATCCACCTGCGGGAACTCACAACCGAGTTCGTTGAGCTGTTCGCGCGTCACCGCCTCGGTGTTGCGATTGATGCGCAGGCGGGTGAGAGTACCGCCGAACGCCGGGCCGGGGCTGTCGCGGAAGTTACAGAGGTAGTTGTTCCACTGCGTCCATCCGCCGGTCGCGTCGTGGGCGACGATGTCGACGACGGTCTCGGGTCCGGCTTCGTAGGCGTTCGCCACATGGAAGTGGAACAGTGAATCCGTCTCGATGCGTGTGGCTTTTCCGCCGTCACGCGGTACGAGGACGATGGTCGTGCCCAACTCCGGTTTGTACGACAGCGCCTCGCCGAACGGCCGCAACCCGAGCGCGACCGGGATGGGCCGGCTGACGACGAGCGGCCCGAGGACGAACACGAGATGACGTTCGGTCAGTGCGAAGTCGTGGACGAAGCCGAGCTTCGGGATGGGCACCGTTCCGACGCTGTGCAGGCGACGCGACTTGTCCAGGCGGTAGCAGCGGAGCATCGGACGCGGGAAGAAGTCGAGCCCGAAATTGAACACCTCGCCGGTGCGCGGATCGATCTTCGGATGCGCGGAGAACGCGCCGAGGCGTTTCAGCCCGCCGTCGAAGGATTCGCTGCCGTAGGTCTCGAGTGTCTCGGCGTCGAGGCGGTGCGGTCGGCCGCCCTCCCAGAGGGAGTAGAGAACGTCGTCGTGGACGAGAACGCTGGTGTTGGACATGTTCTCGGGGAACTTGAGGACATTCGCCAGCGGACCGCCGACCCGCTGGGTGTTGAACCCCTTCGGCGGGAGACGGGTCTCGTTGGCGCGCTTGAAACTGCGCGTGCGGACGTACCGATTCCGGTAGTGAACCCCGTCTGACGAGATGTCGAGACGGGACACCATCCCGTCTCCGTCGAAGATGTGGGTCATCGGGTGCCCACCGATCTCGAAGCGTCCCGGACCAATCCGGTACAGGACGCCACGCAGGGACTGCGGGATCTCGCCATCGATGTCGTCGACCACGTAGTCGAACTCTTCGTGCTGAGAATCCCACGGGGATTCTCCGTCGGTCTCGCGTGTACTCGTCCGGGTCAGGTCTGATACAGACATGACTGAAGAGTCTCACACGTGAGACAAATTGGGCAAGGGTGTCGCAGGACGGTGTTCTAGGATGGCGGAATGTCCAGCGGCGAAGACCTGACGAGTGCGGCACGCGCCGTTGCGCGTCGAGTCGGCGTCGGCGCGCTCACCCTGGCTGCCGTGGCGAAGGAGGCCGGCATCAGCCGCGCCACCATCTACCGCCGGTACGCCTCGCGCGACCAGCTGCTCTCGGCCATCGTCTCCTCGGAGCTCGATGCGCTCGAACGGGTCATGTTGAGCCGCCTGCGATTCGCCGACGACCCGCGGGACACGATCTACATGCTCGTCCGCGAGGTCTTGGACTACAACGCCAACAACGAACTGGTCCAGGCCGCTCTGCGGTACGACGCGGCGTCGTTGACGCCCTGGCTGATCCGGCATGAGGGCCATCCGACACTGATCGACATCGTGACCGACCGCGCGCTGGCTTTCATCACCGAATCACCCGTGGCCAGGTACCTGTCCCCCAGCCCCGAGGCCGCCGTCGAGTTCATGGTCAGCGCCGTGTGCGCCGAGCTGCTGTCCCCCGCCCGGTTTCTCACCCACGCCGACATCGCCAACCGCATCACCGACGCCATCTACCGGCCGCAGCCCGAGACCGCCTGAGCCGGCCTCGGGCGCGACGGTCGACGAGTCGCCGACGCGCTTCCGTGGACGTCTACGCGCGTGCCGTCCCAAGGTAGGCCTCCTCGATCCGCTCGATGTCGGTGGCGAGCGCCGAGGCCGAATCCTCCAGGCCGACTTCGCCATGGACCAGCACCACGGCACGATCTGCGATGCCGAGAGCCAGCCGGACATGCTGTTCGACGAGGATCACCGCGGTCTGTTCGCTGTCGGCGACGTCGCGGAGGACGGGCAGGATCGATTCGACGACGATGGGAGCGAGACCCATGCTCAGTTCGTCGATGAGCAGGACCTTCGGGTTCTGCAGCAGCGCACGGGCGATGGCGAGCATCTGCTGTTCACCACCCGAGAGATCCCCGGCCGCCACCGACAGGCGTTTGGTCAGCGACGGGAAGTGCTCGAGCGCCTTGTCGAGGGCCTCCGCTCGCGGTTTGCCGCGCAATCGGCTTGCCAGCTGGAGGTTCTGGCGGGTGGTCAGGCGGCGGAACAGTGCACGGTCGTCGGGCACCAGCACGAGACCGGCGCGGACTGCGGCGCGCGCATCGCCCGGGCGAACGGACTGACCCGCGACCGTGACCTCACCGTCGAGCCGCGGGAGCAGGCCGGCGAGCGTGGTCAGCAGGGTCGTCTTGCCGGCACCGTTCGGTCCGAGCAGGGCAACGATCTCTCCCGGGTTCACCGACAACTCGAGTCCGTGGACGCACGGGTTCCCGCGGCTGTATCCGGCGTCGAGGCCGTGGCATTCCAGCACCGTCACGACATCTCCTTCACTACCTCGGAATTCGCCTGTGCGGCTTCGGACTCCGCAGTCCCGTCGGGAGCCACCATCGCCGACGAGGGTGTCCCCAGGTAGGCGCCCACCACGGCAGGCGAGTTGCGGATCTCGTCGGGTGTGCCGTCGGCGATCACCTCGCCGAGGTCGAGCACGATCACCCGGTCGCACAGACTCAGGACGAGGTCCATGTCGTGATCGACCAGGACCATCGAGACGCCATGTGCGCGTGCCGCTCTCAGACGGTCGCCCAGCCAGCGACTCTCGGTGCTGTCGAGTCCGGCAGCAGGTTCGTCGAGGAGCGCGACCCTGGGTTGACCGGCCAGGACCCGGGCTACCGCGACCAGCTGCCGCTGACCCTGGGACAGGTCGGCCGCCGGAACGTCCCTGAGATGGCCGATCTCGAGCATCTGCAGGACGTTGCTCACGTTCTCCGATGTGTCACCGGGTGCGCGTCGTGCCGCGATCGCCAGGTTCTCGGCGACGGACAGCTCGCCGTAGAGCTCGATGTCCTGGAAGGTGCGGCCGAGTCCGGCACGACTGCGACGATGCGGTGCCAGTCCGTCGATCGCCGATCCCTCGAGAACGACGGATCCCTCGGCAGGTGCGAATCCACTGATCGCGTCGATCAGCGTGGTCTTGCCTGCCCCGTTCGGGCCGATCAGACCGACGATCTCGCCGGCCCGGACGTCGAAGCCGACGTCGCGGACTGCGGTGACCGCACCGTAGCGAACGGTGACGTCGCGGACCGAGAGGACCACCGAGCCGGTCGGCGGCGCCGTGACGTCGGTGGTCGGCGTCGCAGGCACGTCGACCGGTTGTTCCGTCGACGATTTCGACGCGACGCCTCGCTTCGCTCGGTGTCGGCTCAACCGGCGTGGGGTGCCGCGATGACCCGGGTACGGCAGCTTGTGGAGGTAGCCGACCAGGCCGTCGGGACTGGTGACGACGGTGAGCACCAACAGGATTCCGCTGACGAGCATGTAGTAGTCGCCGAAGGAGCCGTATTTGTCGGCGACGAAGTACATCACGCCACCGGGTGCGATGACGCCCGCCAGCAACGCGCCGGAGATCGACGTCACGCCGGCGACATAGGTGACCGCGAAGAGTCCGATGCCGGCGAAGACCGCATAGGTTCCGGCTGTCGCCAAGGTCTGCTGGTAGGCCAGTAGCGCGCCGCCGAGTCCGGCGAGGAAGGAGCCGATCGCGAAGGCGATGAGCTTGGTGACGCCGACGTTGATACCGGCTGCCGCCGCGGACCGCTCGTTGGCGCGGACCGCGAGCATCGATGCGCCCAGACCACTTCGACGCAGCGCGGCGACTCCGTAGGCGACGACCGTCAGGACGACGAGGCACAGGATGCCGAACGCGAGACGCGGATAGCCCTCGCCCGCACCGATACCGAGGTCGATGCCGAAGATCGACGGCGAATCGACCGGCGCGCCCTGCAGGCCGCCGTTCAGCGATGGGTTGCGGAACCAGAATGCCTCGCAGAACACCGCGAGCGCGAGCGTCGCGACCATCAGCGGCAGGCCACGCACGCGGAGGGCAGGCAGTCCGACGATCACGCCGATGACCATCGCGGCACAGGCGGCGAGAAGAGGTGCGATCGGGAAGGGCAGATCGAGACCCTCGGTCAGCCTGCTCAGCGCGTACGCACCGACGCCCGCCAGGGTCAGCTGGGCCAGCGACACCTGCCCGGCATACCCGGTGACCACGACCTGAGAGAGCGCGATGATCCCGTAGATCATCGTGGCAATCACCGCCAGGCGTAGAGAACCGGAGGTGGTGAGCAGTGCGATCACGGCGATGACAACGCCGATGATCCCGGGGACCAGCAAGTGTTCGGGACGAGGCGAGCGGCCGAGATCCTGGCGGATGACCGCTCCCCGTCCGGGCAGCGGCTGACCGCGGATCAGGAGGAACCCGATGATCAGGATCAGCGGAACCGCCTCGGCGACACCGGTGTCGGGCATCCAGTCCCAGATCGCCTGGAGTTTGGTGGCCTCCGACTGGAGCATGCCGATGACGAGTCCCGCGCCGACGGTCACCGAGATCGCGGTGAAGTTGCCGACGAGTGCGGCGGCCAGTGCCGGCACGATGAACATCGTGTAGGCGACCGGGTTCAGGGGCACGATCGGGGCGATGAGCACGCCGCCCAGCCCCGCGGTCGCCGAGGACAGCGCCCAGTTGGCGATCGCGATGCGGTCCGGTGAGAGGCCGGTGACGAGAGCACCCTTCTCCGATTCCGCGGCGGCCTCGGTGGCGACGCCGAATCGGGTGTAGCGCAACACCAATCCGGCGCAGACTGCCAGACCGACGATGACGACCGCGAGCAGGAGGCGGTCCGTCGGCACCGCACTGGATCCGATCTTGAATGTGTCGACCTTGAAGATGGGTCCGACGCTCGGGGTGTTCTCCCCCACCCGCAGGGCGATGAGCGCCTGGATGACCAGCATCAAACCGATGGCCGCGACCGCTTTGGCCAGGGCCGGTGCGGCCCGCATCGGGCGGAAGACCAGCAGGTACAGGAGGACGCCCAGGATCGCCGCGATCACCACGGAGATCAGCAGGGCGACAGCGACTCCCACATCTGATCCGAGGTCGATGGTCGACGGGAAGCCGGGGATGGGGTTGAGGAGTTCCCCTTTCCGCAGAAAGGCGTAGGTGTATGCGGCGTAGAGGGCGACGGCGCCGGTGGCGAAGTTGACCACGCCGGAACTCTTGAAGGTCATCACCAGAGCGAGACCGAGTGCGGCGAAAACGGCCCCGTTGCCGAGGCCGAGGATCAGGAACGCGAGATGGTCGGTCATGGAACTCCTCGATCGGGGCCGCGCCCAGACGCGGCCCCGATCTGTTCGGAATCAGTTGGTGTTGGTGGCGACGGTGTTCTCGAGCTTGGCGTCGGCGGTCACATCGCTGACCAGGATCGCCTTGCTGCACAACGACGTCAGCGGCGGGAAGGCCTGACCGTTGCAGGTGAACGTGATGCCCGGAGCGGCCGGCAGGGGAACGTCCTTGGCCTCGGACAGTGCCTTCTTGAACGTCTGGGCGTCGACGGTTCCCTCGAGGCCGTTGAGTTCACCGAGCGCGGCGACGACCTGGTAGCCGATGTAGGCCAGGCCGGCGGGATCGGTGTCGGGTGCGTACTGCGCCATGACGCTGCGGTACTGGGTGACGCTCGGGTCGTCGGAGCTGAGGTTGACGGTGGTGAACGCCTTGGACCCGGACACGGCCTCGTTGCCGACGGCGTCGAGGACCGGCTTGTCGATGCAGCTGGCGATCAGGTACTTGGTGGCCTCTGGTGCGACGGTCTGCAGGGTCTTGAGGACCGAAATGCACTGGCGCGAGTCGCCGAGGATGCTGACCGCGTCGGGGTTGTCGGCGAGGCCTGCGGTGATCTGCGGGGTCAGGTCGGCGGCGGCCACCGGGATGGAGACGACGTTCAGTTCGACGTTGGCCCGCTTGAACATCGGCTCGCCGAGAGCCTTCACCGAGGCCGCGGCATCGCCGGAGTCACCGATGATGACGGTGACCTTCTTCAGTCCGTCCTTGGCGGCGGTGGCGGCCTGGCCCGCCATCACGGCAACGATGCCGCCGGACAGCATGAACGAACCGGGCGTGGCCATCTCGGCCTGCGAGACCGGTGCCTGCGCGACGAAGGGGATGCCCGCGCCGGCGATGATCGGCAGCATGACCGCACCCTGGGCGCCGAGCGGCGACACCACGACCGAGACCTTCTCCTCGACCATCTGATTGGCGCACTTGGTCGCCGAGGCCGGCTCTTCCTGCTGCTTGCACACCACGAGATCGATCTTGTGCCCGCCGATGCCGCCACCGTTGTTGTTCAGGAACTCGACAGCGGCTTCGCCACCCTCGCGGACCATCGGCGTCGTCACCGCACCACCCTCGGGCGTGATGAACCCGACCTTGATCGGGTCGTCGGTCGCCGCATTGCTGGGTAGCGAGCTGGTCTCACCAGCGCTCGAGCTGTCGGAACTGTCGTCGGCGCATGCAGTGAGCGTGCCGAGAGTCAGGACGCTCGCGCAGCCGAGGACGGCGGTCGTGCGGACGATCCGTCTGAGAGCAACTGGTGATTTCAACTGCGATCCCTTCGATAGGAGTTGACGCCCGCCCGGAGGTGCTCCGTGAGCAGGTGGTGAACTGTGGTCGGCGTCGTGGTGACTGTAAACCCGGATGATGTCGGGTATGAGTGCTTTCGGGAAAGTCTGTGACGCTCCAGTTCAGTTGCAGCACAGCGTCTTCCGGATCTCACGTGCGAAACGCACGTCAACTGACGCCACCCGCCCAGCCGGCCGAGGAGCGCCAACCGCGAACACTGCGACCCGCTAGCCGCGTGGCGCCAACCGCGAACACGGCAGCCGCCCCACCCCGCTGGCCGAGTAGAAGCAACCGCGAACACGGCAGCCGCCCCACCCCGCTGGCCGAGTAGGAGCAACCGCGAACACGGCAGCCGCCCCACCCTGCTGGCCGGGTAGGAGCAACCGCGAACACGGCAGCCGCCCCACCCTGCTGGCCGAGTAGCGTCGACCGAGCGCAGCGAGGACGCCGCGTATCGAGGTCACCGTGTCCTACATCACACTGGACTTCAAGGCAAAAGTTAGACCACCATCCAGAAATCGGTGGCCGAATGTAAGAATTGGTCCCTAGGCCGCTACCCGACCGCTCGACGACCCGACGGAGGCACACCGATGACGGAGGTTGCGCCCGTTGGACGTCGTGAACGGAACAAACAACAGACCCGCGACCGGTTGCTGGTTGCCGCCCGTGAACTCCTCGCGACCCGCGGCACCGATGCGACGGTCGAGGAGATCGCCGAGCGAGCCGAGGTCTCCCGCGCGACCTTCTTCAATTACTTCCCCAGCAAGGACGACCTCGTCGGTGCGCTGTACGCCGAACTCATGGGCGTCTTCGGGCGGGTCGTCGACTCGATGCTGCGACGACCGGTCAGCACCCACGACCGGGTGGTCGGCGTGTTCATCGACTTCGCGCAGTCATCGCTTTCCGATCCCGACTACATGCGTGTGGTGACCGGGGAGATCGAGCGTCTGGCGACGGCGTCGGAGGGCCTTGGCGAGCGCAGTCATCTCTTCACCACGCAGGTGCGGCGCCTGTTGGAGCCCGGCCTGGAACAAGGCGATCTGCGCACTGATCATCCGGTGGAGTTCCTGGCGCAGATGGTCGCGGCGATCTACCTGTCGACGATGCGCTACTGGCGGATCGATCCCGAACTCGACATCACCGAAACATTCGAGCGCGCAGGACGATACGCGGCCGAATCGATCGTCCCTCGCTGAGCGTCAAGCGTCGTCCGGTCGCGGCACCTCGTTCTCCCAGCGCGCGCGACGCTCGTCGTCGGTCTGCTCCCACCAAGGAGTACCGCGCTCCCCCAACGCGACTTTCGCGGCCTGGACGCCGGCTCGCGATTCGGGGGCACCCTGTGTCCGTTTCACGTCCCGTCGCCAGGCCATGAGGATCGACTGCAGTTCGGACCGTCGCTCGTCCGGGATGAGCGGATCCGTCGCACGCCACTTGCGACCATTGATCACCACGTAGTGGCCGTCGGGGGTGTGCTCCGGATCCGTCATAGGTCCAAGGTGCCATGGACACGAGATTCTCCGCCGCAACCATTGTTCTGCGCCACCAGCAGCTATATCCTTTAGCTATGGCTACAGCCTATAGCTCATCGCGAAAGTCCGATCGTCGGCAGACGACTATCGACGAGGCTGTCGGCCATGCTCGCGACATCATCGCCGAGCAGGGAGCGGGAGCGGTGTCCATATCCGAGATCGCTCGGCGGATGCAGATGCGACCCCCGTCGCTCTACAAGTACTTCCCGTCGCTGAACGCCCTGTACGACATGCTGTTCGAGATGGGAAATGTCGATCTGAGTCGGTACGTCGATGACGCACGACTCAGCCGTGAGCCCGGGTTGGATCAACTGCTCGAACAGTCACGGGCGATCATCCGCTGGTCGATGACCGAACCGGGCCTGGCGGCGCTGTTGTTCTGGCGGCCGGTTCCCGGTTTCGAGCCGAGCGAAGCGGCGTTCGCTCCGGCGCGGGCGATCGTCGACAAAGCTCGGGAGGACCTGACCACCGCGGTCGCACGCGGTGAACTGAGTCCAGCTGCCGACTCCGAGGCTGCCTTGCGCCTCCTCACATCGGTCGTCTCGGGCATCGGTTCGCAGCAGATGTCGAATGAACCGGGCGCGAGCTACGAATCCGGTTCGTACACGCGGCTACTCGACGACGCCCTGCAGATGTGGGTGCGTCACTATTCGCCCTGAGCGAGTCTCGGGGCACTCAGGAAGGAACATCATGCGTCAGGATCTCACCAGCGACTCGGTGTCGCGCCACATCGACGCGAGCCCCCAAGAGCTGTACGACATCGTCTCCGACGTCACGCGCACACCCGAGTTGTCCTCGGAGATAGCGGATGTGAAGTGGCTCGACGGGGCCACCGGTCCGGCCGTCGGAGTCAGATTCCGGGCCCGCAACAGCGCCGGCCGCGGACCGGACTGGTTCAACAAACCCGTCGTCACGGTCGCCGACCGTGGGCGTGCGTTCGCCTTCGAACGGACGGAGTGGATCGGCGGCACTCTGCGGTGGAGTTACCGCTTCGAGCCTGACGCGACGGGCACGACCGTCACCGAATCGTACGAAGTGACCGAGCCGCTCAACGCATTCGGGTGGTTCCTGATCGGCACGCTCTATGGACTCAAAGACCGCAAGACCGATCTGCGGCAGGGTATGACGGAAACCCTCGAACGGCTGGCGGTGATGGTCCGGCAGCCGGCCTGAGGCCTGTTCAGGCCGGGTCGGCGAACGTCCCCGCATGCACCGTGCAGTCGTCGCCAAGGGGGCGCCGTAGTGACCATCGTTCGGTCAGTCTGCTGGCAGCCATCTTCCACTCGCCGTCCTCAACGACGTAGTCGTCGTCGTACTCCCCGGCCATCACGGTTTCCGTGCGCTCGATCAGGTTCACCTGACGGAACTTCAGCGTCCAGCGACCAGTCGCCGTCGTCTCCGAGGTCAGCGTGATGTCGGGATGGAAGCCGTGGTGCATGTCGAAGATGACGTACTGGCCGTCGACCTTGTGCAGCGCTATCTGCTCGAAGATCTTCGCCATCGGCTCCGCGTCGTCGAAGGTGCCGAGTGGGCCGTAGTCGATCCGTGCTCCGCGTGCGATGAAGCAACTGCGAAAACCGTTGACGTCCCTCGCATCACATGCTCGCCAGTAGCGGTACTTCAGCTGCTTGATGGCTTCGATGCGGGCGAGGTCGACGAGGCAATGGGTCGCGTCGAGATCCATTGGTCCACCATAGAATCTCAGACCGTCTGAAAGTCGGACTTGACTGGGTCGCGACCGAAGTTGCTTTCGCGGCGCACTTGGCCCGACGCATCTACACTGCGCTGGGCACGCCGAGGCGTTCAGTCGAACGGATACGACCTTAGGATTTCACTGATTTCAAGATCGGTGCGCCGACCCCACCCTGGAGAAAGAGAGTGCATCAATTCGCTCCACCGAGGGAACCACAGTTTTCGAGCGTCCATGACGGTTTCATAGTCCGGGTCGTGCAGGGCAGCACTTTGAGCATGACTTCTGGCGATATTATTCATTACGGCAAACACGACGTCGTCCATCCGGTCAGAAACAATCTGAACAACAGGTTCACCTCTTTCCCTAATCTCAAATCTGTAGATGCCCTTCGAGTCAACGCTCAAAAATCCGCCAGGACTGTCAGCAAACTCGCCAGGGAGCTCCGTTGGACGGACTTTCTCGCCAGTGACGTCCTCGAAACGTTGAACGGTTTCGTTTAGTCGTGACTTCAGGCCATCGAACCGGGACTGAGGGTCTTCACCGGTCTCCGTCATCGAACAACCTCTCTTCAACTAGGCGAAGATGCTTACTTTCTACAAGATTTGCCACAATATTTGGGAGCGCGTGCTGAACACCGCCACCTCCTTTACCGAAAGCCGGTCCGGCAATTCCCGATTTCACGGTCAATGGTTTCAGAACTTTGTACACACGATAGTCCGCCTTCTCTGCCCCTAAGCGCATAGACCGCTTCGGTAACGGCGTGCCGGGTTCGGCAACGAATCGTCCATACTCCGAACCATATCGGTCAATCAAGTGGCCAGGTTGAAGGACTGTTTCAACTGGAGGGTGCATGAAACCGTCGTTGTCGGGCCATGGCGAACGCGCTATCTCTTTTCCTGGACTTCGGGATCCGTGACTGTTGGCGTCCCCGCATCCTGCAGTAGGCGAGAGCCCTGACGGATCAGCAGTCACCGTCGGATTGCCAGGGTAGGTATGTGGGTTCGGCGCCGGCGCTAGACCCAACGGGTCAGGGCTGAGGAAGCGGCCGGACTCAGGGTGGTAGTAGCGGTGCCGGTTGTAAAGCAGACCCGACTCGGCGTCGACATACTGGCCCGGATACGACCATGGCGTTGATACGCCCGTCCAAGCGGTTTCGCCGTAAAGGGTCCGGACTGATCGACCCGCGACCTCCCCGCTGCCCGGGTCAACCAGCGCGGTCGGCGAGGCGATCTGGTCCGTGACGATCGCGAAGAACTCATGATCAATCTCGGACTGCGTCCAACGGCGCGCCGAGGGTGGCGCAGCAGGGGTGTCGTTGCCGAGGTTGAGGCTGAACTCGCGGTCCTGATCGGCTGCTTCGGAGGAGTCGACGTCTGTGAGGCCAATCGGCTCAGAAGTAGTTGTCTGCGCCAGCGGTGCATACGCGGCCGGTGAATAGGTCCAGGTGGTGGCCTGCAGCCACTGATCGTCGTCGGGCACGACGTCGGTCTGCTCGACGAGGTGCTCCCCGTGCCAATGGAAGCGCGTGGTCTCGCCGGTCGACTGGTTGGTCTTCGACAGTCGTCGTCCCACGTGGTCGTAGGTGTAGGTCCACACCGTCCTGTCCGGGGTGGTCACCGACCGCAGGTGATCGTGGGCATCCCAGACGTACTGCCACACATCTGGTTTGCGCGACAGCCGACGACGACTCATCGAGATGACGCGACCCGCAGCGTCATAGCGGTATGACGTGCGACCGTCGTCCACGAGGAGGGTGCCGGAGTAACGGCGGCGGCCCTTCGAGCCCTTCGAGGCTCGGCTAGCGCCTCGCACCTCAGGGAGCGGGGGCTGGGCGTCGCCTCGCACCTCAGGGAGCGGGGGCGGGGCGTCGCCTCGCACCTCAGGGAGCAGAGGGGCGCTGGCGCCTCGCACCTCAAGGGGCGGGGGCTGAGCTTGGCCTCGCTCGTGCGGGAGCGGAGGTCCAGCATTGCCACGCGCCTCCGGGCTACCGCTGCTCAGGGTTGTGGACGCGTAGTCGGTGATGTTGCCCGTCGCGTCGTACGAGAACTGCTCGGACCCGGCGGGACTCGTGGCCTCGACGACCCGCCCGAGCACATCGACCCGATAGTCAGTCCGACCGGCACCCAGTGTCGACGTCGACGCGGCGAGAATCCCGTCGGAGCGGTAGCTGTACTCCGCGGCCGCAACTGTTCGGTCGGGCCGCTTCTCCCCCACGCTCGCTGCACCAAGTCCGAGGTTCAGCGCCGCCGGACGCTCAGCGACAGCGATGACGGAACGTCCGGTGAGACGTCCCACCGGATCCCACGTCGAATCGATCGCTGCACCTTCGAAGCGCCGACGCTGTTCCCGCCCGGTCGCGCTGGTGGTGATGTCGCAGGAGCGTCCCGCACTGGACAGGAAGTCGAGGACACCTCGCGGATCATAGCCGTACCGCGTGCTGACGCCGGTCGGCGAGGTCAGCGACGCCAGTCGTCCGGCGCCGGTCCAGGCGGATTCGATGATCCAGTCGCGCTGACCGTCGTGAACACCGGTGAGCTGGGGTAAACCCGCGGCCGTGTAGTTCGTGTGCCAGCGTCCGAAGGCACCGGTCGCAGCGTCCAGTCGCCCCGCCGCATCGAAGCTGTATTCCGTTGTCTCCCCGTCGAGGTCGGCATTGTTCGGGTCGGCAGTCCTGTCGCTGATCAGGCGTCCGGCAGCGTCGTAGGTGAAGAACACCGCCTGCCCGGTAGCGTTCGTGCGTGACGCCAGTCGCCCCTCACCGTCGTAGGTGTAGGTCGTCGTCGCGTTGTTGAAGTCGGTCTCCGACGCCAGCGTGCCGTCGGCGTTGTAGGTGTAGGTCCACACCAAGTCGTCGGGGTTGGTGACCGCGATCAGGCGACGTGTGGCGTCGTAGCTGAACTCGGTGCGCGAACCGTCGGCGTCGATGCGTGCGACCGGTAGGTCGTAATGCCCGTATTCCCACCGGGTCACCGCGCCGACGGGATCGGTGTACGCGACGCAGTTGCCTTCGCCGTCGTACTCCCACCGCGACTGACCGCCGTCCGGCGCCGTGACACTCGTCCGGTTACCCATCGCGTCGTAGGTGACAACCGTCCGTGCGCCTTCGGCATCGACGACCTCGGTCGGCCGCCCGAAGCCGTCGTAACTGATCCGTGTGGTGTTGCCGAGCGTGTCCGAGATCGTGACCGGAAGGCCGGCAGCGTTGTTGCGGTATCGCACGACGACCCCGTCGGGGTCTGTGCGCGACGTCAGCGCCCCGTGCTCGTCGTACGTGTAGCTGGTCACTGCGCCGGAGTTGTCGACGACGCTGATCGGCGAACCGTTCTCGTCGTAGCCGATTCGTGTCGTGATGCCGCCCGGTTCGACGATCCGTTCCGGTCGGCCGGGGCCCGCGTAGACGACGTCGGTGACCTTCCCGTCTGGTGCCGTGACCTGTTCGACATCGCCGAACGCGTTGTAGCGCAGCACCGTACGAGCACCGCCTGGGCTGGTGATCGACAGCGGCTGACGGTTGGCGTTGTAGTCGGTGGCGGTGATCCGCCCGCCGGGGTCGGATTCCTGACGCACTCGACCATCGGTGTCAATGCCGTAGACCGTCGTCGCGCCGACGGCATCGCGATAGGTGGTGTACGAGCCGTTGCCGTCGGGACGCAGGTGATACTCGAACCGCCCCGACCACACCCCGTTCATCCCGGACTGAATGGTCACCCGCCCGAGGTCGTCGTAGGCGTTCCAATACTCCATACCCAGGGAGTCACGCCACCACGTCATACGGGCAGCGTCGTCGTAGCCGAAATACGTTGTGCCGCCGACCGCATTGGTCGACGCCGCGAGGTTGCCGTGGTGGTAGTCGAAGGTGCAGAGCTGCTGATCGACGGGTAAGCCGTCCAGTCCCGCGGTGAGGCGGTAGCCGAGGATCCGCGCGCCGTCGCACTGTACGTCGATCCGGTAGCCGGCCGAGTGTTCCACCGCCGTGGGCCGTCCGCGCTCGTCGAAGATGAACTCGATCCGGTTCTGGTGGCGGTCGGTCATCGCCGACACCGCAATGCTCCCGGCGCGCACATCGATCCCGGTGAGTTCGGGGATCGGGACGAAGAACCAGCTCAGGCGGTCGCGAACGTGGGTGACCTGATAGCCGCCGGTCGGGGTGGTCCGTAGCTCCCAGTCGGTCGCGTTGACACTGCGCGACACCGAATCGCCTTCGGGCTTGGGGAAGTTCGTCATCGTGCCGTCGGCATCGACGATGGTGACGAGGTCGTCGCCGACGATCGCCCGCGCGTCGAAGGTCGACGGTGTGGTCGGACCCATCCAGCGGCCCCACTGATAGCGCGAACGGTGGCGATGCGTCAGACGCAACGGGAGTACGCCCGGCAACTCGACGTCGGTCAACGGCAGGAAGTACTCCCCCGATGCGACGTTGACCGGTTCGCCGTTACTGCGGCATTGCGTCGGCGTCTCGTTGCCCTCGCTGGTGTCCGCCCGGTCCGGCGCGTGGTCGTCGGTTCTGCCGGGGTTCGCCGGGTCGTGGGGTTCCCGGGTGTCGTGGTCGATCTCGGGCGTGTCGGAATGAGGACCGTTCGGTTGGTCGGGATGGCGCGGCGACGAGTCGGGATCCGGCGTCGTAGGACGCGGGTTCGCGGCGGGTGATCGGTCCGGCGCGGCCGGTCGGTCCGGAAACAGCGCCGCCGGGATCGGCCGCTCCTCTGGGGTGATCCGGGTGGCGGGATGTCCCGGGTCGCGGTCGGGAGTGTGCCGGACCGCGGGTTCGGGCGCATGGTGAAGGTTCGACGGTGCCGGCCGGGCACCGTCACGCGGAGGGACCGTCTCCGGTGTGGCTCGGGTGTGCGGGGTGCGGTCGGGAGCGGAGTCGGGTGTGCGCGGTGGTGCCGCAGGGGCATCCGATCTGTTCGGGCTGGCCGGGTTGACCGGTGCGTTGGCCGGTTTCGACTGTCCGGCGTCGGGTGTGCTGTGCGGCGTCGGTGCCGTGTGAGGTCCGGACACCGGCGCGACCGGGGTGGCCGGCGAATCGTCAGACGGGTTGTGGGTCGGGCTGTCGACCCCTGGATGGGGTCCGGCGGTCGGGGCGTCGACGTGCGGCACCACGGGCGTGGGCCGTGCCCCCGGCGTCGGGGTGTCGGAGTCGGTGCGCGGGGGATGTGCCGCAGTCCCGGGGCGATCGTCGGCTGCCTTCGGCGCGTGCTGACCGGCGGGCTCGTCGGTGCGGGCCGGGGTGTGTCCGGGCCCGTCTCCATCGGACTTGGCCGGAGTTGGTTCCGGGCCACCGGTGACCGGGGCACCGTCGCGGTCGGTGGCACCGGTGTCGTCGGTCCGGACCGGGTTCGGCTGCGCGGCATCGCCGTCCGGGGTCGTCGACGGCGGGTCGTGGCGGTCGACGCTGGGCGTACCGTTCTGGTCGATCGGGGCGTGGGGCGTCGTGGACGGCGCGTTGTTGTCAGCTGCGCCGAGGCCCGCCGGCGTGGTCGTCTCACCGCGGTCGGGTCCGGGCGGGTCGTCGTCTCCCAGGGGCCGAGAGTTCGGCGTGCCGTTGCCCGGATCGGAGGTCGTCGGATCCGGGCCGTCGCCGCGGGGCGTCGTGGTCGGCTCGGTCGTCGAGGTGGATGTGGGTCCGTCGGTATGGGTGCCGGACGGTGTGGAGGTGTCGAAGGTGCCGCCGACGGGCTGATCGGGTGAGGTCGACGGAGCGTCGGGACGTGTGGGTGGTGCGTCCGGCGTCGGGGTGGGTGACGGATCGACGTCCCCACCGGCCGGAGTCCCCTGATCTGGAACCGAGGACGGTGACGGGGACGGCTCGTCAGGCTGGGCGCTCGGCGTCGAACCATCGACCTGCGGTACCGGCGGGCCGTCGTGCGTGATCGGCAGATCAGGTCCGTCACTGCCAAGAAGGTCGGATGACGGCGTGGCACTGTGACTTGCGGGCGTGATGTCGGGCGTGGACGGTTGCGGGGCGATCGGCGACGGTCCGGTCTCGTGCGACACCGGATCGATGCGCGGCGTCGGCGATGACGGCGACGGGAGGTGGCGTGCGTTCCGGACACCTGCGGTGAGGGCCGATGCGCCCTTGGGTCCGGGTGCGACCGTCATCAGGATGTTGCCGGTCAGGTTACCGAGGGCCTGCGACGGGTCACCCGACCATCCGGACCCGATGAACCCGCGGACGAACTCATCGGGATGTGCCACCTGATGCACGAGACCGGCTGCCATACCTGCGGTGTTGCGCGCGTATTGGTGGGGGTTGGTGACGTTGTAGATGTTGGCCGGGTTCAGCATGTTGAGGGCTTTGACGACCTCGGTCACCGATCCGATCATGCCCGCTTCGAAGTGGTTGAAGGCGGTGAAGCCGGCTGTGCCGATGTCCTTCGCACTCATCTGCGCCTGCTCGAATGCCGACGGCATGGGCGGTGCGAGGTTCGCGGCGCCGCTGAGCTCTGCCTTCGTGCCGGGTGCCGCTGAATTGCGGTGGTCGCGGCCGACTTTCAGTATTCGACGCGCCTCATCCCGGTATCCCGGCCAGGGATCCGGCCCCGGGTGAACGGGCGGGGTGTCGCGGCGGTCGTTCTGGTAGTCGTCGAGTTCGGCGTTGTACTGTTTCCGCTTCTCGTCCCACTCGGCCTGCTTGCGCTTACCCTCCTCCCACACACGGACCGCCTCGGCCGCCTTCTGCTGGGCGAACTCGACAACGCCGGCCCAGCTCGTCAGCGCGGCAGCGGCTTTCGACGCCGCCTCGGCCGCCGCGAACCATTTCGGCACCTGGCTTCCGATGGCGTCGCCGAAGCCCTGCGCACCATCCCCGGTCCAGTCGCCGGCCGAGATTCCGCGTAGCCCCTCCCCGGCGCTGGTGAAGTTGCCGGCGAAACCGGTGAATTTCCCGGCGACTTCACGTATCCCGGCCGGGTCACCGAGGACCAGTTCTTTGGGATTGTTGGTGCGCTCGAGCTCCAGCTCGTCGGGCATCGCACCCAGGGAGTTGGCGACGTCGTCGCCGAAGTCCTCGACCGTGGCCGCGATCTTGTCGAGGCCGACGGTGCGCAAGCCGCTGCCGAGGAAGTCGGTGGCGCCGTCGACCACTTCCCCGAGGAACTCCTTGCCGTCCTCGAGGAAGTCGAACATGCCCATTCAGGCTGCCTCGGTCATTGATTGCCGTTCGGTACGGCAGGATCGGGATCGGCTGGGGCGTCGGCGGTGAAGCCGTTCTCCTGGAATCCGTCGATCGTGTCGGTGACCGACGACACCGGGTTGACGGCGTGCTTCCCGATCGTCCCCATGTCGTCGAGGAACGTGGCACCGGTGGCGCTGAAGAACTCCTTGTGGCGCTGCATCTCCTCGGGGGTCAGGGCCCACTGCGGATTCGTCACGGCGTTGCGGTTGTGGTCCCACAGATCGTTCCAGGACATGTCCTTGATCTGCTCGGCGGTCAGGTTGGGGTCTCCGATGAGATCCATCGTCCAGTCCTTGAGCTGGTTGGCCGCCCACTCTTCCTCACGCTCATAGTGGCTGGCTCCCAGCCCCAGGCCCCGCGACACTTCAGCGGCGCCGGTCACCAGGGCCCGCACGCCCCATTCCCAGCGATCGCAGTACTCTTCGAGCCCCGCCTTCGGGTCGGCGTGACCGATGGTCTTGCCGTCGAGGTCGAGGTCCCCGTACCCGCGGCCCAGAGCTGCGCTGTATCCGGAGCCGATGCCGGTCTGGCCGAGACCGTCGATCACCCCGTTGATTCCCGTGCTCGCCTTCTCCAGATCCGCCGGAGTGACGCCCAGGTTGTCGGTCATCGGACGATCTCACCTTCGTCGTCGTAGAAGCAGTGAGGTGTCAGTTCCTTGGTGGGCGGGAACGTCATCGTCTCCGACGTCGCAGCGTCGACGACGAGGCCCGTCGGCTCGGGCGCTTTGTCGAGCACCTCGTCGATCAGTTGTTGGCCTGCGACGTCGACGTAGGTGATCTCGGCCGGATCGCGGTCGGTGAGGTCGGCGAAGTCGCGCAGACGCTGTGGCGTCGTGAACGCGAGCATCCACGCAATGCCGCTCTGGGTCAGGGTGAAGAAGCGGCCGTGGACGTCGAGCGGCACCGACAGGCGCGCCTCACGCAATGCGTCGTACAGCTTCGGCGGGTCACCGAACCCGGACAGATACGCTCGCACCTCACCCGCATACGTCACAGTCATCGAATCCCCCGACAGTCATCCCCGTGCCGGATGATGCTAATTCACCCGGACCCGATCCTCACGGCGGCTGTCCACAACCTGCCGCAACTCGGTGTTCGTGCGCTTCCTACCGCCCATCGTCTTCGCAGAGACTGAGAAGGCGTGCGCGGCGCCCCTTTCGCCGCTCCTCCCCGTAGAACCTGGCGAGCGCCGCACCGTCAAAGTTGCGCAGCTTCCTTGTGAGGGCCGTGTCTCGAGCCACAGAGAAGCGGATCCATCCCCATCGGTAGACACGATGCATGGCCGTCGCCCAGAGATGGAGATCACTCCCCTCGATCGTGAGGGAGTAGAGATCGTCCGACAGCGTCACGGCCGAGGGTTGAATTGAGAAACCCCACCCGTAGCCCAGGTCGGCGCGCAACTCGATCGAGTCGCGAACCTCAACACCTTCAAGGGAGTAGTACGAGTCCAACGATCTCGCGTCCGAGCCCGGCACCGCGATGTAGACGACGGTGGATTTTCCGTAAGTGTCGAAGAAGTCGACGAGGACTGACCGAGCGTCCTCACACAAATCGCCGTTCATCACAGGGTCGCCTCTCGCCTACCGGGACGGGCCGTGGATCTACGCGACCCCTCGCGATTCAATTACATAGACCGACCTGGGTCGTCACGAGGCCAACAGGGCTCACAAAACGTGGGACCAGTCCCAGCTCGCCGCAAAGATATAGCTGCTCGGGCGGTCCTTCTCAGCCGTCCCCACTGAACGCCACAGCGACCCACGCAGGGCCCCCACGTGACACAGGCCACGTAGTCGACCAGCTCAATAACGCAATCACGAAGAGTGAGTTCACCCACTACGAGGGGCCTTCTCAGGGTCTCCTTAAGTCCGTGTGGGTAACCTCGCCGTGTCCTCGCTGAGACCGAACTGTTACCTAACCTGAGACGGAAAAGCTGTGCCTCGACACCGACTGAATGCCCATGACTCGCTCCATGCGTTGCTCGACTCGACCCCCCGTAGCCGCCGACCCGGACGGCATCGTTCAACCGCACCGTCCACTGTAGGCAAGGCGGTCCGAGTCGGCGCGCTCACCGCATTCGTCGGTGCCGTCGGACTGACTGCCGGTACGGCCGCCCAGGCAGCTGCACAGCCCGCCCCCGGACTGCCGAAGGTCGCGCTGCCGGAGAGCGTAAAGATGCCGGCCGGTTTCGTCCTGCCGCCTGAGGTCGACAAGTTCGCTCGCGACGTCCTGCCGCCGTCGGCGTTCACCCCGAGCGCTCCCGGCCACCCCGGCATCCGAAAGGCGGTCCAACCCGTCAGCGGCACCGTGACCTCAGGCTACGGCCCCCGTTGGGGCACCAATCACAACGGCGTCGATATCGCCAACAAGGTCGGCACCCCCATCTACGCCGTGACCGACGGAGTCGTCCTCGAATCCGGCCCGGCCTCGGGCTTCGGGCAGTGGGTCCGCGTGAAGCAGGACGACGGCACCATCGGTGTCTTCGGCCACGTCGACCAGAGCTTCGTCCGCCCCGGCCAACACGTCACCGCCGGTCAGAAGATCGCCACCGTCGGCAACCGCGGCCAGTCCACCGGCCCGCACCTCCACTACGAGGTCTGGGACGCGAACGGCACCAAGATCAACCCGCAGGTGTGGCTGAACCAGCGCGGCGTCCACCCGTGACTGACGCTTCTTCCTGAGTCCTAACGTCGGAGCCGGCGTGTATTGCGAATCGCGTACACGCCGGCTCCGATTGCTAAGACGACCATCCCGGCGAGCACGGAGGTGAGCGGCAACGTGAACGCCACCACCACGCACCCGATGACACCCACCACCGGGATGGCACGCGCGGGACGGTTCTCCTCGCGGGTCAGCGTGAACGCCGACGCATTGGCGATGGCGTAGTAGAGAAGCACGCCGAACGACGAGAACCCGATGGCCGCGCGGACATCCGCGGTGGCGGCGACCACCGCCACCACCGCACCGACCACCAGCTCGGCGCGATGCGGAACCTGCGTCCGAGCGTGGACGGCAGCCAGCGGCCGCGGCAGATGACCGTCGCGGGACATCGCGAGCACGGTCCTCGAGACACCGAGGATGAGTGCGAGCAGGGAGCCGATCGCGGCGACCGCAGCGCCGACGCGGACGACCGGGACCAGCCAGTCGACTCCTGCGGCCTCCGCGACAGCCGTCAAAGGTGCCGCGGCGTCGCCGAGTTCGTCGGCCCCGAGAACACTGAGCGCCGCGGTCCCGACCAGCGCGTAGACCACGAGCGTCAGCCCCAGGGAGATGCCGATCGCGCGGGGAATGGTGCGGGCGGGGTCGCGGACCTCCTCTCCCAGCGTCGCGATCCGGGCGTAGCCGGCGAAGGCGAAGAACAGCAGGCCCGCCGCCTGCAGCACACCGAGAACACTGGCGTCGGAGCTGAGCGTCAGACGGTCGGGCGTGGCGTCGTCCGACGTGAACGCCGACACCACCACGGCGGCCAGCACCGCCAGCACGAACGCGACGATGATCCGCGTCAGCCACGCAGTCTTCTGCACTCCCGCGTAGTTCACCGCCGTCAGCGTGACCACCGCGGCAACCGCGACGGCGTGCGCATGATCCGGCCACACGTAGACCCCGACCGTCAGCGCCATCGCTGCGCACGACGCGGTCTTCCCGATGACGAACGCCCAACCGGCGAGGTATCCCCAGAATTCGCCGAGTCGCTCCCGCCCGTACACGTAGGTGCCACCCGAGACCGGGTAGAGAGCCGCCAACCGCGCGGAAGATGTTGCGTTGCAATACGCTACGACGCCCGCGAGCGCGAGGCCGACGAGCAGCCAAGACCCGGCCGCCGCGGCGGCCGGCGCGAGGGCCACGAAAATCCCGGCACCGAGCATCGCCCCGAGCCCGACCAGTACCGCGTCGTGGAGACCGAGTGCCCGACGCAGCGGGGCCGGGGAGTCCGTCATCGAGTTCCTTTGTTCGGTGGTCGCACGACGCTGGGATCCGCGCGGAATCGTACGGGGTGATGTCGCGAGGCCGCTACTCGGCGTCGGGCCTCGGGCTGGGTAACCGCCAACCGAAGGTCGCCGTCGGCGGCGCGTCTTTGGCGTACAGGCGGGCCGGGCGTCCACCGCCGACGCGGGTCGCAGGGTTACCGTCGGGGTCGAGCTGCGGCGCCAACAGTGGCTGAACCCTTCGATTGAATGAATCCCGCATGAGGCGTCGCCCGAGGATCGCTTCGTGCAGTTCCCGCAGCTCGGACAGCGTGTAAGGCGGTTGGAGAAGGTTGTCCGGATCGGCCTGGTCCTCGTAGCGGTCACGCAGATTGTCGGTGGCCGCTGCAATGATCTCGGCATGGTCGTAAAGGACCCGCTCCCCCGATGCCAGCCTGCCGGTTGACGTCACGGGCGCGAGTTCGCCGGTGACGTCGGACAATTCGACGGCCGGCAGCGCGACCGCATGCGCGACCGAGATCGTCCACCCTCGAGGATCCCGGTCAGGATCACTGAAGACCGCGAGCAAGTGCGGATGAACGTGGTCGGGCGAGAGCCCCAGTTTCAGTTCGAATACCTCGCGCACCGTCTGTTCGACGGTGCGCCGCTCCCGGACGAACCGGCCAGGTAACGCGGCTCTCCCCTGTTCGTCCCGCTGGATCACCACATTCAGCGCGGCGTCGGAGACGGTGAGGACCGCGATGTCGACGGCCACGTTCGGTCGTGGGTAGTCGCTGAGCGTCGTCGAACCGGTGGCCACGAAACAAAAGACTATGCGAATGTCTGCGCAAAGGTCTATTCTCAGAAACGCGCAAAGTCGCCGTCTCGATCAGATGCCGAGACGGAGTAAGGAATGACGATGAAACTCTCCGCTGCTCTGGACGTCGAGATGGTCGCCCACGAGACTGCCGATGAAGTGACCGTTCTGCTGGAACTGCAGGCTCCTGCGGGACCTGAAACCACACGCACCCCCACCGCTGTGCAGGTGGTGCTCGATCGGAGTGGGTCGATGTCCGGCAACCCGCTCGAGGGTGCGAAGAAGGCGCTCGCCGGGGTCGTCGCACAGCTGGATCCTTCGGATGCGTTCGGTGTGGTGACGTTTGACGACGACGCGCAGGTCGTCGTGCCGGCCGCCTCCCTGTCGGACAAGCAACGCGCGGTGGACGTGATCGGTTCGATCGAAGCGGGTGGCTGCACCGACTTGTCGTCGGGTTACCTGCTCGGCCTGCGGGAACTGCGGCGCAGCGCCTCCGCCGCTGGTATCAGCGGTGGCACGGTGCTGGTGATCAGCGACGGCGACGTGAACAGTGGCATCCGCGAGGTCGACAAGTTCGCGAGCATCACCTCGAAGGCCGCGGCCGACGGGATCGTCACCTCCACGCTCGGGTACGGGCGCGGCTACGACGAGTCGCTGCTGTCGGCGATGGCGCGGGCGGGCAACGGCAACCACGTGTTCGCCGACAACCCGGACGCCGCGGGCGCGGCGATCGCCGGCGAGGTCGAGGGCCTGTTGTCGAAGTCGGCGCAGGTGGTGACGCTGACCGTGAGCTTCGTCCCGCAGGTGACGGAGTTGTCGCTGTACAACGACCTGCCGGCCCACCAGACCGCCGACGGCGAGGTGATGATCGAGCTCGGCGACTTCTATGCACTCGAGACGCGGAAGCTGTTGCTGCGGATGAAGGTCGACGGTCTGGCCGCTCTCGGGTTGGCACAGATCGCGACCCTCGAACTGCGGTATGTGGAGACCGCGACGCTCACCGAACACACGGTGTCGCTGCCGATTTCGGTGAATGTGGTCCCCGGCGATGAGGCTTCGGGTCGCGTGCCGGATCCGAAGGTCGAGTCGGAGCGGCTGTACCAGGAGGGCCAGGCGGCGAAGCTCCGAGCCTCGGAAGCGTTCGAGGCCGGTGATGTGGGTGCCGGCAACGCGCTCCCGGACGAGTCAGCGTCGCAACTTCGACGAGCGTCGGCGTTCGCGACGCCCGAGGAGCACATGCAGATCGAGCAGGAGTTGCGGAGCATCGAGGCGCTGGGTGAGCAGGCCAGGGTCGAGGGTGCGGGGTACGCGTCGAAGATGTCGCGGGACTCGTACCACCTCGCGAACCGGAAGCGGGGGCGTCGGCGGGGGTAGTTGATCTTCGCTGGGAGTGGCCATTGGGCGGGTGCCCGGTGGCCACTCCCCTTTGCGCGGCTCCCCCTGTGGACGCGATGGTTCGTCGGCGTGTGTCGAGAACGAGGGAACTCGAAGGTCGGTCTCCACAGGTAGTGGGATCAGATGGCGGAATCAGCGAGCCAAGCTAGTCTGTTCGGCGAGGGTGGGGCGCCGTCGGGGCGCGCGAGCGTGAGGGGGACCTGTGTCGACACCGTTCTCGGACGACTCGTTGTTGCCCAAACCTGAACCAGCGATGCCCGTGAGCCCGCATGGGGATGAGTACTTATTGCGGTCGGAGCGGGCTCAGTGGGAGAAGCGAGCGGCGGTGGCGGCGGATGCGTCGAGCGACCTGAACGACGCCATACTTGACCTGCAAGAAGTGGGACACAGGAACGCCTTTGGCAACTGCGTCGAAGGTGAATCGTTCTACAAAGGTCTGGTATTGGCGATGGGTAGGTTGACGACAGAGTTGGACGGTCAATCGGCCCGTGCCCTCAGGTTAAGCCGGCAATGTAAGGACGCAGCGTCCTCGTTCGAGAACGCCGACGCACATGGTGCCGCAAACCTTGAAGCGTAGAAGTCCTTTTTGGGTCCTTGCTGTAGTCATTCTCAGCTACACCCTGGTCGGCTGCAGTGTCGCAGGCTCTCCCGAGGCCGCTCCGTCTACATCGAACACAGTTCCGACGGAGCCCGAAGTCCGGCAGACCGACGACGAAGGGAAAGCGCTCCCCTTCTTGACACCTTTCCCCAATCGCTGGAATGCGAATAACGACGGAACTTCCTACGAACCATGTACCGAGGTTCAAGACGGGGATCTTCAGAGGTCTGGCCTGATTCCCGGATCGGTAACGGACGTAGCCAAGTCTGACTTTCAGACCGCTAGAGGATGCAGGTGGACCTTCCGAGATGATGGACGGTCGTCCCTGTCGCAGTCGATCGGAAACTTGTCGCATCCCGAACAGGGCGTCCTTGGCTACAAACGCGAGAACTCAGAGACGATGCGCTGGTATCCCGACGTGGTTCTCGATGGCCGGACGGTAGTCGTAGGTTCCCTTTCACCCATCGAGTGCACGGCAACCGTCCAGTCAGGAAAAGCCATTGTTGGCACCACTGTTGTCAGGCTGGGCGAGAACAAGCCGGCGCCGGAAGAGATGTGCGAGACAGCTCTGGGTTTTCTCAGGTCTACCCTTGCCAGAATCCCTAACTGAGGGCTTAGATCGGTTGGTCACTCCAGATGCTCGTCTGCGGCGACCTGCAACGAGTGCCTAAAGCGGCTCTTCCTGATTGACGGTGCGTGGAACAGGTTCTTGCGACCACAAGATGTAGGGGTGAGCAAGATCGCGGGGTGTGGGCGGTGAGCCTGGAGATATAGGCGGGTCCTGTGGTGTGAGGATGAAAGCTCTCACACACCCACCCGGACACCAACAGGACCCACGTTGCAGCGTAGCGCTATTGCCGACACCATCTGCCGCACCATCGAGCTCGGGGTGACGATCACCGGTGCCGCCCTCGACGGCGAGGACCGCACCCACGTGTTCTGCCAGGTCCTGGAACCGAAGAACACATGTCCCGGATGCGGACAGCTGGGTCGGCTGCGTGACCACATCGATCGTGAGGTCGCTGATCTGCCGATCGTGGGGCATCCGACTCGGCTGCATATCGCGGTGCCGCGCTACCTGTGCGAGAACCCGGACTGTGCCACCACGATCTTTCGTGCCGACATCTCGACCATCGTGGCGCCACGGGCCCACGTCACCCGCCGCACCACCACGTGGATTCTGCGGGCGATGATCGTCGACAAGATGTCGGTCAAGGCGGTCGCCGCGGCGGTCGGGTTGGGTTGGAACACCGTCAACACGCTCGCACTCGAGGAGGCCCGCATGCTGGCGTCCGCACCGGCCCGCCTGGACGGTGTGCGGGTCCTTGGGGTCGATGAGCACAAGTGGAAACACGTTCGCGGCAAGGGGGATTCGAGTTTCGTGACCGTGCTCGTCGACCTGACACCGATCGTCGATGGTACCGGCCCGGCACGCTTGCTGGACATGGTCGCCGGCCGCTCCAAAGCCGCGTTGAAGGATTGGCTGACCGCGCGCGATCCTGCATTTCGTGACCGGATCAAGGTCGTCACCATGGACGGGTTCGCCGGGTATCGCACCGCGACCGCTGAAACCCTGGACAAGGCGCGTGCGGTGATGGATCCGTTTCATGTGGTGCACTTGGCCGCAGACAAGCTCACGGTGTGTCGTCAACGCGTGCAACAGGATACGTGCGGACACCGCGGCCGCACCGGGGACCCGCTCTACGGCATCCGCCGCCCTCTGCTCACCCGAATCGGCTTGTTGACCGACAAGCAGAAGACCCGCATCACCAACGGCCTCGAAGCGCGTGAGGAACATCTGGCGGTCGCGGTCACCTACGCCGTCTATCAAGACCTGATTGACGCCTACGGCCAACCGCACAAGCGTGACGGGAAGATCGCGATGTACAAGCTGCTCAAACGCATCCACACCGGCGTGCCGAAAGAACTCGCCGAACTTGCCCAACTCGGCCGTTCGTTGTGGGCCCGACGCAAAGAGATCCTGGCGTACTTCGACACCGGTGCCTCCAACGGCCCGGTCGAAGCGATCAACGGACGCTTGGAACACCTGCGCGGGATCGCGCTCGGCTTCCGCAACCTCAACCACTACATCTTGCGGTCACTCATCCACTCCGGCGGCCTGGCAGAACGCCTACACGCACTCTGAATCAGGAAGAGCCCCTAAAGCCTCATTCTCACCGCGGAATGGCTGTCCCGCATATACGGAGACTCTTACGAGTCATTGTTTGCGCCAACGCAAACCAACTTCACCAGTTCGGCACGATTCCTCACCCGCGTAGCTGTAAACACCCGGCTGACATACTTCTTCACCGTGTCGAGCCCCAGGTTGAGTATCGACGCAATCTCCTCATTAGTGTGCCCGTCCGCGACAAGCTCGGCCAGCTCGATCTGCCGCGGCGACAGACATTCTCGCCACGATGGAACCGGCTGCCCGGGGAGCAATTTCGCAAAGTTCGACAGCTGCCGCGACAGCAGCCCCATCGCATGCAACCGGACGCGGTCCGGTTCCCTACCCTCTGAGTCGAACAACCCGACCAGTCCGTGGCAGTCGTTCGCGAGGTCGAGATGCATCACGGATGCACTGTGTAACTGCTTGCGGTACAAGAAGTCTTGTAGATAACTGACCGAATCGCTCGCGAGTCCGCCGAGCTTGTCCGCCGAGATCGCCGGGGTCTTCGACAGCGCCGCCCGCGACTGCGCGGACGCGAAGACATCCTTCGGGTACCACCGCCCCTGATACTCGTCGATGACCGGCGTGATCCGCCCAGTGACCACCGGGCTGGGGTCCGAGAACGCGGTGACAAAGGTCGGGCCGGCGAAGAACGTCGTGTTCAGACAGTCGTAGTGCTCGTGCAGCGCACCCATCAAGACGTTCTTGAACGCACCGAGCGTCTCCGCCTCTGAGCATGCGTCGAGAATGGCGAAAACCCGCTCGTACTCGTCCACAGGCAGCGCGACCGACTGACTGGCCAACGTCCACTCCTCTCTACGGCACCAATCCCCGAACTGTACCGGTTCAAGTGTGATGTGAAGCACATGCAACGCCTTGCAACCGGGACCCGTACGCCCCGACCGTGGACGACCGAGTGAATCGTCCACTTTCGTGCACTGTGGCGCCAGTCACACTCTTTCTAGTCTCGTGGTCGTGGCCGACAGAACGTCGGCCGAGCAGATCGACAGGAGACCCCATGAGCAGGCTTCGTTTCGGATACTTCATGGCGCCGTTCCACGCACCCGGCCGCAACCCCACCGCAGCCCTCGAACGCGACCTCGACCTGGTCGAACACCTCGACCACCTCGGCTACGACGAAGCCTGGTTCGGCGAGCATCACTCCGCGGGCAGCGAGATCATCGCCTCCCCGGAGATCATGATCGCCGCGGCCTCGCAACGGGCGAAGCGCATCCGATTCGGCACCGGCGTCACATCGCTCTCCTACCACAACCCCCTGTGGGCGGCCGACCGCATCATGCAGCTCGACCACCTGACACGCGGCCGCACCATCTTCGGTGTGGGTCCTGGTTCCCTACCGACCGACTCCGCGATGATCGGCCTGAATCCCACCGACACCCGCGAGCTACTACAGGAGAACCTCGACATCGTCGTGCGCCTCCTGCGTGGCGAAACGGTGTCCGCGAAGACCCGCACCCACGAGCTGTACGACGCCAGGCTGCAGTTGGCGCCCTACTCGGCCGACGGCATCGACGTAGTGGTCGCCGCAGTGGCGTCGCCGACCGGACCGCGGCTCGCCGGCACCCACGGACTCGGGCTGCTGTCGATCGGCGCGACACTCTCCGCCGACGGGTTCGACGCCCTCGGCCACCACTGGAACGTCATGGAGGAGCGGGCCGCAGCCAACAACGTCACGGTCGACCGCAGCAAGTGGACCCTCGCAGGGCCGTTCCACATCGCCGAGACCGAAGCCGAGGCGTACCGCCAGGTCGAGTACGGCATCGAGCAGTGGTTCGACTACTTCCAGCACGTCGCGGCGTTCCCCCAGATGGCTGTCTCCGGGAGCAAGCTGACGGAGATGATCGACTTCATCAACGAGGCCGGCATCGGCGTCATCGGTACCGCTGAACAGGCCCGAAATCAGGTCCAGCGGCTGTGGGGCCAGTCGGGCGGCTTCGGATGCCTGCTGCAGATGGGCCACGACTGGGCCAACCCGCAGGACACCAAGCGTTCCGCGGAACTCTTCGCTCAGGAGGTGTTCCCGCACTTCCAGGGACAGGCGCAGGCCACGCTCGACGCCGCTGAGCATGCTCGAGCCGTGCGGGAGGGCCACGCCGCGAAGCAACTCGAGGCCGTCGACCACATGACGCGCAAGTACCAGCAGGAGCTCGCGTCGAAGGGCTGAGACGCACCGCCTTCCAGCGCAACAGCGCACACCTGCCCCCTGCGGCGGCATTCGCTGAATGGATGACTGACGTGCGCTCCCCCGGTCGCCGTCATGACAGTTGCGACGGCGACCGGCTGCTGCGAGGGCCGCCCTCATCTCAGGATCAGGCGTCTTTGCGACAATGCGACGCATGGTCGAACAGAGCCTCTGGATGCAGCAAGTCGCCAAGGATCCCGGACACTCCCAGTGGTACGTCGAGCGCTTCCGCACTATGGAACGTGAGGGAAAAGACGTCGTCGGCGAGGCCCGCTTCATCGACGCGATGGCAGCGCGCGGTTCACGGATCCTCGACGCCGGATGCGGAGCTGGACGCATCGCCGGATACCTCGCGTCGGTGGGTCATGACGTTGTCGGCGTAGACGTCGATCCGGTCCTCGTCGCCGCAGCCGAGAAGGATCACCCGGGGCCGCGCTGGCTGGTGAACGACCTCGCAGAGCTCGACCTACCTGCCCGCGGTATCGACGAACAGTTCGACATCATCGTGTCCGCCGGCAACGTCATGACTTTCCTGGCCCCGAGTACCCGCGTCACCGTGCTGACGCGGCTGCGTGCGCATTTGCGCGACAACGGTCGCGCGGTGATCGGGTTTGGTGCGGGGCGAGACTATCCGTTCGACGAGTTCCTCAACGATGCGGCGGTGGCCGGATTCGCGGCTGACGTGCTGCTGTCGGCATGGGACATTCGGCCGTTCACTGCAGATTCGGAGTTCCTGGTGGGAGTGCTGCGGCCGACGTAACCGGCCACGTTTGCGGACCGCGGCTGTCGCTGATCCGCGCCGAGCCCGGGGATCGCAGGCGCCAACCAAGGCCTTTGGCACCAAGACTTACCCAGCCGTTTCCCACCAGTGGCGTTGCCTCGCACGGAATGTCCGATCATCCACGGATCGGATATGACCCCACCACTGCGATCCCGTCTGGACCGACATCAGACAGAACCTGAGTATCACTGGGGACTACGCGACCTGATTCCTCGATCAGCCACCGTCGACTGTCTTCGGCGACATCCACTGTGTTGAGCGGCCCCAGATACTCCGATCCCGCCGGGATCGCCTGGTCTTGTTGCACAGCTTGGAAAATGCGGTCCGGGACACCAACGGATATACCGAGCAGATTGTAAGTGAAGAGCTGGTACCTGATACCACCCAGGCGCACACGCTGCGCGTTCAGAGCCACTGCGGCGTCGACTACATCGCGGTAGTAGACCCGCAAATCAACGTTGCGCTGGTCATTCTCGAGCGGCGAAGGATCTCCTGCGATACCGTCATCATCCGAACCAGGGGGGTCGTGCAAGGTCACTGCCAGGACTCCATCGGCTGTGAAGTGCGTGTACTGGACATAGCGTAGAACTGAAGCACAACCGGGCACCCGCAGCACTGACCGCACTTGACCCTTCGCCTTCTCCACCTGATCGGGGCTCGCATTTAGGCGGTCGCTACGGCCCTTGGACTCGACGATCACAGCCGGGCCGCCTCCCGCGGGAAGACCGAGAAAGTCCGGTCGGCGGCGCGTCGTCGGATCGTAGATCGGCGGGGGCGAGAAATACTCGATGTGACCGAACTGCCGCACTCCGAAAACCGACTCGGCCACAAGCTTGCTGAGCACACCACCGAGAAGTCCGCTCATAAAACCTTTTTCAGTGCGTTCCAGTCTCGCATAGTTGTCGGACCGCCACCATCGCCCGCCGAGCGGATGGATGCTATCTCGGGTGATCGCCGAACGCCACTGCTGCGCGATAGCCTTCACCGTCGACGGAGCGCCCGCAACGAACGCGTTGAGGTTTCCCACCCCAATCGCCGCCCGATCCAGCGCGGCTTCTGACACGTCGATGAAGGCAGGACCCGAGAATGCGAAGTCGCAGAGCTCGATTCTCACTACACCACCCCGGTGCAGACCAGCCATTGCATCTCCCTGTTCACTGGCAATAAGTCGTGCCAGGCATCCGACCATGCTGCGTACAACGCCGCGCGCATGGAGAAAGGTAACAGCCCCCATTCTGTCCAAGTGGGCTTCGCACCATCGAATCAACGTCAAATCAACGTCGAAGCGCCGGCCGCTGCCATGCTCTGCTGCATGAGCAACCATCGAGGCGCGTTCACTTGAATAGGGGTCGATGGCACTCTCCAGGATGTTTCGACCGAGTCCGCCGAGGCGCGAGGTGAATACGGACAGCCCGGGGGGGTGATTGAGTCCCTAGCGCCACCTCTTCGGATCCAAGCGGTACTGTCGTCCGTTCGGACGAACTCGGCACGGTTTCATCACGCGAAAGTGGAACTGGCCCACGAGCCGCCACCGCTGTATCCAGACCTGGTCGTGCAGGCAACAAGCCATCAATGGGGGACACGGTCACCGAGGCGCGAGCAATGTGTCCGGCTGACGTGATCTACTCCATTCGTGCCCGAAGCCTTTCCTCCTGGAATCTACGAATCCGTTCTGACAGAGCGCTTGTCGAAGCGATTAGCGTCAACGAACCTGGTAGCAGAGTTTTCCGAGATCTCACCGGCATCGGAGCCTCATGTTTATGCACGGCACGTGGCGGCAGTCGTCGAACGGCATCTCAGCACGTTGCCGGAAGGTGCCAGGAAAGAGTCGGCGAACGCCATCCTGGCTCACATCGCCGCCGGCGGCGACGAAGTAATCTCGCGTACCGAGGTGCTGGCCTCATTGCATTCTGCGAGTGCGCCGGTCCCGACTCGTCCGGCAACGCCGTTGTCCGAGGTCGCCCTCCTGACCAACCGTCGCGACGAGCCCAACATGGCGAGCGAGATATCGAGCGAACTCGCTAGCGCTGATCGTGTCGATCTCCTCTGCGCGTTCATCCGGTTTGCCGGCATCGCGGTCATCGGTCGTGAGCTGCAGGCACTGCGCTCACGGGGCGTCCCGGTGCGTGTGATCACCACGACCTACCGTGGCGCTACCGAACGCCGCGCTGTCGACGAACTTGTCACGAAGTATGGCGCCGACGTTCGCGTTCGCTACGACACCGCCACAACCCGATTGCACGCCAAGGCCTGGCTGTTTCGACGCAATTCCGGATTCGATACCGGCTATGTGGGGAGCTCAAATCTCTCCAGATCGGCGATGGTCGACGGGCTCGAGTGGAACGTCCGGATCTCCGGTATCAGCACGCCTACCCTTATCCGAAAGTTCGAAGGCGTCTTTGACACCTACTGGAACGACCCAGCTTTCAAGCCCTACGACCCAGCGACTGACGGCACCACGCTCGATCAGGCTCTGTTTGAAGCGGGTGGCGGTAAGAGCGGTCGCGAGACTATCACCGTCTCAGGGCTCGACGTGCAACCGTGGCCGCACCAAGAGCGTGTCTTGGAAGCTCTCGAGGCAGCTCGCGAAGTGCACAACCACCACCGCAATCTCATTGTTGCCGCCACCGGAACCGGCAAGACCGTAATAGCTGCTCTCGATTACAAGCGCTTATGCGAACAGGCCGGCAAGTCACTAAGCCTGCTATTCGTGGCACACCGCAAGGAGATTCTCGAACAGTCCCTGCGAAAGTATCGGGAGGTGCTCGGAGATGGCAGCTTTGGGGCACTGTACGTCGATGGCCACCGGCCGACCGACTGGCAACATGTCTTCGCCAGCATCCAATCGCTCAGCGGTCGTGGTGGCGACAGTGTTGACGCTGCCACGTTCGACGTTGTCGTTGTCGACGAATTTCATCACGCCGCGGCAGCCACGTACACCTCACTGCTACAGTGGATTACGCCATCTGAGCTCCTGGGTCTCACTGCAACGCCCGAACGCAGCGATACTCTCGACATCCTCCATTGGTTCGGAGGCCGGCCGACCTACGAACTCCGGTTGTGGGACGCTCTCGAGCAGGACCTGCTCTGCCCATTCCACTACTACGGCATCGCCGACAACACAGACCTGCGCGACCTCACGTGGTCGCGCGGCGACTACAAGATCGCCGATCTCGAGAATGTGTACACGGGGAACGACGCACGCACCCGACTCATACTGAACGCCGTGCGTGACTACGTGGCCGACCCTTTCGCCATGCGCGCGCTTGGCTTCTGCGTCTCGATTGCACACGCCAAGTACATGGCCGACGCATTCTCCAAGCAGGGCATCCCCGCGGTGGCTATTTCGGCCGACACACCTAGTGCCGTTCGCGCGCAGGCGTTTTCTGACCTGCGCGCGGGTGCAGTTGCCTGCCTCTTTGCCGTTGACCTCTTCAACGAAGGCCTGGATCTCCCCGATGTAGACACCTTGCTGATGCTCCGGCCCACTCAGAGCGCCACCGTCTTTCTTCAGCAACTGGGGCGTGGATTGCGGCGCAGCAGGCGCAAAGCCGTTCTCACGGTGCTCGATTTCATCGGCCACCACCGCGCGGAGTTCAACTTCGCCCCGCGGTTCAGCGCACTAACGGGTACGCGTGGGAATCGATTGCTGGACGAGGTCTCCGATGGCTTTCCTTTCCTTCCGGGCGCTAGCCGGATCGTGATGGATCGGCAGGCCCAAGAGATCGTCCTCGAGTCGATCAAGCGGGCTCTGCCCACCAATCGCCGTTCTGCACTGATCGCGATGGTGAAGGAAGCGAACACCAGTGATCTGAGCGCCTTTCTGGCGCAGACGGATAGCGATCTCTCGTTGGTCTACTCCGGTAGCGGAACTCGCGCCTGGACGCCACTACTTCGGGATGCTGGACTTCCGACACTGCCACCAGGTCCAGACGAGGACTCCCTCGCCAAGCGTGTCCGAGCACTCGCCCACGTCGACGACCTCGAGCGCGCAGACGTCTATCGTCAGCTGGCGACTCCGGGTGGGCCCTCGTATCACGAACTCACGCCCCGCGAGCAGACTCTGGCACGGATGCTTTTCTTCACTCTGTGGTCCGATCGCGGAGGTTTTACGAGCTACGACGACGGGTTCAACTTCCTTCGCGCGCATAAGGCGATCTGTGCGGAGATCGGCCAGTTACTCGACATCACCTCGGCCAGGATCCATCACGTGCCTCGAACCGTTGACGGTGTCCCCCTACAGACCCATGCTCGGTACCGGCGTGAGGAGGTGCTGGCGGCCATCGGCTTTGCCAACTGGGAACGCAAAGCGCGAGGACAAGCCGGCGGCGTCACCTGGAATGGTGATACCGGCGCACTCTTCGTCAATCTCCACAAGGACGAGCGGGAGTTCAGTCCTTCCACGATGTACCGCGACTACCCCATCTCGCGGGACACCTTTCACTGGGAATCCCCGAACAAGACCGCCGTCGACTCCCCGATGGGCCGGCGATGCGTGGAGCAGCGCGGCAACGGGTGCGAAGTCCTTCTATTCGTTCGCGACCAACCGAATGGTGCGTTCGGTGCGGAACCCTTCATCTTCTTGGGTCCTGTCGACTACGTGAGTCATCGCGGCGAACGCCCGATCGCGATCACGTGGAAACTGCGTCGTCCCATGCCTATGGATGTGTTTGAGAGTGGCTCGATGGTAGCGAGTTAAGCGAATGTGGCCAGCGGGCAGTCGGTGACCCACCGTTCGTCAGCTTGCGACTGACCACGAATGCCTCCAGCCGCGAGCGGCTGGATACGGCTTTGGCACAGCTACATCCCTCCCGCGCAGCCAAAGGCAAGCCAGATAGATGTCCCCTGCCCGTGCTGCAGTCCCGACCGCTAGCGCCGCGTCGACGTAAGGCGCCGAAGGCTGACGCGCCTACGCTAGTCTCGAGCGAGTTTTGACCAACCAACCCGATTGAGCTCCCCAGGTGTGCAGCTGCAATGACGACTGCGGATCGGTGGGGCCTCTCTTTGGAGGCTAGTGCATGACGCCAATAACACTCGACGAGATGGTCGTCGCGTACAAGAAGGCTAAGGTCGATCTGTTCTATGCGTCTGATCCAAGGCTGTTGGACCTCGTTGAATACGAGGAAAATTTGGGCGACAACCTTCGTAACCTCCGTTCGCGAGTATTAAGTCGCGACGAAACCTGGGTGAAGGATCCAGCATTCGTGGGGACTTTCACCTTATCGCCCAAAGAGGCCAGCAAGGCACTTCGCCCGGGGGGCGAATCAGACTCGTTCATCTGGTCGGATCCTCACGTTGGGTGGCGTGAACACGCAGGATCTAGCCAGCCCGTCGCGAAGTTCCGACCGATGGGCCGCTGCAGTATCGATTTTCACGTGCTTTCGTCCCTTTGGATTCTTAAGGTTGGCGAGCGTTTGGAGAGAAGGTTAGACAGTTCAGCGATGGGCAGTCGCCTCCGGCGGACGAGAAGCGGTGACTTTAATGAACTTGCTTCCGGGAGCTTTAAGCCCTACCTCTACCCATACCGGGAATGGCGAGACGGCGGACTTACTGCAATGACCCGCGCACTAGATGACCGGAAGTCTGTCATTGCACTTACTGCAGACGTCACTTCATACTATCATTGCCTAAATCCCGAGTTCTTGCTTGACAAATACTTTCTCCACGGAGTTCTGGGGGCGGATCTCGATACACAGGAAACGAAGCTGCATCGGCTATTTGTCAAGTCGTTGGTGTGGTGGTCGCACAACGTCGCGGAGCGCACAGGCTGGCGGCCCCGCGGGCTCCCCGTCGGTTTACCCGCATCGGCGGTTGTCGCAAACCTGGCACTCATCCAACTTGATGAAGTGATAAGCGATGAAGTAAAACCGCTGTATTATGGACGATACGTCGACGACATACTGCTTGTGCTTGAGGACTCGGGCAATCTCCAGGGTCGCAGGGACGTATGGGATTGGATAATCGCGAGAAGCCGCGGCTTCCTTCAACGTGAAGAACAATCGAATTCAGATAATTCCTACCCCTCGAATACGACCATCGAATTTTCTCCGTCGTACTTGTCCGGATCGACAATCCGTTTCGATAATCACAAAAACAAGGTATTCCATCTCTCTGGCTCGACCGGCAGGTCCCTACTTGGCTCGATCAAAAAGGCCATTAATGAGCGGGGCAGTGAATGGCGTGCGTTACCGGCCATCCCGAGCGATCCAACCGACATCGGTTCAGACATTGCCAACGCTACACATATCGACGGCGATCCCGCCGAAACTCTCAGAGACACCGATGAAATATCCGCAAGGAGGTCCGGATTTGCGATTCGGCTACGCGATTTCGAAGCATACGAACGTAACCTGAATCCTGAGTCTTGGCAAGCTCACCGCTCAGCGTTTATAGAGACGGTGTGCCAGCAGATTCTCGTCATGCCGCACTTCTTCGACCTGGCACCTTATGTGCCACGCTTGGTGAAACTGGCGGTGGCATGCGGAGACTATGAGGCAACGATGAAGCTTATAGTCGCGGTCCGGGATGTTCATAGAGTCGCTGTCGAGACCTGCCGACTGTCGGTGGTCGGGGATTCGACTGAAGGCGATGCTCAGGTAGATGTCTCCGCGATCTGGGGAAGGCAACTATGCAGGGAAATCTACGAGAGCATTGCGAGTGGGCTTGCGAGTAGCTTTACTCAGGATCATATAGACAATCTGATATTCGAGATACAGGACCTCGGGCAGGTACTACCTGATGGTATGGGCGGGGCGGAGGTCCGATCGTGGCACAGCCGGAGTTTGCCCGCGATCTAGCCCACGTGCCTTTTAGGTTCTCGCTACTCGGGCGCGAACTAGTTTCGGCAGATCGCGTTTCCCTCCCTTCTCCTGAAGAAATGAGAGTAACCAGAACGCCGATTTCACCAGTAGTCGCTGAGGGACTCGATCTTCTTCTAGCGAGACTGACCGCAGGATTAGATGATGACCGATCGGCACTCCTGAGTGGTATCCGCGGCCGCGAAGTGAGGGGGCTCCTGTTTTCGACCCGCCCGTTCAACATGGTCGAGCTGTATCTCTCGATTCAGGACCATACGTCACCTGTCGGCTTAGCCGAGGCCACCGACATCGAGAGGATACTACTCGCAATTCGCGGATACTCCCCTACAGGGAAACTGCCGAGTTACTCAGGAGCGGGTGATGGGAACCCAGAAGAGCTTAGATTAGACGTAAACTACCCGAAGGGAAAGCGTCGTGTTGCCCTCGCTATGCTCGACACAAGTTTTCAGTCTTGGAAGTGTGCCGCAATTGGTCAGCATGATCTCGGCCAGGCTCGCTTTGAAAAGCTTGCAGCCATGTTTACCGAATTGATTGATAGAACCCCCGGGGCGCACTATGCTCTGCTCCCTGAACTGGCACTTCCGTCCTTTTGGTTCGTCCCTATTGCGCTGAAACTCCAGGAGAGTGGGATAAGCCTCATTTCAGGGATCGAGTACCAGTCGGTCGGAACGCGAAAGGTCGCAAACCAAGTATGGGCTGCCTTACGTCTCGATGGCCTCGGCTACCCCGCTGCACTTGTGTATAAGCAAGACAAGCAACGCCCCGCCCCACACGAGGAACACCTTCTCCACGACTTAGCATCGCTAACGCTTGAGCCCCGCGTGCGATGGGATATCCCGCCAATTGTCGCCCATGGTGGATTCCGTTTTAGTTCGTTGATTTGTAGCGAACTCACAAATATCGGCTACCGGAGCGCCCTCCGTGGCAGGGTGGACGCCATCTTTGTACCCGAATGGAACCAGGACTTCCGAACCTTTGAGGGTTCTTCCTGATTCAGAGTGCGTGTAGGCGTTCTGCCAGGCCGCCGGAGTGGATGAGTGACCGCAAGATGTAGTGGTTGAGGTTGCGGAAGCCGAGCGCGATCCCGCGCAGGTGTTCCAAGCGTCCGTTGATCGCTTCGACCGGGCCGTTGGAGGCACCGGTGTCGAAGTACGCCAGGATCTCTTTGCGTCGGGCCCACAACGAACGGCCGAGTTGGGCAAGTTCGGCGAGTTCTTTCGGCACGCCGGTGTGGATGCGTTTGAGCAGCTTGTACATCGCGATCTTCCCGTCACGCTTGTGCGGTTGGCCGTAGGCGTCAATCAGGTCTTGATAGACGGCGTAGGTGACCGCGACCGCCAGATGTTCCTCACGCGCTTCGAGGCCGTTGGTGATGCGGGTCTTCTGCTTGTCGGTCAACAAGCCGATTCGGGTGAGCAGAGGGCGGCGGATGCCGTAGAGCGGGTCCCCGGTGCGGCCGCGGTGTCCGCACGTATCCTGTTGCACGCGTTGACGACACACCGTGAGCTTGTCTGCGGCCAAGTGCACCACATGAAACGGATCCATCACCGCACGCGCCTTGTCCAGGGTTTCAGCGGTCGCGGTGCGATACCCGGCGAACCCGTCCATGGTGACGACCTTGATCCGGTCACGAAATGCAGGATCGCGCGCGGTCAGCCAATCCTTCAACGCGGCTTTGGAGCGGCCGGCGACCATGTCCAGCAAGCGTGCCGGGCCGGTACCATCGACGATCGGTGTCAGGTCGACGAGCACGGTCACGAAACTCGAATCCCCCTTGCCGCGAACGTGTTTCCACTTGTGCTCATCGACCCCAAGGACCCGCACACCGTCCAGGCGGGCCGGTGCGGACGCCAGCATGCGGGCCTCCTCGAGTGCGAGCGTGTTGACGGTGTTCCAACCCAACCCGACCGCCGCGGCGACCGCCTTGACCGACATCTTGTCGACGATCATCGCCCGCAGAATCCACGTGGTGGTGCGGCGGGTGACGTGGGCCCGTGGCGCCACGATGGTCGAGATGTCGGCACGAAAGATCGTGGTGGCACAGTCCGGGTTCTCGCACAGGTAGCGCGGCACCGCGATATGCAGCCGAGTCGGATGCCCCACGATCGGCAGATCAGCGACCTCACGATCGATGTGGTCACGCAGCCGACCCAGCTGTCCGCATCCGGGACATGTGTTCTTCGGTTCCAGGACCTGGCAGAACACGTGGGTGCGGTCCTCGCCGTCGAGGGCGGCACCGGTGATCGTCACCCCGAGCTCGATGGTGCGGCAGATGGTGTCGGCAATAGCGCTACGCTGCAACGTGGGTCCTGTTGGTGTCCGGGTGGGTGTGTGAGAGCTTTCATCCTCACACCACAGGACCCGCCTATATCTCCAGGCTCACCGCCCACACCCCGCGATCTTGCTCACCCCTACATCTTGTGGTCGCAAGAACCTGTTCCACGCACCGTCAATCAGGAAGAGCCCCTTTGAGGCTCTCGTTGAATCCGCAGCCCTCGATGTTCATGCGTACATTGCGCAATCGAACCACCGGCAATACGGAGACTCGAGAATACGTGCCCCATACGCGAAGGATTATAGACGCGATATACTCCGCGTTAGGGGCGGAAATCACAATTACGTCGTGATTGGCGAAATTGACTATGCCTCGCTCCGCGAACACCAGTCGGCCCATATCGTGTTGAAGGGCAAGTTCAAACCAACCCCGGACGGATTTGAAATTTCGGACTCACGACGAGACATTCCCGCACACTCAGACGGCGGTCATGACTCGCCGTAGTGCACTAGCGCACGCGTCGAGGGCATCCGAGTTCGCGTATCCGGGCGTTCTTCCAACCCAGGAGTCCTAACGTTCCCGGGTCACGCAGTGGTCCGCAGATGTCACAGCCTAGCGAATCCAAATCGCTATGCCCGCACTTACCGGGGTGGCGCGCGTGTCCTGCTGGTGCGCAACTTATTGAAGGACCACAATCATGTACGAGCGCGACAGGTTCGAGTCAGGCGATCTCCCGTTTGCTCGGGAGCGAGCGGACTCGCAAGGACTGCCTCTCAGGGTCTTACGCCCTGCGGAGTGGGCCATACGTTCGGCTAACGTCAACCATCTACTGCCAGCAGACCGGGCTCGCTAAGTGAGCACCGACGTCGATTCCCGCCATCAGACGCACAGAGCTACAGCGGCTCGCGTGCAGGAGGGATGGCCGCCGGCGATCCGCGAGCGGCGTAATCAAGTGGTCATGGTTTGCGCCAATCGGATTGGCGAGGCTAAGGGCGCGACTCTGAGGGGAGTGTTCCTACCGTGAAAGCTGGAGATCCCGCGCTAGTGTCCTGAGTCATTAATTGTCATTCGGTTGATAGACTGGGGAATGGCAACCCGGGGTCCGCGAGCAGTGGATATTGTTCTGACCGATGACGAGCGCCGTGAGCTCGAAGGGTGGGCGCGTCGGCGAACGACGGCCTCGGGTTTGGCGATGCGATCACGAATCGTTCTCGCTGCCGCTGATGGCGGGTCGAATACCGAAGTGGCACAACGACTCGGCCTCAACCGAGGTACCGTGCGGCGATGGCGAGGCCGGTTCGTCGAGCACCGCTGCGAGGGGTTGCTCGACGAACCCCGGCCCGGGCGACCTCGAACCGTCGGCGACGAGCAGATCAAAGACCTGATCACCGCAACTCTCGAGACCACTCCGAAGAATGCGACACACTGGTCGACTCGGTCGATGGCTGAGCATCTCGACATGTCGCAGTCAACTGTTTCGCGTGTATGGAGAGCGTTCGGATTGGCTCCACACAAACAGGATTCGTGGAAGCTGTCGAAAGATCCCATGTTCACCGAGAAGGTCCGCGACGTCGTCGGGCTCTACATGAACCCACCCGAACGTGCCCTGGTGCTCTGCGTTGACGAGAAGACCCAGATCCAAGCGCTCGATCGCACCCAGCCGATCTTTCCCATGCTCCCGGGCACCCCGCAACGGGCCAGCCACGACTACGTGCGCAACGGCACCTCCAGCCTGTACGCGGCGTTGGACATCGCGTCGGGCAAAGTCATCGGTTCGCTTCACTCACGGCATCGCGCAACGGAATTCATCGGATTCCTCCGCAAGATCGACGCCGAGGTACCCGACGAGCTCGACGTCCACCTGGTCATGGACAATGCCTCCACCCACAAGACACCCGCGGTCAAGCGATGGCTGACCGCGCACCCGCGGTTTGTTGTCCACTTCACCCCCACCAGCTCATCCTGGATGAACCTCGTCGAACGCTGGTTCGCCGAACTGGCCACCAAGAAACTCCAACGCTCCACCCACCGCACCGTACGAGCACTCAATGCCGACATCAGAGCGTGGATCGAGACCTGGAACGACAACCCCCGTCCCTACTGGCGTGTCCCCCGTGAACCGGTCCGGTCTGTTTTAGAGTCCTGATTGCCCTGTTGAGGGCAGAGAAGGGACGATGAGGATCATGGCAGGACGCAAGCGCCACTCGGCAGAGGACATTGTGCGCAAGTTGCGCCGGGCTGACGAGTTGGCGGCGCAGGGCAAGACCGGCGAGGAGATCGCCGCCGACCTCGAGGTGTCGGCAGCGACGTTGTACAACTGGCGCCGCCAGTACGGCGGCATGGACGGTGACGCGGCCAAGGAGCTCAAGGAGCTGCGTGAGCAGAACGGCCGGCTCAAGCGGCTGCTCGCCGATGCCGAGTTGGAGAAGGACGCGCTACGGGAGATCGCCAAGGGAAAATTCTGAGCCCAACCGCCAAACGCGCCGCCATCGACATGCTCAAAGACGTGATGAACATGTCAGAACGCAAGGCGTGCAAGGTTGTTGGGCTTGCTCGTTCAGCGTATCGTCAACTGCCGCAAGCGCACACCCCGGCTGACCCGGATGCTGGCCTGCGCCAGCAGCTACGAACCTACGCCCGTCAGAACCCACGCCACGGGTTCCGTCGGGCGTGGGCCTGGCTGCGTTTCGACGAAGGCGACACCGTGAACAAGAAGAAGGTCCACCGGCTGTGGAAGGAAGAAGGATTGCAGGTGCGCCGGGCGCCGCGGCGTAAACGGGCCGGCCAGTCGTCGGTGCCGATTGTCACCGCGGACGCACCGAAAGTGGTGTGGGCATTGGACTTTTAGTTCGACTCCACTGTCGACGGACACAAGATCAAGATCGCGTCCATGGTCGATGAACACACCCGGATGTCGCTGCTCAACATTGTGGATCGCTCGATCGCCGCCGACCGGTTGATCGAGGAGTGGAAGAAGACCTTCGCGATCTGGGGTGGCCCACCGAAGGTGCTGCGCATGGACAACGGCCCTGAGTTCATCTCTGAGGCCCTCCAGACGTTCTGTGCAGGGTCGGTGGGGATCTCCTACATTCCGCCTGGCACGCCGTGGAACAACGGGTTCATCGAGTCGTTCAACAACCGGTTGCGCGACGAGTGTTTGAACCGCAACTGCTGGCCCACCCTGTTGGAGGCCCGCATGGTCATCGAAGACTTCAAAGACGACCACAACCACCGACACCGCCACTCAGCGCTGGGCTACAAGACCCCGGCCGAGTACGCTGCCCGATGCACCCACCAGCACCACCCCGTGGGCTGCGAGATCGACTGACCGACCGCAAGTAAGAACTGGCTCTAGGACCGACTGGACCGGTTATCGGGGACCTGCCACTACGTGTGGGTCAAGACCGCTGACCAGATCCTCGACTCCATCGCCCACTACTGCACACGAATTAATGACTCAGGACACTAGCACAGGGCCATCGTTCCGGAAGAACCTCCGCAATCGGGTGGCGGGTTTGCTCGCAGCCGCCGTGGAGGCCCGCCGCTCATTCCGCGACGAGGTGACACTCGCCGCTGTGTTCCTGCTCGTCGATAGTCCCGATAATGTGACGCTGCGCGACGACGATAGTTTCGCCAGCCTAGCTGGCAGGCTGTTGCGAGCGGAAGACGACGTTGGCTACGACTCAGTAGTCGTTGGTGCTGCGACCGGTGAGCTTCAGTGGCAATACTTTGCTTCATCTGAACGGTCGGAGACGAGTTCCCTTTTCTGGCTATCGACAGTGGAAATGGTTGGGCGCCTTCGTCGCGAGAAGACCACGGCGCATTCTTGCCGGCCCAGTGCAACTGCGCTAAGAAGCGACGGATGATGCTCATCAGTGATGAGTGGCGTTCTGGCCGCGGGGGTCTGTCAACGATGAATAGAGAACTTGCTACGGCCCTTGCTTCAGCTGGAGTCGAGACAGCGGTGATGGTGCCACGGTCCACAGATGAAGACATCAAAGCTGCCTCGGACGTCGATGTCGCACTCGTGACTCCGGCTTCCATCCCAGGGTTGAATAGCCGTGAACTACTTCTCCTCCGCCCGGTCTTCGCCGATTCTTCGTGGGAGCCGGATGTGATAATAGGCCATGGCCGAGTGCTTGGTTCCTACGCCGCAGCCCAGAAGCAACAGTTCTTCTCCCGTGCTAGGCGGGTACACTTTGTTCACACCGACGCAGAGCAGCTTGAGGCAGCAAAAGAGATGCCAGGCGGAACATCGCGGATGGCAAGCGCAGACGAGCGGCGGAATCTCGAACGAGACCTCGCAAGATCCGCGGATCTGGTAGTCGGGGTTGGGCCCATGCTGACCGCAACTATCACTGACGACTTGATAGGTCTAAGTCCACGGCCGAAAATCATGTGCATGGTCCCGGGCCTACGTTCGGCCTTCGATCCCGCATCGGCCAGTCCCCCGGTTAGAAATGCGCTCCTCGTCGTAGGCCGGGCTGACGACTTTCAGTCTAAAGGCATTGACATTGTCGCGGATGCCCTTCTGAAGGTCGTCGATCGATGGCCGCAGTCGCGGCCTCACCCTCCAGTGCTCGTTCTAAGGGGTGTACCGGGCGAAGCGGCGACCGACGTGAAGGCCCGCTTGGACGAGATTTTTGAGGGTCGAGTTGCTTACCACCTGAGGCCATACTCCGACTCCGAGGAACTGGTGAAGCAGGATCTCGCACAATCTCGAGTAATGCTCATGCCATCGCGGCACGAGGGTTTTGGGCTCGCCGCATTCGAAGCGATTGCGAGCGATATTCCAGTGCTCATCAGTGCGGAATCTGGTTTAGCTCAGTTCCTTCGAGAGTCACACATCGACACTGAGCCTTCGTCTATCGTGACCACACGCAACACGTCGACACGTCTTGCCATCGATGAGTGGGCGGATGCGATTTGGTATGTACTGACTCATCCTGCACCGTCCCGAGCGCAAGCCCATGAGATGAGGAAGAGGCTGAGCGAAATCGTGGATTGGCGCACAGCCGTAGACTACCTGCTGGCTGAGCTCGACGGTCTCGACTAGTTGTACCGACCCGCCAGGTTGGGTACGCGGTCGGCGGGTGAGTTGCCCCTGAGTGCGGTGTGGCCGCGTTCGTGATTGTAGATGCGCAGGAACTCGTCGAAGGCGGCTACGCGTTCGGACTCGCTGTTGTAGGGGCGGGCGTAGGCCCATTCCTCTTGCAGTGTGCGGTTGAATCGTTGGACCTTGCCTTTGGTTTGCGGCCGGTACGGTCGGGTCCTTTTGTGTTTGATCCCGTTGCCTGCCAACAACTCCCGAAAATCGTGGAGCGGTAGCACGAGCCGTGTCGGTCATTACCCGTGTCGTGGTAACACCGATCGAGGCGAAGTGAGCCAATGCCCGCGCCATGAATGCGGTCGCGGTTTCCTTTCTCTCATCAGCCAGGATCTCCGAATAGGCGTACCGGGAGTGATCATCGACGGCGTGGTGCAGGTAGGCGTATCCCAGGTTGGGACGGCCATGCACGGTGCGGGTCGGGAAGCATCGCGATGGGCACTGGAGTTGCGGGTGCCCTTGGCGCGGCTGTGCACGCGATGCCCACCACCGTCGGGGATCCTGCCCAGCTTCTTGATGTCGACGTGGATCAAGTCCCCGGCAGCGTCGCGTTCATACCGGCGAGCCTCACGTCGTCGTGCACGAACCGGCGCTCCGGTGGCCGGGTCGGTCCACGACAACCGCACGCACTGGTAGCGGGTGAGGATGCGGTGCACCGTGGACACGTTCATTCCCAGGTGGAACCCGATCCTGGCAGGTCCCCAGCGGCGCGACACGCGTAACCCAACCACGCGACTGGTGCGGTGCGGACACGACCGCGGCCGGCTCGATCGGTCAACCATCCCTGCAGGCCCGTGGTCGCGGTAGCGGTCGGCCCACCGCTTGGCCGTCGTGACCGAGACGTTGAAACGGTCAGCCGCGCGCCGTAGCGGCCACCCGTCCTCGACGACACACCGAGCCAGACGCAGCCAACCAGTTGGGGACAACGGTGAATTACGGTGAGACATGAAGACCTCCGGGATGAGGAGCGGTTCTTAGACAGCTCCACACCTCACTCGGAGGTCTTCCCTATGTCACGCAGGCTCGCCGAACCCCGTACCTAACGTCCCGGGTCAGTACAACTAGTACGGCAGTCTCTACCGAACCGACGTTCTAGCGCCGACGACGAGACATGCGGACGCGGGCGGGATGAGCAGCGAGTGTCGTAGCCCACACAGAATCGTCTTGCCGGGCGCTGGACAGTCTTCGCAGCACCATCGCGATATCGAACTGACTCCCGTTGCCAACGGCCTATTGAGTGTAGCTATGCGGTCGTCTTGTGATCGATCGCCGCCTCGTAGAACGCATCCGCGAGCGCAGTGATGACCCCGTTAATCGCCGGGCCGTCGCTGAAGAAATAGTCGGCCATGGTGTTGTGCGCTTCCTGGTTGTCAATGACTGCCTCGGTCACGGCGGCCTGGAAATCTTGCGACTCCATGAACTGTTTCTTCGAGTTCACCGCGGTCTGGTTGACTAGGTCTGGGTAGCCGAGTAATCGCTGGACCAACCCCTGCACGAACTCGCGGATCTGTGACTCTGTGAACGCCTCGGCGCCGAAGAGGTCATTCATCTTGTCGATGACTACCTGTAAGGCAACGAATTTCGGCTCCTTTCGCATGCCACTGCCAGCGGCACTGATCCCCTTAAGCTGACCGTCACCCGTCAGCGAGATGTCCGTTCTCGGTCGCTGCGTGTGCTGTACCCCGACCAAGACCACGTCCGAAAGGTCTACTTCCGCCGCCCAGGACGAGTCAGCGATAACCTTCTCCAACAGCCTTAAGAAGATCGATAGCATCTCCATGTAGGGGTCACCGTAGTCGACGATCTGGCTCATGAAGTCGTAGAGACGGACGTAGGTGGAGACGTCCTTACGGAACAGGTCAAGTTCGTTGAGGATGACTTTGTCGTCGGTCTCGAGGGCTGCCGCATAGCGCCGCGCAAAATCGTGCTTCGGCGGGCTGATCGCGGCAGAGAGTGCATTGTTGCCCTTGCGGGTCACCCAGAGTTCGGCGACCTCACGTACCTGCTCCGGCGTATAGAGCGCGGCCTGGTCAAGCTTGGTCGCGAGGTGGACAACGACGTACGGGTCGGTCTCGGTCTCCAGGGTGGCTCCCGTGAAGTACGGCTCGAACGCAGCCCGGATGTCCTCGGACTTGTTCACAAAGTCGATGACGAACGTTTTGCGCTTCTGCTCTCCACTCGCCGTACGGTGAGTGCGGTTAAGCCGAGAGAGCGTCTGCACCGCAGTGACTCCGGAAAGCTTCTTGTCGACGTACATCGCGGAGAGCAACGGCTGATCGAACCCGGTCTGGAACTTGTTGGCGACCAGCATGATCGTGTACGTCGTGCCCTTGAACGCGGCTGCCAGGTCCGAGCCGGCGCCAGGGTTGAGGTTCGCCTCGGTGAACTCGTCGTCCCTGCCCGGCCGCGGCCCCCAGTCCGACGCCCACGTCTCGTCCTCGTCCATCGTGACTGAACTGGAGAAGGCGACCAGGGTGCGGTAGTTGTACGAGTCGTCCAGGGCGGCTCGTTTGGTGATGTAGGCGTCGATCGCCTTCTTGTACTTCACCGCCGCCTTGCGCGAGTCAGTCACGACCATCGCCTTCGCCTTGCCCTCGAGCAGGTGGGCGACATTGGTGTGGAAGTGCTCGACGATAATCTGCACCTTCTGGCTGATGTTGGTCGGGTGCAGTTTCACCCACCGCATCAGCCCTTTGCGGGCTGCAGACTCGTCTACTTCGCCACTGTCGCCGCTTTCGGCCTTGCCGGCGATCTTCAGTGCGGTGTCATAGGTTTGATACCCCTTAAGCACATCGAGGATGTAGCCTTCCTCGATCGCCTGGCGCATCGAGTAGAGGTGGAACTCAGCCGGTTTCCCGTCGGGGCCTTTTCGACCGAAGAGTTCAAGGGTTTTGTTTTTCGGCGTCGCGGTGAACGCGAGGTAGGAGATGTTCTCAGACTCGGCTCGCTGGGCCATCTCGGCGGCCAGAACTGCCTCTACGTCGACCTCACCGCCCTCCTCAATATCCTTGACCTCTTCCGCCGTCAGGACGGCCTTGAGCTTGGAGGAAATCTGGCCGGATTGCGAAGAGTGCGCCTCATCGGCGATGACTGCGAACCGGCGCCCCTTTAGCGAAGAGTCCTTCCGGATCTCGTCCAGGGCGAACGGGAAGGTCTGCACCGTCACCGCGATGATCAGCTCCCCGTTCTTGAGCGCGGTCGCCAGCAGCCCGGATTTCGATTTCGCGCCTGCTTTGCGGACATCCTCGGGGCTGATCGTGGCCACGATCTTCCCCGAGCCGTCAATCTGCCGGATTGCGTCTTGGAGTTGCCCGTCGAGCACGGTGCGGTCGACGACCACGATCACCGAGTCGAATACCTTCTCGTCGCTGGCGTGCAGCCGTGCCAGGCGGTGCGCGGTCCAGGCGATGGTGTTGGTCTTGCCCGATCCAGCCGAGTGCTCGATCAGGTAGCGGCGACCCACCCCCTCCTCGCGCACCGCGGCTACGATGTTCGTCACGGCCTCCCACTGGTGGAACCGCGGGAAGAGCATGCTCGTGCGCCGCACCGAGGTGCCGGTCGCGACGTCCCATTCTTCCTTGGTTTCCACGATCATCAGCCGGCCGATGATCTGCAGCCAGGCGTGCTTGTCCCAGACCCGTTCCCACAGATACGCCGTAGCGGACCGCCCGGCCTCACCCGGCGGGTTGCCCGCGCTCCCCTTGTACCCCATGTTGAACGGCAGGAAGTGCGTCTTCTCGCCCTCGAGCCGGGTGGTCATCGCGGCCAGGTCGTTGGAGACTGCGAAGTGCACCAGCGCCCGGTGCCCGAACGACAGCAGCGGCTCCAGTCGCCCGTTGGTCAGCGGATGCCGGTCCTTGCGGTACTGGTTGATCGCCTCATCCAACGACTGAGTGAAATCGGTCTTCAACTCCACCGTCGCTACCGGAAGACCGTTGACGAAGAACACCAGGTCGATGCTGCGCTGGTCGGCGGTGGAGAAATGCACCTGTCGCATCACCCGCACCCGCATCGCCGCGTACTGCTCGTTAGTGGTCGCGTTCAGCCTGGTCTCGGGTCGGAACTGCGCCATTTTCAACCGGCCACCGCCGATGTAGGGCACCCCGTTGCGCAGGATGTTCAGCGTCCCGCCCCCATACTCGAGGGGCTTGTCGAGCGCCGTGACCAGCACGTCGAGGAACTTCGCCTCCGACCCCGCGGCCTTCAACGCCTTCTCATAGGCCACCGGCTGCGTCTCCTGCAGCCATCTGAACAAATCTTCTGGGAGCAGCGCCCGTTCCCGGTCATAGTCGAAATCGTTGGCCGAGGACAGCCACCCGTGGGACTCCAAGTACGCGCAGATCTCAGACTCAAAAACGACCTCATTGTGAGCGGCCATCACACCATCTCCCGGACGTCGATCTGCCCCGTCACCGCCGCGGTGATCAACGCCGACCGCCGCTCTTTCGACAGCTCAATGAGCCGCTCAGACTCAGTGATGAGAGTGTCGATCTTGTTGGTCTGGTCGTCGAGGTACGCGGCAATGCCACGCTGCTCAGCAATCGGGGGGACTGGGACTCGAAACGCGGCGGCCGTTGGTTGGTAAATCGTCTTGTGGGTTGATCCGATCATCAGCGACTGGATCTCGCTTCGCATCGCCCTGAACGTCCACATCAGATACTCCGCGGTGAGGCGGTCGCCCGGGATCCAGTTCCAGAAATCCTGGCTGGTCGCCATCTCCACTGGCATGATTCCACTGAAACCGACGGAAGCCGTGCGGGATAGCACGACGGTCCCTGCGGGCAACAACTCGGCTGCCGAGTTTGCGAGGCCGACTTCACTGATCAGATTCGTCGTCTCGCCGAGATAAGTTCTCCGGCCGTCCCGCAACTGCCACACATCTGCAAGTGTGAACCAGGGAATGGTGCAGTCGACCCAGTACTCTGGCTTGCTCCGGCTCGGAGTGTGCCCGGTCTTCATAGTCGCGACCTTGCGGATGTTTGCAACGGCCCAATGCTGAGGAACCTGATCTGTCCAGAACAACCCACTCGCTCGCATCGACGCTGTCTGATCCAAGCCCCGCCCAACTGCGGACTCGACAATAGCCTGACGCCGCTCGCGGAGCATCTCGATCAGACGCTGCTGCTCCTCGATGAGCGTGTCGATGCGGGCGGTCTCACGGTCGAGGTAGTCGGCGATGGCTCGTTGCTCATCAAGCGGTGGCAGCGGCATCGGAATCCGTGCGAGTTTCTCCGCAGTGAGGTGTGGCATCGAGACGACGTTGGAGTACGCGCGAATGAAACCGCTGGCACGTAGCGCGATCAGGTAGAACGCGATGAACCGGCCGTCGAAGTCCTCAGTCGGTCGCAGCCGGTTGATCGAGTTCTGGAACCCCCACCCTGGCAGACCCTCGTCGACATACGCGGCGCGGCCGAATCCGCCTTGGCCCCCCTCGACGACGACAACGTCGCCCGCCCGGATACTTAATTGCTCCAGCTCGGCGGCGCCGAACCACATCTCGTTCACGTCGTCGAGGGCCAGCACGCCGTCGGGCTGCACGTTCGCGGCACGCATGTACGGGGCGCGCACATCGTCGCCGGAGTCCTTGCTCTGCAGCATCTTGCCGAGCGTGACAGTTGCTGCATTCTTGAGCTGGCCCGTCAGCCACCCGCCCGGCAATGCGGCCCAAAGCGGCCCCGTCACTGCTCCACCTCTCGCAGCAGGTCGAGAATCTTGGCGACCTGCTTTTCGAGGTCTGCGTCGATCTCGGCGAGGGGCCGGGGTGGGACGTACTTATAGAAGTGGCGGGTGAAGGGGATCTCGTAGCCGGTCTTGACTTTGGTCCAGTCGATCCAGGCGTCGGGGACGTGAGGTTTCACCTCGGCGTCGAAGTACGCCTGGATGACCTCGGTCTTGGCTGTGGCGCCGGCGGTCGAGCCGCCGTAGGTGAAGGGGACGTTCTCGGTGTCGCGCTTCTTCGAGTCGGGCTTGGGCTTGCCCTTGCGGTCGACGACCGGCTTCCCGCCCTCGTCCAACAATGGACGCTCCACCGTGATGGTCCAGTAGCCGAACTCGTGGTTGCGCAGCACTTTGGAATAGTCCGGGTCGGCGTCGGTGAAGTCGGCGTACAACTTCACGACCTCGGCGCGGTCGGTGTCGCTGAGCTCGCGGTTCTTGGCACCGAGGTTCTTGCGCATCTTGGTCCAGAACGAGGTGCCGTCGATGAGCTGTACCAGGCCCTTGCGGTCCGGATGCTTGGTGTTGTCGAGGATCCAGATGTAGGTGGCGATGCCGGTGTTGAAGAACATGTTGGTCGGCAGCGCGACGATCGCCTCGACCAGGTCGTTCTCCAGCAGCCACTTGCGGATGTTCGAGGGGCCGGACTCGGCGGCGCCGTTGAAGAGCGGTGAGCCGTTCATGACGATGCCGACACGGCCGCCGCCGTCCTTGGGGGCGCGCATCTTGTGGGCCAGATGGAGCAGGAACAGCATCTGCCCGTCCGAGGTCGCCGGCAGGCCCGGGGCGAACCGGCCGTAGGGCCCTGCTTCATCGCGTTCCTTCGTCACCGCCTTCGCGTACTGCTTCCAGTCGACGCCGTACGGCGGGTTGGACATGCAGAAGTCGAACTTCCTGTCCTTGAACGCATCTTCGGTGAGAGTGTTGCCGAAGCCGATGTTGGTTGCGTCGTGGCCCTTGGCGAGCAGGTCGGACTTGCAGATCGCGTACGACTGCCCGTTGTATTCCTGACCGTACAGGCTCAGCTTCGCGTCGGGGTTCTGTTCGAGGAGGTGTTCTTCGGCCAGGGCGAGCATGCCGCCGGTGCCCGCGGTGGGGTCGTACAGCGTGCGGACGATACCGGCCTCGGTCAGGTCGACGTCCTTCTCGGCGAAGAGCAGGTCGACCAGCAGCCGGATCGCGTCTCGCGGAGTGTAGTGGTCGCCGGAGGTCTCGTTCGCGGCCTCGTTGAACTTGCGGATGATGTACTCGAACGCATCGCCCATGTCGGCATTGGAGACGACGTCCGGATGCAGGTCGACGGCCTTGAAGGACGTGATCACCTCGCGCAGGAGTTCCGCCTTCTCCAGGGCGAGGATTTCCTTCTTGAAGTCGAAGTACTCGAACACGTCGACATCGGGTGAGAACCGGTCGATGTAGTCGGCCAGGTTGTCTGCCAGCCCGTCGGCGTCTTGGAGAAGGTTGGCGAAGGAGTAGTTCGAGGTGTTGTAGAACGGGCGCCCGGTAGCCTTTTTGACCTCGACCTTGAGCCTGTTGGGGTTGTCGTACTTCGCCGCGAGTGCGCGCACCGTCTCCCGGTCGGACTCGAGGATGCAGTCGAGGCGACGAAGGATCGTCAGCGGGAGGATCACGTTGCCGTACTGGTTAGGGCGGTAGGGACCCCGAAGGTGGTCTGCAATCGACCAGATGAAACTACCTAGGCTGCTCACAGCACTCCTCTAACGTCCTTGACCAAGAAACCCCTGCTGTAGTGGTAGCAGGTTGCGGACCTGAGGGTAGCTGGGGACGAGGAATCGCCCTTCTTCGCACGGGTCCGTCACATCACCCTTCGAGTGTCGTGCGTCGTTCCTCGGCGTCTGCTGTATCGCGGAACTCCACAATCTCGAACGGAGGTGGAATCACGGAGTACCGCACGCAGTTGCGATCGGCTCTCAATCTTGAGCGTTCCGCGGAACACCCCGATCAAGCACAAGAGCACCTCTCCAAACGCGCAGGAGCCTCGAATCCTTCGGCACGCGGAGCGCGACACCGTCACAATCAGGTACTTCCGAGACCGAACGCCGGGCTAATGCTCCGCCCAGTGAGTGTCTACGCCCATCACGTATGCCCTCTACACCTACAACTGACTCCCCGACCGCCGCAACTCCGAGAACGCCTTGATCGTCGTCGAAGTTGCAGTAGCAACCGGCCGCAATTCCGGCCCGACCTCGGTCTTCGACACCATCACCACGTTGTCCACGTACGGCTGGATCGTGCTGGTGTTCTGCACTGTGGCGACGATGATGAGCTGGAACCCGAACTTGCGGAACGCCGACAGGGCCTGCTGCGCGAACTGCGGGTCGGACTTCGAGAACGCCTCGTCGAGCATCAGCTGGGCGAAGATCGGTCGGTTGTCGTTGCCGTGCGGGCTGGCCAGGTTGAAGCTCAACGCGCCTGCGAGGCAGAAGGCCATCAGCTTCTCCTGCTCGCCACCGGAGTTGTCGCCGGCATTCGAGTAGGTGCGGATGGTCTCGCCGCTCTCGGCGTCGTGCTCCTCGCAGTAGAAGTCGAAGCGGTTGCGCACGTCGAGGGCGTCACGCGTCCACTGGCGGTCCTCCGGGGTGTTGCCGGCGAGTCGTTCGCGCAACAGCAGGATGTCGGAGTACTGCTCGAGGATGGCCTGTTCGTCGCCGAAACTGACCGCCGTTGCGCGGTTGGAGATCTGGCGGGCCTTCTCGGTCAGCTCCTCGACGGCGGCGAGCTTCTTACGGCCCGGGACGAGGCGCAGGCGGGTGCCGCGGTTGAACGCCACCGCACCCAGGCCGGTGTTCACGCGCTCGATCTGTTCGACGATGCGCCGTTCCTCGGCGTCGGCGGCCATGTGTAGACCCAGGATCGCGCCAGGTGCCTGCTCGGTGATCAAGCGGCGCATCCGCTCGTAGGCCGAGGGCAGCTCGCGTTCGTCGATGCGGCGGCAGACGGCGACGTAGTCGTGGATGCGTTCGTCGAAGTCGTCGCTGTCGTTGGGGATGGCATCGGGGAACTCCTCGTCGTAGGTGTCGAGGATCCGGGCCAGCTCGTCACGGGAACGTCGAGCATCTGAGCGCATGCGGTCGCGTTCGCGGCCGGCGGCCTTGACAATCTCCTGGCGGTACGGCTCGGGGTTGAGCACGTCGAGGGTCGCCGAGAGGTCCTCACGGAAGCCGTCGAGGGTCTTCTCCGCCTGCGCGGGAACATCTTCGGGCTTGAGCCGGTCGATGAGGTCGAGCAGCTGGGTGCGACGCTCGTCCTGACGGGCGATCTTGTCCTTGACCAGGGCGGCCTGAGAGATCGCGTGACGCACCTGCTCCCACAGGTCCTCGGCCTTGCGCTGCAGCGCCTCGACGTCGGGGTTCTCCTCTATGAGGAGGTCGTACTGGTCGGTGAGCTGGTCGACGCGATCGTCGACGGAGTCGACGTCGATCTCGTTCCACTGCGTGAACTGCTCACACACGCGTCGGTAGGCGTCGCGGCGTCGTTCCTTGGCGGACCGTTCGCGATCGAGTTCAGCGCAGTCCTCGCGGGCGTCCTCGAAAACGCGTTCCTCGTAGGCGAGTTCGTCGCGCAGTGCGGTGATCTTGGATTCGACGTCGCCGACGAAGATGTACTGCGACCGGCGAAGCTGCTGGCGGTCGTCCTTGACGGCCAGCTTCGCCGAGTCCTTGCGCAGGCCCTGGTCGGTGACGGCTTTGGCGTACTGGGAGAACTCCCCCGGGTTGTCGACGCACATGTGGTTGCCCAGCTTGGCGAGCACTGTCATCGCCTCGGCGGCACAGGGATGGCCGGGGTCGACGGAACGCAGCTTGGAGGCCAGAGTTCCCGGCTCGACGACGGGCATCGGACGGGTCTCGGCCTGGTGCAGCTGGATCCGGCCGCGCATGTCGTGCGAGTTGACGAAACGCAGGGCGGAACGAAAGTGCTTGTCCGGCACGAGGAGCCGCAGACCGGCGTTGCGCAGGACCTTCTCGACGGCCAGACGCCAACGTTCCTCGTCGGGGTCCAGCTCGACGAGCTCGGCGACATACTTCAGCTCGGACTCGTCGATCTGCAGCGCGTACGCGATGACGCGGCGCATCTCGTGTTCGGTACGCGGCAGGGCGGAACCGGCCTGTTCGACGCGGCCCAGTTCTTCCTGCGCGGTGTCGCGGCGGCTGCGGGCGGCGACCTCGCGGGCCAGCGCCTCGGCATAGTGGGCGCGGCCGGCCTCGAGCTGGCCGTCGATCTTGGTAGCCTCCTCGATCAGCTCCTCACGCAGCGACCAGAAGCCCTCGGCGTTGGTCGGCGGGCTGAAACCGAGCGCGGAGACCTTGTCCTCGTAGGCATTTCGTCGCGCGGTGACCTCGGTGCTGAGTTTCTGTGCGCCGCCGAGCTGTTCGCGTAGCGGGGCGAGGTCGCCGGTGGAGGTGGCGATGCGGGCCAGCAGCAGGCTGTGGTCCTGGCGGAGCTGGTCGTGCTGGGTGGTCAGCGCGGCGAGATCGCCGTCGAGGCGGGTGATCTGGTCGTCGAGGTCGGAGACCTCGGGCTGTGCGTTGCGGATCCGCAGGTTGTTGACGTAGCTGCGGATGGTGGTGCTGTCGATGGTGTCGAGAACGGAGAAGGTGGCCGACTCGCTCGCGTACCGCTCGTGGACCTCCTCGATGTTGCCGAGGATGGTGCGCTTGCGGCGCGCGACGTCGAGCAGCTCACGGGCCTCGACGAGCGGATCGATCTGCTCGAGGGCGTCGGAGATGCCGACAATGGACGTCGGGGCGTCGAGCATGAACTCCCGCACGAACTGCGCGAGACCGCCGACGCTCTTGAGCGACTTGGCTTTTCCGAGGAGCTGCTGCGCGGCGTCGGAGCCGCGGATCCCGATGAGCGAGTACAGCGTCGAGAGGTACTTGCCCTCGCCGGGCCCGCCGCGCCAGCCGCGGTCGCGGAACTTGGCCGAGTTGTAGTTGGCGGCGGCCCACTCGTTGCAGGCCTCGACGATGTCGGCGTCGCCGTCATAGATGAAGTACGAGCTGTGCGCGTCGGTCATCTTGCCCGCGGCCAGCCACTTGAGGACCAGGCCGGTGATGGCGGTGCCGGAGGTGGAGGTGTAGGTGACCGCGATGGCCGCCCACGCCGGACCGGTGCCGCGCAGGTACATGATCTCGCGGTGAGCGTTGGTGCCGTCGCGCCGCTCACCCCACGCGCCGCGCACGTACTTGCCGACGGTGCGCTTACCGCTCGACGAGCCGGCGGCGGTGGCGTCGCCCGAGGCGTTGAAGTTGCGGCGGTGGTCGGGCAGGAACGCCAGCGAGATGGCGTCGAGCAACGACGACTTGCCCGAACCCGACGACCCGGTGATCAGAGAACCGTTGGAGCTGAACGGGATCGAGTGATACCCGTCGAACACGCCCCAGTTAATCAGCTGCATCCGGGACAGGTGGTACTGGTCGACGCTCACCAGTCGTCTCCTTCGTCGTCGCCGTACGCGTTCTCGGCGTCGTCGGGCTGGGTGGGTTCGTCGGCCGGACCCTCGGGCGGCTCCTCCCCCGTGTCGCCGGAGCCGATGAACTGCTCGAACTGCCGCTGCAGATCGGTGATCACCGACGCCGTCATCACCGCGGAGATCACCGGGCTGACGGTGAACGTGTCGGCGTCGTCTCGCTGCTTGCGCAGGAACTCGAGCTCTTCCATCTTGTCGATGGCGCGTTCGATGCGCTTGTCGAAGAGCGCGAGGTCACGGTCGATGGTGTTGGTGACGCCGGCGAAGAGCTCGTGGATCTCCTCGCGGGTGATCAGCGCATCTTCGTCGCGGGCGGCGCGAATGTACTTGGCCAGGTGCAGCGCCAGGATCGCGTCGTAGGTGTGGACGGTCTCGCGCTTGAGAATGCGTCGCGCCCAACGCGAATCGGTGGCGGCCTGCTCGACGAAGGCGACCTGGAGTTCGTCGACGAGGCGCAGGCGCAGGTCGAGCTCGGACAGGCGGACGCGTAGCACGTCCTGGTACTCGGACACCCACGACCACAACTGCGGCTGCCGGTCACCGCTGACGTAGCGGCGGGCCAGCAGATTCTGCAGCGCCCAGCAGGCACGGTCGGGCATCTCGCTGACGTCGCCGTCGAAGCGAGGGGCGCTCGGGGCGTGCGAGGCGGCTCGGTTGGCGACGGTGGGGAGATCGTCGAAGCCGGCGAATTCTTCGGGGGTGGGGGTGGGGCCCTTCGTGGCTCGCTGCGCTTGCACCTCAGGGCCCTTCGTGGCTCGCTGCGCTCGCACCTCAGGGAGCGAAGGGTCGGCGCCCTCCTCAGGGAGGGAGGGGTCGCCTTCGTGGAGCGAGGGGTCCGCTTGCGTCTCAGGGAGCGAAGAGTTGGTCATTCGGCGTCGACCTCCGCAGTCGGAATCGGTTCGGTGAAGGTGAGGTCGGGGACTTCGATGGCGTGGTCTTCCCCGATGAGGGACCGGAAACGCACGGTGGTCATCGGCACCTTCTCCCCTGCTGCCAGCTGTTTCTGCGCCCAGGACCACAGGACGATGACGTGCGCGAGGTACGGCTCGTCGAGTCCTTCGATCACCTCGGTGAGCGGGACGGGTCCGGCGGCGACGGCGTTGTTGACGGTCTCGGTGAGTTCGACGGTGTCGACCTGGCCGGTCATCGACGCGAAGGCGGTCAGGTCGGCGTCGGCGCCACCGGCGGGTAGGGCTGGGGCGGGCGGGACGTGTTCGCGGATCTCGAAGGCGAGGCGGCCGATCGAATTGAGGGTCGGGGCGGCCAGCGGCAGCTCGTAGCCGAGGCGGCGGTCCGCGAGCGAGGACTTGAGGAGGTCGTTGGCGGTGGCGAGCGCGTCGTTGAGCTGACGGGCCAGGCCGCGGCTCTGCTCGAGGGTGCCGGACGCGACGAATCGTCGGATACGACGGGCGCAGCGCTGACGGGTACGGCCGACCTCGGCCATCTGCTGGGTGACCAGGCCGAAGAAGTTGTCCATCACCGACCGCAGGCCGGCGTCCATGCCGGGGAAGTTCTCGATGATGGTGTCGATGTCGGTCTTGAGGCGGGCGCGACGCTCCGGGTCCTGGATCATCTGGGAGAACGCCTGGTACGACGCCGACTGGGACGACTGCAGGAGGGCTTCGTAGTCGTCGAAGAGCTGGCGCTGACGGTCGCGGTAGGCGAGGTCGGAGTCGCCCGGGTCGTCGAGCAGCGCGGTGGTGATGCGGTCGAGCATCGTGCCGTACTGGCCGATGTCGGAGATGATCTGCTCCATCTGGTAGCCGATGGCGCGGGCGGAGTCCTCGGCGACGCGGAGGTCGACCGGTGGGCGGCGGCCGGCGTCGAGGTCGGCGAGCTCGGCGTCGAGGTCGGACATCTGCGCCTCGAGCTCCAGGCGGATGGTCTCGGGGTCGTTGCTGACCTGCCCGGCGACGCGTCGGAGTTCGGCGGCGATGCCGGTGATCGAGCCGCCGGTGGCGATGGAGTCCTCGCGGCGCTGGCGGCGCATGAAGTCCAGCACCGAGCGGGCCTCGCTGGTCAGGTGGCAGAGGTTGGGGGCGTCGGGGTCGGAGGTGTCGGTGACGCGGTGCAGCCAGCCCTGACGAGCCCACAGTTTGACCAGTTCCAGGCCGGTGGGCTGATCGTCGGTGAGGTCGAGTTCGGCGAGGTCGCGTTCGAGGCGCATCGTCAGCTCGACCTCCGACATCTTGGTGCCGTAGTCGAGATGACGCTCCATCAAGGTGACGTAGAGCGCCGAGTTGTTCGCGGCGAACAGCTTGATCGCCGCCGACTTCTGCAACGCCCGGTTGGCATCGAGCGCGTCACCCAGCGTGACCTGCGCGGATTCGGGGTGCACAGGGGGTCGCCCGGCCTCGCGCTGAGCCGGGAAGGCAGAACTCTCCATCGCCGCCTCACGGGGTTCTCGGGGACTACAGGACCCGCGATAGTCTGCCACGTCCCCCCGCCCGGACCCCAGTCCGGGAGGTGGGCGGCTACGTGTCGTCGCGGCCGGCGCGGCGCGCGAGTCGCGTAGTGCACTACGCGTGTCCTGGGGCTTTGCGACGGCGATCCTCGAAGACGAGTCGACCCCGACTCATCACCACATCCCTCCTCGGATGGAGCCGGTGCCATGAGCATCATCACGATCGCCGGCGGCGACGGTCGCCCAGCTCGCCCCGCAGCCGACACTTCCGTACCGCGGATAGCGGACGAACAGGACTTTCAGGACCGGGCCGCCGCAGAGCGCGTGCGAGCGTCGACGACGCGCCGGTCGACCAACGAGGACACCCTCGTCGTCGGCGGCATCGAGACCGTCAACGAGCCGGACCGGATCGCGCGCCGGCTCGACCGCCTGGTGCGCTATCACCTCGACGGGACCGCCGAAGGTGCCGTGCCTGGGAGTCGCGTCGACATCGAGGACACCCTCGGCCGCCTCGACGACCTCACCGGCGACGCCGACTCCATCGGCAAGGCCGTCGAGGCCGTCATCAACACCGCGGACTGGCTCGGCGTGCGCTACCTCGACGCCGGGGTCGCAGCGGCGCGGTCGGTCGGCCGGATCAACATCCGGCAGGGTCGCGGCTTCGGCACCGGCTTCCTCGTCACCCCGACGCTGCTGATGACCAACCACCACGTGCTGCCCGACGCGGAGGTCGCGAAGGCGAGCGTCGTCGAATTCGATTACCAGGACGACATGGATGGCCGCGAGCGGCCCATGCAGACCTTCTCACTGGACCCGGACACGTTCTTCGTCAGCGACCGGACCCTGGACTTCGCGCTCACCGCCGTACGCGGTACCGCTGACGCGCTGCGGACGTTCGGTGTCAACCGGCTGACCGAGGCGCAGGGCACGATCGTCATCGGCGAGTTCACCACGATCGTCCAGCATCCGCGCGGCGACAAGAAGATGGTGTCGCTGCGGGAGAACAAGCTCGTCGACATCCTCGAGTCCTTCGTCCACTACTCCGCCGACACCGAACCCGGATCGTCGGGATCGCCGGTGTTCAACGACCAGTGGGAGGTCGTGGCGCTGCATCACGCCAGCGTGCGCGCACCGAACCGTCCCGAGTTCGGCGGCGTCGTCAACGAGGGCACCCGCATCAGCCGGATCATCGCGTTCCTGCGGCGCCAGGAGTACGGCCCGGCGCAACGGGCGCTCGTCGAACCGGTCATCGGAGCAGCTGCCGCCGAGGCGAGGGCCGCACCTGCTCCGACGCCGCTGCCCGAGCGCACCAACTCTGCTGTCCGCGAGATCGTTTCGTCGGCATGCGGTCGCATCACCGTCACGGTCACCGTCGACGGTCTTCCCCACCAGCTCGACCACCCCGACCAGAGAGAGGAAGAACGATGATCGACGACGAAACACCCACATCCCCGACCGCGGGACCAGAGCTGACCGGGCGTCAGCTCATCACCTTCACGGAGGACAGTTCCCATGAACAGCGCGTCGACGCGCTGCGCGCACTGAGCGGGATCGACAACGTGGCGTCGAGCGCGGACGCCGACGACGGGTCGGTCGGACCGGAGAGCGTCGACGCCGCCGACGCGACGCTGTTCGATCGTCTCGGCATCGCGGTCGCCGAAGTGCCGGTGGCGCAGGAGGAATCCTTCGGCGCCGACGCGGAGCAGGACCCCGTCATCGTCAGTGTCGAACCCGAACACGTCGTGCACGCGCTGACCGTGACGGAAGGTGCGGCGCAGACCGTCGAAACCCCGTTCAGTGACAGCGAAGTCGCGACCTGGGGCCTGCAGGCGACCAAGACGACGACATCGAGTGCCACCGGCGACGGGATTCGAGTAGCGGTCCTCGACACCGGGTTCGATCTCGAGCACCCGGATTTCGCGGGACGCCCCGTGACCACACGCTCGTTCATCCTCGGCCAGGGTGTGCAGGACGGCAACGGGCACGGCACGCACTGCATCGGCACCTCGTGCGGGCCGAAGGCGCCAGACACCGAGAAGCGTTACGGCGTCGCGTCGTCGGCGACGATCTTCGCCGGCAAGGTGCTCAGCAACGAAGGGTCGGGCAGTGACTCCGGCATCATCGCCGGCATCGAATGGGCACTCGCCAACGAATGCGTCGTCATCTCGATGTCACTGGGAGCCGACGTGCGGCAGCCGGTACAGGCCTATGAGGCGATCGGGCGGCGCGCGCTGGCCGCGGGGTCGCTGATCATCGCGGCCGCCGGCAACAACGCCCGACGTCCCGGCAATCCCGGCTTCGTCGGGAGTCCGGCGAACTCGGCGTCGATCATGGCGGTCGGTGCACTGGCGCCCGACATGCAGATGGCGCCGTTCTCCGCGCGGGCGACGACCGTCGACGGTGGTGCCATCGACATCGCCGCACCTGGCGTGAACGTGTACTCGAGCTGGCCGATGCCGATGCGGTATCGGTCCATCAACGGCACCTCGATGGCCACGCCACATGTCGCGGGCATCGCGGCGCTGCTGGCCGAGACCACCGGAGCCCGCGGACGGGCCCTGTGGGACGCGCTGATCACCACGGTGCAGACACTTCCGCTGCCGGTCGTCGACGTCGGGGCGGGGCTCGCCACCGCACCGTGAGGGGTGGGCGGCCGAGGGTGCACACAGGGTCGTGCATCCTCGGCCGCTCGGTGCTCGTCACCCGGCGCGGCTACCCTGAGCCACATGGTGATGGCTGATCGTCCCGAGGTCGAAACCGCATCCGCGCCGCTGGCGACGCTGGCTGTCGCCGGCCTGGCGTCGAGCATGCTCGGCGGGCTCGCACGCGTGCCGTTCAAAAAGCCGTGGTCGGGGCCGGCAGGGCTGCTCGACAACATCGGCCAGGCCGTCACCCGGCAGTCGATCCGCGCCTTCATGGGCTACTCGATGGGTCTGCCGATCGAGGAGTTCCGATCGATGGAGAAGATCCTCGACGAGATCTGCCGCGTCGTGATGCCGCCGTTCGTCGAACTGACCGACGGCGTCGAACTGACCGACGACGTCATCGGCGGCGTCCCCGGCCTGTGGTGTCGCGCAAAGGCGAGTACCGACGCCTACGTCGACGAGGACGAGGAGAAGCAGGAGATCGGTGCGACGATCCTCTACCTCCACGGCGGCGGCTACATCGGCACCTCGCCGATCATGTACTCGGCCTTCGCATCGTCGCTGGTGCGGATCACCGGGTTCGAGGTGTTCATCGCCGATTATCGGATGGCACCCGAATTCCCCTTCCCCGCCGGGGTTCTCGACGCCGCCGACGTCTACCAAGCTCTCCTGGGACGTGGTGTGACCCCGGAGCACATCATCATCGCCGGCGACTCCGGTGGCGGCGGTCTCGCGGCGTCGCTCGTGGCGCATCTGCACGAGCAGGGCCTGCCCAAGCCCGGTGCGATGGCGTTGTTCTCCCCGGAGATCGACCTCGACCTCGACCATCCGTCGATCACCGAGAACGCGCAGTATGACGTGTTGCCGTGGAACATCCCGGTGACGCCGTACCTACATGGCGTGCAGCCGAACGACGCTCGCGTCTCGATCATCCACGCCGACCCCGAGCCGGACTGGTTCCCACCGACGTTCGTGTGCTGGGGTAAGGACGAGATGTTCCGCGACGGGATCCGCGAGTTCGCGGAGCGGCTCGAAGAGTCCGAGGTGCCGACGCATGCGATCGAGGAGCCGGGCATGTTCCATGTGTTCCCGATCCTCATGCCGTGGGCGGAGGCGTCGAAGCGGGTGTTCCGGGCGATGCACGAACTGGCGAAGGGCCACGTCGCCAGCGATCCGGACGCGACGCAGACGCACTGAGGCCTCAGCCCAGGACGAACGCGAGCAGGAAGCCGGCGGCGGTGGCCAGGCCGACCCACCAGCCACCTTCCTTGTAGGCCTCGGGCATCAGGCCGTTGGCGAGGACGCCGAGGGTCGCGCCGCCCGCGAAGGCCTGGACGAGGCTGATCGCGCTCGGCGAGATGGTATCGGCAACGGCGTAGCCGCCGACGGTGACGGCAACGAGGATCGCGGCGGTGACCACCCACATCACCAGCGCGTATCGCAGCGACATGTCGTGTTCGCGTCGCATCAACGACGCCCCGCTGACGGCCTCGGGAACGTTGCCGACGGCGATCGCCACCACCAGGACGAGAGAGCCTCCGGCGGTAAGGGATACACCGAGGGCAATGTTCTCCGGGACGCCGTCGAGGAAGACGCCGAGCATGAGCGCCGGCCCGATGGCGCGGGAGCCGAGTGTGGTCTCGACGGCATGGTCGGCGATCACGTAAACCGCGGTACCGAGGAACAGTGACGCCCCGGCGAGGCCGATGCCGGCCTGCTTGAACGCAGGCTCGAAGAGTTCGGTGGAGACCGCCGCGATCATCGTGCCCGCGCCGAACGCCATCAGAGTCGCCAGAACGCGTGCCGGCAGATCCCACCGGAGACCGATCGCGGCGCCGATCGCGATGGGTACTGCTGTCACGAGCCCGTAGAGGATGGCGGTCAGCATGAGTACAGCTTGCGCTTGGTTGGTGGGCGGTGACCTCGATACGCGGCGTCCTCGCTCCGCTCGGTCGGCGCTACTCGGCCAGCAGGGGGACGCGGCGTCCTCGCTCCGCTCGGTCGGCGCTACTCGGCCAGCGGGGGGACGTGGCGTCCTCGCTGCGCTCGGTCGCCGCTACTCGGCCAGCGGAGGACGCGGCCAGCGGGGCCCAGCCCCCGGTGCGGCCGGCAGGGGGTGCACGGCCCGGTGCGGGCCCGTCGGCTCCGTTTGATCTTGGACCCGGAAGCCGGGCACAACGTCATACGGATAGTCGCACGCTCGATCGGTCGGCGCTGGTGTCGCCTGATCGGCAGACGTGACGGATGGTTACGGTGCCGTATGGGTCGGGTTCGTCGGGAATCCGCGAGAAGTAGGTCACAAAATTGCGGATCCCCCACTCGACCTGGCGAGACGCAGAGGATATGCTGACTTACGTCCGATGAACCGGTCAGACCCCCGACCCGACCGGTTCATCGGACATTTTATTTGCCGGGCCCGCCCGCTGTCCTGTCGAACGGCCGAGGCTTCAGCTCCGACGGACGTCGTGTTACGCCAACCGGCGATCCATTTATTCCAGCGGTAACCACCCGGTAATAGTCGACCGGTGAACTGGTTCTCGTAGCGTTCAGCTACTCGATGAGATCGAAGTCTTCCGATCTGCCGCTCTTGGGCAATGATGCCCGACCCGCTTTCCTCACACGCCGAGCCGCCAGGCGCCGTCGTCTCGCCATTCCAGGAGTCCTTGTGCCCTCTTTCGACGAATCCATCACCGAGAACATCGCCGCTTCGCTCGCGGAGATCCCGCACCCCTCGCTGCCCAAGGGGTCCAACATCTATGGCGGCACCAAGATCTTCCCGGACTACCAGGCCGAGGACGGCGAAACGTACTTCACCCTGGTGCATGGCATCGCTCACGAATCGTCGGTGTCCTTCGTCGCGGTACTGCAGGCGACCCGCGCACTGCGCAAAGGTTTCGAATCGGCCATGTACTTCTACGGCCCGGGTGCCATCAATTGCCTTGCCACACGCGGTTTTCCGACGACAGGCGACTCCGGTTTCCCCGGTGAGCAGAACATCAACAACGCGCTCGAGACCTTCATCTCCGAAGGCGGCACCGTGTTCTGCTGCCGCTTCGGTCTCGCGCTGCACGGCGGCCGCGAGGAAGACTTGATCGAGGGCGTCATCCCGGCGCACCCGCTCGACGTCCAGGACGCCATCATCCACTACGCCCGCAAGGGCGCGATCATCAACTCGACCTACATGGTCTAAGCGAGACAACACTTTCCGCATCACCGACCCTGGGACATCCTATGACCACCATCGGATCCGTCGCGGCGAACTTCACCCGCGATCTCGAACAGAACTACGCGACAATCGAACAGTACGTCGTCGAGGCGCGGGCCCGCGGCGTCGACTTCCTGGTCTTCCCGGAGGCGGCGATCGGCGGATACCTGTCGTCGCTGGGCAACCACGGCGACACCCGTAAGAACAGTGCACGGTCGCTGCCACCGGCGATCTCCCTCGATGGACCCGAAATCGCGCGGGTGCAGTCCATCGTCGGAGATCTGGTGGTGGCGATCGGGTTCTGTGAACTCGGCGAGGACGGCGAGACCCGCTACAACGCGGCCGCCGTTCTCGATGGCCACCGGATCTACGGCAGTTACCGGAAGGTCCACCAACCGCTCGGCGAGAACATGTCGTACTCGTCGGGCGAGGGATACGGCGTCTTCGACACCCCGATCGGACGTGTCGGACTCCAAATCTGTTACGACAAGGCGTTTCCCGAGGCCGCCCGCATCATGGCTCTCAAGGGTGCCGAGATCATCGCCAGCCTGTCGGCCTGGCCGGCCGCACGCACCGCCACCGCCGAGAACCTCCAAGAGGACCGGTGGACCTACCGGTTCAACCTCTTCGACGCCGCTCGCGCCCTGGAGAACCAGGTGTTCTGGGTGGCGTCGAACCAGAGCGGGACCTTCGGGTCGCTGCGGTATGTGGGCAACGCCAAGATCGTCGACCCGGGCGGCAACATCCTCGACACCACGCTTCTGGGCAGCGGACTCGCGGTCGCCGAGGTGGACATCTGCGAGAGCTTCACCGCGATGCGTGCCGGCATGTTCCATCTGCGGGACCGCCGACCGGAGGTGTACGGCCTGCTAACCGATCCGGAGAACGCCGACGACCTCGCCTGGCGGGACCTCGCTCATGCCTGAGATGACCGTCCAGGTGCGGTGGCCCGACGGGCAGTTCCGCCAGTACTACTCCCCCAGCCTGGTCCTCCACGATCACCTCGCGCCGGGGTCCTACCGCGTCGACGACTTCCGGTCGCGAGCCACCACCGCGCTCGAAGAAGCGAGCTCACGCGTACGGGCCAAGTACGGCTTCGCGTGCACCTCTGCCGCCGCGTCTGCGGAGGCCATCGCCGGCGACGCTGGGCGACATCCAGATTCGGCGGAGGTCGAAGTGGTCTCGATGTACCCGCCGTTGCCGGGCGCGGAGGTTTCGACGCGGGTCGTCGCTTCGCTCCGTCCCGGCTCAACCAGCGGTGAGAGCGCGGGCGAGTCCTCGCTCCGTCCCGGCTCAACCAGCAGTGAGAGCGCGGGCGAGTCCTCGCTCGGTCCCGGCTCAACCAGCAGTGAGAGCGCGGGCGAGCCCTCGCTCCGTCCCGGCTCAACCAGCGGAGAGGACAGGAGCGTCGCAGAGTCGGGCGCCATCAGCGGAGGGGAAGACTCATGAGCGCGAACACATCGGCAGCGCACGTGCCGGTCGTCGTCATCGGCGGCGGACAAGCAGGGCTCTCGGTCAGCTGGTACCTCGGCCAGGCCGGCGTCGAACACCTCGTCGTCGAAGCCGATACCGCAGTCCATGCGTGGGCCGACAAACGTTGGGACAACTTCACTCTCGTAACGCCCAACTGGCATTGCCGACTACCCGGCTACGCCTACGACGGTCCCGATCCGGACGGGTTCATGACACGCGACGAGGTGGTGGCCTGGCTGAAGGGGTGGCTGCAGACTTTCGATCCGCCGCTCGTCGAACACACGCGGGTGACCCGTCTGCAGCGGCTGGGCGCGGACCGGTTCGAGGTGACCCTCGACGGTCCGGGTGGCGTCAGCACCATGACATGCGATCAGGCGGTGATCGCGACCGGAGGCTATCCCCTGCCCGTGATCCCGGCGTTCGCGTCGGCGCTCGACGCCACGGTCCAGCAGATCCACTCCGAGCAGTACTTCAATCCCGAACAGCTGCCCGAAGGTGCAGTGCTCGTCGTCGGATCTGGACAGTCGGGTACGCAGATCGCCGAAGACCTGCATCTGGCAGGCCGCCAAGTGCATCTGGCCGTCGGCAATGCTCCGCGGGTCGCCCGGTTCTACCGGGGACGCGACTGCATGACGTGGTTGTCGGACATGGGGCTCTACGACACTCCGACCCAGGAGTTCCCGGGTGGCCGAGCCGCGCAGGAGAAGACCAACCATTACGTCACCGGCCGCGACGGTGGCCGCGACATCGACCTACGACGCTTCGCCGTCGAGGGCATGCAGCTCTACGGAATGCTCACCGACGGCAAGGATTCGACGCTGCGGTTCGCACCGACGCTCACCGATGCGCTGGACAAAGCCGACGCCACCTACAACTCCATCTGCTCCGACATCGACCGGCACATCGACTCACTCGGGATCGAGGCACCGGAACCCGCTCGGTACGAACCGGTCTGGGCTCCCGGCGAAGATCCTGCCGAACTCGACTTGGCCGCGGCCGGCGTCACGTCGATCATCTGGGCCATCGGCTACCGACCCGACTACCGGTGGATCGAGGCCAGTGCCTTCGACGGCGGTGGGCGCCCGATGCAGACGCGCGGGATCACCGAGGTTCCCGGACTCTGCTTCGTCGGGTTGCCGTGGATGCACACCTGGGGCTCCGGACGCTTCCTCGGGATCGATCGGGATGCGCGGTATGTGGCGGAGCACATTGTGGGTGCTCTGGATGAAGGTCGCCCGCGGCTGGCGGCGGCGCAGTAGGTGGCTGAGCGGGATGCGGTGGTCGCCAGCCCTTCGAGGCTCGTCGCTGGCGCTCCTCGCACCTCAGGGAGCGAGGGCACGCACCTGAGCACATCAGGGAGCGAGGGCACGCACTCGAGCACATCAATTCCTCAAGGAGAGGAGTACCCATGACAGTATCCACACGAGTTGACCTGGCACTGCTCGGGATTCGAGGCGAGCCGCCCGTGCAGCGGACCGGCGGTGCGGGGCCCAGCGACGACGGCCATCTCATGGTCGACGGCCTGCATGCCGCGATCCCCCGGAACCCGCAGAGTCCGTTCGTCTTCGACGGCGACCGCGTCCTGTACGACGGCGTGGACGTCGGCATCGAGGTCGAGGCGATCGGCCGACCCCGCTTCTACGACCTGCAGACCGCCGACGGCGTCAGCTACGAGAAGATCGCCCGCCTGCACGGCCGCAACGTCCTGGCGACCACGGTGGTGCAGACGTGCATCCGATACGACGAGTCCGAGCGGTGCCGGTTCTGCTCCATTGAGGAGTCGCTGCGATCGGGATCGACGATCGCGGTGAAGAAGCCCGATCAACTGGCCGAGGTCGCGCGTGCCGCAGTCGAACTCGACGGCATCACCCAGATGGTGATGACCACCGGCACGACCAATGGCCGTGATCGCGGGGCCAGGCACCTCGCACGCTGCGTCCGCGCGATCAAGGACGCGGTCCCCAACCTTCCGATCCAGGTCCAGTGCGAACCGCCCGCCGACCTCGCGGTCCTCACCGAACTGCGCGAGGCCGGCGCGGATGCGATCGGCATCCACGTCGAATCGCTCGACGACGACGTGCGGCGCCGGTGGATGCCGGGCAAGTCGTCGGTCTCGATGGACGAGTACCGCGCCGCATGGGCGGAAGCGGTGCGCGTGTTCGGGCGCAACCAGGTGTCGACGTATCTACTCGTCGGGCTCGGTGAGGACACCGACGAGATGATTGCCGGCGCCAAGGAACTCGCCGACACGGGCGTCTACCCGTTCATCGTGCCGTTCCGTCGTCACGCGGGAACGCTCGCCGTGGACGTCGACGATGCGCCCGCACCGGATCCGGCGATCGTGGAGAAGATCAGCCGCGAGGTCGCCGGGCATCTCACCCTCATCGGGATGTCCGGGGCGGATCAGCGGGCCGGGTGCGCGGCGTGCGGGGCGTGCAGCATCCTGCCGACGGTGGGTGGCTGAGATGGAGGGGTCCTTTCGATACGCCCCTCCGCAAGCTCCGGGGCTACTCAAGGAGCAGGGACCTTCCGCTCCGCAAGCTCCGGGACTACTCAAGGAGCAGGGACCGCCCGCTCCGCAAGCTCCGGGACTACTCAAGGAGCAGGGGCCTTCCGCTCCGCAAGCTCCGGGGCTACTCAAGGAGCAGCGGCCGGTTGAGCTGTCGATCCTCGCCGGCCGACGCCGCGTCGTCGCACGTCCGGATTTCCTCATCACGGTCGCCGACACCGCCGCCGAGCACACCGCTTACCGCGCGATGCGGCATCACGAATTCGTCGATCGGCAGGGCCTTTTCGCGCATTCCGACCTGGACGACACGGACGACGACCCGCGCACGGTGGTCCTCGTCGCGACCCTCGCGGACGGGACGCTCGCCGGCGGGGTTCGCGTTGCGCCGGTGCGGTGGGACGGAGCGTCGGACACCGAGGACATCGGTTGGTGGTTCGGTAGCCGACTCGTGGTCGCCGACCCCGGGCACGCGGCCGGGATCGGTCCGGCGCTCGTCCGGGCCGCCTGCGCGCACATCGAACAACAGGGCGCACTGCGTTTCGACGCCACCGTGCAGGATCGTTACGCGCGAATGTTCCAGCGGCTCGGCTGGGAGGACTGCGGCGCGGGCCCGGTGATCGCGGGTCAGGCACATCGCGAGATGCGGTGGGCGATCCATCGCATCCAGCGGACCGTCGACGGCACCAAAGCGGTTCTCGCCGGGGCACTTGCGCCATTCGCCGAACAGGATGGCGGGCTCGGGGCGGCGGGTTTCCGCGGCGACGACGGCGTCCCGCTGCCCGGGACCGACGTGATCGCGGCCTGCGATGCGATCATCCCGTCGATGATCGAACGCGATCCCGAGTGGGCCGGTTGGTGTTCGGTGCTGGTCAACATCAACGACCTGTCGGCGATGGGTGCACGGCCGATCGGACTGCTCGACGCCGTCGGTGCCCCCACGACCTCGCATCTCACCCGCATCATCCGCGGTATCTCCGCCGCGGCACGGGCCTGGCAGACACCGGTTCTCGGCGGTCACACCCAAGTCGGTGTGCCGTCGGCGCTGTCGGTGACGGCGTTGGGCACCACCGGCAGTCCGCTGCGGGCCGGTGGCGGCGCCGTCGGCGACACCGTGACGCTGCACGCCGACCTCGGCGGGTCCTGGCGGCCCGGTTATCACGACCGTCAGTGGGACTCGACGAGTTCGCGCAGCAGCGACGAACTCTGTGCGATGGCAGGTCATCTCGCGAAGGTCGGACCCGCGGCCGCGAAGGATGTGAGCATGGCCGGGATCGCCGGGACACTCGGCATGCTCGCCGAGGCGTCGGGCACCGGAGCAGAACTCGACGTGACCGCCGTGCCGCGGCCGGACGCGGCGTCGACGGGTGCATGGCTGACCTGCTTCCCCGGATACGCGATGCTCAGTACGGACCGACCGGGTCGTCGTGCGGATGTACCGGCCCCGAGCACGCTGTCCATCGCGGACTGCGGACGTCTCACCGCCGAGCCCGGGGTGCGGTTGCGCTGGCCCGACGGCGCGTCGACCGTCGCGGTGGCCTCCACGGTCACCGGGCTGGGGGCCGCGTGATCGGACCCCGGCTGACCCCTTCTCCGTACACCCCGGCCAGTACTGTTCGACCATGAGCACTGTCACCCTCGGTGCTCTCGCCGCGCACTTCGGACGCGACGTGGAGCGCGGTGTGTCCAAGGCCGTCGGCATCGTCGAGGCGGCCGTCCGCGACGGCGTCGGTCTGCTCGTCTTTCCCGACGCGACGCTCGGCGGCTACCTCGGCGACCTGCGGAATCCCGATCCCGACGAGCTGCCCCCGGCGCTGGATCCGGACGGGCCCGAACTGGCCGCGCTCATCGCCGCCGCGGGCGACACGACGGTCTGCATCGGCTACACCGAGGCCGACGGTGACCGGCACTACAACACCGCGGTCTGTGTCTCCGGGGACGGGATTCTCGGCACGCACCGCAAGGTCCACCAACCTGCCGGTGAGTCCCTCGCGTACGCGGCCGGGGACGAGTTCCGCTCCTTCGACACCCCGGTCGGCCGGGTCGGCATGCTCATCGACTACGACAAGACCTTCCCGGAGTCGGCGCGGACCCTCGCCCTCGACGGTGCGCGGATCATCGCCGCCCTGTCCGCCTGGCCGGCGAGCGTGACCGACCGCGCCGCCCGGTTGCCCGCCGACCGGCAGTCACGCCTGTTCGACCTGTACGACTGCGCCCGCGCCGCCGAGAACCAGGTGTTCGTCGTGTCGTCGAACCAGACCGGGGTCATGGGCTCGCTGCGGTTCCTCGGACAGGCGAAGGTCGTCGGACCCGGCGGTGACATCCTCGCCACCACGCGCTCCAAGGGTGGGCTCGCGTCCGCGACGGTCGACGTCGACGCGGAGATCGACCGCGCGCGTCGCGTGCTGAGCCACCTCGCCGAGCTGCGGCCGGACTCCTATCGAACGGCGTCCTCAGAGGCCGTGACAAGTCCGGCCGGGACACCTCGGGCCGGGCCGGTCGCGGACCTATCATGACCGGTGTGGACTCCCCCTCGCCGCGCGTCGCCCTGCTGACCTACTCGACGAAACCGCGTGGCGGCGTGGTTCACACGTTGAACCTGGCCGAGGCGATGGCGCGACTCGGCGTCGATGTGACGGTCTGGTCGCTGGCGCGCGGTGGCGACGATGGATTCTTCCGCGAGGTGGATCCCGCGGTGACGCTGCGGCTGGTGCCGTTCGCAGATCGGGAGAACGAGACGATCACCGACCGCATCGTGCGATCCATCGGCACCCTGCGCGACGCCTTCGACGCTCGCGACTTCGACATCGTCCACGCCCAGGACTGCATCAGCGCCAATGCCGTCGGCACGTGTATCCGCACGATCCACCATCTCGACCAGTTCACGACGCCGATCCTCGTCGAATGTCACGAGAAGGCCGTCGTGAATCCGTATGCGCGGATATGTGTGTCGCGGGCGGTCGCCGACGAGGTGCGGCACGGGTGGGGATTCACTCCCGATGTCATCCCGAATGGTGTTGCGTATCAACGGTTCGCCGATGCCGCGTCGGATGATGCCGAGGCAGTGGAAGCACGTGATCGATGGGCCGAGAAGCTCGGTGAGTACGTGCTCGCCGTCGGCGGCATCGAACCGCGCAAGGGCAGCATCGACCTGCTGAACGCGTATGCATTGCTGCGAGAGCGACATCCGGAGTTGTCGCTGGTCTTCGCCGGCGGGGAAACGCTGTTCGACTACCGGGACTATCGCGCCGACTTCGACCGTCTCCGTGCCGAACTCGACGTCGAACCGATCGTGCTCGGCAACGTGCCCGACGGCGAGCTGCCGTCGCTGGTCGCCGCGAGCCGGGTGTTCGCGTTCCCGTCGGTCAAGGAAGGGTTCGGGCTGGCCGCGATGGAGGCTCTGTCCGCCGGACGGCCGGTGGTGACCCGCGAACTGCCCATCCTCCGGGAGGTGTTCGGCGACACCGTCGCCTACGCATCGACGGTGCCCGAACTCGCCGACGCACTTTCGGACGCGCTGACGCCCGACCCAACGCGCGTCGACGCCGGGCGGTCGCTGGCAGCGTCGTTGACGTGGGAGGACGCGGCCCGTCGTCATCTCGAGTTCTATGCCCGCCATCCGCTGCCAACGCACGTCGACGCGCGCAGATGAGCGAGCATCCGCGCGCCGCCGAACGCGCCGGCATCCTCGCGGTGACGCTCACGGCGTTCCTGTGGGGGACGTCGGGGACGGTCGCCGCCCTGGCGCCGGCGCTCAGTGCGGTCACGATCGGTGCGATCGCCATGTCGGGCGGCGGGTTGTTGCAGGGCGCGATCAACGCTCGTGCGGTCCGCGCCGCGTGGCCGTCGTTGAGGCAGAGATGGCCGACGGTGCTGGCGGGCGGCGTGTGCGTGGCGATCTACCCGCTGTGCTTCTACGGGTCGATGCGCGTCGGCGGCGTGGCGTTGGGCACCGTGGTGTCCCTGGCGTCGGCACCGTTATTCTCGGCAGTCATCGAACGGGTCGCCGAGGGTCGGGCGTTGACGACGCGGTGGTCTGTTGCCTGTCTGTTGGGTATCGCCGGGAGTGTCGCTCTTGCTCTGTCGCGTAGCGAGTCCTCGCATGGGGACGTCGTGTCCGACAGCAGCGCGTCGACGTGGGGTGTCGTCCTCGGGCTGGGGGCGGGTGCGACGTATGCGGGGTTCTCGTGGGCGATGCGTCGGCTGATGAATCAAGGTCTCGCCCGCGGGGCGTCGGCCGGTGGCGTGATGGGACTGGGTGGGGTGCTGTTGCTGCCGGTGGTCGCCGTTTGTGTGCCGTCCGTGATCGACCATCCGGAAGGCCTTGTCGTTCTCGCGTATCTGGTCGTCGTGCCGCAGTTCCTCGGTTATGTGCTGTTCAGCCGCGGACTGGGACGGATCGACAGCTCGACCGCCACCACCATCACCCTCATCGAACCCGCCGTCGCCACGGTGCTGGCAGTCGTGGTGCTGTCGGAACCGATCACCGCGGTCGGCTGGGTGGGCATCGGTGTGCTGGCGGTGGCGCTCGTCGTGTTGATGGTTCCCGCGCGGCGTCGGCGATCGGTTAGCGTCGGGCAGAGAAGTACGCCGAGCGGCATACGTGCCGTGGATGAGGAGGTCATGCATGAAGCAGTTCCGAGAGGCCGTCGAGGCACGTGACGCGCAGGCGATGCAGGACCTGCTCGCCGACGACGTCGTCTTCACCAGCCCGGTCGCATTCAAGCCGTACCCGGGTAAGGCGATCACCTCGGCCATTCTGCGGGGCGTGCTGCGCGTCTTCGAGGACTTCCGCTACGTCCGGGAGATCAACGACGCCGGGGGTCGGGATTCGGCGCTCGTGTTCGAGGCCAGCGTCAACGGCAAGGCCGTCACCGGATGCGACTTCATCCACGTCAACGACGACGGCAAGATCGACGACTTCATGGTGATGGTCCGGCCGCTCTCGGGTGCGCAGGCACTCGCCGACGCGATGGGGGCGCAGTTCGACCAGATCGCGGCCGAAGCGGCAGCCGAGACCGCTGGAGGAACCAAGGCATGAAACTCGGACTGCAACTCGGATATTGGGCCGCGCAGCCGCCGGCCGGTCACGCCGACCTCGTCGCCGCCGCCGAAAAGGCCGGCTTCGACTCCATCTTCACCGCCGAGGCATGGGGATCGGATGCCTACACGCCGCTGGCTTGGCTCGGGTCGTCGACGAGCCGTGTGCGACTGGGCACCTCGGTTCTGCAGCTGTCGGCCCGGACGCCCACTGCCTGCGCGATGGCCGCGCTGACCCTCGACCATCTCTCCGGTGGCCGGCACATCGTCGGACTCGGCGTGTCCGGTCCGCAGGTCGTCGAGGGCTGGTACGGGCAGAAGTTCGCCAAGCCGCTGGGACGCACGCGTGAGTACATCGACATCATGCGTCAGGTCTGGGCGCGGGAGGCCCCGGTCACCAGCGCCGGACCGCACTACCCCCTGCCGTACAACGGCGAGGGGGCGTCAGGCCTGGGCAAGCCGCTCAAGCCGATCACGCACCCGTTGCGGGCCGACATCCCGGTGATGCTCGGCGCCGAGGGACCGAAGAACGTCGCGCTCGCAGCCGAGATCGCCGACGGCTGGCTGCCGCTGTTCTACACACCGCGTATGGCCGACACCTACAACGCGTGGCTCGACGAGGGTTTCGCCAAGCCGGGCGCCCGGCGGAGTCGCGCGGACTTCGAGGTCATCGCGACCGCACAGATCGTCATCACCGACGATCGGGAGGCGACCTACGCCGCGATCAAGCCCTTCCTCGCGCTGTACATGGGTGGAATGGGCAGTGAGGACACCAACTTCCACGCCGAGGTGTACCGCCGGATGGGGTACTCCGACGTCGTCGACGAGGTGACCACGCTGTTCCGCTCGGACCGCAAAGAAGAAGCGGCGCAGATCATTCCCGACGCGGTCGTCGAGGACTCGGCGATCGTCGGAGACGTCGATCACGTCCGCGAGCAGATCAAGGTGTGGGAAGCATCCGGCGTCACCACGATGCTGGTCTCCCCGCGCACGATCGAGGAGATCGATCAGCTCGCCGACCTGATCAGCTGATGCCGTCCCCCGCCCGGTTCACCATCATCGACGACGTCGTCGCGTTCCCGACGCCGACGGCGGTCACCTTCGACTACCTCACCGATCCGAGCAATCGGCCTGAGTGGCAGTCGAGTCTGCGTCGCATCGACGACCTGCAGACGATCGGTGACCGGGCGGGTGACGTCGGCACCAGTTGGAGCGATGTCACCGTCGTACCGGGTGTGGCTCCACGACTGGAGGTGACCGACTGCGAACCGTATCGGTTGTGGCGCGAGGTCGGTACGTGGCGGTCGGTCCATGCGGTGCTGACGTTGGGGTTCGACGAGCGGTCCGACGGCGGCACGGATGTGCGGGCGACGGCGACGTTGACCGTCCCGCTCGTCGGCGTGCCCGTGCTGCTGGCGAACCGGTGGCCGGCGGCATGGGCGATCCGCGCCGACCTCGCCCGCGCCGCCCGGCTCGTCGTCGACCATGATGGTCGGTGATGACCGGCCGCTCGGGTAGCGTGACCAGGGTGAACATGAAGAATGCGACGCTCGCGCTCGGCGCGGCCCTCATCCTCACGGTGGCCGGTTGTAGCTCCGACTCCGATTCCGATTCCGGCACAACCGAAGCCACCGGCACCGCCGCGGCCGGCAACACCGACACCGGCTCGGCCCCCACCAGCTGCCCGACGGCGCCGGCCAAGGACGACGCCAAGCCGCAGTGGACCTTCAAGGGCGCCACCGGCGGCCTCGAGATGGTCGCCGCGACCGCGACCGAAGCCCCGAAGATCACCGTCCAGTCGCCGTTCAGCGTTGATCAGACCGTGGTCGAAACCCTCGTCGAGGGTGACGGACCGGTCGTCGCCGAGACCGCGTCGGTGACCGTCTGCTATGTCGGCGTCAACGGGCGCAACGGCGACGAGTTCGACAGCGCGTACAAGACGGGCTCCCCCGTCGACTTCCCGCTCAACGGCGTCATCCCGGGCTTCAGCAAGGCGATCGCCGGGCAGAAGGTCGGCTCCAAGGTCGGCGTCGCGATGACGTCGGCCGACGGCTACGCCCAGGGCCAGCCGAGCGCCGGTATCGAGCCCGGTGACACGCTCATCTTCGAGATCGGGATCCTCGCCGCGTCGTAGGGTTTGCATTGAAACACGAAGGGCTGGTGGGTTTTTGCTCACCAGCCCTTCGTGGCTCGTCGCTAGCGCTCCTTGCACCTCAGGGAGCGGGTGTCAATGCATTCGATCAGCGGGTGCGGAATGGCGTCGTGTCCAGGTATGCGGGGCGAGCCGCACAGCCGGCCGGGCGGGGTGAAATCTCGTCCATCTCAGCGGCTTCCGAGGGCAATGTTCCCTCGGAGGGTGCTCACGGGGACGAGTTTTTCGCGTTGGGCCCGGCGATCGTGGAGGACGGGAGAATCCGCGCCGCTCACGAGTGTGCGGAATTGCGAAGGGCTGGTGAGTGATTGCTCACCAGCCCTTCGTGGCTCGTCGCTAGCGCTCCTCGCACCTCAGGGAGCGGGGGTGGTTTCGATACGGCTCGGCGCAAGCTCCTCGCACCTCAGGGAGCGGAGGTGGTTTCGATACGGCTCGGCGCTAACGCTCACCTACTCAACCAGCGGGGGTGGCGTCGCACGCTCCTCGCACCTCAGGGAGCGGGAGTCGTGCGGCGCGAAACGCGAACGCCCGGAGGCCTTCTGACCTCCGGGCGTTTCTCGTTGCGGTTTACAGCGCGCGGTGCCGGAGGTCGATCGGGAGACCGTCAGCCGGGGTCGGGCCCGTGCCGTAGGTGAGCTCCGGGCGGTAGCCGGCCGGGACCGTCCACTCGAAGCGCTGCAGCATCTGGTGCAGGATCGACTTCACTTCCATGCCACCGAAGTACAGGCCGATGCACTTGTGCGCACCGCCGCCGAACGGGGCCCACGCGAAGCGGTGGACCTTGTCCTCGCGACGCTCCGCCGAGAAGCGTTCGGGATCGAAGTGGGTCGGGTTGGGCCACCATTCCTTGCGCAGCATGGTCGCCCACGGGTGGATGGCCAGCAGGGTGCCCTTCGGGATGAAGTGCCCGCAGATCTCGGTGTCCTCGATGGCCATGCGGAACAGCATGCCGACGGGGGCGTTGAGGCGCAGCGTCTCCTTGAATGCGAGCTCCATGCTCGGAAGCTTGTCGACGTCGTCGTAGTCGATGGTCGGCTTGTTGAGGGCCAGCGATTCCTCGCGCAGACGCTGCTGCCACTCGGGGTGGCGGCCGAGGAAGTAGGTGAGCATCGACAGCGCGATGGTGGACGTGTCGTGCGCGGCCATCATCACGAAGATCATGTGGTTGACGATGTCCTCGTCGGTGAAGGTCTCACCCTCGTCGCTCTCGCTGTTGCAGAGGACGCTGAACAGGTCGTCGGCGTCGTTGCCGCGTCGCAGCGGGATCTCGGAGCGGAAGTACTCCTGCAGGACCTCGCGTCCGCGGAGTCCCTGCGCCCAGGTCCAGTTGCCGACGTCCTTGCGAACCATGGCCTGTCCACCGCGCACTGCGGCCTCGAAGGCCTTCTCGAGGCGGTGCGCCTCGGCTTCGCTGACGTGCGCACCCATGAAGACCTCGGTGGCCAGCGAGAGCGTCAGGTCCTTGGTGTTGGAGTACATGCGGAAGCCCTGGCCCACCTGCCAGTTGGCGAGGGTCTTCTCGATGTGCGGCGTCATGATGTCCAGGTAGCCGTTCAGGCGCGGGCGGCTGAACGCCTGCTGCATGATGCGGCGGTGCTGCATGTGCTCGTCGAAGTCCATGAGCATGACGCCACGACGGAAGAACGGACCGATCATCGGTTCCCAGCCGAGTTCGCTGGAGAAGGCCTTCTTGCGGTTCATCCAGACGGCCTCGATCGCGTCGGGTCCGACGAGAGTCACCATGTTCATCCCGAGCGCACCCGACCAGGACACCTGGCCGTAGCGCTCGAAGCGCTCCATCGCAGACTTCAGCGGGTCGGCGAGGGCTTCGAGGGTGTTGCCGAGGAACGGGATACCCGGATCGCCCATGACCGGCTTGAGGTCCGACCCGGCGGGCGGCACGGCCAGCGGACGCTCCTTACTGGGGTACTTGCTGCTCAGCTTGCCGAGCGCGCCCTGGATCTGCTTCTTGCGACTAGCCATCTACTTGCCACTCCCCGTTGATCCGATGTGCGTTACATCACTATGCACCATTGGAACGGATTTTAGCGGTTGTTTCAAGAGGCGTGTTTGCCGAGGTCGGTCAGCCGGCTGGGTTCGACGGGGTTCCGACGGCGGAGGCCGAGGTCAGACGGGGTGCGAGCATGCCGAAGGAGACGATCACGGTCAGACCCCAGATCAGATACGACGACCCGACGACGTGTTGCCACCACGCCCACGACAGCTCGGCGTCGTAGCGCTGCGGAACGTGCTGGTGCGGGGCGTACGCGAAGACGACCAGTCCCGTGCCGACCAGCCACCACCAGATCCTCGGCGCCCCGGGACGTGCGGCCAGGGCGATCAGCACCATCAGAAGCGGCACGATCCACACCCAGCTGTGGTCCCAGGCGACCGGCGAGCAGAACAACCATGCGAAGGCGACGGTCAGCACTGCCGCGACCTCGAGCGTGTCGTCGCGCCCGTTCCGAGAGGCCGACGCGGACAGCAGCCGCCACGCCGACCACGCGATGAGCAGTCCGACCACGAGCGCGACGCCGAGCCAGACGATCTCCGACTCGATGCCGAGCCGTGCGAGCTCGCCCTTGGCCGACTGGTTGTTGGCGAACTGCGGACTGCCGATCCGTTCGGTGTCGAACAGCGTCGACGTCCAGTAGGTGACGGACTCATCGGCCGCCAGGAGGTATCCGATCCCGGCATAGGCCACGGCCGACCCGGCACTCACGGCGAGGGCGCGCCAGTCGCGTCGAAGGAAGAACAGAAGGAGGAAGACGGCCGGGGTGAGTTTGATCGAGATGGCGAGACCGACGAGCAGGCCCCGCCACCAGCGGCCGCGGCCGAGGAGGGCGTCGATGATGACGAGCGTCATCAGGACGATGTTGATCTGCCCGAAGTTGAGGGTGTCGCGGACCGGTTCGAGCCACAGGCCGACGGTTGTCGCGGCCGTTGCGAGCCACCAGAGGTCCGTCGACGGGCGATCGGTCAGGTGCGCGACCACGATGCGGCAGACCAGCAGCAGGCAGGCGATGGTGACCGCGGTGAACAGCCCCTGCCCCAGGCCCAGCGGGACGACGGTGAACACCGAGAACAGGGCCGCGGCCAACGGTGGATAGGTGAACGGCAGGTAGGACCCGCCGCCGAGCGTCGGGAGCGTGCCGTAGAGGTCGCCGTTGTCGAGGAAGACACGGCCGCCCATGCGGTAGACGTCGAAGTCGATGCGATAGGGCGTCGGCGGGTTGTTCGGGAGAACGAAGATCGCGAGCGCGGCACTCACGACGAAGACGAGAAGCGTCAGCCGGCGCGCCCATGCCGAACGGAGGTAGCGATCGATCCCCAGCCGGGGAATGTCCACAACAGTCACGAGCCCTCTCTTCCGAGCGGGATCGTATCGCGGCGGACGCGAGCGTCAGCGGGGGCGGCGGTGACCCCGCTGGGTACTCGTGTGCTTCGGACTCAGGCTGTCACGGGATTCAGGCGGCGCCGGACTCGTCGGTGGCGACTTCTGGCGTCGCCTCGTCGGGATATCCGTCGAGCATGATCGTGGCGACCGCGCCCAGGGCCTCCTCCCATGCCGTGGTCATCGCCGGCGTCCACGCCTCGCCGCCGATCTCGCTCATGGCGGCGATCATGCATTCGGCGACCGCCGTGTACATCGGCCTGGTCACGCCGAGGCTCGCGTGGCGCTTGCCGAGGGCGTGCAGGTTGGTGGTCAGCCACTCCGCGTCCTCGAGATGGTCGAGAACCGAGACGACGGCGGTGCGCAGCATCTCGGCCTGAACGCGGGTGTCCCGCTGGAACATCGGCTTCACGCCCGGATAGCGCTCGAAGAGGATGTCGTAGAACCGGACGGTGAGACCGGAATCGGGTAGATCGACGAGGGTCAGGCTTTCTTCCAATAGTTGTTTGTCCATGCGCAGACCCTGCCGCCGCGGCGTTGCGTGCGGAATGTCGGGCCGCAGGGGCTGGGTAACGGTGATCTCACATGGGCCTGAGGGTCGTGTGAGATCGAAGAGTTATAGCTCCAAACCGCGGTGAGCACGGTTTGGAGCTATAAGACGGTTCAGGCGCCGACGTACTCGGCCAGGTGTTGGCCCGTCAAAGTCGACCGGTCGGCAACGATGTCCGCCGGAGTTCCCTCGAAGACGATCCGACCGCCGTCGTGTCCGGCGCCGGGTCCGAGGTCGATGATCCAGTCCGCGTGGGCCATCACGGCCTGGTGGTGCTCGATGACGATCACCGATTTGCCCGAGTCGACGAGCCGGTCGAGCAGGCCGAGGAGTTGTTCGACGTCGGCGAGGTGCAGGCCGGTCGTGGGTTCGTCGAGGATGTAGACGTCGCCTTTCTCCCCCATGTGCGTAGCCAGCTTCAGACGCTGTCGCTCGCCACCGGACAGGGTCGTCAACGGCTGACCGACCTTGATGTAGCCGAGACCGACGTCGACCATGCGATGGAGAATCTTGTGCGCTGCAGGCAGTTTGGCGTCACCGTCGGCGAAGAACGCCTCGGCCTGCGCGACCGACATCTCGAGAACTTCGCTGATGTTGCGGCCACCGAGGGTGTACTCGAGGACCTCTGCCTGGAACCGCTTGCCCTCGCACACCTCACACGGGGCCGCGACTCCGGCCATCATCGCGAGGTCGGAGTACACGACGCCGGCGCCGTTGCAGTTGGGGCACGCCCCCTCCGAATTGGCGCTGAACAGAGCCGGTTTGACGCCGTTGGCCTTGGCGAAGGCCTTCCTGATCGGTTCGAGCAGCCCGGTGTAGGTGGCCGGGTTAGAGCGTCGGGAGCCCTTGATCGCGGTCTGATCGATCGAGACCACCCCGTCGGCTCCGGCGACGGATGAGCTGATCAGCGAACTCTTACCCGAGCCGGCGACACCGGTCAGCACCACCAGGACACCGAGCGGGATGTCGACGTCGACGTCCTGCAGATTGTGCATGTTCGCGTCGCGGACCTCGAGTGCGCCGCTGGGTGTGCGGACCTCGGGTTTGACCGACGCGCGGTCGTGGAGGTGACGGCCGGTGAGGGTGTCGGCGGCGCCGAGTTCTTCGACCGTGCCCTCGAAGACGATCTCGCCACCATCGGTGCCGGCTCGCGGACCGAGGTCGACGACGCGGTCGGCGATGGCGATGACCTCGGGCTTGTGCTCGACGACCAGCACCGTGTTGCCCTTGTCGCGCAGGGCGCGGAGGAGGTCGTTCATGCGCTGGATGTCGTGCGGGTGCAACCCGATCGACGGCTCGTCGAACACGTAGGTGACGTCGGTGAGCGACGACCCGAGGTGCCGGATCAGCTTGGTGCGCTGGGCTTCACCACCCGATAGTGTTCCCGCCGGGCGGTCGAGGGACAGATAGCCGAGACCGATGTCGACGAAGGCGTCGAGATGCTCGCGAAGCGACTTGATCAGCGGAGCGGCCGACGGGTCGTCTAGTTCGGCGACCCACTGGGCCAGATCGCTGATCTGCATCGAGCAGGCGTCGGCAATGCTGATGCCCTTGATCTTCGACGAGCGGGTCTCTGCCGTCAGACGGGTTCCCTCACAGTCCGGGCAGGTCTGGAAGGTGATGGCGCGGTCGACGAAGGCGCGGATGTGCGGCTGCATCGCCTCGCGGTCCTTGCTCAACATCGACTTCTGGATCTTCGGGATCAAACCCTCGAAGGTGATGTTGATGCCCTCGACCTTGATCTTGGTCGGCTCCTTGTAGAGCAGGTCGTTGAGCTGCTTCTTGGTGTACTTGGCGATCGGTTTGTCGGGGTCGAAGAAGCCGCAGCCGCGGTAGATCCGGCCGTACCAGCCGTCCATCGAATAGCCCGGAACCGTCAGGGCACCCTCGTTGAGCGACTTCGACGCGTCGTAGAGCGCGGTGAGGTCGAAGTCGGACACATCGCCACGGCCCTCGCATCGCGGACACATGCCGCCGGTGACCGAGAAGCTGCGGCGCTCCTTGACCTTCTGGCCGCCCTTCTCGATGGTCACCGCACCGGCACCGCTGATCGACGCGACGTTGAACGAGAATGCCTGAGGCGACCCGATGTGCGGAGTGCCCAAGCGGCTGAACAGGATTCGCAACATCGCATTGGCGTCGGTGGCGGTGCCGACCGTCGAACGCACGTTGGCGCCCATGCGTTCCTGGTCGACGATGATCGCCGTCGTCAGGCCTTCGAGGACGTCGACGTCGGGGCGGGCCATCGACGGCATGAAGCCCTGGACGAAGGCGCTGTAGGTCTCGTTGATCAGGCGCTGCGATTCGGCGGCGATCGTGCTGAAGACCAGCGAGCTCTTGCCCGAACCGGACACCCCGGTGAAGACCGTGAGCCGGCGCTTGGGCAGCTCGACGTCGACGTTCTTGAGGTTGTTCTCCCGGGCGCCGTGCACGCGGATCCGGTCGTGGGTGTCGGCGGGATGAGCGTTGTTGTGCTCGGTGATCTGGGGAGTCGGGGCTGATCGGGGTGTCGACTTCGTGCGCGAGGCAGGGCTCATCGTGTCTCCATCGCGGCAGCGCGCCGTGGTGCGCAGCCATCGTCGTGATCGGGCATCGGATCGGAGTGTCGTACTGTCTGACTCGATCCAACCAGGAGAGTCATCGGTGGTTCGGCAACTCCCCCGGCAAGCGCCTCGGGCGGCGGGAGTCGACCGATACCGCACACGTGTCAGACCGCCTGGTCGATACGGATGAGGTTGCCCGCAGGGTCACGCACCGCGGCGTCGCGGACGCCGTAGGGCTGGTCCATCGGCTCCTGGATGATGTCGACGCCGTTGGCCTGCAACTTCTCGAACAGTCCGTCGAGGTCCTCGGTGGCGAGGGTGAGCGCGCCGTAGCTGCCCTTCGCGATCAGTTCGAGGATCGTCTGGCGTTCGGCGTCGGTGATGCCCGGGTCGGCGGCCGGCGGATGCAGGACGATCGAGGTGCCGGGCTGATTCGGCGGGCCGACGGTCAGCCAGCGCATGCCCTCATAGCCGACGTCCTTGCGGACCTCGAAGCCGAGCAGATCGCGGTAGAAGGCGAGAGCGGCCTCGCCATCGGTGTGCGGGAGGAAGGTGTACTGGATGGTGATGTTCATGGATGTCAGGCTAGGCATCCTCACCCCCGCTGCGCTTCTCGATTCCTGATCGGTCTCGTGATGTTCTTGGCCAGACACGCGGGGATGCCGTCGGTGGCGTCGGCGGACTGTTCGCGGTACACCGTCGGCGGAACCCCCACCAGCTCGGTGAACCGGGTGCTGAACGTACCGAGCGATGAGCAGCCGACCTCGAAACAGACCTCGGTGACGCTGAGATCGCCGCGACGCAGCAGGGTCATCGCCCGTTCGATGCGGCGTGTCATCAGGTAGGAGTACGGCGACTCACCATAGGTCTGACGGAACTTCCGGCTCAGGTGCCCGGCCGACATGTTCACGCCCCGCGCCAGCGCCTCGACGTCGAGCGGCTGCGCGTACTCGCGATCTATCCGGTCGCGGACCTGGCGGAGCAGGGTCAGGTCACGCAACCGCTGGTCGGAGTCGGATCGGGGCACAGGGTTGATCGTAGGCTTCGGTTGCGGGACGTGGGGCCAATGGCGTTTGGCTCACCAGGTCTTCGAGGCTCGTCGCTTGCGCTCCTCGCACCTCAGACAGCGAGAAGCCCGCGTCGCTCCTCGCACCTCAGACCGAGAGGCCGCCCACTGCGCTCCTCGCACCTCAGACAGCGAGAGGTGTCAGCGTTGAAGGAGGGCGGCGACGTCCGTGCTGATCGCGTCGAGCCGTTCAGTGGCCCGTGCGTGCGGGACCTCGTCGCCGGCGCAGTCGAGGACCACCTCGAGGTAGCACTTCAGCTTCGGCTCGGTGCCCGACGGCCGCACGACGACCCGGTCGTCGGCGGCGGTGCGCAGCACGAGTGCGTCGGTGGGCGGCAAGTCGTCGGAGCCCGGGGCGAGGTCGAGGACCTCGACGACCGCGGAACCTGCCAGCGCGTCGATCTGCGTCGAACGCAGCCGGTCCATCATCTGCCCGATCTCGGCAAGATCGTCGACGCGGATCGTGAGCGGTGCGGTGGCGTGCAGACCGTGGCGGCGTGCGAGGTCGTCGAGGAGGTCGAGGAGCGTGCGGCCGTCGGCGGCCAGTTGCTCGACGAGGCCGATCACGCGGACCATCGCGGAGATGCCGTCCTTGTCGCGCACGGCATCCGGGTCCGTGCAGTATCCGATGGCCTCCTCGTAGCCGTACCGCAGATCCGGTGTCCGGGCGATCCATTTGAAGCCGGTCAGGGTTGCGGCGAACCGCAGTCCGTGGTGGGCGGCGATCTTCCCGAGCAGTCGGCTCGACACGATCGAGCAGGCCAGTGTGTCGCCGGTGCGGGCAGAGTCGCGGGCGGCCTGTTCGCCCAGCAGCCAACCGATCTCGTCGCCGGTCAGCTGGCGCCAGCCGCCGTCGCGGGTCGGGGTGGCCACCGAGCAGCGGTCGGCATCAGGGTCGAGCGCGATCACCACATGCGCGTCGACGGCGCGGGCGAGGCCGAGCGCACGGTCGAGGGCCCCGGGTTCCTCCGGGTTCGGGAAGGCGACGGTCGGGAAATCGGGGTCGGGCGCGAACTGCTCGTCGACGACATGGACGTCGTTGATCCCGGCGGTGCGCAGCACGGCGAGGGCCGTCGTACCGCCGACTCCGTGCATCGGGGTCAGGACGACGCGGACTGGGCTGGGGTCGGTGCCGGGTCGGAGTCCTGCCGCCCGGGCGACGTAGGCGTCGAGAATCGCGTTGTCGAGGGGCTCGACAGCGGCTGCGTCGCGGGCGATCTCGTCGGCCGGCGGCGCAGAGTCGATGAAGGTCGCGATCTGCTCGTCGGCGGGCGGGACGATCTGGACGCCGCGGCCCGCTGGATCGGTGGCGCGGCCGCCGAGGTAGACCTTGTACCCGTTGTCGGCCGGAGGGTTGTGCGACGCGGTGATCATGACTCCGGCATCGCAGTCGAGCGCACGGGTGGCGTACGCGGTAACCGGCGTCGGCAGTCGACGGGGAAGGGTCAGGACGGTGAGGCCCTGCGCGGCAAGGACTTCGGCGGCGGCGTCGAGGAAGGCATCGGAACCGTGGCGGGCGTCGCAGCCGACGACGACGCGCGCATCGACGCCGACCGTGTCGGCCAGGTGGCGTCCGAGTCCGTAGGTGGCACGACTGACCACCGCGACGTTCATGCGGGTCTCCCCCGCCCCGACCTCACCGCGCAGGCCGGCGGTCCCGAACGTCAGGGGGCCGCGGAAGCGGGACTCGAGGTCGGCGGCCGCGCGGGCGTCTCCGGAGTCGGCCGCCTCGATGAGGCGTGTGAGTTCGGCGCGGGTCACCGGATCCGGGTCGTGGTCTCGCCAGGTACGCGCGGTCTCGATCACCCGCGCGACGCTATCAGTCAGCGAACACGACGGTGGCATTCGACGCGGTCGCCGAGAGAGACCTTGGCTCCCCGCAGGATCTGGGTATCCATCCCGACGAGCGTGATCTTCTCGGTGGGAACCGGCCGCGTCCGGGGATGACCACCGATCGTCGCGCGCGGCCCGACGCGGACTCGCTCGTCGAGGATCGACCAGGCGACAGACGCGCCGGCGCCGATGACGGAGTCGCCGAACACGACCGAGTCGACGACGCTCGCGCCCTTCTCGACGACCACGCCCGGTCCGAGCACGCTGCGTCGTACGGTTCCGCACACGTGGGCGCCGCTGCTGACGAGGCTGTCCTCCACGATCGCCCCGGCCTCGATGCGAGCCGCGGTGCGCTGGGGCTGATTGGTCAGGATCGGTCGCTCGGCACGGAAGACGTCGAGCTTGCCGCCGATCAGGTCCCGGTGCGCCTGCAGGTAGGTCTCCGGACGACCGGCGTCGATCCAGTACCCCGACATCGCATGGGCGACGGTCTTTCCGCGGTCGACGAACCACGGCAGCAGATGTTCGCCGAAGTCGCCGAGACCGGTGTCGTCGGAGGCCGAGCCCACCGTTGTCTCACGTGCCAGGAGTTCCAAGCCCTCGATGAGCACCTGTGGGTCGTAGATGAAGATCTCGGTGGCGATGGTGCGGGTCGTCGCCCGGTCGGGTTTGTAGCGGAACTCGCGCACCGTGCCGTCGCGTCGGGAGGTTACCGTGGCGTGCTGTGATGCCTCCTCGAGCGAACAGGTCGTGGTGACGACGGTGCATTCCGCGCCGCGGCGGCGGTGGGTGTCGAGAGCGTCGCGGAAGTCGAAGTCGTAGACGTGGTCGGCGCTCATCACGATCACCTCGGCCGGCCCGTGCTCGGCGATGCGGTCGCGGATCCGGTAGAGCAGATCGGCATTGCCGGTGGCGAAGCCGTCTTCGGTCTCCGGGGCGTCGGTCTGTTCGGGCATGACGATCCGGAGCCCGCCGCTGGTCCGGTCGAGATCCCATGGGCGGCCGCCGGCGACCAACTGGGTTAGGCTCTCGGCCCGATACTGCACGCACAGCCAGACGTCGTCGATGTGGCTGTGGTGCAGGTTCGACAGCGGGAAATCGATGAGCTGATAGTTCCCCGCGAACGGCAATGCCGGTTTGGCCCGCCGATCGGTCAGTACCTCCATTCGGGAACCACGCCCACCGGCCTGCACGATCGCGAGAACATCAGAGTGTCGCATCAGCCCAGTGTGCCCGAGAGGCACGGGCGGAAACCCGGACAGCGTCATCCAGGACTCTGGGGACCCGGGGTCCGCAACACGATCGGAGGAACGGTGGAACGGACCGACTGCCTGGTGGTGGGTGGCGGAATCGTCGGTCTGGCTGTCGCTCGTGCGCTCGCCCTGACCGGGCGCGAGGTGATCGTCCTGGAGGCCGCCGACGCGGTGGGTACACAAACCACCTCGCGGAGTTCGGAGGTCATCCATGCCGGCATCTACTACCACGAGGGAAGTCTCAAGGCGCGGTTGTGCGTCCGGGGTCGCGAACTCCTCACGCGGTACTGCGACGAGCGTGGCGTCTCCTGGCGTCGTCCGGGGAAGCTGATCGTGGCCACCGACGACGCCCAAATCGACCGCCTCGATGTTCTTCTCCGGCACGGGATCGCCAACGGTGTCGACGATCTACGACGGATCGCTCGCGACGAACTCCGCCGGCTGGAACCCGGGGTGAACGGCGTGGCGGCGCTGCTGTCGCCGTCCACCGGGATCGTCGACGTCGACGGAATGGTGCACGCGCTGCGTCGGGACCTCGAAATGACCGACGGCGCAGTAGCGTTGCGCAGCAGAGTGATTGGTGGGCGCATCGAATCCGGCGGGATCACCGTCGACACCACCGACGCCGGAGCGGCCTCGGCGCGCATGCTCGTCAATTGTGCCGGGCTCGGAGCGTGGCAGGTTGCACGATCACTGGACGGCTTCGAGGGACCGATTCCGCCTCGACATCTCGCCAAAGGGAACTACTTCGGATTGTCCGGAGCGGGAGCACCATTCGAGCACCTGATCTATCCGGTGCCGGTGGACGGCGGACTCGGCGTGCACTTCACGATGGACCTGGCCGGCGCGGCGCGGTTCGGACCCGACGTGGAGTGGTTGGGCGACAACCACACAGATGAGCTCGACTACTCGGTCGACGAAACACGTCTCACCGATTTCGAGGAGTCGATCCGACGCTACTGGCCCGGGTTGCCCTCCGGCACTTTGACTCCCGCCTACGCGGGCATACGACCCAAGACCAGCGGGCCCGGTGAGGCGGCCGCGGATTTCGCGATCCACGGCCCCGCCACGCACGGCGTCTCCGGCCTGGTCAACCTGTTCGGTATCGAGTCGCCCGGCATCACCTCGTGCCTGGCGATTGCCGAGCACGTCGTCGGGCTTCTGGAAACCTGATTCGTACCCCCGCTCATGAAATCCGTTTCGGCTCACTATTTTCGCGTGAGCGGGAACGGATTCTATGAGCGAGACCTCGTGCCGGTCAGCGGGGCGACCGGGTCGACGCGCCCCGACCGCGCGTCGACCCGGCCCGGATCACTTGGCCGCGTATTTGTACGCGGCGCTCTGCTTCTCGCGCTTCTTCATGGCCTGGATCGCGTCGTTGTGGCGACGGGCGTGGTAGGCCAGCGGGAAGTAGATCGCGCGCTCGGGAAGCGTGCGGTAGGCGAACCGCAAGCGGCGGTGGATCTTCTCGAGGTGACGCTGCTCGTCGTTGGTCCACCTCAGGCCGAGGATCTCGCGGACACGCGGATCCATGACGCCCACGGTCGTCAGATAGTTGAAGTCCTGGAACGGGACCGACGCGGTCGCGGCGACCTTCTTGACGGCCGGGCGCAGCGCCTTGGGAACGGCCTTCGGGACCGGCGGGGCGGCACGCATCTGCTCGATGAGTTCGACGGCCACCGGGTGGCGCACCAGCTTGTTCTCGATGAAGTCGTCGAAGTACTCCTCGAACTCCTCGAGGGTCTCCGGGTAACCCTTCATGGGGACCTGGACGATCTTGGCGATGCGGCGGTTGTCGCGCAGCAGTTCCTTACGCTCGGAGAGCGTGAACTCGCGACCGAGGACGAGCGGTGCGGCCGTGTTCATCGTCGGGAACGCGGTCGCGATGACCCATGCGTAGGCCTCCGGGTTCAGCGCACTGATGTGCTTGCCCTCGGCGTTGCGCATCTGCAGCGGCTGATGCAGCTTCCGCAGTCGCTTACCCTCTTCGAGCGCTTCCTGACCGCCGTAGGTCCAGCGCAGCACCGAATCCGCGGAGCGGATCGCGCGTCCAACGGGATCTTTACGGAAGACCGAGTACTTGTCGACGACGTCGCCGATGACCGGATGCATCACCTGCATGACGAAGGCCGCGCCGTTGATCGGCAGGAACGTGTACAGACCGGTGAGCTGCGCGGTGAGCGAATCCGGCGGGATCAGCTCGATCTCGTCGTCGCGGTGATTGATCAGCCGATCGGCGTCCTCGAGTGCGGCGGTCGTCGGTTCGTCGTGTACCGCGGTCATGGTGCCCCCAACCTGGTTTCGAAAGTGTGGATTTCGACAACATTCGTAGTCAGATTACAGCAGGGGGCTTCGAAAACCCATCGTTCGGGGGTTTCGGGGTTTCGATACGGCTCGTCGCTATCGCTCCTCACCTACTCAACCGGCAGAACAAACAGCTCGTCGCTATCGCTCCTCACCTACTCAACCGGCAGAAAAGCTCAGCTCAGGCGGGGCCGATGATCACCGTGCGGGTGCCGAGGGCGCGTTCACGGACGGTGAAGATGCTGGTGCCCTTCTTGCGGCCGGTGCGGATCTCGCTGAGGTCCAGACCCGCCGCGGACAGGCGCGCGTGCGTGGCCTGGATGTCGGTGGTGCGCCAGGCGACGCCCCAGAGGGAGGTCGCGGCGGGAGTCGGCGGCTCCGTCGAGGTGACTGCGGTGACGACCTCGACGATGAGATCGCCGGCGCGGAAGAACAGCTGGCGGGCGTTGTCGCCGATCGGCTGGTCGAGCCGGAAGTCCAGGCCGAACACCCCGCCGAACAGCGCGACGGCCCGATCGCGGTTGTCGCAGGTGAAGACCAGATGATCCATCCCCGTCACGTCGCCGGCGGGGCGGGACTCCCCTGCCGACTCACGTGCGGCGACACCGAGCGGGGTCATCTCCCCGATCACGCCGACCGCCGACTCGACGACGGGGAAACCGCGCCGGGTCAGGAGACGCTGCATCGCGGGGACGTCGCCGACGGTGAAGTAGACCCGATGGTCGGCTTCCGCGTCACCGTCCGGGGTGGACGGGCGCAACCGCAACGCGGTGTTGCCGAGCACGAGAACCTCCGGATATCCATCGGCGCCGGGCGCGCCGGTGAGGTTGAGGAGGGTTTCGTGTGTCCGTGCGGTGAGCGCCGGATCGGCGCAGGCGAGTTCCACGATCGCTGTCGGTGTGGGGTTCGGCGAGATCACCGCTTCTTCTTACCCTTCCGCCTGCGCGGTGCCGGCGGGGCGGGTCGATACGGCAGCTGTGCCGAGCTGGTGATGTGCCAGGCGCCGCACATGCACTCGTAATAGCGCAGGGACAGCGCCCCCAGGGCTCGCCGCTTGATGCGGTCGATGCCGTCGAGTGCATCCGCGGGCGACGAAAAGGGCAGCTTGTCCGGCGTCGGGCACTCGGCCTTCTCGATGCGCCGCTCGGATCGTCGGGCGGGGCGCTGATGCATCAGCTCGTGGAAAGCCGTGCGTGCCTCGATCTCGCGGTAGAACGATTCGAGATCGTCGTCGGAGAAAGGCACGGTGCCGATTATCCCCTCATGAAGGACCGTCGGCAGAACCGCATCGGTTGCGCGGTCAGCGAGCCATCCACAGCCGACGACGGATGACCTCGCGCATGCGGCGCAACTCGGCCGCGCTCAGAGCCTCCGGCGGGTCGGCGTCGACGAGCCGGTTGAGCTCGGCGAAGAAGTCCCGATCAGACAGCCCGAACTCCTCGATGATCTGCTTCGACGAGCCACCACCCAGCGGATACCAGTGCTTCTCGAACTGGATCATCTGCTGCTGCCTGTCGTTCATTCCCACCTCCATTGCTCCTGTTCGACCTCGCGCCCGAGCCGTCCGCTGCAGGCATACGAATTATGTGATCGCGCGTGACACACGTCACCGACGTCGTCCTTTGTACACCTGTCGTCCGACAGTTGGGAGCAAGTGACCCAAGGTGATTCGAATGTGTCTCAGAACATTCACCGGAAGGTCATGAAACCCCGCGGATCGGGTGTCGGGACGATGTCAGGCGTTCACCGAGGACGGCGTCGCGTCACGCCGGGAATCTCGCCTGTTGGCGCGGATACTGCTGGCGAGGGAGGCACCGATGAAGGCCACTCCGACGAGGCCCGTGACGACCTCGTCGATGTGGTACTCCACGCCGAGCAGCAGGATGACCGCGAGCGCACCGATCGCCCAGTGCGCCCCGTGTTCGAGGTAGCGGTACTCCCCCAGCGTCCCCCGGCGCACGAGGTAGATCGTGATGGACCGGACGAACATCGCGCCGATGAAACCAAGCCCGAGCGCGATGATGATCGGATCCGAGGTGATCGCGAACGCACCGATCACACCGTCGAACGAGAAGGACGCATCCAACACCTCGAGGTAGAGGAACAGGAAGAATGCGGCCTTGCCGGTCGCCTTGGTCGCGGCCGTCGGGCCCGCCTCGTGCCCCGGCCCGTCGGACATGAACAGCGAACTGAGTCCGTCGACGGTGATGTAGGTGACCATGCCGAGGATGCCGGCGGTCAGGACGGTGGCCCGGATGTCGTCGGCGGCGAGGAACTCCGCGGTGAGGACCAGCGCGATCGCCGCGAGCACGACCGGGAGCTGATCGAGTTTGCCCGCCTTGGCGAGCGGACGCTCGAGCCAGGTCAGCCACGTGCGCTCCCGCTCGGTCAGCACGAAGTTCAGGAACAGCAGCAGCAGGAACATGCCGCCGAACGCGGCGATCTGCGGATGCGCCTCGGTGAGGATCGTCTCGTAGCTGGGGTGGCCGTCGGCGAAATGGGTCTGCCCGTCCGGCGGCGGATTGGTCGCCAGTCGCAGCGCCTCGGCCGGATTCAGGCCGCCGGTGATCCAGACGATCATCAACGGGAACAGCAGGCGCATACCGAAGACCGCGATGAGCACACCGACGGTGAGGAACATGCGCTGCCAGAACTCGGACATCCGCTCGAGGATGGTCGCGTTGATGACGGCGTTGTCGAAGGACAGCGACACCTCGAGCACGCCGAGGATCGCGCACAGCGCGAGCCCGGTCCAGCCGAGGTAGAGGTACGCGATGACCATCGCGACCACCGAGACGGCGGCGGACGGGCCGAAGATGCGGGCGATCACCGCAGCTTCTCTGCTTCCCTCGCCAACTCGAGCAGTGTGTCGGTCAGCTCGGTCAGGACATCGTGGTCGGCGCGTTCGGCAACGGCGGTGCCGAGGTCCTCGGCGGCGCAGCGGAGGGCGAACATCCGGTCTCCGAAGTCCGCGGCCTCGGCGGCCGACAGGATCACAGCGTCGGCGGGAATGGACGTGCCCTCGAGTAGCGTTCTCTGCTCATAGGCGCGCTGCCTACACGAACGCTTGCAGTACTTGCGACGCCGGCCGAGTTCCGAGTCGACCATCATCGAGCCACACCACGCACAGTTGTAGGGGCGTCGGCGGTGATGGGAGACCTGTTCCACATCGGAGACCGTACCCCGATCGGACGCGGAGAAACCGGCTCGGCACGTACGGTGGCCGCCTCAGGTCAACACGAGTCGTCGGCGGTGGCGGAAGGCCGGAGACATTGCGCGTAGAATGTTCCTGTTGACGACTCAGTTGGCTGCGTTCGAAGGTGAACGCCGCATGAACACAGCTGATAGATCCGGCAAACTGAGAATCTGACGAAGCTTTGAGAGGAACCCTTCATGGCAGATCGAGTACTTCGGGGTAGCCGCCTCGGCGCGGTGAGCTACGAGACCGATCGCGACCACGACCTCGCGCCACGTCGCATCGTCCAGTACCGCACCGACAACGGTGAGATCTTCGACGTCCCCTTCGCCGACGACGCCGAGGTCCCGTCGAAGTGGCCGTGCAAGAACGGTATGGAAGGCACGATCCTCGAGGGCGCCGAGCCCGAGGAGAAGAAGACGAAGCCGCCGCGCACCCACTGGGACATGCTGCTCGAGCGTCGCAGCGAGGAAGAGCTCGAGGTGCTCCTCAACGAGCGTCTCGACCTGCTGAAGCAGCGTCGCAAGGGCATCTCGCACTGATCCCGACCAGCTGACGAACAGATCGGCCCGGCAGGAATCCCCTGCCGGGCCGATCTGTCTCTGTGCTGTTCCGTGGTTGCGGTGGGGCTAGCGGTTCTTGACGATGCCCAGTCGCTCGAGGCGGCTCTGGATGCCCCACCGGGCCACCATCGTGAAGGCCTCCGACATGACGCCGCCGCTCATCTTGGAGACGCCCAGCTCACGTTCGGTGAACGTGATCGGGACCTCGCGGACGTCGAATCCGGCACGGACGGTCCGCCAGGCCAGATCGATCTGGAAGCAGTAACCGGCCGACTCGACGGTGTCGAGCTCGATCTTCTCCAGCACGGTCCGACGGTAGGCGCGGAACCCTGCGGTGATGTCGTGGACCTTGGCGCCGAGCGCGATGCGGGCGTAGGTGTTGGCCCCGCGTGAGAGGAACTCACGGTGCTTGGGCCAGTTCACCAGCTTGCCGCCGGAGACGTACCGCGACCCGATGACGAGATCGGCGCCGGCGTTGACGGCGTCGAAGAGGCGGTGCAGCTGCTCGGGTGCGTGACTGCCGTCGGCATCCATCTCGACGATGACCGGGTAGTCGCGGGCCAGACCCCATGCGAAGCCGGCGAGGTAGGCCTTGCCGAGACCGTCCTTCTCCTTGCGGTGCATCACGTGGACGCGGCCGGCCGACCCGTCCTTGCCGGCGGGTTCCTCGGCATCCTTGCGGGCGAGTTCGTCGGCGATGTCGCCGGTGCCGTCCGGACTGGAGTCGTCGACGACCAGCAGATGCGCGCCGGGAAGGGCGGCCTGGAGGCGTTCGACGATCACCGGCAGGTTGTCGCGCTCGTTGAACGTCGGTACGACGACGAGCGCTCCGGTTCCGTCGGCGCCGACCACGGGCTGCGGCGCGTCATCCGACTGCCGCTGTCCTGCCGTGGCGTCAATCCCCGATGCCATCGAGCTCCTTAGTTGTCACCGGACGCCCGAGCGGCGTCCCTGCGTGGCTTGAGTGTGAACCTAGTACGCGAGGCCAGCGCAAACAAAAGACCGCCCACCGCGACGACGATCGCGAGTGCCTCCGGCCACGCCCCGAGGCGAGTGGCGAGAGTCGTGTTGTTGCGCAGCGGAAGGGTGCCGGTCAGCACATCCGAGGTGAAGAAGCCCGACTGATCGGTGATCGAGCCGTCGGCGTCGATGATGGCGCTCACACCACTGGTCGCTGCGACGACCACCGCACGTCCGTGCTCGACGGCACGCACCTGCGACATCGCCAGCTGCTGATAGGTCATCTCGGTACGGCCGAAGGTCGCGTTGTTGGTCGGGACGTAGAGCATCTGCGCGCCGTCGCGGACCGACTGGCGGGCGGCGCGGTCGAAGGCGACCTCCCAGCAGGTGGCCACGCCCACGGTGACCTCGCCCGAGCGGCCGGGCACGTCCACGACCGTCGGGCCGGTCCCCGGTTTGAAGTTGCCCGCCATGTCCGCGTACGAGGAGAACAGCCGGAAGAAGGGCCGCCAGGGCAGGTACTCGCCGAACGGCTGCACGATGTGCTTGTCGTAGCGGTCGACCGGTCCCTTCGCCCCGTCCCAGACGAGCACCGAATTGGTCGGACGTCCGTCGGGGTTGCGCAGCAGCGTGCCGACGAGGATCGGCGCGCGGACCGCCTCGGAGGCGGCGGTGATCTCGGCGGCGGCGTCGGCGTTGTCCAGGGGTGAGATGTCCGACGCGTTCTCCGGCCACAGTACGAAGTCGGGCTGGGCGGCGAGGCCGGAGTCGATCGCCTGTCCGTAGCCGATGGTGGTGCGCACGTGGTTGTCGAGCACGGCACGACGCTGCGCGTTGAAGTCCAGACCGAGGCGCGGCACATTGCCCTGCACCGCCCCGACGTGTACCGACTTCGACGAGATGGTGCGGTCGATGGTCGCCGGGGTCAGGGCGATCGCCGCTACGGGTGCGAGAAGCGCGATCGCGACGGCGAGGGTCGCGACGCGCACTATCCCCGAGGGCTGGTCAGTGGCGAGTGGCGCGGCCGCCGACCGGGCGAACCGGCGATAGGCGGAGACGAGGATGACGAGCAACCACGCGACCGAGGCACCGAACAGCGCGACCCCGGCGGAGAGCCCGGGCGCGCCCAGCACCGAGGCCAGCGGCAGGAGCGGGCCGTCAACCTGACTGAAAGCAGTTCTCCCCCATGGGAACCCACCAAACGGGAACGCCGAACGTGCGGCCTCGACGAGCACCCAGGAGAGCATGAACCAGACCGGCGGGACCGGCAGTCGCATGGTGAGGGTCGCGACCGCGCCGAAGACGGCCAGGTACCCGGAGAGCAACACCGCCAACGCGATCCACGGCAGCGGACCGACGTAGACCCCGATCCAGGGCAGCAACGGGATGAAGAAGGCCAGTCCGAAGACGAAGCCGACCCATGCACCGGTTCGGACCCGGGGGCGTCGCACATACAGCGCGGTGAAGAGCACGCCGAGCCCGATGACCGCGAGGAACCACCAGTTGCGCGGCGGGAAGGCCGCCCACATCGCCACACCGGCGAGGATTGCGGCCAGGGTACGGAGGAACCAGTCACGAGTGAACGTGAAGCGGCGGCCACGCGCCACGGCCTCCTCGTCGAGCGATGCCGTATCCGCCGCGTTCACCCGGCGTCCCGGTCGTAGAGGACCTGTCCGCGATGCACGGTCCGGACGCACCGCGGCAACTCGGCACCCGGCGAGACATCCGGCAGGGCGGGCACACGGGAGCGCGGGTCGGTGGACCAGCGCTGCACCTTCTCGTGCGAGCCCGCGACGACGAGATCGTCGACCTCCCACACCGCATAACTCGCCGGTGCGCCGGGCGTGAGGGTCCCGGTGAGACCGTCGTTCACGCCCCCCGCGCGCCATCCGCCACGGGTGGCCGCCGCGAAGGCCCCACGTGCCGAGATCGCATTGGTCGGCTGGTGATGGTGGACCGCGGCACGGATCGTCGACCACGGGTCGATCGGCGTGACCGGAGCATCCGAGGAGAACGAGAGCGCCACACCGGTTTTCGCGAGCATCGCGAAATCGTTGAGGGTTGCCGCACGGGTCTTGCCGAGCCGGGCGTCGTAGAGGTCGCCTTCGCCGCCCCACTCGGCGTCGAAGTGCGGCTGCATACTGGCGATGACGCCGCAGCGCGCGAGGATCTCCGCGTCGCGGGCGGTGATCATCTCGGCGTGCTCGAGCCGGTGGGCGCACCGCGCGATCTTCGGGGTGCCCAGCTCGTCGGCGAGTTCGGCGAGCGCGGCGACGACGGCCCCGGTGGCGGCGTCGCCGATGACGTGGAAACCTGCCTGGATCCCGGCGAGCGTGCAGCCCCGCAGATGCCGGTGGATCGTCTCGGCGTCGAGGTAGCTGATCCCGCTGGTGCTCGGGTCGTCGGTGTAGGGCTCGTTGAGCCAGGCGGTGTGCGAGCCGATCGCGCCATCGATGAAGAGGTCGCCGCCGAGGGCGTCGGCGCGGGTGATGTGCATCAGCTCGGCCGCATGGTCGGCGTCGGTGACGATCTGTCCCCAGTAGCGGCGGATCTCGACCGGATGGTCGAGGTCGGCGAGGGCCAGGAAGTCGTCCAGGCCGCTGATGTCGGGCCCGCCGTTCTCGTGCACGGCGACGACGCCGTGTGCCGCTGCCACGCCGAGTGCCCGCCGCTGCGCACGCTCACGGTGTGCGGCGGTCACCAGCAGGCGCGCCGCGCCGCGGACCAGATGGTGTGCCTCGGCGACCAGCGGCTCCTCCGGGTGGTATCCGGTGGCGTCCGCGAGTTCCGGCACGAGGCGACGCAACGCGGTGGATGCGACCGCGGAGTGTTCGTCGACGCGCGCCAGGTACACCGGGCGCCCGCCGACCACGGCGTCGAGTTCGCTGGTCGTCGGGAACCGGCCGTCCTCGGCTTCGGGACCCTGCCAGGTCGAGTCGTCCCAACCGAGACCCCAGAGCAGATCTCCGACATCGTGACCGGCCGCGGCATCGTCGGCGACGGTCTTCTCGACGAGCCGCAGGCAATGCGTGCGGCTGGTCGCCTCGTTGAGCGTCAGACCGTCGAGCGAGAGACCGGTCGAGGTGAGGTGCACATGCGAGTCGACGAAGCCCGGGCTGACGAACAGTCCGTCGAGGTCGACGATCTCCGCATCCGGGTGGAGGGCGCGACCGACGTCGTCGGTGCCGACCCACACCACCACCCCATCGGTGATGGCCATCGCGGTCGCGTCGGGGGCGGCCGCCGAGTACACGGCACCGCCGAGAAGCAGTTGGGTTGCCACGATCGTTCAGTCTGCCTTGCCGTGGGTGAATGTGGCCGGGAGGGGTAGGGCGGGCGGTACCCAGGTCAGCGCGTGGGCGGCAGCTGCGGAGTCGTCAGCGGCGCCGAACCTGCGCCGTAGCCGGTATCGGGGGTGTCGGACTCCACAACCGTGCCGTCGACGACGGTCGCGCCACCCCCACGGATTCCGCCACCCCCACGGATTCCGCCGCCGTAGATGCCGGTCGCGTACAGCCCCGCGCGGTCCATCGCGGTGGCCATCCGCTTGGCGCCGACTGCCACCACAACCGGCCGCAGCGCCTTCCGGGTCGGCGGGAACAGGAGCAGGATGCCGGCGAGGGTCGAGACGACGCCCGGGATGACCAGCAGGATCGTCGACGTGGCGACCAGCGCGGTGTCGACGAGCGGGGCGCGGGCATCGACCTCGTTGTTGGCGGCTCGCCGGAGCTCGCCGAAGACCTTGCGGCCCTGCCAGCGCAGCGTCAGGAACCCGAGGACGCCGGCCACGATGCTGATCAGCACGGCCCAACCGAACCCGAGAGTCATCGCCATAGCCACGAAGGCGGCGATCTCCAGCAGCGCGTACACAGCGAAGTAGCGGAGAGCCATGGTCGTCTCACCTGTCTTTCGGTGCCTTGTGGGCACCCTCGATGTCAGGGTATGGACGGGTAACGAACGAGGGGGCGATTTTTCTCCCGGGGGGTGACCTCGATACGCGGCGTCCTCGCTTTGCTCGGTCGTCGCTACTCGGCCAGCAGTGGTCGCGATCCCGTCGTCGCTACTCGGCCAGCAGTGGTCGCGATCCCGTCGCCGCCTCGGCCAGCAGAGGTCAGTCCTCGCCGCGGGCCTCGATGTCGCCCTCGGTCTGCAGGTAGACGCTGCGCAGCGCGTCGAGGAGTTCGGCGGGTGGTTCGCGCCACATGTCGCGTTCGACGGCCTCGAGGAGTCGTTCGGCGATACCGTGCAACGCCCACGGGTTGGACTGCTGCATGAACTCCTGGTTGGTCTCGTCGAGAACGTAGGACTCGGTGAGCTTCTCGTACATCCAGTCGGCGACGACGTCGGTGGTGGCGTCGTAGCCGAAGAGGTAGTCGACGGTCGCGGCCATCTCGAAGGCGCCCTTGTATCCGTGGCGCTGCATCGCCGAGATCCAGCGCGGGTTGACGACGCGGGCCCGGAAGACGCGGGCGGTCTCCTCCGACAGGGTGCGGGTGCGTACGGAGTCGGGCCGGGTGCTGTCGCCGATGTAGGCCTCCGGCGACGTCCCGGTCAGCGCGCGCACGGTCGCGACCATGCCGCCGTGGTACTGGAAGTAGTCGTCGGAGTCGGCGATGTCGTGTTCGCGGGTGTCGGTGTTCTTGGCGGCCACCGCGATCCGCTTGTACGCGGCGCGCATGTCGTCGACGGCGGGCACACCGTCGAGCCCGCGCCCGTAGGCGTAACCGCCCCACTCGGTGTACACACGCGCCAGGTCCTCGTCGCTGCGCCAGTCGCGGGAATCGATGAGCTGCAGGATTCCCGCGCCGTAGGTGCCCGGCTTGGAACCGAAGACGCGGGTGACGGCGCGGCGGCGGTCGCCGTGATCGGCCATCGATGCGCGGACGTGGGCGGCGACGAAGTTCTGCTCGTCGGGTTCGTCGGCCGCCGCAGCGAGGGCGACCGCGTCGTCGAGCATCGCCACCACATGCGGGAACGCGTCCCGGAAGAACCCGGAGATGCGGACGGTGACGTCGATGCGGGGGCGGCCCAGTTCGGCGAGATCGATGAGTTCGAGATCGACGACGCGGCGCGACATCTCGTCCCACACCGGCATGACGCCGAGCAACGCGAGGACCTCGGCGACGTCGTCACCGGATGTGCGCATCGCGCTGGTCCCCCACACCGACAGGCCCACCGACGCGGGGTGATGACCGTGGTCGGCGACGTAGCGCTCGAGCAGCGAATCGGCCATCGCGCGGCCGGTCTCCCATGCCAGTCGTGAGGGCACGGCCTTCGGGTCCACCGAGTAGAAGTTGCGGCCGGTCGGCAGCACGTTGATCAGGCCGCGCAACGGGGACCCGCTGGGACCGGCGGGGATGAAGCCGCCGTCGAGGGCGTGCAACACCCTGGGCACCTCGCCGGTGGTCTGCCGCAGCCGAGGCACCACCTCGGTGGCCGCGAAGCGCAGGACGTCGCCGACCGCCTCGGGCAGTCCCGCGGTGGCCTCGGCGACCGCGGTCGGAGACCAGTCGTCCTTGGCGCAGGCGGCGACCAGCTCTCGGGCCTGCGCCTCGACGGCGTCGACGGTCCCGCGTTCGGCGGTCCCGTCCTCGATCAGACCCAGTGCCTCGCGGAGTCCGGGAAGTGCGGAGGTACCGCCCCACAGCTGGCGGGCCCGCAGCATCGCCAGCACGAGGTCGACCTCGGCGTCGTCGCGCGGCGGTTCGCCGAGAACGTGGAGACCGTCGCGGATCTGGACGTCCTTGATCTCACACAGCCAGCCGTCGACGTGCAGCAGCATGTCGTCGAAGACCTCTTCGTCGGGGCGTTCGGTGAGCCCGAGGTCGTGGTCCATCTTGGCCGCGGTGAGCAGTGTCCAGATCTGCTGGCGGATCGCCGGGAGTTTCGCGGGGTCGAGGGCGGTGATGTTCGCGTGTTCGTCGAGCAGCTGCTCGAGGCGGGCGATGTCGCCGTAGGACTCCGCCCGCGCCATCGGCGGGATCAGATGGTCGACGAGCACCGCGTGGGCTCGACGCTTGGCCTGCGTCCCCTCCCCCGGGTCGTTGACGAGGAACGGGTAGATGAGCGGCAGATCGCCGAGGGCGGCGTCGGTTCCGCAGTTGGCGGACATGCCGAGGTTCTTGCCCGGTAGCCATTCGAGGTTGCCGTGTTTGCCGACGTGGACGATCGCGTCGGCGCCGAAACCGGCCTCCCCGCGGGCCTGCTGTGCCGCGATCCACCGGTAGGACGCCAGATAGTGGTGCGACGGCGGCAGATCCGGGTCGTGGTAGATGGCGACGGGGTTCTCGCCGAACCCGCGCGGCGGCTGCACCATGATCGCGATGTTGCCGAAAGTCAGTGCGGCGACGACGATGTCGCCGTCGGGGTTGGTCGACCGGTCGACGAACAGCTCGCCGGGCGCCTCACCCCAGTGTTCGACGACGCCGCTGCGCAGTTCCTCCGGCAGCGTCTCGAACCAGGCGCGGTACTCGGCGGCGGGTAGCCGGATCGGGTTGGCGGCGAGGGTCTCCTCGGTCAGCCAGTCCGGGTCCTGTCCACCGGTGGCGATGATCTCGTGGATCAGTGCATCCGAATCGTCCTCTGCCAGGCCGGGTATCGCATCCGGCCCCGATTCCGGGCCGAGGTCGTAGCCGGCCGCACGTAGCGCGGCGAGGAGGCGCAGAAGGCTGCGCGGGGTGTCGAGGCCGACGGCGTTGCCGATGCGGGCGTGCTTGGTCGGGTACGCCGACAACATGATGGCGATGCGCTTGTCGGCGGCCGGGATGCGGCGCAACCGTGCGTGCGACACCGCGATTCCCGCCACGCGGGCGCAGCGCTCCGGATCCGGCTGGTACCAGGGCAGGCCGTCGTCGTCGAACTCCTTGAAGGAGAACGGGACCGTGATGATGCGGCCGTCGAACTCCGGTACCGCCACCTGCGTCGCGACGTCCAGCGGCGAGAGACCGTCGTCGCTCGCCTCCCAGTCCGCGCGGGAGCCGGTGAGGCACAGGCCCTGCAGGATCGGGATGTCGAGTGCGGCGAGCCGTTCGATGTTCCAGGCCTCGTCGTCGCCGCCGGCCGACGCGGTCGCGGGGGTCGCTCCCCCGGCGGCCAGCACGGTGACGACGAGGGCGTCGGCGGTGCCGAGCAAGTCGATCAGGTCGTCGGGGGCTGTGCGCAGCGATGCACAGAAGATCGGGAGCGCCCGGGCGCCGCGGTCCTCGATCGCGCGGCAGAGCGCGTCGATGTAGCGGGTGTTGCCGGCGAGGTGCTGGGCTCGGTAATAGAGCACCGCGATGGTCGGCCCTTCGAGGCTCGTCGCTTGCGCTCCTCGCACCTCAGGGATCGAGGAGGCCGTCGCTTGCGCTCCTCGCACCTCAGGGATCGAGGAGGCCGTCGCTTGCGCTCCTCGCACCTCAGGGATCGAGGAGGCCGCCGGCTGCGCTCCTCGCACCGAGGAACGCTCCAGGATCCCCCAGGCAGGCGTCTGCTGCGGCGGTTCGAAACCGTGCCCGGTGAACAGCACGGTGTCCGACAGGAAGTGGTGCAGGTTGACGATGTTCGCGACACCGCCCGCGGCCAGGTAGTCGTGGGCCTGCGCGGCGACTCCGGCCGGCACCGTCGAATGCGCCATCAGATCCGGGTCCGGCTGCTGTTCGCCGGAACAGACGACCAGCGGTTTCCCGGTCGCCTCGACCGCCGCGAGTCCCTCTTCCCAGGCCCGCGTGCCGCCCAGGATGCGGACCACGATCAGGTCGGCATCGGCGGCCAGCGCCGGGATCTCGTCGACGAGGATCCTCGAGGGATTGGCGCCGCGGAACACGACGGTGCCATTCGAATCAGGGGTGTTCGCGTCGCTCGCGGCCGCTGCGGTCAGCAGATCGGTGTCCGAGGTCGAGAGCAGCAGGATCATCGTGTCTCCTCGCCGGGTTGTCGCGCCCGGAGTGTCGGGTGTGTGCGAGGGACTGGTCTGGCTGAGGCACCCGGTAGGACCCGGGAACCCATCACAGTGGCGCGACCGCGCCGGATTCTCACCGGCTTCAGCCCGCTCGCGGTTGGATCTCAGCCTACGGTGGGCCGTCGGCGACCCCCTCACCTGGGCCGGTCGTAGGCTGGGGTGATGACTGAGGCGGCCGACCACACCCCCGGTGCAGCGATCCGGGAATCCGCGGACCGCTGTCCCGGCGTGTTCAGCACACACGATGCGCAGGACGGTGCCCTCGCCCGGATCCGCCTTCCCGGTGGCAGGATTCGCGCTGATCAGCTCGCCGCGCTGGCCCAGGCCTCGGCCGCCCACGCCGACGGGTTCCTCGAACTGACCGCCCGCGGGAATCTCCAGTTGCGGGGGATCACCGACGTCGGCGCCGTGGCGGATGCCGTGGTCGGCGCCGGACTCGCGCCCAGCTCGTCTCACGACAAGGTGCGGAACATCGAGGTGAGCCCCCTGACCGGACGTATCGGCGGGGTCGTCGACGCCGGTCCGATCGCCGCCGCCCTCGACGACGCGTTGCGAGCCGATCCCGCGGCCACCTCGATCTCGGGACGCTTCCTGTTCGGCATCGACGACGGTCGCGGTGACATCCTGCGCCGCGGCGCCGACGCGTGTGCGGTGACGCGCTCGGCGGAACCCGTGGTCGCCGACATCGTCGTCGGCGGGATCGCGGTCGGGTCCGTCCACGGCGTCGACGGGATCGTCGAAGCGCTGATCGCGGTGGCAGCAGGACTGAACGACGTTGCTCCCGCCGCCTGGCGCATCCGTGACCTGGACGCCGAGGATCGGAGTCGTCTGCAGCGGCTCGTCGCAGATCGCCTGGCACCCGTCGTCGGGTCCGGTGACGACGATGTTCCGGACCCCGTCGAGCCGATCGTCGGCTGGTTCGACCAGGACGACGGGTCGGTGCTGCTCGGGTCGGTGGTGGAACTCGGACGGCTTCCCGCACGTCTCGCCGAGTTCATCGCCGCGGTCGAATCGCCGGTCGTGTTCACTCCGGACCGGGAGATCCTCATCTGCGACCTGGGCGAAGGAGTCGCCGAGACCGTGGTGCGGGTCCTCGCGCCGATGGGACTGATCTTCGACGCGAACTCACCGTGGGCAAGACTCAGCTGCTGCGTCGGAGCACCGGGCTGCGGATCGGCCCACGCCCCGGTGCGTCACGACCTGCTCGCCCACGTCGAGGCGGGCCTGCCCGTCGGCGATCGCGAGCACTGGGTGGGTTGCGAGCGACGGTGCGGCTCCCCTGCCGACGCGCACCTGTCGGTGCAGGCCACGCCCGACGGCGATTACGCCCGGCGTCGCCGCTAGGCTCGTCCGCACCATGACCGAGTACTTGCGCGACGGCGCCGAGATCTATCGCCAGTCCTTTGCGACGATCCGATCAGAGTCCGATCTGTCCGCTTTCACCCCCGACGTGGCGACCGTGGTCGTCCGGATGATCCACGCCTGTGGCCAGACCGACCTCACCCGTGACGTCGTCGCGACACCCGGCGTCGTCCGGGCGGCACGCGGTGCGCTCGAGGCCGGGGCACCGATCCTCTGCGACGCATCGATGGTGGCATCCGGCATCACCCGCAAACGCCTGCCCGCCGACAACGAGGTGCTCTGCCACCTCTCCGAACCCGGCCTCGCCGCGCTGGCGGAGGAGATGGGGACGACGAGAACCGCTGCGGCCCTGCAGTTCTGGTTGCCACGTCTCGAAGGTGCGGTCGTCGCGATCGGTAATGCCCCCACCGCCCTGTTCGCACTGCTCGACATGATCGACAAGGGCGCACCCCGCCCGGCGGCGATCGTCGGCGCACCAGTCGGTTTCATCGGCGCCGCCGAGTCCTGCGAGGCCCTGGCCGCCCGCACCGACCTCGAGTTCATCACGGTCACCGGCCGCCGCGGCGGGTCGGCGATCACCGCCGCCGCCGTCAACGCGCTTGCCACCCCCCAGGAGTGAATGTGTCTGCAGTCGACAACGAAACAACCCGGCAGGAAACAGGTGGGGGCAAGCTCTGGGGAATCGGCCTGGGCCCCGGCGACAGCGAACTGATGACGGTCAAGGCCGCGCGGGTGATCAGCACCGCCGACGTGGTCGCGTATCACTGTGCGCGCCATGGCAACAGCATCGCGCGCTCGGTCGCCGAACCGTATCTGCGGGACGGGCAGACCGAAGAGCGGCTCATGTACCCGGTCACCACCGAGACCACCGACCATCCCGGGGGCTATCAGGGTGCGCTCGACGACTTCTACGCCGAGAGTGCGGAGCGGCTGGCCGTCCACCTGCGCGCCGGCCGGGACGTGGTCCTTCTCGCCGAGGGCGACCCGCTCTTCTACAGCTCCTACATGCACATGCACAAACGACTCTCGCCGCACTTCGACGCGGAGATCGTGCCCGGCGTGACCTCGGTGAGCGCGGCGTCGGCCGCCACCGGTGTGCCCCTCGTCGAGGGCGACGAGACGCTCACGGTGGTGCCGGGCACGGCCGCGACCGAGGAGTTGCTGTTCCGGTTCCGTTCGGCCGACGCCGTCGTGGTGATGAAGCTGGGCCGCACCTTCGAACGGGTGCGAGAAGCATTGCGGGAAGCCGGCCGACTCGACGAGGCCTTCTATGTCGAACGGGCCTCGACCACCGTCGAACGGGTGCTGCCCGCCGCCGAGGTGAATCCCGCTGAGGTGCCGTACTTCTCGATCCTCGTGGTTCCCGGTCGACGCAACAACCCACGCTTCGAGCCGAAGCCGGTACCGGGCGAGTTGGTGATCGTGGGCCTCGGACCGGGCCACGACAGTTGGACGACGCCCGAGGTGCGCGCCGAACTGGCCAGGGCCACCGATCTCGTCGGCTACACCACCTACCTCAAGCGGGTGACGCCGCGACCCGGTCAGCGCGTCCACGCGAGCGACAACCGGGTCGAGTCCGAGCGTGCCGAATTCGCACTCGATCTCGCCCGACGCGGTGCGCGCGTGGCGGTCGTGTCCTCCGGCGATCCCGGCGTGTTCGCGATGGCGGCCGCGGTGACCGAGGTGGCCGCCGAACCCCAGTGGCACGACGTACCGGTGCGCGTGGTCCCGGGTGTCACGGCTGCCACCGCGGTGGCGGCGGCGGTCGGTGCTCCCCTGGGACATGACTTCGCGGTCATCTCGCTGTCGGACCGGCTCAAGCCCTGGTCGGTGATCGAACGCCGTATCAAGGCCGCCCTGGCCGCCGACCTGGTCATCGCGATCTACAACCCGGGCTCGGCAAGCCGTTCGTGGCAGGTCGGAGCTCTCAAACACACACTGTTGCAGACGGTCTCACCCGATCGAGTCCTGGTACTCGGCCGCGATGTGGGCGGTCCGGAGCAGACACTCACCACGACCACCGTCGGCGAGTTCGATCCCGAGGTCGTCGACATGCGGACGTTGCTCATCATCGGTTCGTCGGCGACCCGGATGGTCCAGCGGGCTGCGGGGTCGCTGGTGTTCACGCCTCGCCGGCACACCCCGGCCGAGGACGCGGAGCAGGTGACCGGGCAGGCGTCAGCCGAGCAGCCGCTCGAGCCAAGCCTCGGCGCCGGCGACGTCTGACACGGCCGGAACGTCGGGCTCGACCGGCCGGTCGACGACGATCACGTCGACGCCCAGCGTGGCGGCGGCATCGAGTTTGGCCTTCGTCAGCGATCCCCCGCTGTTCTTGGTGACGAGTAGATCGATCCGGTGCTCGCGCAGCAGCGCCAGTTCCGAGTCGTAGTCGTAGGGTCCGCGGGAACGCAGGATCTCATGGTGCGCGGGGAGGTCTGCGGTCGGCGGATCGACCACCCGGATCAGGAACCAGGCATCGTCGATTCCGGCGAACACACCGACATCCTGACGGCCGGTGGTCAGCAGAACCCGCTTGCCGCGGCGTCGTACCTCGTCCGCCGCCGCGGCGAGATCCGGTACGCACGTCCAGCGGTCGGATTCCGTCGGGGTCCACGGTTCACGGCGCAGGCGGAGCAGCGGCACCCCGGCTTCCGACGCGGCCCGGGCGGCGTTCCGGGTGATGGTGGCCGCGAAGGGATGCGTCGCATCGACGACAGCGTGAATCCTGTTGCTGCGCAGCCACTCCCGCAGACCTTCGGCCCCACCGAATCCGCCGATCCGGACCGGTCCCACCGGCAGTCGCGGATTGTCCACACGTCCGGCGAGTGAGCTGATGACGGACACCCCGGTCTCGGTCAGCGCAGCTGCCAGTGCGCGGGCCTCGCCGGTGCCGCCGAGGATGAGGATCTGCGGGTCGGGCCCGGCCTCGTCGGTCATGGGTGCGGTGTCTCGCGGAGTTTGGTCATGCGGGCGTGGGAATACAGGTAGCTGTCGGTGACCTCGGGATGCGCAGTCGCGTCGAGGACCCGGCCGACGAAGATGATCGCGGTCTTGCGGATGTCGGCGGCCTCGAGGGTCTCCGCCAGGCGATTCAGCGGACAGCGCACCACCTGCTGGTTCGGCCGGCTCGCGAAAGCCACCGTCGCGGTGGGACATTCCGGCCCGTAGTACGGGATCAGCGCGTCGACGATCTGTTCGGCCCGGTGGGCGGCGAGATGCAGGGCGAGCGTCACGCCGGTGGCGGCGAGACTCGCGAGATCCTCGCCGGCGGGCATGTCGGTCGACAGCGTCGACACCCGGGTGATGAGGAGGCTCTGCCCCACTCCCGGGACGGTGAGTTCGGAGTCGAGCGCAGCCGCGGCGGCCGCGAAAGCGGGTACTCCGGGCACGATCTCGTACGGGATGCCTCGGCCGCGGAGTTCTCGCTGTTGCTCGGCGAGCGCCGAGTAGATCGAGAGATCACCCGAGTGCAGGCGGGCGACGTCGTGCCCGCGCTCGTGGGCGGCGACGATGTGATCGACGATGTCGGACAGCGGCATCCGCGCCGTGTCGACGAGGACGGCGTCGTCGGGACACAACTCGAGCAGCTCGTCGGGTACAAGTGACCCGGCGTAGAGACAGGTGCGGCACTCCCCCAGCATCCGCGCGCCGCGCAGCGTGATGAGGTCGGGGGCGCCGGGTCCGGCGCCGATGAAGTAGACAGTCATGTCGTCGGTTCCGCCTTCGATGCTGATGCGTCTCTCGTTGCGGCCCACTGGATGATCGGCAGCGCCGGCCGCCAGGTCGTCATGGTCCCGAGTGGTGCGACGGTCTCCACGGACAGACGTCGCAGGGTTCCGCCGTGGGCGGCGTGCCATCGGACCAGGATCTCCTGGTTCTCCACGGTGACCGCGTTCACGACGATCCGTCCCGGCTGCCGAAGCGCGTTCCACGCGGCGGTGAGGACCTGTTCGTCGAGGCCGCCGCCGATGAACACCGCGTCGGGAGCCGGCGCCTCGGCGAGCGCTTCGGGAGCGGCACCCCGTAGCGATAGGCGATGCCCGACGCCGTGTCGGCGGGCGTTGGCGGTCAGCCGTTCGGCCCGGTCCGCGTTCTGCTCGAAGGCGACGACGCGGCCCCGGTCGTCGGCGCGGAGCCATTCGATGGAGACGCTCCCGGACCCGGCGCCGATGTCCCAGAGAAGCTGCGGCCCTGCGGGTTCGAGAGCCGCGACGGTCACCGACCGGATCGTGGACTTGGTGATCTGGCCGTCGTGCGCGTAGATGTCGTCGTCGCGTCCGGGCATCCGACTGCGCCGCGGTCCGACACAGTCGACGGCCACGATGTTGAGCGGGTCGACGGGAGGATGCGCCCAGGCTTCGGCGGCCGAGGACCGGATCCGCTCGCCCGGTCCGCCGAGCTGTTCGAGCACGGTCATCGATGATCGACCGAAACCGTTCTGCGAGAGCAGTTCTGCCACTGCTGCCGGGGTCGTCTCGTCCCGGCTGAGGACGAGGAGACGTCCACCGTCGGTGGCCTCGGTGAGAACCACCTCGGGAGCCGCGGTCACGGCGCTCACGATCCGGGTCCGGGCGAGGTCCCATCCGAGGCGTGCGCATGCCAGGCTCGCGCTCGACACCGCCGGGAACACCCGCACCCTCTCGGCCCCGACCCGTGCGACGATGCTGGCCCCGACGCCGTGGAACATCGGGTCACCGCTCGCCAGGATATGGATTCGGCCGGAGGCGGTTTCGAGGACGTCGGTGAGATGGTCCGACATCGGCGATCGCCAGGACTCCCGGATGCCGGCGAGCTCGCTCGCGGCGTCGTCGAGGAGCGCGAGTTGCCTTGGCGCGCCGTAGATCACCCGAGCATCGCGCAACTCATCGCGCGCGGCGTCGCCGAGTCCGCGCCAGCCGTCGGCGCCGATCCCGACGACCACGAACATCGGTGCCGAACTCATCTGGGCAGTCTCCGCCAGACGGCGCGTGGGAGCAGCCGCATGCCGAAGAACATCGGGCGCAGCACCCCCGGGATCCAGACCTCGCCGCGGCCCTTGCGATACGCGCGGGCGACGGCGTCGGCCACCTGGTCTGCGGTCTTCGAGAACGGTGCGGGCTTCACCCCGGACTCCATCAGGTCTTTCGTCATCGCGCCGATCACGAAACCGGGCCGGGCGAGCAGCAGTCGTACTCCGGTGCCGTGCAACGAATCCGCCATGCCGCTCGCGAAGCCGTCGAGTCCGGCCTTGGTGGAGCCGTAGACGAAGTTGGCCCGACGCACCCGGATGCCGGCCACCGACGAGAAGACGATCATCGTGCCCGACCCCTGTTCGCGCAGGGCGGCGGCGAGCGGGATCAGCACACTGATGTGTGCGTAGTAGTCGGTGTGGGCGATCTGCAGGGCATGCGCGACATCGGCTTCCGCGCGCGCCTGATCACCGAGAATCCCGAACGCGATGATCGCGATCCCGATCGGACCGAACTCGTCGACCAGAGAGGCGATGAGGCCGGGGTGGCTGTCGGTGTCGTCGGCGTCGAAGGCGACGGCATGCACCGCGGTCGCGCCCGCGTCGAGCAGTGCGGCGGTCGGTGCGGCGAGGTCGTCGGGGCGGCGCGCCGCGAGCACGACCGTCCGGCCTTCGGCCAGGCGCTGCGCCGTGGCCACACCGATCTCGCTCCGTCCGCCGAACAGGACGAGCGAACCCGGAGGAGTGTCAGACGCCATGCACAGCAGTATCGCACCAGCCCCGACACCGCCCCGGCACCCCACCGACGCTAGCGTGGCAACCATGTCTCGCACCGCTGCCGACGTCGGCCCCGCCGCCGTCGAGTTCCTCACCGAACGCCATCTCGGCACCCTCACGACGCTGCGCGCCGACGGGACACCGCATTCGGTTGCGGTGGGCTTCACCTGGGAACCCGAAGCCGGGCTGGCACGGGTGATCACCTTCGACGGCAGCCAGAAGGTGCGCAACGTCGAGCGCGGCGGGTATGCGGCGGTGACCAACGTCGACGGCCCGCGCTGGCTGACCCTGGAGGGTCCGGCCACGGTGAGCCGCGAACCGGAACACGTCCGCGAGGCCGAGCAACGCTACGCGCAGCGATACCGGCAGCCCAAGCCCAACCCCCGACGCGTCGTCATCGAGATCAGCGTGAACCGGGTGCTCGGGTCGGCGTCGTTGCTGGGCTGACCTCGATACGCGGCGTCCTCGCTCCGCTCGGTCGTCGCTACTCGGCCGGCAGAAAGAACGCGGCGTCGCCAACCGGTCGGCGGATGCGCGCCGGACATCGCTGGTTGAGCCGGTAGCGAGCGAAGCGAGCCACCGCGTCGAAACCTCGCCTCCATCCTCATCGCACCAGTCCGCAGCGCCTGCAGGCAGGCGGATTTCGACGCGACGCCTCGCTACGCTCGGTGTCGGCTCAACCCGCATGAAGCGACGCCTCGCTACGCTCGGTGTCGGCTCAACCCGCATGGGGTTGCCTGGTCTCTGAGCCGGCGACTACAGCTGCATCAGCTCGTGCGGGCGGTTGTTGAAGGATTCGCAGCCGTCGTCGGTGACGACGACGATGTCCTCGATGCGGGCGCCCCAGCGGCCGGAGAAGTACACCCCGGGTTCGACGCTGAACGCCATCCCGGGACGCAGCGTGATGTCGTTGCCGTCGACGATGTACGGCTCCTCGTGGACCGAGAGGCCGATGCCGTGTCCGGTGCGGTGGATGAACTGGTCGGCGAGACCACGCTCACGCAACAGGTCGCGAGCGGCCGCGTCGATCGACGCCGCGGCGACCCCGGGTCGCACGGCGGCGACCGCGGCGCGCTGGGCCTCGTGCAGCGCGGCGTACGCGTCGGCGATGTCGGCGGCCGGCGGCTCGAAGCAGTAGGTGCGGGTGGAGTCGGAGTTGTAGCCGGGCTCCACCGGCCCGCCGATGTCGATGACCACGATGTCGGAGCGTTCGATGACGCGGTCGGAGAACTCGTGATGGGGATCGGCACCGTTGGGGCCGGAGCCGACGATGATGAACGCCGCCTCGGAGTGTCCCTCACCGAGGATCGCGGCCCTGATGTCGTCGGAGACCTCACGCTCGGTGCGTCCGGGCTTGAGCCACTCGCCCATCCGGGCGTGGACGCGGTCGATGGCCGCGCCGGCGCGACGCAGCGCCTCGATCTCCGCGTCGTCCTTGATCATCCGGAGTTCGCGCAGCACCGCGGTTGCGAGTTGCGGTGTGGCGCCGGTGTGTTGCGCCAGCGGGATCACGTGCAGGGCAGGCATCGAATCCGACACCGCGATGGCCGGATTCGGCGACAGACCAGCCAGGGCCAAGCCGTGCGCATCGTCGCCGTCGACCCAGTCGGCCACCTCGATGCCGAGATCGCCGACCGCGGAATCAGACAGCGACGGCACCTCGAGCCGAGCGATGACCAGCTTCGGGTCACCGGCGGCGGGGATGACGAGCGCGGTGAGACGTTCGAAGGTCTCGGCACGCGAGCCCACGAGGTAGCGCAGGTCGGGACCGGGAGCCACCACGAGTGCGTCGAGTCCGGCGTCGCGGGTGAGTTCCGCGGCGCGACGCATACGTTCGCGATACACGTCAGATCCGAACAGCGGGTCCGCCGAGCCGGCGGTGGTCGATGTGGCTGCCATGGTCGAAGACTACCGCCGGGTGCGCGGGTCGTGGTGACGCGGCGACACCGTCAATGCAAGAGTGTGGGGGTGACGGATTCGTTGATGCTGCTCGACGGTGCGAGCCTGTGGTTCCGGTCGTTCTACGCCCTCCCCGAGAAGATGACCAGCCCGGACGGGCGACCGGTCAACGCGGTACGGGGATTCATCGACACGATCGCCAATCTCGTGACGCGCGAACATCCGAGCCGCCTCGTCGTGTGCCTCGACCTCGACTGGCGTCCCGAATTCCGCACCGCCCTCATACCGACCTACAAGGCTCATCGGGTTGCGGTCGAGGACGGCGCACCCGACGCCACCGGAACGGGGACCGTCGACGTCGAAGAAGTACCCGACACCCTCACCCCGCAGGTCGACATGATCATGGATGTCCTTGCCGCCGCGGGGATCGCGACCTCCGGCGCGGTCGGCTGCGAGGCCGACGACGTCATCGGAACGCTGGCCTGGGCGGAGGCGCAGGACCCGGTGATCGTCGTCAGCGGCGACCGCGACCTGCTGCAGGTGGTCTCCGACGACCCGGTGCCGGTGCGGGTCCTCTACGTGGGGCGCGGTCTGGCGAAGGCCGAGATGATGGGCCCGGTCGAGGTCGGCGAGAAGTACGGTGTGCCCGCTGATCGCGCCGGCATCGGCTACGCAGAGATGTCGATGCTGCGCGGCGACCCGTCCGACGGGCTCCCCGGGGTGCCGGGCATCGGTGACAAGACCGCAGCGAAACTGATCAGCGAGTTCGGCAACCTGGATGCGCTCGAGGCGGCCGCGCGGGATTCGTCCTCGAGCGTTCCGACACGTGCGCGGAAGGCGCTGATCGCATCCGCCGACTACCTCGAGGCGGCACGCACCGTGGTCTCGGTGCGCACCGACGCCGAGACCATCGACAGCGGGCCCGACCTGCTGCCGTCGGCGCCCGCCGACCCCGAGGCGCTCGCCGCGCTCGTCGAAGAGCTGGGCATCGGCGCGTCCGTGGGCCGACTGGCGAAGGCGCTCGGCTGGTGAGCTGCACCGATGGTGGCCTCGATACGGTCCTCGGCTGGCGCCTCGGACCTACTCGACCAGCAGAAAGTCAGCTGGGACGCGAGACCTCGTAGCGTCCGTCGTTGTCGATGAAGGTGACGGTGACCTGCTGGTCCTGTCCGCCGACGGTCACCGAGCAGGTGAACGACGAGCCCTCCTTGACGCGCTGACCGGACGGGCACTTCACGTTGCTGACATCGCTGGCCTGGTAGTCCTCGGTCAGGATCTTCTGCACGCCGTCCTGGGCCGCCTGCTGGTCGAGGTTCTTCGGAGCCCAGCCCGGGGCGACGAATGCGGTGATGAGGACGATCGCGGCGATCACGATCAGCGCACCACCGCCCGCGAACAGCAGCGTCCGGAGCGTCTTGTTCGACTTCGGCGCGGCCATGCCGCTGAACTGGTCGGGCCCGCCGAACTGGTTCTGTCCGTAGGCGCCGGGGGGCTGCTGCGGCTGACCGTAGGGCAGCTGACCGTACTGGCCCGGGGCGCCGTACTGGCCGCCACCGTACTGCCCGGCGTCGGGCTGGCCGTAGGGCTGCTGGCCGTACTGCCCCGGGGCGCCGTAACCGGGCTGGCCGCCCGGCTGGCCGTACTGGCCCGGCTGGGCCCCCGGATACCCGACCTGCGTCGGCTGGTTCTGGGGCGGCTGCGCCGGCGTCTGTCCTGCGGGCCCATAGCCGGGCGCCTGCTGGTAGGGGTTCTGCTGGTACGGATTCGCCTGATAGGGATCCTGTGGGGGCTGACCGTAGCCCGGGTTCGGTGCCATCGTGGTCGGATCCGCCTGCGAACCGCCCTGCTGCGAGCCGCCCGTGTTCACGACCTCGGTCTTGTCACCCGGCTGGCCGGGGCCCGTGTTCGGCTGACCCTGCTGCGGTTGGGACGAATTCGGGTTGTACGGGTCGGTCATGAGTCCCCTCCCACTCGGCCACCCACCTCGACGAGGTGTCGGCGAACTGTGACGTCACGCAGCAGCGCCGGAGCATCCCACCCCGACACCGAATGCGGGATGAACGTTACCTCAGGCGTTGACGTCTATCAGTCAACCGTGCGCAGGGGCTCCGCGGTGCGTCGTCTGGTGAAACGACGGGCTCAGCCGAGTTCGGCGGCCACCACGCCACGCCGGATCGCCTTGACCGCGGACCGTGCGGTGCCGCCGAGTCGGGTGTCGGTGCCGACGCAGAGCCGGATCTGTTCGAGGAGATCGATGACCTGGCGATTCCATCGGACGAAGTCGCCCGGCGAGAGCAGCTGGCCGCGTTCGCCCGCGAGGAGCAGGGCTTCGCTCAGCGTGCGGCCGGACGCCCACGTCGCGACCGCGAGCGAGAAACCGGTGTCCGGTTCCCGCGTGGGGCTGACCCGGTGGCGCGACTCGGCTTCGGTCACCCTCGACCAGATCTCGACGGTCGCGGCCATCGCCGTGCGCAGCGAGGTGCTGCCCGGCAGGGCATCGACCCCGCCGTAGCTGTCACGGCGGCTCTCGTAGACGAGTGCCGCGACGACCGCGGCCAGGTCGGCGGGTGACAGGTCGTCCCACACGCCGGCGCGGATGCACTCGGTGACCACGAGATCGCTCTCGCTGTAGATGCGGGCCAGCACCTTGCCCGATTCGGTCACCCGCATGGTGTGGCCGGTCGACTCGGAGGCCTCGCGGACGCGTTCGAGGTACCCCAGCTCGCTGAGGACACCGACGATGTGATCGAAGGTGACACCGAGTGTCGAGGTCCGCTCGCCGATGCTGCGTTCGGCGTTGACGATGTCGCGGAGCAGACGGTTGCGCTTCTCGGCGAGACGGAACAGCTCGTCGCCGTTCGGGATCTGGTGTGCGGGATGGGCGCGGAGGGTCCGGCGCATCTGCGCCAGCTCGGTGTCGTCGGCGGCGTCGGCACGCTTCTTCGATCGTCCGCGGGGCATCTCGATCCCGGTGGAGCGCAACGCCGACGCGAGGTCGCGGCGTCCGCGTCCGGTCCGACGGTCGACGTTCTTCGGCAGCCGCATGTTGCCGAGGACCTCCGGCGGGTTGACGAAGTCGCGCAACCCGATCCGGCCGCACCAGGCGTCTTCGGTGACCACGAGCGGCTTGGGGTCCGCTGCTTGCGTGGCCGGCTCGACGATCACCGCGAGACCGCGGTGGCGCCCTACCGGTACGCCGATGACATGGCCGCGTTTGAGTGCGGCGAGATCGCCGACTATCGCATCCTCGGTGTGAATCCGCTTGCGGTACTTCAAATCTCGCTCGCGACGCCGGATGTCCTCCCGGAGGGTGACATAGCCGAGGAAACCGGCGTAGGGCTCGGCGTCGGCGGTGTCACCGGTGGCATCCACGCCACCCGGTTCCAGACCACGTGCTTCCGCCGCCCGCGCCAGTTCGCCGTCGAGTTTGCGCAGTGCCCGCTGGGATTCGTGGAGCTTCCGGGCCTGGCCGACCACCGAGCGGTCGGCCTGGAACTGGGCGAACGACCGGTGCAGTAGTTCGCGAGCCCCGTCGAGTCCGAGACGGCCGAGCAGGTTGACCGCCATGTTGTACTCCGGCGAGAAGGAGCTGCGCAGCGGGAACGTGCGGGCACCCGCCAGTCCGGCGACCTCCTCGGGCACGACCTCGGGTGTCCACACCACGACGGCATGGCCCTCGACGTCGATGCCGCGGCGTCCGGCTCGCCCGGTCAGCTGGGTGAACTCGCCGGGGGTGAGGTCGACGTGCGATTCCCCGTTGTATTTGACGAGCCGCTCGAGAACGACCGACCGGGCCGGCATGTTGATCCCGAGTGCCAGTGTCTCCGTGGCGAACACCATGCGCACGAGTCCGCGGACGAACAGCTCCTCGACGGCGTGCCGGAACGTCGGGAGCATGCCCGCGTGATGCGACGCGAGGCCGCGTCGAAGACCTTCGCGCCATTCCTGCACTCCCAGCACGTCGGCGTCGCTGGGTGAGAGTTCGGTGAGGCGCCGGTCGACGACGGCGTCGACCTCGGCGACCTCCTCGGGTGTCAGCAGCGCGATACCCGACCGCAGACACTGTGCGAGGGCCGCGTCGCATCCCGCCCGGGAGAAGATGAACCCGATTGCCGGCAGCAGCCCCTCACGGTCGAGACGCGCGACGAGATTGGGGCGTGAGAGCAGCGGACCGCGACCGTCGCGCCGGCGCGGCGCTCCCCCGCCGCCGCGGCCTCCGCGACCCCGCGACGAACCACGTTCGTCCTCGGCCAGCAGGATGCGGTGGCGGATGTGCCTTTTGAGTTCGGGATTCACCCGGGGACGCGATCCCTTGCGGTCCTCCGGATCGCGGTCCGCGGGGTCGAAGAGGTCGAACATCCGCTGGCCGACGAGCATGTGCTGGGACAACGGGACCGGCCGGTGCTCGTCGACGATCACCGAGGTGTCACCGCGAACCGTCTGAATCCAATCGCCGAACTCCTCGGCGTTGCTGACGGTCGCGGACAGGCTCACCACCCGCACGGACGGTTCGAGGTGCAGGATCACCTCTTCCCAGACCGCTCCGCGGAAACGGTCGGCCAGGAAGTGCACCTCGTCCATGACCACGTGGGACAGGCCGTCGAGCGCACACGATTCCGCGTAGATCATGTTCCGCACGACCTCGGTCGTCATCACGACGATCGGCGCGTCGGGGTTGATCGAGCTGTCGCCGGTGAGCAGACCCACCGACTCGTGGCCGTGCACGGCGGCGAGGTCGGCGTACTTCTGGTTGCTCAGCGCCTTGATCGGCGTCGTGTAGAAGCACTTCGTGCCACCCGCAAGCGCCAGATGGACCGCGAATTCGCCGACGATGGTCTTTCCGGCGCCGGTCGGTGCGCACACCAGGACACCGTGTCCGGCCTCCAGTGCCTCACAGGCACGGCGCTGAAAGGGGTCGAGCCCGAAGTCCAGCCGCGACGTGAACGCGTCGAGCTGGCTCACAGGACGTCGTCGAATGTCTCGTGTGCCCGCGTCGAGGTCCGGGTGGCGTTCGATGTGCCGGCGGCCGAGGTCGCCACCGGCGAGGGCGCCGAGACCGGGCGGGTCGGCGGCAGCGGGCTCGCCTCGTCGTCGGAGAGTCCGGCCCAGCTCGGTGCCCGCTTGCCGCGACGCTTGTCGGCGATGCGCGCGAACTGGATGGAGAACTCCAGCAGCACCGTCAGTGCGCAGGCCAGGGCCAGCATGGTGAACGGATCCTGGCCCGGGGTGACGATGGCGGCGAAGACGAAGACCGCGAAGATCAGGCCGCGCCGCCACTTCTTGAGCCGATCGTAGGTCAGGACCCCGACGAGATTGAGCGCGATGATCAGCAGGGGCAACTCGAAGCTGACACCGAAGATGACCAGCACGTTGATCATGAAGCCGAAGTACTGGTCGCCGGCGAGCGCGGTGACCTGGACCTCGTTGCCGACGGTCAACAGGAAGTCGAAGGCCTTGGCGACGACCAGGTAGGCCAGAACCGCGCCGGACACGAAGAGCGTCGTCGCGATCGTGACGAAGGCGATGCCGTAGCGGCGTTCGTTCTGGTGCAGGCCGGGGGTGATGAACTGCCAGATCTGGTAGATCCACACCGGGCACGCCAGCACGACACCGGCCGTGAGCCCGACCTTGAGCCGCAGCATGAACTGGTCGAACGGACCGGTCGCGAGCAGACGGCAGGAGTCGTCGGCGGTCAGCGTGGCCCGGGCCGACGGAGGCAGATCACAGTACGGGCCGCGCAACATGTCGCCGAGGGACGGGATGCCGAGGAAGCCATGGCTGTACCAGATGAACCCGAGGATCGTGGTGGCCACGATCGCCAGCAGCGAGATGACCATGCGGGTACGCAACTCATAGAGATGCTCGACCAACGACATGGTGCCGTCGGGGTTGAGTTTGCGTTTGCGGTGTCGGGGGTCGAAGGGGATGCGCACTCGGATGCTCCGACGCGCCCCTAAGCCGACTTCTTGGTGTCGGCGTTCGACGACGTGTTCGGCGTGGCGTTGTCGGCCGGCGGAAGTTCACGCTGCGGCGCGTCGGTGGAGGCCGCCGTCTCGTCTGCCTTGTCGTCCTTCTGCATCTCCTTGACCTCGCTCTTGAAGATGCGCAGCGACTGTCCGAGACCCCGGGCGGCATCCGGCAGCTTCTTCGAGCCGAACAGGATCAGCAGCACGATGGCGACAATCGCCCAGTGCCACCACGATGTGAAGCCCATGAGATCACCCTTCAGATCGGATCCAGACCGTGTCCAATGCTACCCGAGTTGTCCGGGAGCGGTGGGTTCGCGTCAGCGGTAGCGTTCGCGAGCCCTCGCCGCCGATTCGACGACCGCCGCCGCGACCTTCCGATCGTCGACGACGCGGACCGCTCCGCCGAAACCGAGCAGGAACCGGGTGAGCCACTCGGGCGAGCCGTAGACCATGCGGGCCCGGACCGGCTCCTGCGGGTCGCGGTCGGCGACAGACGTGAGCGGTTCGACCGGGTAGTAGTCGAGAATCCACAGGTGATCGGGGTCGATCTCGAGTCCGACCGCGGGCAGATCCGGGTTCTCGGGGACTAGTACGGACTGCGACGACGACTCGGCCTCGGCCGGCGGCGTGCTCGGTTCGTCGAGCTCGTCGGCGGTGTCGATGCGGTCGAAGCGGAACAGCCGCACCCCCTCGGCCATGCGGCACCAGGCCTCGAGGTAGGTGTGCTGGTCCATCACCTGCAGCCGGATCGGGTCGACGACGCGGTCGGAGACGCTGTCCCGGCTCGCCGAGTAGTAGTCCAGGCGCAGCGCACGGCCTCGGCGCACGGCTTCGCGGACGGTCGTGAAGGTCGGGTTCTCCCCCGCCGACGCCCCGGCCTCCGTGCCCGCGCCGGACAGACCCGGCACTGCGGTCGCGCCGACCGCCTCCTCGATCTTGGCGATCGCACGCCGGGCGGCGGTGACATCGACGACACCGGGAGTCTCCACGAGGGCGCGCAGTGCCACGAGCAGGGTGCTGGCCTCGACGGTGGTGAGACGCAACGGACGGTCCATACCCGCGGTGAACCCGACGTTCACGAAGCCCTCGCTGAACTCGAGCTCGATCAGGTCGTCGGGGAAATAACCCGGGAGACCGCACACGAACAGCAGCTCGAGATCCTTGGTGAGCTGCGCCTGCGTGACCCCGAGTTCACGCGCCGCCTGCTCGATCGAGATGCCGCGTCGGGCCTGGAAATACGGGACCATCGCGAGCAACCGGTTGAGGCGCGAGGGTTGTGCACCGGCCATCAGACGCTCACCCCCACCAGTCGGTCCAGGCCGGCGATGACGAGGTCACGCAGTTCCGGCGGATCGAGGACGACCGCATCGCGGCCCACGCCCAGCACCATCCGCGCCACCGCCGACAGCGAGTGGATGTCGAGGGTCAGCACGTCGCCCGGCTCGCCGTCGAGGTCACCCGGTTCGGTGGTCGTCGCGGCCCGGCGGAGTCCGGCGGCGCGGTCGGCGGCCACCCAGATGCGGGCGCTACGACCGTCGGTGCCTGCCGCGGAGTCGACCGCCGCGGACACGATCTGCTGAAGGTCGGTGCCGGCGGGCACGACGACGGCATCGGTGGGTCCGACCGGCGCCACCGATGAGATCCTCGACAGCCGGAAAGTACGGGTGGCGGCGCGATCGAGATCGTGTCCGACGACGTACCAGCGCCCCCGATGCGACACGACACCCCACGGCTCCACCCGACGCGACGCCGGGGTCGCCGTCGCCGACGACCGGTGCGTGAACTCGACGGCCCGTTTGGCCTGGATCGCGGCCAGCAAGCCGGCGATGACCTGCTCGGAACCCATCGATCGCGTCGAGCCGCCCGCGGTGATGCCGAGGTCGTCCTCGGAGCGCACGTCGAGGCCCGCCGCGCGGAGTTTGAGGATCGCGGTCTGCGACAGCGTGGACACCTCGGGGGTGTCCCAGAGCGCGGCGGCCATCGCGATCGCGGCGGCCTCGTCGGAATCAAGGGAGACGTCGGGCAGCTCATAGGTGTCGCGGTCGATGCGATAGCCCTCAGCACCGGCGGCCATCGGCGAACGTCCGGTGACCAGCGGGATGCCGAGGTCGCGCAGTTCGTTCTTGTCGCGCTCGAACATCCGGTTGAACGCCTCGTCGGACTTGTCGCCGTCCTGATAACCGGCGACGTTGCGTCGAATGTAGTCCGCGGTGACGTACTGGCGCGTCCACAGCAGACAGATCACCAGATTGAGCAGTCGCTCGACTTTGGGAGTGGCCACTGCGTCAGGTTAGATCGTGGCCGTTCGGCGCGTGCGGAGGCACGCTCACATGGATGCGATCAGCCGGTCGACCCGCTCGTCGACGCTGCGGAACGGGTCCTTGCACAACACGGTGCGCTGGGCCTGGTCGTTGAGCTTCAGGTGCACCCAGTCGACGGTGAAGTCGCGGCCGGCCTTCTGCGCCGCCGAGATGAAGTCACCGCGCAGTTTGGCGCGGGTGGTCTGCGGCGGCTCGTTGACGGCAGTCTTGATCGCCTCGTCGGTGGTCGCCCGGGCCACGAGCCCCTTGCGCATGAGGACGTCGAACACGCCGCGTCCGCGCTTGATGTCGTGGAAGGCGAGGTCGAGCTGGGCGATCTTCGGATCCGACAGCTCCATCGAGTACTTGTCCTGATACCGCTGGAAGAGCTTGCGCTTGATGACCCAGTCGATCTCGGTGTCGACCTTGGCGAAGTCGTCGGCCTCGACGGCGTCGAGCATGCGGCCCCACAGGTCGACGACCATGTCCATCTCGGGATCGGGTCGGCGGTTGGTGAGGTGTTCGACGGCACGCGCGTGGTACTCGCGCTGGATGTCGAGGGCGCTGGCCTGACGTCCGCCGGCGAGGCGAACGGGTCGCCGGCCGGTGGGATCGTGGCTCACCTCGCGGATCGCGCGGATCGGGTTGTCCAGGGCGAAATCGCGGAACGCCACGCCGGCCTCGATCATCTCGAGCACCAGTGCCGCCGAGCCGACCTTGAGCATCGTCGTCATCTCGGACATGTTCGAGTCGCCGACGATGACGTGCAGGCGCCGGTACTTCTCGGCGTCGGCGTGCGGCTCGTCGCGCGTGTTGATGATCGGGCGCGACCGGGTGGTCGCCGAGGAGACGCCCTCCCAGATGTGCTCGGCACGCTGCGACAGGCAGAAGGTCGCGGCCTTCGGGGTCTGCAGGACCTTGCCGGCGCCGCAGATCAGCTGCCGGGTCACCAGGAACGGCAGGAGCACGTCGGAGATCCGGGAGAACTCGCCCGCCCGCACCACGAGGTAGTTCTCATGGCAGCCATAGGAGTTGCCCGCGGAGTCGGTGTTGTTCTTGAACAGGTAGATGTCGCCGCCGATGCCCTCGTCGGCGAGACGCTGCTCGGCGTCGACGAGCAGGTCCTCGAGGACCAGTTCGCCGGCGCGGTCGTGGTTGATCAGCTGGATCAGGCTGTCGCACTCGGCGGTCGCGTACTCGGGATGCGATCCGACGTCGAGGTACAGGCGTGCGCCGTTCTGCAGGAAGACGTTCGACGAACGGCCCCACGACACGACGCGACGGAACAGGTACCGGGCGACCTCGTCGGGACTCAGCCGCCGATGGCCGTGGAAAGTACACGTGACACCGAACTCGGTCTCGATGCCCATGATTCGTCGCTGCACTTGACCAACCCTACTCGCGAGACCCGCGGTCGACCGGGCAGAAGAGCCAGGTCGACCGCGCGTCCCCGCGTCTCAATTCGATCCGTCGGAAGTGTCCCCGTCGGCGGTGGTGTCATCCGATGCGGCGTCCTGCGCCGTGTCGGCCGTGGGTGTGGCGGGCAGGAGCTCCTCGACCGTGGCCGGGGTCAGGCGCTTGAACGCCCGCCGCGGCCGGTTGCGGTCGAGGATCGCGACCTCCAGGTCGCCCGCGGTCAGCTCCCGCGGAGTCGACGGGGTGCCGTTGCCGGAGTCGGCCGGGGTCGCGAGCGCCTTGACCGCGACCCCGATCGCCTCGGCGAGCGCCATGTCGGGCGCATAGCTCTCCTTGAGAGCCGCCGCGATGGGTTCGGTCGCGCCGCCCATCACCAGGAACCGCGTCTCGTCGGCGATCGACCCGTCGTAGGAGATGCGGTACAGCTGAGACGGTTTCGACTTGCCCGGACGGGCCACCTCGGCCACACACAGCTCCACCTCGAACGGCTTGGCCTGCTCGGTGAAGACGCTGCCCAACGCGTTCGCGTAGGTGTTCGCAAGCGACAGCCCGGACACATCCGCGCGGTCGTAGCTGTAGCCGCGCATGTCGGCGAGCTGGATACCCGCCTTGCGAAGGCTCTCGAACTCGTTGTACTTGCCCACCGCGGCGAAACCGATGCGGTCGTAGATCTCGCTGGTCTTCCGCAGTGTGTTCGACGGGTTCTCCGCGACGAACAGCACACCGTCGGCGTAGGTCAGGATCACCACGGACCGACCCCGTGCGATGCCCTTGCGCGCGAGCTCCGAGCGATCGCGCATGATCTGCTCGGCACTGGCGTAATACGGGAAGGTCATCGGGCACCTCCCTCGTGCTCGGCGGCACGGCGTTCGACTACGGCCCGCGCCGCACTCTCGATCTCGGCCGCGTCCACCTCCCGCGCACCTTGGGCGTCGACGACCGCGGCCATCGGGAAGATCTTGCGCACCAGGTCCGGTCCGCCGGTCGCCGAGTCGTCGTCGGCGGCGTCGTAGAGCGACTCGACCGCGATGGCCAGTGCGTCGGCGGCGGTCAGGTCCGAGCGGTAGAGCTTCTTCAGCGACGACTTCGCGAACACCGATCCGGAACCGATGGCCGTGTATCCGCCGAACTCCTCGTGACGATCACCCGCGACGTCGAAGCTGAAGATCCGGCCGCGTTCGGTCGGGTCGTCGTGATCGATGTCGTACCCGACGAGCAGCGGGATCGCGGCGAGACCCTGCAGGGCCGCACCGAGGTTGCCGCGGACCATGCTCGCCAGCCGGCTGACCTTGCCGTCGAGCGTGAGCGGGACGCCCTCGATCTTCTCGTAGTGCTCGAGCTCGACGGTGAACAGCCGCACCATCTCGATCGCGATACCCGCGGTGCCGGCGATGCCGGCTGCCGAGTACTCGTCGGTGATGTAGACCTTCTTGACGTCTCGCGTCGCGATCAGGTTGCCCATCGTGGCCCGGCGGTCGCCGGCGAGCACGACGCCACCGGCGTACGACACGGCGACGATCGTCGTGCCGTGCGGGATGTCTCCGGCGCCGTCGGCGCCCCCGGCGAACGAACCCACGCGATCAACCTGAGCCTGCGGAAGCTGCTCGGGTGCGTGCATCCGGAGAAACTCGGTGAACGACGAGATGTCGGCGCTCAGAGAGGATCTGGGCGCAGCGGAACCGGTACGGAGTTGTGAGAGCGGGGGCAGTGATCCGAACCTGTCGCTCACTGGCCGCCCTTCTGCACGTAGGCACGCACGAAGTCCTCGGCGTTCTCCTCGAGCACGTCATCGATCTCGTCGAGCAGGTCGTCGGTGTCCTCGGCCAGCTTCTCGCGACGTTCCTGTCCGGCACCGGAATCGGGGCCAACGCCCTCATCGTCGCCGCCGCCACCACGCTTGGTCTGTTCCTGCGCCATCTGCTGCCTCCTTGAAACCGATCGCCCCTTGTCGGGCTACCCGCGACCGACCACCATCGGGTCTTTCGACCCCTGGGATCTCACCGGCTTCCGCCGGGCGGTGATCCCTGGTGAAGCGGCCTCGGAATCGTGTGGTCCCACACTACCTGTGGCGGCGACAACTGGGGCGGAACAAAGCACATGCCGCCGCGTGTCAGGTCGTCAGCTGATCGACCAATTCGGCGGCGGAGTTCACCGAATCGAGGAGCTTGCCCACGTGGGCCTGGGTGCCACGCAGCGGCTCCAGGGTCGGGATGCGGACGAGGGAGTCCCCGCCGAGGTCGAAGATGACCGAATCCCAGCTGGCCGCGGCGACATCGGCGCCGAAACGCCGCAGGCACTCCCCGCGGAAGTAGGCGCGGGTGTTGCGCGGCGGTTCGTGGATCGCGGCGAGGACGTCGTTCTCGTCGACGAGGCGCTTCATCGAGCCACGCGCGACGAGGCGGTTGTAGAGCCCCTTGTCGAGACGGACGTCGGAGTACTGCAGGTCGATGAGGTGCAGGCGCGGCGCGGACCACGACAGGCCCTCACGCTGGCGGAAACCCTCCAGGATCCGCAGCTTGGCCGGCCAGTCGAGGATGTCGGCGCACTCCATCGGATCGCGTTCGAGTCGGTCGAGTACGTCCGCCCAGGTCTCGAGGACGTGCTTGGCGCGCTCGTCGTCGGAGTGCTCCTGCTCGTGGAACTTCATGCAGCGTTCCAGGTACTCGCGCTGCAGGGCGAGCGCGGTGAGCTCACGGCCGTCGGTGAGCGCGACGGTCGCGGTCAGCGTCGGGTCGTGGCTGATGGTGTGCACGGCCTGGACCGGCCGGGCGAGTTCGATGTCGGAGAAATCGACCCCCGCCTCGATGAGGTCGAGGACCAGCGCGGTGGTCCCGACCTTGAGGTAGGTCGCGGTCTCGGCCAGGTTGGCGTCGCCGATGATGACGTGCAGCCGGCGGTAGCGCTCGGGGTCGGCGTGCGGCTCGTCCCGGGTGTTGATGATGCCGCGCTTGAGGGTGGTCTCGAGGCCGACCTCGACCTCGATGTAGTCGGCGCGCTGGGACAGCTGGTAGCCCGACTCGTCGCCGGACTGGCCGATGCCGACGCGACCCGACCCGGTGATCACCTGACGGGAGGCGAAGAACGTCGTGAGGCCGGCGATGACCGCGGTGAACGGGGTCTCGCGGGGCATCAGGTAGTTCTCGTGGGTGCCGTAGGAGGCGCCCTTGCCGTCGATGTTGTTCTTGTAGAGCTGCAGCTTGGGGGCGCCCGGCACACTGGCCACGTGGCGTGCGGCGGCCTCCATGACACGTTCGCCCGCCTTGTCCCAGATCACCGCGTCGAGCGGATCGGTGACCTCGGGCGCGGAGTACTCGGGGTGGGCGTGGTCGACGTAGAGCCGGGCCCCGTTGGTGAGGATCATGTTGGCGGCGCCGATCTCGTCGGCGTCGATGATCGGGGCCGGTCCGGAGCCGCGGCCGAGGTCGAATCCGCGGGCGTCCCGGAGTGGGGACTCGACCTCGTAGTCCCAGCGTGTGCGCTTGGCCCGCGGCACGCCGGCGGCCGCCGCGTAGGCGAGAACTGCCTGGGTGGAGGTCATGATCGGATTCGCGGTCGGGTCGCCGGGAGCGGAGATTCCGTACTCGACCTCGGTACCGATGATTCGCTGCATGCTTCGAGGGTAGAGGGTGCGGCCGAGTCGCTCGCAGCGTCCCGCTCGCAGGGTGGGCCCGGCACCAGTACCGTCGTCGCCGTGAAAGCTTTCCGCCGGTTCACCGTTCGGGTGCCGCTGCCCACCGAACTCGCCGCCCTCGGTCCCCTGTCGCACAATCTGCGCTGGGTGTGGAATCCGCCGACCCAGGAGTTGTTCGCGACGATCGACGCCGAGCGGTGGGAGGCGACGGGCGACCCGCTGCGGGTACTCGCCGACGTGGACCCGGCGCGGCTGACCGAGCTGGCCGCCGACGAGGCCTTCCGCGCCCGGGTCTCGGCGGCCCACGTGGACCTCGAGGAGTACCTCGCCGCACCGCAGTGGTTCGGCGGGTATGCCGAGACGCATCCGGTGCCGCCGGGCATCGCCTACTTCTCGATGGAGTTCGGTGTCTCCGAGGTGCTCCCCATCTACTCCGGCGGACTCGGCATCCTGGCCGGCGACCACCTGAAAGCCGCCTCCGATCTCGGTCTCCCCCTGATCGGCGTCGGGCTGTTCTACCGGTCCGGCTACTTCCGCCAGGGCCTCGACCACGACGGCTGGCAGGTGGAGCGCTACCCGGTCAACGACCCGCGCGACCTACCTCTGACGCTCCTCACCGATGGCGACTCACCCGTCGTCATCGAGATCGCGATGCCCGGCGGACGCACCCTGTTCGCACAGGTCTGGGTGGCGAGCATCGGCCGAATCCCGTTGTTGCTCCTGGACTCCGACATCGCCGCCAACACCGACGACGAGCTCCGCGGCGTCACCGACCGGTTGTACGGCGGCGACCAGGAGCACCGGATCCTGCAGGAGATCCTGCTCGGCATCGGCGGTGTGCGCGCGCTGCGCGCCTATGTGCGGGCCACCGGCCGCGACGAGCCCACCGTCTTCCACATGAACGAGGGACACGCCGGATTCCTGGGCGTGGAACGGATCCGTGAATACGTGGCCGCCGGCCTCGACTTCGACACCGCGGAGGCCGTCGTCCGGGCGTCGAACATTTTCACCACGCACACCCCGGTGCCGGCCGGGATCGACCGCTTCCCCACCGATCTGGTGAGCCGCTACCTCGACGCCGACGACGCCGGGACCTCGCGCCTGCTGCCCGGTCTGCCCGCGTCGACGATCACCGAACTCGGCGACGAATCCGACCCGGGCGTGTTCAACATGGCGCACATGGGTTTTCGGCTCGGTCAGCGCAGCAACGGCGTCTCGCAGCTGCACGGCGAGGTGAGCCGGGAGATGTTCGCCGACCTGTGGCCCGGATTCGACGCCGCGGATGTGCCGATCGGCGCGATCACCAACGGCGTCCACGGACCCACCTGGGTGTCGCGGGTGTGGCGCGATTTCGCCGCCGGAGACGAGGATTCGGCTCCGGAGGTCTACGCCGGACTCCCCGCGGAGACCATCTGGTCCACGCACGAGGCGCTCCGGGCCGAACTCGTCGACGAGGTCCGGCGACGCGCCCATGCCAGCGGACGCGAACGCGGCTTCACCGACGCCGAGCTCACCTGGGCCGCGGATCTCTTCGATCCCGGGGTGCTGACCATCGGCTTCGCCCGCCGCGCGGCCACGTACAAGCGGCTCACCCTGATGCTGCGCGACCCGGAACGGATGCGGCGCATCCTCACCGACCCCGACCGGCCGGTGCAGCTGGTGATCGCGGGCAAGGCGCATCCGGCCGACAACGGCGGCAAGTCGCTCATCCAGCAGGTGGTGCGATTCACCGAGGATCCGCAACTGCGCGACCGCATCGTGTTCCTGCCCGACTACGACATCTCGATGGCCCGGTACATCTATGCCGGCTGCGACGTGTGGCTCAACAACCCGGTGCGGCCGATGGAGGCGTGCGGGACGTCGGGCATGAAGTCGGCGCTCAACGGCGGGCTCAACCTGTCCATCCTCGACGGCTGGTGGGACGAGATGGCCGACGAGGACAACGGCTGGGCCATTCCGTCGGCCGAGGGTGTCGACGACGAGAACCGCCGCGACGACCTCGAGGCGGAGGCGCTCTACTCGCTCCTCGAGGACACGGTGATCCCGCTGTTCTACCAGCGAGATCAGAACGGCCTGCCGTCGCGGTGGGTGGAGAAGATGCGCCACACGCTCACCCGCCTGGGACCGCAGGTTCTCGCGTCCCGCATGGTGCGGGACTACACCACCGAGCTGTACTGTCCGGCCGCGGTCGCCTACGTCGCCGCGTGCGCCGACGACCATGCCGGTGCACGCGACCTCGCGGTGTATCGCCGTGAGCTGGAAGCGGGTTGGGGCTCGGTCGTCATCGCGGGCGTGGACGAGGAGAGCGTCGACGACGGACTACGCGTGTCCGCCCACGTGGCGGTCGGCGAGATCGGCCCCGAGAGTCTCCGCGTGCAACTCGTGCTGGGCCGCGTGACCGACGACGGCGACCTCGTCGAACCCGCGATCACCGACATGGTTCCAGCGGCCGACCGCGACGCGTCGGGCCGCGTGGTCTTCTCGGTTCTGGCGACACCGCCGGCGTCGGGTCATCTCGGCTACACGGTGCGGGTACTCCCCCGGCACGAACAGCTCTCGCACGACGCGGAGTTGGGGCTCGTGCGGTATCCGGTCACGGCCGGATAGGAGTTCGCCGCAGAGTGCGGTCAGAGTGCCGGAAACCGATACCCAGACCGCACTTTCGGATGGGGTGCGTCAGCGCTTCTTCAGGCGCAACCGTGAGTAGGTGAACGCCAGCAGCAGGATGCTGATGAACGCGAGCACCGCGTAGGCGATGGCACTGTGGGCGAGCGACGTCTCCCACAACGTGATCCGCTGGGGTGCGGCAACGTTGATGTTGTACAGGTCGACGCTGCCGGCGGCCGTGACATATCCCCAGAACGACGGGAAGATCCACGACAGTTGCTGCAGACCGGCTCCGTCCAACTTGAACAGACCGCCGCAGAAGACCAGCTGCACCATCACCACGATGACCAGCGGCGGCATCACCTGCTCGTTGGACTTGACCGCGGACGAGATGGCCAGTCCCACGAGCGTACTCACACAGGCCAGAACCGCGATGGCGACCACCAGTGCCAGCGTCGGCGGCAGGATCGGTCCGCCGAACTCGGGTAGGCCGCGGCCGGCGAATGTGATGCCGACCATGATGATCGTCTGCAGGATCGCGGCGATGAAGAACACGACGATCTTCGCGAACAGGTATGCGCCCGGGCGCAATCCGACGGCTCTCTCCCGCTCGAAGATGTCACGTTCACCGACGAGGTCGCGGACCGTCAGTGCCGCACCCATGAATGCCGCACCGACGACGAGCACCACCAGGATCTGGATCGCCTCCGCACCGTCCTTGGGTGGCGGCGCATTGGGGATCACCTCGAGCCGGGAGAATCCGCTGGACCCGGGTATCACCAGCGTCAGCAGACCGAGGACCACCGGCAACAACACAAGGAACACCAGATAGCCGATGTCGGCGAAGATCAGCCGCACCTGCCGTCGGGCGATCGTCGACGCCTGCCGCGTGAAGCTGGTGTGCGGTACCGGTATCGGAGGTCCGGGAGGACGCTGCGGGGGCGGCGGATTCGGTGCGCGCCGATGCCGTTCGAGGTAGCGCATGTGCGCGGTGTCCGGCTGGTCGGCGACGTAGGCGAAGATCTCCGCCCAGTCGGAGGTCCCCATCTCACCCTCGACCAGGGCGGGCGCACCGCAGAACGACGTCTTGCCGCCCGGGGCGAGCAACAACACCTGGTCGCACATGGACAGGTATGTGAGCGAGTGCGTGACGACGAGCACCACACGTCCGGCGTCCGCGAGGCGTCGTAACGTCGCCATCACCTGGCGGTCGAGGGCGGGGTCGAGGCCCGACGTCGGCTCGTCGAGGATCAGCAGCGACGGACCGGTGAGGAGCTCCATCGCCACCGATGCACGCTTCTGCTGGCCGCCGGAGAGCTTCTCGACGCGGGTGTCGACGTGCTCGGTCAGCTGCAGTTCGCTCAGCACGCCGTCGATGACCTGATCGCGGTCCTCCTTCGACAGGTCGGGCGGCAGTCGCAGCTCGGCCGCGTAGCGCAGGGCCTGCCGCAGCGTGAGCTTGTGGTGGAGCACGTCCTTCTGCGGGACCATGCCGATTCGGGTGCGGAGCGCGTCGTACTCGGCGTGGACGTTGCGACTCTCGAAGGTGACGAGGCCGCTGGTCGGCGAGTTCAGGCCCGCGGCGATCTTCGACACGGTCGACTTGCCGGCGCCGGACGGGCCGATCACCGCGGTGAGTGTGCCGGGGCTGGCGCTGAAGTCGACGTCGGCGAGGAGCCGCTTGCCGCCGTCGACGACGAGGCTGACCCCGTGCACGTGGAGACCGTCGGCGACGGCCGCGCTCTCCTGGCCGCGCATGAGGGTGCCGCCCGACACCACGAAGTCACTGTTGCCGATCGTGACGACATCGCCGTCGGACAGGGGCGCGTTGCTGACCCGCCGGCCGTTGACGAAGGTGCCGTTGACGCTGTTGAGGTCCTCGATGACCAGGACGCCACCGCGGCTCGACACCTGCGCGTGGTGGCGCGAGGCGAGGACGTCGCTGACGACGATGTCGTTGTCCGGAGTACGGCCGATGCGCTGCACGCCGCGCAGCGAGATCGATTCGCGCTCGGGCGGAGTCGGCGCGCCCGGAAGCCGGTAGACAGCGGACACGTTCTGCTGCAGGGCCTGTAGATGCGGCGCGTTGCGCAACTCGGCAGGCATCGGTTCCGGCGCACCGGGTCGCGACGGACCGCTCGGCGGTCGCGAGGGCACACGACCCGAGGGCGGCATGTTCGGTCCGGGATGACCGGGGGCGGCGAAGCCCGCCGATCGCGGCCCCGACGGGAAGGCACCGGGCCGGCCGGGCGCGGACGGCATCCGACCGCTGGCCGGCGGTGGGTACGCGGCCGGGTCGACCACCAGGTCGACAACCGGACCGGTGCTCACGTCCCCGAGTCGGACCTGGGTCGGTCCGGCGACCATGAGCTCGGACATGCGTCGTCCGGCGACGAAGAAGCCGTTGGTGCTGCCGATGTCGACGAGGTACCACGCCACGCCGCGCCATTCGATGGCGAGATGCCGACGCGACACCATCGGGTGATTGATCACGATGTCGTTGTCGGGTTCTCGGCCCAGGGTGATACGCGGGGACTCGCCCAACGGATGAGGTGCCCCACCGTCGACGATCACACGGCCACGCGCCATCGATGTACTGTTCATCGCCGCCAACTTTAGTGCTTGACGACGGTTTTCACGCCGTTCTGTCGAGCAGACGGCCGACCCCCGAGGGGGTCGGCCGTCTGTCGGACACGTGTCGTGTTACAGGTACTGCCCGGTGTTCGTCTCGGTGTCGATGGCGCGGCTCGCCCCGGAGGACTTGCCGGTGACCAGGGTCCGGATGTAGACGATCCGCTCGCCCTTCTTGCCCGAGATGCGCGCCCAGTCGTCCGGGTTGGTGGTGTTGGGCAGGTCTTCGTTCTCCGCGAACTCGTCGAGGATCGAATCGAAGAGATGCTGCACCCGCAGACCCGGGGTACCGGAGTCGAGCTGCGACTTGATCGCGTACTTCTTCGCACGGTCGACGACGTTCTGGATCATCGCGCCCGAGTTGAAGTCCTTGAAGTACATGATCTCCTTGTCGCCGTTGGCGTAGGTGACCTCCAGGAACCGGTTGTCCTCGCTCTCGGCGTACATACGCTCGACGACCTTCTCGATCATCGCCTTGATGCATGCCGTGCGATCCCCGCCGAACTCGCCGATGTCGTCGGCGTGGATCGGCAGTTGCTCGGTGAGGTACTTCGAGAAGATGTCGATCGCCGACTCGGCGTCGGGACGCTCGATCTTGATCTTCACGTCCAGGCGTCCGGGTCGCAGGATCGCGGGGTCGATCATGTCCTCGCGGTTCGACGCACCGATCACGATGACGTTCTCGAGGCCTTCCACACCGTCGATCTCGCTGAGGAGCTGCGGGACGACCGTCGTCTCGACGTCGGACGAGACGCCCGAGCCGCGGGTACGGAAGATCGAGTCCATCTCGTCGAAGAACACGATCACCGGCGTGCCCTCGGACGCCTTCTCCCGGGCGCGCTGGAAGATCAGCCGGATGTGACGCTCGGTCTCACCGACGAACTTGTTGAGCAGCTCGGGACCCTTGATGTTCAGGAAGTAGGACTTCGCCTCCTTGGCGTCGTCGCCACGGGCCATCGCGATCTTCTTCGCCAGCGAGTTGGCGACGGCCTTGGCGATCAGGGTCTTACCGCAACCGGGCGGACCGTAGAGCAGCACGCCCTTCGGCGGACGCAGCTGGTAGTCGCGGAACAGGTCCTTGTGCAGGAACGGCAGCTCCACGGCGTCGCGGATCTGCTCGATCTGCCGGCCCAGACCGCCGATGTCCTCGTAGCCGACATCGGGCACCTCCTCGAGGACCAGGTCCTCGACCTCGGCCTTGGGGACCCGCTCGAACGCGAACCCGGCCTTGGTGTCGATGAGCAGCGAGTCGCCCGGACGGAGCTTGCGGCGCTTGCCGTCCTCGGCGTCGACCTCGCCCAGCAACGGCTCGGCCAGCCACACGACGCGCTCCTCGTCGGCATGACCGACGACCAGCGCCCGCCTGCCGTCCCCGAGGACCTCGCGCAGAGTGCTGATCTCGCCGACCGTGTCGAATTCGCAGGCCTCGACGATGGTCAGGGCCTCGTTGAGACGCAGCGTCTGACCCTTGGTGAGGGTTTCGGTGTCGATGTTGGGCGAGCAGGTGAGCCGCATCTTGCGACCGGAGGTGAACACGTCCACCGTCGCGTCGGGGTACACCTCGAGCAGAACTCCGTAGCCGCTGGGTGGCTGACCCAGACGGTCCACCTCTTCGCGCAAGGCGACGAGTTGCTGGCGCGCTTCTTTGAGCGTGTCGAGCAGCTTCGCGTTGCGCGCTGTCAGGCTGTCGACGCGTTCCTGGAGGTCTGTGTTGTCTGCCTGCCGCCCGAACGAAGGACGTTCGGAACCACTCCGCGCGAGAGGCGGGGTATAGGCAGGGGTGAAGCCCTCATCGGGTGCACTCACGCTCTCGGGGACCGCACGGTCCCCGGTGGCGTCATGGCGGTCAGATTCGGTCATTGCTGACTCCTCTCCCCGGCAATCACCCGATCCCTCGATCGGAATGCTCGCGCCGTATCCCTACGCTACCGGGACGGACGCAGAATCGCCCTTCACCCCGCGATCGTGGGTGTTGACGGTGTGTTAAATGTGCGCCTTCGCAACGTAATCGCGATGTTGACCACCGGTCGGGACGAGCGGAACTCAGCCCTTCGTCGGACGACGCTGCGGACGCAACGTGGTGGTGCCGTCGGCCAGCCTGCGGGCGGTGATCAGAAACGCGGTGTGGCCTTGCATTTTGTGCTCGGGACGCACGGCCAGGCCCACCGCCGACCACTCGCGCAGCAGGGTCTCCCAGGCACGCGGTTCGGTCCAGCACTCCTGCTCGCGCAGGGCCTCGATGACCCGCGACAGCTGCGTGACGGTGGCCACGTAGATGGTCAGGACTCCGCCTGGTTTCAATATGGTCCGCACGACGTCGAGGGGCTCCCAGGGCGCGAGCATGTCGAGGATGATGCGGTCGAAGCGCTCGTCCTGTCCCACATTGGCGAGGTCGTCGACGACGATGTTCCAGTTGTCCGGGCGGCCGCCGAAGAAGGTCTCGACGTTGCGGATGGCGTGCTCGGCGTGGTCGTCGCGGATCTCGTAGGAGACCAGCTCACCGCCGGCGCCGACGGCCCGCAGCAGCGAGCATGTCAGCGCACCCGAACCGGCCCCGGCCTCCAGGACGCGGGCGCCCGGGAAGATGTCGCCTTCGAGAACGATCTGGGCGGCGTCCTTGGGGTAGATGACCTGCGCACCGCGCGGCATCGAGAGCACATAGTCGACGAGGAGGGGCCGCAGTGCGAGGTACTGGGTCCCGCTGGTGGCCGAGACGACGCTGCCCTCGGGCGAGCCGATGAGGTCGTCGTGCGAGATGGCGCCGCGGTGGGTGTGGAACTGCTTGCCCTCTTCGAGGAGCACCGTGAACTTTCGGCCCTTGGCATCGGTCAGTTGAACCCGGTCGCCGACGGCGAACGGTCCGGTGGTGGGCACTGGGTGCTTCCTCTCGTGAAACGGGCCGGGCCCGACGCCTCCGCGCGGGGCGGATCGGTGGTGGTCGGGAGTCCGGTGGGCCGTGAGGACGATACCCGACCGGCATCGGGTGTCGGACGCGCGCTGTGTCGGGGGTGCGGCCTACCCTGCGAGATGTGAGCACGATGACCGGCACCGGAGACCCCTCCACCAGCGCCACCCGATCGCCGGAGCCGCCACCGTCCGACGGTGCCCGCGGTCTCGTCCGTCGCCCCCTCGCGTTGTCGCCGTCGCGGGCCGCCGACTTCAAACAGTGCCCGCTGCTCTACCGGTTCCGCGCGATCGACCGGTTCCCGGAAACGCCCACCGCGGCGCAGACGCGGGGCACCGTCGTCCACGCAGCGCTCGAGAATCTCTTCGACATGCCCGCCGAACTCCGCACCCAGGATTCCGCGAATCTGCTGGTCGAAGGGGCCTGGGCAGCGTTGTGCGAGGAGGACCCCGAGCTCGCGCGGGTGATCGGCGAGGGTGGCCAGGAGGCGTTCATCGCCGGCGCGCACAAGCTCATCGCGACGTACTACACGATGGAGAACCCCACCGCCTTCGACGCCGACGCCGTGGAGGAGCACGTCGAGATCGAGGCCGACGACATGCTGATGCGCGGGTTCATCGACCGCATCGACGTCGCGCCGACCGGCGAGATCCGGGTCGTCGACTACAAGACCGGCCGTTCCCCCGGCGAGGCCTACGAGGCCAAGGCCCTGTTCCAGATGAAGTTCTACGCCCTCGCGATCCTGCGGACCCGCGGCGTCGTCCCGGCGCGGCTGCAACTGATGTACCTGTCCGACGGTCAGCAGTTGATCTACAACCCCGACCACGACGAACTCCTCCGCTTCGAGCGGACGCTGCGCGCGATCTGGCAGGCCATCCGCACCGCCGTCGCCTCGGGGGACTTCCGGCCGAAGAAGTCGCGTCTGTGCCGGTTCTGCGAACACCAGTCGCGGTGCCCGGAGTTCGGCGGTGAGATCCCGCCCTACCCGGGTCCGCCGCCGGGGTTCAAGGCCTGAACCCCGCCCCGAGATGATCGACTATGTCGACACACATAGGCTGGTCTTCGTGGAGAGCTCGTACTACGTACCCGTCGACGCCCCGACGTCGGACGGCACCAGTCCGGCCGATGACTCGTCGGCGCGTCATGAATACTTCAAGCCGACCGACGCCACCCTCAGCGTCTGGTCGCCGACCATGCAGCACGGCGGCCCGCCGTCGGCATTGATGATGCGCTCGCTGTTGCGTTGCGATCCGGACCCGACCCAGCACTTCACCCGGGTGACCACCGAGATCCTCGGCCCGATCGGGTTGGGCGTCAACCGGATTCACGCGCGGGTGACCCGGCCCGGCCGACAGATCAGCCTGGTCGAGACCGAACTCGAGGTGCAGCAGCCCGACGGGTCGTTCCGCACCGCAGCGAAGTCGGTGGGCTGGCGCATTCGCGGCGCGGACACCAGCGCGATCGCCAACGGTCCCGCCCCCCTGACCCCGCTGCCCGACGAACTCCCGAGTCAGATCGGGTTCCCCGACGACAGCGGCGAGGCGGTGGACTGGGGAACGCTCGGGTTCATCGGAACCGTCGAGTCGGCGCGGACCGAGGGCCGCTACGGCCAGACCCCGGCGGTGTGGCTGCGTGCGGCTCTCCCGCTGGTCGAGGGTGAGAAGACCTCGGACCTCGAGGCGATGTTCATCGTCATCGACGTCGCCAACGGCGTGGGTACGCGGCTGCGTCCGGACCGCTGGTCGTGGATGAACACCGACACCACCGTGCACCTGACCCGCATCCCGGGCGGACCGTGGGTCGGCATCGACGCCCACATGGTCGCCGGACCGGACGGCTTCGGCGCAACGCTCGCAGACCTCTACGACACGTCCGGATACATCGGCCGGTCGGCGCAGACGGTGCTGCTCAACGCGGTCGGCTAATCGCAAACCCACCACAGATGGACAGAATCACCACCTTCCGAGGTGGTGATTCTGTCCATAAAGGGTGGGTTTTTCCGCTCCCTGAGGAGGCCGTCTCGAAGAGCGCTAGAACCGGCAGGAACGGATGTCGGTGGCCAGGATGGCCTTCGCACCGAGTTCGGAGAGCTCGTCCATCAGGTTCTGGTGGTCCTTGCGCGGGACCATCGCGCGGACGGCGACCCAGTCGGGATCGGCCATCGGCGCCACCGTCGGGGACTCGAGGCCCGGGGTGATCGCCGTCGCCTTGTCGAGGAGCGACTTCGGGCAGTCGTAGTCGATCATCACGTACTGCTGTCCGAACACGACGCCCTGGACGCGCGCGATGAACTGCTTCTCGGCCTTGCTGAGTTCGGCGTCGCGCCGGGAGATCAGCACGGCCTCGGAGTCGCACAGCGACTCACCGAAAGCGGCCAACCCGTGCTGGCGCAGGGTGCGACCCGATCCGACGACGTCGGCGATCGCGTCGGCCACACCGAGCTGGATGGAGATCTCGACGGCGCCGTCGAGCCGGATGATGTCCGCGGTGATGCCGCGGCCGGCGAGGTCGTCGCGCACCAGGTTCGGGTACGACGTGGCGACCCGCTTGCCGGCGAGGTCGGCGACGTTCCACTCCTGGTCGGCAGGGGCCGCGTAGCGGAAGGTCGACGACCCGAAGCCCATCGCGAGCTGCTCGTGGACCTTGGCCCCCGAGTCGCCGGCGAGGTCGCGGCCGGTGATGCCGAGGTCGAGGCGTCCCGACCCGACGTAGATGGCGATGTCCTTGGGACGCAGGAAGAAGAACTCGACGTCGTTGGCGTTGTCGAGAACCGTCAGGTCCTTGGAGTCACTTCGTTTGCGGTAGCCCGCCTCGGTGAGGATGGCCGACGCGGATTCGGAGAGCGCACCCTTGTTGGGTACGGCCACTCGCAGCATCTCGATGTCCTTTACGTGGTTGCGCTCGGCTGAGCTGGAGGTGTGATGTCTGATGACCGGGGCTTCCGGTCACAGATGTCGGTACACGTCCTCGAGCTTCAGGCCCCGCTTGATCATCATCACCTGCAACCAGTAGACGAGCTGGGAGATCTCCTCACCCAGCGATTCGTCGGACTCGTGTTCGGCGGCGAGCCACACCTCGCCGGCTTCCTCGATGATCTTCTTGCCCAGGGTGTGCACACCCGAGTCGAGCGCGGCGACCGTGCCCGACCCCTCGGGGCGGTTCTCAGCCTTGTCGCTCAGTTCGGCGAACAGCTCCTCGAAGGTCTTCACCCCGACATTTTTGCACGTGAGCGGCACACCCCAATCCGCTGGGTATTGATACGGCCATCGGAACTCGAGCTGGGTTAGTCTTGACTGCGCCACACCACGGGATCACGGGGGGGAACCGAGAATGGCACCGAGAGACGAAGTGAAGGTCGAACCTGCCGACCTCATCGACACCGGACAGACCTTTACGGAGGACGGGACAAACTTCGCCGCGCTGTCGCTACCAACCCTCGGAGCAACCGCCGCAGCGTGTGTCCCTGGATCGAAAGTCCAGGCCGCGCTCGCCGACGTCGACGAGCAGATGCTGGAAATGCGGCAGACCATCAGTGGACATTTGAAAAACCTTGGTGCATCGATCAGTGGTGCCGCGCACCTGTTCGTCGGGGCGGACGAAGCCGGGGTTGCCGCGATCACGTCGGTCAGTCCGCTCAACCAGCTTCCGCCGGATTGGCAGCCCTGATGGCAGTGCCCACACGAACGCAGGCACGACAGTGGAAATCAGCTTACGACCTGAATAACCAGGAATCGGTCTTGACGGCCATCGCCGACAAGCTCTTCGGGTTGGCGAAGTCCATCCCGCTGACCGTTGACAATCTCGCCTGGAGTGGCCACTCGCGGGGTGCCGCAGTCGGCGCCGCCGAAAGGCAGGGGGGCCAGGTGAGCCAGGCCGCGAGTGCAGTCGACGGATTACGTACCACGCTCGAGTCAACCGGTAGGACGATCGGCAACCTCGCCTCGACGTTGACCTCCGATGGCGACGGCCTCGTGACCGACGGGTTCTCCGTCTCCGAGACTTGGGAGGTCAAGGACACCTACGACTACGAGCTCATGAGATTGTTGGCCGGCGCCGCCGCCGAGGACTCCACCGTTTCGAACCAGATCGACACGATGCAGACCGAGCGTGCGAACACGGCGATCAGCGAGACGGTCCGGCTTCAGGCACTCGCGACGTCGTTGGGTGAAGCCGACACCAACGGGGCCGCTGCGCTGAACTAGGAACGCTTGCAGAGATGACACCGGTCACCGCAGGAATCTATCCAGGTTCCGCGCGCGAAGACGCCGAGGCGATGGCGCGTGGCACGGCCACGACAGCCCAGATCGCACGCGCGAGAGCAGCGCTCGGGCTCACTAATGAGCAGGTCGCCGTCCTCAACAGCGGCGGGGAGATCACTCTCACCCCCGATCAAGCCACATACCTACGAGAGTTCTTGGGTTCGCAGAAGTCGGCATCGCTAGAGGACCTGCGGACGTTCGGAGACGCCCTCGCCCCAGAACTGAAAGGCGCAGCGAAGGGCATCCTCGCCGACGCACTGCAGGTCGGAACGAACCCAGGCGTGGTCGGACCGGGTTTCCAGGGCGGCTTGACCCAATCCCCCGACTCCGTGCGCGAACTGCTGAAGCGGAACCTTGCGAAGGAACTCCCCGGCGACACCGAGCCCTACAAGCGAATCAATCAGTTCAAGGCTCTGGTTGACGTACTCGAGCGAGGCGACGGCAGACTGCGCGCCGGCACCGACATCGACCGCGGGCTACTCAAACAGGCTGCCGAGCTGCGGGGCGTCGGAGGATCAACGTGGGACCCCGACGTGGTTTCCGACATGCTGAAGATCGGGGGCGACGATCGCCCCGCAGTACATTCATTCCTTACCGGCGCAGGTATGGAGGCAACGCTCGGCGACGGAGAGAAGTTCGAGAAGGATCACTACCTGGACCATCTCTTCGAGCACCGCTGGCGAGACGATTCCGGATTCCGGAGCCTCCTCGACAACATCGGACAGGACGCCAAGGCAGACAACTTGGAGGTCCGCACGATGTCTGGGCAGGACAGCAGGGTCCTCACCCAGTACATGCTCGATCACAAAGAGCAGCTCATGTCGCTGGGGCAGCGAGATGGCGGGGTCGTGGACTCGCTGGGCAATGCGCTGGCTCCATTCATCCCGTCAATGGCCGGTGTTCCCGACGAGATCAGCGGCGCAGCGGGCTTCTTGCCGCTTTCCTCGGGCGACGACATGGAGACCGTCTTCGCGATCATCGACGGCAACGAGACCGCGGCAATTCATTTCAACGCAGCGGCTGCGGCTCAGATCGGCCAGCTGAACCAGCTCTATGCCACCGGGATTGTTCACGGCGAGGACGACCCAGCACTGGCGACGTGGGCAGGTCGCATCGACCATGCGATGAGTACAGGTATGAACGCTCAGATCGAGCACCAATTCGAGGACGCGTCCGATCGCCACAGTTACAAAGCCAAGGTGTACAGCGGGTTCGTCAACGCGACCGGCGGAGTTTTGGCAGCGGCACCCGGAGGCCCCGTTACGTATCCTGCGCTCATGGTCGCCGCACCATTCGCCCAGGACATGGTCATCGGCGGTGCACCGTCGCTCGACCAATTCGGCGCGTCCGAGCAGGACATCATCACCGCCAATCACGCGGGCAGCGAGAATCGACGCTATTACGACGTGTTCGAAGAATTGGTCAAGGCCGACAAAATCGATCCCGCCCATCCCGATTACGCCAGCCTGTTCCGAGACGGGAAACTAATACCTTACGAGGAGCTCGCTCACTCAGGCGACGCCGCAACGACCCTTACCCAGATGTCCGGCAAGGTTATGCAACTCACACCCAGCGAGTTCGAGCAAGCTTGGGACAACGGACACAATTCGAACTGGAAATGACTCGGGCGAATGCGTAAGACACTATCGGCAATCCTTGTCGCGGCCTGCGTTGCATGCCTCGTCGCGTGTACCGACCCGACCACCACAGATGCCACCAGCAACTCCGACGCCGGCGTGTACAAGCCACCCCCGTTCGCCGCGTACTCGGCGCGATGGTCTGCACCGCCGAATATCGACCTCACCTCGCAGCCAGCGGTTTCGGTGCGAGCTTTCTTCGAATCCGCCTACCTCGCAAGTTCATTGGCGCCACGGTACGGCTATCCAGGATTCGCCGAACAGGTCTCGCCGCCAACCCAATTCGGCGTGTTCAACATAGCGGGTTTGAAACCCGCGGACATTTCACTGCTCACCGGAACCCAGTACATGCATATCGCGCGTCTGGATTTCGATCGCGTAGACGCGCATTGGAATGCGGTGGTGTGCACTTGGTCGAACGGCATGACCCAGCAGACGGACGATGACCGCCAGAAGATCGGCGGACCTTGGCGATCTAACAAGGTAACCCCGGCGACGATCAGTCTACGTCCACCCGAGGGCGTCGCTGATGCCACGACCCGCCCTCACAGCGCAGGCCGGGGTCCGTCTCGCTATCCGGTCACCGACGTCTTCGGCGACTGGAGGACCGTCGCCGCAACCTATTACGAAGGGGCAGAGATGGCGACGTGCGATGCGTTGACCGACAGCGTCCTTCCGCCCGAGCTCCGCCATATCGATGCGGCCCACGAGTATCGGACGACTCCCCTCCCCACTCTCCCGCCGTACCCCGGCTGGTCGATCGCGAACAAGGCCTGACATGAGCAGAGCTCAGCAGCGAATACCGCCGTACATTCTCGCCGCCGGACGCCGCGGCGCGCGTCCCGGCGAACTCGACGAACTACGTAGGCTGATCGCCGCACGGGCCGCACAGCACCCAGGACGGAACTCACCGGCTGCCATGCCCGGAACCTACGCGTCTGAGGCGTTTGATTCCCAGACCTGGGAACGAGACATGGAGCGATGGTGCACCGATCCCCGTGAGCGGGTGAACGAGTACACCCGGCGCGTGGATTTGCTGATCCACGACCGCTACCGGCTCGGCGCTCCCATCGATGAGGACCACGTCGCGAAGCTACGTGAGTCGGTCAGGCGCGCTTATCTAGCGGAGTTGCAGAGCTTCCTCGATAATCACCCGGACATCGCATACCGCAACGCCTGACCGACCGTGCCCGGCTCACGCCGTCCTATCAGGCTGGAGTCGGCCGGTCCATGCCTCGGTGACGTCGTCGAGTCCCATTCCGACCAGAGAGCGTCGAAACACCCGTAACGGGCCACGCTGAACCGGTGCCGCGGATTCGACGACGAGGGTGGGACATCCGGCCGCCGTCGCGGCTTCGGCGCCGGTCGGAGAGTCCTCCACCGCCAGACAATCGGCGGTCGGCAGCCCGAGCAGTTCCGCGGCGCGCATGTACGGATCGGGAGCGGGTTTGCCGACGGCGACCTCGTCACCACAGACCGTGGTCGCAAAGCGATGACGGCCGATCGTTCCCAGCGCCACATCGGCCGCCTCACGCACCGTGTTGGTGACCAGCGCCATCGGGATGCCGGCGCCGGCGATCAGTTCCAGCGCCTCGAGTGCGCCGGGTCGCCACGGGAGTCCCTCTTGGAAGAGCTCGGTCACCCGGTCCAGCGTCCGTCGTCCATCGGCGGCGGGATCCCGGTCCTCGGCCGGAATCCCGACTGCGTCGTGGAGTTTCGCCAGCGCGTCGGGAAGGGAGTTGCCGAGCGTCGATTCGCGCAGCTGCGGGGTCATCGCGATGCCGTGGTGTGCCGCCAGCTCGGTCATCGCGATCTCCCAAATCGGCTCGGAGTCGAGCAGGGTGCCGTCCATGTCCCAGAGGACGGCGGCGGGAAGACGGAACGCGGAATCAGGGGTGTCGGTCACCCCTGCATCATCGCAACCCACCGTTCGGTCGGCTCATCGGCCGGGTAGAACAGCTCGATCGTCAGTTCCTCGAGCGTGACGTCGCGGGGCGAGCCGAAGGTGGTCAGGGTGCTGAAGAAGGACAGGACCTGGTCGCCGAGCGAGAGTTCGAGCGGGACCAGCAGCGACCCCGCCTCTCCCGACCTGCTCGACACTCCCCCGCCGTCGAGGCCCGCGACGGTCGGATACGACGACACCTCGCGTTCGAGTGCCGCGAGACGTTCGTCACCGGTGATGCGCACCATCCGGCGGAGCAGGTCGAGCAGGTAGGCCGCCCACTCGTCGAAGTTGTGCGTCATCCGCGCGAAGCCGTCGGGATGCAATGACGCCCGGAACAGGTTGACCGGTCTCGCCTGCAGTTCCTCCGGGAGCAATGACAGGAGCCGCATCGCGGTGTCGTTGGCCAGCACGACGTTCCACGCGCGGTCCAGGGCCATGCCCATATTGGGATTGTGGGCGTCGAGCAGGCGTCCGACCTCGGCGCGCACGCGGGTCATGGTCTCCGAGTCGAGGGGCTCCTCGCTGTAGCGAGGGGCGTGTCCCGCTGCGAGGAGAAGCGAATTGCGCTCTCGCAGAGGAATGTCGAGACGTTCGGCCAGCGCATGGAGCAATGTCGGACTCGGGCGCGACTTACCCGTCTCGACGAAGCTGAGGTGTCTCGGCGACACCCCGACCTCGTAGGCGAGGTCGAGCTGACTGATGGACCGCCGAGACCGCCACTGCTGCAGCAACGTTCCCACCTCGACGGTCATGGGGTCATCGTAGACAGCTCTCGATCAGTTCGAGCGAGTACGCGATGGTCTGGGCGAGAACGTCTTCGGGCTCACCGTCGAACTCCTTGCGGGTCGCGGTGACCTTTCCACGGTGGTCGAGGCCGAACCAAACGGTTCCCGGTGGGGCCTCGTCCGGTTCGGGGCCCGCCTCGCCGGTCACCGCGACGACGATCTCGGCGTCGAAGAGCCGGGCGGTGGTGGCCGCCATGGCGCGTGCCGCCGTCTCGCTGACGACCGGCCCCTCGGGTACCTCGAGCAGGCCGTATTTGACCTCCTCGTGGTAGGCGATCACGCCTCCCCGGAACCAGTCCCCGGCCTTCGGGGCCTTGCTCAGCTCGGTGGCCAGGTTGCCGCCGGTCAGCGACTCCGCGACGGCGATGTGCACACCCTGCTCCATGATCGGGTCGGCCAGCCGCGCGCAGGTCTCGGAGAAATCGGTCACGTCGGACATGGGTCGCTCGCCTTTCGGTCGTGGTCTTCGATCACCGCACCCCGGGCGATATCCCGATCGGGCGGAGATCAAACCACTACCTGGTAGGTAGTGGTGCCGGCGTCGACGTGCCGTCACCCTTGACCCATGACCCAGATCAGCACCGCTCGACCCACCACCGTCATGATCGCCCCGGCGATGTCCGTGCCGGCGCGCGTGTACCGGCGTCTCGAGCAGGCGCTGACCGAATACGGCTTCGATGTCCGCATCATCGCCCGCAGAGGCGTCGAGGAAGGCTCGACACCGCCGTCCCGTACCGCCGACTGGTCCTACGAGGACGAGGCCGCAGACCTCGCCGACGCCATCGCAGGCGCGCGGACCGACGTCGCGGGCACGCGGGTAGTCGTGATCGGACACAGCCTCGGTGCCCAGCTGATCGCGACGGTCGCGCAGTCCGCCGATCACGCGCCCGACGGGATCGTCACGGTGGGCGCGTCGGTGCCGTCGTTCCGCCACTACGGGATCCGCGGTGCGGCCCTGGGTGCGATCGGTGCGGCCGTCATGCCGGTGACCGGCATCATCGGTCATTGGCCGCGAGAGGGTTTCGGCGGACCCACCCCACGCACGCTGATGCGGCAGTGGGCGCGGATGGTCCTGACCGGTCGAGCACCGTTAGCGCTCGACCGGTCGATCGAGACGCCGACGCTGTCGATTCGGCTCGACGCCGACGAGATCGTCACCGACGGTGCGGCAGCGGCATTCGACGCCGCGTTCTCCCCGGAAGCGATCACCCACTGGCGCTACGACGGCGCGCAGTGCCCGGCCGGCGGGAACACGACACACATCGGCTGGGTCCGCACGCCCGAGATCGTCGCTGCGCGGATCGCGGAGTGGTGGGGGTCGCTCACTTCCGCTGCGCCGGCTGCCACCGGGTCCGGGGCAAACCAGCCGGGCTAGTCACGGCATCCACGTCCCCGACGTGGACTCGATCCGTTCACGGGTGCGGACCGCGGTTCCACGTGCCCACGCACCGGTCGAGACGAACGCGAGAACGAGGATGGCCGCACCGCACAGCGCCATGATCAGCCACACCGGGCGTGCGGCGACGGCGAGCCCGTCGGCGACCGACCCGTCGATCCCGGCGAAGGCCACCGCACCGAACACCGCGACACCGAGTGCGGTGCCGACCTGACGACCGGTCGAGGCCATGGCCGACGCCAATCCCGCTTGTGTGCGCGGCATTCCGGACACCGCCCCGTTGGTGATGGGTGCGTTCATGAAGCCGAACCCCAGCCCGAAGACCAGGTACGCCGCGCCGACGTAGACGAGCGCGGTGTCGTTGCCCAGTCCGGTGAGCATCAGGGAGCCGGCCACCATCGCCACTCCCCCGATCGCCATCGGCGTGCGGGCACCCCGATCGCCGACGAGCCGACCGGCGATCGGCGCGCAGACCACCGAGGAAGCCGCCATCGGCAGGGTCATGAGTCCCGCGTTAAACGGCGACATCCCGCGCACCTCTTGCAGATACAGGGTGTTGAGGAACAGGAAACCACCGGTGGCGGCGAAGGCGATGACCGCACACGCCACCGCGCTCGAGAACGGCACGCTCCGGAAGAACCGTGGGTCGAGAAGGGGCTCCACGCGGCGACTCTCGTACACGACCATCGCGACGAGCGCGCCGGCGGAAACGACGAAACACGCGAGCACGGCAGGCGACGTCCAGCCCAGGGGGCGCCCCTCGATGATCGCGAAGGTGAGGGTTGCGAGGAAGGTCAGGATCAGCACCTGGCCGATCGGGTCGGCGCGTCGGGCACGCTCGGCCTTCGACTCCGGGACGAAACGCATCGTCAGCGCCAAGGCCAGCAGGCAGACCGGAACATTCAGCCAGAAGATCGCCTCCCAGCCGATTCCGGAGACCAGCGCGCCGCCGAGGACCGGACCGAACGCCAGGCTCATCCCGAACGCGGTGCCCCACAAACCGATTGCCTGGGCACGTTCCCGTGGATCGACGAAGACGTTGGTGACGATCGACAGAGCGACCGGGTTGAGCATGGCCCCGCCGACGGCCTGCAGCATGCGTGCCCCGATGAGGATCTCCGGTGTGGGCGCCAGCGAACACAGCACGGAGGCGAGACCGAAGGTCACCAATCCCACCTGGAAGATCCGCTTGCGGCCCAGACGATCTCCGAGTGATCCACCGAAGATCAGCAGACTGGCGATGACCAGCGCATAGGAGTCGAGAATCCACTGGAGTTGCGACGGCGTCGCTCCGAGGTCGGAGCTGATCGAGGGCAGGGCGACGTTCACCGCCGATACGTCCAGCCCGACGATGAAGAGACTGAGACAGCAGGTCGCGAGGATGATGAGGCGGTCCCGGCGTGTGAGCGCGCCGTCGGCGGACCGAGCATGTAGGGCCGCCCGGGCAGCGTTCACGATTCCTCCGCCTCACGCAGGAGGTCGAGCAGCCCCGCGAGCTGGCGGAGCTGCGACTCGTCGAGCGCGGCGAACATGTCGGGAGCGGTGGCCGGGTTCTCGGTCACCTCGTCGACCACCCGACGCCCGTCATCGGTGATCGTGACGCGTTTGCGGCGACCGTCGTCGGCGTCGGCCTCCCTGGTGACGAGGCCGCGGGCGACGAGATCGTCGACGATCCCGCTCATCGCCGACGCGTCGACGCCCATCCGCTCCGCGAGGTCCCGCTGGGTCATCGGCCGAACCGCGACGCGACGAAGTGCACGAAACCGGCTGAAGGGGATGTCGATGACCTCACTGATGCGGGTCCGAGACTGTTTGGCCTGATCACGCACGAGGCTGTTCATCGTGAACCACACCTCGGTCGCGGTCTGCGAGTGGACGGGCGCCCCGGTATCAGTTGTCGGCATGAAACGATTGTAGATTTACAACTATCTCTCGGCAATCGCCCGACGGCGAGCCCAGCAGGCGCTCACCCGAACCGCCGAGGCCTACCTCGACTTCGCCCGCACCGGCCACGCGGTCTACGACGCGATGTTCAGCCGGTCGACCTCGCTGCACTTCGCCGCCGCCGACACCCCGCCCCAGCTGACCGCCGCTGTCGGCGAACTGCGCGAGGTCGTCGAACTCCTCGACGACGGAGGCGACATCGACACGCTCACCGAGGTGGTCTTCGCCGCCCTGCACGGACTGGCGCCCCTCCGGCACGGCGGCCGGCTGCGGCTCGACCATGATGCGGACCGGATCCGAATGTTCGTCCGGCAGTTCGCCGCTTGAGGTCACCGTAGGCTGGGACGAGAGCCACGTCGAGCGAAAGCTGAGTCGCCATGCCGAAGATCCTGGTCATCGGACACCGCAATCCCGATACCGACGCGATCGGTGCCGCGATCGGACTGGCCCGCCTCGAGCAGGCGCTCGGCGTCGACGCCGAGGCCGTCGCCCTCGGCTCCCCCAGTCGGGAAACAGCTTTCGCCCTGGACCACTTCGGCCTCGACGCGCCGCGCGTCATCGAGCACGCGAGTCCCCACGACGTGATGCTCGTCGACCACAACGAACGCCAGCAGAGTGTCGCCGACATCGCCGAGGTCACGGTCCGCAAGGTGATCGACCACCACCGCATCGCCAACTTCGAGACCGCCGCTCCGTTGTACATGCGGGTGGAGCCGGTGGGCTGCACCTGTTCGATCCTCACCCGCTTGTACGCGGAGAGCGAGGTCGAGATACCCGCCGACACCGCCGGGACCATGCAGTCGGCGATCATCTCCGACACCCTGCTACTCAACTCCCCCACCACCACCGACTCCGACCGCATCGCCGCGGAGCAACTCGCGACCGTCGCCGGTGTCGACCTCGTTGACTACGGCAACCAATTACTCCGCGCGGGAACAGAATTGGGTGACCACTCGGCGTCGACGATCATCGGCCTCGACGCCAAGACCTTCACGATGGGCACCACGAGCGTGCGCGTCGCGCAGCTGACGACCGTCGACTCCGACGCCGTCCTCGCCCGCCGAGACGAGTTCCTCGAGGCGATGGCCACCGAGAAGGAGACCGCGGGTCACGACCTGTTCCTACTGTTGATCACCGACGTGATCGCCTGCGACTCCGACCTTCTCGTGGTCGGCGAGCCGGTCGGCGCGGTCGAGCGTGCACTGGGGGTCACGTTCGCCGACGGGCACACCTTCGGCGAGGGCATCGTGTCGCGGAAGAAACAGATCGTGCCGCGGTTGACAGAGGAGCTGGCCGGTTAGGCCCGCCAACGCATACCAACGCACACGACGAGCACCAGTGCGAATGTCGTCGCACGCGACATCGCTTCGGCTCGGCGACCTCGACCGACGTCGCTCACACGGATCGACGTCGCAGGCGCACTCAATCCGGTTGCCGCACAACGAACTCCGAGAGTGAACTACCCTCGTCGGGACTGGCGTGGCGAAGATCGCGTCCATTTCAGGACCCTCTAAGGGCGAAATGCCCTTCGCCCGTGCTCACATGGACGAGTTCTTTGACGCCTCCCCAGATCCCGTCGAAACGTATCGGTCCCTCAGCAGCGTCCGGAGACATCTCACCAGGCCTTCGAGGCTCGTCGCTTGCGCTCCTCGCACCTCAGGCAGCAGAGGTGTGTGGCGTCCTTCCGACCCGGGAGCGGGGGTTCTCGCGTCCTCGCGAATCAGACGGCGGGGTGTCGCGATCTCTCGGATCACACAGCGGGAGTTCCGGGTTGCCTCGGATCAGGGAGCGAGCGGAGCCGCCTCGCCGTGACGGCCCTGCCCGCCGGCGAAACGTGCTGCGCCCGTGACGGTATCGGCTGCGAGAGACACCATGCCGTGCCGCAGTTCGTTGGCCAACGCCGCCTCGGTGTCGAGGCCGTCCTGTTCGAGGACGGACAGTCGGTCCTGACGCATACACGTCTGCGGGAACTGCGCGATCTGCCCAGCCAGTTCGACGGCCGCGTCGAGAGCCGTTCCCGACGGCACGACACGGTTGGCGAGCCCGATCTGCAGCGCCTCGTCCGCGGCCACCGCCCGCCCGGTGAGGATCAGATCCATCGCACGACTCTCCCCGATCAACCGCGGAAGCCGCACCGTCCCACCGTCGATCAGCGGGACACCCCAGCGACGGCAGAACACACCGAACACGGCATCCTCCTCGACGACGCGCATGTCGGCCCACAGCGCGAGTTCGAGGCCACCCGCGACCGCGTGGCCGGAGATCGCCGCGATCACCGGCTTGGACAGGCGCAGGCGGGTCGGCCCCATCGGACCGTCACCGTCGGCCTCCACGCGGTTGGGCGTGCCGTCGGCGATGGCCTTGAGATCGGCGCCCGCACAGAACGTCCCACCTTCGCCGTACAGCACGGCCACCGACACGGCATCGTCGCCGTCGAACCGCCGGAATGCGTCGGCCAGGGCGTCGGCGGTCGCGCGGTCGACGGCGTTACGACGATCGGGGCGAGCGATCCCGATGATCCGGACGGGCCCCTGCGACCGTTCGATCACTCCCGACTCGCCCATGACCACCGTCCCGTCAGGTGTTGAAGTACTTGGCTTCCGGATGATGCAGCACGAACGCGTCGGTGGACTGCTCGGGATGGAGCTGCAGCTCCTCCGACAGCTGAACGCCGATCCGCTCCGGCTCGAGGAGTTCGATCATCTTCGCGCGGTCCTCGAGGTCCGGGCAGGCGCCGTAGCCGAAGGAGAAACGCGCACCGCGGTATTCGAGGTCGAAGAAGCCCTGAGCGTGCTCGGGATCTTCGCTGTCCATCGACCGGTCGCCGAACTTCAGCTCGCTACGGACGCGCTGATGCCAGTACTCGGCGAGCGCCTCGGTCAGCTGCACACCGATGCCGTGCACCTCGAGATAGTCGCGGTAGGCGTCCTCGGCGAACAGCTTGTTCGCGAAGTCGGCGATCGGCTGACCCATCGTGACGAGCTGGAACGGCATGACGTCGACCCGGCCGGCCGCCTTCGCGGCCTCGCGCGACTGGATGAAGTCGGCGATGCACAGGAACCTCGACCGCTGCTGGCGCGGGAACGAGAAGCTGAACCGCACCGGCGCATCGGGATCCGGCTCGGTCAGCACGTGCACCGTGTCACCCTCGCTGACCGCCGGGTAGTACCCGTAGACCACCGCGGCGTGCTGCAGGATGTTCTCGGTCGAGAGCCGGTCGATCCAGTACCGCAGACGCGGACGTCCCTCGGACTCCACGAGCTCCTCATACGACGGGCCGTCGCCACCGCGGGCGCCGCGCAGGCCCCACTGGCCGAGGAACAACGCACGCTCGTCGAGCAACTGCATGTAGTCGGCGATCGGCACGCCCTTGACGATGCGCGAACCCCAGAACGGCGGGGTCGGGATCTCGTTGTCGGCGGCCACATCCGAGCGCGCCGGCACCTCGACCGGGGTCTCGGCGGCCTTGCGCTTCGCCGCGATCCGCTTGGACCGCTCGTGGCGGGCCTTGCGTTCGGCGGTCTTCGCCGCCTCCGCCTTGGCCTCCTCGCTGTCCGGATCGGGGCCGCCGCCGCGCTTGCGGGACATGATGTCGTCCATCAGCCGCAGGCCCTCGAAAGCGTCACGCGCATAGTGCACATCGCCCTCGTAGACCTCCGACAGGTCGTTCTCGACATACGAGCGCGTCAGCGCCGCACCACCGAGCAGAACCGGGTACTCGTCGGCGAGACCACGGGTGTTGATCTCTTCGAGGTTCTCCTTCATGACGACGGTCGACTTCACGAGCAGACCGGACATGCCGATGACGTCGACTCTCTTGTCGGCGGCGACGTCGAGGATGGTCGTGATCGGCTGCTTGATGCCGATGTTGACGACCTCGTATCCGTTGTTGGACAGGATGATGTCGACGAGGTTCTTGCCGATGTCGTGCACGTCGCCCTTGACGGTCGCCAGCACGATGCGGCCCTTGCCGTCCTCGCCAGTCGACTCCATGTGCGGCTCGAGGTGCGCCACCGCGGCTTTCATGACCTCCGCGGATTGCAGCACGAACGGCAGCTGCATCTGGCCCGAGCCGAACAGTTCGCCGACCGTCTTCATGCCCGACAGCAGGGTGTCGTTGATGATCGACAACGGCGGGACCTGTGTCATCGCCTCGTCGAGATCGTCGGTCAGTCCGTTGCGCTCGCCGTCGACGATGCGACGTTCGAGCCGCTCGAACAGCGGCAGCTTCGCGAGCTCCTGGGCGCGCGACTCGCGTGCCGACGCCGCCGAGACGCCCTCGAAGAGCTCCATCAGCTTCTGCAGCGGGTCGTAACCCTCGCGTCGGCGGTCGTAGACCAGATCCAGCGCGACCTGACGATGCTCCTCGGGGATCCGCGCCATCGGCAGGATCTTCGACGCGTGCACGATCGCGGTGTCGAGGCCGGCCTGCACGCACTCGTGCAGGAACACCGAGTTCAGCACCTGACGCGCGGCCGGGTTGAGGCCGAACGAGATGTTCGAGATACCCAGCGTGAAGTGGACGTCCGGGTGCGCCTCGTGCAGCCGGCGGATGGCTTCGATGGTCTCGATGCCGTCGCGCCGGACCTCCTCCTGACCCGTGGAGATCGGGAAGGTCAGGGCGTCGATGATGATGTCCTCTTCGGCGAGGCCCCAGTTGCCGGTGATGTCGGCGATGAGTCGCTCGGCGACGCTGACCTTCCAGTCCGCGGTCCGCGCCTGCCCCTCCTCGTCGATGGTCAGGGCGACGACGGCGGCGCCGTGCTCGACGACGAGCCGCATGATCTTGTTGAACCGCGAATCCGGCCCGTCGCCGTCCTCGTAGTTCACCGAGTTCACCGCGCAGCGTCCGCCCAGCGCCTCGAGTCCGGCGCGGATGACCTCCGGCTCGGTCGAGTCGAGCATGATCGGCAGCGTCGACGACGTCGCGAAGCGGCTCGCGAGGACAGCCATGTCCGCGGCGCCGTCGCGACCGACGTAGTCGACGTTGAGGTCGAGCATGTGCGCGCCGTCGCGGGTCTGGTCCTTGGCGATGTCGAGGCACTTCTGGTAGTCCTCGGCGATCATCGCCTCGCGGAATGCCTTGGAGCCGTTGGTGTTCGTACGCTCGCCGATGACCAGGAAGCTCGCATCCTGGTCGAAGGGCACCGCGCTGTAGAGAGACGAGGTCTCCGACTCGTGCTCAGGCGTTCGGGTCGCCGGGGTGACCTCGGCGACGGCGGCGGCCACCTGGCGGATGTGCTCCGGCGTCGTGCCGCAGCAGCCGCCGACGAAGGACAGGCCGAACTCTCCGACGAACTGGGCCATCGACTCGGCCAGCTCTTCGGGTGTCAGCGGGTACTCGGCACCGTTGGCGCCGAGCACGGGCAGACCGGCGTTCGGCATGACCGAGACCGGGATGCGCGCATGCTTCGACAAGTAGCGCAGGTGCTCACTCATCTCCGCCGGACCGGTGGCGCAGTTCAGGCCGATGAGGTCGACGCCGAGCGGCTCGATCGCCGCCAGCGCGGCACCGATCTCCGACCCGAGCAGCATCGTGCCGGTGGTCTCGACGGTGACGTGGCTGATGATCGGGATGCGCCGGCCCACCCGGTCCATGGCGCGCTGCGCGGCGATCACCGCGGCCTTCACCTGCAGCAGATCCTGGGACGTCTCGATGAGCACCGCGTCGGCGCCGCCTTCGAGCATGCCGATGACGCATTCCTGGTAGGCGTCGCGGATCACCGCGAACGTGGTGTGCCCGAGACTCGGCAGCTTGGTTCCGGGCCCCATCGAGCCGAGCACGTACCGACCTGTGCCGTCTGCGGAGGGACCCATCTCGTCGGCGACGCCGCGCGCGATCGCGGTGCCCTTGTAGGCCAGCTCACGGATGCGGTCGGCGATGTCGTAGTCGCCGAGGTTCGACAGGTTGCAGCCGAAGGTGTTGGTCTCCACGGCGTCGGCGCCGGCCTCGAAATAGGCACGGTGGATGCCCTCGAGGACGTCGGGCCGGGTGTCGTTGAGGATCTCGTTGCAACCCTCGAGGTCGCGGAAGTCGTCCAGGGTGAGGTCCGCGGCCTGGAGCATCGTGCCCATCGCCCCGTCGCCGATCAGCACTCGCCGCGACATCGCCGACAGGAAGGTCGTGTCGAAGTCGCGCGGTTTGTGGCCGCGATCACCGGGATATTCGAAGGACATGGTTGACAGCGTAGTTCGCCCTCTCTGCGTGTTCGGTCGTAGGCTGGTTCGGTGAACGCTGAGCAGATGTCGAACCTTCCCCAGCTGCGCAGACCCATTCTGCTCGCGGCCTTCGAAGGCTGGAACGACGCCGGGGACGCCGCCAGCAGTGCCGTCGAGCATCTCGCTCTCGAGTGGGACGCTCGTCCGCTCGCCGACATCGACTCTGACGAATACTACGACTTCCAGGTCAACCGCCCCACCGTCAAGCAGGTCGACGGCGTGACGCGGCGAATCGAATGGCCCACGACATCGATCTCCTGGTGCAGTCCGCGCGGCGCCGACCGTGACATCGTGCTCGTCCGGGGCATCGAACCGAACATGCGGTGGCGGGCCTTCTGCGCGGAGATCGTCGAGCTCGCCCAGGAGCTGGAGGTCGAGACCACCGTGATGCTGGGCGCACTTCTCGCCGACACCCCGCACACGCGACCGGTGCCCGTCACCGGAACGGCCTACAGCAGCGAGTCGGCGGCCCGGTACAACCTCACCGAGAGCCGTTACGAAGGCCCAACCGGCATCACCGGCGTGCTCCAGGACCTGTTCGTGCAGGCCGGTCTGCCCGCGGTGTCCTTCTGGGCCGCGGTGCCCCACTATGTGTCCACCCCGCCCAACCCGAAGGCCACGGTCGCACTGCTGACGCGGGTCGAGGAGGTCCTCGACATCGAGGTCCCGCTCGGCACCCTGCCCGAGCAGGCCGAGGAATGGGAGCGCGCGGTCACCGAGATGACCGAGGACGACGAGGAGATCGCCGACTACGTACGCGGGCTCGAGGAGCGCGGCGACGCCGAGGTGGACCCCGACGAGGTGATGGCGAAGATCGACGGCGACGCGCTGGCCGCCGAGTTCGAACGGTATCTGAAGCGTCGCGGACAGGGTCCGTTCGGAGGGTGAGCTCCCACCGATCGGCAGTCGCGCGTCGGGCCGGTGTCATGGGTGCGATCGGTCTGGGCATCGCGACCTCCGCGCTCGCCGGATATGTCACCCGCAACCTCACCTACGACCGTCGGGAGGCGTCCCTCCTCGCATCGAGCGGGGTGACGCAACGGTCGGCCACCATGCCCGACGGTGCGGTGATCAGCTACGGCGAGGGCCCACCGGGCGGCGACCCTCTGCTCCTGATCCCCGGCCAACAGGTCTCGTGGACCGACTACGCGTCCGTTCTGGGCGCGCTGTCCCAGGACTGGCACGTGTTCGCCGTGGACTGCTTCGGGCACGGCGGCTCCGCGAAGGACCCCGCTCTGTATCCCGCGCTCCGCCAGACCGCCGCACTGGCCTGGTTCATCGACACGGTGATCGGTGCGCCCGCGGTGGTGGCCGGTCATTCGTCCGGCGGACTTCTCGCGGCGCGTCTTTCCGCCGACTCCCCCGACCTCGTGCGGGCCGCCCTCATCGAGGACGCGCCGTTCTTCGCCACCGAATCCGACCGCGCACCGGGCACCTTCGCGTGGCGCGACGGCTTCCGGCCCATGCACGAGTTCCTGAGCACTCCCCACGACGCATCGATGACCTGGACGCGCCACTGGGTACGCCACAGCCATCTACGAACGCTGTTCGGCGACAAGGGCTGGGCGAAGCTGGTCCGCGGTCCGGTGGAGCGTCGGCTCGACCTCGATCCGCACCGCATCCCTCGGCTGTGGTGGCTGCCGCCGACGATGAACCGGGCCCTTGCGCTGACCGCGTGTCTGCAGGACGGCACCGGCGACTACGACCTCCGCTACGGCGAGATGTTCTACGACGGCACGTGGTTCGGAGGATTCGACCAGACCGAAACGCTGGCCCGGGTTCGCGTACCCGCGACCCTGCTGCACACCACCGTGCACGAACAGGACGGCGTGCTGCTCGGTGCGATGACCCACGACGACGCGCGCCGGGCGCACGTGCTGATGCCGGACTGCCTACTCGTCGACCGGATCCCGTCGGGACATGACATCCACCGTCAGCGTCCGGCGTTGTTCGTCGACGCGATCAACGCCCTGCGCGGGCGGATCGGATGAGCGACGACCCGGGTCAGCCGATCTTCTCGATGGAGACGACAGGCGTGGTGATCCGCCACGTGCGGACGTCGGGATCGTCGGCGGCGCGCACCCAGAACTGAGCCGATTCGCCGAGCCGGCAGGACTTCACCCCGAGCAACGGGATGTCCTCCGAGTCCCGGCGGAGACGACTGACCGTCCAGTCCTCGCTGTCGGTGCCTCCGACGCCGGGAGCGCGCAGCAGCGTCATCTCCTGGAAGTCGAGCAGATACGTAGACGTCCGGGTGACCACGGTGTACACCCCGGCGTCGGTGTCGGGTCGGATCTCTTGCACGCGCGCCACGAGAGCACTGTACCCAGAGCGATCGGCTCCGTCCGGGCGAGGTCGGTCAGGGCGTCGTCGGGACCTGGGCCGAAGCCGGGATACCGAGCAGTGCGTCGACCGCGGCGGCGAGGTCGGCCGGCGCCTGTACCGACGATCCGATTCCGCTCCGCACATCGGCACACCAGGCATCCACTGCGGCAAGCGCTTTCGGCGTGTCGAGATCGTCGGCCAGGTGCTGGCGGACACGTGCGATCACCGGCGCCGCGTCGGGACCGGTGGGCGCGGCGAACGCCGTCCGCCACCGGTCGAGTCGTTCGAGGGCGGTGTCGAGGACCGATTGCGTCCACATGCGGTCACCGCGGTAGTGGTCGGCGAGCAGCGCGAGGCGGATCGCGGCCGGATCGACGCCCTCGCGGCGCAGCACCGACACGAACACCAGGTTCCCGCGGCTCTTGGACATCTTCTCGCCGTCGAGGCCGACCATGCCGGTGTGCACGTAGTGGCGGGCGAAGCGTCGTGAATCCGTCAGGGCCTCGCCGTGGGCGGCCGAGAACTCGTGGTGCGGGAAGATCAGGTCGTTGCCGCCGCCCTGGATGTCGAACTCGATACCGAGGCGATTGAGCGCGATCGCCGAGCACTCGATGTGCCAACCCGGACGTCCCGGACCGAAGGGCGAATCCCAGGATGGCTCGCCCTCCCGCTTCGCGCGCCACAGCAGGGCGTCGAGCGGGTCGCGCTTGCCTGCCCGATCCGGGTCGCCGCCGCGCTCGGCGAAGAACCGGGCCATCGTCTCGCGGTCGTAGCCGGACTCGTAGCCGAACTGTTCGGTGGCGTCGGTCCGGAAGTAGACGTCGGGGTACTCGGCGTCGTCGACGGTGTAGGCGGCACCAGAGGCCAGGAGCTTCTCGACGACCTCGATGACCTCGCCGATCGACTCGACGGCACCGATGTAGTCGCGCGGCGGCAGCACCCGCAACGCGGTCATGTCGTCGCGGAAGAGCTGGGTCTCGCGCGCACCGAGGTCGCGCCAGTCGACGCCGTCGCGGTCGGCACGTTCGAACAGCGGATCGTCGACGTCGGTCACGTTCTGCACGTAATGGACGTCGTGCCCCTGGTCCCGCAGGACACGGTTCACCTGATCGAACGTCAGGTACGTCGCGGCGTGCCCGAGGTGGGTGGCGTCGTACGGGGTGATCCCGCAGACGTACATGGTGGCGGTCTGTCCGGGGGTCACCGGACGGACGGCACGGTCGGCGGTGTCATAGAGGCGAAGGGCTGGTCCCTCGCCGGGTACCGCCGGAAGTTCCACATCGGGCCACGACTGCATGGCGTCCACTGTATTGCCCACTCACCGCGAGGTGTTCACGGCCCGGCCCCGCCGGCGTCGGGGATCACACCTGTGCGATCAGAACGGGGCGATCAGAACGGGGGCCAGGGAATGGGCCGATGCCCCGGCGGCATCGGCATGGTCTCACTCTCGGCGATGACGATCGCCCGGACGGTGAGCGCGTCGACCTCGTCGGCGGTGATGTGGCGCAGCAGATCGGCGCGGAGAGGCGAGCTGTCCGTCTCGAGGCGTTCGGCCAGTTCGGCGACGTCGGCGACCAGGTGTCCGGGGACCGGCTCCCCCGCCCAGCCCCACAGGACGGTCCGGAGTTTGTCGTCGGAGTGCAGGCAGATGCCGTGGTCGATGCCGTAGACGCCGCCGTCGAGGCCCTCGAGGACGTGGCCGCCCTTGCGGTCGGCGTTGTTGAGGACGACGTCGAGCACCGCGAGCCGCTGCAGGCGCGGGTCGTCGGCGTGGACGAGCACGACGGGCTCTCCGTACGGGTCGTACGCCTGCAGGACCGCGAAGAACCCCGTCGGCACCGCCTCGACCGGGCAGAGATCGACCAGGTCGATCCGCGGCTGTGTCTCCACCGGCGGATGCTCCGAGTTGTCCGGCGTCTCGATCCACAGCTGCACCATGCCAGGCCCGACCGGTCCGTCCCGGTGGATCGTGATGGGGATGGCGCCCCAGCCGAGGGCCTCGGAGACGAGATACGACGCGACCTCGCGTCCGGCCAGGGTGCCGTCGGGGAAGTCCCACAACGGGACCTCGCCGCGGATCGGCTTGTACACGCATCTCACCGACTGCTCATCGAGCACGGCGTCGCACACCAGCGTGGCGTTGCTCGCCGACGGGATGCGGCCGAGGATCGTCAGTTCGCCGTCGCGGAGGATCTCGAGCGGCGACACATCACCCGGTGCGGACCCCGAGGACTCCGGTTGTGGACTCGCGGCCGCCGGCGTCAACGGGTACGCCCCCGGATCACATCCGCCCCCGGGGTCTCACGCCGGCGAGGAGGGTCCGGGAGTCTCCGGATCCTCGTCGTCGGGACCGTCCTGATCGTCGTCGTCCTCGTCGACGAGGAAGCTCGGATCTGTCTGCGCGGCAAGGCTGTTGAACACCTCGGGATCGATGAAGTCGATCGACTTGCTCAACTGCGCATCACGTTTGTAGCCGTTGGTGCGCACGCACAGGTGGCCGTCCGGATCGAGCGGCTCGCTGCACAGCGGGCACGGCTGGCGCCCGGCGGAGATGACCTTCGACGACCGGGCGGCGAACTCTCGCGCGGCCGCGGTGGTCAGGAACACGCGCACCGCATCGGGTCCCTCGTCGGTGTCGTCGAGCACGACGCTCTCGTCGAACTCCCCCTCGGTGACCGCCAGGAGCTCCACGACGACGGCCTCGGATTCGGCGTCCCAGCCCAGACCCATGGTGCCGACGCGGAACTCGGCGTCGACGGGCATCACGAGCGGACTCAGGTCGCCCACGCGATCGGTCTGCGGCGGTATCGGGGTGCCGAACCGGCGATGGATCTCGTCGAGGAGGGCACCGATTCGGTCGGCGAGGATCTGGACCTGCTGCTTCTCGAGCATCACGCTGATGATGCGTGTCTCGTGGACGGCCTGGAGGTAGAACGTGCGGTCGCCGGGTTGCCCGATCGTGCCGGCAACGAACCGGTCCGGGCTGCGGAACACGTGGATCGCTCGGGACATCACACCTCCTCAGTTGTTCTGTTCATTATCCCGATGTCGCCGGGATCGTCGCAGCGGCACCGGTCTCCCCGCCCACGACAGCGTCATCGGAGGCCTGCTGGGCGTCGTCGGTGGGCGGCCGGGGAGTCGGCACCGAGAGCTTCTGGGTGTTGTTCACGGTGTGCACATACGGGCGCGACGAGGAGTAGCGGATGACGCTGATCGACGCCGGCTCGACGACGATCCGCTGGAATGCGTCGAGGTGGCTGCCCATGGCGTCGGCGATGATCGACTTGATGACATCGCCGTGCGAGCAGGCGACCCACACGTCGGAGCCGTCGGGTCCGCCGTAGACCCGGTCGAGTTCGCGGATGGCGCGAACCGCACGCGCCTGGACGTCGGCGAGACCCTCCCCGTCGGGGAAGACCGCGGCCGACGGCTGCTGCTGCACGACCTTCCAGAGCGGCTCGGCGAGCAGCTCCGAGATGGGACGGCCGGTCCAGCCGCCGTAGTCGACCTCGGCCAGGTCGTCAACGACGACCTCGGGCGGACGGTCGCCGTTGGTGCCGAGCGCGGCGAGTAGCGGCGCGACGGTCTCGGCACAACGATCGAGCGGCGAACGGACCACCGCCTTGATCCCGCCGAGATGATCGCCGAGGCGGCTCACGAGGTCGTCGGCCTGTGCGCGGCCCCGATCGTCGAGGTGGACTCCGGGGCTACGACCGGCGAGCACACCCGAGGTGTTCGCCGTCGAACGGCCGTGCCGGAGAAGGATCACGGTCATGCCACAACCATAGGCATGCACGCCCGTGACCCGCACACGGCGAGCAGGTCGGGCGTCAGGTCGCGGAGATCGTGCCGGTGGACAGCAGGATGATGAGGATGACACCCAGGATCACGCGATAGGCGCCGAACCAGTTCATCGAGTGATTGCTGACGAACTTCAGCAGCCAGGCGATGGCCGCATATCCGACGATGAACGCCACGATCGTCGCGACCAGCAGCTGCGGCCCGGTGGCCTCCATGCCCTCGCCGCTGGGGTTGAACGCATCCGGCAGGCTGAACAGGCCCGATGCGGTCACCGCCGGGATGGCCAGCAGGAACGAGAACCGGAAGGCCGCCTCACGTTCGAGGCCGAGGAACAGACCGGCGCTGGCGGTCGCACCCGAGCGGGAGACACCGGGGATCAATGCCAGACACTGTGCGCCACCCATGACCAGGCCGTCGCGCAGCGTCAGCTTCTCGAGCGGGCGCTGCTTGGTCCCGTAACGCTCGGCCAGCCAGAAGACGCCGGCGAAGACGATCAGCATGATCGCCACCAGCCACAGGTTTCGGCCGGTGGTGCGGATCTGGTCCTTGGCGAGGAAGCCGATGAGTCCGATCGGGATGGTCGCGAAGATCACATACCAGCCGATGCGGTAGTCGAGGTTGCGTTCCTCGGCGTGGAACAGGCCGCGGAACCAGGCCGCGATGATGCGGACGATGTCCTTGGCGAAGAACAGCAGCACGGCGGCCTCGGTGCCGAGCTGGGTGACCGCGGTGAACGACGCCCCGGCGTCCTCGCCGAACATGAGCTCCGATGCGATACGCAGATGCCCGGACGACGAGATCGGCAGGAACTCGGTGAGACCCTGTATCGCCCCGAGGACGATCGACTGGGTCCAGGTCATGGTGTCGGTCACGGCGCCCGATGCTACGCGGAGCCCCGCCCTCGGACCGGGCTCGGCGACACGCGTCGACCCGCCTGAGAGCCGGACTCGACCGGTCACGCAAGATGGGTTCATGCACTCGTCTCGACGACCGAGCCCCCGTCACCAGCCCCCGAGAGGTCTCGCACGGTTGCGGCGCCCGGTCGCCGCGGCGGCGACGCTCGCCGTCGGTGTGGCGATGATCACGGCGTGCGGCTCCGACGACTCCGGCACCCCGGACGTCCCGACGGTCGCCCCGGCGACCGCGGTCGAGGCACCCGCGACCTCCGAGCCGGCCGGACTCACCGTTCCGGCACCCGTCGGTTCCCGGGCACTCGCGGCCTCCGGTCGCACGGTCGCGGTCGTCTCGCCGGACGGCAGGCAACTCCTGCGATTCGACACCGCTGCCATGGCCACGCCGCCCACCCCGGTCGAGGTGCCCGGACTGACCGCGCTCGCGCCCGACACCGACGGCGGTTATCTCGGCGCCGGGCCGGGTGCGCTGGTCGTCGTCGACGCCGAGGGCGCCGCCCGCACCGCCGAACTCGACACCGACTCGCCGACCGCGGTCGTACGCGCGGCGTCGGGCCAGATCCTGGTGGGCACGGCCGACGGCCGGGTACTGATCTACGACGGAGACATCGAGAACGGCGAGCTCCGGAAAAAGCACGATCTGCGCGAGTTCGTCCGCGTGGATTCGCTCACCGCGGCACCGGCCTCCGCCGAGGGCCTCGACGGCCAGGTCGTCGTCCTCGACCGCGCCCAGTCGTCGGTGACCCCGATCGACCCGGAATCCGGGGACACCGGTCCCGCGCTTCGTGCCGGCAACGGTGCCACGAACTCGACCGTCGACCGCTTCGGGCGCATCCTGGTCGCGAACACCCGCGACGGCGAGATCCTCGGGTTCTTCGGGTCTCCGCTGGTCATGCGGTTCCGCTACCCGGTGGCCGACGGCCCGTACGCCGTAGACTACGACGAGTCCCGCAACCTGCTCTGGGTGTCGACAACCGGGAACAACGAGGTGGTGGCGTATGACCTGGCCGACGGTGAACCGAAGGAGAAGCAGCGGTTCGCGTCTGTCGTCCAGCCCGACTCCATCGCCGTCGACGAGGCGGGCACCGTCTACGTCCTGTCGGCACGCGACGGCCGACTCCAGGCCGTACCGCCGCCCGGCACCCCTCTCGGTGTCACGGCGGTCGAGCCGGGCCGGTGACCATGAGTTCTGACCGGCGACCCCACACCAGGCATTCACGGACCTTCGCCCGCGTCGGCGCGAAATACCCGACCGGCTGGGAGGTCACCTCGGAGGACTTCGAGTGCCTGCTGCTGAAGCTGCCGCCGGATGTCACCCGTGTCACCGCGTCGATGCGACTCGCGATCGAGGCCGAGTTCGGCGGCTGGGAGCTGTCCCGGGTCCGCCTCTACTCCGACGGAACGCGCAAGGTCCTCCTCAAACGCCGGCGTCCGCCCCGCGGTGCCCGATCACTCGGTGCGGACACCCCCCAGACAAACCACCGTCGCACCGATCACGACGGCCACGACCCCCGGAGCGCCCAGGCATGCTGACCGCCGACACCGCCACCAAGGTGCTGATCGCACTCAACCGGTGGTGCTATCCCCTGCTGCTCAAAGTGATGTTCCTGTTTCCGCCGGAACGCATCCACCACATCGTCTTCGTGCTGCTGCGCGCGGTGGGCCGGTTCTCACCGCTGGCCTTCCCGGTGGCCAAGGTGCTCGCCCACCATGACCCGGTCCTCCGCAGCCGCGTGTTCGGCGTGGACTTCCCGGTCCCCATCGGGCTGGCGGCGGGCTTCGACAAGACCGCCGGAGCCGTGAACGCTTGGGGCCAAATCGGTTTCGGTTCCGCCGAGATCGGCACCATCACCGGTCAGGGGCAGCCCGGAAACCCGCAGCCGCGCCTGTTCCGACTGCCCGCCGACCGGGCGCTCATCAACCGGATGGGCTTCAACAATCCCGGAGCGCACGTCGCCGCCGAACATCTCCGAGAGGTCCGGCGCGGACCGGTGTCGGTGCCGATCGGCGCCAACATCGGCAAGACCAAGGTCGTCCCCCTCGACGAGGCGATCGACGACTACCGGTTGTCGGCCGGCCTCCTGGGGCCGCTCGCCGACTTCGTCGTCGTCAACGTGAGCTCACCCAACACCCCCGGCCTGCGTGATCTGCAGGCCGTCGACTCGCTGCGTCCGATCCTCGCCGCGGTACAGGCCGAGGTCAATGTCCCGGTCCTGGTGAAGATCGCCCCCGATCTCGTCGACGACGACATAGACGCGGTCGCCGACCTCGCCGTCGAACTCGGTCTGGCCGGCATCGTGGCCACCAACACCTCCATCGGCCGCGAGGGCCTGCGGACACCCGACGCCGAGGTGCGCGAGATCGGCGCGGGCGGTCTGTCCGGGGCGCCGGTCGCCGATCGCTCGCTGGCCGTGCTGAAGCGGCTCTACAACCGCGTCGGCGGCAAGATCGCGATCGTGAGTGTCGGCGGCATCGAGACCGTCGATCAGGCGTGGGAGCGCATCTGCGCCGGCGCCGATCTGCTGCAGGTCTACACCGGATTCATCTACGGCGGACCGCTGTGGCTCTACGAACTCCACTCGGGTCTCGCCGAGCGCCTGCGCGCCGGTGGGTTCGCGTCGATCTCCGACGCGGTGGGCTGCGCCGCGGCCGAGTAGCCATGGACAGTGCGCCGACAACGGCGTCCCGACCCTGGGTCGGGACGCCGTTGTCGTCGTTGACTTCTCAGACGTTCTCGCCGGGCTGTTCGTAGGTGCCCACGAGGGTCGCGCGGGCGATCGCATGCGAGAACAGATTGAAGCCGAGGTAGGCCGGAGTGGCCGCCTCGGGCAGATTCAGCGTCTCGGTGTCGACGGCGTGCACGACGACGAAGTAGCGGTGCGGTCCGTGTCCGGGCGGCGGGGCGGCGCCGATGTAGCGACGCAGCGATGCGTCGTTGGTGAGCGTGACGGCCCCCTCGGGCAGACCCGAACCGTCCTCGTCACCGGCGCCCTCGGGCAGGCTGGTGACGGACACCGGGATGTCGGCGACGGCCCAGTGCCAGAAGCCCGACGCGGTGGGTGCGTCGGGGTCGTAGACGGTGACCGCGAACGACTTGGTCTCCGAAGGGAATCCGGACCAGCTCAGCTGCGGCGACAGGTCTTCTCCACCCGCGCCCATGATTCCGCTGACCTGACCGTTGGCCAGGGGCGAGCCGTCGGTGAGGCTCTCCGAGGTCAGCGTGAAACCAGGCAGGCTCGGTAGCGGGGAGTACGGGTCGAAGGACGACATGTGTTCACCTTTCGGACGTTTCGCGCATGGGAACGATCTGCCGACCACTCTATGTGAGTGGTCAGCTGTGGAGCAGGAAGTGTTCCAACACCTCGGTACCGAACAGGACCGCGTCGACGGGCACACGCTCGTCGACGCCGTGGAAGAGCGCCGCGAAGTCGAGGTCGGGCGGCAGCTGCAGCGGCGCGAAACCGAAGCAGCGGATGCCCAGCTTGGCGAACGCCTTGGCGTCGGTGCCGCCGGAGAGCATGTAGGGCACCGTCTTTCCCTGCTCGTCGTGGGCGAGGACGGCGTTGTTCATGGCGTCGACGAGGTCGCCGTCGAACGTCGTCTCGTACGAGTCGAGGTGGGTGATCCATTCTCGGGTGACATTCGGCCCGATGAGCTCGTCGATCTCCTTCTCGAAGGCGGCCTGACGGCCCGGCAGCACGCGGCAGTCGATGACGGCCTCGGCCTTCTGCGGGATGACGTTGGCCTTGTAGCCGGCCTTGAGCATCGTCGGGTTGGCGGTGTCGCGCAGCGTCGCGCCGATGATGCGGGCGAGATTTCCGAGTTTGAACAGCGACGTCTCCAGATCGGGAGCGTCGGGGCTGAAGTCCAATCCGGTCTCGGCGCTGACCTCGGCGAGGAACTGACTCACCGACTCCGTCATGACGAGCGGGAACGTGTGTCGGCCGATTCGTGCCACGGCCTCGGCCACCTCGGTGACCGCGTTGTCCGCGTGCAGGAACGAGCCGTGACCGGCACGCGCCTCCGCGGTGAGACGCATCCAGCCGAGGCCCTTCTCGGCCGTCTCGACGAGATACAGGCGTTTCTGGGTGCCGTCGGGGCGATCGACGGTCAGGGAGAAGCCACCGACCTCGCCGACCGCCTCGGTGATCCCCTCGAAGAGGTCGGGCCGGTTCTCGACGAGCCAGTGGGCACCCCAGGTGCCGCCGGCCTCTTCGTCGGCGAGGAAGGCGAACACGATCTCGCGCGGCGGGACGGTGCCGTCGCGTTTGAACTGGCGGGCCAGCGCGAGCGCCATCCCGGCCATGTCCTTCATGTCGACCGCACCGCGTCCCCAGATGTACCCGTCCTTGACCGCGCCGGAGAACGGGTGGACGCTCCAGTCCGCCGGTTCGGCGGGAACCACGTCGAGATGGGCGTGGATCAGCAGCGCCCCGCGGTCGGAGTCAGGCGGTCCGGCGAGGCGTGCGAAGACGTTCCCGCGGCCCGGGCGGCCCGACTCGACGTACTGTGTGGTGTATCCCACTTCCTCGAGCTGCTGCGCCACCCATTTGGCGCACTCTTCCTCGCCTTTTGTGGTTTCCGGCTCCCCGGTGTTGGAGGTGTCGAACCGGATCAACCGGCTGACGAGATCGACTACTTCAGTGGTCGCAGACTGTGAAGACACCCCTCACTCCTACGGGATTTGGGATACACGGGCAACCTCGGTTAGTGTTATCCCGCTGCCGAGAACAGCGGAGAGAAATCCCCGCCGGAGCGACGCAGCAGAGCAAGTCCGAGTGGCGGAATGGCAGACGCGCTAGCTTGAGGTGCTAGTGTCCTATTAACGGACGTGGGGGTTCAAGTCCCCCCTCGGACACCGCAGATACAACGAGAAAACCCCCGGCTCCGGCCGGGGGTTTTCTCGTTCGACCTCGATACCGCGCGGACACGCTTCGTGTGCACGAGCGACTCGGCCGGCTGATACGGCTAGGTTCCGGCCGTCTCCATCATCGACCCCCAGACGCGCGAGTACGGCAGGTCGATGGAGTTCTCCACGAACGCCTGCAGGATGGCGCGTCGCAGCCGGCGCTGGACCGCCCACTGCCCGTTCGGCTTGGTCTTGACCGTGAGACGCAGGACGACCTGATCCGAGGACACCTCCTGCACGCCGAGCATCTCGATGGCGCCGAGGATGTCGGTGTCGTCTTCCTCGATCGCTGCACGTGCCGCATCGGCGGCCACCCGCTGTGCCTTGTCGATGTCGGCGCCCGGCGCCACCGGCACGTCGACGCGGGCGACCGCGAACTCCTGACTCATGTTGCCGACGCGGGCGATCTCGCCGTTGCGGACGTACCAGAGGGTGCCGTCGATGTCGCGCAGAGTGGTCACGCGCAGCCCCACGGTCTCCACCTCACCGATGGCCTCGCCCAGGTCGACGATGTCACCGACTCCGTACTGGTCCTCGAGGAGCATGAACACCCCGGTCACGAAGTCGCGGACCAGGTTCTGTGCGCCGAAACCGATCGCGAGACCGACGATGCCGGCCGAGGCGATGAACGGCGCGATGTTCACCCCGAGGACACTCAGCACCGACAGCACCACCCAGACGAGCAGCACGATCGACACCGTGGACTTCAGCACCGAACCGATCGTCGCGGCCCGCTGGGCGCGTCGAGCGGCGATCTGGGCGCTGCGTTCGGTCGTCGGCGCCTTGGGCCGCAGGCCGCGCATCAGGGTCGCGCCACGCGATCTCTCGCCGTCCCGGGACCGTGGGCGGGTGGCTCGGTCGATGGCGCGATGGATGGCGTAGCGCACGACCAGCGCGACCAGGATGTAGGCCGCGATGCGGATCGGGTTCTCGATGATCCATTCGCGATTCGTGTCGGTCCATTCGAAAGCCAGATTCTGAATGGTCATGACCCCGACCGTACGGACGATGAGATCGTTGTCCAGTCGTGATCGGCCCGAGATCGGCGTCGTCGACCTCGAAAACCGTTGTCAGCCTGCGCGGAACGTGACGATGTTCTGATCGAGGATCATTCGGTCCTCTTGTGTGGCGACGGCCACATCGGGTGCCATGACCAGTGGGACGCCGGTGCCCTCCGAGGCGTCGAAGCCCGCGGTGTCGGCCACTCGGCCGGTGATGGTGAACAGGTCGGTGACACTCGGAACGCCCTGCGACACCAGGAACGACGGACCGTTCATGACGTGCACGTGCAGGTGCGGTGCAACCGAGTTGCCGGTGTTGCCGACCTTGCCGATGACTTCTCCCCGGCGCACGCGGTCCCCCGGCTTGAACCGCACCGAGCCGGGTTGCATGTGGGCGTAGTTCACATAGAAGCCGTCACCGATGTCGAGGACGAGGTTGTTGCCGTCGGCGTCGCTGATGGGCAGCCCCTCCGGGTACTCGCCCGGCACCTGTTCGGGCAGGTCGTTGCGGCTGGCCACCACCGTCCCGTCGGCGACCGCGAGCGCGTCGTCGCCGAAGATCCGGTAACTGGCCGGGTCTTTGGCGTCGCCGACGAAGATCTTCCCGTCGGGTCCGGCCTGCTCCCAGTCGACGGCGTAGCGCTGCGCGAGGATCGGAGCGCCGTCGAGCGGCAGGAGGGCACGTGTGTGCCGGACCGCGTCGCAGCAGGCGTCCGCGGCGATGTAGTGCTCGCCGATCAGCGGCGGACCGAGGACCGGGACCACGCCGTCGTTCACGTCGACCGCCGCGATTCTCTCGGTGGTCTCACGCATCTCGGGCGGCGCCTCGTCGGCCCGGACAGAGATCTCGTGGATCAGCTTCTTCGGCGCGTCGCCCTCGAATTGCAGGTGGAGGAACAACACGCCGTTCTGCCCCGGAGCGAGCACCTCGGAATACCCCTCGGGCACATCGGGTCTCGGCGGTACGGACGGCGCTCCGGTGGGCTTGAGCCGCCCGGCCACGCCGGCCTGGTCGAGGCCGAGCAGCACCGGGGAGCCCTCGGCCCCCGCGTCGAGCGCCTTGACCCCGGTGATGGTGACCGGGGTGCGCATGAAGTTGGTCAGCGACACCTCGTAGACGAGATGATCGGAGCCGTCCGACCCGGCGAACGGCGTCGGCGTGAACATCACCGAACCCACCACCGGGGTGACGACCGGTTCGGCGACAACCGGTACTTCCGTACCACCGGAGTCCTCGGCACCACCGCAGGCGGCCAGTACGAGCGCCGCACACACGCCGAGGACGGCCAATGAAAGTCGTTGTGGGTGCATCGCGTTCCTCCGCGGCCGTCGCGCCGACGGCGATCCGCCCGGCTCTCCCGGGGAGTCTAGGGAACGCCGGGGCGGCGCGCGGGTCCTCACCGCAGACCGGGCACAATTGTGACGTGACCCAGCGCCTGTTCTTCGACTGCGACACCGGTATCGATGATTCGGTCGCACTCCTCTATCTGCTGGGCCGCGCCGACGTCGATCTCGTCGGCATCGCCTCGACGGCCGGCAACGTCCCCGTCGACGTGGTCACCACCAACAACCTCTCCTGGCTCGAACTCTGCGGCCGACCGGAGATCCCCGTCCACGTCGGGGCGGCCGCTCCCCTCGTCGCCGAACTCATGACGACCGAGGACACCCACGGTCCGCTGGGAGTCGGCCATGCCGAACTGCCCACCCCGACCATCACGCCGAGCCACGCCGACGCCGCCGACGCGTGGATCGAGGCGTCCCGGACCCACGACGGCGAGCTGGTGGGACTGGTGACCGGTCCCCTGACCTCGCTGGCGACCGCGATCCGCCGGGACCCGACGCTGCCCGCACGTCTGCGCCGCCTGGTGATCATGGGCGGCGCCTTCCACACGCACGGCAACACGACACCGACCTCGGAGTGGAACATCGCGGTCGACCCGGAGGCCGGCGCGGAGGTCTTCGCGGCGTTCGGTACCGACGGCGCACCGGAACCCATCGTGTGCGCGCTCGATCTCACCGAGCAGGTCGTGATGACCCCGGACCACGTGGTGCGCCTGGCCGCCGCGTCGGGGAGCCCGCCGCTGGAATGTCCGGACGCGAGCGACGAACGGGGACTGCGTTCGGTCGCCGACAACGAGATCATCCGGCACCTCACGGATGCCCTGCGCTTCTACTTCGAGTTCCACCATGACCACGACGAGGGTTACATCGCCCATCTCCACGACCCGTTCGCGGCGATGGTGGCCCTGACCCCCGATCTCGTCACGAGCATCCCGGCGCGGGTCGACGTCGAGCTCGTCGGAACCCTCACGCGCGGTATGACGGTCGCCGACGAACGCTGGATGTCGCCGCTGGGACCCAACGCCCGCATCGCCACGGCCACCGACCTCGACGCCGTGTTCGACGACCTCGTCGAGACGATCGGCGCATTCGCCCGCGCCTTCGTCCGGACCTGAGGCGCACACCCGCATAGAGTTGACCGGTGACTCGACTCGGTTATCAGATCGCCAACTTCACCTACCCGGACGTTCCCGCCGAACGGCTCTTCCCCACCGTCGTCGCGCAGGCACAGGAGGCGGAGAGCTCCGGCTTCGACACCGTGTTCGTGATGGACCACTTCTATCAGCTGCCGATGCTCGGTCAACCCGACGATCCGATGATCGAGTGCTACACACTGCTATCCGCGCTCGCGCAGCACACGTCGACCGTCCGCCTGTCGTCGCTGGTCACCGGCAACACCTACCGTAATCCCGCGCTCCTCGCGAAGACCGTCACCGCCCTCGACCTGGTCTCCGGCGGTCGCGCCCAGCTCGGGATCGGGGCGGGATGGTATGAGCTCGAACATGATTCGCTCGGTTTCGAGTTCGGCACCTTCACCGACCGGTTCGAGAAGCTCGAGGAGGCCCTGCAGATCATCCGCGGCATGCTCGCCGGTGAACGCCCCAGCCTCGACGGCAAGCGTTACCGCGTCGCCGATGCGCTGAATGTCCCTGCGCCGCTGTCGAGGATCCCGGTGATGATCGGTGGTGGCGGCGAGCGCAAGACCCTGCGGATGGTCGCCCAGTACGCCGACGAGTCGAACCTGCTGTGCCCGCCGTCGGACATCCCGCGCAAACTCGACGCCCTCGCCGAGCACTGCGACCGACTCGGACGCGACCGGTCGGAGATCACCGTCACCGTCCAGACCTACACGTGCACGGCGCCCACCCACGAGGAGGCGGTCGCCGACTACGAGGCCTATGTGGCGCGCACGCCGGCCGCCGAGGTGCGGCGCGGGATGACGATCATCGGCGACCCGGACGAGGTCGGGGCCCGCTACGCGGAGATCCTGGCCGCGGGTGTCGACGGGTTCACCGTCAACGCCGCCGCCAACGGCCATGTGCCGGGCCGGGTCTCACTCCTCGGCGAGACGCTCGCGCCGTTGCTCGGCTGAACAGGGTCTGCTCGTCGCTCAGCGATTGTCGAAGACGTCGACGATGCGCTGAGCGGCGAGCGCCGGCGTGAGCACGCCCTCGCGCAATTCGTCCTCGACCTCGGCACGGATGTCACGGACCCCGGGCGACTCGGCCAGACGGCTGAGCACGATGTCGTGGACCATCGACCACGTCCAGTCGATCTGCTGCTGGTTGCGGCGCGCGGTGAACTCCCCTGCTTCCCTGAGGGTCTGGTTGTGCTTCACGACCGTGTTCCAGAACTCGTCGACGCCGGTCTTCTCGATCGCACTCATCGTCAGCACCGGCGGCGTCCACAGGGCGTCGTGCGGATAGATCAGATGCAACGCGTTCCGCAGTTCGCGTGCCGCACCCTTGGCCTCGTTGAGGTGTTTGCCGTCGGCCTTGTTCACCACGACGACGTCGGCGAGTTCCAGCACGCCCTTCTTGATGCCCTGCAACGAATCCCCGGTGCGGGCGAGCGTCAGGAACGTGAAGGTGTCGACCATGTTGGCGACGGTGACCTCGGACTGCCCGACGCCGACGGTCTCCACGAGCACGACGTCGAAGCCTGCGGCCTCCACCAGCACGATGGATTCGCGGGTCGCCTTGGCGACGCCGCCGAGCGTGCCCGACGTCGGCGACGGCCGGATGTAGGCGTTCTTCTCCGTCGACAGGCGGCCCATCCGGGTCTTGTCACCGAGAATCGACCCGCGGGTGCGCGTCGAACTGGGGTCGACGGCGAGAACCGCCACCTTGTGCCCCAGCTCGACCAGGTGCATGCCGAGCGCCTCGATCGTCGTCGACTTGCCCACGCCCGGAACGCCGGTGATGCCGACCCGGAACGAGTTGCCCGCGTGCGGGGTCAGCTTCAACAGCAGTTCCTGCGCGGCGGCCCGATGATCGGGGCGCTTGGATTCCACCAGGGTGATCGCACGCGCCAGGTCGGCGCGGCGATCGGCCAGGACGGAATCGGCCAGCGCGTCGACGTCGACCCGACGCCGAGTACTGTCCGCCATCAGTTCGCGGCCACCCCGGGCAGCTCCAGGCCGAGGGTGTCGGCGAGCTTGCCGATGAGCTCCACGGCCGAGTCGGCGATGACCGATCCGGGCGGGAAGATCGCAGCAGCGCCGGCCTCGTACAACTCGGCGAAGTCACCCGGCGGGATGACGCCGCCGACGACGACCATGATGTCTTCGCGCCCGACCTCCTTGAGCGCCTCCCGCAGTGCGGGGACCAGGGTGAGGTGACCGGCGGCCAGCGACGACACACCCACCACGTGCACGTCGTTGTCGGCGGCCTGCGCGGCCACCTCCTCCGGCGTGGCGAACAGCGGGCCCACGTCGACGTCGAAGCCGAGGTCGGCGAACGCCGTCGCGATGACCTTCTGGCCGCGGTCGTGACCGTCCTGGCCCATCTTCGCGACCAGCACGCGCGGCTGGCGGCCTTCGGCCTCGGCGAACTGGCGCACCGCCTCGATCGCCGCGTCGATGTTGCTCACCTCGCCTGCCTCATGTCGGTACACCCCGCTGATCGTCTTGATCTCCGCCTGGTGGCGACCATAGACCTTCTCGAGCGCCTCGGAGATCTCGCCGACCGTCGCCTGGTGACGCGCGGCCTCGATGGCCAGGGCCATCAGGTTGTTCTCGATGCCACCCTCCGACGACGCCGCGGCGCGGGTCAGGTCGGCCAGTGCGGCCTCGACGGCAGCCGAATCACGCTCGGCGCGAAGCCTGCTGAGCTTCTCCAGCTGCTCGGCGCGCACCTTGGAGTTCTCGACCTTGAGGACCTCGATCTCCTCGTCGTCGGCCACCTGGTACTTGTTCACGCCGATCAGCGGCTGCTGACCCGAGTCGATACGGGCCTGCGTGCGGGCCGCGGCCTCCTCGATGCGCAGCTTCGGCAGGCCCTCGTTGATGGCCTGCGTCATGCCGCCGGCCTCTTCGACCTCGCGAATGTGCTTGCGCGCCTTCTGCGCGAGCTGATGGGTGAGGGTCTCGACGTAGTTCGAACCGGCCCACGGGTCGATCGGGCGGGTGGTGCCCGACTCCTGCTGCAGCAGCAGCTGGGTGTTACGCGCGATGCGGGCCGAGAAGTCGGTCGGCAGGGCGATCGCCTCGTCGAGGGCGTTGGTGTGCAGCGACTGGGTGTGACCCTGCGTCGCGGCCATCGCCTCCACACAGGTGCGGGCGACGTTGTTGAACACGTCCTGCGCGGTCAGCGACCATCCCGACGTCTGCGAATGTGTGCGCAGCGACAGCGATTTCGCGTTCTTCGGGCCGAACTCGGCGACGAGCTCGCTCCACAGGAGACGAGCCGCGCGCAGCTTGGCGACCTCCATGAAGAAGTTCATGCCGATGCCCCAGAAGAAGGACAGGCGCGGTGCGAACTTGTCGATGTCCAGGCCCGCCTCGAGACCGGCGCGGATGTACTCGACGCCGTCGGCCAGCGTGTAGGCCAGCTCCAGGTCGGCGGTCGCACCGGCTTCCTGGATGTGGTAGCCGGAGATCGAGATCGAGTTGAACTTCGGCATCTTCTGGCTGGTGTACTCGAAGATGTTCGAGATGATCCGCATCGACGGCTTCGGCGGATAGATGTAGGTGTTGCGGACCATGAACTCTTTGAGGATGTCGTTCTGGATGGTCCCCGCCAGCTTCTCCGGCGGCACACCCTGCTCCTCGGCCGCCACGACGTAGAGCGCCAGGATCGGCAGCACCGCACCGTTCATGGTCATCGACACCGAGACGTTGCCCAGGTCGATGCCGTCGAACAGCTGACGCATGTCGAGGATCGAGTCGATCGCCACACCGGCCATGCCGACGTCGCCGGCCACCCGCGGGTGGTCGGAGTCGTATCCGCGGTGGGTCGCGAGGTCGAAGGCCACCGACAGACCCTTCTGGCCGGCCGCGAGGTTGCGGCGATAGAAGGCGTTGGACTCGGCGGCGGTCGAGAAGCCCGCGTACTGGCGGATCGTCCACGGCTGGTTCACGTACATGGTCGGGTACGGGCCACGGATGAACGGGGCCTCGCCCGGAACCGAGTCGAGCGGGTACGGGTGCTCGGCATCGTCGAGGATCTCGTCGCGGTCGGTGCGGGTGTACACCGGCACGACGTCGATCTGCTCGGGCGTGTTCCAGGTGACCTGGTCGACGGAGTAACCGTGCGCGGACGCCAGTTCCTCGGTGACGGGCGCGCCGGGTCCGGCGGCCGCCGCCGGCGTTCCGTCGGTGAGCTCGACCCCGGCGAAGCTCGGGATCGACTGGGCCGAATCGGACTGTGACAGGTTGGGTTCGGTCTGGGTCATGCCGTCGCTCCCGAAGTTGAGAGAAGCTGATCGAGGAGATCGGAGAGCGTGCTCACCGCGTCGATGCCGACACGCAGCGAACCGTCGGGACGATCGCCTTGGGAATCACCGGATTCGGGCCATTCCTTGTCCGGGCCGGCGAGCAGGACCCTGGAGAGTCCGGCCGCACGGGCGGCCGAGAGCGCCGCCGGGCCGTCCTCGGCGTAGCGGGCCTTGGTGCCGCAGATGACCGCGATCGGGGTGTTCGCACCGGCCACCGCGTCACCGATCTTGTCGGCGGTCAGCGGGCCCGGGTTGACGACGGTGATGCCGCCGGCACCCAGCAGGTTGGCCACGAAGGTGGTGCGCCCGTTGTGTTCGGCGACGCTACCCAGCGGGATGAGCAGGATCGACGGGCGCGCACCCTGTTCGGCGAGCACCGCGTCGGAGCGGTCGCGCAGCGCCTCGAAGGCGCGGCCGATGCGGGCCAGCTTCGGGGTTCCGGTGACCACGTCGGTGACGCTCGACGCCGAGGCGCCCTGGGCGTCGGACAGAGCCCGCTCGTCGATGTTCGGGAACTCGTTGACGCCGGTGACGGAGATGCGACGATGCGCGACCTCGGTGTCGCGGCGGGCCAGCGAGGCCTCGACCTTCTCGGCGATCCAGCCGCTGTCGAGGGCGGTGCGGTAGCCACCGGCGGCCTCGACCTCGGTGAAGACGGCCCACGCATTGGCGGCGAGGTCGTCGGTGAGCGACTCGACGAACCACGAGCCGCCGGCCGGGTCGAGGACGCGTCCGATGTTGGACTCCTCGAGCAGCAGCAGCTGGGTGTTGCGGGCGATGCGACGCGAGAACGACGCACTCGAGGTGCGCTTGTCGGCCGGGATCGTCGCGTCGTAGGCCAGGACCGTCAGCTGGTCGGCGCCTCCGACACCCGCGCCGAAGGCGGCGATGGTGCTGCGCAGCATGTTGACCCACGGGTCACGCTGGGAGTACATCGACAGATCTGTGACGCCGTGGGTGATCGCGCCACCGGCGTCGGGTGCGCCGACGACCTCGGCCACGCGGGCCCAGATCTTGCGCAGCGCACGGAACTTGGCGATTGTCGCGAACTGGTCGTCGTCGGCCGAGACCCCGAAGGTGATCTGGTTCAGGGCCGCCTCGGCGGACAGACCGGCGGCGGTCAGGTCGCGCAGGTGCGCAACCGCGGCGGCCACCACGAGGGCGAGTTCGAGGCCGTTGTCGGCGCCGGCGGTCGCGAAGTCGCTGCCGTCGACGCGGAAGGTCCGGACCCCGACGGGGAGGTTCGACGCGGCGAGCGCGGTGGCCTCGTCGGAGTCGACGGTGGCGCGGCCGGAGAACGCCGCGGTCAGCGGCGAGAGTCCGAAGGAATGCGTGGTCGCCGCGGTGGGAGCGGCGGCGACCGGTGCGGCCTGTGCCTTCTCCTTGAGCGAGAGCAGTTCCCGGGCGGCGGCGATGCCCTCGGTACCGGCGTCGAGCGTCACCGGCACGAGATCGAGGTAGACGCCGCGCAGCACCGTGGCGAGGTCGGCGACACCGAGACCGCCACCGGGCTTGCCGACGGACAGCCAGAGTCCGCTGGTGCCGTTGGCCATCGCCTCGAGGACGAGTTCGTTGACGTCCTCGGCCGGGGTCGCGTCATCGCCGAACCGCTCGGTGACGCGCCACCCGGTGGTGACGTCACGTGCGGGATCGGCGCCGCGGACGAACGGGAACCGGCCCGGCAGGCCCGGTTCGGTCGTCTCGTCGCGACGTGTGTACAGCGGCCGGATGGTCAGCCCGTCGGCGGTGTCGGTCGAGAGCAGGGCCTCCGGTGTGTCGGGGAGCTCGTCGACGTCGACCCGACGCGATTTCGCCAGAACGGCCGCGGCGGCCTTCGACCACGCCTGGTAGGCGTCGTCGAGTTCTTTCGGCTGGTCAGTTTGCTGTGGCATGTGGGGTAGCACACCTCCGTGAGTGCTCTGTGCGAGCGCGTACACGACCTTAGCCGATCGCTCGCTCGGCCCATGAACGCGGTCGGCGTGAGCTGCGCCACCGAAGAGGGGCGAGCAGGTCGCGACGCCGAGGGGTCTCGCGACGTCCAGAGTAGAGTGTCCGGGTGCCCGAGCCAGCCCCCGTCACCGAGGTGACACCTGATGCAGCGGGCGGCCGACGGCGCCTCACCTTCGACCGGCGGGTCGTGCGGCGCGCGCTTGTCGCGGCCGCAGTCGTGGCACTGATCCTCCTCGGGTCGTATCTGATCCCGCTCCCCTCGATCGGCAGTGTCCGGGCGTGGGGCGACGACCTCGGGCCGGCGTTCGTCTGGTTGTTCTTCGCGGCATATGCCGTCGTGACGATCGCCCCGATCCCCCGCTCGACCTTCACCGTGATGTCCGGCATCTTCTTCGGGCCGGTCGTCGGATTCGCGGGGGCCATGATCGCGTCGTCGATCGCGGCGGTCGCGGCCTTCGGCCTGGTCCGGGCGCTCGGACGCGACCGGGTGCGGCCGTTCCTCAAGAAGCCGGTCGTCAAGACCGTCGAGTACCGCCTGGAGCGTCGCGGCTGGCTGGCCGTCGGCTCACTTCGCCTGATCGCCGCCTGCCCCTTCTCGGTCGCCAACTACTGCTCGGCATTGTCGTCGGTACGGCCGCTGCCGTTCACGGTGGCGAGCATCATCGGCATGGCGCCCGGCACCGCGGCGGTGGTCATGCTCGGCGACTCCCTGACCGGCGAGACCGACCCTCGGCAACTGCTGATCAGCGGCGCACTCTTCGCGGTCGGGATCATCGGGTTGATCCTCGACGCCCGGCTGCCGGTCTCATCCGGCAGCACGCAGGTTGCGAGGCTTGATCCCGATGAATCAAGTTCCAAAGCTTGATCAATCCAGCCATTAGACTTGATCACTCATAATCAAGCCCGTAGGCTTGTGTGATGTTCGTCATGACGGTCGATCAACGCGGGAGCCGTACCGACATCGATCGCGTCGAGGAGATACTCACCCGCCTCGCAGACGTGGACACGGTCCGGCCCTTCGAGCGCACCGCCGGCGACGAGATCCAGGGCGTTCTCGACGACCCGGTGACCCTCGCGCACCTCGCCGTCGAACTGACCGCCGAGGGCCACTGGAGTGTCGGCATCGGTACCGGCGACGTGGAGAAACCGCTGCCCGCCTCCACCCGCGCCGGCCGGGGTGCCGCTTTCCTCCACGCCCGGGACGCGGTCGAGGCGGCCAAACGCCAGCGGATACCGCTGTGCGTCCGCGGACCCGACGCCCGGTGGTGCCGCCACGCCCAGACCGCCGGGCGGCTGATCAGCGACATCGTCGCCACCCGGAGTGCTGCCGGGGTCGAGGCGGTCGCACTCATGCGGCGCGGATTCACCCAGGCCGACGCGGCCGGCGCGCTCGACATCACGCCCCAGGCCATGAGTCAACGGCTCCGGGCCGCCGGCTGGGATCTCGAACCCGATTCGCTCGATCTCCTCGCCGACGCACTCGCCGAGGCCGACCGCTACGTCGCGGAGAGCGTGCGATGACCGGGGTCGCGCTCGTCCTCCTCGTGCTGACCGCCGTCGCACCCGTGCTGTGGCTCGGCGTCGAACACCTGATGCGTGAGCGCGCCCTGGACGGTCTCACCGTGCCGCGGTCGGCGAGGATCGTCCACGCGGCCGGCCTGACGATCCTGCTGGGACTCGCGACCGCGACCGCGATCGTCGCCGCGACCGCCGGGCCCGCCACCGGCTTCCCGGCCGCGGCGGCCACGGTGATCGCGGCCGCCGCGGCCGTGACCGGTGGCGGTCCGGTGGTGCGGGCGGTCCTACAGCTGGGCGGCGTGAGAGCGGCTCCGACTCCACCACCCGACCCTGAGAACGCACCTGCCCCGGAGAACCCCGACCAGACCGGGAACCCGGGGCCGGAACCGACCGACCCGACCGAGGTCGGCCCGCTCCGGGGCGGCCGTGTCATCGGCTATCTCGAACGCCTCGCCGTCGTCACCACGCTGATGGCCGGATGGCCGGAGGGACTCGCGATCATCCTCGCCGTGAAGAGCCTCGCGCGCTATCCCGAACTACGTGCCCCGCAGGCATCGGAGCAGTTCATCATGGGCACCTTCGCCTCGGTGCTGTGGGCGATCGGCCTCGCCGGCATCGCCCACCTCATCACCGCCTGACGACGGTCCGGTCTAGCCCGGGGTACTGCCGGTCTCCTCGATCGCGGCGTCGAGCGACGCGTGGCGCGTCGAACGGCCGGTGCTGATCTCGGGGGCAACCGGCTTGCGGGCCACCGCCTCGGCCTCGGCGACGGCCTGCGCGACCTTGGGATCGGAGGCCAGCGAGAACCAGTCCTCGGTCTCCGACTCGTCGATCTGCGACGGCGGCGAGTCGGTCGGCTCGTACCGGAACACCCCGTCGTCGCCCTGGACGCCGAAGGACTTCGCGAAACCCTGGAGTGCCGAACCGAAGTCGGACGGCACCACCCACACCTTGCTGCCCTCGCCCTTCGCCATCTCCGGCAGCTGCTGGAGGTATTGGTACGCAAGCAGTTCCGGTGTCGGCTTGGCGGCCTTGATCGCCGCGAAGGTCTTCTCGATGGCCTTGGCCTCGCCCTGCGCGTTGAGGTACGCGGCCGCGCGATCACCCTGGGCGCGCAGGATGCGTGACTGCCGCTCCGCCTCGGCGCCGAGGATCGCGGCCTGCTTGGCGCCCTCGGCCGCGAGGATCTGCGACTGCTTGTTGCCCTCGGCCGTCTTGATGGCCGACTCCCGCTGGCCCTCCGCGGCGAGAATCGTCGCGCGCTTCTCGCGGTCGGCCTTCATCTGCTTCTCCATCGACTCCTGGATCGACGGCGGCGGCATGATCGACTTGAGTTCGACGCGGGCGACGCGCAGGCCCCAGCGTCCGGTCGCCTCGTCGAGCACTCCACGGAGCTGCCCGTTGATGGAGTCGCGGGAGGTGAGGGTCTCCTCGAGGGTCATGCCGCCGACCACGTTGCGCAGAGTGGTGATGGTGAGTTGCTCGACGCCGGCGATGTAGTCGTCGATCTCGTAGACCGCCGACCGCGGATTGGTCACCTGGAAGTAGACGACGGTGTCGATGGACAGGGTGAGGTTGTCCTCGGTGATCACCGGTTGCGGCGGGAAGGACACGACCCGCTCACGGATGTCGACGCGCGCCCGGATCCGGTCGATGAACGGCAGCAGCAGCGTGAGCTGTCCCGATACGGTGCGGGTGTAGCGGCCGAGACGTTCGATCACCGCGGCCTCCGCCTGCGGGATCAGGGCCACCGATTTGACCAGCACCACCACCACCAGCAGCACCAGCAGTACGACCACGACCAGGCCGAAGATCTGAAAATCGTCCATCGTTCACCTTTCTCGCGAAGCGTCGAGCAGGTAGGGGTCGAGCATCAGGGAAGCCACACCACGGCGGTCGCACCGTCGATCTGCACGACGGTCACGTGGGTACCGGGTTCGATGACCTGCGCCGGATCCATCGTCCGGGCCGACCAGATGTCGCCCCCGATCTTGACCCGACCGTCGTGTCGGTCCACTTTCTCGGTCACGACCGCCGGTTGCCCCTCGAGCGCCTCGGTGTTCATGAGCACCGCGGGACGGGTGAGCATGTGGCGCTTGGCAACCGGACGGACCGCGACGAGCAGCAGCACCGACACGACGGCGAAGACCAGCCCCTCGACCCACAGGGGTGCCTCCCACACGAAATCCACGCCGGCTGCGGCGAAGGCGCCGCCGGCCAGCATGAGCAGCACCAGTTCGCCACCGAACATCTCCGCGACCACCAGGACGATCGCGGCTGCCAACCACAGCAGGGCGCTCATGTGTCCAGTCTGCCAGAGATGTCCGGGAAGGTCCGGTGCGTAGGACGCGCGACCGGGCGGACTCCGGCCCTAGCCCGCCTCTTCGGCGGCCGTCACGAAGTCGATGAGTTCCTCGACCGAGCGCAGGAGATCGACCTCGAGATCGCGGAAACTGCCGACGCCGCTCAGCACCCGGCGCCACCCGTCCCGCGGATCGCCCCACCCCAGTTGGGCGCAGACCCCGGTCTTCCAGTCGGTGCCGCGCGGGATCTTCGGCCAGGCCGAGATCTTCACCGAGGCTGGCTTCACCGCTTCCCAGACGTCGATGTAGGGGTGACCGCACACCAGCACGTGTTCGCCGACCTCGGCGGTGAGGTGGGCCTCCTTCGAACCGGCGACGAGGTGGTCGACGAGGACGCCGGCGCGACGATGCGGTGCCGGCTGGAACTCGGCGAGGGCGTCGTCGAGGTTGTCCAGACCGTCGAGGCTGACGACCACCACTCCTTCGGCCCGCAGGTCGCCTCCCCACACACGCTCGAGCAGCGTCGCGTCGTGCACACCCTCGACGAAGATCCGGCTGGCCCGCGCGGTGCGGGCCCGGGTACGCGGAGCGGCCCGCGATCCCGACGCCGTCATCGCGGGCTTCTGGGGACCGCGCACGCGCGGGCGGATGAGGGTGACCGTACGACCGTCGATCAGGAACGCACCGGGGTTCATGAGGAACACGCGTGTCCGGCCGTGCCGGTCCTCCAGGCGGACGAGGTCACCGGCGTAACTCTTCTCCAGACCGACGACGGCACCACAGAATCCGGTGGCGGCGTCCTCGACGACGAGGTCACGTTCGGCCGCGACCTCGACCGGACGCGGTTTGGCCCGGCGTGGCTGGGACAGCACATCGCGCCCGTACCGGTCATCCATCGCGTTCCACCTCTTCGGTCCCTGGACATCTGCGTCCAACACCGTATGCGCCAGGACCACCGGCGGCGGGTTGCCACGCCCGGCGACCCGCCGGGGGCCGGCGGTATCCTTGTTCCTTGATGAATCGCAGCGACATCCTCCCCCACATCGTCGCGTGGCCGACCTGCGCACTGGGCGCCTGGGCGGCCGCGTGGCTCACCGGACGATGCTCCCCAGACGACGTGATCGAGGCACTCGCCGAGTCCGCCGACCGGCACGAGGTGCAGACCGAACAGTCCACGTCCGCAACGGGATCCGGCAACGGTGTGCTCGAACTGCTGGGAATGCTGAAGCCTGCTCGGCAACTGGTGGTGCGCCTACCGTCCACCGGTGATCCGCAGGGTCTGCCGCCCCATCCTGCGACGTCGAAGGCGCTGGTCGCCGGCGAGGTACTACTGGTGGACGACTCGGACACGGCCGGCACCCTCGCACTCGTCCCCGAGTTCTCCACCCTCGGCATCGATCCCCCGTACGTGACGTGCCGATGGACGGTCTTCCGGTATGCGGATCGGCTCGACCTCGGTCACCTGGTCTCGTCCGGGCCGTCCGCGGGCGACCTGGAATACGATCTGCGGCAAGCCGTTCGCGATGCGGCGTCGATCATCGGCGGGCTCGGCGGACGCCGATCGGTCGACGCGGGTGACCTCCGCAAGGAGCTTGCGGCCCTCACCTCCCGGCATCGCGTCGCACTGCCGCCGCATGCACTCGACGCCCGCTCGACGCGGCTCATCGACACCGCCGCCCAGGTCGAGGCCATCGTCGACCTGGCCGGCGCTCGACGCGTGGAGATCGGTGATACTGCGGGGCAATGGGATTCGGGCGACTCTGCACTGCGTGGACTGCACACGCTCGCCCGGACAGCACGAGCGGCCGCGGTCAATCACACGATCGGCGAACTGCTCCGCCGCTGAGTCGCGAGCGGGTTGTCGGGCGCGGGTCGAGGCCGCGGCGGCCGATCGGAGACCAGGCCGTACATCGTGACGCCGTTCCAGTCCTCGACTGCGAACTCGGATGCACCCCAGACCTGCGTGTAGTAGCGCCGCAGACTCTCCGAACCGGTCCAAGCGTAGTACGGACGGGACGCAACGATGCAGAATCGCTCGACCTCGCGCATCATGCCGGTCACTGCACGACCGCCGCGTTCCCCGGCCGCAACGATCCCGATCCGGAGGTTGACCGCGTCGTCCGCCGGCGCGGCGAGCCGAGTACTGGTCAACAGTTCGACGACCCGTTCCCGCAACCCGGGAACGTCCGCCGCCACGGTGAAGTCGGCCGGGGTCAGGGGTGGTTTGCCGTCAGGAGAAAGCTCGGCGTCGTGTGGCTGGAAGACCAGAATCCCGACGAGCCGACCTTCCCGTCGTGATCCGAGGACGCATCCCGCATTCAACAAGGGACGTACGAGGATTTCCGCCAGCCATCTCCGCAGGGAACGGTCGGATATGTGCTCTCCGAGCAGCCAGGTGTACAGCGGGATCTCGTGGAGGCCGTCCGCGAGCACATCGACCGCGGAATCGAGATCCTTATCGGTGAGAGTGATCGTCTCGATCACCTCGAATTCTTTGTCACCCATCACAGCCCGCATTGTTTGATCGGCAATGTCGCTGATGAACTGCGGAAACACCACGGGTGGGCCGCGTCGTCGACGCGGCCCACCCGAGAAGGCTTCTCACACAGGCGGCGTCGTGCCGTCGTCCTCCAAGGAACCGGTGATGAGGGTGTCCAGGATCGGTCCGAGAATGTCGGCGTCCAGTTCGATGGTCCCATCTGCCATTGCGGATTCCTTTCTGTTAATCGCCGGCCGGGCTGGGCAGCGTATTTCCAGACTGTCATCTGATGAATCCTGTGGCCATATCAGCCCAATCCTGTTATTCGATCGTTACCGTAGCGAACCATCAATTCGAAATGTGCTGAAACGATAGTAAACAATGGGCTTGTAATCGCTTGTCGGCGAGATCCGACTACGCTTCGCCGGCCGGTGCGGCCACCGGTCGCGTCGGGCGCGCGGCCGGCACACAGCACCGGTCGCGGCACACCCGGCCGTTGTCGCCGCAACCCATCGCGGCCAGGTCGCCGGCGCCGCCGGCGTAGTTCTCCACGAATTCGCCGATCATCTCGATGAACCGCGGATCCGTACCGACGGTCTCCGCGCGCACGTAATCCATCCCGAGTCGTTGCGCCGTCTCGGCGGCCTCGTTGTCGAGGTCCCAGATCACCTCGAGGTGATCCGAGATGAAACCGACGGGATAGACGACGACCCGCCGGACACCCTGTGCTGCCAGGTTTTCCAGGTGGTCACAGATGTCCGGTTCGAGCCACGGGATCTGCGGGGGCCCCGACCGCGACTGCCAGACCTGGTCGAAGTCGTCGACGCCGAGCGCGTCGGCGACCGCCTGCGACGCCGCCACCACCTGACGCGAGTACAGACCACCGCCCTCCGCGGCGGGCCCGGATGCGGCGTCGGCCGTATTCGGGACGGAATGCGCCGTGAACACCAGCCGTACCGGATCCTCGGACTCACCGAGCGCCTCGATCCCGCGACGGACGGCGTCGGCGCCGGCCGCGGTGAACGCGGGATGTGACCAGTACTGCGGCAGCTTGCGAAGCACGACGGCGCCCTCGGGTGTTGTGCTCGAGGGCTCGCGTTCGGCAAGCGCCTTCAACGACCGGTCGATGTCCTCGTGGTACTGGCGACACCCCGAATAACCGCCCCAGGCCGACGTCGGGAAGACCAGGATGCGGCGATGCCCCGCCCGGTACATCTCGGCCAAGGTGTCCTCGGCCATCGGGTGCCAGTTGCGGTTGCCGAAGTACACCGGCAGGTCGAGACCACGGCGCGCCAGATCGGCGCGGAGGCCGTCGATCATGTCCAGGTTCAACCGGTTGATCGGCGACACCCCGCCGAAATGCAGGTAATGCTCGGCGACCGACTCCAGGCGCTCCCGCGGGATCCCCCTGCCCCGGGTCACGTTCTCCAGGAACGGCATGACCTCGTCGGGTCCCTCGGGGCCGCCGAAGGACAGGAACAGGACGGAATCGAAAGCGGTGTCCACTGCGCGTCTCCCCGGGCTCACGACCCGGAGGTCATGCCCTCCGGGAACCAGGTGTTGTGGCTGGCGCCGCCGTCGACGTACACGATGGAGCCGGTGGTGCCGGGCAGCCAGTCGCTGAGCAGCGCGCACACGGACTTGGCGACCACGGTCGGGTCGTCGACGTCCCAGCCGATCGGCGACGCGCCGTCCCAGTACTCGTTGAGCATGTTGAGCTGCTTGGCGTCGTCGGTCGCGGTGCCGGCGATGGCCTTGGCGGCCAGGGTCTTGATGGGTCCGGCGGCGACCAGGTTGGAGCGGACGTTCTTGGCGTTGCCCACTTCTCGCGCCACATAGCGGTTGACCGACTCGAGCGCCGCCTTGGCGACGCCCATCCAGTTGTAGTACGGCATCGCGGTGCGCGGATCGAAGTCCATGCCCACGATCGAGCCGCCCTCGTTCATGACGGGCAGCACGGCGCGGGCCAGCGAGGCGTAGCTCCAGGCCGAGATCTCGAAGGCCTTGGCGGCATCGGGGCCGGGGCCTTCGAGGAACGGCTTGGCGTCGGGTCCCATCAGGGTGCGCGGCGCGAACGCGATCGAGTGCATGACGCCGTCGACGCCCTGCGGGGCGATCTCACGGATCTTGTCGGCCAGTGCCTCGAGATCCTCTTCGTTGGTCACGTCGAGGCCGATGGCCGGCGGCACCTCCTTGGGCAGCCGCTTGGCGATCCGGTCGATCAGCCGCAGCCGCTCCGGGATGCCGGTGATGATCACCGTCGCGCCCTGCTCCTGCGCCATGGCGGCCGCGTGGAAGGCGATCGAGGCGTCGGTGATGATGCCCGTGATGAGGACGGTCTTCCCGTCCAGGATTCCGCTCACGAAGATGTGCTCCTGAGATCGACGTTGATTGTGGTGTGGTGCGGCCGTGGGGCCGTCGGACCCGGACGGGTCAGTGACCCATGCCCATGCCGCCGTCGACCGGGATGACCGCGCCGGAGATGTAGCCGCCCTGGTCGGAGGCGAGGAAGCTGATCGCGGCGGCGACGTCTTCGGGCTTGCCCGTGCGGCCCAGCGGGATGGCCTGCTTGGCCATCTCGATGTAACGATCCTCCATCGCCGCGGTCATGTCGGTCTCGATGAAACCGGGGGCGACGACGTTGGACGTGATGTTCCGCGATCCGATCTCGCGGGCGATCGAGCGCGCCATGCCGATGAGACCGGCCTTGGACGCCGCGTAGTTGACCTGGCCGGGGATACCCGACATCGCGACGACCGAACCGAGGAAGATCATGCGGCCCCACTTGGCACGCTGCATCCACTTGGTGGCGCGCTTCGCGCAGCGGAAGGCGCCGGTCAGGTTGGCGTCGATGACCTTCTCGAAGGACTCCTCGGACAGACGCATGAGCAGCATGTTGTCGGTGATGCCCGCGTTGGCGACGAGGATCTCCACGGGGCCCTGATGGGCCTCGACCTCGGCGAAGGCCGCGTCGACCGACTCCGAGTCGGTGACGTCGCACTTCACGCCGAACAGTCCCTCGGGCGCACCCGAACCGCGGTGGGTGACCGCGACCTTGTGGCCGTCGGCGGCCAGGCGCTGGGCCACGGCCAGGCCGATCCCGCGGTTGCCGCCGGTCACCAGGACCGACCGGGAAGGATTCTGCGCTTCGTTGCTGGATGCCGTCATGGGTGTCTAACCTATCCGTTCTCTTGAAGTCGGCGTCGCGGTGGTCGGCGGACAGGGCACGCCGGTGGGTCGGGGCACGGTGCCCGGGTCAGGGCAACCGGCGATTGATCGCCAGGGCCGCGAACGCCGAGACCAGCGCGAACAACGTACCCGCGATCAGCCACGGCTTCGAGTTGTCCCCCCGACGGGTCTCATACCCGATCTCGTTCTGCAGTTTCTCGTACACCTTGTTGAGCTCGTCGAGGCTGGCCGCAGTGAAGAAGTCGCCGCCCGACAGGTTCGCGATCTTGCGCAGCGAATCGTCGTCGACGGGGACCGGCACGCGGTCGCCCTCGAGTTCGACGGTGCCCGTCCGGGTCCCGAAGGAGATGGTGGAGACCGGGATCTTCTCCTCCTTGGCCTTGCGGGCCGCGGTGAAGGCACCGCGCGGGTCGTCGGGATCGTCGGGCACGGTCTCCTTGCCGTCCGACAGGAGCACGATCCGCGCCGGCGGGGCCGCCTCACCGCCGCCGAGAACGGCGTTGAGGGTGCTGATCTGCTGCAGCGCCGCGAAGATGCCCTCGCCGGTCGCCGTCTTGTCGTCGAGTCGGAGCTTGTCGACGGCGACCTTCGTCGCGTTGTGGTCAGGGGTCGGCGACACCAGGCTCGCCGCGGTGCCGGCGAAGGAGATCAGGCCAAGGTTGATGCCCTCGGTCAGCTCGTCGGCGAACTTCTTCGCCGCCTCCTGAGCGGCCTTGATGCGCGACGGCGACACGTCGGTCGCGTTCATCGACCGGGAGACGTCCATCACGAGGATCACCGTCGCCTTGTTGCGCGGGACCTTGCGGTCGGCCTGCGGGCCGGACAACGCCACCGTCAGCAGCATCAGCGCGACGATGAGCAGCGCGATCGGCACATGGCGGAGCCGGTTGCGGTCGGCCGGTGCGACCGACTTCAGCAGATCGAGGTTCGCGAAGGTCAGCGCACGCTGCTTGCGGCGACGCAGCATGTACACGTAGGCGGCGCCGAGCAGCGCCACGACGAGCAGCAGCAACAACCACCAGGGACTGGACAACATGGTCTACCCCACCCCGGCGGCCAGGCCACGACGGCGCTGGGCGATGAATTTGACGGTGTCGGTGAGCCAGTCGCGATCGGTGCGCAGGGTCAGCGTCGCACCGCCACAGCTGCGCAGCGTCCGGTGCACACGCTCCTGGTGCGCCCGCGCGGCCGCGGCGAAGTCGCGTCGCAGGTCCTCGGTCACGGTCACGTCGTGGATCTCCCCCGATTCGGCGTCGGCCAGAGTGACCTCGCCGATCGGCGGCAGCTCCAGGTCACGCGGGTCGAGGACCTCGACCGCGAGCAGCTCGTGATGGGCGCCGATGGCGCGCAGCGAGCGTTCCCAGTCGATCGGGCCGAGGAAGTCGCTGATCACGACCGCCAGACCCCTGCGACGCTGCGGACGACGCAGGGCCTCGATGCCGGCCTTGAGATCGCCGCGGACACCGGGCGAGCTGCGACGCGTCGTCGCGATCGCCTTGAGCAGGTTCTGGGCGTGTGCGCGCCCGGCCCGTGCAGGGACGCGGACGAGGTCGTCGCCGGTCACGACGAGGGCGCCGTGCCGGTTGCCGCCGCCGGTGGTCAGATGCACGATCGCCGCCGCGGCGGCCACCGCGAGATCGCGTTTGGTGCAGCCGACGGTGCCGAAGTCGAGACTCGCCGACGCGTCGACGACCAGCCAGGTCTCGAGCTCACGGTCGGCGATCATCTGGCGCACGTGCGGCTGGGTGGTCCGTGCGGTGACCGACCACTCCATCCGACGGACGTCGTCGCCCGGCTGGTAGGCGCGCGCCTCCCCCGGCTCCGAACCCGGTCCGGGGATGAGTCCGAGGTGCTCGCCCTGGAGCACGCCGTCGAGCTTGCGACGGACCGTGAGCTCCAGCATCTTCAGAGCCGCGGTGAGCTGGGGCTCCTCGAGCAACCCGGCACCGAGGCTCGGCAGGTCCCGATTAGCCGCCATACCGCGGCGAATTCGGGTTCACCGGACCGGAGCCCTGCGGAACCTGTTGTGCGGCATAGCCATTGGTTCCCTGCGGGGCGGCCTGCGGCATCCCGGCGGCGTGGCCCTGCGGACCGGGACCCGACTGGTAGGAGTTCTGCGCCACCGGCTGCGCGCCGACCTGCGGGAGTCCCACGGTCTGCAGTACCCGGCTGATGACCTGGTCGGCGTCGATCTCGTCGGCGAGGGCGTCGTAGGACAGCACCAGGCGGTGTCGCAGGACGTCGGGCATGATCTCGACGATGTCCTGCGGGATGACGTAGTCGCGTCCGCGCACGAGTGCGAGCGCGCGTGCCGCGGCCACGATGCCCAGGGTCGCGCGGGGCGAGGCGCCGTAGGACAGCCACGACGCGACGTCGTGGAGGCCGAGCTCGGCCGGACGGCGCGTCGCGTTGATGACGCGGACGACGTAGTCGACGAGAGCGTGGTGGACGAAGACGTTCGCGGCGGTCTTCTGCAGACGCAGCATCGCGGCGGGATCGAGTACCTGCGAGGCCGTCGGCGGGACATTGCCCATCCGGTAGACGATCTCGCGCTCCTCCTCCACCGACGGGTAGTCGACGAGGACCTTGAACAGGAAGCGGTCGCGCTGTGCCTCGGGCAGCGGGTAGACACCCTCGTTCTCGATGGGGTTCTGCGTCGCCATCACCAGGAACGGGTCGGGCATCGCGTAGGTCTTGCCGCCGATCGACACGTGTCGCTCGGCCATGACCTCCAGCAGCGCGGACTGCACCTTGGCGGGTGCGCGGTTGATCTCGTCGGCGAGCAGGAAGTTCGCGACCACCGGTCCGAGTTCGGTGTCGAACTGCTCACGGCCCTGGCGGTAGATGCGGGTACCGATGAGGTCGGTGGGCACCAGGTCGGGGGTGAACTGCACCCGGGAGAACGAGCCGCCGACGACCCTGGCGAAGGTCTCGACCGCGAGCGTCTTCGCGACGCCCGGGACACCTTCGAGGAGGATGTGGCCGCGGGCCAGCAGGCCCACGAGAATCCGCTCGACGAGCTGATCCTGACCGACGATGACACGCTTGACCTCGTAGATGGCCCGCTCGAGCAGGGCGACGTCGGCGTCGCTCAGCACCGACGAGTCGGCGCCTGCCGCGGCCGGGTCCCCCGTGGCCGCCTTGTCGAGGGAGTGCGATTCGGTCAACCCGTGCTCCTGTTCGTCTGAACTCTGCTGCTCACTGGTGAGGCCACGTCGAGGCGAGACACCCCCGCGTGTTTGTGCCAGCCTAGCCGTGCGAACTGAAAAGCCGCCAAGAAGATGCACGGCCCGTCGTTCAGACGCCGTCAGACCAGGCGGACGACGTTCGGCATCGCACCGTTGGTACGCAGCGGCGACACCTTGACGACGGAGCCGGACTGCGGGGCCTCGACCATCTTGTTGTCCCCCAGGTAGAGCGCGACGTGCTGGCTCGCGTTCGGGCCGTAGAAGATCATGTCGCCGCGGCGCATCTGCGAGAGCGGGAACTGCGGACCCGAGGTGTACTGGTAACCCGTGTAGTGCGGCAGTTCGATGCCGACGCCGGCGAAGGCGTAGATCATCAGGCCCGAGCAGTCGAAGCCGACCTTGCGGTAGTCGCCGTAGCTGTCGGCGACGCCGCCGTCGCGGATGCCCTGGGTCGGACCGTTGGTGTCACCACCGCCCCAGGCGTAGGTGACGCCCAGCTGCGACAGCGCACGGTTGACGACGATCTCGACCGCCTGCGGGCCGCGCAGACCCGGCCGCACCATGCCGCCCGATCCGCCCCCGCCGCCGGAGCCGCCGAACAAGGAACCGAGACTTCCCGATCCCAGTCGGGAGCTAAGGCTGTCGTTGCCGCTGCTGCCGGTGAGGTCGACGCCGCCGAGACCGAGTTCGTTGAGGAGTTCGGACTGCGGGAGCCGCTGCTCCCCGATGATGGTCGAGAGCATCTGCGAACCCATGTCCAGACCCATGCCGAGGGCCGCCGAACCCACGTCGACCGCGATCCGGGCGGCGGCACGCGCCGCGATCGCGAGCAGTTCGTTGTCGGAGACGTTGGTCGTCGGCAGGTCCGGGAGACTCGGCGCCGACGGGAAGATGTTGGACAGCAGGTCACGGGTGGACGGTCCGGCGGCCTGCTTCTTGGGCACGTAGCCGCGGATCGAGTCGATCTTCTTCTGCACCCGGTCGCGCTTGGCGACCAGGGTGGCCTTGCGCTCCTGCTGTTCGGAGATGGCGGTCTTGGCCTCGGTGACCGCGGACAGTGCGTCGCGCTTGCGCTGTTCGGCGCTCTTGGCGGCGAAGGACGCCTGCCGGCGGGTCGCCTCGACCGCCGCCACGCGATTGGCCTTCTGGTTGCGGGCGACCTGGAGACGTCGGATGGTCTCCTGCTGCTTCTTGCCGACCTGGTCGAGAAGCTTCATCCGGTCCAGGACCGCCTGGGGGTCCGGGGACGCCACGTAGTTCGACATCGAACCCTGCTCGGCGCCCTGCTGGTAGGCGAGCCGGACGAAACCGTCGAACTCCTTCTGCGCCGCGATCACGGCCTGACCGGCCCGATCGAGCTCGGTCCGCGCGCCGCGTGCGGCGACCGTGGCCAGGCGCCGCTGGGCGAGGGAGTTCTGGAAGTCGACGATGGCGCGGTTGACGTCCTCCTGACGCACCGCGAGGGCCTGGTCGAGGTCGACGATGTCCTGGTTCACCGAGGCGATCTCGTTGATCAGCCCGGACACCGGCGACTCGGCCTTCTTCGGGGCCGCGGTCGCATGACCGGCGCCGACCGCGCAGATGAGAACGGCAGCCGTGGCCGCCGTGACGCGCGCCGGCCAGGACGCACCTGTTCTTCCTCGCCTCACCTGAACTCCTTGCGGTTCTGCCGGGGATCTGCGGCGATCTCCGGTTGTCGATCGAACGGCCATGTTCGGCCGCCCCGACCACACACTGCACATCCGTCGCACATGACCCTGTAGGGAACTCAGGCCACACGTGCGACATCAGAACCGTACGTCACATCAACCACACGAGAAAACCGAAAGGAATGAATTACAAAGGCGTGATTACCTGGGAAAATGCTGTGAACTGGAAAAAGTTCACCACCGTGGCCCAGGTCTCGAATTCGCAACAAAACGGTGCGCGAACCGGATGGGGTACGAGCACGAAGACGCCGGCACCGATGGACCGCGGGAAGCGGCCGTCAGCGATGCCGGCGAAACGAGAGGTGGGACCTCAGGAGGATGGCGCGTCCGAGTCCGAACCCTCCGACGACGCGGCCCCGGCGCCGGCCGGGGTCAGCGGACCGAGCGGGCCGCTCGCCGCTGCGGCGCGTGCGCGCCGGGTGCGGAGTCGGGCGCCCGCCGCACCGAGCACGACGACCAGGATGAGGACGAGTCCGACGACGGTCCAGTCGACGTGTGAACCGGTCATCGAGTCGACCATCTGTCGCGCGGCCCCGGGCGGATCGGTGAGGGCGAGATTCTGGGTCGCCTCCTCCTGGATCACCCGGCTGAACTCGGGCGAGGAGCTGCCGACAGAGTTGGGGCCGAGCACGATCACGGTGCCGCCGACCTGCTCCTGGAGCTGGTTGGCGATGTCGCGGTAGAGGCTGAAGCGCGGCTGCACCTGGTCGACGACCACGAAGCTGAAGTCCTGGCCCTTGGACTTGGCGTACTCGATCACCTCGAGCATCCCGGGTACCTGCTCGGGAGTGGCGCCCGCCACCCCGTCGTCGGCGATGTCGCGCGAAAGCTCGGCCATGTCGACCCCGACGAGTCCCGTGAGTTCGTTGTTCTCCGCGGGAGCGGCCAGCATCAACGTCGTCGGCTCGGGACCCATGTGGCCTCACCCCTGTCTGTCGGTAACACCCCGCGGCGAGCAAACCGCACGCTCACCGGACTTCGACCTGCACGGTACGACACAATGGACGCGTCCGGGTATTCGGCCACGACGAGAGGCCCCGGCGGCGTGTCGTCCCCACCCGGCTTCGGCAGTACGCTCGTACTGTTAGACTGGACGATGTTGTCGCGGGTCGCCTCGCGGACATCCGATGGCACCGGTGCAGCCCGCCGGGTTCAGAAATTCATCGAGCATCGCCGACGCAGCCCGTCGGTACACGAGGAGAGTGGATTTAGACGTGAGTATCAATTCCTTCGGCGCCCGCGGCACGCTGGACGTCGGCGACAACAGCTACGAGATCTACCGCCTGAACGCCGTCAAGGGCGCCGAGAAACTCCCCTACGCCCTCAAGGTGCTGACCGAGAACCTCCTCCGTACCGAGGACGGCGCCAACATCACCAAGGATCACATCGAGGCCCTGGCCAACTGGGATCCGAGCGCCGAGCCGAGCATCGAGATCCAGTTCACCCCCGCCCGCGTGATCATGCAGGACTTCACCGGCGTGCCCTGCATCGTGGACCTCACCACGATGCGTGACGCCGTCAAGGAGCTCGGCGGCGACCCGGACAAGGTCAACCCGCTCGCACCCGCCGAGATGGTCATCGACCACTCGGTGATCATCGAGGCCTTCGGCAACGCCCAGGCCTTCGAGCGCAACGTCGAGATCGAGTACCAGCGCAACGAAGAGCGCTACAAGTTCCTCCGCTGGGGCCAGGGCGCCTTCGACGACTTCCGCGTCGTCCCGCCGGGCACCGGCATCGTCCACCAGGTCAACATCGAGCACCTCGCGCGCTCGGTCATGGTCCGTGACGGCGTCGCCTACCCCGACACCTGCATCGGCACCGACTCGCACACCACCATGGAGAACGGTCTCGGCGTCCTGGGCTGGGGCGTCGGCGGCATCGAGGCCGAGGCAGCGATGCTCGGCCAGCCGGTCTCGATGCTCATCCCGCGCGTCGTCGGCTTCAAGCTGACCGGTGCCACCAAGCCGGGCGTGACCGCCACCGACGTGGTCCTCACCATCACCGAGATGCTGCGCAAGCACGGTGTGGTCGGCAAGTTCGTCGAGTTCTACGGCAACGGCGTCGCCGAGGTGCCGCTGGCCAACCGCGCCACCATCGGCAACATGAGCCCCGAGTTCGGTTCGACCTGTGCGATGTTCCCCATCGACGAGGAGACCGTGAAGTACCTGCGCCTCACCGGCCGCAGCGAAGAGACGCTCGCCCTCGTCGAGGCCTACGCCAAGGAACAGGGCATGTGGCTGGAGAAGGACGCCGACGAGGCCGTCTACTCCGAGTACCTCGAACTCGACCTGGCCGACGTCGTCCCGTCGATCGCCGGCCCGAAGCGTCCGCAGGACCGCATCGAGCTGTGGGACGCCAAGAACGCCTTCCGCAAGGACATCCACAACTACGTGGAGAACGGCACCGCCACCCCGCACACGCAGCTCGACGAGGCCGTCGAGGAGTCCTTCCCGGCTTCCGACCCGGCCACGCTGTCCTTCGCCGACGACGGCGCACAGCTCCCGTCGGCCGCCAACGGCGCCGAGGGCCGCCCGACCAACCCGGTGCGCGTGGACTCCGAAGAGCGCGGCTCAATGATCCTCGACCACGGCATCGTGACCATCGCGTCGATCACCAGCTGCACCAACACCTCCAACCCGTCGGTCATGCTCGGCGCGGCGCTGCTCGCCAAGAAGGCTGTCGAGAAGGGCCTGACCTCCAAGCCGTGGGTCAAGACCTCGATGGCTCCGGGTTCGCAGGTCGTCACCGGCTACTACGACAAGGCCGGCGTGTGGCCCTACCTGGAGAAGCTGGGCTTCTACCTGGTCGGCTACGGCTGCACCACCTGCATCGGCAACTCGGGCCCGCTGCCCGAGGAGATCTCGAAGGCGATCAACGACAACGACATCACCGCCACCGCGGTGCTGTCGGGCAACCGCAACTTCGAGGGTCGCATCAACCCCGACGTGAAGATGAACTACCTGGCCTCGCCGCCGCTGGTCATCGCCTACGCGATCGCCGGCACGATGGACTTCGACTTCGAGACCGATCCGCTGGGTCAGGACACCGAGGGCAACGACGTCTTCCTGAAGGACATCTGGCCGACCAACGAGGAGATCGAGGCGACCATCGCCTCGTCGATCTCGGCCGAGCAGTATGCCGCCGACTACGCCGACGTCTTCAAGGGCGACGAGCGCTGGCAGAACCTGCCGACCCCGTCGGGCAAGACCTTCGAGTGGGACGACAAGTCCACCTACGTGCGGAAGCCTCCGTACTTCGAGGGCATGCAGCTCGAGCCGTCGCCCGTCTCCGACATCAAGGGCGCTCGCGTGCTCGCGAAGCTCGGCGACTCGGTGACCACCGACCACATCTCCCCCGCGTCGACGATCAAGCCCGGCACCCCCGCCGCGCAGTACCTCGACGCCAACGGTGTGGCACGCAAGGACTACAACTCGCTGGGCGCCCGTCGTGGCAACCACGAGGTGATGATCCGCTCGACCTTCGGCAACATCCGCCTGCAGAACCAGCTGCTCGACGGTGTCACCGGCGGTTACACCCGCGACTTCACCCAGGAAGGTGCGCCGCAGTCGTTCATCTACGACGCCGCGCAGAACTACGCCGCACAGAACACCCCGCTCGTCGTGCTCGGCGGCAAGGAGTACGGCACCGGTTCGTCGCGTGACTGGGCGGCCAAGGGCACCAGCCTGCTGGGCGTCAAGGCGGTCATCACCGAGAGCTTCGAGCGCATCCACCGCTCGAACCTGATCGGTATGGGCGTCATCCCGCTGCAGTTCCCCGAGGGCGAGTCGCACAAGTCGCTGGGCCTCGACGGCACCGAGACGTTCGACATCTCGGGTATCGAGGAGCTCAACGAGGGCAAGACCCCGAAGACCGTGCACGTCACCGCCACCAAGGAGGACGGCTCGAAGGTGGAGTTCGATGCGAAGGTCCGCATCGACACCCCCGGCGAAGCCGACTACTACCGCAACGGAGGCATCCTGCAGTACGTGCTGCGGAACATGATCAAGAGCTGACAAGGAGCACGCGACGTGCCCAAGGTCAGTGATGACCGCCTTGCCGCGCGTCGTCGGGAGATTCTCGACGGCGCGCGGCACTGCTTCGCGGAGTACGGATACGACGGTGCGACCGTCAAGCGGATCGAGGAGTCGACGGGCCTGTCCCGCGGCGCGATCTTCCACCACTACCGGGACAAGGAGGCGCTCTTCCTCGCGCTCGCACACGAGGACGCCGAGCGCATGGCCGATGTAGCCGCAGAGGAGGGCCTCGTACAGGTCATGCGTGACATGCTCACGCGGCCAGAGGATTTCGACTGGCTCGGCACCCGTCTCGAGATCGCGCGAAAGTTGCGCACCGACAACAGCTTTCGGGCTGAATGGACTGCGCGGTCGGCCGAACTCGAACAGGCCACCCTCCGCCGGCTCGAACGCGGCCGCCAGGCCGGTCGGCTTCGCGATGACGTCCCCACCGAGGTCCTGGTCAAGTATCTGGATCTCGTCCTCGACGGACTGATCACCCGATTGGCGTCAGGTCAGCCCACCGCCGATCTGCATGCAGTCCTCGACCTCGTCGAGGAGTCGGTGCGGGCCAAGGACTGAGTCAGCGGCCGGTCAGGATCTGCATGATCTCCCCGATCGTCCGCCCCATCGACAGTCGATAAGCGTTCACCGCGTCGTCACCGGTGAGCTGGACGGTGGGATGGCCTCTCGTCGTCCAGCGAGGTTCACCGGCCACGCCCCGGGACATCGGGTACAGATCCGGCTGGGACAGCAGATGGTCCGGGGTCCGGGGCAGGCCCCGGACCTCCCGCACCCGTTGCCCCACTGCAGCCGCCAGCCAGACCTCGGCGACCGCGGCAGGGCGTATGGACGACAAGAATCGGTTCCGACCGTGGTCGGTGACCGTCATCGTGTCCATCCGCCGTACCCGCCACGTGGACCCCGCCACACCGAATCGCGCCAGACGATCATTATGCAGATCGAAGTCCACGCCGAGGCCGCGCAGCGCCGCAGAACATTCGACGCCCAGGAGCCGCCCCGGGAGTTCTTTTTCCCGGCGCCGTTCCTCCTCCTCACGGAGCCGGTCGCCGATCGGCCGGTATTCACGTTCCAGCACATATCGATTCGCTTCCGCGCCGTCGACGAGCCGCCGGTACAGCCACTCGGGATCGATCTGGACGAAGTACCGGAAGAAGATCTGCCGTGGAGCATTGCCGCGGGTCACCGGAACATCCCGGACGAGAATCCGGACGCCGTGATCAACGGACCAGACGGCTGCCGGGTGGCCGTCGACCTCGGCCACCCATGACCAACCGCGAGCCCGGATCTCAGGTGCCGCCTCCGCGAGGACCGCGCTCAGCAGGGTGCCGACCGAGACGGAGATCCGACGATGATGAGAGAGGACATCATCCCCCATGGCGACGCTGTCGCGGTCCACGTCGATGTCGATGTCGATGTCGATGTCGAACGAATCAGTCATCATCCGGAGTGTATGCGGCGATCGGAGTACTCTTCGGAGCGAAGCCTCAGGGTGATGCATCCCACACCGCCACTGGTTAGTAAGGCGTTCCTTACCTTAGTTAGTGCAAGCTAAGGTTTCGCAGTGAACTTGGACATACCCGACCCTGCCGTCTCACGCCGGACCGTTCTCCGCTCCGCGGCAGGCGCCGGAGCTCTCGCCGCATTGGCCGCCACCGCGAGTACCGCAGCTCCCGCGACGGCCGCGCCCGGACGCACCGCGATCGTGATCGGCACCGGCTTCGGCGGGTCGGTCGCCGCCCTGCGACTCGGCGAAGCCGGTTTCACCACAACGGTGTTCGAACGTGGCCGCCGCTGGCCGATCCGCCCCGACGGCAACACCTTCGCCACCTTCTCCAGCCCGGACAAGCGCGCAGCGTGGTTCGGCAACCGGGCGGGCGCGAACAGCGCCACCGCCATCCCCGTCGAGCCGTACCCGGGCGTACTCGACCACGTCGAGGGCAACGGCATCGAGGCCGTCTACGGCGCCGGCGTCGGCGGCGGCTCGCTGGTGTTCGGGTCCTTCACCCCGGTCCCCCGCCGTCAGGACTTCGAGCACATCTTCCCCGCCGCGGCGAACTACTCCGAACTCCTCTCGACCTACTACCCGCGCGCCAAGAGGACGCTCGGCGTCTCGCCGATGCCGGCCGACATCCTGAAGCACCCGAACTATGTCGGGCCCCGATCCTGGCTCGAGGTGATCGCACGCTACGGCGCCACTCCCCACTTCTTCGACTTCGCGATCGACTGGGACATCGTCCGCGCCGAGATGGCCGGCCGCAAACGTCCGTCCGTCATCATCGGCGAGCTGAGCTACGGCGTGAACAGCGGCGCCAAGAAGTCCACCGACCGGACCTATCTCGCCGCCGCCGAACGCACCGGCAACGTCACGATCAAACCGATGCACGAGGTGTTCGACATCCGCCCACGCCCACGCAGTGCGGGATTCGTCGTCACCGCGCGGGTCCGCGACGAGCAGGGTCGCACGATCCGGACGGTGACCGCCGAGGCCGATCATCTCTTCATGGCCGCCGGCTCGTTCCACACCACCCGCATGCTCGTCGAGGCGCGAGCGAAAGGCACTCTGCCGCAACTGTCCCCGCGCATCGGGAACGGGTTCGGGACCAACGGCGACTTCCTCACCATCCGCACCAACCCGTCCGACGACTTCGGGTTGGTCCAGGGCGGACCGGGATACGCGCGGATCTACGAGGACAGGCTCTCCGAGACCCCGATGTCGATGGTGTATCAGGCGACGCCGCTGCCGGCGCCCCTCGGCAAGGCCGGGACCACCCACCTCGTCCAGACCCACACCGACGAGCGCGGCACGGTCGACTTCGACCACTCCACCCGGACGGCGAAGCTCAACTATCCGTACCCGGAGGGGAGCAACGACGTCGACCGGCAGGCGGCCGCCTTCGTCGGCAAGTTCCACCAGCGGACGGAGGCACGCTACGGCCGACCCGCCAACGGCGTCCCGATCTACACCCGCGCCGTCGGATTCGGTTCGGCCGGTACATATCACGGTCTCGGCGGCGTCGTCATGGGAGAGGCCGCGTCGATGGACGGGGCGGTGCGCGGCTATGACAATCTCTACGTCGTCGACGGCTCGTTCGTGCCGGGTGCCGTCGGACTGGTGAACCCGGCGCTCACCATCACTGCACTCGCCGAACGGACCATGGACCGGTTCCTCGGGAACCACTGAGCGCAGTTTCGGGCCGACCTCGGCAACGACAGTGAGGTCGATCCCGAGGCCTAGGGTACTGTGACACACGACACCCTGAACGATCGTTAGATAACGGTCGTTCAGGGTGAATGTCCCCTTCGTCAGAGGAGTGCACCCTTGTTCCCTGGAGTCTTCGCCAAGTCCACTCCGGACAAGCCCGCCGTCGTCCGTGCCGCCACCGGCGAGCAGCTGACCTACCGCCAGCTCGACGAGAACTCGACCAGGCTCGCCAACTACCTGGAGTCTCTGGGCCTCCAGCGCGGCGACAACATCGCCGTGGTGTCGGCCAACGATCTCCACGTCTTCGAGGTGTACTGGGCGGCGCTGCGCAGCGGCCTGTACGTGACCGCCATCAATCATCACCTGACGGCCGCCGAGACCAACTACATCCTCGAGGACTGCAACGCACAGGTGCTGTTCGCGGGCGCATCGGTCGCCGACGCCGTGGCGCGCTCCGGCGAGATCGAGGCCCTCACCGGCACCGGCCGCCGAGTCGTCTGGGGTGGTGATCTCCAGGGTTTCGACAGCTACGACAAGGTGCTCGCGAATGCCTCCGCCGAGCCGCGGACCGATCAGCCGCGCGGCACCGACATGCTCTACTCGTCGGGAACCACCGGCCGCCCCAAGGGGATCAAGACCCCCATGCCCGACGGTCAGGTCGACCAGATCCCCGACACCTACACGGCGATCTTCGCGCCCATGTACGGCTTCGACGAGAACTCCGTCTACCTGTCCCCCGCACCGCTGTACCACGCTGCGCCGCTGCGCTATTGCGGCGTGACCAACTCGGTCGGCGGAACCGTGATCATGCTCGACCGCTTCGAGCCCGAGGCAGCACTGGCCGCCATCCAGAACCACAAGGTCACGCACAGCCAGTGGGTGCCCACCATGTTCATCCGCATGCTGAAGCTGCCCGAAGAGGTCCGCAACTCCTACGACGTCAGCAGCCTCGAGGTCGCGGTCCACGCCGCCGCGCCCTGCCCGGTCGAGGTGAAGCGGGCCATGATCGAGTGGTGGGGCCCGGTGGTCCACGAGTACTACGCATCCACCGAGGCCGCCGGCGCGACGTTCATCGGTCCGCAGGAGGCGCTCGATCATCCCGGTTCGGTCGGCAAGCCACTGCTCGGCGTCATCCACATCTGCGACGAGGACGGCAAGGAACTGCCGGTCGGCGAGGTCGGGCAGGTCTTCTTCGAACGTGAGGACGTGACCTTCCAGTACCACAACGATCCGGAGAAGACCCGCAAGGCTCAGCACCCGGAGCACGAGAACTGGTCGACCACAGGCGATGTCGGGTACGTCGACGCCGACGGCTACCTGTATCTGACCGACCGCAAGGCCTTCATGATCATCTCCGGCGGGGTCAACATCTACCCGCAGGAGGCGGAGAACGTCCTCATCAACCATCCCGCGGTCTTCGATGTCGCGGTGATCGGTGTCCCCGAGCCGGATCTCGGCGAGGTCGCCAAGGCGTGCGTGCAGCTCGGCGAGGGATATGAGCCGTCCGACGAACTGGCCGACGAGCTCATCGCGTTCACCAAGGACAGCATCGCCGCCTACAAGGCGCCGCGGTCGGTCGACTTCGTCGACGAACTGCCGCGCACGCCCACCGGCAAGCTGGTGAAGGGCGAACTGCGCAAGAAGTACTGGCCCGCAGGTTAGTTCGATCCCTCAGGGAGCGGTCGCGCCACCGCTCCCTGAGGTGCGAGCCACTGCTCCCTGAGGTGCGAGCGAAGCGAGCCACGAAGGGTCAGGCGAGCTCGATGAGCTCCTGGTACTCGTCGCTCCAGTGATCCTCGGTGCCGTCGGGCAGCAGGATCACGCGTTGCGGATCGAGAGCGGCGGCGGCACCGGGGTCGTGGGTCACGAGGACGACGGCCCCGGTGTAGCTGCGCAGCGCATCGAGCACCTGCTCGCGTGACACGGGGTCGAGGTTGTTGGTCGGCTCGTCGAGCAGCAGGACGTTGGCCGCCGACGACACGAGACCGGCCAGTGTGAGGCGGGTCTTCTCACCACCGGACAGGGTCCCGGCCGGCTGCTCGAGCTGCGGACCGGTGAACATGAAGGCGCCCAGCAGGCTTCGGAGTTCCTGCTCGCCCGCGTCGGGGGCGGCGTGGCGGATGTTCTCCCACACCGATGCCTGATCGTCGAGGGTGTCGTGTTCCTGCGCGAAGTACCCGATCTTGAGCCCGTACCCGGGCTCGAGGCGGCCGGTGTCCGGCTTCTCCACGCCCGCAAGCATTTTCAGAAGCGTCGTCTTGCCGGCGCCGTTCAGGCCCAGCACGACGACGCGGCTGCCCTTGTCGATCGCGAGGTCGACGCCGGTGAAGATCTCCAGCGAGCCGTAGCTCTTCGACAGACCCGAGGTCATCAGCGGGGTCTTGCCGCAGGCGGCTGGCTCCGGGAACCGGATCCGCGCGGTGCGGTCGGCCACCCGCTCGTCGTCGAGCTCGTCGATCATGCGCTCGGCGCGCTTGAGCATGTTCTGCGCGGCGGTGGCCTTGGTGGCCTTGGCACCGAGCTTCGCGGCCTGCGTACGCAGGGCGGAGGCCTTCTTCTCGGCGTTGGCACGCTCGCGCCGGCGACGCTGTTCGTCGGTGGCGCGCGCGTCGAGGTAGCGCTTCCAGCTCATGTTGTAGATGTCGGCCTCACCGCGTACGGCGTCGAGGAACCAGACACGGTTCACGACGTCGGAGAGCAGGTCGACGTCGTGGCTGATCACGACGAGTCCGCCCTCATGGTTCTGCAGGAAGCTGCGCAGCCACGTGATGGAGTCGGCGTCGAGGTGGTTGGTCGGCTCGTCGAGCAGCAACGTGGTGTCGGACTTCCCGGAGCCGTCGGAGGCGGCGAACAGGATTCGTGCGAGCTCGATGCGTCGGCGCTGACCACCTGAGAGGGTACGCAGCGGCTGGTTGAGCACGCGGTCCGGCAGGCCCAGGCTGTTACAGATGCGGGCGGCCTCGGACTCGGCGACATAGCCGCCGAGAGCGGCGAAGCGCTCCTCGAGGCGGCCGTAGCGGGCGACGGCCTTGTCGCGCACCTTGTCGTCGGCGGCCTCGGCCATCAGGGCCTGCTGCTTCTCCATGTCGCGCAGGATCTCGTCGAGCCCGCGCGCGGAGAGCACGCGATCCTTGGCGAGGACGTCGAGGTCGCCCTCCTTGGGATCCTGCGGCAGGTAGCCGAGTTCGCCCGAGCGGCGGATGGTGCCCGCGTAGGGCTCCGTCTCGCCGGCCAGGATGCGCAGGGTGGTGGTCTTGCCGGCGCCGTTGCGGCCCACTAGGCCGATCCGGTCGCCGGGCTGGATACGGAGGGCGTCGCCGGGCGCCGACAACAGGGTCCGAGCGCCCGCTCGTACCTCCAGGTCGGTCGCGGTGATCACGACGGACCAGTCTACCGGGGTCCAGCGAGTGCTTTGTCCACCGAAGAGGTCGGAGACCACGCCACGGAGTCGCCCCGCCGCGACACGGTGGACCGATACGGTGGCAGACGTGACGCAATCCACAACGTTTCCCCAATCATCGTTCCCCCAGACATCCGACCTCACCGGCCGTTCCGCTCTGGTCACCGGGGCCAGCCGGGGCATCGGCGAGGGAATCGCCACCGAGCTCGCCCGCCGGGGCGCCTCGGTGGTCATCACGAGCCGCAAGCCGGAGCCCCTCGCCGAAGCCGCGGAGCGTATCCGTCAGGCCGTCCCGGGCGCGGTGGTGACCGCGTTCGCGGGCAACACCGGCGATCCCGATCATCGCGCCGGCGCCGTCGCCGCAGCGGTCGAGCAGGGCGGCGGAATCCACATCCTCGTCAACAACACGGGCATCGCACCCCTCGCCGGCCCGCTGATGGACGCCGACCTCGACGCCTACCGCAAGACCTTCGACACCAACGTCGTCGCCGCCCTCGGTTTCGTCCAGGAGGCCTACAAGGCGGGCATGAAGGACACCGGCGGCTCGGTGGTCAACATCTCGTCCGTGGCCGGCCTCCGGTCCACGGGCGTGATCGCGGCGTACGGCACGTCCAAGGCAGCACTCATCCGCCTCACCGCAGAACTGGCGTGGGAGCTGGGCCCGAACATCCGCGTGAACGCGATCGCACCCTCGATCATCCGTACCAAGTTCGCGTCCGGCCTGATCGAGGGCGAGAACGAGGCCCGCGCCGCGGCGTCGTACCCGATGAAGCGCATCGGCGAGCCCGAGGACGTCGCCCGTGCGGTCGCCTTCCTCGCCAGTGACGAGTCGGCGTGGATCACCGGCGAGACCCTCGCGGTCGACGGCGGCATGCTTGCCACCGGTGGTTCATGATGGAACCCGGGCGGAACGGTTCCCGTCCCGATCATCATCCGTGACGAAGGACGAGGTGTGAACTCTGGAGTGATCGTCGTAGGTGCGGGACCGGCCGGACGTGCGCTGGCGCACCGACTGCTCGCCGCCTCGGTACCCGTGACCGTGGTCGACACCCATCCCGACCGGGTATGGCAGTCCACCTTCGCCTGCTGGTCCGACGAGCTGCCCGGCTGGCTCGATCCCACGGCCTTCGCGGCCCGACTCGAACGCGTCGGCGTCGCCGGTACCGCCCTCGAGGAGGTGGACCGCGGCTACACCGTCTTCGACACCCCCGGTCTACAGCGCTCCCTGACGCTCGACGGCGCGGAGATCGTGACCGACCGGGTCGCCGGGATCGACGGCGCGCGAGTGCATCTCGAGTCCGGCCGGGTACTGACCGGCGATGTGGTGGTGGACTGCCGGGGCGCACTCCCCCATGAGGCGCCGCGGCAGACCGCCTACGGCATCGTCGTCGACAAGGCCACGGCCGCACCCGTTCTCGAGGACCACGACACACTGCTGATGGACTGGCGCGGCGGGATCGTCGACCGTCGGTCGCTGCCGTCGTTCCTCTATGTGGTGCCGCTCGGCGGGGACGAGTACCTGCTGGAGGAGACATGCCTGGCGGGGTCGCCGGCGCTCGACCTCGACGAGCTGAAGCGCCGGCTCGACGTCCGGCTCGGCGGGTTGCCGTCGGACATCCGCCGGGTCGAACACGTCGCGTTCCCGCTGACCGGCTCATCACCGCAGCCGTGGCGGGATCCGACGTTCCGATTCGGCGCCGCAGGCGGATTCAAGAATCCGACGACCGGGTACAGCGTCGCCACCTCGCTGATGTGCGTCGACGAGGTGGTCGGCGCCCTCGCCGCGGGCCACGACCCGGCGACGGAGTTGTGGCCGGCCAACACCCGTGCCGTCCACAACCTTCGGCTACGCGGACTCAGCGCTCTCCTGCGCCTCAGCCCGACCCAGACGATCGCCTTCTTCGAGGCGTTCTTCGCGATGCCGATCGAGGCGCAGCGCAGTTACCTCAGCCGGCGCGACGACCTGACGGGCACGATGGGCGCGATGACCCGGGTGATCCGGGCCGTCGACATGCGGACGCGGGTCGTCGTTGCCCGCGGCGCCATGTCGACCCCGGCGTGGGCGGGCGACGTCGGGTCGGCTCCGCACCTTCCGCGAGGCTGACCTCACCCTCCCTGTCGAGCCGACCGGTCAGCTCCGCGCGGCCAGCGCCGGGGACATGATCTCCTCGATCGATCCCGACAGGTACTCGGCGTACCCGCCCGCGATGTGGAACCGTCCCGAGTAGACGAGCTGGTCGGCGATCACCGCCGGGCAGACGTCGGTGCAGAACCACGCGTCGACGTCGACGTAGGTCTGGCCCGTGAGTTCCGCGGCACCCGACCACCCCGACTGGTCCGGCAGGGCCTCGGCGGCCGGCACCGCGCACCGCGTGAGATCGGTGGTGTTCGACGCCACGCACTCGGCCGGGCTCTCCGATCGACTCGGGATGGCGCCGAGCACAAAGGATTTCGTTCCCTCGGGAAGCGCTCGGATCGTCTTCGCCAGGGCGTCGCGCCACACCTGCGGGGTCGTGTCCTTGCCGGGTCCCTGGTTGCCGCCGTCGAAGAACCCGGCCAGCACGACGATCTCGGCCTTCTCCTGACGGATGGTCTCCATCCGCCAGTCCTGCCAGTCGTCGCACTCGGTGTAGGCGCGCTTGAGCTGCCACTGGTAGTAGGTCAGCGACGCGGGACCGCAGTTGCTCTTGGTCAGCGCGAGTACCCGCCAACCCGCGCGCTTGCCGATGAGATCGAGAGCCGGGTGCCACATGGCCGCGGCCGAGTCACCGACCAGAGCCATCGTCCGCTCGCTGGTCGTGTCGCCGAGAACGCAGGGCCCGATGTCGTCGAGGCGACTCTGCTCCAGCCCCGGTTCGCATCCCCTGATCGACCACTGCTCCGTGTAATCGCCGCTGGCGGCGAGCAATTCGTTACTCGAGATGCTCGACGGGAGGTCACGCAGGGTGGCCGCGGCCTTCACCGCGTCCAGCACCTCGGCTTGCGACACCGCCGCCGGGACGGGTGCCGACGACGGCCCCTGCGGCGCGTCGGGTCGCTCGGTCACCGCGGCCTGACATCCGGCCAGCAGCATCGCGGCGCACATCGCCACGACCGCGGCGGTTCTGGCGGTGAAACGCATCGCCATCGAAATGATCCTTTCGCAGAACTCTCAGAACAACTGTTGAACAAGGGGAACCGGGAGGGCCCATCGGTAGCGCTCGAACGCCGCGACCGCGAAGACCACGGCGATGCTCACCGGGACGATGGCCAGGCTCGGCCACGGCCGCGTCGCGAGGGTGTGTGATCGCCGGATCGGGTTCTCGAATGCGTGATACATGGCCGCGGCGAGCACGAAAGACGCTGCGATGAGCAACAACTGCACGGGAAGGGAGAAGTCGTCGCCGATGCGGGCGGCGGTGATCGTGAAGATCGGCCAGTGCACGAGGTAGAGCGAGTAGGAGAGGTCGCCGATGTAGACGAAGGTGCGAGTGCCCAGCACTGCGGCCGGGGCCGTCGGCTTCTCTCGCATCCCGGCGACGAGGATCGCTGCGGCGCCGAGCACCGGGATCGCGGCCACCCAGCCCGGGAATCGACTGCTGTCGTCGAGACAGGTGACCGCCCATGCGATTGCCGCGACGCCGGACCAGCCCAGGATCGTCGCCGTGACCGGACTGGTCGCGATCTTGGCCGCCAGCCACGGCCCGGCCACCGCGATCAGGCAACCGATGGCCAACTCCCAGGCCCGGGTCAGCGGCGAGAAGAACGCCGCGACCCCGTTGGCAGGGGTCAACATGATCGAGTACAGGTAGCTGACCGCGACGATGGCGATCAGGAGCCCGACGAGCATCTGCCGCAACGTGACCCGTCGGGTCCGGGCCGCGCCGACGATTGCCACGAGCACCACCGACGGCCAGACCAGGTAGAACTGCTCCTCCACCGCCAGCGACCAGTAGTGCTGCAGCGGGGACGGATCACCACCCAGTCGGGCGTAGTCGGTTCCGGTGGCGATGAAATGGAAGTTGGCGAGGAACAGTGAGGCGGACGTCGCATCCGGCAGAACCCGTGCTCCGCGAAGGAAGTTGGTGAGTTCGAAGGTAGCGATGACGGTCAGCGCGATCACCAGGGTGGCCGCCGGGACGATGCGACGAGCGCGTTTCGCGTAGAAGTCGAGGAACCAGGCCCCTTGCGACTGCGTGGAGTCCGACCGACCCGGCCGCCGCAGGAGCATTCGGGTGATCACGTAGCCGGAGATCACGAAGAAGACGTCGACGCCGACGAATCCCCCTGGGAAACCAGGCATTCCGACATGGTCGAGGACGACGACCAGAACCGCTACCGCGCGCAGACCCTGGACGTCGAGCCAGCGTTCCCGATAGGACGGCTGCGGTTGTTCACCGCGCACGGCATCGACTGCAACCGCCACCCTGCCCGCCTTCGTCCCCGGTGAGCTTGCTGCGCAGCTCCTGACGGGAAAGTTAGCATGCAGGTTAGGCTAGCCTCAACTTGGTCCCCGGCGGGTCACTCGCCAACGGCGAACCATGTCCTCGACGTCGACGGTGTGCGCGACCACGCTGTGCGGCAACGCAACCTGGCGCGAGGCCAGGAGGGCCTCCCGGACGCGGCGGTTGAAGTCGAGGAGGATGTCGCGGACCGCGGACTCGTCGGCGATCCCGCGCAACGACTCCGGGAAATCCTGCGCTTCCCGGCGCAGCTGTAGCGGCGCCGGGAGGAGCGCCGAGGTGTCCAGGTCCTCGTCGCGGATCTTGCGCTTGACCCACCAGTCGGGATCGTCGCTGTCGGAGAGGTCGAGGGGCTTCCCGGCACCCGGCAGGTTGTCGAACTCGCCGCGTTCGGTCGCCTCACGGATCATCCGCTCGACGCGTGACTCGAATCGCCCGGAATGAACCACGACGTCATGCCCGTGAGCAGGGGCCTAGACGGTGAAGCCCAGGGCTCGAAGCTGTTCGCGGCCGTCGTCGGTGATCTTGTCGGGGCCCCACGGCGGCAGCCACACCCAGTTGATCTCGAGATCGGTGCACAGACCGCTGCCGACCAGGGCGCCGCGCGACTGATCCTCGATGACGTCGGTCAGCGGGCAGGCCGCCGACGTGAGGGTCATGTCGATCTTCGCGACGGCGTCGTCGGTCACCTCGATGCCGTAGACGAGTCCGAGGTCGACGACGTTGATCCCCAGCTCGGGGTCGACGACGTCGCGCATCGCCTCTTCGACGTCCTCGAGGGCCGGGAGCGAGGTCGCGGGCGCCGCGGGGTACCTGCCGGGGTGGTGTCCGCGACCGGGCCGGTGTCTGTCGCTGTGGTGGTCTCGTCGCTCATGCTGTCTCCGCTTCTCTGTCGTGGCTGTCGGTAGCGTGAACGTCCATGGTCTGGGCGAGCGCATCCTTGAACGCCATCCAGCCGAGGAGTGCGCACTTGACGCGCGCGGGGTACTTGCTGACGCCGGTGAACGCGATGCCGTCACCGATGACGTCCTCGTCGCCCGGATCCTTACCGCGGGAGGTCATCATCGCGTTGAACGACTCGACGATGGCCAGGGCCTCGCCGACCGACTGGCCGACGATCAGGTCGTACAGCACCGACGTCGAGGCCTGCGAGATGGAACATCCCTGGCCGTCGTAGGACACGTCGTCGATCGTCGTTCCGTCGTCGGAGACCGCGACGCGCAGGGTCACCTCGTCGCCGCAGGTCGGATTGACGTGGTGCACCTCGGTGCCGAACGGCTCGCGCAGGCCACGACCGTGCGGGTGCTTGTAGTGGTCCAGGATCACTTCCTGGTACATCTGCTCCATCCGCATGATTCAGTTCACCCCGAAGAACGTCTGCGCCTTGACGATCGCCGCGGCGAGCGCGTCGACCTCGGCGAGCGTGTTGTAGGCGGCGAACGAAGCGCGCGCGGTCGCGGCCACGCCGAACCGGCGATGCAACGGCCACGCGCAGTGGTGACCGACACGGATGGCGACGCCCTCGTCGTCGAGGATCTGTCCGAGGTCGTGGGCATGGATGCCGTCGACCAGGAAGGACACCGCTCCCCCGCGATTCTCCGTGGTGGCCGGTCCGATGATCCGCAGACCGTCGATCTCACCGAGTCGGGACAGTGCGTATCCGACGAGCGCGTGTTCGTGGGCGGCAACGGCTTCCATGCCGATTGCCTGCAGGTAGCGCACCGCGGCACCGAGACCCACGACCTGCGACGTCATCGGCACGCCCGCCTCGAAACGCTGGGGCGGCGGCGCGTAGGTCGACACCTCCATCGTGACGGTCTCGATCATCGAGCCGCCGGTGATGAACGGCGGCAACGCATCCAGGAGTTCGCTCTTACCGTACAGCGCGCCGACACCGCTGGGGCCGAACATCTTGTGCCCGGAGAATGCGGCGAAGTCGACGTCGAGCGCGGTGAGGTCGACCGGCATGTGCGGCACCGACTGGCAGGCGTCGAGCACGACCAGCGCGCCGACGGCGCGTGCGCGCGACACGAGTTCGGCGACATCGGCGACCGCACCGGTGACGTTCGACTGGTGGGTGAAGGACACGACCTTCACCGTCTCGTCGAGCGTCAGCGAGTCCAGGTCGATGCGACCGTCGTCGGTCACGCCGTACCAGCGCAGGGTCGCGCCGGTCCGGCGACAGAGTTCTTGCCACGGAACCAGATTCGCGTGATGCTCGAGCTCGGTGATGACCACGGTGTCGCCCGGGCCCAGTGCCGATCCGCCCAGGACCGACGCCGAGCGCGGGTCACCGAGGGTGTAGGTCACCAGATTGAGCGCCTCGGTGGCGTTCTTGGTGAACACCAACTGATCCGACGACGCCCCGACGAACCCGGCGATGACCTCGCGCGCGTCCTCGTAGGCGTCGGTGGCCTCTTCGGCGAGCTGATGGGCTCCCCGATGCACCGCCGCATTGTGGTGCGTCAGGAAGTACCGCTCGGCGTCGAGCACCTGGACCGGCCGCTGCGAGGTGGCCCCGGAATCGAGGTACACCAGCGGCTTCTCATCGCGAACGGTGCGCGACAGGATCGGGAAGTCCGCCCGCAGAGCGTCGACGTCGAATGCCGCGGCACCCGCCGGCGTCGTCCCTGCGGTTGTCGTCTCAGGCGAGAGTGTCACCTACGTGCACCTCCTCCAGGTGTTTGGTTCAGCCGGCCTTCGCCGCCGAGGTGAACCGCTCGTAGCCGTTCTCCTCGAGCACGTCGGCCAGCTCGGAGCCGCCCGACTCGACGACGCGGCCGTTGACGAACACGTGCACGAAGTCCGGCTTGATGTAGCGGAGGATGCGCGTGTAGTGCGTGATCAGCAGCACGCCACCGTTGTCGCGCTCCTTGTAGCGGTTGACACCCTCGCTCACGACGCGCAGCGCGTCGACGTCGAGACCGGAGTCGGTCTCGTCGAGGATGGCGATCTTCGGCTTGAGCAGATCGAGCTGAAGGATCTCGTGGCGCTTCTTCTCGCCGCCGGAGAAGCCCTCGTTGACGCTGCGCTCGGAGAACGACGGATCGATCTCCAGCGCGGTCATCGCCTCCTTGGTCTCCTTGACCCAGTGGCGCAGCTTCGGGGCCTCGCCGCGGACCGCGGTGGCGGCGGTGCGCAGGAAGTTCGACATCGAGACGCCGGGCACCTCGACGGGGTACTGCATGGCCAGGAACAGGCCGGCACGCGCACGCTCGTCGACGCTCATCTCCAGCACGTCCTCGCCGTCGAGGGTGATCGACCCCGAGGTCACCTGGTACTTCGGGTGGCCGGCGATGGCGTAGGACAGCGTCGACTTGCCCGAGCCGTTGGGGCCCATGATCGCGTGCGTCTCACCGGACTTCACGGTCAGGTCGACACCCTTGAGGATGTGGATGGGCTCGGCGTCGGCGTCGGTCTGGGCGACGTCGACGTGCAGGTCACGGATTTCCAGTGTGGTCATGTTCTGTGTCTCTCTTACAGGCTGTGGGAGGTTCGTGGTCAGGCGCGAAAGCTGCTCAGGCGCCCGAGAGTTCGAGCTCGCGCTCGACGGCGGCGGACAGTCGCTCACGCAGCTCGGGCACACCGATCTTGGCGATCACCTCGCCGAAGAATCCGCGGATCACGAGGCGTCGGGCCAGATCCTCGGGGATGCCGCGAGCCTGCAGGTAGAACAGCTGCTCGTCGTCGAAGCGTCCGGTGGCACTGGCGTGGCCGGCACCGACGATCTCGCCCGTCTCGATCTCGAGGTTCGGCACCGAGTCGGCGCGGGCATTGTCGGTGAGCACCAGGTTGCGGTTGAGCTCGAAGGTGTCGGTGCCCTCGGCCTCGGCGCGGATCAGCACGTCGCCGACCCAGACGGTGTGCGCCTCGCGCGCCCGGTCGCCACTCGTATCGCCCTGCAGCGCACCCTTGTACACCACGTTCGAGCGGCAGTTGGGCTGGCTGTGGTCGACGAGGAGTCGCTGTTCGAGGTGCTGACCGGCGTCGGCGAAGTACAGACCCCACAGTTCGACGTCGCCGCCGGGCGCGTCGTAGTGGACGATCGGCGACAGGCGGACGAGGTTGCCGCCGAAGCTGATCGCGAAGTGCCGGACCACGGAGTCGCGGCCGGTCCGCACGTGATGCGCGACGACATGCACGGCGTCGTCGTCCCAGTCGTGCACGTTGACGACGGTCAGCGCTGCGCTGTCGCCGACGACGAATTCGACGTTCTCGGCGAAGGTTCCGCCGCCCTTCTGATCGAGCACCACGACGGCGCGGGCGAAGGGCTCGAGCCGGACCTGGGTGTGCCCGAACGCGGTCTCGCCCTCACCGGGACCGGTGACGGTGATGGTGACCGGCTCGGCGAGCTCGACCTCGCGGCCGACGGTGACCACCGTGGCCTGGGTGAACGACGAGTACGCCTGTGCGGCAACCCGATCGAAGGGCACGCCGCCCTGGCCGAGACGCTCGTCGTCGCGGCCGACGGTCTCCACCTTCACGCCGTCGGCCACACCGGTGACCTCGACGCTCGCCTCGGCGGTCCGCTGTGCGGAACCGTCGTGCAGACCGCGCAGGCGGCGGAACGGGGTGAAGCGCCAGGCCTCTTCGCGAGGGCTGGGCACCTCGAAGGCGTTGACGTCGAACGAGGTGAACTGCTCACCCTTGTTGACGACAGGCGAATGCGATCCCGGTGTGTTGACCGGGAGTGTCGGATCGGCCATCAGCCGACGGCTCCTTCCATCTGAAGCTCGATCAGGCGGTTGAGCTCGAGCGCGTATTCCATCGGGAGTTCCTTGGCGATCGGCTCGACGAAGCCGCGGACCACCATGGCCATCGCCTCGTCCTCGGTCAAGCCACGGCTCATCAGATAGAAGAGCTGGTCGTCGCTGACCTTCGAGACGGTCGCCTCGTGCCCCATCGTGACGTCGTCCTCGCGGATGTCGACATAGGGGTAGGTATCACTGCGGGAGATGGTGTCGACCAGCAGCGCATCGCACTTCACCGTCGAACGGCTGCCGTGAGCACCGTTGTTGATCTTGATCAGACCGCGGTAGGACGCGCGTCCGCCACCACGGGCCACCGACTTGGAGACGATGTTGCTCGAGGTGTTGGGCGCGAGGTGCACCATCTTGGAACCGGTGTCCTGGTGCTGGCCGGGGCCCGCGAAGGCGACCGAGAGGACCTCGCCCTTGGCGTGCTCGCCGGTCAGCCAGACCGCCGGGTACTTCATGGTCACCTTGGAGCCGATGTTGCCGTCGACCCACTCCATGGTGGCGCCGGCCTCGGCCTTGGCGCGCTTGGTGACCAGGTTGTAGACGTTGTTCGACCAGTTCTGGATGGTCGTGTAGCGGCAGCGGCCGCCCTTCTTCACGATGATCTCGACGACCGCGGAGTGCAGCGAGTCGGTCTTGTAGATCGGCGCGGTACAACCCTCGACGTAGTGCACATAGGCACCCTCGTCGACGATGATCAGCGTGCGCTCGAACTGACCCATGTTCTCGGTGTTGATCCGGAAGTAGGCCTGGAGCGGGATGTCGACGTGGACGCCCGGCGGGACGTAGATGAACGAGCCACCCGACCACACCGCGGTGTTGAGCGCGGAGAACTTGTTGTCACCGGCGGGGATGACCGACCCGAAGTACTCCTGGAAGATCTCCGGGTGCTCCTTGAGAGCGGTGTCGGTGTCGAGGAAGATCACGCCCTGCTTCTCGAGGTCCTCACGGATCGAGTGGTAGACGACCTCGGACTCGTACTGCGCGGCGACGCCGGAGACCAGGCGCTGCTTCTCCGCCTCCGGGATGCCGAGCTTGTCGTAGGTGTTCTTGATGTCCTCGGGGAGGTCGTCCCAGCTGGCGGCCTGCTTCTCGCTGGACCGCACGAAGTACTTGATGTTGTCGAAGTCGATGCCCTCGAGTCCGGCGCCCCAGTGCGGCATCGGCTTCTTGTCGAAGATCTTCAGTGCCTTGAGGCGCTGCTCGAGCATCCACTCGGGCTCGCTCTTCTTGGCCGAGATGTCGGCGACGACCGCCGGGGACAACCCGCGCTTGGCGCTGGCGCCGGCCACGTCGGAGTCGGCCCAGCCGTAGCCGTACTTGCCGAGGGCGGCAATCGTCTCTTCCTGCGTGAGGGGAGCCGGGGCGGTCGGCGTGGTGGCGGCCGGTTCGGTGACGGTCATCGCGTGGCCTTTCGGGTTGTCGTGGGCAGTGTCTGTGAGGTGTCGGGCGGTGGAGACTCCGCGGACTCCGGCGGCGGATGTATCGGCACGTGGGTGGTGCAGGCGCAGTCGCCGTTCGCGATGGTCGCCAGGCGTTGCACATGCGTGCCGAGCAATTCGGTGAAGACCGCGGTCTCGGCCTCACAGAGTTCCGGGAACTCGGTGGCGACATGCGCCACCGGGCAGTGATGCTGGCAGATCTGCATTCCGTTGCCGACCTGCCGGGTGTTGGTGGCGTACCCGGCACTGGTCAGCGCGTCGGCGATCTCCTCGACCGTGTCGGAGACGGTCACCGGGTCGGTACTGGGCGACACATCGGCGACGATCCGTTCGACACGCTCCCGCGCGAAGTCGGCGACGGCTTCGTGCCCGCCGAGGTCACGGAGTTTGCGCATCGCGGCACCGGCGAGGTCGTCATAGGCATGGCGCATCTTGCCGCGCCCCTCCGGTGTGAGCTGGAACCACTTAGCCGGACGACCACGACCGCGCTGGCCGAAACCGGTCGACGCGACCTCGATGTCCCCGGCACTGGTGAGCGCGTCGAGGTGACGACGCACTCCCGCAGCGGAGATACCGAGACGTTCGCCGATCTCACCGGCGGTGAGCGGGCCGTCCTCGACGAGCAGGTTCACCACGGCATCACGCGTCTGGCCGTCGTGGTGGACGTCGACACCACCGGCAGTCGTGTGAGAGGCGGCCGCACCAGCGGAGGGCACGGCATTGCCGCCGCCCGAAGGCAGCACAACATCGTTCCGCATGGTTTTCACAACACGAGTGTGACGTAATTGATTCCACGCTGCCAGCAAGGGTGCCCTTAGCGATGCGTCCGACTCTCGACCGCAGGTCGCGATTGTCGGGATAAAGGGTGGTCGCGAGGTATCGGCCGCCGCCGATTACAGTCGTCGTGTGCCCGAAACCACAGCTGGCCGCCGCGTGCCGGACTTCTTCGGACTCGTGTGGAATCACCTGCTCACCGTGCTGAACTACCTCGGACTGCGCAAACAGCGCCCCGTCGGCCCCGAGACCGGCGATGCCACCGAGCAGCGCGGCGACTACGGAAAGACCGTCGCCCGCCTACACGACGACGAACGCGAGGTCGGCCCCCTCAACGCCGCGGAGACCCGTCGCCTCCGCCGCATCAAGCTCTTCGGCGCCACCGGCTCCGTCTTGATCCTGATCGGTGCTCTCGGCACCGGAGCGGTTCCGGTGCTGCAGAACCCGGTCGCCGGGATGCGCGTGCTGTCCCTGCCGTCGCGGATGTTCGGCACCGCACTCGCCCTCTCCATCGGCGGCACGATCACCCTGGTGGTCGCCTGGCTGCTGATCGGCCGCTTCGCGGTGGGCCGATTCAGCGTCGAGGTGCTGCACGGACGCAGTCCGGAGCGTCGGATGAGCCGACGCCAGGCCGACCGGACCCTCATGCTGTGGATCACGCCGATCGTCCTGGCTCCCCCGCTGCTGAGCAAGGACGTCTACTCCTATCTCGCCCAGAGCGCGATCGCCTTCCGAGGCATGGATCCCTACTCGGTGAGCCCGGTGGGCGGCCTCGGCGTCGACCACATCCTCACCCGATCGGTGCCCAACCTCTGGCGCGACACCCCCGCTCCCTACGGACCGCTGTTCCTATGGATCGGAGAGGGCATCACCAAGGTGACCGGCGAGAACATCACCGCAGCGATCTTCCTGCACCGCATCGTCGCGTTGCTCGGCGTCGCACTCATCGTGTGGGCGTTGCCCCGGCTGGCACGCCGCTGCGGGGTGTCCTCCGTCGCGGCACTGTGGCTCGGCGCGATGAACCCGCTCGTGATCCTCCATCTGGTGGGCGGCATCCACAACGAGGCACTCATGCTCGGCCTGATGCTCGTGGGTCTCGAGCTGAGCTTCCGCGCCATCTACGGCGTCGACCGGCTGCGGAAGCCGGGAACGCTGATACCCACGAGAGCCGGGTGGATACTGATCGCCGGCGGCGCGGTGATAGCGGCGTCCGCGATGATCAAGGTGGCCTCCATGCTCGCGCTCGGCTTCGTCGGGATCGCCCTGGCCATGCGCTGGGGCGCCACGCTGCCGGCCCTCCGGCACGCGCCGATCCGCGAATGGTGGACCCGATCGAAATGGTCCGTCTACGCCCTCTGCGTCTCCGCCGGCTTCTATGTGGTGGTGCTCGGCATCGTGATGGTCGGCATCTCACTGGGGACCGGGCTCGGATTCGGCTGGACGGGCACCCTGTCGACCGGTGAGATCGTCCGGTCATGGATGTCGATGCCGACGCTGCTCGGGGTGACGACGGGCCGGATCGGTGTGACCCTCGGACTCGGCGAGCAGACCCAGGCGATCCTCGACGTCGCGCGCCCGATCGGTCAGCTCGTCGCGGGTCTGTTCATCATCCGGTGGATGCTCGCGACCCTCGGCGGACGCCTGCACCCGCTCGGCGCACTGGGTGTGTCAATGGCCACATTCATCCTGTTCTTTCCGTTCGTCCAGGCCTGGTATCTCCTCTGGGCGGTCATCCCGCTCGCGGCGTGGGCGACGGGTGCCTGGTTCCGGATCTCGACCATCGCGGCGTCCGCGATCATCGCCATCGTCGTGATGCCGACGAGCTCCAACACCAGCGGAGTCGTTCTCGCGCAGGGCCTTCTGGCGGGTGTGATCATGGTCGCAGCGCTCACCGCACTCTTCTTCGAGGACCGGTCACCGCGCTCGTGGCGTCGTCGCAGAACCGGGGCCCGGAAGGACACCCCGGAGCCTGCCGACAACGTGCCGAGACCGTGACCATCCCCCGTCGTACCCGCGAACAGCGTTTTTCGTCCGCGGGGTCCGAGCGCCTAGTCTGACCTGTGTGCACAGCACGACTTCGCGGCAGATCAACGACGACGATCGGATGAACGATCGTCCGCTGGGCGTTCCCGCGGTCGAGGTACGCGGACTGGTCAAGACCTTCGGTGACCGCACCGCCGTCGACAAGCTCGATCTGACCGTGGAACGCGGTCAGATCCTCGCGCTCCTGGGGCCCAACGGTGCGGGCAAGACCACCACCGTCGAGATCTGCGAGGGATTCACCGCACCCGACGCCGGTACCGTGCGCGTCCTCGGTCTCGATCCGATCGCCGACAACGACGCACTCCGACGCCGCATCGGCGTGATGCTGCAGGGCGGCGGCGCCTACCCGGGTGCCCGCGCCGAGGAGATGTTGCGGCTGGTCGCCGCCTACTCGGCCGACCCGATCGACCCCGAGTTCCTGATCGATGCGCTCGGCCTCCGCGAGGTCCGGCGCACCTCCTACCGGAGGCTCTCCGGCGGTCAGCAGCAGCGCCTCGCACTCGCCTGCGCCATCGTCGGCCGTCCCGAACTGGTGTTCCTCGACGAGCCGACCGCCGGCCTCGACGCCCATGCACGTCTCGTCGTGTGGGAGCTCGTCGACCGGCTCCGCGCCGACGGCGTGTCCGTCCTCCTCACCACCCACCTCATGGACGAGGCCGAGCAACTCGCCGATCAGGTCGTGATCATCGATCACGGGCGCGCGGTCGCCGCGGGCACGCCCGCCGATCTCACCAGCACCGGCGCCGAGAACGAGCTGCGTTTCACCGCGCCCCGCGGGCTCGACCTGTCGATGCTGACCCTCGCCCTGCCCGAGGGCTATCACTGCACCGAGCCCAATCCCGGCTCCTACCTCGTCATCGGCCCGATGACCCCGCAGGTCCTCGCCACGGTGACCGCCTGGTGCGCAAAGATCAACGTCCTCGCCACCGACCTCCGGGTCGAGACCCGCAGCCTCGAAGACGTGTTCCTCGACCTCACCGGACGGGCCCTACGACAGTGAATTCCCCCGCAGTGAACTCCCCCGCGACCGACTCGGATCTCTTCCCCGAGGGCATGTTCCGCCCTGCGCCGCGACCGGCGTCCCTGGCGGCGATGATCATCGCCCAGTCGACGCTCGAGCTCAAGCTCCTGCTCCGCAACGGTGAGCAGCTGTTGCTCACCATGTTCATCCCGATCACGCTTCTCATCGGGTTGTGCCTGCTCCCGATCAACACCACCTTCGGTGACGGTCCGGCCGAGCGCGCCACCCTCTTCGTCCCGGCGATCCTGACGGTCGCGATCATGTCGACGGCCTTCACCGGCCAGGCCATCGCCGTCGGCTTCGACCGGCGGTACGGAGCCCTGAAACGACTCGGCGCCACGCCGATCCCGCGCTGGGGCATCATCGTCGGCAAGTCGGTGGCGGTGCTGATCGTGGTGGCCCTGCAGTCGGTCATCCTCGGCGCCATCGGATTCGCCTTCGGATGGCGTCCCGACACGATCGGCCTGTTCATCGGCGCGCTCGTGATCATCATCGGGACGGCGTGTTTCGCGGCCCTCGGTCTGCTGATCGGCGGCACGCTGAAGGCCGAGGTCGTCCTGGCCCTGGCGAACCTCCTGTGGTTCGCGTTCATCGGTCTCGGCAGCCTGGTGGTCGTCGATTCCAACGTGCCCGGCGCCGTGCACACGTTCGCACGGTGCATCCCCTCGGGTGCGCTCAGTGAGGCCCTCGAAATGGCCGCACGAGGTTCGTTCGACGCCTTCGGGGTGGGCGTCTTGCTGGTGTGGTCCGCGGTGGCCGGCACCTTGGCAGTGAGGTGGTTCCGATTCCGATGACGACGTCGCAGACTTCGACACGACCCGACGGCACGGCTCCCGACGAGCACGGCACCCAGCGGGTGGCGAGCGGTTTCTGGCGGTTCATCCCTGGATTCGGCCGGCCGACGGCCCGATTCGTACACCGCTGGGCGATCGCCCTGCTCGTCTCGAACGTCGGCATCGTCGCCACCGGCGGCGCGGTCCGCGTCACGGGTTCCGGGCTCGGCTGCCCGACCTGGCCGCGATGCACCGACGACTCCTTCGTGCCGCACGGAGAACTCGGCATCCACGGCGCGATCGAGTTCGGCAACCGCATGCTCACGTGGGTCCTGATCGTCATCGCGATCGCCGCCTTCGTCGCGGTGCTCCGCTATGCGGGTTCGGAGCGTCGGGACAAGTGGACGGTCACGCTGATCGCTCTCGGCATCCCGTTCCAGGGCGTGATCGGCGGCATCACCGTGCTCACCGACCTCAACCCGTGGGTCGTGGCCCTGCACTTCGTGCTGTCGATGGTGCTCGTGTCGGCGGCGACCGTCCTGGTCTACCGGATGCGCCCCTACCCGACCGCCACCGAGCCCGCCGTCGTCGACACCGACGCCCCCTCGACGGCCACCCGCCGACTCGGCATCTACCTCGCCTGGCTGCTCTACGTGGTCACCTGGGTGACCATCTACCTCGGCACGGTGGTCACCGGCTCCGGCCCGCACGCCGGCGACGTCGACGCCCCACGGAACGGACTCGACCCCGACAACGCCACCCAGCTCCACGCCGACGCGGTGTTCGTCCTCGTCGGGCTGGGCCTTGCCGCGCTGGTGTACGCCCGCGTGTTCGCGCGTCCGCAGCAGCGGTCGGCGCTGGTCTTCGTGGCGCTGCTCGTGCTGCAGGGCGTGATCGGCTTCGTCCAGTACTTCACCGATCTACCCGTCGCGCTGGTCATCGCGCACATGTTCGGCAGCGCACTGCTCCTCATCGGCGCGACCTGGCAGGTTCTGGTGGCACAGGCCACCGACCAGCCGCGCGTCGACGCTGCCTGACCCACCGACAGAAGAAACGACCCCCGGCGATCGGGCGGATTCTAGGGGTCCTCGCAACACCGGTTGGTTAGACGGGTACAAGTAAATCACGCAGACGCTCGGCTGGGGTTGTCCAGTCGAGCGTTTTGCGTGGTCGACTGTTGAGTCGTTGGGCGACGAGTTCGAGGTCTGCGGCAGTGTGCACCGACAGGTCGGTGCCCTTCGGAAAGTATTGGCGCAGTAGCCCATTGGTGTTCTCATTCGAGCCTCGCTGCCAGGGTGAATGCGGGTCGCAGAAGTAGACGGGCACATTGGTAGCGATGCTGAACTGCTTGTGGGCGGCCATCTCGCAGCCCTGGTCCCAGGTCAACGATCCCCGCAGGTGCTCGGGCAGAGAACCGATCAGCGGGATCAGTACGTCACGGACTGCTTCGGCCGTGTGCTCGCCGGGTAGATGACCGAGGAGCACATAGCGAGTCGAGCGTTCGACCAACGTCACGATGGCTGATTCCGACCGGCTGCCGACGATGAGGTCACCCTCCCAGTGACCGGGCACAGCCCGATCCTCGACCTCGGCCGGTCGATCGGAAATCATCACCATCTCGTCGACGAACCGGGTGGTGCGTCGATCTGGGGACCGGTGAGGTTTGCGGTGGGTGCGGCCGGTGCGTAACGCGTCGGCGAGTTCGCGGCGCAACCCCCCCCGGGCTTGGACGTAGATCGCCTGATAGATCGTTTCGGTACTCACTCGCATCGCCTCGTCATCGGGGAATTCGATGATCAAAGTGTGACTGATCTGTTCGGGAGACCATTGCTCGGCGAGTTTGTTCGAAACGTAATCCCGCAACGGTCCACCGACCGCCAGCTTGGAGTCTTTTGGTCGTAAACGCGAACTTGCCCAGTCTCTTTGGGCTCGATGAGGGCGATACACCCCAGAAACGGAGTAGGCATCGATTTCTCGTTTGATCGTCGATGCCGGCCGACCCAGCTGGCGCCCGATCTCCCGCAGCGAGTCGCCGGCGCGACGCATGTCGGCGATCTGTTCCCGCTCGGACAAGGTGAGAAACCGAGGATGCAGTGGGGCTTCGATCCGGGCCAGTGACGGTCGCGTGTCAACAGTGGTCACACCGGTCTTGTAGTCGATCCGACGGCCATCGGGGTGGAGGCGCGCGTTGCCGATCTTGCGGATCCCTTTATCCCAGTCCCGGGCGGTGCGGATGTGCACTCCGACTTGCTTGGCAGCCTCACGGCGGCCGACACCGGCAGCGCGCAGCGCGTCATAGCGAGCGCGTCCTGGATGCCCGGAAGTGCCCCGTTTGCCGCGACCACGTAAGCCGGCTCGACGAACCCACCCATATGCCGTGGCACGGTTGACTCCCACACTGCGCGCCGCTGCTGTCACGTTGCCGTATTCACGGTCCAACGCCTCGAAAAACAGCTCCTTCAACTCCGCAGAAACCATGATCCCCGCAACTCCCTGATAGCCAGGGTGTTGCGGGGATCACTAGAACCCAAGTCGCCGGGGGTCGTTTCTTCGTCTGCGGGAGAGAACCGCCGCGTCAGAGGATCGCGCGGTTCCGCGCCTTCGGGAAGCGCTTCTGGCGGGCCACCCAGCCGGCCATCTTCCGGTAGTGCGACGGCTTGACGGTGGTCTCCGACGTGAGGTCGCGGTCCCACTCGGCGATCTCGAGGCCGTCGACGGCATCGACGACGGCCTGCGCGGTCGCGAGGTCGGCCACCACCCGGTCACCGAGGACTCCGCCGGCGTCACCGACGAGGGTGATCCGGACACCGGCCGCACCGATCGCCTGCAGGACGACCTTGGCGCTGCCGCCCTCGCGGGCGACGAACTTCTTCACCGAGGCGACGACATCGCTCGGGGCCTGAACCGTCGGCGTGGCTGTGGTGTCGGTGGCGGCACTGTCAGTCATGACGCTCAGCATACCGGTGGGCGCAGAGTGATCCGGATACCGGGATGGGCATCACACCCGGCGTGTTCCCCGTGTACAACGGGTGTCGTGCGTGCGATACAGGTGACCCGCCACGGCGGTCCGGATGTGTTGGCCTTCGGTACCGTCGACGATCCGATCCCGGCCGCCGACGAAGTGATCGTCCGGACATCCGCGGTGGGAGTGAACTACATCGACACCTATCTCCGGCGCGGACTGTACCCGTCGACCCCGCCGTACATCCCCGGCACGGAAGGCGCCGGAGAGGTCGTCTCCCTGGGGTCGGAGGTCGCGGGACTCGACGTGGGTCAGCGGGTCGCCTGGTGTGCGGCGCCGGCCTCATACGCCGAACTCGTCGCGGTGCCGGCAGCCCAGGCGGTCATCGTGCCCGACGGGGTCGACGACGCCATCGCCGGTTCGTCGCTGCTGCGCGGGCTCACCGCCCACTACCTCCTCGACGGAAGTGCCCACCCTCATCCGGAGGACACCGTTCTGATCCACGCCGGGGCCGGCGGGGTCGGGCTGATCCTCACGCAGATGGCCAAACGCCACGGATTGCGGGTGATCACGACGGTGTCCTCCGACGAGAAGGAGGAACTGTCCCGGCAGGCCGGAGCCGACCATGTGCTGCGGTACGGGGACGACCTGGCCGCGCGCGTCCGCGAACTGACCGACGGCCGCGGTGCTCCGGTGGTCTACGACGGGGTCGGCGCGGACACCTTCGAGCAGTCACTCGCCGCGACAGCCGTCCGCGGCATCATCGTGTTGTTCGGAGCGTCCAGCGGACCCGTACCGCCGTTTGATCTGCAGCGCCTCAACCCGGCCGGCTCGCTGTCGGTGACCCGACCCACCCTGGCGCATTTCACCGCGACGCCCGAAGAGCTGAACTGGCGTGCGGGCGAGTACTTCGAGGCGATCCTCGACGGCGATGTCGACGTCCGGGTGGGACAGCGTTACCGACTGGCCGACGCCGCGCAGGCCCACGCGGATCTCGAGGCACGCAAGACCACGGGTGCGACAGTCCTGTTGCCGTCTGATCAGTGACAGATCAGGAGCACGGATCGATCAGAAGTACGAGGAGATCGTCTGCAGGCCGACGACCGCGTCGATCGCGAGACCGCAGAAGACGATCGCCAGGTACTCGTTGGACTGCAGGAAGACCTTGAGCGGCTTCACCTCGGCACCGCGCTTCGTGTCGCGGTAGAGCTTGGTGACCCGCTCCAGGAACCATGCTCCGGCGACGACGGCGATCACCGTGTAGATCCAGCTGGTCGCCGGGATCAGGAGCAGCGAGGTGATGACGGTCAGCCAGGTGTAGATCAGCATCTGGCGGGTGACGTGTTCCTCGGTCGCGATGACCGGGAGCATCGGCACGCCGGCCGCCTTGTAGTCCTCCTTGTAGCGCATCGCCAGCGCCCAGGTGTGCGGCGGAGTCCAGAAGAAGATGACGAGGAACAGCACGATCGGCTGCCAGCTGATCGAACCGGTGACGGCCGCCCAGCCGACCAGGGTCGGCATGCATCCGGCGGCACCGCCCCACACCACGTTCTGCCAGGTGCGGCGCTTGAGGATCATCGTGTAGACACCGACGTAGAAGATGATCGTCGCCGAGACGAGCAGCGAGGACAGCAGATTCGCCGCGAAGTACAGGACCGCGAACGACGCGGCCCAGAGCACCAGACCGAAGATCAGCGCACTGCGCGTGGCGACCGCGTGCCGGGCGAGCGGACGTCGCTCGGTGCGCTTCATCTTCTTGTCGATGTCGGCGTCGACGACCATGTTGAGGGTGTTCGCACTGCCGGCACCGAGCCATCCACCGATCAAGGTGAAGGCGATGACGGCGATGTCGACATGACCGCGATCGGCCTGCAGCATCACCGGAATCGTCGCAACCAGCAGCAACTCTATGACCCGCGGCTTCGTCAGCGCGATGTACGCGAGCACCGTCGCACGCACACGTCCGGCCCACGTCAGATCCGCCGGCATGACCGGCTCGGTCGAGACCTGCTGTGATGCGGTGTCGGTCGAGTGGGATGCGGCGGGATGATCTCCGCTCACACGCTCCCCTATCCTCACGAACACTCCTCGTCCGCCCGCACAGATCGCCGCGGGCTACTACAGAGCATGGTAGACGTTTGCCTTCGCGAACCGTAATCGCGTCGCAGCGGAGCCCGTGACCGGCGACGATCACCGAACCCACCGGTAACCTTCGGTCGGCGCGCAGGGCACCCTCGCGGCCGATTACTCTGGACTCCGAACGCGCCGACACCCCGAGCAGGCACAGGAGACAATCACCATCGTGGCCGACACAGATGAGATCCGCGCACTGACCACCCCTCGCCATCCGGACGACTGGAGCGACCTCGACACCCGGGCCGTCGACACGGCCCGCCTGCTGGCCGCCGACGCGGTGCAGAAGTGTGGCAGTGGTCATCCCGGCACCGCGATGAGCCTCGCACCGCTGGCCTACACGCTCTTCCAGCGCGTCATGCGTCACGACCCCACCGACACCGACTGGGCCGGCCGCGACCGATTCGTGCTGTCGTGCGGTCATTCGAGCCTCACCCTCTACATCCAGCTCTACCTCGGCGGATTCGGTCTCGAGCTCGACGACATCGAAGCGCTGCGCACCTGGGATTCACTGACCCCCGGCCACCCGGAGTTCCGCCACACCCGCGGTGTGGAGATCACCACCGGCCCGCTGGGACAGGGCCTGGCCTCGTCGGTCGGCATGGCGATGGCCGCCCGCCGCGAGCGCGGACTCTTCGATCCCGATGCCGGCGTCGGCGAGAGCCCCTTCGACCACTACATCTATGTGATCGCCTCCGACGGTGACATCGAGGAGGGCGTCACCTCCGAGGCGAGCTCGCTCGCCGGCACGCAGCAGCTCGGAAACCTCATCGTGTTCTACGACCAGAACCAGATCTCGATCGAGGACGACACCGACATCGCACTGTCGGAGGACGTGGCCAAGCGCTACGAGGCCTACGGCTGGCACGTGCAGACCGTCGAGGGCGGCGAGGACGTGGTGGCCATCGAGGCCGCGATCAAGGCCGCCCAGGAGGTCGTCGACCGTCCGTCGATCATCTGCCTGCGCACCATCATCGGCTTCCCGGCGCCCAACCTCATGAACACCGGCGCGGCCCACGGCGCGGCGCTCGGTGACGAGGAGATCGCCGCGACCAAGAAGATCCTCGGCTTCGACCCGGAGAAGAACTTCGAGGTCACCGACGAGGTCATCGGCCACACCCGCAAGCTGGTCGAGCGCGGCGCCGAGGAGCGCAAGGCCTGGACCGCGTCCTTCGACGCCTGGGCCGAGAAGAACCCGCAGCAGAAGGCGCTCTTCGACCGCCTGACCGCACACGAACTCCCCGAGGGCTGGGCCGAACACCTGCCCAGCTGGAACGTCGGGGACAAGGACGTGGCGACGCGCAGCGCCTCGGGCAAGGTGCTCGGCGCGCTCGCGCCCGTGCTGCCCGAGCTGTGGGGCGGTTCCGCCGACCTCGCCGGCTCGAACAACACCACGATGGACGGCGAGCCCTCGTTCGGCCCGACGTCGATCAGCACCAAGAAGTGGTCGGCCAACCCGTACGGCCGCACCCTGCACTTCGGTGTCCGCGAACACGCGATGGGGTCGATCCTGTCGGGCATCGCCCTGCACGGCCCTACCCGCGCCTACGGCGGCACCTTCCTCCAGTTCGCCGACTACATGCGTCCGGCCGTCCGCCTGGCCGCTTTGATGGAGATCGACCCGATCTACGTCTGGACCCACGACTCGATCGGTCTCGGCGAGGACGGCCCGACCCACCAGCCGATCGAGCATCTGGCCGCACTGCGCGCGATCCCGAATCTCGACGTCGTGCGTCCGGCCGACGCCAACGAGACCGCCTACGCGTGGGCGCATCTGCTGACCCGGCGCAATCACCCGGTCGGCCTGGCGCTCACCCGCCAGAACCTCCCGATCCTCGAGGGCACCTCGGCGCAGGGCGTCGCCAACGGCGGCTACATCCTCAGCGACTCCGAGGGCGACCCGCAGGTCGTGCTGATCGGCACCGGTTCCGAGGTGTACCTGGCCGTCGAGGCGCAGAAGGCCCTGGCCGACAAGGGAATCAAGGCCCGCGTCGTGTCCATGCCGAGTATCGAGTGGTTCGACGAGCAGCCCAAGGGGTACCAGGATCACGTGCTGCCGCCGTCGGTTCCGCGTGTCGCCGTCGAGGCCGGCATCGCGATGCCGTGGTACCGCATCGTCGGCGCCGGTGGCGAGATCGTCAGCATCGAGCACTTCGGTGCGTCGGCCGACTACAAGGTGCTCTTCACCAAGTTCGGGATCACCGCAGAGGCCGTCACCTCGGCCGCCGAACGCGTCATCGCCGGCTGAGCAGCCGCACAAACCAAGGAGAGAAATCGTGACCCAGAACGAGAAGCTCGCCGAACTGTCCGCCGCCGGTGTCTCGGTGTGGCTGGACGACCTGTCCAGGGACCTGATCAGCTCCGGTGATCTCGCCGAACTGATCGCCACGAAGTCGGTGGTCGGCGTGACCACCAACCCGTCGATCTTCCAGGCCGCACTGTCGAAGGGCACCGCCTACAACGCACAGGTCACCGAACTGGCCGCACGCGGTACCGATGTCGACGGCACCATCCGCACGGTCACCACCGACGACGTACGCAACGCCTGCGACGTCCTCGCGCCGGTGTACGAGGAGTCCGACGGCGTCGACGGGCGGGTGTCGATCGAGGTCGATCCGCGCCTGGCCCACGACACCGACGGCACGGTCGCCCAGGCGATCGAGCTGTGGAAGATCGTCGACCGCCCCAACCTGCTGATCAAGATCCCGGCCACCAAGGCCGGGCTCCCCGCGATCACCAAGGTCATCGCCGAGGGCATCAGCGTCAACGTGACGCTGATCTTCTCGGTGGAGCGCTACAAAGAGGTCATGGACGCCTACCTCGACGGCCTCGACGCCGCCGCGGAGGCCGGCCACGACCTGTCGAACATCCACTCGGTGGCGTCGTTCTTCGTCTCCCGCGTGGACACCGAGATCGACAAGCGCCTCGACGCCATCGGCACCCCGGAGGCCACCGAGCTCAAGGGCAAGGCGGCCCTCGCCAACGCCCGGCTGGCCTACTCGGCCTACCAGCAGATCTTCGAGGTCGAATCGCGTTTCCCCGACCTGCTCGCACACGGCGCCCGCCCGCAGCGCGCGCTCTGGGCGTCGACCGGCGTGAAGAACCCCGACTACCCGGACACCCTGTACGTGAGCGAGCTCGTCGCCCCGAACACGGTCAACACCATGCCGGGCAAGACGATGGACGCCTTCGCCGACCACGGTTGGGTCAACACCGGCTCGATCATCGGTCTCGCGCAGGAGTCCCAGGAGGTCTTCGACAAGATCTCGGCGGTGGGCGTCGACACGGTCGATGTCTTCAAGGTCCTCGAGGACGAGGGCGTGAGCAAGTTCGAGGACGCGTGGAACGATCTGCTCAACGCGACCGCCGAGCAGTTGTCCGCGGCGATCAAGGGCTGAACCCCCCGTGGCCGTCGGCGAGGACGCAGTGGGACCCGATAATTGGACCAATCCGCTCCGTGACCCCCAGGACAAGCGGCTGCCCCGCATCGCGGGCCCGTGCAGTCTGGTCATCTTCGGCGTCACCGGAGACCTGGCACGCAAGAAGTTGATGCCTGCGGTCTACGACCTCGCCAACCGCGGTCTGCTCCCCCCGTCGTTCGCTCTCGTCGGCTTCGCCCGACGCGACTGGACCGACGAGGACTTCGGGGCGATCGTGCACGACGCCGTGCGGGAACATGCCCGCACGGGCTTCCGCGAGGAGGTGTGGGAGCGCCTCGCGGAGGGGTTCCGCTTCGTGCAGGGCGACTTCGACGACGACTCCGCGTTCGACATGTTGCGCGACACCCTCAAGTCGCTCGACGCCGAACGCGGCACGGACGGCAATCACGCGTTCTACCTGTCGATCCCACCCAAGGCGTTCCCTACTGTGTGTGAGCAGCTCGAACGCAGCGGGCTGGCGACACAGAATGGCGACAGCTGGCGCCGGGTGGTCATCGAGAAGCCCTTCGGCCACGACCTCGAGTCCGCCCGCGAACTCAACGCCATCGTCAACAACGTCTTCCCGGAGTCGTCGGTGTTCCGCATCGACCACTACCTGGGCAAGGAGACGGTGCAGAACATCCTGGCGCTGCGCTTCGCCAACCAGTTGTTCGACCCGCTGTGGAGTTCGCACTACGTCGACCACGTCCAGATCACCATGGCCGAGGACATCGGCCTCGGCGGCCGGGCCGGCTACTACGACGGCATCGGCGCGGCGCGTGACGTCATCCAGAACCACCTGCTCCAGCTGATGGCGCTGGTGGCGATGGAGGAACCGATCTCCTTCGAGCCCAAGCAGTTACAGGCCGAGAAGATCAAGGTCCTGGCGGCCACGCGCAACGTCCTGCCGATCTACGAGAACACGGCCCGGGGCCAGTACGGCCCGGGCTGGCAGGGCAGCGAGAAGGTGGCCGGGCTCAAGGAGGAGGACGGGTTCGCCAAGGACTCCAAGACCGAGACCTTCGCCGCGATCGCCCTCGAGGTCGACTCCCGTCGCTGGGCGGGAGTGCCGTTCTACCTGCGGACCGGCAAGCGCCTCGGCCGGCGCGTCACCGAGATCGCATTGGTGTTCAAGCGTGCGCCGCATCTGCCGTTCGACCAGACGATGACCGAGGAGCTCAGCCAGAACGCCCTCGTCATCCGGGTGCAGCCCGATGAGGGGATCACCCTCCGCTTCGGGTCGAAGGTGCCGGGCTCCAGCATGGAGGTCCGCGACGTCAACATGGACTTCAGCTACGGCACCGCGTTCACCGAGGCGTCGCCGGAGGCCTACGAACGACTCATCCTCGACGTCCTGCTCGGCGTGCCGTCGCTGTTCCCGGTGAACGAGGAGGTCGAGTTGTCGTGGAAGATACTCGATCCCGTGCTCGAGCAATGGGCGGCCGAGGGCTCCCCCGACACCTACGAGTCGGGAACCTGGGGACCGCCGTCGGCCGACGAGATGATGACCCGCGCGGGACGCGCGTGGCGCCGGCCCTGATGTCCACCGCCCAGCCCCTCCAGGAGGATCCGCGATGATCGTCGAGCTGCCCGACACGGACACCCGAAGTGTCGCGAAGAGGATCATCGAGGTGCGGGCCGCCGGTGGCGCTCTCAGTCTCGGTCGCGTGCTCACCCTCGTCGTCTGCGTGGAACAGGGCGAACCGATGGAAGGGGCCATCGAGGCCGTCATCGGGGCCAGCCGCGAACACCCCAGTCGCGTCATCGTCGTGTATCGCGGTAGCCGCGACGAGAATTCGCGCCTCGACGCCCAGATCCGCGTCGGCGGGGATGCCGGCGCGTCGGAGGTCGTGGTGCTGTCGCTGTACGGCGACCTCGCCGACCAGCCGGCCAGTGTGGTGACCCCGTTCCTGCTACCGGACACACCCGTGGTGACGTGGTGGCCGGGCGAAGGCCCGACGCGCCCAGCGGACGACCCGCTGGGCAAACTCGGCCATCGCCGAATCCTCGACGCGACCAAGGACTCCGATCCCGCCACGGTGCTCGCCCGTCGCCTCGAGTCCTACTCCCCCGGCGACACCGACATCGCGTGGTCGCGGGTCACGCACTGGCGTGCCATTCTGGCGTCCGCCGTCGACCGGGCGCCGCACTCGCCCATCACCGCGGTCGACGTGACCGGCGCACACGAATCCCCGGCGGTGGATCTCATCGCCGGATGGCTGCGTTCGGCGCTCGGCGTGCCGACCCGCCGCCGGCGCGGCAGCTTCGAGATCCGCCTCCACCGCGACGAGGGTCCGACGATCCTCGCCGTGGACGAGGGCAACAACGCGGTACTGACCATGCCCGGCAAACCCGATGGCCGGATCGCCATGGGACACCGCGATCTACCCGTGTGCATCGCCGAGGAGCTCCGCCGCCTCGACACCGACGAGGTCTACGCCGACGCCCTGCGCGGGGTGCCCGAGGTCGACTTCACCGACACGAACGAAGGAGTTCTCACCCCATGACCGCTGCCGAGACGCTCGTCTTCGACTCCAAGCAGGAACTCGTCGTCACCGCCGCCGCACGCTTCGTCGACCTGGTCGAGCGCGCGCAGGCCGAGCGCGGGGTCGCGAGCATCGTGTTGACCGGCGGCAGCAACGGGATCGGCATCCTGTCGGCGCTCGCCGCCGACAGCGGCACGATCGACTGGTCGAAGGTCGATCTGTACTGGGGCGACGACCGTTTCGTGCCCGCCGACGACCCGGAACGCAACTCCGGCCAGGCGCGCGAGGCACTGCTCGACAAAGTGCCGGTGGACCCGACGCGGGTGTTCCCGATGGCTCCGTCCGACGGCCCGTTCGGCGACGACATCCACGCCGCCGCAGCCGATTACGCAGCCATCCTGGCCGGACGCTCGTCGGACGGCGTCGCACCGCAGTTCGATCTGCACCTGCTCGGCATGGGCGGCGAGGGCCACATCAATTCCCTCTTCCCGCACACCGCGGCCACCGCGGAGACCGAGAAAACGGTTGTCGCCGTGGAGGACTCACCCAAACCGCCGCCGCGTCGGATCACCCTGACGCTGCCGGTGGTCAATCGGTCGCGCAACGTGTGGTTCCTCGTCGCCGGCGCCGACAAGGCGGAGGCCGTCGCCGCCGCCCACAGCGGTGCCGACCCGGCCGACTGGCCCTGCGCCGGCGCCCACGGCACCGAGGGGACCATCTGGTTCCTCGACGAGGACGCCGCGAAGAACCTCGACAGCTGATTGGCTAGGCTCTGTCATCGTGACCGATACCTCGACCTACGCGAACGTGACCCTCGACCCGCGCGCCAACGTCTACTTCGACGGCAAATGCGTGAGCCACACGTTCCACCTCGCCGACGGAACCCGCAAGTCGGCCGGCGTCATCCTGCCCGCGTCGCTGAATTTCGGCACCGGAGCACCCGAGGTCATGGAACTGCACAGCGGCACCTGCCGAGTGCGGCTCGCCGGCAGCGAGGACTGGGCCACCTACGGCGCCGGCGACTCGTTCTCGGTGCCCGGCGACTCCTCGTTCGACATCGAGGTCACCGACGCCGTCAGCTACGTCTGCCACTACGGCTGAGGACATTCGACGATCTCATAGCCCGAAACCGCGGCAGGCGCGGTTTCGGGCTATATCTTTGCGTGCGGCGTTAGCCCGAGTTCCGCAGCGCCGTCGCCAGACCGTTCATGGTCAGCTGGATACCGCGACGCACCAGCGGGGTGTCCTCCCCCGCACGGAACCGGCGCAGCAACTCCACCTGCAGCAGGTTGAGCGGCTCGAGGTACGGGAACCGGTTGTAGACCGAACGTTTCAGGGCGGCGTTGTCGTGCAGCAGGTCGTCGGTGCCGGTGATCTTCGCGCACATCGCGATGGTGCGCTCGTGCTCGTCGACGATCATGCCGAACACCTTCTCGCGCAGTTCCTCGTCGGGTACGAGCTGTGCGTAGCGGTGGGCCAGACCCATGTCGGACTTCGCCAGGACCTGGGCCATGTTGGACATGACGGTGCGGAAGAACGGCCACTTCTCGTAGTAGCGCTGCAACGCCTCCAGGCGAGCCGGGTCGTCGGCCACCCACTCCTCGAATGCGGAACCCGTGCCGTACCAACCAGGCAGCATCACCCGCGACTGCGTCCAGGACAAGACCCACGGGATCGCGCGGAGATCGGTGATCTTCTCGGTCTGCTTGCGCGATGCCGGGCGGCTGCCGATGTTGAGGGCGCCGATCTCCGACAGCGGCGTCGACGTGGTGAAGTATTCGACGAAACCCGGAGTCTCGTGGACCAGCCGGCTGTACGCCGCACGCGCCTTGGCGGCGATGTCGTCCATGATCTCGTAGGCCGACTCCGATTCGTCGCCGAGGCCTTCGACGTCGAGCAGTGACGACTCGATGGTCGCGGCGAGCAGTGTCTCGAGGTTGCGGCGCGCGGTGACCGGTTCGGCGTACTTGGCGGCGATGATCTCGCCCTGCTCGGTGATCCGCAGTGAACCCTGTACCGCACCGGGCGGCTGAGCGAGGATCGCGTCGTAGCTGGGGCCGCCGCCGCGGCCGACCGTTCCACCGCGACCGTGGAACAGTCGCAACCGGATTCCCGACCGGGACGCCGCCTCCACGAGATCGAGTTCGGCGCGGTACAGCGCCCAGTTGGCGGCCATGTAGCCGCCGTCCTTGTTGGAGTCGGAGTAGCCGAGCATGATCTCCTGCATGCCGTTCTGGGACTCCACCAGAGCGCGGTAGAACGGCACGTCGAGGACGGCGAGCAGCGTCGTGGCGCCCTGCTGCAGATCCTCGATGGTCTCGAACAGCGGCACGACGCGGACGGTGCACTGCGGCGCGTTCTCACCGGCGACGCCGGGATCGAAGAGACCGGCCTCCTTCAGCAGGATCAGGGCCTCGAGCATGTCGCTGACCGAGGTGCACATGCTGATGATGTAGTTGGGCACGGCCTCCGGGCCGAAGGTCGCGACGGCCTTCGCGCCGGCCCGCACGATGCCGAGTTCCTTGGTCGCGAGCTCGCTCAGCTCTGCGTCGGGACTGGTCAGCGGGCGTCGTGCCTGCAGTTCGGCGGACAGGATCTCGACGCGCGCCTCCTCGTCCAGCGAGGCGTAGTCGGCGTGCACACCCGCCCAGGCCAGGAGTTCGGCGACGACCTCCTCGTGCATGTCGGAGTTCTGCCGCATGTCGAGTCCGGACAGGTGGAATCCGAAGGTCCGCACCGATTCCCGCAGGGCGAGGAGTCGGTCGTCGGCGATGGAGTCGTCTTTGTTGGCGCGCAGGGCGGCATCGATGACGTCCAGGTCGGCGAGAAGCTCGGCGGCGTCGGCGTAGGGCGGTTTGCCGTCGATGAGAAAGAGATCACTCGAGGAGAGGAAGTCCTCGTCGAACATGCCGTTGGCTGTTGCCGCGAGGCGGGAGCGGATGTGCCGCAACGCGAGTCGGAACGGCTCGTCGACGCCCGGGTCGTCGGCGTCGGCCTCGGCGAGGTCGAGCAACGGCTCGGTGCCGGTGATCAGTCGCGCCGACATGCTCAGTTCCTGGGCCAGGTTCTCGAGTTCGGCGAGGTGGTGCCCCACCGCCGTCTCGGCGGCCAGCGTGGTGGCCAGGGTGACGACCTCGGCGGTCACGAACGGGTTGCCGTCGCGGTCGCCGCCGATCCAGGACCCCATGCGGATCATCGGCTCGTCGGCGAGACCGGCGTCGGGGTACGCCGACCGCAGTGCGGCACGGACCGAGGTGTTGATGGCCGGCACCACGTCGAAGAACGAGGCGTCGTAATAGCGCAGGCCCGAACGGATCTCGTCCTGAATGGTGAGTCGTTCGAGGCGGATGAGCGCGGTCTGCCACAGCGTGAGGATCTGACGCCGGATCGCCTCGGTGACCTCGGCGTCCTCGTCGGGGGTGAGTTCGGTGCGTCCGCGGAAGCGCATCAGCTCGGTGATGCGGTTCTGCGCCTCGAACACGGTACGACGCCGCGTCTCGGTGGGATGTGCGGTGATGACCGGGACGACGTTCGCGTCGGCGAGTGCCTTGCCGACCTCGTCGTCGCCGAGTCCGGCGTCGGCGAGTTGCCGGTACGTCGCGGCGAGGCTGGACTTCTGGGGCGGATCACCGGCCCGCACATGGATCGCGCGTCGACGTTCGCGGTGGATGTCCTCGGCCAGGTTCGCCAGCAACGCGAAATGGCTGAAGGCGCGGATGACCGGAACCGCGGTGGAGACGTCGAGGTCGACGAACATGTCCGCGAGTTCGTTGCGATCGATCTCGTTGCGGCGCACGCCGAAAGCGGCCACCCGAGCGGATTCGACGAGGTCGAAGACGTCGGTGCCGGAATGTTCGGCGACGACCTCACCGAGGATGCCGCCGAGCAGACGGATGTCCTCGCGTAATGGTTCGGTGAGTGCACGGCCCTCGTCGTCGACGACGATGTGATCGACGATCGAGATGGACGGACGAGATGCCGGGGCTCCCTTGGCGGGGGCGGTTTCACTCATGCCGTCAAGTATCCCGAGATCGGCGGTATCCGGCATCCCGGGGAAAGCGTCGGGCGACGCGTATCACGCGTCGCCCGAGGTCGGAGTGCAGAAAGAAACTCAGGAAAGCTTGATGTCGACGCCCACGCCGACGATGAAGATCACCCAGATGAGGCCGACGAAGATCGTCAGCCGGTCGAGGTTGCGTTCGACGACGCTCGAACCCGACAGACTGGACTGGACACCGCCGCCGAACAGCGACGACAGACCGCCACCCTTGCCGCGGTGCAGCAGGACGAGCACGATCAGCAGCACGCTGGTCACGATCAATCCGATGTCGAGTGCACCTTGCACAGTCACGAGTTGCAACGCCCTTCCGTAAACATCTGAAGATACAGCTGTGGCAGGTCGGCTCCGGCTGCCGGACGAACCGGCAAGAAGCCAACCTGCCATAGTGTACGCGTGGGTGTGACCCGTCAGGGCAAGGGGCCACCCGCGGCGATCGCCGACAGGGTCGCGAACTCGTCGGACTTCAGCGACGCGCCGCCGACGAGAGCACCGTCGACGTCGGTCTGGCCGACGATGTCGCCCACGTTCTTGGCGTTCACCGAACCGCCGTAGAGGATCCGCACCGAGGCCGCGGTCTCCGCGTCGGCGATCTCCGCGAGGGTCTCGCGGATGGCCTTGCAGACCTCCTGGGCGTCGGCGGCACTGGCCACCCGGCCGGTGCCGATGGCCCAGACCGGCTCGTAGGCGATGACCGTCTTGGCGATCTCCGCCGCCGACAGGCCTGCGAGGGAACCCTTGAGCTGCGCCACGTTGTACGACACGTGCTCGCCGGCCTCACGGATGTCGAGGCCCTCACCGATGCACACGATCGGGGTGAGCTCGTGCTTGAGCGCCGCCTTGGTCTTCGCCAGGACGATCTCGTCGGTCTCACCGTGCAGGGTGCGACGCTCGGAGTGGCCGACGACGACGAAGGTGCAGCCGAGCTTCGCGAGGAAGGCACCGCTGATCTCGCCGGTGTAGGCGCCCGAGTCGTGCGCCGACAGGTCCTGTGCACCGTAGGTGAGCAGGAGCTTGTCACCGTCGACGACGGTCTGCACGCTGCGGATGTCGGTGAACGGCGGGATGACCGTCACGTCGACCTTGTCGAAGTACTTCGCCGGCAGTGCGAAGGCGATCTTCTGAACCAGCGCGATGGCCTCGAGGTGGTTCAGGTTCATCTTCCAGTTGCCCGCGATGAGCGGCTTGCGCGTGGCCATCAGCTCTCCAACACCTTGAGTCCGGGGAGTTCCTTGCCCTCGAGGTACTCCAGCGATGCGCCACCTCCGGTGGAGATGTGCGAGAAGTCGCTGTCGGGCAGACCGAGGGTCCGCACCGCAGCGGCGGAATCGCCGCCGCCGACCACGGTGAACGCACCGTTGCCGGTCGCGCCGGCGATGGCCTCGGCGACGCCGCGGGTGCCGGCCGAGAACTTCTCGAACTCGAACACACCCGACGGGCCGTTCCAGAAGATGGTCTTGGCGCCCGACAGGACCGCGGCGAATCGCTTCACCGATTCCGGTCCGATGTCGAGACCCATCCAGCCGTCCGGGATGGCGTCGGCAGCCACCGTGTTCGCCTCCGCGTCGGCGGCGAACTTGTCGGCCACCACCACGTCGACGGGCAGGTGGATGACGTCGCCGAACCGCTCCAGCAGGCTCTTGCAGACGTCGATCTGATCTTCCTGCAGCAGCGAGGTGCCCACCGGATGACCCTGTGCGGCCAGGAAGGTGAACGCCATGCCGCCGCCGATGACCAGCGTGTCGACCTTGGGAGCCAACGCCTCGATGACCCCGAGCTTGTCGGAGACCTTCGAGCCGCCGAGGACGACCGCGTAGGGACGGGTCACCTCGTCGGTGAGCTTCGACAGGACGTCGACCTCCGCCGCCACCAGCTCTCCCGCGTAGTGCGGGAGCAGCTTGGCGACGTCGTAGACCGACGCCTGCTTGCGGTGGACCACTCCGAAGCCGTCCGACACGAACGCGCCGTCCTCGCCGACGAGTTCGACGAGGGCCTTCGCGAGCTTCTCGCGTTCGGCGTCGTCCTTGGAGGTCTCCCGCGGATCGAAGCGGATGTTCTCCAGGAGCAGGACGTCGCCGTCGGTGAGACCCTCCGCGCGGGCGAGCGCGTCGGTACCGACGACATCACCGGCGAGCTGCACGTTGCGGCCGAGTTCCTCGCCGAGCCGCGCCGCGACGGGCGCGAGCGAGAACTTCGGGTCGGGCTCGCCCTTCGGACGACCCAGGTGCGCGGTGATGATCACCTTGGCACCGGCGTCGATCAGCGCGTTGAGGGTGGGCAGCGAGGCGAGGATGCGACCCGGATCGGTGATCGTCGACCCGTCGAGCGGGACGTTGAAATCCGAGCGGACCAGCACACCCCGACCCGAAACACCTTCTTCCAGAAGGTTCTTCAGAGTGGGAACACCCATGAGGCGTTGACTCCTCTTTCCGTTGTACGACGAGTGGACTAGAGAGACTTGCTGACGAGTCCGATGAGGTCGACGAGACGGTTGGAGTAACCCCACTCGTTGTCGTACCAGGAGACGACCTTGGCCTGATCGTCGATGACCTTGGTCAGGCCGGCGTCGAACAGCGAGCTGTGCGGATCGGTGACGATGTCGGAGGAGACGATCGGGGCGTCGTAGTACTTCAGGATGCCCTTCAGCGGGCCCTCGGCAGCAGCCTTGAGCGCGGCGTTGATCTCATCGGCGGTGGCCGGCTTGGCCAGCTGTGCGGTGAGGTCGGTGACCGAGCCGGTGGGGATCGGCACGCGCAGCGCGTAGCCGTCGAGCTTGCCCTTCAGCTCCGGGAGGACCAGGCCGATGGCCTTGGCGGCACCGGTCGAGGTCGGCACGATGTTGATCGCGGCACCGCGTGCGCGGCGCAGGTCCTTGTGCGGGCCGTCCTGCAGGTTCTGATCCTGGGTGTAGGCGTGGATCGTGGTCATGAGGCCCTTGACGATGCCGAACTCGTCGTTGAGGACCTTGGCCAGCGGGCCGAGGCAGTTCGTGGTGCACGAGGCGTTCGAGATGATGTTCTGGCTGCCGTCGTACTTGTCGTCGTTGACGCCCATGACGATGGTGATGTCCTCATCCGACGCGGGGGCCGAGATGATGACCTTCTTGGCGCCGGCGTCCAGGTGACCCTGGGCCTTGGCGCGTGCGGTGAAGATGCCGGTCGACTCGACGACGACGTCGACGCCCAGGTCGCCCCACGGGATGGCAGCCGGGCCTTCCTTGACCTCGAGCGCCTTGATCTTCTTGTCGCCCACCACGATGGTGTCGTCGCCCTCGAGGCTGACGTCTTCGGGCAGACGGCCGAGGATCGAGTCGAACTTCAGCAGGTGCGCGAGGGTCGCGTTGTCGGTGAGATCGTTGACCGCGACGATCTCGATGTCAGTGGTGCCCAAAGCCTTTTGCGCTTCGACGGCACGGAAGAAGTTGCGGCCGATCCGGCCGAATCCGTTGACGCCTACCCGAACAGTCACAGTTGTGCTCCTTAGCGGTATTCATGGTCAGGCCTGTGGGTCCAAGCCCTGCTGGCCGCGCCGTGAGCGGTCACCGATGGCACACGGGTGACCTCCGGTCCGCACACGTCGACCCCAGCCTAGTAGGCCGGGTTACGTACGGCACATCGCAGGTCCTCCTGTCAGGTGCCGAGCGCTTGCTCACGCGTCGTCGAGAAGCTCCGAGGTGACCGCCGACTCGGTGTCCGGGATGCCGTCCTGACGGGCCTTCTTGTCGGCCATGGACAGCAGGCGTCTGATGCGGCCTGCGACGGCGTCCTTGGTCATCGGCGGGTCGGCCAGCTGGCCGAGCTCCTCCAGGGAGGCCTGACGGTGGGTGACGCGGAGTTGTCCCGCCGCGACGAGATGATCGGGCACCTCGTCGCCGAGGATCTCCAGGGCGCGTTCGACGCGGGCCGCCGCGGCCACGGCCGCACGGGCCGAGCGCCGGAGGTTGGCGTCGTCGAAGTTGGCGAGGCGGTTCGCGGTGGCACGCACCTCGCGGCGCATGCGGCGTTCCTCCCACACCAGACGGGTGTCATGGGCGCCCATCCGCGTGAGCAGCGCGCCGATGGCCTCGCCGTCGCGGATGACGACGCGGTCGGCCCCGCGGACCTCGCGGGCCTTGGCGGTCACACCGAGCCGGCGGGCGGCGCCGACGAGTGCGAGTGCGGCCTCGGGTCCGGGGCAGCTGACCTCGAGCGCCGACGACCGACCGGGTTCGGTCAGTGACCCGTGTGCGAGAAACGCACCGCGCCAAGCGGCTTCGGCGTCCGCGACGCTGCCGCCGACGACCTGGGCCGGGAGTCCGCGCACCGGGCGGCCGCGCAGGTCGAGCAACCCGGTCTGCCGGGCGAGGCCCTCGCCGTCCTTGGTGATCCGCACGATGTAGCGGGCCGACTTGCGCAGACCGCCACCCCGCAGCACGTGGACATCGGAGCCGTAGCCGAAGAGGTCGTGGATCTCGCGTCGCAGGCGCCGCGCGACATTGCCCATGTCGACCTCGGCCTCCACCACGACGCGGCCCGCCACGATGTGCAGACCGCCGGCGAAACGCAGCAGCGCCGACACCTCGGCTCTCCGGCAACTCACCTGGGTCACCGCCAGGCGACTCAGCTCGTCTTTCACCGCTGCCGTCATCGCCACCGGTCCCTGTCCTCCTGTCAACTGACCACACGTCCCTGAAAGAAAACGTCGGATCATCATCGCCTGGGTCAGGCGTCCGCCCGGTCAGCGTAACGGTTCGATTCACCTTCGCACAGTTCGTTCACGACGGCGGCGACTTTCGCCGGGTCATGGACCTGGCGACCGGGTACCGCCACATCGCCGACGTTGAGTTCGGCGCCGAAGAGTCCGGCCGCGCGCACGAGGTGTTCGCGTTCGCGTCCGGCCGGAACCGACGACGCATCGACCAGGACGTGATCGATGCGGAAGGTGTCGGCGTGGGCGTGCAGCACGTGCAGATGCCTCTCCACCGAGAACCCGGGCGTCTCCCCCGGCTCGGGTGCGAGGTTCACGACGAGCACCTTGCGGGCAGCGGTGCGCTGCAACGCCTTGAGCTGTTCGGGCACGAGCACGTGCGGGATCACGCTGGAGAACCAGGACCCCGGGCCGAGCATCACCAGATCGGCGGATTCGATTGCCTCGACCGCACTCTCGCAGGCCGGGGGATCCTCGGGGATCAACCGGACGCGCCGCACCTTGCCGGGCGTCGTCGCCACCGCGACCTGTCCGCGGATCTCGCGGCTGATGCGCGGGTCGGCCTCGAGTCCGGACACGTCCGCCTCGATGTCGAGCGGGACGGTCGACATCGGCAGCACCTGCCCGACGATCCCGAACATCGACCGCAGTTCCTGCAGTGCGGCCACCGTGTCGCCGAGGACCTCGGTGAGACCGGCCAGCATCAGATTGCCGATGGGGTGTCCGGCGAGTGCGCCGCGACCGCCGAAGCGGTGTTGCAGCACCTCGGCCCACAACTCGTGGCGTCGACGGGTGTCGGGATCCCCCGCGGTCTGGAAGTCCTCGAGCGCCTTCGGCGCAGACATCAACGCCGCCAGCGCCATTCGCAGGTCACCCGGCGGGATGAGACCGAGTTCGGCGCGGAGGCGGCCCGACGATCCCCCGTCGTCGGCGACCGTCACCACCGCGGTGACGTCGGTGCTCAGGTAGCGCATCGCGGTCAGCGTTGCGTACAGACCGTGGCCGCCTCCGAGAGCGACGATCTTCTGGGTCATTCGCGCCCCAGATCGCGGTGCATCACGCGCACGTCGTAGGAGGCCGCACCGGCGTCGTCGACGGTTTTGCGGAGCCGTCGGGCGAGCTCCTCGGAGATGGCGACGCTGCGATGTTTGCCACCGGTACAGCCGACGCTGATCGTCATGTAGCGCTTGCCTTCTCGCAGGTAGCCGCGGCCGACGATGGACACCAGACCGGTGTAGAGGTCGAGGAAGTCCTCGGCGTCGGGCTGGCCGAGGACGTAGTCGCGGACGGGCGCCTCCCGCCCGTTGTGGTCGCGCAGCTCATCGATCCAGTGCGGGTTGGGCAGGAACCGGACGTCGGCGACGAGGTCGGAGTCGATGGGCAGTCCGTACTTGAAGCCGAAGGACTGCACCGCGATGCTGAGCCGGGGTTCGGTGTCACCCGGTGCCACGCCTTCCACCACCGAACGCAGCTTGGCCGCGGTCAGCGCCGAGGTCTCGACGACCAGATCGGCGACATTCTTGATGGGCGCCAGGATCGCGCGCTCGCGGGCGATGCCCTCGACGAGGGTTTCCTTGCCCTGCAACGGGTGCCGGCGACGCACCTGCTCGAAGCGGCGGACCAGCGCCTCTTCACTCGCATCGAGGTACAGCAGCCGGGTACGAATCCCCGACCGTTCCAGGCTGTCCCGTAGCTGCTCGAGTTCGTGGGCGAGGTTCGGGTCGGAGGCGCGCAGCACCATGGCGAGCCGGCTGATGGTCGGGTCGCTCTCCCGCACCATCCCGACCATCGTCGAGATCAGCGACGGCGGGACGTTGTCGGCGACATACCAGCCGTCGTCCTCGAGCACGTTTGCCGCCGTGGAGCGGCCCGCGCCGGACATGCCCGTGACGAACAGCACGGTCAGTTCGTCCGACGCGGCGGAGTCGTGCGCTCCCCCGGTCACCTGCTCGTCGTGTTCGGCCTCGGCCCGCTCACTCATCGACACCCCGTCCCGCGTCACCGGTCACCACCGTCATCTCTGCTTCGTTCACCGTCTCGGCCAACACCGTCGACACCGCCTCTGCAACAGTGTCACCGCCCAGCGCGGCCTGCACCGCACTCGCGGTGGTCCGACCGATCCCGGGGACCTGGGCGATCTCCTCCAAGGATGCCTCACGCAGACGCGCGACCGACCCGAAGTGGGTCACCAGCGCGGTGCGTCGTGTCTTTCCGAGACCCGGGATGCCGTCGAGTACCGACTCGGTCATCCGCTTGCTGCGCTTGCTGCGGTGGAAGGTGATGGCGAACCGGTGCGCCTCGTCGCGGACACGCTGCAGCAGGAACAGTGCCTGGCTGCTGCGCGGCAGGATCATCGGGTCGTCCTCGCCGGGCACCCACACCTCCTCGAGGCGCTTGGCGAGTCCGATCACCGCGACGTCGGTGATGCCCAGTTCGTCGAGGACCGCTGCCGCGGCGTGCACCTGCGGCGCACCGCCGTCGACGACGAACAGGTTGGGCGGGTACGCGAACTTCCGTGGCTGCGCGGGGGTCTGGGGCTCCGCATCGACCGCCCCCGACTCCGGCGGCGGTGCATCGCGATCGGCTCGGTGACGCAGGAAGCGGCGCCGGGTGACCTCGGCGATCGACGCGACGTCGTCGGAGTGCCCGTCCCCGGCGGCGTGGCGGATCGAGTAGTGCCGGTAGTCGGACTTGCGCGGCAGGCCGTCCTCGAACACGACGAGGGAGGCCACCACGTCGGTGCCCTGCACATGGGAGATGTCGACGCATTCGATGCGCAGCGGCGCCTGATCGAGCATCAGGTTCTCCTGCAACTCGGTGAGCGCGGCGGACCGGGTGGTGAGATCGCCGGCGCGGCGGAGCTTGTGCTGGGTGAGCGCTTCGCCCGCGTTCCGTGCGACGGTCTCGAAGAGCGCCTTCTTGTCGCCGCGCTGCGGTACGCGCAGGGTGACCCTGCTCCCTCGCAGTCCGGTGAGCCATTCCTCGAGTTCGGTTGCGTTGGCGGGCAATTCGGGAACCAGGACCTCACGCGGAACCGACTCGCCGTGCGCGCGGTCGGCGCCGACGTCGACCGTGGCGTCGAAATCGACCTGCGCGCCGTAGAACTGGGTGATGAAGTCGCCGACGACGTCGCCGTCGGTCCCGTTGTCAGTGCGTTCGACGACCCAGCCGCGCTGACCGCGGACGCGGCCCTCCCGTACGTGGAACACCTGCAGGGACACCTCGAGGTCGTCGCCGGCCACCGCGACGACGTCGGCGGTGGTGCCGTCGCCGAGGACCACGGCCTGTTTCTCCATGGCGCGCCGCAGTGCGCCGATGTCGTCGCGCAGCCGGGCCGCCCGCTCGAAGTCGAGGTCCTCGGCCGCGGCGGTCATGTCGCGTTCCAGCTTGCGGATCAACATGTCGGTGCGGCCCGCGAGGAAGTCGCAGAAGTCCTCGACGATCTCGCGGTGTTCCTCGGCGTCGACCCGGCCGATGCAGGGGGCGGCGCATTTGTCGATGTAGCCGAGCAGGCACGGACGGTCGATCTGGCGGTGCCGTTTGAACACGCCCGCCGAACAGGTGCGGGCGGGGAACACCCGGGTCAGCAGGTCGACGGTCTCGCGGATCGCCCATGCATGCGCGTACGGCCCGAAGTACCGCACGCCACGACGCCGCGGCCCGCGGTAGACGAACAACCGCGGGTACTCCTCGTTTAGGGTGACGGCCAGCATCGGATAGGTCTTGTCGTCGCGGTAGCGGACGTTGAACCGCGGATCGAACTCCTTGATCCAGTTGTATTCGAGCTGGAGGGCCTCGACCTCGGTGCCCACGACGGTCCACTCGACCGACGCGGCGGTCGTCACCATCTGACGGGTGCGCGGGTGCAGCGAGGCGATGTCGGCGAAGTACGACGTCAGGCGAGACCGGAGGTTCTTGGCCTTGCCCACGTAGATGACACGACCGTGCTCGTCGCGGAACTTGTACACCCCGGGATCGGTCGGGATGGTTCCGGGCGCAGGGCGGTAGGTAGTCGGGTCGGCCACGTGTTCCAGGCTAGTTGGCGGGTCGGACGGTCCCGCGGTAGCGCTCTTCGAGCTCGCGGAAACGGGCCATCGCCTCAACGGCCTGCGGGCCGTCGCCGGCCTGGACCGCCAGCACGGTGATGTGTTCGTCGGACGGGAACAGCAGCCAGGCGCCGTAACCCTTCTCCGGGTACGTCAGTCCGAGGACCTGGTCCCAGGTGAACAGGCGCGTGGGCACCAGGTTGCGCACCTCGACACCTTCGGGCCCGACACGCAGCCGCGGCCGGGTGAACAGCAGGGCGACGCCCGTGAACAGGACACCGATGAGGATGATCGCGACCTGGTCGGAGCCGCCGAGGTTGCGGACCCCGACGTCCTCGATCGTCAGCAGCAGCCCGAAGGTGATGTGGATCGCCATGATCACGACGGCCGCCGCGATCGCCCACCGCGGCAGCTTGCGCGGCCGGTAGACGAGGTCCCAACGGGGGGAGGTCACGCCGATGCTCCTCCGACCGCGGTCGGCAGGGCCTCGCCGCGCTGCAGCGCACGCAGGGTCAGCGCCGAGGCCAGTGCGGCGACGGTCGCCTGCGCACCCTTGTCCTCGGTCGAACCGGGCAGGCCCGCGCGGGCGATCGCCTGATCCTCGTTGAGCGTGGTCAGCACACCGTTGCCGACCGGCGTCGACTCGTCGAGCGAGACCCGGGTCAGACCGGCGGTCACCGCGTCGCACACGTACTCGAAATGCGGTGTCTCACCCTTGATCACGACGCCGAGCGCGACCACGGCGTCGTGGGTGCGGGCCAGCGCCTGCGCGATGACCGGCAGTTCGATCGCACCGGCGACCTGCACGATGGTGGGCTCGGTGACACCGTTCTCGTTGGCTGCGCGGACCGCGCCGTCGAGCAGTGCGCCGCAGATCTTCTCGTGCCACTGCGACGACACGATCGCCAGCCGGAGCTTGCCGGCGTCGGCGAGTTCGAGGGTCGGTTCTCCGTGGCCGCTCATGCGGGGGCTCCTTCAGATGCGTCGTCACCGGGCAGCGCGTGGTCGTCGAGGCCCACGAGGTCGTGTCCCATCCGGTCGCGCTTGGTGCGAAGGTAGCGCAGGTTCTCGGCGTTGGCGCGCACCGGCATCGCGACCCGGTCCACGATGTGCAGACCGTAGCCGTCGAGCCCGACGCGCTTGGCCGGGTTGTTGGTGAGCAGACGCATCGACGAGACCCCCAGGTCGACGAGGATCTGCGCGCCGAGGCCGTAATCCCGGGAGTCGGCGGGCAGGCCGAGTTCCAGGTTGGCGTCGACGGTGTCGGCTCCTGCGTCCTGCAGCTGGTAGGCCTGCAGCTTGTGCAGCAGGCCGATGCCGCGGCCCTCGTGGCCACGCATGTACAGGATGATGCCGCGGCCTTCCTCGGCCACCATCTCCATCGCGGCGTCGAGCTGCGGACCGCAGTCGCAGCGCAGCGAGCCGAAGACGTCGCCGGTCAGGCACTCGGAGTGCACGCGGACCAGGACGTCGTGTCCCTCGCCGTCGTCGCCGGTGATGTCGCCCTTTACCAGGGCGACGTGCTCGACGTCGTCGTAGATGCTGGAGTAGCCGACGGCGCGGAAGTCGCCGTGACGTGTGGGGATCCGGGCGTCGGCGACGCGCACGACGTGCTTCTCGTGGCGGCGACGCCACGCGATGAGGTCGGCGATCGAGATCATGGCGAGGTCGTGCTCGTCGGCGAAGACGCGCAGCTCGTCGGAGCGGGCCATCGAGCCGACGTCCTTCTGGCTGACGATCTCGCAGATGACGCCGGCCGGTGCGAGGTCGGCGAGGCGGGCGAGGTCGACGGCGGCCTCGGTGTGGCCGGGACGACGCAGCACGCCGCCTTCCTTGGCGCGCAGCGGGACGACGTGACCGGGACGGGTGAAGTCTCCCGCGGTGGCCTCCGGGTCGGCGAGGAGACGCATGGTGGTGGCGCGGTCCGAGGCACTGATACCGGTGCCGATGCCTTCGCGGGCGTCGACGGTCACCGTGTAGGCGGTGCCGTGCTTGTCCTGGTTCATCGAGTACATCGGGGGCAGGCCGAGGCGGTCGCAGGAGTCGCCGTCGAGCGGCACGCACAGGTAGCCGGACGTGTAGCGGACCATGAACGCGACGAGCTCCGGGGTGGCCATCTCGGCCGCGAAGATCAGGTCGCCCTCGTTCTCGCGATCCTCGTCGTCGACCACGACGACGGCCTTGCCCGCCGCGATGTCGGCGATGGCGCGTTCGATCGAGTCGAGCTTGACCCCCTCACCGCTGGTCTCGCCTTCTCCGTCACGTGGCAATTCGCTCATGAAAACCTCACTCGTTGTGCTCATTTCGCCTCTGTGACATCAAGCGCAGGGACATCGGCCTGGTTGCCGAGGTGCAGACGTTCCACGTACTTCGCGATGACGTCGACCTCGAGGTTGACCACGGTGCCCGGCTTGGTGGCACCGAGATTGGTCTCGTTGAGAGTGGTGGGGATCAGGGAGATCTCGAACCACGAGTCGTCACCTGTCCCGCCGACGGACGAGACGGTCAGCGACACACCGTCGACGGTGATCGAGCCCTTCTCGACGAGGTAGCGGGTGAGTTTCCCGGGCACGCCGATCCGTACGACCGTCCAGTTCTCCGAGGGGCTCACGGACAGGACGCGACCGGTCCCGTCGACGTGGCCCTGCACGATGTGGCCGCCGAAACGCCCGTTCGCGGGCATGGCGCGCTCGAGGTTGACGGTGCTGCCGGCGGCGAGGTCGGACAGGGAACTTCGACGCAGGGTCTCCCCCATCACGTCCACGGTGAACTCGCCGGGACGGAGGTCGACGACGGTGAGACACACGCCGTTGACGGCAATGGAGTCGCCGTGGCCCGCATCGGCGGTGACGATGGGTCCCCGCACGGTGAAGCGGGCTGCATCAGAGAGATCCTCGCGGTCGGCGATGACGCCGAGTTCCTCCACGATTCCGGTGAACACGCACTCCTCCTGCTCGCTCGGAGCAGACAGGGCGGCATTGTGTCGCCTGTTCTCTCGCATCCGGACTATGACCGTCGGCTCCGGAATCTCACCGAATCTGCTGTCCCTGTCATCTGACAGGCGCTCGCGGGCTGGAAGTTGCGTATCCACCGCACCTTCATCACCGCCGGTGGGGAATCTCACCCCGCCCCGAGAACTGGTGATATCGACGCTAGCACGATGCGAGAACGGAGTCGCATTGGAATTTCGCTGAGCGAAACAGTTCGCCGGCGGTGTGTCGCGCAACATGTCCTGCTCAACCCTGCCCCGACGTCGACAAACGGCGTGTGAGTGTGATCAAGACATCATCACCGAGCGTTGCGACCCCCGAGGTCTCGAACCGCCTGGCGTCGGAGAGTGTCGTCACCCCGGGGATCTCGACAGAGCTGCGGCCGGCCCCCAGGACCATCGGCGCGACGTAGGCGTGGACCTCGTCGACGAGGTCGGCGTCGAAGAAGGCGCCCAGGATGTGCGGACCACCCTCCACCAGGACCCACAGTGCGTCGGGCAGCGCGGCGAGGACGTCGGCCGGCTCGTGCGATTCGACGCGGACCAGCGGCCCGCCGGTGTCGTCGCGGAGGTTGGCGTCGGCAGGCAGGTCGCGGCGTCCGAGTACGACGCGTGACGGCTGGTGCGGGTACAGACCGCCGTCGGAGGTGCGGGCGGTGAGGGTCGGGTTGTCCGCGAGGGCGGTGCCGGTGCCGATCACGATGGCGTCGAGGCGTGACCGCTGCCCGTGGGCGTGGTCGCGGGCAGCGGGGCCGGTGATCCACTGGCTGGTGCCGTCGGGTGCGGCGATCCGGCCGTCGACGCCGGCCGCCATCTTGGCGGTGATCATCGGGCGCCCGAGTCGCTGTCGGGTCAGCCACGGACGCAGCGGACCGTTCTCCACGACGTCGACTGCGACTCCCCCGGTCACCCGAATGCCGGCGGCTCGCAGGGTGTCCGCGCCGCCGGCGGCGACGGGGTTGGGGTCGCTGACCGCGTAGTGGACTTCGGCGATGCCGGCCTCGATGAGTGCCTGCGAACACGGCCCGGTGCGGCCGGTGTGGTTGCAGGGTTCGAGCGTGACGATCGCAGTCCCGCCCCGCGCCGCGTCACCGGCCGCACGCAGTGCCATCACCTCGGCGTGCGGGCCGCCCGGCGGCTGGGTGGCGCCGACGCCGGCAAGGGTGCCGTCGGCTGCCAGGATCACCGCTCCGACAGGCGGGTTGGGCGAGCTGACACCCATGGCCGCATACGACGCCTCGACGGCGCGGTCCATGGCGGCGGCAATGTTCATGTGGTGGGTCAGATGTCGCTGTGGGCGCGCGCGGTCGCGGCGGATTCGCGCAGGGCGGCGATGGCCTGGCCGGGGTCGGCCGCACCGTAGACGGCCGATCCCGCGACGAAACAGTCGATTCCCGCTTCGGCGGCCTCTTCGATGGTGTCGGCATTGATGCCGCCGTCGATCTCGACGAGCAGCCTCAGGTCCTCGGCATCGATGAACTTGCGGATGATGCGGGCCTTCTCGAGGACCTCGGGGATGAATTTCTGTCCGCCGAATCCGGGTTCGACGCTCATGATCAGCAGGGTGTCGAAGTCGCGGAGGATCTCCAGGTACGGCTCGAGCGCGGTGCCCGGCTTGATCGACAGCCCGGCCTTCGCACCGGCGGCCCGGATGTCGCGGGCGACCCCGATCGGATTCTCGGTGGCCTCCGCGTGGAAGGTGACGTTGTAGGCGCCGGCCTCGGCGTACGGCGGCGCCCAACGCTCCGGGTTCTCGATCATCAGATGGCAGTCGAGCGGGATGTCGGTCGCCTTCAGCAGGCTCTCCACGATCGGCAGACCCAAGGTCAGGTTCGGCACGAAGTGGTTGTCCATGACATCGACGTGCAACCAGTCGGCGCGGGTGGCACCCGGCTTGGCGACCGCCGCCGCCTCGTCGGCGAGATTCGCGAAGTCCGCGGACAAGATGGACGGGGCGATCATGGGCGCGTTACCAGCGGTGCACATGGTGGACAAGTGTAGGGCGAGAGGGTCGGTGCGGACGAAAGCGTCCCGGTGTCTCAGACTCCGTTGGCCGGCCACCCGGGGGATGGAGGCAGAGTCGGCCAGGGTTGCGATCCCTCCTCGACACCCACCGCGGGCAGATCCGGGTTCGGGGGAAGGGCATCGCACGCCACGATATCGGCCCGGTTCTCGGGTCCGACGCCGAGTCGGTCGTAGTAGGTGACCCGCCAATCTCCGAACACGGAATGCGAAGGAGATCTCATGGAACCCTGTTGCTCTTCCGGGGGGCTCCCGTTTGCAGATCGCGTGAACTCGATCGTAACTGGGTATCCCCACGGCTTCCCGATCTTCCTCCACTCAGAATCGCTCGACGGAGACCGTTGTTCGATCGACAAACTTTCACTCCGGCACAGAACGAGTCTGCTCGTCGGACCGGTGTCGACACGTCGGAGCGGACGATAGAAGACCGTATTGACGACCTTGCGAGTTGAACTGTTGCTCGCCACCAATTTCACTTGTGCGTCAATGTCCCTCGGAGACGCATCGATGAACCCGGGGTAACCCCAATCAGCGGATTGGCCTTGGAACGCGAGCTCGAAGGATTCGGTGTAAGCGCGAACGAACGTTCCCTCCGCACTCATGAGATCAAGGGCGTCTGCGGGTACCCAGCGAAAGGAAGCATTCAAGTTCGGTGGCATATCAGCGGCTATGGGAGATTTCGTTGTATGCGATACTTCGGAGTCTGTGGCCGAGTTCGGAAGCACGCCGCAGCCCGTGACCAGGATCGGAAGGATCGCGACAAGCGAACATCCGACAAAATGCACTCTCCCCGGAAATTTCGTTTGCATTCAACTACCTCTTGTACGCGTGTTCGAAGTTTTCGTTGTGGCGGAGAGCGAACGAATTAATATCCGACGTCAGCAAGCGCTGAGCATATGTGGCAGCCTCCTCGACATCAGCCACCTCCGGCATAACTTTAGTGCGTCTCATTTCCTCGAAATCAACATCGCCGTCCGCCGAAAAAAGTTTACGAAAATCTGGATCATCAGCTATCTCGGGATGAGACCTGAAGTAACCTTCCAGAATCTGCGCGTATTTGGCATTAGGATCGATCTGCGACGTATACATCTCTGTTCGCAACTTTCGTAGTTCAGGGTCCGCGATTATCGTGTCCGGGTCGGTAGGCAGTCCCGAGAAATGCAGTTGCGCCTGCGGAGCTGCGCCGGCCAGCAGTAGGTTCACAGCAGGGTCCAAACCCGGCACCGCGGAAAGCAAGCCAGCCGCGCTCTCGAACATTGCACCCCTGACGGCAGCCTCGCGCGCCGCCAAGTGACGGCCGTCGATCTTTGTCTCTTCGATGTGAGAGTCGAGACCGCTCGCCATCGCACCCTCCAAGCGACCAGTCACCTCACCGAGGCCGTAATCGTGCGGATTGCGACCGAATTCTTCCTGCAGAGTGTCGATTTGCAGCGCGGTAAGAGAATTGACAATTCTCCCTGCGTCAGCGTCCGAGTTCAGTACCTGGAAGGTTGCCTTCAGATCCGCTAGGTCGACTTCAGAGACCCCGTGCGAGTCGAACAGCGCGGGATCTGCCCCTCCCATTACAGCGGTATGGGGACCAATCGCCGCAGCGAGCGTTCGAGCCAACTCGCCATTCAACTCACCGAGGGCAAGTTTGTCGTCGCCGATATCGATAAAGGCATCCTTCTGGTCGCCGAAGTATTGAGTGAGCGAAGTAGCTATTTCTCCAGCACGCGTACTGTCCGCCAGCAACTCGAACGAACTCCCGTCTTCGGCATACGCGGAACCGGGCATCCAGTTGAACAGCTTGTTCACCCCGGAACTTTTGTTCCCGGCGCCGTCGGTCCAGTCGTAGGTGAACAGATGCTTCAACATCTCAGCATCCTTGAAGGACCGCACGTTGCCATCTAGGTCGTAGACAGTTGGCATGGAGCCTGCCGATCCGCCGCCAGTCGCTGCCATCACCGCGTCGTGGACCGCGATATGATCGCCTCCCGCGACGTCCAACATCCGGGTCAGAAGACCTTCTGCATCCGCCTTCGATACGTCGTTGTGGTCGAAATACCCAGGGTTCGAGACGTATTCGCCACGTCCTGCCGCCGCGATCTCTCCCGCTCGCGCAACCAGGGCTCGGTCGACGTCGCTACCCAGTTGTACCGACTCGCTGCCATATACGCTTCCATTCGAATCGACCGAACGATGCTCCAGGATGTCCATGACCGTCTTGAGCCCACCAAACGTTTTCAGGTCAGTCACCGACCGATGTCCGCCGGAGTGCGTTCCGCCATCGGGGGCAGCGACATGACTCTTACTGGCAGCGGGACTAGTCAACACATCCCGTATCGGCTGCGGAACTTGACTGATGCCACCCGTAACGAATATCTCCTGGCCGCCACCGTAGATTTCCGTAAATGAATTCGATTGCGTCTGGTCGGTTCTGAGCTGAGGATTCCCGAGCAAGAACACGCCGTCGGCGAGCCCTTGTTTGAAGGCGTCTCGCTCGGTACCACTGTATTCGTCGCCGAAACGCTTCAACGCGTCGAGGGAGTAGGGCGCGGAGCCCTCCGCGCTCTGACCCCAGTTGGGGGTGTAGATGGCCTTCAGATAGTCGAACTGCTCTTTCGGGATGACAGCGTCTTCGCCCCTCGCCAGTGCCGCGCGCTGCTCAGGCGTCAGGCTGGTCGCACGGTAGAAACGCTCCTTCTGATCAGGCGTCGCGGTCCCGCTCATGATCGCCTGGACGTCGCGGCTTGCCTGTCCTGCGGAGAAGCTCGAGCTGAGCGGAGCATTGATCTCGGCGTTGCCGAAGATCACATTGAGCGCGCGTGCGCCGTTCCGGTCGTCTTCTCCGATCTGGTCCGCCAGCGACTGTAGGGACAGAGTCGCTGTCTTCGCCTCTTCTGCACGTTTGGCCTGATCGTTCAGGATCGACTGTTCGGCCGCGCTCCCGGCCTCCACTCCGTTCAACTCCGCCGCGTAGTCGCGAGCGTCGCGCACGGTCCAATCATCCGAAACGCTGAACTTGTCGAGTTCGAGGCCGAGGGCTTTGGTGAGGGCAGTGCTTCGGTTGGGGCTGATCGCGGCGGCGGTGTCATGCAGCACTCTCGCGGCCGCACCGAGTTCGGTTCCGAGCTTGTTGATCTCTGTTCTGTCAGAGCCCGTCCGCTCCACGCACGCGTTCTTTGCGTCCCCCTTCCAGCCCGCCACATCCATGGGCGCCTCGGCCATCGTCTTTGTCTGGATCAGAAGGTTCTCCGCCGTCGTCTGCAGCGCACGCGCAGGCCCAAAGAGGGCCATGACATCCCAGCTGTTGACCGTCGACCGAGTTGGACGGCTCATCAGAACTCCGAAATGGCTCGGAAAGCGCTCGCCAACTCTTCGTCGGTGTCGGCAAATTCTGTGGCGACCTGGTGGCACGTCTGGGAAACCGCGTCCATGCGTGCGGCTGCGCGCCCAAGAAGGGTACGAACGAGGTCGTCCTTGCCGGCACAGGCGGCGCTGAACGCTGAACCAGGCATCGCCCCAGCTGCGTCAGAGAAGCCGGCGCTGCCCGACCACAGCGCCCTCGTGGCCTCTGAACACCCTGCCAACGTCTTGCCGACGCCCTCGATCTCTCCTTTTTCGGCTTCAAGGCGATAAGTCACTGTGAGTCCCCCGTCCCCGGCATCGATATTCTCGACACCACTCCACTCAGACAACCTAATACGAGTCAGCGCGAAGTGGGGATTCGCGATCCACAACTCGCAGGACTGAGTCGCCCTCTGCTCAGGCAGCCGCGAGGATCTGCAGCAGCTTCGTCTCGACGACGCTTCGCTCCGGATCTCGGTGCCCGACCGCCGGTGGCGCGGTACTTCGATGCCGGGCGCCGGTCGGCGTGATGACGTCGATGACCCGGATGTCGCCGGACATGCGGACCGAGTACGTCCAGCCATCGGCCTCTTTCGCGCGATTATGGGTGACACAGATACCGTCGGCATTCGCCTCGCTGGTCGGGCCTTCATGCCGATGCGGCTTGGCGTGGTCGATCTCGGCGATAGGCGAGCCACAGTACGGGGTGCGACACCGCTGATCTCGTAGCCGGATGAAATGTGCCAGTGCGGGCGGGAATCCGCGGGAACGGGACTCCATCGCCACCAGTGCACCATCAGACGGACGCGCATAGACACGGCGCAGCGTCGAGGCGGTCTCACCATCCGGCGACACCGAAGCGGCGACGAGTTCCCGTGCCACTTCTGCCGGGATCGGCCCGTACCCCATCACTTCCGCGGCCGAATCGTTCAGACCGAGCAGAGATTCATCGGACATGACCATGTCCATCGCAACCGGCACCGGCTCTGATGCAGCGCGACCGGTGACGCGTTCGACGAGCGTGTCGGCCATGATCTGGGCGTGAGTCCGATCGTCTACGCCGACCACCGAGTCGGCGTGCTTCTTGAGCGCGGCGTACACCGATATCCCCTGCGTCATCGGCAACAACGCCGACAGTTTGGCCATCAGATCCGGTGCAGGTCGCACGCTGACCCGACGATCTCTCTCGGCCTTGGCCTTTCGCGCAACCACCGCCGCCGGCTCGAGCTCGTAGGCGTGGCGCTTCGCCGACGATTCGATCTCACGGTCGGAAACACCCACCAGTGCCGCCCGATCACCACACACCAGACGATCGATCTCCTCGCGCGATTCGCGAGTCAGATAAGCGGTTTCGCGGACGAGGATCGTGGCACGCCATTCGGTCAGCACTCCATCTGTGAGCGCGGCCATCGTGTGCGGCATCTCGTGCGCCAGAGCACGAGCGAATCCGAGGTACTGACTCCCCTTCTGCGGTGAGGCCTTGCGCGCCAGCCCGACTTCGGCGGCGAGCCCTCGACCCCGTCGCCGCTGCGGAACATTCCGCGCGGCCTCATCGTCGGCACGCAACTGATCGAGATTCGCGGTCTCACGTACCTGGGCCGCAGTGCACGCCGACTTGATCTCCTCGAGCAGAGTCAGCCGCTCCACCGACTCGGCCTCGTCAGCCGGCGCAGCCATGCCGGCAAGGAGGGATACGAAAGACCGCAGATCACGTGTCGACAGAGTCGGCGTTTCGGCGATCACTGATTCGCTCATACGTTCGATATTACACGAACATAGGCTGTTCCGGCCCTACTTTCCACAGCTACTCCTCAAGGCGATCACTTAGCCGTTGAGTTCAGCGACCAACCATGAAACACTTAGCTACATGGCAAACAGTGTGGTCACGCTCGACGAGATCTTCGGTGCGCTGGCGGACCCGACCCGCCGCGCCGTCGTAGAGCGACTCGGGCGCGGCCCCGCGACAGTCGGAGAACTCGCCGGCCCCTTCCCCATGACGCTCCCCTCCTTCATGAAGCACCTGAAGGTCCTCGAGGAGAGCGGGCTGGTCATGACCAAGAAGACCGGCCGAACGCGGATGTGCACGCTCGACCGGCGACGCCTGCGACGCCTGCAGACCTGGCTCGAACACCAGCGCATCGTCTGGACCGAACGCACCGACCGACTCGAAGCCTTCGTCACCGAACCAGAGGAGACATCATGATCGACCCCGAACTCGACCTGACCCTGCAGCGCATCATCCGCGCACCGCGACAACGGATCTGGGATGCGTGGACCCGACCCGAGCAGCTCGCGAAATGGTGGACGCCCTCCCCGACCGTCACCCGAGTCGACCGACTCGAGCCACGCCCCGGCGGCGCCCTGGTCACGCAGATGAGCGAGGACGGGGAGACCTTCATCCCGCACATGGACGCCGTCTTCCTCGTCGTCGACGCCAACGAGCGTCTGGTGTTCACCAACGCCATCGACAGCTCCTGGCGACCCGCGGAACCGGCGCCGGTCCCCATGACCGCGGAGATCACCTTCGCCGAACACACCGACGGAACCGAGTACAGCGTCGTCGTACGCCACGGCAATCCATCCGATCGCGACCGACATCATGAACTCGGCTTCTACGACGGCTGGGGCTCGGTGACCGCCGCGCTCACCGAACTGGTGGAAAGCGAAGCACGGCAATGAAGATCACCATAACCGAATTCATGACTCTCGACGGCGTCACCCAGGGACCCGCACCAAACGGCAACGCCTGCAGGACTCCTGATCCTCGAATACGAACCGACCGGCCATGCGGCAGTCGCAGACTACGAAGGGGTCGCGGCAGTTACCGGCTCACACGGGAACTGAACACTAGTCCCTCGTGAGCGCCGCCAGGAACATCGCATCCGTCCCGTGGATGTGCGGCCACAACTGCACGTGCGGTCCGTCACCGAGCAGTTCCGGACCGAGCTTGCCGACGGTCACCAGCGGCCGCGCATCGAGCTGACGAGCGCCGTCCACCGATGCGAGCACGTCGGCGACGACCGCGGTGGTCTCGGCCGGATGCGGCGAACACGTCGAATAGACCACGACGCCACCTGGCTTGACGAGGCGCAACGCCTCCGTCAGCAGCTCCTTCTGCAGCACGACGAGTTCGTCGACGTCGGCGGGGGTTCGGCGCCAACGGGATTCGGGGCGTCGACGCAGCGAGCCGAGACCGGAGCAGGGCGCGTCGAGCAGGACTCGGTCGTATCCGGGTTCGAGACCGCTCGACCGGGCATCGGCGACGTGGATCGTCACCGGCAGGTCGCTGACCACCTTGCGGATCAACTCGGCGCGATGCTTCGACACCTCGATCGCGTCCAGGCGCGCGGCGTCGATCTCGGCGAGCGCACCGATCAGCGCGGCCTTCCCGCCCGGACCCGCACACATGTCGAGCCAGCGGCCGGAGTCGTCGGCGACCTCGGCGACCGTGACCGCACGCGCGATCAGCTGGCTGCCCTCGTCCTGAACACCCGCATAGCCCTCGCGGATCGCTTCCACATCACCGGGATCGCCGCCGGGCAGATACACACAGTAGGGCGAGTAATCGCCTTCCTCTCCCCCGCTGGTGAGCGCCAGTTCCTCGGCAGTGATGTAGCCGGGTCGGGCGACCAGATGCACCGGGGGCCGTTCGTCGTCGGCGGCGAGCGCCGCCTGCAACTGGCCGGCCGACCCACCCAGCGCGTCGCGGAACACCTCGGCGATCCAGCGAGGGTGCGCGTACTGGAAGGCCAGGTAGCCGACGAGATCCTCGGCGGGCGACGGCGCGAGCTCGTCGACCCACATCTCCTCGTCCTTCTGCGACACCCTGCGCAGCACGGCATTCGCGAAACCCGAAGGGCCCATCCCGTTCTCGGAACGAACGAGATCCACCGACGTCGACACCGCAGCGTGGGAACCCACACGCGTGCGCAGCAATTGGTAGGCCCCCAGCCGCAACACATCGAGGACCGGGCCGTCGATCTCGTCGACGGGCCGCTTGGCCGCCGCGGCGATCACGGCATCGAGAAGGCCCTGGGCACGGGCGGTGCCGTAGGCGAGCTCGGTGGCGAAAGCCGCATCGCGACCCTCGATCTTGCGGTCCCGCAGCATCTTCGGGAGAACCAGGTTCGCGTAGGCGTCGCGCTCCCGGACCGCACGCAGGGTGTCCCGGGCCGCGACGCGCGCCGGGTCCAGATCCTTCTGCCGGAACTTCGCGGAGTTGTCGCGCTTGCCCTGATCCGGTCGTCGGTTCGCACTCATCCCAGCACCGTCCCATCGGTGAGTCGGGCGCCACGGGCCCAGTCGGCGGCCGGCATCGGCTTCTTCCCCGGCGGCTGCACGGTGCCGAGTTTCACCGGCGTCGAGCCGGTGCCGACGAACACCGCCTTCTTGGTCACCGCGATGGCACCGGCGGTCAGCGGCTCGGCGCGAACCGCCTCCGGAAGGGTCGCGTCATCGGAGTCGACGGGCCGCACCGGACCGACCTTGATCCGTGCGTCGTCGAGACTGGTCCACGGTCCCGGCGCCGGTGTGTAGGCGCGGATGAGGCGATCGATGATGTGCGCGGGCAGATCCCAGCGGATACGGGCATCCTCGACCTCGACCTTCGGTGCGTGGCTGACGCCGGCTGCAGGCTGCGGTTCGGGGATGAGTCCCCCGGCCTCGATGCCGTCGAGCGTGCTCACCAGGAGGCCCGATCCGGCGTCGGCCAGACGCGCGAGGAGATCACCGCTGGTGTCGGTGGGCCGGATGGTCTCGGTCAGGATGCCGTACACCGGCCCGGTGTCGAGGCCCTTCTCGAGGCGGAAGGTGCTCGCGCCGGTCACCTCGTCGCCCGCGGCGATCGCGGCCTGCACCGGCGCCGCGCCGCGCCACGCGGGCAGCACCGAGAAGTGCAGGTTGATCCACCCGTGGGTCGGGAGCGCCAGGAGGTCTTCGGGGACGAGGCCGCCATAGGCCACCACCGCCGCACAGTCCGGGGCCCAGCGACGCAGCGTCTCGGCGACGTCGGGTTCGGACATCCGCCGCGGGGTGATCACCTCGAGGCCGTGTTCGTCGGCGAGCACGCCGATGGGCGATCGCACGACCTTGCGGCCGCGCCCCGACACCGCGTCGGGCCGGGTGATGACGCCGACGACCTCATGCGACGGCGAGTCGAGGAGGGCCTGCAACGACGGCACGGCCACCTCGGGGGTGCCGGCGAAAACGATGCGCATTCATCCGATCGTAGGCGGGTCCACCTGCACCCTGATCGGCCCGGTCTGCCGGTGCGTGTTGCGTCGCGCCTGCCCCGCCGCGAGAGCCTCCGCGAGGAGACGTCCGTGCTTGCGCGGCAACCGCACCAGAATGCGGTCCATCTCGTCGTCTGCGGCCGCCTCCCACTCGGCACTCCCGGCCGGCGGACGCACACCCGGCGGAAGCGGAACGGGTCCGAGAACATCCGATCCCTCGGGCAGTTCAAGGTGCTCGACGAAGTCGGTGATCACCTGCGTCGGTCCGTCCACCGAGGCCATCGTGACCGCGGGCGGGAACCCCAGTTCGACGCGCTGATTCAGCTGCAACGACGCGAAACCGACCGGGTCCCAACGGATCAGCGCCTGCACCGGCGCCAGCGTCGAATCCGCGACGATGACCACGCGACCACCCTCGCCGTGGGGCCGCACCATCCCGGCCAGCGCCATCCAGCGTCGGACCGCGTGTTCCTCCGCGCGCAGGTCGGCGCGGTCGAGTTGCGCCCAGGTGTCGACGACGACCGCGGCACCGTAGCCCTCGGGTGCGACCGGTTCGGCGCCCGGCGTCGCGACGACGAGCCGTGCGCCGGGCTCGATCTCGTCGATGATGGTGTCGCCGCCGCTGGTGAGGACCGGCACGCCGGAGAAGGCACGTCCGAGTTCCTCCGCGGTCCGCCGGGCACCGGTGACCGTCGCCCGCACCTTCGTGTTGCCGCATTCGGGACAGCGGAAGGACCGCTCCGGACGGCCGCACCAGCGGCAACTCAGACGCTGATCGCCGCCCATCTGCAGAGGTCCGTTACAGGCGCGGCACCGGGCATGTTCCCGACACCGCGTACACGCCAGCGACGGCACATAACCGCGACGCGGGACACTGAACACCACGGGACGGTCGGCGGCGAACGCCGAGCGGGCCGCGTCGAACGCGACCTCGGGGATACGTGCCGACCGCGCCATCGGGTCCCGCGCGATCTGCCGGTCGTCGTCGGAGATCGCCTGCACCCGCGGACTGCGTTGGCGGACCAGCGGACGGTCGGCGACGAGGTCGTGCGCCCAGCCAGATGCGACGAGTGCCTGTGCCTCCGCGGTGCGGGCGAAGCCGCCGAGGATGAGTCCGCAACGCTCCTGATGGGACCGCAGCACCGCCACTTCCCGCGGGTGCGGATACGGCGCCCGCGGATCGGCCATGCTGTCGTCACCGTCATCCCAGACGACCACCAGACCGAGATCGGTGGCGGGCGCGAAGACCGCACTGCGGGTGCCGATCACGAGTTTCGCCGCCCCTCGGCGCGCTGCGAGCCAGCGGCGGTACCGCGCGGTGGGGCCCAGGCCGGCCGCCAGTGCGACACCCTGATCACCGACGAGCGGTTCACATTCCGCCCACACGCGGTCGAGGTCCCGCTGGTCGGGCACGATGATGATGCATCCGCGGCCGGCCGCGAGAGTCGTCGCGGCGAGTTCGGCGAGCCGGCGCGGCCAGTTCTCCCCGGGCAGGGCCTGCCAGGCTGCTCGCGGACTGCCCTGCGTGTGATCACCGCCGAGCGCCTCGAGGAACGACTCGGCCAGCGGATAGCGTCGCCACGCCTCGAGGTCGGGTGCTTCGACGACGGTCGACGGCTCCGGTGTCGTCTCCTTCTCTGTCCGCGCGTGCCGCGGCGGAATGGCCAGGCGGACAACGTCTCCCATGGTCCCGGCGTACCGGTCGGCGACCGCCCGGCACAGCGACGCGAGCTCGGGAGACAGGACCGGCTCGGCGGAGACGACGCGATCGAGCCACCCCAGCTTGCCGGGGTGATCGCTCTTCTCGATGCGGTCGAGGAGGAATCCGTCGACGAGACGACCGGAGAACCGAACGCGGACCCGCACCCCCGGGAGCGCCGTCGCATCCTGGTCGGTGTCGATCAGGTAGTCGAACGGTCGGTCGAGGTGTGCGAGTCCGAGAATGGGCAGCACACGGGCCACCGGCAGCGAATCAGCCGGGACCCGTGCGCCTTTCGGGGGCAGGGACTGCGCCCTTCGGGGTCAGAGACCGGCGGCCGCGCGCAGCTTGTCCGCGCGGTCGGTCCGCTCCCACGGGAGGTCGACGTCGGTACGGCCGAAGTGGCCGTACGCGGCGGTCGGTCCGTAGATCGGACGCAGCAGGTCCAGGTCGCGGATGATCGCGAGCGGGCGCAGGTCGAAGTTCTCCTTGATCACGCGCTCGATCACCGCCGGGTCGACGTGCTCGGTGCCGAAGGTCTCGACGAACAGGCCGACCGGGGCGGCCTTGCCGATCGCGTAGGCCACCTGGACCTCGATGCGGTTGGCCAGGCCCGCGGCGACCGCGTTCTTGGCGACCCACCGCATCGCGTACGCGGCGCTGCGGTCGACCTTCGACGGGTCCTTGCCGGAGAAGGCGCCGCCGCCGTGGCGGGCCATGCCGCCGTAGGTGTCGACGATGATCTTGCGGCCGGTCAGCCCGGCGTCGCCCATCGGGCCGCCGAGGACGAACTTGCCGGTCGGGTTGACCAGCAGTCGGTAGTCGGAGGTGTCGAGGGTCGGCAGGTCGATGTCGGCGAGCACCGCGTCGACGACCTGCTTCTTGATGTCGGGTGCGAGCAGGTTGTCGAGGTCGATGTCGGCAGCGTGCTGGGTCGACAGGACGACGGTGTCGAGACGAACCGGGATGTCACCGTCGTATTCGATGGTGACCTGGGTCTTGCCGTCGGGGCGCAGGTACGGCAGCGTGCCGTCCTTGCGGACCTCCGTGAGACGACGCGAGAGGCGGTGCGCGAGGGCGATCGGCACCGGCATCAGCTCGGGGGTCTCGTTGGTGGCGTAACCGAACATCAGGCCCTGGTCACCGGCGCCCTGGCTGTCGATCTCGTCCTCGGAGATGCCGCTGCGGCTCTCGTGGGAGTTGAAGACGCCGCCCGCGATGTCCGGGGACTGCGCGCCGATCGCGACGTTGACGCCGCACGACGCACCGTCGAAGCCCTTGGTCGACGAGTCGTAGCCGATCTCGAGGATCTTGGCGCGGACGATGCCGGGGATGTCGGCGTAGGCCGTCGTTGTGACCTCACCGGCGACATGAACCTGACCGGTCGTCACCAGCGTCTCCACCGCCACCCGCGCCTTCGGGTCGTCGGTGAGGATGGCGTCGAGGATCGAGTCGCTGATCGCGTCACAGATCTTGTCGGGATGTCCCTCGGTGACGGATTCGCTCGTGAACAGGCGTGACGACGTGGTCATCAGATCCTCTCGAGATCTCGCGCGCGGATGGCTCCGGCGCCGTTTGGCAGGTATACGGCCGGTCGTGGTGGCCGGTGGAGTCGATTCAAAACTACGGTGCCGCTCAGGCCCCCCGACCATCAGGCACCAGTTGTCGCACTTCGTCAAGTATCCGACTCGACATGAGTGTTTTCGACCCGAAGGGCAACGCGGTCTCGTCGCCCTGGGCCGACAGCAACCAACCGGTGTTGTCCTCGGTGCCGAACGCCTTGCCGTCGCCGACCGCGTTCACGACCAGCAGATCGCAACCCTTGCGTGCGAGCTTGGCGCGACCGTGATCGAGCACGCCGCCGGTCTCGTCGCCGGTCTCGGCCGCGAATCCGACGATGACGGTGCCGGCGGGGATCCGGCCGTCCTCGCGCGCCTCGACCAGGCCGCGGAGGATGTCGGGGTTGGTGGTCAGTTCGATCGGGGCCGGACCCTGATCGCCCTTCTTGATCTTGGCGTCGGCCACCGCGACGGGCCGGAAGTCGGCGACGGCCGCGGCCATGATGACGACGTCGGCGTCGGCCGCGCGTTTGGTCATCTCCTCGGAGAGTTCCTGCGCGGTGGAGATCCGCACGATGTCCACTCCGGCGGGATCGCCCGGATCGGCGGTCGAACCGGCGACGACGGTGACGCTCGCTCCACGGTGCGCGGCCGCTCGGGCCAGCGCGAACCCCTGCTTGCCGGAGCTGTGATTGCCCAGGTAACGCACGGGATCGAGCGGCTCGCGGGTGCCTCCGGCGCTGATCAGCACGCGGACACCGGCGAGGTCGTGGGGCAGCGCGTCGGCGCGGTCGAGCAGCAGCTCACCGATGAGGGCGATCTCCTGCGGGTCCGGGAGACGGCCGCGACCCGAGTCGGTGCCGGTGAGCCGGCCGGACGCCGGGGTCATCACGGTCGAACCCTGTTCGCGCAGGGTCGCTATGTTCGCCTGCGTGGCGGGATGCTCCCACATCTCGGTGTGCATGGCCGGCACGAACAGCACCGGGCAACGCACGGTGAGCAGCGACGCGGTGAGCAGATCGTCGGCGCGTCCCTGTGCGGCGCGGGCCATGAGGTCCGCGGTCGCCGGCGCGATGATGACGAGGTCGGCGCCCTGGCCCAGACGCACATGCGCGACCTCGTCGACGTCGTCGAAGACGGTGGTGCTGACCGGATTACCGCTGAGCGCCTCGAAGGTCGCCTTGCCGACGAACTTCAGCGCCGCCGGGGTCGGGACCACACGAACCTCGTGGCCGGCCTCGGTGAAGTGGCGGATCACCGAACACACCTTGTATGCGGCGATGCCGCCACCCACGCCGATGAGGATGCGGCGTCGTGTCTTGGTCGGTTTGGTCATCACCGACGTCCGAGGCTATTCGCCCTCGGTGTGCTCGAGCAGATCGGAATGGATCTCGCGCATCGCGATCGACAGCGGCTTCTCCTGGAGGCCGGGCTCGACCAGCGGGCCGACGTACTCGAGGATGCCGTCACCGAGCTGGTTGTAGTAGTCGTTGATCTGGCGCGCACGCTTGGCCGCGTAGATGACGAGGGCGTACTTCGACGAGGCGCGCTCGAGGAGATCGTCGATCGGCGGATTGGTGATACCCAGCGGCGTGTCGTATGCCGGTGCGTCGGCGATCTCGGTGATGTCGAAATTGGTCGGGGTGGTCACACAAACTCCTGCGTCGAGGTCTGGGATGTCAGAGATGCTGGTCAGGTCGCGGGCGCGGTGGGCTGCTCAGGTCCGACCAGCAAGGATACCAAGTCAGAGGCCGCTCGGTCGACTTCGCTGTTCACGATGACGTGGTCGAACTCGTCTTTCGCGGCCATCTCGACCTTCGCGGTGGCCAGCCGGCGCTCGATCGCCTCGGGGCTCTCGGTGCCGCGGCCGGTCAGCCGGGCCACCAGTTCGTCCCAGCTCGGCGGGGCCAGGAAGACGGTGGTCGCCTCGGGCAGCCGGGCGACGACGTTCCGCGCGCCGACCAGGTCGACCTCCACGAGGACGGGTTTACCGGCTTCCAGAGCGGCGAGGACGGGCGCGACCGGTGTACCCGATCGTTGCAGGCCACCGTGGATCTCCGCCCACTCCAGGAGCTCGTCACCGGCGATCATCTTGTCGAAGTCATCGGCGGACACGAAGTAGTAGTCGCGACCGTCGACCTCACCGGGACGCGGCGCGCGAGTCGTTGCCGAGACGCTGAAGTACAGCTCGGGCAGTGCGGCGCGCACCTTGGCGACCACAGTGGACTTGCCGACGGCCGAGGGGCCGACCAAAACGATCAGTCGACCCCTCGTGCGTGCGGTTCCCGCGGTATCCGGCCGGTTGGTCACCGCCGGTCCCACGAGGTCGTCACGCTGCCGTGTTCGATAGCGATGCTCACGCTCAGGAGCTGAACTTCTCGAGCAGAGCCTTGCGCTGACGGTCGCCGAGACCACGCAGGCGGCGGGTCGGAGCGATCTCCAGCTCGGTCATGATCTCCTGAGCCTTGACCTTGCCGACCTTGGGAAGGGCCTCGAGCAGTGCCGAGACCTTCATCTTGCCCAGGATCTCGTCGTTCTCGGCGTCCTTGAGCACCTGCTGGAGATCGGTGCCACCGCGCTTCAGGCGCTCCTTGAGCTCCGCGCGGACGCGACGAGCGGCAGCTGCCTTCTCCAACGCAGCGGCGCGCTGCTCGTCAGTCAACTGGGGAAGGGCCACGGGTTCCTCCGTCTTTCGTTCTTGGTTGGGACTGTCATCGTCCGCCGTGAGGCGTCCGACGGCTGTTGCCACTCTGGCGATGCTGCGTCGTCTTCGCAACGATGCGGTCGGGCTGGGGACCCGTCCGGCACCACCGATTGTTGGCGGCGAATGCGACCGTACCCACGTGATCAGGCATTTGCGAGCGCGACCCCCCGTTTTCGCGGTGTTTTCTCATGTTGTAGGGCACCACCACAGTTCGCTGCGGCACATCAACGCTTCACTCAGTGTTGCAACGCTCTGACTACGGCTTTTATCCCAAACCCGCAGGTCAACGCAGTGACACCGGCCGGCAAGGTCGATAGCAATGCGAAACACAACCGATCGCGTGATTCACATGCTGAGACAGGTGTGACGGAAGTGGTGTGACCAGATTCGTCCGGAATTCGAGTGCACCTTCAGCGTGTCGCGGGCCCCTTCAGCCCTCCTGGGGACGGTTACCGGAAGTCGTCGCAGCTTGCCGCTACGCTGATCTGACTTTTGGGGAAGTAGCTGATCGGGGGCGGTTGATGGAGGTCGATCCAGCGCGTGTACGCGAACTGGGCGGGAAGATGCGGGCGACGGCAGGCACGGTGAGGCAACTCGCGCCGCTGAGCAACGGCGTGGATTCGATCGCCGGAGCGGTAGGGGGCGAACTCGTCGTGAGTCTCCGCGACGCCGCGCGCGCACTGAACGAGGTCGTCGAATACCACGCCGAGACCTTCGACACGTACGCCAGGTTGTGCGTGACGGCCGCTGACACCTACGAGGCCGCCGACAGGGCGGGCGCCGGTGAAATCGAGGGCGGTTCCCGCGCCGGTTCCGGCAGCCCGGCGGGCGTTCCGGCGACCCCGGGAGGCTGACGCGGTGTCGGACTACACAGTCAAGACCGTATTGGGCTGGAACTTCGCGAATGCGAAAACCGTCAGTGCCTCGTTGACGTCGAGATCGACCGAGTTCGCGAACGAGGTCACGAGAGCGGCCGGCGCGTTCGACTCCTCGTGGGAGTACTGGAAGGGGTATGGCGGCGAGGAGGCCAGACAGGCCTCCCAGTCCGACGCCGAGATCACCAACAAGAGCGCCACGGTCATCGGTGACGTGGCGGAGAAATTCAACTCGCGGGTGTCAGAACTCGAAGGAGAAATCGAGCACCTCCGTGCGAAGGTCCAGGAAGCCGAGGATTCGGAGTACTCCCTCAGGGTGAAGGACGACGGGAGCGTGTACTCGACCAAATCCAACTTCGAGTGGCTCCGGATCTGGAAGGCAGCCTTTCCGGTGAAAATCGCCGACAAAGAGGCGGCCGAGGGCTTCTTCACCGCAGCGATCCGGGGGTCGCTCGCTCGTGTCGAGGACATCGACCGCCGGGGTTCGGAGGAGCTGCGTTCCGTACTCGAGCGGCTTCCCGACTCGGTGAAGCTGGGTGCGACGGGCGTTCCGTCCGACCCCAGGCTCGCCGAGATCCTCCTCAAGTACCAGACCGACGCGTCCAGAGGTGGCGCCCGATTGTGGCCGAGTGGTGCGCTCCTCGAGACGATCCGCGCCGTGGTCCCCGGCTTCGAGCCCCAGTTCTTGACACCGGAGGAGGTCGCGATGCTGACGTTGATGGCCGCCTCCGGCCCGGCCGGCCCGGCCAAGGTCGCCAAGGTCTTCGAGATCCGCTCGATAGCCGACGATGTCGCCGACAGCAGGCACGTCGACCGAAAAGGCAACGGCCCGAAGACGAGTTCAGACGGCCACGGGGATGCGTTCCGCCACACATTCTGGAATGCGCTGATGACCAAAGAGTTCGGGGCGGAATGGACCGAGCGGTTCGCGACCGCACACGAGGGCCTCGGAGGCAACCTTCCCAGCCGGGAGGCGATGGACCTCTACAACAACGAAGTCGGTCGCCGCATCGCGACAGCGCACCCGGACGCGAGCCCCAGGGAACTCGCCGACCTCGTGGACAAGGCCGTCCGTGACGGAGAAACCCTTGTGATCAATTCCGACAATCAGATCGCTTGGAGCGACCAGGTCAGGGAGCACCACACCGGCAAGCCGCCGCTCACCGACATCCCACTCCCGGCAGGTGGAAACTGATCATGCGCGAGATCGACAAGATGCTGCACCGCGTGGCAGCAGTGGCCACCGCAGTCCTGGCCATCGCCACGGTCAGCGGTTGTGCCGGAATATCGCCGATCGGTCGGACCACCACCGAAGAGAACTGCGACACCCGATTCGAGGTCCATGAGAACCCCCAGCCGCTGGGGTCATCCGAGAAATTCCGCCAAGCGGCCACCGAACTGGCCGAGGCAGGCACGGCATCCACGACCCTCGGCGAGGTCGCGCAAAGGGCCGGGTGGCGCGGTACCTGGGATCGCATGCTCCCGATCGACGACAGCGCCACGTCGAGCGACATCAACGCGATGGCCGGCACGAGCGGGATCTGCTTTCTCGGTATCCACGAGAGTGACCCCGACTCCGGCACGCGAGGCTGGTACATCTTCTTCCACGGTCAACAGCCGGTGCAGTCCATGTACTGGGACTGGTACTCCGGCTTCGTCCGACTGGACCGGGACGCACCGAGCACCGTCCAGCGCGACGAACCGCTCACCGCATCGACGGAATTCGACCCCCCGGAACTCGTGACCACGACCGGAGGCGGCTGACACCGGGCCGAACTTCCCGACACGCCCTGAGGGCGTCAGGTCAGCCCAGCGCCGCCTCGACCTCGTCGCGCGCCTGCACGAACGCGTCGCGCAGCGCGGCGACGTCGGGACCGGCGCGGAGAACACCACGCGAGCTCGCCGGCAGCACCCACGCGGGATCGGCACCGTCGAAGACCACCTTCAGGTCCTGGGCCGTCGCCCCCTGAGCGCCCAGGCCCGGAGCCAGGATCGGCCCGTTCAGTCCGGCCAGGTCCAGTCCGTGCTCGCGGGTCGCACCCACGACGAGACCCACGGTGGCGGTGCCGTCGGCGTTCTCGGCGGCAGCTGCGTCGACGATCGACTGCGCGACCGTCCGCTCCCCCGTCGGTGTCTTCTTCGTCAGGGCCGTCTGGACGTCGCCGCCCTCCGGGTTCGACGTGCGGGCCAGGACGAAGACGCCGCGCTCCCCCGCACGCGCCAGGTCCAGTGCAGGACGCAGCGACTCGTAGCCGAGGTACGGCGAGGCGGTCACCGAGTCGGCGCACAGCGGCGAGGCGTCGCCCAGCCAGGCCTGCGCGTACGCCGACATGGTCGAGCCGATGTCACCGCGCTTGGCGTCGGCGATCACCAGGGCACCCGCCTCGCGGCATCCCGCGATGACCCGTTCGAGCACCGCGAAGCCCGCGGCGCCGAACGGCTCGAAGAAGGCGACCTGGGGTTTGATCACCGCCGCCGACGGGGCCAGCGCCTCGACGCAGATGTCGGCGAAGCGCGACAACCCGTCGACGGACACCTCCAGACCCCAGTCGGTCAGCAGCGCGGCGTGCGGATCGATACCCGCACACAGGCGTCCGCGTTCGGCCGTCACCTGCCGGTAGCGGGCGCCGAAGCCGGACGCTTCGGTCATGAGAGGCCGGCCATGTCCGCGTGGCGTCGCTGGATGGAGCGCACCGCGACGTCGCCGTTGATGGCGGCCTCGATGCCCTGGACCGCGGCGCTGGCACCCTGCACCGTGGTGATGCACGGGATGTTGACCGACACTGCGGCACTGCGGATCTCGTAGCCGTCGACACGCGGGCCCGAGTTGCCGTACGGGGTGTTGATCACCATGGTTACCTCACCCGCGCGGATGATGTCCACGACGGTCCGCTGCCCCTCGGCGGCCTCGAAGTGCTTGAGCACGGTCTCACACTTGATCCCGTTGCGGCGCAGCACATCCGCGGTGCCCTCGGTGGCCAGGATCTCGAAACCGAGGTCGGCGAGGTGCTTGACCGGGAAGATCAGCGCCCGCTTGTCCTTGTTGGCCACCGACACGAAGATCTTGCCGCTGGTGGGCAGCGATCCGTAGGCGGCGGTCTGCGACTTGGCGAAGGCGCGACCGAAGTCGGCGTCGATGCCCATGACCTCACCGGTGGACTTCATCTCCGGGCTCAGCAGGTTGTCGACCCCGCTGCCGTCCTCGCGGCGGAACCGGTTGAACGGCAGCACCGCTTCCTTCACCGAGATCGGTGCGGACGCAGGCGCCTCGCCGCCGTCGCCGGTCTCCGGCAGGATGCCCTGCTTGCGCAGATCGGCGATCGACGAGCCGAGCATGACGCGGGCACAGGCCTTGGCCAGCGGCACCGCGGTCGCCTTGGAGACGAACGGCACCGTGCGGCTCGCGCGCGGATTCGCTTCCAGCACATAGAGGACGTCGTCCTTGAGTGCGTACTGGACGTTGAGCAGACCCTTCACGCCGATGCCCTTGGCGAGCGCCTCGGTGGAGGTGCGGACCATCTCCAGGTCGGCGCGGCCGAGCGTGACCGGCGGCAGCGCACACGCCGAGTCACCGGAGTGGATACCGGCCTCCTCGATGTGCTCCATCACGCCACCGATGTAGACCTCGTCGCCGTCGCACAGTGCGTCGACGTCGATCTCCACCGCGTCCTCGAGGAAGCGGTCGACGAGGACCGGGTGGTCGGGAGTCAGTTCGGTGGCACGAGAGATGTAGTCCTCCAAGGACTTCTCGTCGTAGACGATCTCCATGCCGCGGCCGCCCAGGACGTACGACGGACGCACGAGCACCGGGTAGCCGATGCGAGCGGCGGTGTCGCGGGCCTCGGCGAAGCTGGTCGCGGTGCCGAACGCCGGGGCGGGCAGTCCGGCCTCGGTGAGGACCTTGCCGAACTCGCCGCGATCCTCGGCGAGGTCGATGGCGGCCGGGCTGGTACCGACGATCGGCACTCCGGCTTCTTCGAGCCGGCGTGCCAGGCCCAGTGGCGTCTGGCCGCCGAGCTGCACGATGACACCGGCGACGGTGCCCGACTGGGATTCGGCGTAGTAGACCTCGAGCACGTCCTCGAAGGTGAGCGGCTCGAAGTACAGGCGATCTGCGGTGTCGTAGTCGGTCGAGACCGTCTCCGGGTTGCAGTTGACCATCACGGTCTCGTAGCCGGCCTCGGTCAGGGTGAGGGCGGCGTGGACGCACGAGTAGTCGAACTCGATGCCCTGACCGATGCGGTTGGGGCCCGAACCGAGGATCAGCACCTTGGGACGATCGGGCTGCGGGGCGATCTCGCTGGTCGCCGCCGGATCGAGCTCATAGGTCGAGTAGTGGTACGGGGTCTTCGCCTCGAACTCGGCCGCACAGGTGTCGACGGTCTTGTAGACCGGGCGCACACCGAGCGACAGACGATGCGCGCGCACGGCCGCCTCGTCCTCGAACTCGGGTCGGAGAGCAGCGATCTGACGGTCGGAGAAACCGTTCGACTTCGCCTCGCGCAGCAGGGCCTCGTCGAGGGTGTCGGCGTCGCGGAGCTCCGCACCGAGCGCGGCGATGCCGCCGATCTCGGCCAGGAACCACGGGTCGATGGCGGTGGCCTCGTAGAGGTCCTCGATCGTGGCACCGGCGTCGAAGGCCAGCATCAGCTTGTACAGACGCCCGTCCTTCGGCGTCTTGATCTCCTCGAGCAGCGCCGGCAGATTGACGGTCTTCGGGTCGGGCCGGTTGGGCTCCACCCAGAAGCCGCCGGCCTTGGTCTCCAGCGAGCGCATGACCTTGCCGAGCGCCTCGGCGAAGCTGCGGCCCAGACTCATGGCCTCGCCGACCGACTTCATCGTGGTGGTCAGCGTGTCGTCGGCGCCCGGGAACTTCTCGAACGCGAACCGCGGGGCCTTGACCACGACGTAGTCGAGCGTCGGCTCGAAACAGGCCGGGGTCTCCTTGGTGATGTCGTTGACGATCTCGTCGAGGCTGTAGCCGATCGCGAGCTTCGCGGCGATCTTGGCGATCGGGAAACCGGTGGCCTTCGACGCCAGCGCCGACGACCGCGACACACGCGGGTTCATCTCGATGACGACGAGGCGGCCGTCGCGCGGGTCCTGGGCGAACTGGATGTTGCAGCCGCCGGTGTCGACGCCGACCTCACGCAGGATGTCGATCGAGAGATCGCGCATGATCTGGTACTCGCGGTCAGTGAGCGTCATCGCCGGGGCGACGGTCACCGAGTCGCCGGTGTGCACACCGACCGGGTCGAGGTTCTCGATCGAGCAGACGACCACCACGTTGTCGCGGTTGTCGCGCATCAGCTCGAGCTCGTATTCCTTCCAACCGAGGATCGACTCCTCGATGAGGACGTTGGCGGTCGGCGACGCGGCCAGGCCACCACCGGCGATGCGGTTGAGGTCGTCCTCGTCGTATGCCATACCGGAGCCGAGGCCACCCATGGTGAACGACGGACGCACGACCACCGGGTAGCCGAGCTCGGCCACGGTCGCCCGGACTTCGTCCATGTTGTGGCAGACCGCCGAGCGGGCGCTCTCGCCGCCGACCTTGGCGACGATGTCCTTGAACATCTGGCGGTCCTCGCCGCGCTGGATGGCGTCGAAGTCGGCACCGATCAGCTCGATGTCGTACTTCTCCAGTGAGCCCCGATCATGAAGCGCGACTGCGGTGTTCAGCGCCGTCTGACCACCCAAGGTGGCGAGCACGGCGTCGATGGGATGACCGGCGTCGCGCTCGGCCTCGATGACCTTCTCCACGAACTCGGCCGTGATCGGCTCGATGTAGGTGGCATCGGCGAACTCCGGGTCGGTCATGATCGTCGCCGGGTTGGAGTTCACCAGGCTGACGCGCAGGCCCTCGGCCTTGAGCACGCGGCAGGCCTGGGTGCCCGAGTAGTCGAATTCACAGGCCTGGCCGATGACGATCGGTCCGGAACCGATGACCAGGACGTGGTTGATGTCTTCGCGGCGCGGCATCAGGCCTTCACTCCTTGCGCACGGTCGCCCTCGAGCAGGGTGACGAATTTGTCGAACAGATACGCGGCGTCGTGGGGACCGGCGGCCGCCTCCGGGTGGTACTGCACGGAGAAGGCGCGGCCGGAGAGGAGCTCGACGCCCTCCACGGTGCCGTCGTTGGCGCAGACGTGGCTGACCCGGGCGCGGCCGAAGTCGGAGTCGAACTCCTCCCCCGCCTCGCCCTCGAGTGCGAAGCCGTGGTTCTGCGCGGTGATCGAGACCTTGCCGGTGGCGTGGTCGACGACCGGGATGTTGATACCCCGGTGCCCGAACTTCATCTTGTAGGTGCCGCGCCCGAGAGCGCGGCCCAGGATCTGGTTGCCGAAGCAGATGCCGAACAGCGGCAGGTTCTGCCCCAGGACACCGCGCGTGAACTCGACGATGTCGTCGGCGGTCGCCGGGTCGCCCGGGCCGTTGGACAGGAAGACGCCGTCGGGCTTGAGGTCGGCGATGGCGTCGAGGGCGATGGTTGCCGGCAGCACATGCGTGCGGACGCCGCGCTCGGCGAACATGCGCGGGGTGTTGGTCTTGATCCCGAGGTCGATGGCCGCGACGGTGAACCGGTGCTGATCGACGGGCTCGACGACGTAGCCGTCGGTGGTGGTGACCTCGTCGGCGAGGCGCGCACCCTTCATGTCCGGCTGGTTGCGGACCCGGCCGACGAGTTCGTCGGTGTCGGCGAGCGCCGGTCCGGAGAAGATGCCGGCCTTCATCGAGCCGTGGTCGCGGAGGACGCGGACCACGGTGCGGGTGTCGATCCCGCCGATGCCGACGATGCCCTGCTCGACGAGTTCGTCCTCGAGCGAGGTGGTCGCGCGCCAGTTCGAGACGCGTCGCGTGGGGTTGCGCACCGCGTACCCGGCCACCCAGATCTTGCCGGAGTCGCCGTCGACCCCGGTGCTGCCCGCGCTGCCGGTGCTCTCGCCGTCCTCGGTGTTCCAGCCGGTGTTGCCGATCTGCGGCGCGGTGGCCACGACGATCTGCCGGTGGTAACTCGGGTCGGTCAGGGTTTCCTGGTAGCCGGTCATCGCGGTGCAGAACACCGCTTCACCGAGGGTCTCGCCCACTGCGCCGAAGCTCCGGCCGGTGAACACCTGGCCGTTCTCCAGCACCAAGACCGCTGCGTTCATTCCTGTGTCCCCTGTTCACTGTCATGCTGCCCGGCAAAGGCGTTCACCCAGCCGGGATAGATCGATTTGTCGTCGGCGCGGATTCCCGAGTCGATCTCGGTGCCGCTGGGCAGGACCCACCGGATCACCAGGACGCCGTCGGCGCTCATCACCTTGCCCGCGATGCCGCGTTCGGTGCGGACCGCGGTGATCGACTCACGCGGAATCCAGATGTCGCTCGCGCCCTGACGGGAGATGAGGACTCCCGCCGCGAACTCGGCGATCGACGCCGACGCGCGGTCGGAGATGTCACCGACGACCACGCGGTTCTGCCAGCTCGGCGCCATCGTGGAACCGAGGTAGAGGCCGGTGTCGGGGCCGCGTCGTTCCGCCCCGGGATCGGCCGGGACGGCGGGCAGTTCGCCGATGAGTTCGGCCTGTGCCGTCTGCTTCTTCTTGTTGCCCGTGATCAGCAGGTAGAACATCGACAGCAGGCCGAGCACGATGAGCACGCACACGCCGATGAACCACGCGTTGAACACCACTCGCCCGTAGCCGAGCAGGGTGCCGATCACCGAGGCGACCACGACGACCACGAGGATGCCGGGGAGGATGCCGCGCCGGATGTTCATCGGGTCACCTGGCCCTCGCGTGTGGTGACCACCCCGCGCAGGACGGTGGCGGTGATGGTCGCCGGCATCGTCATCTCCTCGAACGGGGTGTTGCGCGACAGGCTGGCCAGCTCGTCTCCGCGGACCACCCACGAGGTGTCCGGGTCGACGACCGTGAGGTTGGCGGGTTCGCCGACCTCGATCGGGCGGCCCTGATCGGTCAGTTCGACGATCTGCGCCGGCCGTTCGCTCATGACCCGCGCGACGCCTCGCCAATCGAGGAGCCCGGGCTTCACCAGGGTCTCGACGACGATCGGGAGCGCGGTCTGCAGCCCGAGCATGCCCGGCTTCGCCTGGGCGAACTCGCAGCACTTCTCCTGCGCGGCGTGCGGCGCATGGTCGGTGGCCACACAGTCGACGATCCCATCAGCGAGGGCCCGGCGCAGGGCTTCCTTGTCACGTACCTCCCGCAGCGGCGGATTGACCTTGTTGACCGGGTCATACGGTGCACATGGAGGCCCGCTCGCTTCGCTCCCGGCGCCGGCCAACCTGCTGTCGTCGAGGAGCAGGTGGTGCGGGGTCACCTCGGCGGTGATCGCGATCCCCTGGTCCTTGGCCCAGCGCAGCAGTTCGACGGTGCCCTCGGTCGACGCGTGGCAGATGTGGATGCGGGCGCCGGCGTCACGCGCGAGCAGCGCGTCGCGGATGACGATCGACTCCTCGGCGGCGCGCGGCCAGCCGGCGAGCCCGAGCCGCGACGCGGTGGGGCCCTCGTTGGCGACGGCGCCGACGGTCAGGCGCGGTTCCTCGGCGTGCTGGGCGATGAGCACACCCAGTCCGGTCGCGTACTCCAGGGCGCGGCGCATGAGCAGTGGGTCGGAGACGCACTTGCCGTCGTCGCTGAACATCCGGACGCCCGCGGCGCCGGCGTTCATCATGCCCATCTCGGCGAGCTGGCGGCCCTCGAGTCCGACGGTGACCGCACCAACCGGGTACACGTCGACGAGCCCGACCTCGCGGCCGGAGCGCCACACGTTGTCGGTGACGGTCGAGTTGTCGGCGACCGGGCTGGTGTTGGCCATCGCGAACACCGCGGTGTAACCGCCGAGCGCGGCGGCCTCGGACCCGGACCGGATGGTCTCGGTGTCCTCACGGCCGGGTTCGCGCAGGTGCGTGTGGAGGTCGACGAAACCGGGCAGCAGCACGCCGCCGTTGCCCTGGATGCGCTCGGCGTCTTCGGGTGCCGAGAGTCCCGTGCCGATCTCGGTGATGACGCCGTCGACGACGAGGACATCGACCGGCTCGCCCTCGCCGTAGGGACGTACCTCGCCGATCAGGACGGTTCCGGTTGCCGGGGCGGTCACTTGCGAACTCCTGTCGTGCTGGGGGTCGGCGTACTCGTTGTCACAGCTGGGCTCCCGCGGAATCGGAGCCGACGAGTAGCCGGAAGAGGACCGCCATGCGCACGTGGACGCCGTTGCGCACCTGTTCGAGGACGGTGGCCTTGGGCGAATCGGCGACGGACCATCCGATCTCCATGCCGCGCAGCATCGGGCCCGGATGCAGGATCACCGCGTCGTCGGCGAGCATCGCGAGGCGGCGGTCGTTGAGTCCGTAGCGGACCGAGTACTCGCGGGCGCTCGGGAAGAAGCCGCCGTTCATCCGCTCGGCCTGGACCCGCAGCATCATGACCGCGTCGACCGCGGGCAGCTCGGCGTCGAGGCTGTTCGAGACGGTGACCGGCCACTCCCCCACACCCGCCGGGAGCAGGGTCGGCGGGGCGACGAGGACGACCTCGGCACCGAGGGTCGACAGCAGGTGTGCGTTCGACCGGGCGACCCGCGAGTGCACGACGTCGCCGACGATCGCGATGCGACGCCCGTCGAGCGAGCCGAGCCGCTGACGCAGCGTGAGCGCGTCGAGGAGCGCCTGCGTGGGATGTTCGTGCGTGCCGTCACCGGCATTGATGATCGCCGGACCCTCACCGTCGGAATCGGTGGTCCAGTCGGCGATCTGGGCGGGCGCACCCGACGCGGGGTGGCGGACGATCAGGGCGTCGGCACCCGCGGCGTGCAGGGTCTTGACCGTGTCGCGGAGCGATTCGCCTTTGCCCACAGAGGAACTCGAGGCGCTGACGTTGATGACGTCGGCGCTCATCCATTTGCCGGCGACCTCGAAGGAGACGCGGGTGCGGGTCGAGTTCTCGTAGAACACCGTCATGACGGTCCGGCCGCGCAGCGTCGGGAGCTTGCGGACCTCGCGGCCGGTGAGTGCCTGTTCGAAACGCTCGGCATCGTCGAGGAGTGCGGTGGCCTCGTCCCGGCTGAGGTCCTGCGTGGAGAGCAGGTGCCGCATCACGAATCACCCTCGGCGGCAACGGTATCGGCGGCCGAACTCAGGACCACCTCGTCGACTCCGTCGTGTTCGGTGAGATGCACCGAGACCTGCTCGTCGCGAGCCGTCGGGATGTTCTTGCCGACATAGTCCGCGCGCAGCGGGAGTTCGCGATGACCGCGATCCACCAGCACCGCGAGCTGAACCGCGGCGGGGCGGCCCAGGTCGCGCAGCGCGTCGAGGGCGGCGCGGACCGTGCGTCCGGAGTAGAGCACGTCGTCGACGAGGATCACGATCGCGCCGTCGACGCCGCCGGCCGGGACCATGGTCCGTTCGAGCGGGCGATGCGGCTTGCCGCGCAGATCGTCGCGGTAGAGGGTGATGTCGAGATAGCCGACGGGCACCTCGACTCCGGCGAACTCACCGATCTTGGAACCCAGACGTGTCGCGAGAGATGTTCCGCGAGTGGGGATTCCGATGAGAACGACGCGCGGGGCGTCGGGCGAGTCCAGAGCTGTCTTCTCGATCACCTGGTGTGCGACACGAGCAATCGTGCGCGACACGTCAGCGGCATCGAGCAGCACCCTGGGGGCGGGGCTGGCCAAAGCCGACCTCCTTCTCCGCCTCGCAGGACGGATCGTTAAAGGATGTCTGTCTCGCGACACATTACACCGCGTCGCGAGACAGACGAATTCCCGCGACCTGCGCCACATTCTCGACGCATCGCGTCACTCCGGGCGAGGCCGGAGAAGAGCACCGCGTCAGTCCGCGGCGGAATCGCCGGTGGCCGGTCCGCTGCTGGGTTCGGCGGACGCGGCGGCGCGGACCTGCGGGGCGAGCTCGGCGATCTTGGCGAGCACGCCGTTGACGAAGGCCGGCGAATCGTCGGTGGACAGCTCCTTGGCGAGCTCCACCGCCTCGTCGACCACCACGATGGTGTCGACGTCGAGCGAGTTGAACAGCTCCCAGGTCGCCAGGCGCATGATGGCGCGGTCGACGGCGGGCAGACGCTCGAGCGTCCACTCCCGCAGATGGGAGGAGATGACCGCGTCGATCTGGTCCTGGTCGGCGGCCAGACCCGTGATCACCGTGTCGGTGTAGTCGTGGATCGAGCCGACGCTCTCATCGCTGCGGACGTATTCGCGGCGTTCGGCGACCAGCTGCGCGGGGCTGACCTTCTTGGCTTCGGCTTCGAAGAGAAGGTCGACCGCGCGCCGCCGCGCCTTGTGTCGGGTTCCGGGTTGTTTCACAGGTCAGGAGTTGACGCGGCCGAGGTAGCTGCCGTCCCGCGAGTCGACCTTGAGCTTGTCGCCGGTGTTGATGAACAGCGGGACCTGGATCTCGGCACCGGTCTCCAGCGTGGCGGGCTTGGTGCCACCGGTGGAACGGTCGCCCTGCAGACCCGGGTCGGTCTGGGCGACGATCAGCTCGACGGTGACGGGCAGCTCGACGAAGAGGGGGTTGCCCTCGTTGAGCGACACCTGGACCCGCATGTTCTCCAGCAGGAAGCGCGCGCCGTCGCCGACGACGGCCGGCGGCAGGGAGAACTGCTCGTAGTCCTCCGCGTCCATGAAGACGTAGTCGGTGCCGTCGTTGTACAGGAAGGTCATGTCCCGGCGGTCGACGGTCGCGGTCTCGACCTTGACGCCGGCGTTGAACGTCTTGTCGACGGTCTTGCCGCTGAGCACGTTCTTGATCTTGGTGCGCACGAACGCGGGGCCCTTGCCCGGCTTGACGTGCTGGAACTCCTGGATCTGCCAGAGCTGGTCGTCCATGCGCAGCACGAGGCCGTTCTTGAAATCGGCGGTGGTCGCCATGTGGTGTTTCTTCCCTTGCAGTCAGATGACGGTGAATGTCTTGTCGGTGGTGGTCAACAGTTCCGGGTCGCCTGCTGTGACGACCAGGGTGTCCTCGATCCTGACCCCACCCCATCCGGGTAGGTAGACACCGGGCTCCACGGTGACCGCAGCACCGCATGGGAGTGTACCCGCCGCGAGTTTGCCGATTCCCGGCGCTTCGTGGATCTCGAGGCCCACACCGTGGCCGAGTCCGTGCACGTAGTGCTCGCCGTGCCCCGCGTCGTCGATGACGTCGCGCGCCGCGGCGTCCACCTCCCGCAGGTCGGCGCCCGGGGTCAGTGCGGCCCGTCCGGCCGCCTGTGCGGTCGCGACGAGGTCGTAGATGTCGCGCTGCCAGTCCGCGGCGCGGCCCAGCACGAAGGTGCGGGTCATGTCCGAGTGGTACCCGCCCACGACAGCGCCGAAGTCGATCTTGACGAGGTCGCCGTCGGCCAGCGCGGTGTGCGTGGGCCGGTGATGCGGGATCGCCGAGTGCGCTCCCGCGGCCACGATGGTCTCGAACGCGATGCCGTCGGCGCCGAGCCGGTACATCGCGAACTCCAGCGCACGGGCGGCCTCGCGTTCGGTGGTGCCGGCACGCAGGACACCGTCGGCGATGATCTGGGCGAGCGCGGCGTCACCGATCGCGCAGGCGGCCCGCAGCAGCGCGATCTCGCCCGCGTCCTTGACCGTCCGCAATTCCTGCACCACGCCGGTGAGCCCGACGAGCTCGACGCCGGAGTCCTCGATCGATGCGGCCAGCGCGCGGTGGCCGGCGACGGTCTCGGCGTCGGCCTCGAAGCCGATGCGCGTGGCGCCCGCGGTCTGCGCGTGCGCCACCAGGGCCGGGACACAGGCGCGTTCGATGACGGCCCGGACGTCGGGGACCTGCGCGGCGACCTGGGTGACGTAGCGCCCGTCGGTGGCGATCCGGTCGCCCGCCGGGTCGGACGCGTCGATGAGGACCGCCGCGTTGGAACCCGTGAAGCCCGTCAGGTAGCGGACGTTGACGAGGTCGGAGACGACGAACGCCGCCACCTGCTCGTCGGCACCCGAGCGGGCGCGTAAGTGGTCGCGCAGCCGGTCTCGGCGACCGGCTGTGTCGTGGATGATCGGCACCCGAGCAACGCTACGGCGGGATGTCCGACTGTGCGAACCGGCACGCGGAGCCGGCCACATCGACCAGGTGTGTCCGCAATCACGGCAGCGATGCGTAGTATGACGCGCATGTCTTCGTGGTTGGTGCGCGGTCTGTCCATGACCGCAGTTCACGTCCTCGCCCGAATCCTGCTCGGTGTGGCGGTGGTCGAGGCCCCGCTGAACTCCACCGTGTGGCGGACCGTCGCCATCGCTGCGGTGGTCCTGATCGCCCTGGTCTGGGGCGGTTTCGACGGTATCCGCGATGCCCGCGCCAACCCTGATCCGGACGACTACGAGGACCTCACCGTGCGCTGGCTCAAGGCCGGCGTCCTGGCCGGGGTCGCCGCCGGGCTGATCTCCTGGATCCTCGGCAACACGGTACTCGCCGGAATCGGCCAGGCCGGGCTGTTCGTCGAGCTGATCGCCGGCGCCTCGTTCACCGCGCTGCTGGTGTTCGTCCCGGCCTTCGTCGGCGCGGCCATAGGACGCTGGCTGGTCCGCCGCGAGCAGAACAAGGGTGCCGCCGAGGACGACTGGTCGGTCCACGAGGATCGTCACGCCGACGCGACCGCGCAGTAGCCCTCCGACAAACGGACGAACCCCACGGCCTCGAGGTCGTGGGGTTCGTCCGTCTCTGACTGTGTGGCGCCTAGAGCAGGACCGACGTGCTCTTGCCCGCTCCACCGGCGACCGCCGAGTAGGCGGCTGCGATGAGACCCGGGTCGGGTCCCTCGAGCCGTCCCGGCTTGGCCAGTCCGTCGAGCACGACGAACCGCAGCACACCCGACCGGTTCTTCTTGTCCCCCGCCATGCCCTCGAGCAGGTCGGCGAAGGCGTCGGGGTCGTAGGTGGTCGGCAGGCCGACGAGTTCCAGCACCGACCGGTGGCGGTCGGCGGTCGCGTCGTCGAGTCGCCCGGCCAGGCGCGCCAGTTCGGCGGCGAACACCAGGCCCACCGACACCGCGGCGCCGTGACGCCAGCGGTAGCGCTCACGCCGCTCGATCGCGTGCCCCAGGGTGTGGCCGTAGTTGAGGATCTCGCGCAGCGAGGATTCCTTCAGGTCGGCCGACACGACGTCGGCCTTCACCTGCACCGACCGGCGGATCAGTTCCGGCAGGACCGGACCGGTCGGGTCGAGGGCGGCCTCCGGATCGGCCTCGATGATGTCGAGGATGGTCGGGTCGGCGATGAAACCGGTCTTGATGACCTCGGCGAGTCCGGCGACGATCTCGTTGCGGGGCACCGTCTCGAGCGTGCCGATGTCGATCAGGACCGCGTCGGGCTCGTGGAACGAGCCGACGAGGTTCTTACCGGCCTCGGTGTTGATGCCGGTCTTGCCGCCCACCGCGGCGTCGACCATGGCCAGCAGCGTGGTCGGGACGTGGATGACGCCGATGCCGCGCATCCAGGTGGCGGCGACGAACCCGGAGAGATCGGTGGCGGCACCGCCGCCGAGGCTGATGACCTTGTCGTTGCGCTTGAGACCGATCCGGCCGAAGACCTCCCAGCAGAAGGCCGCGACGGACAGGTCCTTGCCGGCCTCGGCATCCGGGATCTCGATGCGGTGGGCGTCGAAACCCTTGTCCGCCAAGAACGCCCGGATCTGCTCGGCGGTCTGGTTGAGCGGCGGCTGGTACAGGATGGCGATACGGTCGGCGCCCGCGGCGGCCTCGGCGACCTCGCCGAGCAGCCCACGGCCGATCGTCACGTCATAGGGCGCACCGGCGTTGACGCGGATCGCTACGGGTTCGGGTTCGGTCATGAGTGGAGTCCTCACATCAGTTCGCGGCGAGTTCGGTGACGATGGCATCGGCGACGGCGTCGGGTGCGGCGTCGGCGTCCACCTCGATGGTGCAGACCGACGAGTAGATGCCGGTGCGCTCGGCGAGCAGTTCGGCATAGCGGGCGGCCGGATCCTCGGTGGCGAGCAGCGGCCGGTCGGTGCCGGAGACCCGCTCGTAACCGCGTTCGGGACTGACACGCAGGTACACCACGCGCTGACCGGCCAGCGCGTCGCGAACACCGGGCGTGGTGACCGCGCCGCCGCCGAGCGACACCACCCCGCCGTGGTTGTCGAGCACGTCGGTGACGACGTTCTCCTCGATCGTGCGGAACGCGTCGACGCCGTCGGAGGAGAAGATCTCGGGGATGCTGCGGCCGGTCCGGCGGATCAGCTCGATGTCGGTGTCGATGAAGTCGACGCCGAGCCGGTCGGCGAGCAGACGCCCGACGGTCGACTTACCCGCACCCATGAAGCCGATCAGCACGGCGGCGGGGCGTCGGCCCGTGGTCGCCCGCGTGGGGGTCGGCGTCTGTGTCATGGGCGCGGCGGGCGCGCGTGGACGGCAGTCAGGTAGGCGCCGAGGTTGGCGGAGGTCTCGGCGACCGAGTCGCCGCCGAACTTGTCCAGGGCGGCCTGGGCCACGACGAGCGCGACCATCGCCTCGGCGACCACGCCGGCCGCGGGCACCGCACACACGTCCGAGCGCTGATGGATCGCGCTCGCGGTCTCCCCCGTCTCCATGTCGACGGTCGACAGGGCGCGCGGCACCGTCGAGATCGGCTTCATCGCGATCCGGACGCGCAGATCCTCGCCGTTGGTCATGCCGCCCTCGAGTCCGCCCGCACGGTTGGTCGACCGCAGGACGCCGTCGGGTCCGGGCACCATCTCATCGTGGGCCTCGCTGCCGCGGCGGCGGGCGGTGGTGAAGCCGTCGCCGACCTCGACACCCTTGATGGCCTGGATGCCCATCAGCGCGGCGGCCAGCCGCGCGTCGAGGCGGGTCTCGCCGCTGACGTGTGAGCCGAGGCCGACGGGCACGCCGGTCGCGACGATCTCGACGACGCCGCCGAGGGTGTCGCCGTCCTTCTTGGCGGCCTCGATCTCGTCGATCATCGACTTCTCGGCGTCGGCGTCGAAGGCGCGGACCGGGCTGGCGTCGATGGCCTCGAGATCGCCGATGGTCGGCGACGGGCCCACGTAGGGATCGCTCGCGCCGATCGAGATCACGTGCGAGATGACCTCGATGCCGAAGACCTGGCGCAGGAAGTTGCGTGCGACGGTGCCGGCCGCGACCCGGGCCGCGGTCTCACGGGCGCTGGCGCGTTCGAGCACCGGGCGCGCGTCGTCGAAGCCGTACTTGAGCATCCCCGAGTAGTCGGCGTGACCGGGACGGGGACGGGTCAGCGGCGCGTTGCGGGCGCTGCCCTCGAGTTCCGCGGCATCGACCGGGTCGGCCGCCATCACGGTCTCCCACTTCGGCCACTCGGTGTTGCCGATCTCGATGGCCACCGGGCCACCCATCGTGAGACCGTGGCGGACGCCACCGATCACGGTGACCTTGTCGGCCTCGAACTTCATCCGCGCGCCGCGGCCGTAACCGAGGCGACGGCGGGCGAGCTGTTCGGCGATGTCCGACGAGGTCACCTCGACCCCGGCGACCATGCCCTCGACGAGGGCGACCAATGCGGGTCCGTGGGATTCTCCGGCAGTTATCCAGCGCAGCACAGTGATCAATTGTTCCATGTGCCCCACAACTCCCTGACAGCGGTCGTGGGGCGGGCCGGTTCAGGGCAGATCGGTCACGACGATCAGCGCGCCGACGAGGGCCGGGGCGTGGGCCTGCCCCCGCTGCGGCGCTTTCCGGCCGTCCACCGTGATCGCCACGACCGAGACCGCCACCAGGGAGAGCAGAGCGGCGAGACCCACCGTGACCAGCGCCGCGTCCCACCGCAGCGCGAGTCCCCCGCAGGCGAACGCCAGTTTGACGTCACCGCCGCCGCACCAGCCGGCGAGGAAGGTCAGCAGATACGGGCTGACGGCGACCAGCGCGGCGAGTCCCACTGCCGGTTCCGTGATCGCGGTGACGCCCACCGCCCAGAGTCCGGGCCAGACCATCGCGTTGGGGATGCGCCGCGTGCGTGCGTCGGTGACGGCGATCATGAGCAGCCACAGCAGGATCGCGAGCTCGACCATGTGCCGAGCATCGTGGGTCGCGAGCGGCCTGCCGGTGAGATCTCCACAGCCTGCGGGATCTCCACAGCGTCAGGCGTCGGGGATGAGCGCCTTCGTCATCGCCTCGCGGGGTGCCGGGAGTCCGGTGAACAGCTCGACCTGACGGAACGCCTGGTTCAGCAGCATGACCAGTCCCCCGACGACCGTGCCGCCGGCCGCCGACACGGTCTGTGCCAGTGGCGTCGGCCAGGGGTCGTAGATCACGTCGACGACCCGGCGCGCATGGGCGATGGCCGGCGCGATGGTCTCGGCGGCCGGTGCGGGCACCGTCGACACGACGACCGACGCGTCGTGACAACGACGTTCGAGTTCGGCACCGGCGTCGAACGACACGAACCCGCCGTCGAGATCCAGGCGTTCGCACAGCTCCAGGACCGCTGCGGCGCGGCCGGCGTCGCGCGCGACGATCGAGATCGTCGCGACGCCGACCTCGGCGAGGGCCATGACGGTCGGCAGCGCCGTCCCGCCGGCGCCGATCACGACCGCCTGGGGAGCTGCTCCCGCCGCGATGTCGGTGTCGACGCCCAGCTCGGTCAGCGCGCCGGTCATGCCGTCGATGTCGGTGCAGTCCGCGCGCCAGCCGCCGTCGATGCGCACCAGCGTGTTGGCCGATCCGACCAGCGTGGCGCGTTCCGTGCGCTCGGTGGCGAAGTCCAGGGCGGCCAGCTTGTTGGGCATGGTCACCGAGAACCCGACGAACTCGGGCGCCGCGTCGGACACGATCCCGGGCAGGCGGTCGGCGGTGCACTCGATCCGGTCGTAGGTCCAGCCGTCGAGCCCCAGGGCGCGATACGCGGCGAGATGCACTGCGGGTGAACGCGAATGGCCGATCGGCGAACCGAGGACGGCCGCCCGACGGTGGTCACCGTAGGGCGAGCGGCTCACGCGCATCCCGTCGACACGAGCTTGTTCCGGCAGGCGACCTCGCGGTTGCGCTTGTGTTCCTCGAAGGTGTTCGCGAACAACGTGGTTCCCGCGGTGTCGACGGTCACGAAGTACAACCACGAACCCGGTGCGGGATCGAGCATCGCCTCGAGTGCCGGGACACCGACAGCCGCGATCGGGGTCGGCGGAAGACCCTTGTAGCGGTAGGTGTTCCACTCGTTGTCGGCCTTGTACGCCTCACCGTGCACGTCGATGTTGGTGACCGCGGCGGTGTAGTTCTGCGTCGAGTCCATCTCCAGCCGCTGGTCCTCGTCCAGACGGTTGCGGATGACGCGGGCGACCTTCGGCGCGTCCTCGACGTGCCGCACCTCGCGTTCGACGATCGACGCCGCGACCAGGGTCTCGTACGGCGCGAGTCCGGACTTGTTGTTGTCCACCAGACCCCACTGATCGAACATCACGCCGCTCTTGGAGATCATCTCGTTCAGGATCTGCACAGCGGTGTGATCGGGTTCCACACGCTCCCAGGTGGTGGGCGCGATGAGGCCCTCGATGCGACGGTGGTCGCCGGTCATCGACGCCACGTTCTCCTTGGCCCACTCGGGTACCCCGAGATCCTCGGGGGTCGCCGTGGCGGCAGCCTCCTCCAGCTGCGCCACGGTGACGCCTTCGGGCTGACCGTTGACCTCGGTCGACGTGGCGTTCTGGATCAGCTGGAAGATGCCCGGTGTGATCTTGCCGTCGACGCCGGTCTTGGAGTCGAGCTGGAGACCCGGCGGGATGACCACTCGTCCGACGCGATGCTGGGCGCTCTCGTCGGTGAGCATCTCGACGGCGGTCGTCGCCGGGATCTGCGTCCGCATCTTGTAGAGCCCACCGGAGATCGGCTGGCCGTCCGCGGCGTCGATGAAAGCACGCACGCTACCGACCACGTCGGCATCGACCAGGATGTTGCCGAAGTCGGCGAGGGTCGAGTTCTCGGGGATGTCGACGATGACGTCGCTCACGCCCGCCGTGTTGGCGTAGTCCTTGCGCGACTCCAGCACTCCGGTGGCACGCAGACCGTAGTATCCGACGCCGCCGACGAGGGCGAGCATGAACACGACGGCGAGCGCCAGGACCACACGGCGCTTCTTCCGGTTCGCGCCGGTGCGTCGGCGACGCGGGCGGCGCGGTTCCGATGACGGCTCGGCGTCGTCGGCCCCGGGCCACCAGTCGTCCTCGTCGCGACCACGGTGTCCGCGCGGGGCGACCGGCACGGGCTCGGTGTACGCGGGCTCCTCGACCTCGACGTCGCTGAATTCGCGCTCGTCGTACCGGGGTTCGAGGTACTCGGGCTCGAGGTCGGCCGCGCTGTGCGGAGACGTCGGCGGCGGAGTCGGGGCCGGAGGAGGCGGGGGCACGGGTCGCCGAGGTGCGACCGGTGGCGGCGGAGCCGCCGGCTGCGCCCTCGGCGGTTGCGGGGGCTGTCCGCCCGGCGGGATCCGGACGGGCGTCGCGCGCCGGTTCGGGTCGGCCTGGCCACCCCGGAGCGGCGGGGTCGGGGTACCGGGCTGCGGCTCCGCCTGATCCGCACGCCGGCGGCGGTGCCGTGTGCTCGACGATCCCTCGGCCGGCTGCGTGAAGTACCGCAGACGCTCCGGATCCATGCCGTCGGCACGGTGCCCATGGTTGTCCCGGTGTCGCGTGCGACGCCGTTCTTCGGTCACCGCCGGCTCCCCTCCCGATTCTGTCGAGGGATCATCGGACTCACCGTCGCGCATCCAGCCATCCCTGAAGGATAGCGACCGCGGCCGCCTGATCGATGACACCTCGTGACGACTTCACCGTCCGTCCGCTCGCGTGCAGCGCCTGCTGCGCGGTCACGGTGGTGAATCGTTCGTCCTGCCAATGCACCTCGGCCGGCGCGATGCGCTCGGCGAGGCGGTCACCGAAGTCGCGCGCGGTCTCCGCGGCGACCCCGGTGGTGTTCTTCAGCGTCTTCGGCAGACCGATGACCACACCGATCGCCTCATACTCGTTCACCAGGTCCACGATCCGATCCAGATCGGTTGTGGCCGAAGGTGTTCGACGGACCGTTTCCACCGGTGTGGCGAGGATCCCGTCGGGATCGCACACCGCCACACCGATCCGGACACTCCCGACGTCGATCCCGAGAAGGCGACCGCGTCGGCGCGGCGGACCTTGGTCAGACGGCATCAGCCGACGAACTCACGAATACGCGACAGGGCGGCGCCGACGCCACCGGGTTCGGTTCCCGAGCCCTGGGCCAGATCGGGCTTGCCACCGCCACGTCCACCGACGAGCGGCGCCACCTCCTTGACCAGATCACCGGCCTTGATGCCGGCGTCACGGGCCGCGGCGGTCGTGGCGATCACGAACGGCACCTTGGCATCCGGCCCCTCGCCGTTCGGCGAGAAGAGGGCGATGACGGCCTGGCGGTCGGCGACCCGGCCACGCAGATCGGTGACGACCGAACGCAGTCCGTTGGCGTCGAGGCCGGGGACCTGACCCTCGACGACGAGCGTGGCGCCGACGGTGGTCGCGGTGTCGAGGAGTCCCGAGACGGCCGCCTGGGCCTGTTCGGCTCGCACCCGCGCGAGTTCCTTCTCGGCGTCACGCAGTTTGGTGACGAGCTGTTCGACGCGGCCGGGCACCTCCTCGGAGGGCACCTTCAGCGAGGACGCCAGACCGGCGAGCAGCGCGCGCTCCTTGGACAGAAAGCGGAACGAGTCCATGCCGACGTAGGCCTCGACGCGGCGCACACCGGAACCGACGGATGACTCGCCGATCAGGGTGATCGGACCGATCTGCGACGACGACACGACGTGCGTGCCGCCGCAGAGTTCCATCGAGAACGGACCGCCGATCTCGACGACGCGCACGACGTCGCCGTAGTTCTCGCCGAAGAGCGCCATCGCGCCCATCGCCTTGGCCTCGTCGAGTCCGGTCTCGAAGGTGTTGACCTGGTAGTTGGCCTCGACGGCCGCGTTCGAGATCTCCTCGATCTCGCGACGCTGCGCCTCGGTGACCGGGCCGCTCGCGTTGAAGTCGAAACGCAGGTAGCCGGGACGGTTGAGCGAACCGGCCTGTGTCGCACCGGGTCCGAGCACCTCGCGCAGTGCGGCGTGCACCATGTGGGTGCCCGAGTGGCCCTGCGTCGCGCCGTGACGCCACGCGGTGTCGACGGCGGCGAGGACCTCGTCGCCCTCCTCGATCTCGCCCTCGTCCACCCGAACCTTGTGCAGCCACACCGACTTTCCGAGCTTCTGCACGTCGGTGACCGACAGGCGCACACCGGAACCGGTGGTGATGGTGCCGATGTCGGCCATCTGGCCGCCCGACTCGGCGTAGAGCGGGGTGCGGTCGAGCACGAGGGTGAGTTCCTGCCCGGCCGTCGCCGCCGGCACGCGTGCGCCGTCGGCGACCAGGCCGAGTACGCGGGCCTCGGAAACGAGTTCGTCGAAGCCGGTGAACTCGGTGGGTCCGCGGTCGAGGAAGTCGCGGTACACGCTCAGGTCGGCGTGCCCGGTCTTGCGTGCGGTGGCGTCGGCCTTGGCGCGCTGCTTCTGCTCGGCCATCAGGGCGGTGAAGCCCTCCTGGTCGACCTGCAGGCCGGCCTCGGCGGCCATCTCGAGGGTGAGGTCGATAGGGAAGCCGTAGGTGTCGTGCAGGGTGAACGCGTCGGCACCGGTGATCGTGGTGCTCGCGGACTTCTTGGTCGCGGTGGCGGCGTCGGCGAACAGCTTCGATCCGGCGGCGAGGGTCTTGGCGAAGGAGGTCTCCTCCCCCACCGCGACGCCCACGATGTGGGTGCGCTGGGTCTCGAGTTCGGGGTACGACGGGGCCATCAGATCGATGACCTTGTTGATGATCGTGCCCATCGTCGCCTGGTTGTCGCCCGCGCCGAGCAGTCGCATCGACCGCACGACGCGGCGCAGGAGGCGTCGGAGCACGTAGCCGCGGCCGTCGTTGCCGGGCAGCACGCCGTCGCCGATCAGCAGCGCCGAGGTGCGGGCGTGGTCGGCGATCACGCGGAAGCGCACGTCGTCGGCGTGCGAACCGGCGCCGTAGGCGCGACCGGTCAGCTCGGCGGCCAGATCGATGATCGGCTTGAGCAGGTCGGTCTCGTAGACGTTGTCGACACCCTGCAGGATGCAGGCGACACGCTCGACGCCCATGCCGGTGTCGATGTTCTTCTTGGGCAGAGGTCCGAGGATCTCGTAGTTGTCCTTGCCGCCGCCCGGACCGCGGACGTTCTGCATGAACACGAGATTCCAGATCTCGATGTAGCGGTCCTCGTCGGCCTCCGGGCCGCCCTCGATGCCGTATTCGGGGCCGCGGTCGTAGAAGATCTCCGAACACGGACCACACGGTCCGGGGACACCCATCGACCAGTAGTTGTCCTTCAGTCCGCGACGCTGGATGCGCTCGGCGGGGACACCGATCTCGTCACGCCAGATGGCCTCGGCCTCGTCGTCGTCGAGATAGACGGTGGGCCACAGCTTCTGCGGGTCGATGCCGTAGCCGCCGTCTTCGACGCTGTTGGTCAGGAGCGTCCAGGCGAAGCTGATGGCCTCGCGCTTGAAGTAGTCGCCGAAGGAGAAGTTGCCCGCCATCTGGAAGAAGGTGTTGTGGCGGGTGGTGATGCCGACCTCGTCGATGTCGAGGGTGCGGACACACTTCTGCACGCTGGTCGCGCGGGAGTACGGCGGGGTCTGCTCGCCGAGGAAGTAGGGCTTGAACGGAACCATGCCGGCGTTGACGAACAGCAGGTTGGGGTCGTCGAGCAGCAGCGAGGCGCTGGGCACCTCGGTGTGGCCGGCCTTGATGAAGTGGTCCAGAAAACGCTTCCGGATGTCATGCGTCTGCACTGTTGGTCTTGTCCTCGCCGTTGGTTGTCGCGACATCCCAGAGTACCGTCGGCGCGTCGTGGAACCGGTCCCGGGACTTCCATCCCGGCATCTGGGGCCCGATCAGCGGGATCGGCGGCGCTTGACGGCACCCCGGACGATGGATCTCAGGCGGGCGACACGCGGCCCGATCTCCCGTTCGAGCCCGTGGTCGGTGGGTTCGTAGTAGTCGACGCCGACGAGCTCGTCCGGCGGGTACTGCTGGGCCACGACCCCGTCCGGGTCGTCGTGCGGATACCGGTAGGCGACGCCGTTGCCGAGTTTCTTGGCGCCCGCGTAATGGCTGTCGCGCAGGTGTGCGGGTACGGCCCGGGCCTTGCCCGCTTCGACGTCGGCCAGCGCGGCGCCGATCGCCGACACGACGCCCGCCGACTTCGGCGCGGTCGCCAGATGGATGGTCGCCTGGGTCAGCGCCAGCTTCGCCTCCGGCATGCCGACGAGGTTGACCACCTGCGCGGCGGCGACTGCGGTCTGCAGCGCGGTGGGATCGGCCATGCCGATGTCCTCGCTGGCGTGGATCATCAGACGCCGGGCGATGAACCGCGGGTCCTCCCCCGCCGCTATCATCCGCGCCAGGTAGTGCACGGCGGCGTCGACGTCGGAACCGCGGATCGACTTGATGAACGCGCTGGTCACGTCGTAGTGCTGGTCGCCGTCGCGGTCGTACCGCACCGCGGCGCGGTCGATGGCCGTCTCGACGTCGGCGAGGTCGACCTGGGTGGTCGAGTCGGCGCTGGCCTCGAGCGCCGTCAGCGCCCGCCGGGCGTCGCCGCCGGCGACCGCCACCAGATGGTCGTACGCGGCGTCGGTCACCTCGACCTGCCCGTCGAGGCCGCGCGGGTCGGCGACGGCCCGCGTGAGCACCTCACGGATGTCGTCGTCGGTGAGCGATCGGAGCTGGAGCACGAGCGACCGCGACAGCAGGGGCGCGACGACGGAGAACGACGGGTTCTCGGTGGTCGCCGCCACGAGCAGCACGATCCGGTTCTCCACCGCATCGAGCAGCGCGTCCTGCTGGGTCTTGGAGAACCGATGGACCTCGTCGATGAACAGCACGGTCTGCTGCCCCTCGATGAGGCGGCGCCGCGCCACGTCGATGACGGCGCGCACCTCCTTGACGCCCGCCGACAGCGCCGACAGCGCCTCGAACCGGCCGCCGGTCGCTCGCGCGATCAGCGACGCCATCGTCGTCTTGCCGGTTCCCGGCGGACCGTAGAGCAGCACCGACGCCGCGCCCACCCCGCTGATCAGGCGTCGCAGCGGCGAACCGTCGCCGAGCAGATGCTGCTGACCGACGATCTCGTCGAGGGTCTGCGGGCGCATCCGAACCGCGAGGGGTGCGGTCGGTGAGGGCGACGCGGTCAGACCGTCGGCGCCGCGCGTCAGCCCACCGGCTCCGGCCCGGGAATCCACGGGCGGGTCGAACAATCCGTCCACGAGCCGATCAGGCCATCCAGATGCGCTGCAACGCGAGACCCGTCGCAGTGGCGAAGTCGGCGATCTCGTCCTCACCGGCACGACCGGCGGCCGCGGCGAGATCGGTCCAGCGGGACACGAGCACCCGCGGATCATTGGTGTGCAGCGCCCAGTCGTGGGTGAAACCGTCGGCACTCTCGGCCGGGACGCCCGCGGCGGAGTTCTGGAGTGCCGGGTCGAACGGGGTCATCTCCATACTCGCGTCGGCGTCCGCGAACTCGGGGTCGATCAGGTCGGGGTCGGCGGGCAGCATCCAGGCGGTCGACAGCCACACCCACAGCAGCCGGGCGACGAGCACCTTGCGCTGCATCTCACGCTCGTGCGCGAGGGCCGGCCAGATCGGGTTCACCTCCGACCGCCAGGCGTCGACCATCGACACCTCGAGATCGGTGGCGCGGGCCGCGGCGCGCGCGGGCAGCTGCGCGGTCATGGTGACCACCGCGTAGGCGATGTCGAGCGTGGCGTCGCGGAACCCGCCCCACTCGTAGTCCATGAACTGCACGCCGTCGTCGTTCAGCATGATGTTCTCGGGACCCACGTCCGACGGACTGAAGGCACGATGCTCGCCGTCGTCGAACAGGGCGGCGGCCGTCTCGAGCGCCTCGATGACCCGGGCCGGCACCTGCACCCCGAGCGCGACGGCGTGTCCGGAGAGCGCCTCGACCGAGCGTCGGGCCTCGTCACGGAGGATGTCGCGGCCCTCGGTACCCGACGGACCGCGGCGAACCAGCGCCAGGAAGTCGATCTCGCCGCCGACGGTCGCCGCGTGCATGCGGCCCAGGGCCTGTCCCCAGGCACTCACCGCGCGGGAGGTCTCCACCGGGTCGGTGCCGTCGAGGAACTCGAGCATGGACCGGCCGTGACCGAGGTCGGAGAGCACCATGATGCGGAGATCCGGGTCCGAGGCGATGAGCTGCGGACCCGGCCGCGACTCGCTCGGGAGCGCGGTCGCGTACTTGTAGGCGGCGATCTCGCGGTGGAAGGCCTGCGGGTTCTCGTGCTCGGGCAGCACCTTGATGACCAGCGAACGGTCCAGGCTGAGGGGGTTCTGCGCCACCCTCACCCGCACCACCGTCGTACGCCCGCTACCACCGAGGTCCTCGGGGTCGTCGAGGACTACGGAGGAACCGGCGCGGTGTGACAGCAGCGCCTCTGCCGCCCGCACCACGCTGGTGATGCGGCTTTCAGTAATGACCGTCATGTCGTATTCCAAGGTACCCGTTGCAACGGTGTCGCAACACCGGTGTTCATCGTTCTGTACGACTTGCTGATGGTGAATCCCGCTTCAGGTGCGCCGATTACACTGCCTCCCAGGGGTTTCCCGGGTCGGCTCACAAATCGTGCCGCGTTGCGCCCGCGGTGGACCCAACGGCGGGTGGCACGGCTAGGTGTCCCCCGTTTGTTCGACCGGACTCACATCGACCGAGACGTCGATGTGGCTCTTCGTCGAGTCGGTGTAGATGACGCCGCGCAGCGGCGGGACGTCGTCGTAGTCACGGCCCCAGGCGAGTGTGACGTGGCGTTCGTCGACCAGTTTGTCGTTGGTCGGGTCGAACGCCAGCCAGCGGCCGTCGGGCATCCACACCGCCGCCCACGCATGGCTCGCGTCGGCGCCGAAGATCTTCTCCTTGCCCGGCGGCGGGTCGGTCGCCAGATAGCCGGACTCGTAGCGGGCGGCGAGTCCGACCGAGCGCAGGCAGGCGATCGCGACGCGGGCGAAGTCCTGGCACACGCCCTCGCGCCGCTGCATCACGGTGTCCACCCTGGTCGAGATGGCCGTCGAACCGGAACGGTAGGCGAAGTCGGTGAAGATCCTGGTGGTGAGGTCGGTGACCGCCTCGATCAGCGGCCGCTCCGGGGTGAAGACGGCGGCCGCGTAATCGCGGACCGACGCGGTGATCTCCGGCGGGTCGAGATCGAGGACGAACTCGGCGGCGAGCGCCGCCTCGCGCGCCTCGACCACCGCCGGGCGTGCCGACTCCCAGGGCGCGCGCGCCGCGGGGCCGATGAGCATGCCCTGGTCGACCCCGTCGACCTCGACGACCGACCGCGCGGTGACGGTCAGCTCCCGGTGGGCGGTGCGGACGTGGAAGTAGCTGTCGTTGTTCCCGTAGACATCGATGCCCGTCGACCGGTCGTCGGGTTCGGGTTCGATGTCGACCGACGTCGACCGCACCCGTTGCCCCGGCAGGTCGCGCGGGGTGAGGTAGCAGCGGCCGTACGACGAGGAGACGTCGTCGTTGTAGGTGTAGCGGGTGCGGTGCATGACCCGGTAGACGCGGGTGCTCACATCTCACCTCCGCCCCAGATCGGCTGCGCCTGGCGAGGCGTGGCGAACCGGGTCCTGGTCAGCAGGTCGGACAGCTCGCGGGCGCCGGTGCGCAGCGCGGTCATCAGGTCGGCGAGTTCGACGCGACGACCCTGCGGGTCGACGGCGGCGAGGTCGGCCGGCCCGCTCCGACGCAGCTCGGCGATCAGGTCCTGCACCACTCGTTCCGCGCCGGCCGAACGCAGCGATTCGGGGACCGACGTCAGATCGTGGCTCATCATCTCGAGCTGGAAGATCATCGACCGCGGATTCGTCGGGTCGAAAAGCAGCAGTTCGGCGACGCTCGAGAACCGGTACAGACCGCGGTTGCGGCGCCGGTAGATGACCGACGACTCGTTGCCGGCCAGGTACGACTCCAGCAACGCCTGCTCGACATCGGTGTCGTGCGCCTGCGCGAACATCGCGCGCGTCAGGTCGGCGAGGGTGATCGCGCGTTCGATCCGCCGGCCCAGGTCCATGAACATCCAGCCCGGGTCGTGGACCATCGACTCCGCCTGGAGACCGGTCAGTGCGAGCACGCCGTGCAAGATCTCCTCGTGCGCCCGCGCCAGGTCGGGGCCGAGGTCCAGGGCCGCATCCCCCAGCCCCTCGGTGCCCGCGGAACCGGATTCGGCCCGCGACCGCGAGACCAGGCGCGCGGTGCTCGCGACGACACGTTCGACGGGCGCCAGGACCATCCAGGTGCTGGTCGACATCTGGTCGCGGACCGCGCGGGCAGAACCGACCAGACGGTCGAACGAGTAGGCGACCGAACCCGGGATCGAGCGGGCGACGGTCAGGTCGGCGATCTTCTCGATGGCCTCGTTGACCTGGTCCGGCGAGGGCTGACGGTCGGTACCCGACATCAGCAGGTCCGCGGTCTCGAGGTAGCCGTCGGTTCCGGTGATCGTCGCGACCGTGTGCAGCAGCAGCGGCACCGCCGGGGTCCCCGACATCCACGGGCGGTACTGGAAGTCCTGGTAACGCTGACGGGAGACCTTCGCCAGGCGGGTGACCTGTTCGGTCCGCTCGGCGTAGCGGCCGAGCCAGAACAGGTCGGCGAGCACGCGGGGACTCGCGGCGGCCGCGACCTCCGAGTACTCGAGCGGCACCGGCCCGCCCGCCTCCGCGGCGACCTCGCCGGCCGGTTCGGCGCGGGTCTCCGACCGGCGCGACACATGGCCGCCGACCTCGGTGCTGGTGACCCACACGTCCTTGGCCGACACGACGTGGTGGGCGGCCCCTTCGACGCCGTCGGCCAGGACGGCGCCGAGACCGCCCGGCATCACGGCATAGGTGGGACCCTGGGCGACGCTGAACGCGCGCACCGACACGGGTGCGGCGCGCAGTGCGGTGGTGTGTCGTCCGGGTCGTGTCCCGGCGGTGATGGTCGGCGCCACCGAGTAGGCGTCGAGTTCGCGCCCGACCCAGGCCCACGTCTGCGAATCGATCCGCGCCGAGACCTCGGCACGGGTCCGCGCGTCGAGCAGCGGGCCGATGAACTCTTCGTCGGTGCGGGTGTTGGTGAGCACCAGCGAACCGATGCGGCTCTGGATCTTGCTGCGCTCCAACGGATCTCCGGCCCAGTAGGTGGTGACCGAGCCGAGGGCGAGCTCCTCGTCGAGCAGGACCGGGGCGAGGCGTTCGAGCACGGTGTGCAGCGCGGGGTTCTCGAGGACACCCGAACCCAGCGTGTTCAGCACCGTCACGTTGCCGCGCGAGATGGCCTCCACGAGACCCGCGACACCGAGCTGGGAGTCGGTCCGCAGGTCGAGCGGGTCGGCATAGGCGGCGTCGACGCGGCGCAGCAGGACGTCGACACGCTTGTACCGACCGAGCGAGCGCATGTAGACCGCGCCGTCGCGCACGGTCAGGTCGGCGCCCTCGACCAGCGGGTAGCCGAGCACCGACGCGAGGTAGGCCTGGTCGAAGGCCGTCTCGGACATGCTTCCCGGGCTGAACACCGCGACCGTCGGATCGTCGACCCCGGGTGGGGCGTATTCGGCGAGCGCCAGGCGCATCGTCCCGGCGAAACCGGTCACCGGACGGGGCGCGCAGGCCTGGAACAGCCGCGGGAAGGTCTTGGTCAGCAGGCGACGCCCGACGATCGAGAAGCCGATGCCCGACGGCGCCTGGGTGCGGTCGCGGTAGACCACGAATCGTCCATCGGTGGAACGGGATACGTCGACGGCGTGCAGGAACAGGGCGTGCGGCCCGGCGACCTCGAGACGTGCCGCCTTGCGGATGTAACCGGGGTGCCCGAACACCATCTCGGGGGCCACGAGACCGGAGGTGATGGTCTTCTGGTCGCGGTACAGATCACGCAGCAGCAGATCGAGCAGCATCGACCGCTGGGTGATCGCCTTCTCCAGCTCGGTCCACTCGACGCCGTCGACGATGAGCGGCACCGCGTCGATGTCCCAGTCGCGGGTCTGCGTGGCCTGACCGTCGAACTCGTTGTAGACCACACCGTCGTCACGGACGGCCGCGGCGAGGCGATCGGCGGACTGGCGCAACCGGGCGTCTCCGCGCAGCTGATACAGCCGCACCATGTCCTCCCACGCGGGACGGACCATGCCGGCGGAGTCGAGGAGCTCGTCGTGATGGCTCCCGTAGGGGAGGTCGGAATCTCCGGGTCCGGCGAGATCGAAGAGCGTGTAACCCTCGTCACGGTAACGGCCGAAAACCGCGGATGCATCGAACACCGCAGAAGCGTTGCCCGGCGAAGTTGTCACCGGAGAACTGTACGTGCCCGCCGTAGATCGAGGATACCGGGGACCCCGAAGTCGATGGCCTGCCGGGCCTGTCGTTCCCGGAGCAGTCCGACGTCGACGGTGCCGGTGGTGTGGCCGGACGCCTCGAAGCGGCCGTTACGACGCGATTCGGCCTCCACGGCGTTCACCGGCGGACGATCGTAGGCACGACCGCCCGGGTGCACGACGTGATAGGTCGCACCGCCCACCGAACGCCCGTTCACCGTGTCGACGAGGTCGAAGGTCAGCGGGGTGTCGATGCTGATCGACGGATGCAGCGCGCTCGGCGGCTGCCAGGCCCGGAACCGGATGCCGGCGACCCGCTCGCCGGTGCGGCCGGTGGACCGCAGCGGGATCGGGAAACCGTTGCAGGTCAACAGGTATCGGTCGTCCTCTCCACCGAGGACCCGAACCTGGACCCGTTCGACCGAGGAGTCGACGTAGCGGGCGGTGCCGGTTCCGGTCGACTCCTCCCCCAGCGTGTTCCACGGTTCGATGGCGCCGCGCAGTTCGACTTCCTGATCGCGGATCTGGACGGTGCCGAGCCGCGGGAACCGGAACTCGGTGAACGGATCGAGCCAGGCGGTCTCGAACGGATAGCCGGCCTCGCGGAGCTCCTCCGCGACCAGGGCGATGTCCTCGATGACGTAGTGCGGCAACAGATGTTTGCCGTGCAGGTCGCCGCCGTGGCGGATGAGCCGGGCGCGGTACGGCTTCTCCCAGAACCACGACACCAGGCTGCGCACCAGCAGTGACTGCACCATCGCCATCCGGTGGTGCGGCGGCATCTCGAACGCCCGCAGTTCGAGCAGGCCGAGTCGGCCGCGTACCGAGTCGGGGCTGTAGAGCTTGTCGATGCAGAACTCCGCGCGGTGGGTGTTGCCGGTGATGTCGGTCAACAGATGCCGCAACGCGCGGTCGGTGACCCAGGGATTGGGCGCGTTCGTATCGGGCTCGTCGGCACTGTGGGCCCCCTTGGGGCCGGTGCCACGCGGGTCGGCGACCTTGGCGGCGAGCCGGTCGATCTCGGCGAGTGCGATCTCGAGTTCGTAGAGCGCCGATTCCCGGCCCTCGTCGACACGCGGCGCCTGCGAGGTGGTGCCGATGAAGCGGCCGGAGAACAGGTACGACAGCGACGGGTGGCGCTGCCAGTAGGTCAGCATCGACGCCAGCAGATCGGGGCGGCGCAGCATCGGCGAGTCGGCGGGCGTCGTACCGCCGAGGGTGATGTGGTTGCCGCCGCCGGTGCCGCCGTGACTGCCGTCGAGGTCGAAGCTCTCGGTGCCGAGCCGCACATGGCGGGCGTGGTCGTAGAGCGATTCGAGCAGTTCGGACTGTTCGGCGAAGCTCGCCGTCGGCTGGATGTTGACCTCGATGACGCCCGGGTCGGGGGTCACCGACAGCGACGTCAGACGCGGATCCGACGGCGGCCCATAGCCTTCGATCACGACCGGGGTCGCGGTCGCCGCGGCGGCGCCCTCCACGAGTTCGACGAGGGCGAGGAACTCCTCACCCGTCGACGTCGGCGGCATGAACACGTACGTCACGCCGTCGCGGACCTCGGCGACGAGCGCGGTGCGTGGCAGGAACTGGTCGGGGTCGACGTCGCGCACGGTGTGCCCCAGTGCCGCCGCCGGGTCGGCGGGCAACGGGTCGTGACGCGCCGTCGGGTCCGCCTCGAACATGGCCGGCGCCGGACCCCAGGACAACGAGTTCAGCGGCAGGCGCAGACCCGCGGGTGAGGTACCCGGGGTGAGAACGATCCGGCCGCGTCGGGTGGACCACACCGCGCTCTGCCAGGCGGTCCGGTCCTCGGACCGGTTCAGCGGCAGGACGTAGGCGCCGGGATCGGTGACCGCGGCGTCGAGGCGCGCCAGCAGGGAGCGGCGTCGTGCCACCGAATCCTTTGCGGGGGCCAGTTCTTCCTCGTCGCCGTCCTCCAGGGTTTCCAGGTCGACGTCGAATTCCGCCTGGGCGAACCGCCGGGCGGTGGGCAGGGTCGGATCGTCACCGGGGTCCCCGGGCGGCATGGTGGCCAGTTCACGCATCCGCACGAGCGGGTCCTCGTAGGCGGGCATGACCTGTTCGGTGGGCAGTCCGAGGTTCGCCGCGAAGGCGGCCAGCAGTTTCTGGGCCGGTTCTGCCCGGGCCGCTTCTCCACCGGCGGTCGCGTCCGGGGCGGCGCCGTGGGTCTCGGTCTCGATGGCGGCAGCGCACTGTTCGGGTGTCGACCACGGGTCGGCGAGCAGGTCCGGGTCGCGCCAGATCGGCTCGCCGTCGGCGCGCCACATGATCTCCATCTGCCAGCGCGGCAACGGCTCTCCGGGATACCACTTGCCCTGGCTGCGCTGGACCAGACCGTGCGGGGCATAGGCCCTCTTGAGTCGTTCCGCGAGTCGCGACGCCAGAAGCCGCTTGTGCGGTCCGTCGGCGGCGGTGTTCCACTCGGGGGCCGTCTGGTTGTCGATGGAGACGAAGGTCGGTTCGCCGCCCATCGTCAGGCGGACGTCGTTGCGCTCCATGCGTTCGTCCACGGACGCACCGAGGTCGACGACGCGGTCCCACTGCTCGGGCGTGTACGGCAGGGTGACCCGGGGGTCCTCGTGGAATCGCGTGACGGTGTTGGAGAAGTCGAGCGTCGCGTGGCAGGGACCGGTCGAGCCGGTGATCGGCGCGGCACCCACCGGATGCGGCGTCGCCGCGAGCGGGATGTGTCCCTCCCCGGCGAACAGCCCGGAGGTCGGGTCCATCCCGACCCAGCCGGCACCCGGCAGGTACACCTCGGTCCAGGCATGCAGGTCGGTGAAGTCCGCGTCGGGGCCCGACGGTCCGTCGAGGGACTTGATGTCGGAGGTGAGCTGCACGAGATAGCCGGAGACGAACCGCGCCGCCAGGCCGAGTTCGCGCAGCAGGGCCACGAGCAGCCAGGCCGAGTCGCGGCACGAACCGATCGCACTCGACAGCGTGTACTCCGGCGTCTGCACTCCGGCCTCGAGGCGCACGGTGTAGCCGATCGCCTCGCGCACGGCGGCGTTCAACGACACCAGGAAGTCGATGACGCGCGTCCGGCCGACCGGCTTGTTCGCGGCGGCGAACGCGGCGACCGCCGGATGGACCGGCGCCCCGGCGAATTCGCCCTCGCCGACGCCCACCGGGCGGAGGAAGATCTCGAGGTCGCGGCGCAACTCCTCCGGGTACTCGAACCCGTAGTGCTCGGCCCAGTCCTCGATGAAGAAGTCGAAGGGGTTGATCGCGGTGAGGTCGGCGACGAGGCTGACGGTGATGCTCAGCGAGGTCGACGGCTCCGGGAACACCAGCCGCGCAAGATAGTTGCTGAATGCGTCCTGCTGCCAGTTGAGGAAGTGGTCACCGGGCTCGACCTTCAGCGAGTACGCCTCGATCGGTGTCCGGGAATGCGGTGCCGGGCGCAGCCGGACGACGTGCGGGTAGATCTTCGTCGGGCGATCGAAGGAGTAGCTCGTCCGGTGTTCGAGGGCCACCTTGATCGTCACCGACGCACCTCCGGAGTTCCCGTCCTCGCAACCATGGGGGAAATCTCATCACAGGTGGGCGATGCCCGCTCGGTGGCAACCGGGCGGACGCGAAAGCGGTGGCCGAACTCACGCTCGGCCACCGCTTTTCGTTGCTCTGGAGAACTACGTGCCGGGAACTACTTCTCGGCTGCCGCCTTGTCTGCCGCAGGCTTCTCCGGCGCGCCCTCGGCCTGCTCGGCACCGCCGCGCGGTACCGGCTTGGCGTCGATGCCCGACTCCTTGCGCTGCTGCGGGGTGATCGCCGCGGGCGCGTCGGTCAGCGGGTCGACGCCGCCGCCGGACTTGGGGAAGGCGATGACCTCGCGGATGGAGGACTCCCCGGCGAGCAGCGCGGTGATGCGGTCCCAGCCGAAGGCGATACCGCCGTGCGGCGGGGCGCCGTAGGCGAAAGCGTCGAGGAGGAAGCCGAACTTCTCCTGCGCCTCGTCGTGGCCGATGCCCATGATCTCGAAGACGCGCTCCTGCACGTCGCGCTGATGGATACGGATCGAGCCGCCGCCGATCTCGTTGCCGTTGCAGACGATGTCGTAGGCGTAGGCCAACGCGGCACCGGGGTCGGTGTCGAGCTTCTCGATCGATTCCGGCTTGGGCGAGGTGAACGCGTGATGCACGGCGGTCCAGGCCGAGTGACCGAGTGCGACGTCGCCGGACGCGGTCGCGTCGGCGGTCGGCTCGAACATCGGCGCGTCGACGACCCACACGAACGCCCAGTCGTCGGGCTTGATCAGGCCGAGCTTCGAGGCGATCTCGCCGCGGGCCGCACCGAGCAGCGCGCGGGTCGACTTGACCTCGCCCGCACCGAAGAAGACGCAGTCACCCGGCTGTGCACCGACATGGGCGGCGAGCCCGGCGCGCTCCTCCTCGGACAGGTTCTTGGCGACCGGACCGGACAGCGTGCCGTCCTCGCCGATGAGCACGTACGCGAGGCCGCGGGCCCCGCGCTGCTTGGCCCATTCCTGCCAGGCGTCGAGCTGGCGCCGCGGCTGCGAGGCACCGCCGGGCATGACGACGGCGCCGACGTACGGGGCCTGGAACACGCGGAACGGGGTGTTCGCGAAGTACTCGGCGCATTCGACGAGTTCGATGCCGAAGCGCAGATCCGGCTTGTCCGAGCCATAGCGGCGCATCGCGTCGGCGTAGGTCATACGCGGGATCGGGGTCGAGATCTCGACGCCGATGAGCTTCCACAGCGCGACCAGGATCTCCTCGGCGACCGCGATGACGTCGTCCTGGTCGACGAAGCTCATCTCGATGTCGAGCTGGGTGAACTCGGGCTGCCGGTCGGCGCGGAAATCCTCGTCGCGGTAGCAGCGCGCGATCTGGTAGTAGCGCTCCATGCCTGCGACCATCAGCAGCTGCTTGAACAGCTGCGGGCTCTGCGGCAGGGCGTAGAAGGTGCCGGGCTGCAGCCGCGCGGGAACCAGGAAGTCGCGGGCGCCCTCGGGCGTCGAGCGGGTGAGCGTCGGGGTCTCGATCTCGACGAAGTCGCGTGCGGCGAGGACACCGCGGGCGGCGGCGTTGGCCTTCGACCGCAGGCGCAGAGCGGCGCTGGGTCCCTCGCGACGGAGGTCGAGGTAGCGGTGGCGCAGTCGCGCCTCCTCGCCCGGCGACTCGTCGAGCTGGAACGGCAGCGGCGCGGACTCGTTGAGCACCTCGAGTTCGACGGCGTTGATCTCGATCTCGCCGGAGCTCAGGTTGGGGTTCTCGCTGCCCTCGGGACGAACCTCGACGACACCGGTCACCGCGACGCAGTACTCGGCGCGCAGGCGGTGGGCGGCCGTCGCCACCGACTCCTCGCGGAACACCACCTGGACGAGTCCGGTGGAGTCGCGCAGGTCGATGAACACCACACCACCGTGGTCGCGTCGGCGAGCGACCCATCCGGCGACGGTGACGGTCTGCGACGCGTCGGCGCGGCGCAGCGAGCCTGCGGAATGCGTGCGGAGCACTGAGAGTCCTTCCCAACGTCGTGCGGCCGGCCCGGCGTGACGGGCGGCGTGAAGAGGCGTTGTTTGTGTCGACTTGTTCGTGGCCGGCGGAAACGCAGGCCAGGTAACCATCGTGCCGCATCGGCGTCGTCGTCCTGCACCCGGCCACCCCGAGATGTCCGATCCGGGCACCGCATCGTGCCAGAATGATCCGCGTGACATTTCAAGGCAGCGGATCGATCGACACCGGCAACGTCTCCGGTGGCGGCGGCGGTGGCGCCGGCCGGATCGCACTCGGTGGTGGCGCGGGATTGCTCATCACGATCGTCGCCCTGCTGTTCGGCGTGAACCCCGGCGAGCTGCTCGGCAGCGAGGCCCCTCAGCAGGGCACGTCGTCGGCGGCGGCCGAGATCCAGCAGCAGCTCGACTCCTGCACCTACGAGATGGCGAACGAGAACACCATCTGCCGCATCAAGGCGACGACCGTCAGCCTCGACGACGTGTGGTCCGATCTCATGCGGGGCTATCAGCCGCCGAAGACCGTCATCTTCGCGGACTCGGTCAACACCGGCTGCGGCGCGGCCAGCGCCGCGACCGGGCCCTTCTACTGCCCCGCCGACCGCACCGCGTACTTCGATCCGTCCTTCTTCACCCAGCTGCGCCGCATGGGCGGAAGCGACGGGCCGCTCGCCCAGGAGTACGTGGTGGCCCACGAGTACGGCCACCACATCCAGAACCTGACCGGCGCCCTGGCCAAGGGACAACGGATGGGTTCGCAGGGACCGCGGTCGGGTTCGGTGCGCGTGGAGTTGCAGGCCGACTGCCTCGCCGGCGTGTGGGCCAACCACGCCGACAACGGTCCCGACGCGCTGCTCGCGCCCATCTCCGAGCAGCAGATCGCGACGGTCATCCAGACCGCGAAGGCCATCGGCGACGACACCATCCAGGGCCCGGGCTCCAACCCGGAGGGCTGGACGCACGGGTCGGCCACGCAGCGTGCCCGGTGGTTCGGCATCGGCTACCGGTCCGGCGACCCGAACCGGTGCGACACCTTCGCCACCAACGACCTCTGAGGCCGATCTCACGATGCCCCCCACCGCCGCGGTCCCCACGAGCCCTCGCCGACGCACCGAGGTCGATGCGATCGCCGAGGCCCACCTCGACCGGATGTGTGAGCTGGACCCGTTGCTGGGTACCGAGATCGGACACGGCGGCCACGACGACGCCCTGACCGACTTCTCCGCCCAGGCGTGCGCCGAACGTGCCGCGGTCGCCGCAGACACTCTGGCCGCGCTCGCCGACGCGCCCGTCGCCGACGCCATCGACCGGGTGACCGTCGCGACGATGACCGCGTCGCTGCGGCGGGAACTCGCGCTCGCCGACGCCGGTGAGCACATCGGCGAGTGCAACGTCATCGCGTCGCCGCTACAGGCCGTGCGGGACATCTTCGATCTGATGCCCACCGACACCCGGTCGGACCGGGAGGTGTTCCTCGCCCGTCTCACCGCGATCCCGGCCGCGCTGAACCGCGCCGTCGAGGGTCTGGCACATCGACTCCGCCACGGTCCCCCGCTCGCGCGGCGACAGGTGGCGGCGGTGGTCCGGCAGGCCGATTCGGCCACCGACGCGATCGCCGACAACACCGGGGCGATCGCCGACGACCCGGCTCTGGCCGGAACTCTCGGCACCGCCCTCGACGCCGCCCGGACCTCGTTCGGAACGTTCGCCAACTACCTCGAGACCGAGGTGCTCCCCGCCTCGGTCGAGGACGACGCGGTCGGCCGCGACCGTTACCTGCTGCATCTGCCGGCGTATCTGGGCGCCGACGCCGATCCCGACGACGCGTACGCCTGGGCGATGACGCGGCTCGAGCAGATCGTCGCCGAGCAGCACGAGATCGCCGAGGAACTCCTCCCGGGCCGTGGGGTCGCCGAGACGCTCGCCTGGCTGGATCGGCAGCCGCAGTACCAGATCCACGATCGCCACGAGTTCGTCGACTGGATGCAGGAGACGTCCGACGCCGCCGTCGCCGGACTCGCCGGCCGGCACTTCGACATCCCGGAACGGCTGTCCCGCCTCGAATGCCGCCTCGCGCCGTCGTCGACCGGGATCATCTACTACACCCAGCCGACCGCCGACCTGTCCCGGCCTGGCCGCATGTGGTGGGCCGTCCCCGACGACCAGACCGTCTTCCACACGTGGCAGGAGAAGACGACCGTCTACCACGAGGGCGTCCCCGGCCATCACCTCCAACTCGGTTCGGCCATCGTCGATCCCGACCTCAACGCCTGGCGCAAGCTGGCGTCGTTCACCTCCGGGCACGGCGAGGGCTGGGCGCTCTACGCCGAGCGGCTGATGGACGAACTCGGCTGGCTCGAGGACCCGGGCGATCGCATGGGCATGCTCGATTCCCAGCGGCTGCGCGCGGCGAGGGTCGTCGTCGACATCGGCGTGCACTGCCGGCTTCCCGCTCCGGAGTCGCTCGGCGGCGGGATCTGGGATGCCGAGAAGGCCTGGGAGTTCCTGACCGCCTCGGTGGCCATGGATCACTCGGTGCTGCACTTCGAACTCGACCGCTACCTCGGCTGGCCCGGTCAGGCGCCGTCGTACGCACTGGGGCAACGGGTCTGGGAACAGACGCGGCATGCCGCCCTGAACGCCCACCCGGAGTGGACTCTCAAGGACTTCCACACGCGTGCACTGGCCTTGGGCGGGGTGTCGCTGGATGTGCTGGCCGAGGAGATGACCGGTCCCGACGCCTGACCTCTACGACGCGCGGCTGCGGTCGAGGTAGTCCCTGCGTTGCGCCGGGTCGAAGGCCCCGTAGTCGGCTCCCCCGACGAATCGCTTGAGCCACCACATGATCGGTGACGGGATGAGCTCCTCGAGGATTCCCATGCCGGCGAGATACCGCGGCACGGTGACCTCGCCGCGCCCGTGCTCGATCATCCCGGGGAGAACGAGGCGGGTCCCGGTCAGGACTGCACCGAGATTGATGTCCAGTTCCCGCTGCAAGGCGTCGAGGTCCTGGTCGACCAGGCGTCCCATGTGCTGGATACCCGCATTGTTGACCAGCATGTCGATCGGTCCGCGCGCCGAGGCGGCGTCGATGAACGCGGAGAAGGACTCCACATCGGTGACATCGAGGTGATGAGCGTGCGCCCGGTGGCCGAGCCGGTCGGCGGTCGCGGTGGCCGCGGCCAGGTCGCGGTCGCCGATCCACACGATCGCCCCGCGTTCGACCAGGGCCGCCGCGGTCGCCGCACCGATCCCGCGGGCGCCGCTGGTCACACAGACGCGCGCCCCCTGTAGCGCGATCACAGCGGGCTGCCCACCGGCTGACGCAACGCGAAGTAGGCGATCAGGCGCACATCGCCGTCCGAGGTGAACAGCAGGGCACGACCGAGATACACCCCCGGGGTCAGTTCGACGATCTCGTCGCGGGTCTTGCGGATCGGGAACGTGCGCACTCCCGGGTTGTTGTACTTCGGGACCCCGTAGTCGAGTGCCCGCACGCGGACTCGCGGCTCGATCAGCCCGATGTCCGGGGCGTGCTCGAAGTGGAAGCCCTCCATCTCCCCGTCGACGTGACGCAAACCGAGGTAGCCCGCGGTGATGATCGGCATGACCACCGCCGCGATCGGCGACAACCGGTTCAGTCCCGTACCCGCGCGTGAGTCGAAGGACTTGCCGCGCCACGTCGGGTCGATCTTCATCAGCGGATTGGCCAGCGCGGCCTCGGGTATACCGAACAGCTTGCCGACGATCTGGCCCTCGAGTTTGCCGTCGAGCCCTTCGGGCTCATCGCCCTCACCGAACAACAGTGCCAACGCCTCGCGATCCTGACGAGAGCCCAACTCTCGCAGGTAATTCCATGTCTCCATCCGCGCGATACGTCGCGGATGGAAGGATGGGCCGGTGAGTTCGACGAGCACCGAGCGCAGCTACGGCGGCGAGTCCGCCGCGGACAGGTCCGCGCGCCGGCGGACCGCGCTCGTCGACGTCGCGTCGACCCTCATGAGCGAGGGACGGTGGCGGGCGGCGACCGTGGCCGGCGTCTGCGCCGACGCCGGACTCAACAAGCGCTACTTCTACGAGAGCTTCCCCGATCTCGACACCCTCGCGGACGCGGTGATCGACACCATCTCGACCGAGGTCGCCGAGTCGGCGATCGGCGCGTACCTGGCGTCGCCGGACGCCCCCCTCGACGTGCAGGCCCGCAATGCGGTCGACGCGATCATCGGCGTTCTCGGCACCGATCGTCGCAAGGCGCGAATCCTGTTGGGCGGCGCGGCCGGGACACCTGCCGCGCTCACCCGGCGAACCGACGCGATGGCCGGTCTCACCGCGATCCTCGTCGACCACGCGCGGACGATCCACGGCGTCGAACTGGAAGCCGATTCCCTGGCCCACACGGCACCGGCCTTCGTCATCGGCGGCACGGCCCCAGGCGATCCTCTCCTGGGCCGAGGGCACCCTCCCGGTCAGCCGGGAGCAACTCGCGGACGACCTCGCCGAACTATGGCTCGGCATCGGGGCGTCCGCGAGTGATCTCGCGCGCTCGCGACTCAGTCCATGAGGCGCGTGACCTCGGCGACGACGTCGTCGAGAGAGACCTGCTGCTGTTCGCCGTTGCCGAGGTCCTTGACCTCGATACGACGCTGCGCGAGTTCGTTCTCGCCGAGCACCAGCGCCAGCCGCGCGCCGGACCGGTCTGCGGCCTTCATCGCGCCCTTGAGCCCGCGGTCGCCGTAGGCGAGGTCGACGCTGACTCCCGCGGCGCGCAATGCGCCTGCGACGCCCACGAGTTCGGCCTTGGCATCCGCACCGAGCGGCACGCCGAAGACCTGACAGCGCGCCGCCTGGGTCCCGGCGACTCCCTCGGCCTCGAGGGCCAGCATCGTGCGGTCGACACCGATGCCGAAGCCGATGCCCGAGAGGTCCTGCTTGGCGCCCAGCTGGCGCATCAGGCCGTCGTAGCGTCCGCCGCCGCCGATGCCCGACTGCGCGCCGAGACCGTCGTGGACGAACTCGAAGGTGGTCTTGGTGTAGTAGTCGAGGCCACGCACGAGTCGAGGGTTGATCTCGTAGGCCACCCCGAGCCGGTCCAGGTTGGCCAGCACCAGGTCGAAATGCGCCTTCGCGTCGTCGGACAGGTAGTCGATGAGCAGCGGCGCGTTCGCGGTCGCCTCTTTGATCTCCGGGCGCTTGTCGTCGAGCACGCGCAGCGGGTTGATCTCGGCGCGCTTGCGGGTCGCCTCGTCGAGGTCGAGCGCGAAGAGGAACTCCTGCAACGCCTCCCGGTAGCGCGGGCGGCTCTCGTCGTCGCCGAGTGAGGTGATCTCGAGGCGGTAGCCGGACAGTCCGAGTCGCTTGTAGCCCTCGTCGGCCACGGCCACGACCTCGGCGTCGAGTGCCGGGTCGTCGACGCCGATGGCCTCGACGCCCACCTGCTGCAGCTGGCGGTAGCGACCGGTCTGCGGCTTCTCGTAGCGGAAGAAGGGACCCGCGTAGCAGACCTTGACCGGCAGCTGTCCGCGGTCGAGCCCGTGCTGGATGACCGCGCGCACCACACCCGCGGTGCCCTCGGGGCGCAGCGTCACCGACCGGTCACCGCGGTCGTTGAAGGTGTACATCTCCTTGCTGACGACGTCGGTCGACTCGCCGACGCCGCGGGCGAACAGTGCCGTGTCCTCGAAGATGGGCAGCTCGATGTGCCCGTATCCCGCACGACGCGCGGCGTCGGTGAGCGTGTCCCGCACCTTCCGGAAATCCGCCGAGTTCGGCGGAAAGTAGTCCGGGATACCCCGGGGTGCCTGAAATGCTCCGCTCACAGTCCGTGACGTCCCTTCGGTCGATCGGTCGCGATGGTGGTGTCGGTTCCCGGTGCCCGCAGGTCGACCAGGAAGAGGTTGGCCGCGCGTTCCTGCGCGATGGTGGTCTGCGGCCCGTGTCCGGGCAGCACCAGGGTGTCGTCGGGAAGCGGCAGGAGCTTCGCGGCGATGGAGTCGAGCAGCTGCTGGTGGTTGCCGCCGGGCAGGTCGGTCCGACCGATGGACCCGGCGAACAGGACGTCGCCGGAGAAGCACACCGGGACGGTCTGCGGCGGCTGCCCGGCGTCGGCCGGCACGGTCACCTCGATGCCCAGCAGCACCGAGCCCTGGGTGTGGCCGGGGGCGAGGTCCACCGAGAAGTGCATGCCGCCGAGCTCGACCGCCTCACCGTCGCCGAACTCGACGACCTTCTCCGGCTCGCGGAACTTCTCGTCGCCGATCATCGCGCCGAGCGCGCGCCCGATCCCGAGGCCGGGGTCGGTCAGCATGGGCCGGTCGGCGGCATGGATGTAGGCGGGGATGGAGTACTCGTCGCACAGCTCCGTGGCGTTCCAGGTGTGGTCCAGATGGCCGTGGGTCAGCAGGACGGCGACCGGGGTGAGGTCGTTCTCGGCGAGCAACTCACGCACGCGCGGCGCGGCGTCCTGGCCCGGGTCGATGATCACCGCATCCGACCCCGCTTCGGCCGCCACGAGGTAGCAGTTCGTCTGAAACATGCCGGCGGGGAATCCGGTGATCAGCATGGCACTCCTCAGGGGTTGCGGGTCCCTCTATTGTGTCCTAGCTGCCCACGGCGGCCGACAGGCGGTTCTCCTCGCCGTCGAATCCCCTTCCGCGACGCCCTCTCCACCACCCACTGAATCCTGTTCTCAGGTACAACTGGCAGACTTGCCTCTCGAGTAAGTGACATCCGCGCAGATTGTCGGCACCGGCGTGCCGGGATTCAGGAGGATCCACCCGCGTGACCACCAATGAGGAGCGCCGCGAGGCGGCGAAGCGGAAGCTCGAAGAACGCCTCGAAACCGAGCGCCTCGCCCGGCGCAAGCGGAAGATCGTCATCGCCTCGGTCTCGACCGCCGTCGTGGTCGCCGTCGTGGCGACCGTGACCGCCGTCGTGGTGAAGAAGATCATGGACGACCGCGAGGCCGCACGCTGGACCAGCTGTGCGTTCGAGGACTCACCGAGCCGGTTCGACCAGCTCCCCGACCAGGTTCCCGACAACGTGCCGGCCGATCAGCGGCCGCAGTACCAGGCCGAGCTCGACGAGCTGAAGGCGGCGGCGAAGAACGAGCGCCAGTCCCCCAAGCCCGACGAGAAGGTCCTGAAGTCCGGCACCGAGCAGGCCACCTTCACCACCACCCAGGGCGTCCTGCCGATCACGCTGGAACGTGACGGCGCCCCCTGCAACGTCGCCGCGGTTACTTCGCTGATCGAGAACAAGTTCTACGACGACACGACGTGCCACCGCATGACCACTAGCGACAAGCTGAAGATCCTGCAGTGCGGCGACCCGACCGGCACCGGCATGAGCGGGCCGGGCTGGACCAGCCCCGACGAGCCGCCGACCGACCTGCAGAAGGTCGGGCAGCCCGATCCGATGAGCGGATCGCAGCCGGTGGTCTACCCGCGCGGCACGGTGGCGATCGCGAACAGCAGCCAGGGCGGCCAGAATCCCAACACCGGGTCGAGCCAGCTGTTCATCGTCATCAACGACAGCGAACTGGGTCCCGACTACTCCATCGTGGGCAAGGTCGACGAGCCCGGCCTCGCGGTGTTGGACAAGGTCTACGCCGGCGGCATCACCCCCGGCCCGGCCGGCAGCCAGCCGGGCGACGGCAAGCCGAAGCTCCCGGTGACGATCGAGACCGCCACCATCGACTGACCGAGAGTCGCTGAGACAACGGAGATCCCGTTGCGTTGAGTCCCGCTTTCCGGGACAGAACGCAACGGGATCTCTGGTTTCGACACGGCTCCTCGCTGCGCTCGGTGCCGGCTCAACCAGCAGAGGCGGCCCACGCTGCGCTCGGTGCCGGCTCAACCAGCAGAGGCGGCCCACGCTGCGCTAGGTGCCGGCTCAACCAGCAGAGGCGGCCCACGCTGCGCTCGGTGCCGGCTCAACCAGCAGGAGGGCCTACGCCGCCGAGGTGACGCGGTAGACGTCGTAGACGCCCTCCACGTTGCGGACCACGTTCAGCACGTGACCGAGGTGTTTGGGGTCGCCCATCTCGAAGGTGAACTTGCTGACGGCGACCCGGTCGCGGCTGGTGGTGACCGACGCCGAGAGGATGTTGACGCGCTCGTCGGCGAGCACCTTGGTGACGTCGGACAGCAATCGGTGGCGGTCGAGGGCCTCGACCTGGATGGCGACGAGGAACACCGACTCGGGGGACGGCGCCCACGACACGTCGAGGATGCGTTCGGACTGCTGCTGCAGCGAGGTCGCGTTGGTGCAGTCCGTGCGGTGCACGCTGATTCCGCCGCCGCGGGTGACGAAGCCCATGATGTCGTCACCCGGTACGGGCGTACAGCATTTGGCGAGTTTGATGACCACGTTGTCGACGCCGTCGACGACCACGCCGGCATCCCCGCCCTGACGCGGGCGGGTCGGCATCGTCGACGGTGTGGAGCGCTCGGCGAGCGCCTCCTCCGCGTCCTCGATGCCACCGAGGGATGCGACGAGGCGGTTGACGACGTGCCGTGCGGAGACATGGTTCTCGCCCACCGCGGCGTACAGCGCGGTGACGTCGGTGTAGCGCAGTTCCTTGGCGATCGCCGCCATCGACTCCGCGGACAGCAAGCGCTGCAACGGAAGACCGCCGCGACGGACCTCCTTGGCGATCGCGTCCTTACCGGCCTCGAGTGCCTCTTCGCGGCGTTCCTTGGCGAACCACTGGCGGATCTTGGCCTTGGCCCGCGGCGACACCACGAAGCCCTGCCAGTCCTTCGACGGCCCGGCGGTCGGCGCCTTGGAGGTGAACACCTCCACCACCTCGCCGTTCTCGAGTTTGCGTTCGAGCGCGACCAGGCGGCCGTTGACGCGGGCGCCGATGCAGCGGTGCCCGACCTCGGTGTGGACGGCGTAGGCGAAGTCGACGGGCGTCGATCCGGCGGGCAGCGTGACCACGTCGCCCTTCGGCGTGAAGACGAAGATCTCGCGGACGGCGAGGTCGTAGCGCAGCGATTCGAGGAACTCACCGGGGTCGGCGGCCTCTCGCTGCCAGTCGAGCAGCTGGCGCATCCACGCCATGTCGTCGATCTCGGCGGTGTCGGACTTCTTGCCCGACTTCCGGTAGCCGCTCTCCTTGTAGCGCCAGTGCGCGGCGATGCCGAACTCGGCGGTGCGGTGCATCTCGTGCGTCCGGATCTGCACTTCCAGGGGCTTGCCCTCGGGGCCGATCACGGTGGTGTGCAACGACTGGTACACCCCGAACCGCGGCTGGGCGATGTAGTCCTTGAAGCGTCCGGCCATCGGCTGCCACAGCGAGTGGACGACGCCGACCGCGGCGTAGCAGTCACGGTCTTCTTCGCACAGGATGCGCATGCCGACGAGATCGTGGATGTCGTCGAAGTCGCGTCCCTTGACGATCATCTTCTGGTAGATCGACCAGTAGTGCTTGGGACGTCCCTCGACGGTCGCGTTGATCCGCGCCGCGGACAGCGCGTTGTTGATGTCGGCCCGCACCCGCGCGAGGTAGGTGTCGCGCGACGGGGCGCGGTCGGCGACCAGGCGCACGATCTCCTCGTAGCGCTTGGGGTGCAGGATCGCGAACGAGAGGTCCTCGAGTTCCCACTTGACGGTTGCCATACCGAGTCGATGTGCAAGCGGGGCAATGACTTCCAATGTTTCGCGAGCCTTGCGCGCCTGCTTCTCCGGCGGGAGGAAACGCATGGTCCGCATGTTGTGGAGCCGGTCGGCTACCTTGATCACGAGGACGCGCGGGTCGCGGGCCATCGCGATGATCATCTTGCGGATCGTCTCGGCCTCGGCCGCGCTGCCCAGTGCGACCTTGTCGAGTTTGGTCACACCGTCGACGAGGTGCGCCACTTCCTGGCCGAAGTCGCGTTCGAGTGCCTGCAGCGAGTAGCCGGTGTCCTCGACCGTGTCGTGCAGCAGCGCGGCGATCAGGGTCGTGGTGTCCATGCCGAGGTCGGCGAGGATCGTCGCGACCGCCAGCGGATGGGTGATGTAGGGGTCGCCGGACTTGCGCTTCTGTCCGCTGTGGCGCTCCTCGGCGACGTCGTAGGCCCGTTGCAGGAGGGCGACGTCGGCTTTGGGATAGATCTCGCGGTGCAGCGTGACCAGTGGTTCGAGGACGGGCCGGACCTGGCTGCGCGTCGCGGTCATCCGGCGCGCGAGGCGGGCGCGCACACGCCGGGAGGCGGACGGGGAGGTCGAGGCCGACGTCGAGACGGGTGCGCCCGGCGCTGCGTCGTCGCCAACCGACGAGTCGGCCGCAGGAGTCACGGATCGCTGAGCCGTGCCGGATTCATCGGGCATGTCCGGTCCTCCTGTCGTCGGTCGTGGTCTTTCCGAGTCTAGATCCCCGACGGTCAGTCGAGCGCCACCGAGTGGACGGGGATGCCGGCGCCGAGGCCGCGGGCGATCGTGTCGCGGCCGCCGAGCCCGACGAGCTCCATGATCACCGCGACCCCGACCACGCTCGCTCCGGTCCGGTGGAGCAGATCTGCCGCGGCGACCGCGGTGCCGCCGGTCGCGAGCACGTCGTCGACGAGAAGAATGCGCTGCCCGGTCAGGTCGAGTCCGTCGGCGGGGATCTCCAGGGTCGCGGTGCCGTATTCGAGGCTGTAGGTGACCGCGTGCACCGGCGGCGGCAGTTTGCCGCCCTTGCGTACGGCGAGGACCCCGACCTCGAGTTCGCGGGCGACCGCTCCGCCGAGGAGGAAGCCGCGGGCGTCGATGCCGGCGACGAGGTCGATGTCGATGCAGCCGTGGGTCAGGGCCGTGACGATCGCCGACAGCCCCTCGGGGTCGGCCAGGACCGGTGTCAGGTCCTTGAAGGCGATCCCGGGGCTCGGGAAGTCGTCGACCAGGCGGGTGTGCCGGGCGATCGCCGCCTGGGCACGTGTCACCGCCTCCGCGGTCCGTTCGGGTACCACGCCGCCCATCAGTTCTTCCTCACCGCTTGTCTGCCCACTGCTCGTCTGTACTGTCATCTGCTGATCGTCCATCGATCCATGTTCCATCCGGTGCCGGTACGACCGAGGCCGGCCGCGACACCCCCCACCTGATCCTTCCACTGCCGGATGCGCGGCGACGCGAAGAGGGGGATCGACGGCATCGACGACCAGCTCGCGTTCTCGATCGAGCGTGCCAGCCGGAGCCGATCGGGCTCGGACACGGTGACCGCGAACTGATCGATTCCGCGACTGACCTGTGGATCGCGGGTTCCGGAGAGGTTGAGCGGGTCGCCGCCGCGCAGCGCATAGGCGTCTCGGCTCGGGTCTGCGGCACCGGCCGCGGCGAAGGAGTCGCCCCCGGCGATGATCAGCGCGTCGACGTCCTTGCCGAGCGATTCGGGCTGAACATCGGGCGTCGAGACGTCCTCGACGACGAACCCGGCCTCCCGGCACGACGCCGCGATGGCAGCGACCATCTGCTGCCACCGCAGGGTCGGAGCCACGTATCCGATGCGGACCCGGCGCGGCTGCAGGCCGGCCGTCGTCGACGCTCCGGCATCCGCGACCTGACCGGTCGCGGCGCGCAGCAGCGTCCGTGCGCGTGCGAGATCCGGCTTCTGGTAGGCGCGGCCGAACTCGGGGTTCATCGGTCCGGCGAGGTTGTCGGCGGGTGCGAGCACGCGCAGATTCCACACCTGGGCACCGCCGGAGAAGTCGCGGGCGAGATCGGCGCGCGGAACGCAGGAGGCGAATGCCTGCCGCATCCGCACATCCCCGAAGACGCCTCGTCCGGAGAGGACGATCTGTTCCACGCCGACCGCCCGGGACGGCGACGCCGGTCCGGCTGCTCCGGGCGTGCCGGCGATGTCACCCTCGACCATCCCCGCGGTGACGTCGACGATGTCGAACTTCCCGTCGGGCAGGCGGCGCGCGGAATCGGTTCCGCGGCCCCAGATCGCGATGCGCGAGGTCTCGGGCTTGTCGCCCCACCACGATTCGTTGGGGATCAGGACGAGCCCGCCCGATCGTGAGTAGCGGTCGATGCGGTAGGGCCCGGAGGCCGGGTACCGCGCGTGGTCGACCGGACCGAAAGTCAGGTCGAAGCCGGTGTTCCACGCCGTGGCGATGCGGGCCAGCGCGCCGCGGTCCATCGCCCGGATGGGGTCGACGACGTTGGCGAGTCCGGCTTCGCGGGCCACGATGTGGGCCGGCAACATCGTGCCCGCACCGAACAGCGACAACCAGTCGCGGTACTCACGCCCCGGCGCGAAGGTCACCGTCGCGGACTTCTCGCCGGGCGCGCACTCCACCTTCTCGATGTCGCGGTACCCGGCCGTCGTCGCCGGGGTGAACCCCGGGAATCGTCCGCTCATCGCAGCCCACGCCAGCACCAGATCGTCGCAGTCGAGCGCGACGTCGTCGGTGAAGGCGGCCTCGGGGGTGAACTCGTACCGCAACGCCGGCACGCGCCCCGGAATCCGGGTGACGACGCCGACGTCGCGATCCGGGATCGCCTGCCCCTGGGGTCCGAGCAGGCTGAAACCGGGCAGCAGCCGACTCGTCGCCATGATCACACCGTCGGCGTTGCCGTCGACGGTGTTCGCGTTGTAGCTGGTCACGTGGGCATCGACCACGTAGTCGATGGTCGGCGGCCCGTCGTCGCCGCAGGCCGTCAGGACGCCGGCGCCCGTGACGACCCCGACGACCAGGCTCAGGGCCCTGATGAACTCCCGGTGCCTGACGATCACGTCGGTGAGACTAGCGGTTGCGACGGCGTTTGCCGGTCGGTACCGCGCGGTCGGCCTCGTCCGTGTCGGCCGCGGCACGGCGGCGGCGCACCGGGCGCTCGTCGTCGGTCCGCACCGCACCGGAGGTGATCCCCGCGCGACGGTTCAGCACCTTCGTGGTGTGCCGCTTGACGTCCGGACGCCGTTCCTTCAGCGTCACCAACAGCGGTGCCGCGAGGAAGATCGACGAGTATGTGCCCACCACGACGCCGACCAGCTGGATGAGTCCGAGGTCTTTCAGCGTGCCGACGCCGAGCAGCCAGACCGCCACCACCATCAGCGCGATGATCGGGAGCACCGAGATGATCGTCGTGTTGATCGAACGCATCAGGGTCTGGTTGATCGCGAGGTTCGCCTGCTCCCCGTATGTCCGCCGGGACGTCTGCAGCACCGAGCGCGTGTTCTCCTGCACCTTGTCGAAGACGACCACCGTGTCGTAGAGCGAGAAGCCGAGGATGGTCAACAGGCCGATGACCGTGGCCGGGGTCACCTCCCAACCGACGAGCGAGTACACACCTGCGGTGGCGATGATGTCGAAGAAGAGCGAGGCCATCGCAGCGATCGACATCTCCCGGTCGAAGCGCACCGCGATGTAGACGAACACGATGACGAGGAACACCGCGAGCGCGATGGCCATCTTCTCGGTGATCTCGCGGCCCCAGGTGGAGCTGACGTCGGAGATGCTGACCTCGGCGGGCGCCAGCTCGGGACCGAACTCCTCGGCGAGCGCGCGCGTCACGGCCTCGGCTTGCGCCAGGTCGAGAGTCTCGGTGCGCACCTGCACCGTGGCGCTGTTGCCGGAACCCGCGGTCTGGACCGATTCGGGTTCCTCGCCGAGAGCCTCGGTGACGACCTTCTCGACCGAGTCGGCGGTGATCTCGGACGAGGCGACCGGCACCGACATCTGGGTGCCGCCCTCGAAGTCGATGCCGAAGCTGAAGCCGCGGATGGCGATCGAGGCCAGGCAGATCAGCATGATCGCGGCGGTGACGATGTACCACGTCTTGCGCTTGCCGACGATCTCGAAAGCGCCGGTACCGGTGTAGAGCCGGGAGAAGAAACTGCGCTGCCGGTCGGCGACGAAATCGGCGTCGGTGCCGGTGGACGGCGACGGCGGTTCGGCGACCGCGGTGTCGGTGATCTTCCCCGGGCCCTGGCTCGGATTGTCCGGACGGGTCATCGCACAGTCCCCTTCTCACTGGTGGACTCGTCGGCGCGGGCCGCTCCCGCTCCGACGCCGACGGTCTCGGCCTGGCGGCGAGCCGCGACCTTGCGTTCGCGGGCCACCTCGGTGATGGCCCCGAGGCCGTTGACACTCGGCTTGGACAGGAACGACGACCGGCTGGCGTACACCACGAGCGGGTGGGTCACCAGGAACACGACCATGACGTCGAGGATCGTGGTGAGGCCGAGTGTGAACGCGAAGCCGCGCACCTCGCCGATCGCGAGGATGTAGATCACCGCGGCGGCGATGAAGCTGACCGCGTTACCCGACCAGATGGTGCGGCGGGCACTGGCCCAACCGCGTGGCACGGCCGAGCGGAAGCTACGGCCCTCCCGCATCTCGTCCTTGATCCGTTCGAAGTAGACGACGAAGGAGTCCGCGGTCATACCGATACCGATGATCAGACCGGCGATGCCCGCTAGGTCGAGGGTGAACCCGATCCAGCGTCCGAGCAGCACGATGATGCCGTAGACCATCGCACCGGCGAGCACCAGCGAGAGCATCGTCAGGATGCCCAGCATCCGGTAGTAGGCCAACGCGTAGATCAACACCGCGACGAGTCCGATCGCGCCGGCCAGCAGACCGGCCTTCAGCGACGAGAGACCCAGTGTCGCCGAAACGGTCTCGGCGTCGGAGGCGTTGAACGACAGCGGCAGCGAACCGTACTTCAGCACGTTCGCGAGCTCGTTGGACGACTTCTCGGTGAACGGGTCGGCACTGCTGCCGCTGATGCGGGTCTGGCCGCCCGGGATCGGCTCGTTGATCGCCGGCGCCGACACGACCGCGGAGTCGAGGGTGAACGCGGTCTGCGTGCGGTTCGGGGCCTCCTGGGCGGTGTACTTCGGCCAGAAATCGGCAGCCTTGCCCTTGAACTCGAGGGTGACCACCCACTCACCGGTCTGCGGGTCGGTGCCGGCGGAGGCGTCCTTGATGTCGCGGCCGTCGATGATCTGCGGCCCGAGGAGGTAGACCTCCTTGCCGTCGGTGGAACAGGCCACCAGGTACTGATCGGGCAGGTCGTTGCCCCGGAGCGGATCGTTGGCTTCCGGCGAGCAGTCCATCTTCGCCATCTGCTCCTGCAGCGCCGCGAGCTGTTCCTGCTTCGCGTCGCCGGGCGCCTGGCGGATCTTGCGCTGTTCGGCGATCGCCACCGCGGCCACCTCGGTGGGCATCGCGGTGTTCTGCTGGTCGGACTGGTCCTCGGGCTTCGGCGGCTGCGGGGTCGCCGCGATGGCGCCGATCACAGGCCGCACGTACAGACGCGCGGTCTGGCTCAGCGACTTGGCCTGCGCGCCGTCCTCGCCGGGCACGGTGATCACCAGGTTGTTGCCGGTGACGACCACCTCGGAGCCGGAGACACCGAGGCCGTTCACACGCTGTTCGATGATCTGTTTGGCCTGATCCAGCTGCTGCCGGGTCGGCTCCTTGCCGTCCTCGGTGCGCGCGGTCAGCGTGACACGGGTACCGCCCTGCAGGTCGATGCCCAGCTTGGGTTCGAGGGTCTGAGGACCGGTGAAGTAGATGAGTCCGTACACGATGGCGAGCAGGCCGAGGAAGGCCACGAGCGGACGCCACGGCGGGATCTCACGACTCGGTCGCGACCGCTTCGCGGCGGGCTTACCCGCCATTGCAGTCGAACGAGGAGTTGTCACAGCTGTTCAGGCTCCTTTGGGAACGTCAACCGGCCGAGGGTGCTCGGACCGCATGACCCACCGACTCCGAAGGTCTGCGTGCGCAGCGCCGAGACCACAGCGGGGCACGCAGACCTCGGCGAGACAGGCGATGCGCGGGAGGTGGGCAGGAGGCGCCGCGCCGTCCGACGGCGCGGCGCAGCTCCGGGGACTACTTGTCGGTGTCGCGCGCGTCGTCGGTCGACGGCTTGTCCAGGCTCACCGAATCCGCATCGTCGGCGTAGGCGTCGTACTCGTCCTCCGGCGCGGTGTGGCCGGGGTAGGTGGCAGCGGCCTCATCGGTGGGGATGACGCGCATGATCGCGAGGCGGTTCCAGCGGGTGACCACACCGGTGGCGATCTCCACGTCGACGAAGTCGGACGACGCCGCATCGATGACGGTGCCGAAGAGGCCCGAGGTCAGCTGGATGCGCGTACCCGTGGACACCGAGTTCTGCATGTCCTGCATCTCGGCCGCGCGCTTCTTCTGCTTCCGCATCGACAAGAACATGAAGCCGGCGAGCAGTGCCAGCAAGAGGGGGAAGAGCAAAGCGTCCATGGGAAAGAGTCAGTCCTTTGTGTTTCGGGGTGTACCGCGTGAGCCGACACCCCACGCCGATGGGCGTGAGGCGAGCAGATGGCCACGCTGTGCTCCACACAGTGTGCCACGTCCGCCGGCGAGAGCATCCCCGCAGGTGGTGCGCAGAGTCACACCACGCGGATGGAGGTCACAGGTCGTCGAACATCGAATCGGCCCCGATGTCCCGGGGACGGGCGCCGAAGGAGGCGTTCATCGCGCCCGCGGGCGGGGTCAGACCGAGGTGATGCCAGGCCGCCGCGGTGGCGACCCGCCCCCGCGGGGTGCGGGCGATCATCCCCGCCCGGACGAGGAACGGTTCGCAGACCTCTTCGACGGTCGCGGGCTCCTCGCCGACCGCCACGGCCAGGGTCGACACCCCTACCGGTCCCCCGCCGAATGCCCGGATCAGGGCGTCGAGGACGGCGCGGTCGAGGCGGTCGAAGCCGAGTTGGTCCACGTCGTAGACGGCGAGCGCGGCCCGGGCGACGTCGACGGTGATCGAACCGTCGCCGCGGACCTCGGCGTAGTCACGGACCCGCCGGAGCAGGCGGTTCGCGATTCGCGGTGTGCCGCGCGAGCGGCGGGCGATCTCCGCGGAGGCGTCGGGACCCAGTTCGATGCCGAGGATGCCGGCGGACCGGTTGAGCACCCGGACGAGTTCGGCGGGCTCGTAGAACTCCATGTGCGCGGTGAACCCGAAGCGATCGCGCAGCGGACCGGTCAGCGATCCGGACCTGGTGGTGGCGCCGACCAGGGTGAACGGGGCGACGTCGAGTGGGATTGAGGTGGCGCCGGGCCCCTTGCCGACCACGACGTCGACGCGGAAGTCCTCCATCGCGAGGTACAGCATCTCCTCGGCGGGACGGGCGATGCGGTGGATCTCGTCGATGAACAGGACGTCGCCCTCGACGAGGTTGGACAGCATGGCCGCGAGATCACCGGCGCGTTCGAGTGCCGGTCCCGACGTGACGCGGATCGCGGCCCCCATCTCGGAGGCGATGATCATGGCGAGCGAGGTCTTGCCGAGTCCAGGTGGTCCGGACAGCAGGATGTGGTCGGGCGTGCCGCCACGACCCTTGGCTCCGTGCAGGACGAGTTCGAGCTGTTCGCGGACGCGCGGCTGGCCGATGAAGTCGGCCAGCGAGCGGGGCCGTAGGCCGGCGTCGAGGTCACCGTCGGAGCGCACCGGCGTCGCGCTGACCTCGCGTTCCCCGAAATCGTCGGGGTCGTCCATCACGAGGCCTTGCCCAGCATCGCCAGGGAGCGCCGGAGCGCGGTGGACGCATCGGCGTCGGGATCGTCGGCAAGGACCGCGATGACCGCCTTCTCGGCGGGGCCTGCGGTGAATCCGAGTCCGACGAGTGCCTCGGCGACCTGCTCACGGATCCCGCCTGCGCCGACGGCGCCCGTGGCCGTCTCCGGCGCCGGGCGGTCGACCTTGTCCCGGAGTTCGACGCAGAGCCGTTCGGCGACGCGTTTGCCGATCCCCGGCACCGATGTCAGCGCCTTGGTGTCGGAGTCGGCCAGGGCACGCCGCAACGCATCCGGTTCGAGGACCGCGAGCGTCGCCATCGCCAGCCGGGGCCGACGCCGGTGACCGTCTGCAGCAGCGCGAACAGCGCGCGGGCGTCGGGTTCGGTGAACCCGTACAGCGTCATCGAGTCCTCGCGGACGATCATCGAGGTCAACAGCGTCGCCTCGTCGCCGCGACGCAGCCGCGACAGTGTGACCGGCGTCGCGAGTACCCGGTAACCGACTCCCGCACAGTCGATCACGGCGTGATCGAGGGCGATCTCGAGAACCGGACCGCGGACTGACGCGATCATGCGCGACTCCCCTCTCGTGCCTGGGCGATCCGCTGGCGATGCTTCGCGGCGGCCGCGTCGGCCTGTTTCTGCGCGGCTGCCATCCGCTCCATCATGGGTCCGCGCCAGCAGTGACAGATCGCGAGCGCGAGAGCGTCCGCGGCGTCGGCCGGCTTCGGCTTGGTCTGCATGCCGAGAATCCGCGTCACCATCGCGGTCACCTGTGCCTTGTCGGCACGACCGCTGCCGGTGACCGCGGCCTTGACCTCCGACGGCGTGTGGAAGCGGACGGGCACGTCACGCTGACTCGCGGCCAGCGCGATCACGCCGCCCGCCTGCGCGGTGCCCATCGCGGTCGACACCTGGTTCTGTGCGAACACGCGCTCGATGGCCACCACATCGGGTTGGTGGACGTCGAGCCAGTGGCACGCCGAGGTGTAGATCGCGAGCAGCCGCTCGGCCAGGTCCATGTCGCTCGGCGTGCGCACCACGTCCACGTCGAGTGCGGTCACCGACCTCCCACGACCCGACTCCACCAGCGCGATACCGCACCGCGTGAGACCCGGATCGACGCCCATGACGCGCACGACAACCCTCCCAGGCGTCCGCAGCCCTCCCGGGCCTTGCGGACAAGTGTTACGAACAATTGTTCGAGATTCTATCGGGGAGGGCGGACAACTCCGATGATCAACACGCCCTCACGAGGGCGCCGAGGATCAGTCGTTCTCGAGCTCGGCGAGGACCTCGTCGCTGATGTCGACGTTGCTGTACACGTTCTGCACGTCGTCGGAGTCCTCGAGCGCGTCGATCAGCTTGAAGACCTTGCGCGCCCCGTCGGCGTCGACGGCGACCTCGACCGATGCCCGGAAGCTCGCCTCGGCCGAGTCGTAGTCGATACCGGCTTCCTGCAGGGCGCTGCGCACCGCGACCAGGTCGGTGGGTTCGCTGACGATCTCGAGGGTGTCGCCGAGGTCGGTGACCTCTTCGGCGCCGGCGTCGAGCACGGCCATCAGGACGTCGTCCTCGGACTGGTCGCCCTTCTCGAGGGTGACGACACCCTTGCGGGTGAACAGGTACGACACCGAACCCGGGTCGGCCATGTTGCCGCCGTTGCGGGTCATCGCGGTGCGGACCTCGCCGGCCGCGCGATTGCGGTTGTCGGTGAGGCACTCGATGAGGATCGCCACGCCGTTGGGGCCGTAGCCCTCGTACATGATGGTCTGCCAGTCGGCGCCGCCGGCCTCTTCACCGCCGCCGCGTTTGCGGGCGCGTTCGATGTTGTCGTTGGGCACCGACGACTTCTTCGCCTTCTGGATGGCGTCGAAGAGCGTGGGGTTGCCGGCCGGGTCACCACCGCCGGTACGCGCCGCCACCTCGATGTTCTTGATGAGCTTGGCGAACATCTTGCCGCGCTTGGCGTCGATGACCGCCTTCTTGTGCTTGGTGGTGGCCCATTTGGAATGGCCGCTCATGTCCGTCGCATCCTTTCCCGGTGCCGGTGCGCGGCGGGTGGGTGCCCGGCGCACGCATGCCGGGCCGCGGCCCCGCATCCGGCGATCCTCAAACCTGCCGACTGATGCCGCAGGCGCTTGCACTATCGCTGGTTCGGCACGATCTTACCGACGCACCATCTCCACGAAGTATTCATGTACGCGACGGTCGCCGGTCACTTCCGGATGAAACGACGTCGCGAGCACATTCCCCTGGCGCACGGCGACGATCCTCCCCTCCGCCGGACCTTCCGGGACCCGGGCCAGGACCTCGACGTCGGGCGAGATCGATTCGACCCACGGGGCACGGATGAAGACCGCCCGCATCGGTTGCGCACCGTCGCGATCGGTGATGCCGACGAAGTCGAGATCGGTCTCGAAACTCTCCACCTGACGGCCGAAAGCGTTGCGGCGCACCGTGATGTCGAGCGCGTCGAGGTGACGAGCGTCGGGTCGGGTGTCGAGGATGGTGGAGGCGAGCATGATCATGCCCGCGCAGGAACCGTATGCGGGCAGCCCGTTCCCGAGTCGCTCGACGAGCGGGTCGAAGAGGTCGAAGATGCCGAGCAGCTTGCTCATCGTCGTCGACTCCCCGCCGGGGATGACGATGCCGTCGATCTCGTCGAGTTCGACCGGACGCCGGATGGGCAGCACGTCGGCGCCGCTGGCCTGCAGGGCGTGGACGTGCTCGCGCACGTCACCCTGCAGTGCGAGAACCCCGATCCGCGGCTGCGATCCGGCGCTCACCGATCGGTCCGGGCGTGCTGGTCTTCGGGCATCACGCGACCGGTCCGGGCGAGTCCCTCCTGGGTGACCGCCGCGACCATGCGTCCCTGCCGGTCGAAGATCCGGCCCTGTGTCAGGGCGCGGCCACCATCGGCCGACGGCGAGGTCTGGTCATAGAGCAGCCAGTCGTCGACGCGGAACGGGCGCATGAACCACATCGCGTGGTCCAGGGAGGCGACCTGTGGGTTGACCTCGGGGTGCGGCACCCTCGACGACCCGAGGAGCGTCATGTCGCTCATGTAGGCGAGCGTTCCAACATGGAACACCGTGTCGGCCGGCAGCGGGTGGCGGTATCGGAACCAGACCCGTTGCTGCGCAGCGAGATACGGCGAGGTCACCATCTTCTCGGGCGGTACGATGCGGAGGTCGAAGTTGCGCCACTCCTTGAAGACCGCGCGCTCTTCCTCCGCGAGCTCGTCGAGACGGTCGTTGAGTTCTTCGGGGTCCGGCACCGGCGGCATGCGGTCCTGGTGTTCGTAGCCCTGGTCGGTGCGGACGTGGAACGACGCCGACATCATGAAGATCGCCTCGCCGTGCTGGATTCCGGTGACCCGCCGGGTGACGAAGGATCGGCCGTCGCGGATGCGGTCGACGAGGAACACGGCGGGGATGTCGGGGTCACCGGGCCGCAGGAAGTATCCGTGCAGCGAATGGACGTGGTGGTCGGCGTCGACCGTCCGCGTCGCCGACATCAGCGCCTGTCCGGCGACCTGCCCGCCGAAGGTGCGCTGGAGGTGGCTCGGGAACGCACCACCCCGGTAGATGTCGGTCTCGATCCGCTCGACCTGGAGTATGTCCTCGATGGCTGCCACGCCGACCAGTATTCCGCACGGGGTGACCCGGCCGTAGGCCGACCACGGTGTCACCGGCCCGAGGCCGGCCTCACAGCTCGTCGAGCGTCATGATCCCGTCCTGGATGGCACGGGCCACGAGCGACGCCTTGGTGGGCGCGGGACGACCGATCTCGGCGTACTTGGCGCGGATGCGGGTCAGGTGGGTGTTGACCGTGCCCAGCGAGATGTAGAGCTCCTGCGCGACGGCGGGCTTGGAGTCGACGAGCATCCAGGTCCGCAGCACCTCGACCTCGCGGGAGGTGAGGTTCGGCTTGGCGCGACCGGCGGCCGCCTCGGCGGTCACCGGGGTCTCCGCGGCCGGCATCGGCGAGGCGACGCGGTGCAGGTGGGGGTGACCGGGGCGCAGGCCGAGTCCGGGCTGCGTCTGGCGGGAAACCTGCCCGGGCAGAGGCATCCGGCGGGCCGCGAGACGGGCCAGGGCCTCCTGACGACGGGCCTGGGCCTCGGCGTCGCGTCGAGCGTTGATCTGGCGCAGGTGCTGGGGGGCCTGGTGGGCGATCGCAGTCATGTGTGCTTCCTCTTCACTCATCGAACCGGGTGGTCTGTGCCGGTTCTCCTCCGGCGATGAGATGAAGATTATGGGCGTTTCGCGCCCCGGTCGATGGGGAGAACTCCCCACCGCATGGGGAGAACTACCCATGCCATCAGTGCAGGTCAGGGTGCCGCGTCAGCCGGCGGCGTTCTTCGCCGCCTCCGCGTCGATGAGCGGGAGGTCCTCGCGGGTCACGATGCGCGAGGACACCGCGTACTCGACGAGCTTGGTCCGGCGATTGCTGGCGAGTTTGCCACCGCCGCCCCGCATCCCGCTGACGCCGAGCTGATCGAGCTTGTCGCAGACGTTGTCGAGCTTGCGGTTGAACTTGGTCAGCGGCCAGCCGAGGCGTCGGGCGGCCTGTGCCGAGGACGGGATCGACGAGGCGCCGGTCCCCTCGCGCCGCAGGATCTCCTCCGCCAGCACGACGATCAGCAGCTTCTGGCTCTCGGTCAGGGTCGGCACGCCCTGGGTGGTGTGGCCGCCGCTGAACTCCGGACGGGTCACCGACTTCACCTGCGGCGCACGCGCGAACACACTCAGCTCATAGGTGGTGGGACCGGCGGTGAACACGATGGTCGTCTCGCCGAACACCAGCGGCATGCGTGCCCCCGGTCCGAGGGTTGCGGAGAACCCGACGTCGCCCGCCGACACGCTCGCCGACAGGTGGGTACCCAGATTGGTCAGCCACCACAGCCCGTTTTCGTTGTGCACCACCAGGAATCGGCGGTGGAGATACGGGTTGTCGTCGATGGAGAGGTCGGCCTCGCGCCCGATGAAGAAGCGCCGATCGGCGTCGAGCGCCGTGCGCTCACCGCAGTATTCGACGAAGGTGGCGGCGGCATCCGGGTCGGGAGTTGCATCCGCCGGCGTGGCATCGGGAACCCCGGAGTGGTCGTACACCGCGGGGTCGTGACCTGGGGTCATCAGATCACCTCGTTCAGTTGGGGTCGGCGACCGTCGCCTCGCCGGTGGTCTCACCCTCGGCCGCACCGTCGAGAGCGGGCATCGTCAGGGTCGGAACCGACTCGTGCACGGTCACCACGATTACGGTGACGTTGTCGTGGGCGCCGAGCGCCAGCGCTGCGTCGACGAGACGTTCGGCGGCCTCGTGCGAGGTCGACGCGTTGGCCAGGATGTCGCCGATCTCCTCGTCGGGCAGTTCACCGGTGAGCCCGTCGGTACAGAGGAGCAGGACGTCGCCCGGGAAGGCCGGGGTGTTGAAGAAGTCGGGCACGGGGTCGACCATCCCCGCACCGAGCGCACGGGTGATGACGTTGCGGCGCGGGTCGGTCCGCGCCTGCTCCGGCGTCAGGAAGCCCGCGTCGATGAACTCCTGGACCTGCGAGTGGTCGGTGGTCAGCTGCTGCAGCGAACCGTTCTGGTAGCGGTAGGTGCGCGAGTCGCCGATGTTGAGCACCAGCCAGTGCGGACTCTGTTCGTAGGTGACGAGCACGGCGCCGGTGGCGGTGGTGCCCGCACGGCGGTCGGTCTCGGTGTCGATCTCGCCGATGCGGCGCTGGGCCGCGACCAGCAGGTCGTCGAGCTGGAGTTTGGTGGCGTTCAGTTCGCCGGCGCTCGTCGCCTCGGAGAGGGTGAGCAGCGCGGCCTCGCTGGCGAGTTCGCCGCTGTCGTGGCCGCCCATGCCGTCGGCGATGAGGTACATGCCCGGCAGGGCCAGTGCGGCGTCCTCGTTGGTCTCGCGGACCCGACCGACGTTGCACGCCGCGGACCACTCGAGCCGCAATTCACCCACGATGTGTGTGCCCGAGACCGAGGTGTCCCGAACGATGGTCGCCGCATCCATGATCAGCAGATACTACCGCCGGAACACCCCCGGCTCGCTACGCATGTCGACTGTTCGGTCTCCGGCGTGTTGAGCAGGGGCGTCCCGGCGGAAAGTATCACCAGCCGCGTTCGGCCAGACGGTGCGGCTGCGGGATCTCGTCGACGTTGATGCCGACCATCGCCTCGCCCAGTCCGCGCGAGATCTTGGCCAGCACGTCCGGGTCGTCGTGGAAGGTGGTGGCCTGCACGATCGCGGCGGCACGCTGAGCCGGGTTGCCGGACTTGAAGATCCCGGACCCGACGAAGACGCCCTCGGCGCCGAGCTGCATCATCATCGCCGCATCCGCCGGGGTGGCGATACCGCCGGCGGTGAACAGCGTCACCGGCAGCTTGCCGGCCTCGGCGACCTCGACGACCAGGTCGTACGGTGCCTGCAGTTCCTTTGCCGCGACGTACAACTCGTCCTTGGGCAGCGAGGTGAGACGACGGATCTCGTCGCGGATCTGACGCATGTGGGTGGTCGCGTTGGACACGTCACCGGTGCCGGCCTCACCCTTGGAGCGGATCATCGCCGCGCCTTCGGTGATGCGGCGCAGCGCCTCACCGAGGTTGGTCGCGCCACAGACGAAGGGAACGGTGAACGCCCACTTGTCGATGTGGTTGGAGTAGTCGGCCGGGGTCAGGACCTCGGACTCGTCGACGTAGTCGACGCCCAGGCTCTGCAGGATCTGCGCCTCGACGAAGTGGCCGATGCGGGCCTTGGCCATCACCGGGATCGACACCGCGGAGATGATGCCGTCGATCATGTCCGGGTCGCTCATCCGCGAGACGCCGCCCTGGGCGCGGATGTCGGCGGGTACCCGCTCGAGAGCCATCACGGCCACCGCGCCGGCGTCCTCGGCGATCTTCGCCTGCTCGGGGGTGACCACGTCCATGATCACGCCGCCCTTGAGCATCTCGGCCATTCCCCGCTTGACCCGGGCGGTGCCCTGTCCGACCTCGGGAACGGTCGCGCCGTTGTGACTCACTGATTTCTCCTCATGTCGCTGTCTCGGCGTGCCGCGACCGATCCCTCTCGGGGACCCCGCGGCAGCGTGGGACCAGTCTAGGTCAGCGCGCTGAACGCCCTGGTACCAGGATCACTCGCCCCGGCCCGGCGTGACGCGCTCGATGATCTCGAAGTACGACGGCGGCGAGGCACGGCCGCCCAGACGCAGCCACCGCACCAGTCGCCGCTCGGCGAGTGCCCGGGTGTCGCGCACCGCGTCGTTGTAGAACCGGCGGGCCATCATCACCCGAGTCTCGGCGTCGGCGAGCTCGATGACCAGGGCGTGAGACCGCCCGTGGGCGCTGGTGCGGGCCAGTGCCGCCGACACCGCGTTCTCCGCGTCCTCACGCGCCTCCGGGCCGGATCGTTCGGCTCGGTCCGCGAGTGCGACCAGCTCTCGATTCGCGCTCTCATCGGACGAAGCCTGCTCCGCGGCGATCGCGCGCACGACGACGGCGCGACGGTCGAGGCTCGCATAGAGGGACTGGCGGGCCAGATCGACGCGCACGTTGAGGCGGTCGAGCCGGTTGGCGGTGTGATACGCCCAGCCGGCGGCCAGCAGGACTGCAACGACCCCGAGGACGATCCAGGTGGCCATCAGTCCGACACCACCACCGGTCCGGCACCGACCGTCACGGTGTCGTAGACACGCAGGATCTGGTCGGCGACCCGCGACCAGTCGTATTTGTCCGCACGGACGCGTCCCCGGGCGATCAGCTGCTCGCGGGCCTCGTCGTCGGAGAGCAGCGAGATGATGCCCGCCGCGAGCTGATCCGGCGAACCGGTGTCGACGAGCTTGCCCGCCCGGCCGTCGTCGAGGACGCGCCGGAAGGCGTTCAGCGAACTCGCGATCACCGCGGCACCGGCGGCCATCGCCTCGACGAGGACGATGCCGAAGCTCTCGCCGCCGAGGTTGGGTGCGCAGTAGACGTCGGCCGAGGCCAGGGCGCGCGCTTTGGTGGCGTCGTCGACCTGCCCGAGGAACACCAGGTGATCGGCGAGTCCCCCAGCGCGCCGACGCAGCGCTGCCTGGTTTCCGCCGCCGACGACCAGCACGCGCACATCCGGGAACTCCTCGACCACGGACGGCAGTGCGCGCATCAGGATGTCGATGCCCTTGCGCGGCTCGTCGAAGCGGCCGAGGAACAGGATGGTGCGTCCGGCATGCGGGTAGCCGTCCAGGGGCTTGGCGTTGGCGAAGCCGCCGACGTTGATGCCGTTGGGGATCTCCACGGCATCGGACCCCAGCGACTCCATCTGCCAGCGCCGGGCGAGTTCGGAGACGGCGATCTTCCCCGCGATGCGTTCGTGATACGGACGCAGGATGCCCTGGAAAGCACTGAGCCACAGCGACTTCGATGTCGCGGTGTGGAAGGTAGTGACGATCGGACCGGAGGCCACCATCAGCGAGAGCATGGAGATCGACGGCGAATTGGGCTCGTGGACGTGCAGGACGTCGAATCCGTTCTCCGCGATCCAACGACGCAGCCGCAGATAGCCTTTCGGGCTGAAGTTCACCCGCGAGACCGACCCGTTGTACGGGATGGCCAACGCCGGGCCGGCCCGCACCACGTACTCGGGCAGTTCGGTCCGCCGCGACGCCGGGGCCAGCACGCTGACCTCGTGCCCGCGGTCGATGAAGACGTGCGCGAGCTCGGTCACGTGCGCCTGGACACCACCGGGCACATCGAAGGAGTAGGGGCAGATCATGCCGATTCTCATGCCGCTCCCCCGGTTTCGCTCATCCGCGCCTTCTGTCGATCGGTCCAGTCCGCTTCCCACAGCGGTTGCAGCATGTGCCAGTCGGCGGGATGCGCGGCGATGTTGGCCGCGAACGCGTCGGCGAGCGCCTGGGTGGCCGACTCCACGCCGCCGGAGACATCGATCTCCTCGCCGACACTCATGGACGAGTAGGGCGCCTTCTCGAACCAGTGGTGAGCCGGGAACAGGGCGGCGCCGGTCTCGATCGCCAGGCGCGCCGATCCGGCCGGCATCCGGGTGCGTTCGCCGAAGAAGGTGACCGGGACGCCGTGGCGGGCGAGGTCCCGTTCCCCGAGCAGGCAGACGATCCCGCCGGCCCGCAGCCGGTCGGCGAGTACGCGCAACGGCGGTTGCTCGCCGCCGCTGAGCGGGAAGATCTCGAAGCCCAGCGACTCGCGGTATTCGACGAACCGGGTGAACAGCGACTCCGGCTTCAGACGCTCGGCCACCGTCGCGAACTTCCCGTAGTGCTGTACGAGCCACACCCCGGCCATGTCCCAGTTGCCGGTGTGCGGCAACGCCAGCACCACACCCTTGCCGCGGGAGACCGCGGCGTCGAGCCGGGCGTGGTCGGCGGCGGGCAGGTTCGCGGTCGACGCCGCGGTGGCGCGGTCCTGTGCGGGCAGCCGGAAGGCCTCGCACCAGTACCGCGCATAGGAGCGCACCGCGTCCGCGACGAGCTCGTCGGGAACCTCTGCGGGGGGCACCCCGATCACCCGGGCCAGGTTGCGGCGCAGCTGGTCCGGGCCTCCATTGCGGCGTCCGGCGAATCCGCCGACGCGGTCGAACACGGCCCGCGCGGCGCCTTCGGGGGCTCGCCGCACCGCGGCCCAACCGGCCCGGTAACCGAGGTCGGCGGCGATGGCCGAGATGTCGGTCATCGCGACCCCGCGGGCGGGGTGGTGCCGTCGGTGTCAGTGCCGGCGGGGTCGGAATCGGTGGATTCGGGTGCGGCCTCGAGCGGGATGAGGTCCCGCGCACCCGGCGAGTTCGAGATCGACCACATGCGCTGCCCGACGGTGATGACACTGCCGACCGCGAGGAGCCACATCGCGACATGGACCGCCCACGGCAGACCGAGTCCGGTGAGCCCGGTGCCGACGAGCACGATGATGAGCCGGTCGGGACGTTCGATGAGACCGCCGTCGCCATAGAGTCCGCTGGCCTCGGCGCGAGCCTTCGCGTACGAGATCACCTGCGAGGTGACCAGGCAGATCAGGGTCGCGACGAGGAGCAGACGATGCGGCTCGGTGACGGTGCACCACCACACGAGACCAGCGAAGATCGCCCCGTCGGCGATACGGTCACAGGTGGCGTCGAGCACGGCGCCGAACCGCGTCCCGCCACCGCGGGCACGCGCCATCGCACCGTCGAGCATGTCGAACATGACGAACAGCCAGATGACCAGGGTGCCCGCGAAGAGGTATCCCATCGGGAACAGCGTGAGCGCGGCCGCCACGCTCGCCACCGTCCCGATCACGGTCATGATGTCCGGGGTGAGGCCGGTCTTCAACAGCGCCCGCCCCATCGGCAACGTCACCTTGGAGACCGACGCCCGACCCAGAATGCTCAGCATCGTCGAGCACCTCCCCCTTCAGCCATCGAGTCGTTGCCACGCCTCGGCGAGCAGCCCCCGGGTTTCCCGCAGCAACTGCGGCATCACCTTGGTCTCGCCGACGATCGTGATGAAGTTCGCGTCGCCCATCCATCGGGGCACGATGTGCTGATGCAGGTGCTCGGACAGCGAGCCGCCGGCGGCGTAGCCCAGGTTGAGTCCGACGTTGAAGGCGTTCGGGTTCGAGACCGCCTTGATCGTGCGGATCATCCGCTGCGTGAACGCCATCAGCTCGGCCGATTCGGCCGGCGTCAGGTCCTCGAGGTCGGCGACCTGGCGGTACGGCACCACCATCGTGTGACCCGGGTTGTACGGGTACAGGTTGAGCACCGCGTACACGGACTCGCCGCGCGCGACGATCAGGCCGTCCTCGTCGGACATCGTCGGGATGTCGAGGAAGGGGTGACCGGTCTTGGCCGCCGGCTGCGGATCGGCGATGTAGGTCATCCGGTGCGGACTCCACAGCCGCTCCAGCCGATCGCCGACTCCGACGCCCTCGTCGCGGATCTCACCGGGTGCCTCAGCCATCGACGGCCCCCATGGTGCCGAGCTTCGCCTCCAGCAACTCCTTGGTCGGCGACTCGTTGCGCCGGCTGGCCACCCAGTCGGTGATCGCGGCGATCGCGGCACCCACGGGGACGCCGTTGATCTGCGATCCGTCGCGGAAGCGGAAGCTCACCGCATGCGCCTCGACGTCGCGTTCGCCGGCGAGCAGCATGAACGGCACCTTGCCGGTGGTGTGGTTGCGGATCTTCTTCTGCATGCGGTCGTCGGAGTGGTCGACCTCGGCGCGGACGCCTGCAGCGCGCAGCGCGTCGACGACGCCCTGCAGGTGATCGGCGAACGCGTCGGCGACCGGGATGCCCATGACCTGGACCGGCGACAGCCACGCCGGGAAGGCTCCCGCGTAGTGCTCGGTGAGCACGCCGAAGAACCGTTCGATCGAGCCGAACAGGGCGCGGTGGATCATCACCGGACGCTGCTTGGTGCCGTCCGGAGCGGTGTACTCGAGTTCGAAGCGCTCGGGCAGGTTGAAGTCGAGCTGGATCGTCGACATCTGCCAGGTGCGGCCGAGGGCATCCTTGGCCTGGACCGAGATCTTGGGACCGTAGAACGCGGCGCCACCCGGATCGGGCACCAGGTCGAGACCCGACGCCTCGGCGACCTCGGCGAGGGTGTTGGTCGCCTCTTCCCACACCTCGTCGGAGCCGACGAACTTCTTCGGGTCCTTCGTCGACAGCTCGAGGTAGAAGTCGTCGAGGCCGTAGTCCTTGAGCAGGCCGAGGACGAAGTTGAGGATCGACGTCAGCTCGTCGCGCATCTGCTCGCGCGTGCAGTAGATGTGGGCGTCGTCCTGCGTCATGCCGCGCACGCGGGTCAGGCCGTGGATGACGCCCGACTTCTCGTACCGGTAGACCGAGCCGAACTCGAACATGCGCAGCGGCAGTTCACGATACGAACGGCCGCGCCCCCGGAAGATCAGGTTGTGCATCGGGCAGTTCATCGGCTTGAGGTAGTAGTCCTGGCCGGGCTTGCGCACCTCGCCGTTCTCGTCGTACTCGGCGTCGACGTGCATGGGCGGGAACATCCCGTCGCGGTACCAGTCGAGGTGACCGGAGACCTCGTAGAGGTGCGACTTGGTGATGTGCGGGGTGTTGACGAACTCGTAGCCCGCCGCCACGTGGCGAGCCCGTGAGTAGTCCTCCATCTCCTTGCGGATGATGCCGCCCTTGGGGTGGAAGACCGGCAGGCCCGAGCCGAGCTCGTCGGGGAAGCTGAACAGGTCGAGTTCGGCGCCCAGCTTGCGGTGGTCGCGCTTCTCCGCCTCGGCGAGCAGCTCGAGGTGGGCGTCGAGTGCCTCGGCCGACTCCCATGCGGTGCCGTACACGCGCTGCAGGTCGGCGTTGTCCTGATCACCGCGCCAGTACGCGGCCGAACTCCGGGTCAGCTTGAACGCGGCGATGTACTTGGTGGTCGGCACGTGCGGGCCGCGACAGAGGTCGCACCAGATGAGTTCGCCGGTACGCGGGTTCAGGTTGTCGTAGACGGTCAGCTCACCGCCGCCGACCTCCATGACCTCGGCGTCGTCGGCAGCACCCTTGTCGTCGATCAGCTCGAGCTTGAACGGCTCGTTCGCCAGTTCGGCACGTGCCTCGTCCTTGGACTCGTAGACGCGGCGCGAGAAGCGCTGACCCGACTTGATGATCTGCTTCATCTTCTTCTCGAGGGCCTTGAGGTCCTCGGGCGTGAACGGTTCCGCGACATCGAAGTCGTAGTAGAAGCCGTCCTTGATGGGCGGGCCGATGCCCAGCTTGGCGTCGGGGAACAGGTCCTGGACCGCCTGGGCCAGCACGTGCGCGCACGAGTGCCTGATGACGCTGCGGCCGGCCTCGGTGTTGGCGGCGACGGGCTCGACCTCGGCGTCCTCGGCCGGCGTCCAGGACAGGTCACGCAGGTCCCCGGCGGCATCGCGGACGACGACGATCGCCTCCGGGCCCTTGTTGGGCAGGTCGTGGTCACGGAGTGCGGTGCCCGCGGTTGTTCCAGCCGGCACACGGATCGTGGCTGGGCTGGTCACCTGGACGTCGTCGGGCACGGGACGCTCCTCGAGATAGTTCGGACACGCAGAGGGCGCGTCCGAGGGGGGACGTTTGCGACTCTGATGGTATCCGCGTGTCATCCCGACCGGCCGAACCCCTCCTCCGCGGCGCGCTGCGCCGCCGGAGCCGGCGGCCCGATCAGGAGAACAAGGGGCTGGCGAGCCACGCGTAGTCGAGGTTCACCCATCCGGCCGCTGTGTACAGGGCCCCCAGGAGCCAGAGCGTGCCCACGACGATCATGCAGGTACCGATCCAGAACACCGACTGCACCGACCAGTGTTGCCGGCCGATCCACTCCATCCAGGCGTCGTACTTCGCCCGGGCGAACTTGAGGAGACGGTGAGCCCAGTCGAACTCCGAGGCCAGGATCCCCAGGCCGAGGAAGACGATGAGCCAGCCGGGCCCCGGGTACGGGATGGCGACGATGCCGCACAGCAGCACGATCGTGCCGACGACGGCGACCGCGATGCGGTATGCGCGATGCCAGCGGGGATTGGACCTCACCACGTACCGGCGATGACGCGCCCGGATACGCAGCCGCTTCCACATCGACTCCGCCATGTTCCCCTTTCCTCGGACCCGTCACCTGCAAAGTCGGGTCCAGGCTACCGAAGTCCCCCGTGTCTACCCCGGCTCGAGCGCATGCTGGGGCGATGGGGTCGACTCGCCCGATCACGATCGACGCACGTTTGCACGACGGCGTCGTCTTCGGTCTCGACACGATGCACACCGAGGCCGGCTCGACGCTGCTCGAATCCACCGGCGGACTCGTCCACCGCCTGCGCGGGTTCGGTGTCGCCTGCGGGGTGCACTCCTCCCGTCGCGACCTTCCCGCCCTGCTCGACGCCGCCGGGATGGGTGATGTCCCGGCCCTGGTCGGCCCCGCCGACGAGGCGACTCTTCTGCATGTGTCCGACGCCATCGGGGTGTCGCCGCAACGATGTGTCGCCGTCGAGTTCGGTCCCGCCGGCGTGGCCGCGGCTCGTCGCGACGGGTTCGCCCTGGTGATCGGCGTCGACGGCACCGCGCCCGCCGACGAACTGCGGCGCCACGGTGCCGACGCCGTCCTCGAGCACCCCGCAGACATCAGAACGCGCCTCGGCGGCGCCCGGATCTCGACGATGCCGGACGCCGTCACCTACCTGGAACACCTGAACGCCATCGCCGTCGCGCGGCGGCCCGCCGTCTTCCTCGATTTCGACGGGACGCTGTCGGAGATCGTCGACGACCCGGCGGTCGCGACCCTCGTCGAGGGCGCCCGCGAGGCGCTGGCCCGACTCTCCGAACTGTGCCCGGTGGCGATCATCAGCGGCCGCGACCTGCCCGACATCCGGCAGCGTGTCGGCATGCCCGGACTCTGGTACGCCGGGTGTCATGGCCTCGAGCTCGTCGGCCCGAACGGCGAGCATCGCGTCAACGACGTCGCGCGCGAATCCACCTCCGCGGTGTTCGCCGCGACCGCCGACCTCCGGCAACGGTTCGCCGACCTGCCCGGGGTCCTGATCGAACCCAAGCAGTACAGCGTCGCCGTGCATTTCCGCAACGCGGACCCCGCTCTGGCCGACGACATCCTCGCGGGCGCACGGGGTATCGGCGCGCAGCACGGGTTGCGGGCCCTCCCCGGGCGCATGGTCCTCGAGCTGCGTCCGGACGTCGAGTGGGACAAGGGTCGCGCGGTCGACTGGATACTCCACCAGGTCGGCGCGGCCGACGTCGAGTCGATCCCGATCTACTTCGGTGACGACCTCCCCGACGAGGACGCCTTCGACCGGGTGGCGACCGACGGCCTGGGAGTGGTGGTGCGGGCCGACGAGAACCGCAACCGCCGCACCGCTGCGCAGTTCGCCGTCGATTCGCCCGCGGCCATCCCGGCGGTGCTGGGGCGGATCGCCGACCTCATCGCCGAGACCGTCGAACCGTCGACCGCCTGGTCGCTGACCTATGACCACTACGACCCAGCCGAGGAGAAGCTCCGCGAAGCCCTCTGCACCGTCGGGAACGGTTGCTTCGCCACCCGCGGCGCCGCACCGGAATCCGTCGCCGGAGCGATCCACTATCCGGGAACCTACGCCGCCGGCGTCTACAACCGGCTCAGCGACGAGCTCCCCGCCGGGGTGGTGGAGAACGAGAGCCTGGTCAACCTGCCCAACTGGTTGCCGCTCACCTTCCGGATCGACGACGGAGACTGGTTCGACATCGACGCGGTCGAGCTCCTGGGGTTCCGTCAGACCCTCGACCTGCGTCGGGCGGTCCTGATCCGCGACGTCCGGTTCCGCGACCCCCAAGGACGCACGACCAGGCTCCGGCAGCGTCGTTTCGTGTCGATGGACATGCCGCACGTGTGCGCTCTGGAGACGACAATCCACGCCGAGGACTGGTCGGGCCGTGTCGAGCTGTCCTCGGTACTCGACGGGGACGTCGCGAACACCGGGGTCGATCGGTACCGCGAGCTCGCCGGCCGCCATCTCACCGCGCACGAGACCACGGCCACCGCACCGGATTCGGTGCTCCTGCGGGTGCAGACCAACCAGTCACGAATCGAGGTCGCGCTGGCGGCGCGGACCACGGTGTGGCGCGGGAACGAACAGGTCCCGGCGCACCGCGACCTCGTCTCCGATCAGGGCCGGATCGGACATCTCCTCACCGTCGACGTCGCCGCCCGCGAGGAGCTCGTCGTCGAGAAGGTCGTCATGCTCTACACCTCCCGTGATCGCAGCATCTCCGAGCCGGGCCTGGCCGCAGCCGACGGGCTCGCGCGGCTCGGACGGTTCCACGGCCTGCTCGCCGACCACGCACGTGCCTGGGTGCGCCTGTGGGATCTGTGCCGCATCGACCTCGACGGCCATCCCGTCGCGCAGCGGGCGATCCGGTTCCACATGCTTCACATGTTGCAGGTGGTCTCCCACAACACCGTGGACACCGATGTCGGCATCCCGGCGCGTGGACTGCACGGAGAGGCCTACCGCGGGCACATCTTCTGGGACGAGATGTATGTCCTCCCCGTCGTCACGCCGCGGCTCCCCCACCTGGCCGAGGCGCTGCTGCGGTACCGCTTCCGCCGGCTCGACGAGGCCCGCATCGCCGCCCGTGAGGCCGGCCACCGCGGTGCGATGTTCCCCTGGCAGTCCGGCAGCGACGGTCGCGAGGAGAGTCAGAAGCTGCATCTCAACCCGCGGTCGGGCCGGTGGAATCCGGATCCGAGTGCACGCCAGCATCATGTCGGTCTGGCGGTCGCCTACAACGTCTGGCAGTACTTCCAGATCACGCACGATCTCGATTTCCTGATCGGGGCCGGCGCCGAGATGCTCGTCGAGATCGCACGCTTCTGGGCCGACCTGGCGACCTACGACCACGACCGCGGTCGCTACGTGATCCGCGGGGTCATCGGGCCCGACGAATTCCATGCCGGCTATCCGGAGGCGCCCTACGACGGGATCGACAACAACGCCTACACCAATGTCATGGCGGTATGGGTGATCCGTCGCGCCCTCGACGCCCTCGCGACGATCCCGCAGCGGGATCGCATCAACCTGCTCGTCGACCTCGGGCTGCGGGAACCCGAGCTCGAAGTGTGGCGGACGCTCATCCGCCGCATGTTCGTGCCCTTCCACGACGGGATGATCAGTCAGTTCGAGGGATACGACGAGCTGGAGGAGCTCGACTGGGACGCCTACCGCGCCAAGTACGGAAGCATCCAGCGCCTCGACCGCATCCTCGAGGCCGAGAACGACGACGTGACCCGGTACAAGGTGTCCAAACAGGCCGACGTCCTCATGCTCTTCTATCTCCTGTCCGCGGAGGAACTACGAGAACTCTTGGAGCACTTGGGTTATGGCCTGCCGGCCGAGATGATCCCGCACACCATCGACTACTACATGGCGCGCACCTCGCACGGTTCGACGCTGAGTTCGGTGGTCCATTCGTGGGTCCTCGCCCGGGCCGACCGCGAGCATGCGGTCAAGTTCTTCGAGCAGGTGCTCGACGCAGACATCACCGACATCCAGGGCGGCACGACCTCGGAGGGCATCCATCTGGCGGCCATGTGCGGCAGCATCGACCTGTTGCAGCGGTGCTTCAGCGGCCTCGAGCTCCGCAACGACCGGCTGATCCTCAATCCGCGCTGGCCTCGATCATTGGGCGCCTTGTCCTTTCGCATCTACTACCGGCGCCACCGGCTGAAGCTGACCGTCAGCGGCAGCGGCATCGAGGTGACCTCCGAGCAACGCGACGTCGACCCGATCGATGTCCAGTGCCGCGATCTGCTGGTCCAGCTCGCGCCGGGACGGACGGTGGCCTTCGAATGAGCTCTCCGCGTCGCCGAAGCCCGAGTCGCCGAAGCCCGATGAGGGTGCGCACCCTCCCCCTGATCACCGCCGCGATCGTCGCGACGGCCGCCGGGTTCGTCCGGGTCGCCTATGTTCGCGACCTGGTCGCAGCGCGCGAACGGATCGGGTCGACCCCCGCCACCTGATCGAATCGCGATTCGGTGCGATCGAGTACGCCGGGCGCGGTGCCGGAGGCCCGGTTCTGTTGAGCCACGGCATCTTCCAGGGCTGCGATGGCGGGCTGCTGGCCGCACGGGACCTCGTGACGGACCGGCGGGTCCTCGCCCCCTCCCGTTTCGGCTATCTCGGTTCGGCGATGCCCGACGAACCGTCGGTGGCGCATCAGGCGGATGGCTTCGCCGAGCTACTCGATCATCTCGGCTACGACGAGGTGGACGTCATCGGGATCTCCGCGGGCACGAGCGCCGCGGCCCAGTTCGCACTGCGGCACCCGACTCGGGTTCGCCACCTGGTCATCGTCTCCGGCAGCTTTCCCGGCAGCCGAACAGCGCAGCCCCCGCCGCGGTGGGCCCGGCTGTTCTACGACGATCGTGCGATGTGGGCGTTGCGGATGTGCGCCCGGCCGATGTTCTTCCGGCTGCTCGGCGTCCCGGCGGGTCTTCCTCGTACGGCAGAGGAACGTCGACTCGCCGACGAGGTGGCCGACAGCATCTTCCCGATGGCGCTGCGCAGACGCGGCGCGGTGTTCGACGCCTACGTCGGGGACCCCGAGATCGGCACCTACCCGCTCGAGGAGATCAGCACTCCCACGCTGATCGTCCACGCTGCCGACGATCCGTTGGCGTCCCACGCCGCGGCCGTCGAGGCGGCGTCGAGGATTCCCGGTGCTCGACTGGTCACCCTCGAATCCGGCGGGCACCTCCTGCTCGGCCAGAGCGGGCAGGTGAGCAGCGAGATCGCGGCCTTCCTGGCCACGCCACCGCGGTGACCTTGCTACGCAACCGCGACGACGTCGTCGCGTGCCGGCGCCCGGGCGTCGGCACGACGCTGCGCGACCGTGTGGGCGACCAGGGTCGCCACCACCGTGACGGCGAGTAGCAGCGGGTAGCAGCCGGCGTAGACGACGGCCGGTCCGTGCCCGACCGGACCCGGGCTTCGCGGCATCATGAACAACCCCAACGAGATCGCGTGGTCCGATGTCAGATAGGGACCGCTGTCCCACCAGTGCCGCCACCAGGTGAAGGTGAGCGCGACGACGCCCGCCGGGGCGAGCCAGTACCACCAGGTCCGACGCGACCCGCCGTGCCGTAGGGCGAGGTCGAGGGCCACGAGCAGCAGCGGCACGCACCACACCCAGTGGTGTCCCCAGGCGAACGGCGAGACCGCGCACATCGTCATTCCCACGATGGTCGCGGCGAGAAGTTCCCGGGACATCCGGTGGGCGACGACGGCGGCCCACAGTCCGAGCGCCGCGACCACCAGTGCTGCGGGCACCCACAACCACGGCGGCGCGGTGAACACCGGACCGCCGGGTCCGGGATGGGTGAAGCGCCGGACGTCGAGGTGCGCCAGCATCTGAGAGCCGAAGCCGCGGACGGACTGATTCGCGGGTGAGTCGGCGCGGCCGATGCGGTCGGAGTCGAACAGGTGGCGCGTCCAGTACGCCCGGGCATCCGATCCGACGACGAGGAACCCGATCGCGACCGTGGCGCCGAAGGTGGCGATCGCGGTGGCCGCAGCCCGCCACTGCCGCGTCACGAGCAGGTAGATCACGGCGAACAGCGGTGTCAGCTTGATTCCGGCCGCGATCCCGAGCGCCACTCCCCGCCACCGCGAACCGGCGCGCAGGAACACCAGGTCGGTGAGCATCAGCGCCATGACGAGGAGATTGACCTGGCCGAGCCAGATGGTGGTCCGCACCGGCTCGAGGGCGGTCACCGCGATCGAGAAGAGGACGGCGAACCCGACGAGGCGGGCATCCGGCCGGTAGCCCAGACTGCGCGTCACCAGGGCCACCACCGCGACGAGTACCGCGAAACCGATTGTCCACCAGACGATGTTTGCCATTCCGGCGCTCATCACCGCGAGCGGCACGAACGCGATCGCCGCGAACGGCGGATACGTGAAGTGCAGGCGCCACAGCACGGGCGCGTCGTAGAGCGAACGCGAGTCGAGCACGGTGTCGGCACCGGCGCGATACACGCGGGCATCGGTCGCGTTCTCGAAGAGCCCGTAGAACGGGTTGGTGATCGGGAAAGCGGTGATGTGCCAGGCGATCACACCGAGCGCCGCGACCCCCGCCACCACCAGCGCCCACCTCGGGATCGCACGGGTGAGAGCGGTCGGTGCGGGCACTCGGGCGAGACTACGCTCGGAATGTGATCCAGGTCACGAGAAACGCCGACGGTTGGCGAGTCGTTGCCGATTCGCGTCTCAGCGTCGCAGCTCCCCGGAGTCGGCGGGAAATGGAACGAAAAAAGGCCCGCCTATTCGGCAGGCCTTTCGTTCTGTGGTCCCGGCTGGGATCGAACCAGCGACCTTCCCGGTGTGAACGGGACGCTCTTCCACTGAGCCACGGGACCGTGTCGGGCGCCTATGTCTGTGACAGAGGCGCCTGTGCACGAGCCAGAAGATTACACGGGTTGCCCAGAGTTCCCAAATCACCGACGTGCGCCACGTCACAGAGGCCGATTCTGCTGCTCCTGGGGAATCACACGCTGGGAATTCGCCGTCGGGCGGCCCTCTGACCAGGCGATTTGTAAAGTTCGGAATCCATCGCGTAAGTTTCTCAACGCACCGCGAGCAGCACGATCCACAAGATCGCTCGTGGGCATGCGGATGTAGCGCAGCTGGTAGCGCATCACCTTGCCAAGGTGAGGGTCGCGGGTTCGAATCCCGTCATCCGCTCGGCGCGAGTCGACTCGCATCTGGTGGTGTGGCCGAGTGGTGAGGCAACGGCCTGCAAAGCCGTGTACACGGGTTCGATTCCCGTCGCCACCTCCACACGTGTGACAATTACATACCCGCGCGATTAGCTCAGTGGGAGAGCGCTTCCCTGACACGGAAGAGGTCACAAGTTCAATCCTTGTATCGCGCACCATTGCCCGAACAGTCAGCCCCGGTCTTCGGCCGGGGCTTTTCTGTGTCTGCGGTTCCGGCCGCCGTCTCGGTTTCTCCACCGCGATGTGCAGGCGATTCGGAAGTTTCGAATTCATGGCGTATGTTTCTCTTCGCACCGCGAGCAGCACGATCCACAAGATCGCTCGCGGGAATGCGGATGTAGCGCAGCTGGTAGCGCATCACCTTGCCAAGGTGAGGGTCGCGGGTTCGAATCCCGTCATCCGCTCGACGCGAGTCGACTCGCATCTGGATGAAAATCCCATCCCGCGCGATTAGCTCAGTGGGAGAGCGCTTCCCTGACACGGAAGAGGTCACAAGTTCAATCCTTGTATCGCGCACCATTGCCCGACCAGTCAGCCCCGGCCTTCGGCCGGGGCTTTTCGCTTCCGGCCGACCATCAGCCGCCACAACCGAGCGGGAATCAGGTGACTTTCGGCCCAACGACCAGGACGCCCGGGGCGATCTAGTCTGAGATCGTGGCCGCGATCGCGATCAAGGACCTGGCCAAGTCGTTCGGCCATGTCAGGGCGCTCGACGGATTCGACCTGACCGTCGAAGACGGTGAGGTCCACGGATTCCTGGGACCGAACGGCGCCGGAAAGACGACCGCGATCCGCGTGCTGCTCGGGCTGCTGCGGTCGGATTCGGGAGTGGTACGTGTCCTGGAGCGGGACCCGTGGCGGGACAACGTGAACCTGCACGGGCGTATCGCCTATGTGCCCGGCGAGGTGAATCTGTGGCCGGGTATCAGTGGCGGCGAGGTCATCGACCTGCTGTGCAACCTTCGCGGTGACCGTGACCGGCGTCGTCGCGACGAGCTGATCGATCGTTTCGACCTCGACCCGCGCAAGAAGGCCCGCACCTACTCGAAGGGCAACCGGCAGAAGGTCGCATTGATCGCCGCCCTGGCCTCCGACGCCGAACTGCTCCTGCTGGACGAACCGACGGCCGGCCTGGATCCGCTCAAGGAAGCCGAGTTCCAGCGATGCATCGAAGAGGAGCGGCGGCGTGGGCGCACCGTCCTGCTGTCGAGTCACATCCTGGCCCAGGTCGAGACCCTCTGCGATCGGGTCACCCTGATCCGGGCCGGCCGGACGGTGGACAGCGGCTCGCTGTCCGAACTGCGGCACCTCGGCCGCCTCGAGATCAGTGCCGAAACCACCCACGATCCCGCGCGACTCGACGACGTCCCCGGAGTTCACGACCTCATCCGCGACGGCCACCGCATCCGCTGCACCGTCGACGCCGCCGCACTGGACACGGTGGTCCGCGAACTCGCGACCCTCGGCGTCCGCGATCTGACAAGCGCCCCACCGACCTTGGAGGACATCTTCCTCCGGCATTACGGCGACTGAGGTCTGGGGAGCCCCCGGATGGCGGAGATCGAGATGACCCAGGTCGCCCAGCAGAGCACGGTGCGCAGCGCCGGGCGGACTGCAGACGCCACCGGTCTCCGCACACTGCTGAGGTTCTACATCCGGCGTGAACGGGCCGCACTCGTGGCGTGGATAGGCGGGACCGCGGCCCTGGTGGGCTTCCAGGCCGTTGCCAGTCAGAACCTCTACGACACGCCGGCGAAGCTCGCGGCCCTCCGCGAGACCATCGGCGGGAGCCCCGCGGTCGTCGCACTCAGTGGCCCGGAGGCACTTCTCGCCAGTATCGGCGGTGAGGTCGTGTTCGAGATATTCGGCTATGCCGCAATCGTTCTCGGACTCATGTCGATGTTTCTCGTCGGTCGCCACACGCGTACCGACGAAGAGAACGGACGCGCCGAACTCCTCCGGTCGACACGTGTGGGCCGCGACGCGCCGGTCGCCACCGCCCTCGCCCTCGCCTCCCTCGCAAACCTCGCCGCGGGCATCGCCGTCGCGGTCACCGCCGTCGCCACCGGGCTCCCGGCCGGCGGCTCGGTCCTCTTCGGAGCGGCACTCGCAGGGGTGGGTCTCACCTTCGCGACACTGACGGCACTGGCCGCGCAGATCTTCGAGAATCCCCGAAGCGTCTACGGATCCATCACCGCCATGCTCGGCCTGGCGTACGTCCTCCGCGCGGTGGGCGACGTCGGCAACGGGCTGGCGTCGTGGCTCTCCCCCATCGGCTGGGGTCAGCGCACGTTGCCGTACGTGGATGACAGGTGGTGGCCTCTTCTGCTTCCACTCGTGGCATCGGTGCTCACCGTCGGAGCGGCCGTGGCCGTCTCCGAACACCGCGACTTCGGCGCCGGGGTCTTCGGCAACCGCGCCGGGCGTGCGGAGGCGTCGTGGTTGTTGCACACGACGACGGGTCTGGCGTGGCGTCTGCACCGCGGATCGATCGCCGCCTGGGCGACAGGCGTGTTCGTGTTGTCGGCCGCCTACGGATCGTTCGGCGACGCGATCACCGAGTTCATCGAGAACAACCCGCAGATCGCGGAGTTCCTGCCCGGCGGCGCCGAGGACGCCGTGGACGCCTACCTCGCCCTGACCCTCACGATCGCCGCGCTGCTCTCGGCCGGATACGGGGTGAACAGCGCGCTACGGGCGCGCCGCGAGGAGACCGCCGAGCGGGCCGAGTGGCTGGTCGCGGCCACCACCAACCGGATCTCCTGGCTCGCCGGCCACGTCACGATGGCGCTCGTCGGCAGCGCCGCCGTCCTGGCAGCCGGTGCGGTGGGCGAAGGGCTGGCCTACGGCCTCACCATCGGCGATCTCGGCCAGATCCCGCGCCTGCTCGCCGCGGCGGCGGTGTACGTTCCGGCGGTCTGGTTGATCCCTGCGGTCGCCGTGGCCGGCGTCGGGTGGCTGCCCCGGGCCGCCGCGATCATCGCCTGGACGTACTTCGCGTACTGCCTCGTCGCCGAGATCCTCGCCCAGTCGTTCAACCTGCCCGAGTGGACCCGGACCGCATCGCCGTTCCGCCATCTGCCCCAGGCACCTCTCGACACGGTCACCGCAGGAGGAATTCTCGGGGTCCTCGTACTGGCGGCGGTCGCCGCGATCGGAGGCCTCGTCGGATTCGGCAGGCGCGACCTGGGTTAGCCGCGGGCCCTGGCTCCTACGCCCGCAGGTCCTTGCGCAGGATCTTGCCCGACGCCGACTTCGGGATCGCCTCGATGAACTCCACCGCACGAACCTTCTTGTGCGGGGCCACCTTCGACGCCACGAACTCGATCACCTCGGCCTCGCCGATCTCCGCATCCGGCTGACGCACCACGAACGCCTTGGGGATCTCCTCCCCCGACTCGGCATCGATCACACCGATCACCGCGGCGTCGGCGATCTTGTCATTGGTCAGCAGCAACGCCTCCAGCTCCGCCGGCGGCACCTGATAACCCTTGTACTTGATCAGCTCCTTGAGCCGATCGACGATGAACACACAGCCGGTCGGGTCGACCTGCGCCAGATCACCGGTGTGCAGGAAGCCGTCGGCATCGATCGTGTCGGCCGTGGCCTGCTCGTTGTTGAGGTAACCGAGCATCACGTTCGGCCCCTTCACCCACAGCTCACCCGGTTCGGAGAGTCCTTCCTGCGGCAGCGGGATGTCCTCGCCGGTGGCCGGGTCGACGACCTTGTTCACCGTGTTCGGCACCGGCCACCCGGTCGACGACAGCGGCGGGTCCTCACGCCCCAGCGTGGCCTGGGTGTCGAACGGGATGATGTGGGACACCGGGGACAGCTCGCTCATGCCGTAGCCCTGCAGCATGTGCAGGTCCAGACGCTTGGCCACTGCCTGTCCGAGTTCGTCATCGAGCGGTGCAGCTCCCGACATCATCGTGTGCAGCGAGGACAGGTCGTAGTTGTCCACGATCGGATGCTTCGCGAGCGCCACCGCGACCGGCGGGGCGATGTAGGCCATCGTGACCTTGTGGTTCTGGATGTTCTCCAGGAACTCCACCAGGTCGAAGCGCGGCATGACCACCAGCGAGGAGCGATTGAACAGCGCCGCGTTGAGCAGCACGGTCATTCCGTAGATGTGGAAGAACGGCAGCACCGCGATCACCACGTCGTCCGGGGTCATGCCCTGCAACGGCTTCAACTGGGCGACGTTCGCCACCAGGTTCCGGTGCGAGAGGGCGACGCCCTTCGGATTGCCGGTGGTTCCGGAGCTGTAGGGCAGCACCGCCACATGGGTGGCCGGATCGAAGGACACCTGCGGTGCGGGCAGTCTCGCGCCGATCACGTCGGCCGCATTGGGATGACCCGAATCCGCCTGCCCCGCAGCGTCGAGCACGATCAGGTTCTCCGCCGGCAGTCCCACCTCGTCGGCGGCCGCCTTCGCCTCCTCGAACATCGGCGAGATCGTCACCAGCATCTTCGCACCCGAATCCCGCAGCTGCTTGGCGATCTCGGACGCGGTGAACAACGCGTTGATCGTCGTCGCCGTGGCGCCGGCCCGCAGAATGCCGTGGAACACGGTCGCGAACGCCGGGATGTTCGGCGACAGGATTCCCACCACGTCCCCCACCCCGACCCCGCGCGACGCCAGCCATCCGGCGACCGCGTCGATCTGGGCGATGAGTTCCCCATACGACGTCACCGCACCGGATTTCGGGTCGACCAGAGCGGTCCGTCCGAGCTCGTCGTCGGCGATCGTGCCGAACAGGAACTCGTGGACGCTGACCTCGGGGATCTCGACATCGGGGAACGGACTGGTGAAACTCACGACACCTCCACGGGTGAATAGGTCGACCATTGATCGAGAATCTGCGTCAGGTCGACGGTCGAGGAACCTGACGGCGTGGGCAGGACGGTGCGGGAGAACCGAGGCGCGGGCGCGGGCTGCACGGCGTCGTCGACCGACATGTAGGCAACCCGTTGCCGCGCAACAGGATCGGCGGCCGCCTCGTCGAAATCGAGAACCGGGGTCAGACACGCGTCGACGCCGGCGAACTCGTCGGTCCACTCGTCCCGGCTGCGCGTCGCGAACCGTGCGGCGAGCGCGGCGGAGATGACCGGCCAGTGCGCGCGGTCCCAGCGGTCGGGCAGATCACCGAGGCCGAGGGTGCCGATGAGGTTGCGCCAGAACTTCTCCTCGAGTGCTCCGACGGCGACGAACCTGCCGTCCGCGCACTCGTACGTCGCGTAGAAGGGTGCCGAACCGTCGAGGAGATTTCCCTCCGACCGGGACACCCAGCGGCCGGCCGCCTTCCACGACCACTGCAGTTGCGCGAGCAGACCGGCGCCGTCGACCATCGCCGCGTCGACAACCTGCCCGCGCCCGGTCCGCGACCGGTCGTGCAGCGCAGCCAGCACGCCGACCACGAGCAGCATCGATCCCCCGCCGAAGTCGCCGACCAGCGACAACGGCGGTACCGGAGGCGCGCCGGCGGGGCCCATCGCCTCCAGCACACCGGTCACCGCGAGGTAGTTGATGTCGTGGCCGGCGAGCATCGCGCGGTCGCCGTCCTGTCCCCACCCGGTCATCCGGGCATAGACGAGTTGCGATGCGTCGTCGCAGATCTCGGGTCCGAGTCCGAGACGTTCCATGACGCCCGGCCGGAAACCCTCGACGAGGATGTCCGCGCGCACGATCATCTCGCGGATGCGAGCCAGGTCGGCGGGGTCCTTGAGGTCGGCCTCGACGCTGCGGCGTGATCGGTACAGACCGGCGTCTGCCCCGACGAGGCCGTCCGGGCCCGGCGCCTCGGGGCCGGGGCGTCGAACCCGGATGACGTCGGCACCGAGGTCGGCGAGCATCATCGCCGCGTGCGGCGTCGGACCCAGTCCCGGCATCTCGACGACCCGCACACCGGCGAGCGGACCGCTCACGAATCCGCCTGATGGTGGAGTATCCCGCGGATCGTGAAATCGACGTAGTCGCCGACCAACTGGTCCACATCGTGCTCGTCACGCAGCCACCAGCTGATGCCGTTCATCAGGTCGAGCACCGCGATCGCGGACTGATGCGCGTCGCGCACCTCGAATACGCCCATCCGGGCACCCGCCTCGATCACATCGCGGATGCGCCGCTGGTAGTACTTGCGGTAGTCGGTGACCACCCGGCGATGATCCGGTGTCAGCGCCGACAGTTCCCGCAGCGCCACCAGGTGTTCCACCCGGTACCGCGCGAGCCTGCGGACATGCGCCTCGACCAGGGCGGTGAGTCGCTGGACCGGCCCGCCCTCGCCGTCGAGCACCAGCAGATCCTGCTGCGGGTCCTCGGTCATCCGCAACGCGATGGCGAAGAGGATCTCCTCTTTGGAGTGGAAGTGGTTGTAGAGACTCGCACCTCGCATGCCGACGGCCTCGGCGATGTCGCGCATCCCCGCGTTGGCATAACCGTGCTCGGCGAAATACCGTGCGGCGGCCTCCACTATCTCGTCGCGGCGGGTCCGCGGACGCTCCGCCGCCACCGCCGCTGTCGAGACGGCCTCGGCGGCGTCGTCCTCAGCCCTGAGGGGTTCCATAGGCTCTCCTCAACTCACGCTTCAGCAACTTGCCCTGGGCGTCGGTCGGCAACTCGTCGACGAGGTGGACCCCCTTGGGCACCTTGTACGACGCCAGCTCGGTGCGGCAGTGCTCGCGAATGTCCTCCGCGGACACCGAACTACCCGCACGCAGCACGACGAAACCGGTGACGGCCTCGGACCAGTACGGATCGGGCAGGCCCACGACCGCGCCGCGCTCGACGTCGGGGTGCGCCTGCAGCACACGCTCGACCTCCTGGGAGGCGACGTTGTAACCGCCGGTCTTGATCATGTCCTTGCGCCGGTCGCGGAAGAACATGTTGCCGTCGTCGTCGATGCGCACGATGTCGCCGGTGTGGACCCAACCACCTTCGAGGACCTGCGCGGTCTTCTCCGGATCCTTGAAGTACCCCAACATGACCGACGGTGTGCGGCAGAGCAGTTCGCCCTCCTCGGCATCGTTGCCGTCGGCGTCGACGACGCGCACCTCGAGATGGCCCACCGGCTTGCCGATCCACGTCGGGTCCTGGCCGGGCACGTCCTCGAGCCGCTTGAACCACCCGACCGAGCCCAGCTGGGTGAGTTCCGACTGACCCCAATAGGTGCCCCACACCGATTCCGGTGTGGCAGTGGCCCATGCGTCGACCGCGTGCGGCGACACCTGGCCGCCGTAGGTGAGGCAGCGCCGGACGGTTCCGACGGTGTCGGGTCCGAACTCGGGGTGGTTGGCCAGCGCGATGAAGAAGGTCGGCGTCTGGGCGAGCACCGAGATCTTCTCGTCGCGGATCATCCGCAACGACGTCGCCGGGTCGACCGCCGCCGGCAGCACGAGCGTCGCCCCGAGCAGTGTCAGGGATGTCAGCGATCCGATGCCGGCGATCGTGTGGAACGGCATGACGTACAGCCAGACGTCGTCGTTCTGGCATCGCAGTCCCCACGTATAAGCGGGCGCGGTGGAGATCAGGTAGTTGCGGTGCGCGATCTCGACGCCCTTGGGGGTCGACTCGGTGCCGCTGGTGTAGACGATCATGGCCAGATCGTGTTCGTCGACGTCGCAGTCGGGTTCGGCGTCGTCGGCCTGTCCGACGAGGTCGTCGAAGGAGTTCCACTCGTTCGACGCGGCCTCCCCGACGACGAGGACCGAGATCCCGAGACTGTCGGCGATCGGACCGGCGAGCTGCGCCAGGTCACGTTCGACGACGAGGACCGCGGGTTCGAGATGGCCGAGCTGCTGGGCGATCTCCTTCTCGCGGAACATCGGGCTGACGCCGGAGTACGCGGCCCCGACCTTCAGCGCGCCGTAGTAGGTGGCGACGGTCTCGACGCGGTTGCGGCTCATCACCGCGACGCGGTCGCCGCGTCGAACGCCGAGGTCGGCGAGGACGTGCGCGACCCGGTTGGCCATGCGGTTGAGCTCGGCGTAACTGGTCGACGTGCGGCCGCCGTCGGCGGCGTAGGCGATGATCGCGGGCTTGCTGCCCTGCGAGCGCGACAGCCTGCGCAGCTGGTCACCGATGGTCGCGCGGCCCAGCAGCGATGTCTGGTTCTCCGTGAGTGCCCGGTCTGTGCGTGCTCGGTCTGCGGCCATGGCGGGGGCGCTCACGCGAACATCCGGTTGTCGAACCGGTCGAGGAAGGCGATCTCCTCGACGGGGCTACGGGTGAGCTTGCGCGGGAAGCCGTCACGCGGATAACCCACGGCGATGTGGGCAGCGGTGATGTAGTCGTCCGGGATGCCGAGCAGTTCCTTGACCTCGTTCTCGGCCGCACAGAGCAGGGTCGTGAGTGCGGTGGCGACGCCCTGCTGACGCAGTGCGAGGGTCAGGTTCTGCACGCTCGGGTAGATCGACGCGCCGCCGACGACGCTGAGCCGGCCGAGTTCGTGATCGGTGGGATGGAGTCCCTCCGACTCGGCGCACACCACGACGAGCGCGGGCACCTCGGCGAGGTGGTGGGCGAAGTAGTTGGCGCTCTCCACGGTCTTGGGGATGGCACCGACCTTCTTGGAGCCCTCGACCACCGCCGCGTAGTAGCCCTCCCAGTACGGCAGGTAGAGATCGGCCAGCGCCTTCTTGGTGGCGTCGTCACGGACCACAACCCACCGGACCGGCTGCCGGTTACCGCCCTGCGGACCGAAGCGCGCGTCGTCGAACGCCTGGTAGAAAACGTCGTCCTCGACGGGCTTGTCGCTGAAGTAGCGGCAGGTGCCCGTCGTGCGCATTGCTTCGCTGAGTTCCATGTCATCCTCCGTGATCACTAACCATTGTTAGTATGACTGGGGACACAGTTCCATACGCCAGGTCGGTCGTCAAGCGTCGAATATCGATTGTTTTCTCGTGTTGACGAGACGGGACTAACAGTGGTTAGTTGCAACTATGACTTCAGTTTCCCTGCGTCCGGAGACGCGTCCGGCCACCTCGGAGATCCGGGCGGCGGTCGCCGCGGGCAACATCCCGACACTGCTCGCCGTGCTGGTGGAGATGACCGGGGATCGTCGCTGGCTCGGTGATCGCTTCCGCCCGACACGCAGCCGCGGGATGGACGACAACTCCACCGGCGGCCTGCCGGAGGATGTGCAGGCCGAGATCCGCGACGCCGTCGTCGACGCCCTCGAGGACTGGTACGAGCAGGGCTCACCCGACCGCGAACCGGCCGACGAGGAACTCGTCGCCGCGCTGATGTCCTTCACCGCCGGCGAGGCGGTGGCGCCGGAGTTCGGCCCGATGATGAGCGAGATCGTGCGCGGCGACCTGCGCGGCACACATCTGCCGGCGCTGCCCGCGGAACTCGGTTCGACGATGACCGCCCTGGTCATCGGGGCTGGCGTGGCCGGGATGCTGATCTCCACCCAGCTCGCCGAGGCCGGGATCGAACACACCGTTCTGGAGAAGAACGACGAGGTCGGCGGGTCCTGGTACGAGAACCAGTACCCCGGCGCCGGTGTCGACACCCCGAGTTACCTGTACTCGATCTCGTCCTTCGACCACGACTGGTCCACCCACTTCGGCAAACGCGACGAGGTCCAGGGCTACCTGCAGGCCTTCGCCGACCGGCACTCGGTGCGCGACCGGGTCCGCTTCGGAACCGAGGTCCTCTCCGCCACCTACGATTCCGCCGCGCAGCACTGGGAGGTGCGGGTGCGCTACCGGGACGGGAGCGAGAGCACCCTCACCTCGCGCATCCTCATCAGCGCCGTCGGAATCCTCAACCGGCCCAAGCTCCCCCACCTCGCCGGCATGGACACCTTCACCGGCCGGATGTTCCACTCCGCCGACTGGCCCACCGAACTCGACGAGCCCGGAGCACTGGCCGGTAAGCGCGTCGCGATCGTCGGCTCCGGCGCCTCGGCGATGCAGATCGGTCCCGCGATCGCCGACAAGGTCGGGTCGATGACGATCTTCCAGCGGTCGCCGCAGTGGATCGCCCCCAACGACGACTACTTCGCGCCGGTCGGCGACAGCGTCCACTGGCTGATGAACAACCTTCCCGGCTACCGCGAGTGGTACCGCGCCCGGCTCTCGTGGATCTTCAACGACAAGGTCCACTCCACCCTGCACGTCGATCCCGAGTGGCCCGAACCCACCGCGTCGATCAACGCGGTCAACCACGGCCACCGCGAGTTCTATCTGCGCTACATGCGTGCCGAACTGGGCGATCGGGACGACCTGATCGAGCTGTCGACGCCCGATTACCCGCCCTTCGGCAAGCGGATGCTGTTGGACAACGGCTGGTTCCGCATGCTGCGGCAGCCGAACGTCGAGCTGGTGGGCCACGGCGTCGACTCCGTCACCGCCACCGGCCTCGTCGACAGCACCGGCCGGGCACACGACTTCGACATCATCGTGTTCGCGACCGGATTCCACAGCGACCGCTACCTCTACCCGATGGACGTCGTCGGCCGCAGCGGCAAGACGACGGTCGAGGCCTGGGGCGATCACGACGCGTACGCCTACCTCGGCATCACCGCTCCGGACTTCCCCAACCTGTTCATCCTCACAGGCCCCAACACCGCACTCGGACACGGCGGCAGCTTCATCAGCATCCTCGAATACCAGGTGCGCTACGTCTGCGACGCCATCCGCGCCATGATCGAGAACCGGCTCGGCGCACTCGAGGTACGCCGCGAGGTCACCGAGGAGTACAACGACGCCGTCGACCGCGCGCACGCGAAGATGGTGTGGACGCATCCGGCGATGACCAACTGGTACCGCAACCCCGAGGGCCGCGTGGTGGCGGTGCTGCCGTGGCGGATCGTCGACTACTGGGCCAAGACCCGGCGCGTCGACCTCGCCGACTTCCACGCCGAGCCGCTCGATCCCTGAGATCGGCCGGCGTGGCGGCGGGACTACCGTGTCAGGCATGACCTCCGCACCGCTGATCACCCCGACCGAACTGCAGGACCGTCTCGGCGAGGGGCGCCTGCGCATCGTCGACGCGACGGTTCACCTGACCTTCGACGCCGACGGCGCGCACGTCGCCTCCGGCCGGGACACCTACCTCGAGGGGCACCTGCCCGGCGCGGTGTTCATCGACCAGATCACCGGCCTGTCCGATCCGGACGGCGAGGCGCCCTTCGCCGCCGCGTCGTCGGAGAAGTTCGCCGCGACCGTCGGCGAGGCGGGGATCGGCGACCACTCGACCGTCGTCGTCTACGACACGGTCAACGGCATCTGGGCGACGCGCCTGTGGTGGCAGTTCGGCCTCGAGGGATTCGACGACGTCGTCGTCCTCGATGGCGGATACGACGCCTGGGTGAAGGCCGGACTCCCGACCGAGACCGGCGAATCCCCCCATCCGGCAGCCACTTTCACCGCGCACCGTCGCCCGGGGCGCATCGCGTCGACCGACGAGGTGGTCGCGGCCACCGCGGATTCGTCGGTTCTGCTGGTCAACGCGCTCGACCGGGAATCGTTCTCCGGCGGTCACATCCCGAGCAGCGTCAACGTCCCGTTCGGCGAACTCGTCGACGAGTCCGGTGCACTGAAGTCGCTCGACGAACTGCGCGAACTGTTCACCGAGGCCGGCGCCCTCGATCCCGCCGTCCGGCCGGTCACCTACTGCGGCGGCGGGATCGCAGCCACCGCAGCGGCACTCGCACTGAAGACCCTCGGCCGGCACGACGTGGCGGTGTACGACGGGTCGATGAACGCCTCGACCGCGGACCCGGCACGTCCCCTGTCGTCGGTCGACTCCCGGTCATGACCTCGACCCACCCCGCGGTGGCCGTCGAACTCGTCACCGATCCCGACCTGGCCGCGGCGGTGGCCGAGGTCGCCGGCGCCACCTTCCCGCTGGCGTGCCCGCCGCACACCGCCGCCTCCGACATCGCCGAGTTCGTGGCAACAAACCTCGGCGAGAAGAACTTTCGCGGCTACATCGCCGACCCCGACGCCGACGTGCTCGTCGCCCGGGACGGAGCGGACGGCGCAATCCTGGGCTATGCGCTGGTCCTGCACCGCCCACCGTCGAATCCCGTTGTCGCCGCGCTGGTTCCCGAGCGGCCGGCGAGCGAGGTGTCGAAGATGTACGTACTCCCCGACCACCATTCGCGTCCCGGCCTCAGCCCGTCACGCGCCCTGATGTCCGCGGCGCTCGATCGTGCGCGCGACCGCGGGAGCGCGGTCGTCTGGCTCGGCGTGAACCAGCTCAACGAACGGGCCCAGAAGTTCTACACCAAAACGGGTTTCACCAACGCCGGGGTGCGGACCTTCGAGCTCGGCGGCAGCGTCGAACACGACTACGTGTTCACGCAGAAGCTGTAGCGGCTAATCGCCGGCATGTTTCCATCCCGCCGGCGTGTCTCCGTCCCGCGTGTCAGACTCAATAAGCGGGAGGGAAACGGTCACGCGGGAACTGACTCTCAGGCAGCCGTCTCGGCGAACCGCGACAACGCCAGCAGCCGCGAGGTCGCGCGCAGGTACTTCTTGCGGTATCCGCCGGCGAGCATCTCGTCGGTGAAGATCTCGTCGAGCTTGGCGCCCGACACCGTCACCGGGATGTGCGCGTCGTAGAGGCGGTCGGCGAGCACCACGAGTCGCAGTGCCACGGACTGGTCCTTGGCGGGGTGTACCCCGGTGATGCAGACCAGCGAGACACCGTCGACGAGGTCCTTGTACTTGGACGGGTGCAGGGTGCTCAGGTGGTCGCACAGCGCGTCGAAGTCGTCGAGGGTCGCGCCCTCGGTGGAATCGGCGATGTCGACCAGCTCGGCCTCGGTGCGGGGATCCGGAGCCGGCGGCAGGTCGCGGTGGCGGTAGTCGGGGCCGTCGACGCGGATGGTCTCGAACACGGATGAGAGCTTGCGGATCTCACGCAGGAAGTCCTGAGCCGCGAAGCGGCCCTCGCCGAGCTGACCGGGCAGGGTGTTCGAGGTGGCGACGATCGACACGCCCTTGGCGGTGAGCTCGGTGAGCAGCCGCGACACCAGCATCGTGTCGCCGGGATCGTCGAGCTCGAACTCGTCGATGCACAGCACCGTGTGCTGTGAGAGGCGTTCGACGGCGTTGACGAAGCCCAGCGCGCCGACCACATGGGTGACCTCGACGAAGGTCGCGAAAGATTTCGGCTCGGGCATGGAGTGGTAGATCGAGGCGAGGAGATGGGTCTTGCCGACACCGAATCCGCCGTCGAGGTACAGCCCGATCCCCTGCGAGGGCGCCTTGCGCGAGAACAGGCCCTTCTTCCCCGACCGCGCCTTCGACGCACGCGCGACGAAATCACGGGCCTTGGCGACCGCCTGGGCCTGCGACGGCTCCTTCGGATCGGGGATGTAGGAGTCGAAACTCACGTCGTCGAAGGTCGACGGAGGCACCATCTCGTCGATGAGTGCGTCCGGCGAGGTCGCAGGGTTGCGATCGCAAAGTCGGGCCGCCATGTGTGGAGAGTAGCCATCCGCGGAATGATGGACGCATGTTCCACCTGCAGAAAGCGACCCAGGTCACATCCGCGGAGTCCGATCAGAAGGGGGACGACACGCTGCTCGGACTCGCGGAGCACTACCGCTATCCCCCGCGGCCGGCCGAGGGGCCCGGCGCCGCGGCGCCGTTCGTCCGGGCCAACATGGTCTCCTCGATCGACGGCGCGGCGACACATGACGGCAAGTCCGGCGGGCTCGGCGGCGACGGCGACAAGACCGTCTTCCGTGTGCTGCGCGGACTGGCCGACGTGATCCTCGTCGGCGCCGGGACCGCGATCACCGAGGGATATCGCCAGCCGCAACCCGACACCGCGTTCGCCGGACTCCGGGAGGAGAACGGACAGGCACCCGCCCCCGCCCTCGCCCTGGTGTCGCGTTCACTCTCGATCCCGCCGGACTATCCGCCGCTCGGCCACCCCGAGACCGTGGTGCTCACCTGCGGGTCGGCTCCCGCGGACCGACGTGCTGCGCTCGTCGACGCCGGCGCCACCCTGATCGACTGCGGCGACGAGGACGTCGAGACGGCGAAGCTGATCGAGACGTGCGGTGACCGGGGCCGGCCGCGGGTGCTGTGCGAGGGCGGACCGAGCCTGCTCGGATCGATCATCGCCGACGACCTACTCGACGAACTGTGCCTGACGACCAGCCCCCACCTGGTCGGCGGCCGCGCCGGCCGGATCGCGACCCATGCTGCCGACGACAACGACGACGGCGCCCTGGCGCTCAAGGGAATGACACCGGCGGCGATCCTCACCGACGACGACGGCTACCTCTTCATGCGCTGGTTGCGGCACGGCCGGTCGTCCATCCACTGACCACTGCACAGCCACCACCCGGAGACGTTGACTACGCTCGCGGTCATGCGAAGAGCGCACGCCGTCACGGCAGTCCTGGGTGTGATCGTCGCGATCACCGTGTCGTCGTGCGCGGTGGGCCCCGACCGCGGCCCGGAACTCATCCCCGGTGGCGGCGGCGGCAACGGCCCGGCGACCTCGTCGTCGGCTCCGCCCCCGGCGCCTGCGCTCGCCGTACCGAAGGCCGATCTCGAGTGGACCGACTGCGCCGCGGGCACCAGCGGACGCTACGGCGTCGCCCGCCCGGCCGGGGTGACCATCGAATGCGCCGAGTTCGACTCGCCGGTCGACCGGAACAAGCCCGACGGTGAGGTCGTCACGATCGCGGCGACCCGAGCGCGCACCGCGACCACGCCCGCCGACGCCCCGCCGCTCGTACTCACGTCCGGGTCGGATCTCCCGTCGTCGCGGACCCTGATGGTGATGTCCTCGGGCCCGGGCCGGGCGTTCCTCGACGCCCACCCCGTGGTGGCCGTCGATCATCGCGGCATCCCCCAGAGCGGGGACCTGGACTGCATGACCCGACTGGAACGCAGCACGATCGCCGACAACGGGCTCACCTCCCGCGGAACCACCACCCAGGCGCGCATCTCGCGGCTCGCCTCGGCCGCGTCGTCGGCCTCGGACGGTTGCACGGAGACGCTGACGCCGTACCAGCTCAACTTCGGGGCACAGTTCGCCGCCGCAGACCTCGAGACGCTCCGGCAGAAGTGGGGCGTCGAGCATCTGGGTCTCATCGGCGTCGGCGAGGGCTCCGACGTCGTCCTGTCCTATGCCTCCCTCTACGGCGGCCGCGCCGGACGCATCATCCTCGACACCCCCACGCCCTTCGGCGCCAATGCCCGCGATCGGGCGAATCTGCGCGCGCAGGGTGTGCAGGCCGCGCTGCAGGGGTTCGCACAGCGATGCTCCACGCTCGACGGGTGCACGCTCGGCACCAACGGGGTGGGTGTGATGACCGGCCTGCTCGCCAAGGCGCGCGCCGGCCGCCTCGACGGCCTGTCGGACACCACCGCACTGAACGCGATCACCACCACGCTCGCTCTCGCCCCTGACCGTCCCGAAGCGCTGCTCGACCTGTCCCGCGCCATCACCGGCGCCGACCGGGGTGACACCGCCGCACTGGTCCGGTTGGCCGATCGGGCTACGACCCTGCGGACGACCGACGGCGCCCTGGTCTCCCGTTGCAATGACGTCACCGGCCCGGTCGGTCAGAACGAGATCCCCGGTCTCGTGGACGCCTGGACGAAGCAGAATCCACTGACCGGCGCCGACAGCGCGCTGTCGCTGGTGCGCTGCAACGGATGGGCGTCGGACAACGGGGCGCGCCCGCCGTCGTCGCTGCCCGCCGACCCGCTGATCCTCAACGGCACCCGGGACCCGGTGAACGGCGGCAACGGGGCGAACACCCTCGTACCGCTGTTCATGAACGCGGGCGCCGAGCCCGTCACCGTCAGCTGGGACGGACTGGGCTTCTCGGTGCTGGGTCGCAGCGCATGTGCGGCCCAGGTCGCGGCCGAATACGTGGAGAAGACGCCTCTCGAGGGTCCCACTCAGCGGGGCTGCCCCACCTGACCGGCCCGGATCGGTGCTGGCCCGGAGGGTTCTGCGGAGAGTCGGAGGCCGCCCGTAGTACGGTGCGCGGGTGGCGAATCTCGACAGGTATCTCTATCCCCAGATGAGTGCGCAGCGGATCATCCCGATGATCCTGTGGCCGATCAGCCTGTTCATGGTCGTGCACCGCTCGTTGTTCCTGGGTGTCAACGGCGACCGCACCGACGACTTCAAGCCGGTGTACGCCGCGGCCTACAACTTCCTGAACAGCCTGCCGGTCTACGGCGAGAACTACGCCACGGTCGATCCGCACTACCTGTACCCGCCGTCGGGCACGCTCCTGATGTCGCCGGTCGCGGTCATCGACTACGAACGTGCCCGCTGGGCGTTCATCGCGGCGAGCGTGGTGGCCCTGCTGGTCTGCGCCTACCTGTTGACCCGGATGTTCGGTTACGCGCTGAACTCGTGGGTGATGCCGACGGTGCTGTTCGCCTTCTTCTTCACCGAGACCGTCTCGCACACGCTGATCTTCACGAACTTCAACTCGTTCGTGCTGCTGGGCATGCTCGCCTTCCTGATGCTGATGCGCTCGCGGCACGACTGGTGGGCGGGTGTACCGATGGGTCTGACGCTCGCCGTGAAACCCGTTCTGGCGCCGCTGATGCTGTTGCCCCTGCTCAACCGGCAGTGGCGGGTGTTCGTCCTCGCCATCGTGATCCCGCTGGTCCTGATGGCACTCGCCTGGCCGCTCTCGGTGGATGCCGACGCCTTCATCAGCCGGACGGTCCCGTACCTCGGTGAGGCCCGCGATTACTACAACAGCTCGATCGCCGGCAACGGCGCCTACTTCGGCGTCGCACCGTGGCTGGTGCTGCTGCTGCGTGTCGCGTTCGTGGCGATGGCCGCGTTCTCGCTGTGGTTCCTGTACCGCTACTACCGCAAGACCAATGAACTGCTGTGGCTCACGACGTCGTCGGGTGTGCTGCTGGGCACCACCTTCCTCGTCGGCTCGCTCGGCCAGGGCTACTACTCGATGCTGCTGTTCCCGCTGCTGATGACGGTGCTGCTGCCCGGATCGGCGATGCGGAACTGGTCCGCCTGGCTCGGCGTGTACGGCTGCATGACCTTCGACAGCTTCTATTCGCAGCGGTGGACCGCGTTCGGCTGGATGGTCGAGTACAACAAGGTGACCTGGGGATGGTCGCTGCTGATGATCGCCGTGTTCTGCTCGCTGCTGTTCCGCTGGCTCGACATGCGGTCCGACGGCGTCACCGGCGAGGACACCGTGATGCGGTCGGAGACCGACGCTCCCCCGGCGCCGGCGACGAAGACCGACGACTCGCTGTCGCTCTCGAAGTAGGGCCTCCGCGCTACTGGGGCACATGCCGCGCTCCGCGCTACTGGGGTACATGCCGCGCTCCGCGCTAACGTGGTCCCATGACCGACAGCAAGCCTGACACCGAGAACCTCGCGAACCTCACCGACGCGGAGTGGAAGCAGCGCCTCACCCCGGCCGAGTACCGGGTTCTGCGCCAGGCCGGCACCGAGGCACCGTTCACCGGCGAGTACACCGACACCAAGACGGTCGGCGTCTACCGCTGCCGGGCATGCGACACGGAGCTGTTCCGCAGCGAGCAGAAGTTCGAATCCCACTGCGGCTGGCCGTCGTTCTTCTCACCCCTCGCCGGCGACAAGATCATCGAGGTCGAGGACAACTCGCTCGGCATGAAGCGGGTCGAGGTGCTCTGCGCGAACTGCAAGAGCCACCTGGGTCATGTGTTCTCCGGTGAGGGCTACGACACCCCCACCGACCTGCGCTACTGCATCAACTCGATCAGCCTGAAGCTCGAGCCGGCCGAGTAGGACTGTCGCACCCGAGGTCACGGCCGGACAGACTGCCGTGACCCCGACTGCGGTGGGCTCCTACTGCAGTGACCCCTAACTCGGCGCCGACTGCTCCCGTTCCTTCTGCTCCTTCTCCTGCTGTTCCTTCTCCTCCGGCTGCGGAATCGAGATCTTGTCGTCGTCGACCGGCTTCTCTTCGGCCGGCTTCTCTTCGACCGGCGCCGGGGCCGGCGGCGAGACGTCGACGAGCGTGTGCGCGAAGGGCGCCGGGTCCAACGCCGAGAGCGGCCGAGAACATGAGCGCTGCGATGATGCGGACCGCGGGGACGATATGAGTCATCGGGGGGTTCCTCCACGTCGAGTAGAACGTTGATGCGTCCTCGGTGAGACCAAGATCACATTCCACTTCATAACAGAGGTTACGGGCGCTTTGTCCGGTTTTCGTCAACTGCCCTTTCGTGGGTCGATTGACCAAGTCGCTTGTGCCAGAGTGCAACTCATGAGAAGAAGGGTGCCCGCAGTCTTTGCGGGCACCCTTTCAGATACTTCTCGGGTCAGGACAGTGCGACCCTCACTTCTCGACTGACGGGTCTTCAGGTTCTTCCGGTGCCGGCTCGGGGAAACTGTGCTCCAGCGGCACATGCACGAACTCGGCCGGCTCGGACGCCGCGTCGTTGCCGCCACCCGGGTCGCCCGGCTGCGTCGAGACGACACCGGGAGCGCACGGCGCGACCTGGCCGTTCGCGAGGTCGATCTGGCAGGGCTGAGCGTTGGCGACCGCGGCTCCGCCGGCGAGCGCGGCCGAGAAGGCCAGGGCTGCGATGACGCGTGTCGCGGGGACGATTCGGACCATCTGGGTTCCTCCACGTTGAGTCGAGCGTTGTTTGCCTCGTGTTGAGGCTCCGTTTACGCTCCGCTTCCCTTCGCGTCACCCGTGGCGTTTTCTGTCCGATTTCATTCGTTCCGGTGACACCGGTCACACAGAAACAGAGGTTCTCGCCTTTCGCGGGCGAGAACCTCTGTCGTCGTGTGTCGCGGTGGGTCAGGGCAGGGCGTCGATGAGCGCCGAGACCTCGACGCGCGGCCCGGTGAAGAACGGGGTCTCCTCGCGGACGTGCATGCGGGCCTCGGTGGCACGCAGGTTGCGCATCAGGTCGACGATGCGGTGCAGTTCGGGGGCTTCGAAGGCGAGCAGCCATTCGTAGTCGCCGAGAGCGAACGACGACACCGTGTTGGCGCGGACGTCCTTGTACTCGCGGGCGGCCTTGCCGTGATCGGCGAGCATCTTGCGACGCTCCTCGTCGGGTAGCAAGTACCACTCGTAGGACCGCACGAACGGATACACGCAGATGTAGTTGCCCGCTTCCTCACCGGCGAGGAAGGCCGGGATGTGGCTCTTGTTGAACTCGGCGGGCCGGTGCAGCGCCACGTTGCTCCAGACAGCGTTGCAGGCACGGCCGAGGACGGTCTCGCGACGGAATTTCGCGTAGGCGGCCTGAATGGATTCGACGTCCGCGGCATGCCACCAGATCATGAAGTCCGCGTCGGCGCGGAGTCCCGAGACGTCGTACACGCCGCGGACCACGACGCCGGTGTCCTCGAGGGACTTGAAGAAGTCGGCGGCATCCGATTTCGCCTGGTCACGGTCGGCGCCGAGCTCGCCGGGGCGGACGGCGAAGACCGAGAACATGAGGTAGCGGATCGTGGAGTTGAGTTCTGAGTAATCCAAGCGGGCCATGTCTGACATGGTGCCACCGCCGCCGGGACGACGAACAGTCAGGTCAGCTCGGTCAGCAGCGCCGACACGGCGCGTCCGGCCTGGCCGATGCAGGCCGGGACACCGACCCCCGCATACGACGACCCGGCGAGTGCGAGTCGACTCGGCCGCGACGCGGCGACCTGTGCCATAGCGGCCAGGTGCCCCGGTCCGTAGACCGGTAGGCCGTTGGTCCAGCGCTGCACATAGGTGTCGAGGACGTTCGGCGACGCGGGTGCCACACCTGCGGCCCGGCACACCTCGTCGAGATCCTCGAGCGCCTCGGCCCGCAGCCGGTCGTCGACGCCCGGTTCGGCGTCGACGTCGGGTACCGGCGCTCCGAACCGGCCGAACGACGCCCGCACCGAGGCCGGCGCATCGTCGTGCGACAGATGCCCCCACTTCTGCGAGCTGAGGGTGAAGGCCTTGGCGCGCAGGCTCTCCCCGGTCCCGACGAGCACCCCGGAACGATCGGGTAACGGCGTGCCGGGGGCGAGCGCGATCGACACCACGACCGACGACGCCCCCCGAACCGCGCGCAGCGGGGCGGCGAAGTCGGGCAGCGAGCGCCGTAGGAGGTGTCCGGCCTGCCAGGCGGGGACGGCGAGGATGACGCCGTCGTAGTCGCGCACGCCCTCGCGGGCCCCACCGGCGACGTCGAGCGCCCAGCCGGTGGCCGTCGGTTCCAGACCACGGACGTAGGAGCAGAGTTCGGGTTCCACGGCCGCGGCGGTTCGTAGTGCGTCGAGGAGGACCCGGTAGCCGCCCACGAGGGTGCCGAACACGGGACCCGAACCGGAGGCGTCGGCGACGAGACCGGCGACGGCCTCGGTGAGGTTCGCCGCACCGGCGTCGAGTCGCGCCGCCAGCGCGGGGAGCGCCTCACGTAGTCCGATGTCGGCGGCGAGGCTCGAGTAGACGCCGCCGAGCATGGGATCGACGCTGCGGGCGACCACCGATGCCCCGAAACGGTCGGCGACGAGGTCCCCGACCGTCGGGTCCGACGACGGGTCCCAGCGCCAGGGGCGTTGTGTCTCGGAGTGGATGAGTTCGAGGTCGGCAGGTTCGGCGAGGCCGGCAACCGCCTCGGGAGACGCCGGGATGCCCATCAGCGCCGGGGTCGGCAGCGGGTGCAGGCGTCCGCCGGACCACACGGCCGGACGCCGGCCGGTCGGTGAGACGACCCGATCCCCCAGTCCGAGTTCGTCGACAAGACCCAGCGCTTCCGGCCGTCGGACGATGAACGCCTCGGCCCCGACATCGACGGACTGCCCGCCGACCGTCGTGGTGTGCAGGACACCGCCGAGTCGTTCGCTCGCCTCGAGGACGTCGATCCGCGCGTCGGCGCCGAGTTCGCGACGCAGCCGGTACGCCGCCGTCAGACCGGAGACACCCCCGCCGACGACCGCGATCCGGCGCCGGGCACTCATCAGAGGCTGTGGATCAGTTCGACGGCGCGGGTGAGGACGTCCGGGTCGGTGCCCGGCAGCACCCCGTGGCCGAGGTTGAAGATGTGGCCGATCGCACCGGCCTCGATCGCCCGGTCACCGTCGGCGACCACGCGACGCACCTCGGTGTCGACGACCTCCGGGCCCGCGAAGAGCAGCGTCGGGTCGAGGTTGCCCTGGACCGCCTTGCCCGGCCCGACGCGGCGGACGGCCTCGTCGAGCGGCACCCGCCAGTCGACGCCGATCACGTCGGCCCCGACGTGGGCCATGGGCGCGAGCAGTTCGCCGGTCCCGACACCGAAGTGGATGCGCGGGACGCCGTATCCGGCGACCTCGGCGAGGACGCGGGCGCTGTGCGGCGCGACGAAACGCTGGTAGTCGGCGGCCGACAGCATGCCCGCCCAGGAGTCGAAGAGCTGGATGGCATCGACGCCGGCGTCGAGCTGGACCTGCAGGAAGGCGATGGTGATGTCGGCTAGGCGGGCCATCAGTTCGGCCCAGGTCTCCGGGTCGCCGTGCATCATCGCCTTGGTGCGCTCGTAGTTGCGGCTCGGCCCGCCCTCGATGAGGTAGGACGCGAGGGTGAACGGCGCACCGGCGAAACCGATCAGCGCGGTGTCGCCGAGCTGGGCGAGCAGCAGCTCGATGGCATGGGAGATCGCGCCCACCGAGGCTGGTTCCAGCCGCGGGATGCGGGAGACGGCCTCGGCCGACCGCACCGGTTCGGCGATCACCGGGCCGGTGCCGGCGACGATGTCGAGGTCGATGCCCGCGGCCTTGAGCGGCACGACGATGTCGGAGAACAGGATCGCGGCGTCGACGTCGTGGCGACGCACCGGCTGCATGGTGATCTCGCAGACCAGCTCGGCGTCGAAGCAGGATTCGAGCATGCCGTGGTCCGCGCGGATCGCGCGGTACTCGGGCAGGGAACGGCCCGCCTGCCGCATGAACCACACCGGACGGCGTGACGGGGTCGCTCCCGTGGCCGCGGCGACGAGCGGCAGGTGCGACCGATGGACCCGGGTACCAGTTACGTTCGACATCACCGTTTACTCTGCCATGTTCGGAGTTCCGGCCCGCCACTGCCGCACATCCGTGCCCGCCTCCGGCGATTCGGGGGCCGCCGACTCGGCGCGCCTCCGCCGCGGCCAGGCACGACACCCCTACGGTCGAACGGTGACTTCTTCGGGAGCTCCGGACGAGCCTGCTGATTTCCGCGCGGCAGTGGAGTCGCTGCATGCTGCCCGCGTCCGCCGGGAGATCGAGGTCGGGCCCATCCGCCCGCCGCAGCGTCTGGCGCCGTACAGCTATGCCGTCGGCGCCGAGGTGCGCCCGCCCGACGACCCCGACATCGTGCCCACCGACTCCCAGGGCACCGCATTCGGACGGCTGATCCTGCTGTACGACCCGGCCGGGCAGGAAGCCTGGAACGGGACGATCCGACTCGTCGCCTATCTCCAGGCCGAGGTCGAGGCCGCGCTGGCGATGGATCCGCTGCTGCCGGAGGTGGCCTGGAGTTGGCTGTCCGACGCCCTCGGCGTCCCGGTCGGTGAGAGCAGCACCCCGAGCACTCCCCCGACGGCCCGTCCCCGAACGGCACCGCCCACCGCATCGAGGTCACCGCGCTCGGCGGCACCGTCACCTCGACCACGTCGGTCCGCTACGGCGACATCGCCGGGCCGCCGCGCGCCCACCAGCTCGAGGTCCGGGCGTCGTGGACTGCGCTGACCGCCGACGGCCTCAACGGACACCTCGAGGCCTTCTGCGAGGTGTTGGCGTCCGCGGCCGGCCTGCCTCCGGCGGGCGTGACCCAACTCGGCGCGACGTGAGCACCGTGGACACCGCACCCGAGAACCAGACAGCCGAGAATCAGGCACCAGGAGACGACGAGGCTCCCGAGGTCGAGCCGTTGCTCGCCCCCGCCGACGGTGTCCCGCCGGTGCTGTCGACCGCGGCGGAGTTCGCCGACGCGGCCCGAGCACTCGCCGCGGGTGAGGGCCCGATCGCCGTCGACACCGAACGTGCCTCCGGCTACCGCTACTCACAGCGCGCGTACCTGATCCAGATCAAACGACGCGGCGCCGGCAGCTTCCTGCTCGACCCGATCGCCGATCCCGAGGCCCTCACCCCGGTGATCGACGCGCTACGCGGACCCGAATGGGTGCTGCACGCCGCCGACCAGGATCTCCCGTGCCTGCGCGAGCTCGGCTTCGAATGCGTCGAGCTGTACGACACCGAACTCGCCGGACGCCTCCTCGGGCTGGCGAAGGTGAACCTGGCGGCGATGGTCGCCCAGTTCCTCGGCCTCGGTCTGCTCAAGGGGCACGGCGCGGCGGACTGGTCGCGGCGGCCCCTCCCCGACGACTGGCTGAACTACGCCGCGCTCGACGTCGAGGTGCTCGTCGAGCTGCGCGACGCGATGGACGCGGCACTGGCCGAATCCGGCAAGGACGGCTGGGCCCGTGAGGAGTTCGCCTACGTGCTGTCCCGTCCGCCGGCGCCGCCACGCACCGACCGGTGGCGCAAGACGTCGAACATCCACACCGTGAAGTCTGCCCGCGCCCTCGCCGCGGTACGCGAATTGTGGACGGCACGTGAGGAATTGGCCGAACGTCGCGATGTCGCCCCCGGCCGCGTGCTGCCCGACACCGCGATCGTCAACGCCGCGACCGTCGACCCCAAGTCGAACAACGAACTGACCCGCCTGCCGATCTTCGGCGGCCCCCGCCAGCGGCGCCAGGCCGGAATCTGGCTCAGTGCCTTGCAGCGGGCGCGCGAACTGCCCGAGAGCGAGCTGCCGGACCGCAAGACCACCGGTCCCGGACTACCACCGGTGAGCCGGTGGGATCAGCGCAACCCGGAGGCCGCGGCCCGGATGCAGAAGGTCCGTCCCGCACTCAAAGAGGTCGCCGAGAACCACACCCTCCCGGTGGAGAACCTCCTCGCCCCGGACGTCGTCCGCCAGCTGTGCTGGGACGGCCTGGACGAACCGGTCACCCCCGAGGCCGTGGATGCGCATCTCGCGGCCGCCGGGGCCCGTGAGTGGCAGCGCCGGCTCTGCGTCGACCCGCTGGCCGAGGCCCTGCGCGACGCCGGACCGGCCGGGAATCAGGGCACCGGCGAATAGGCCGGCGCCGACCTGGGTAAGAGACACTCCGACAGGAACGACCTCGCACAGGCACGACCTCACGGAATGGGAGCACTCAGTGGCCACAGTCTCTGTCGGTATCGACTCGGACCTCGACCCCGGTACGGCATGGGCACTCGCCAGTGATCTGTCGCGATTCGACGAGTGGATGACGATCTTCGGCGGATGGAAGTCCCCGATCCCGGACACGATCACCGAGGGGACGAAGATCTCGTCGCTGATCAAGGTCAAGGGGTTCCGCAACATCATCCACTGGTCGGTCACCGACTACGACGAACCCCGCCTGATCGCCCTGTCCGGTTCGGGCCGGGGCGGCGTGCAGATCGATCTGGCGATGAAGGTCGACGAGATCGTTGACGGCTCCTACTTCGACCTGTCCGCCGAACTGTCCGGCGGACTGCTCAACGGACCGGTCGGGCGACTCGTCGCGAAGGTACTGGAATCCGATGTGCACAAGTCGATCTCGAATCTCGCCACCCTGCGCTGAGGTACTCGGGTCACCCGTCGGGATCGACTCGGGTGTCAGTCCTCCGCGCGACTCGGCGCCGGGTCCGCGGGCTTCTCGATCTGGCCTTCCAGCGCGGGGCCGGCCTGCATCCCCGACACCGTCGCGGTGATCGAACGGGCCAGATCCTGTGCGGTCAGACCGAGTTCGCCGAGGATCTGCCCACGCGAGGCGTGCTCGATGAACTCCTGCGGAATGCCCTTGATCTGCACCGGAACCGGCACCTCGGCCGCCGAGAGTGCTCCCGCGACAGCCGATCCCACACCGCCGCTGACGCATCCGTCCTCGAGGGTGACGACCAGGCGGTGACGACGGGCGACCTCGACGACCGAGGTCGGCACCGGCAGCACCCAGCGCGGGTCGATGACGGTGGCCACGATGCCCTGCTGGGCCAGGCGTTCGGCGGTGTCGACCGCGAGGCCGCAGAAGGCGCCGACCGCGACGATGAGCACGTCGCCGGTCGCCGGACCCAGGTCGCGGTCGCTGCGATGCAGCACGTCGACACCGCCGTCGAGTCGCTCGACCGCCCGGATGTCCTCGGGGACAGCACCTTTGCAGAACCGGAGCGCGGTCGGCCCGTCGTCGACACCGAGTGCCTCGTCGAACTCCTCGCGCAGCCGGAGTGCGTCGCGCGGCGCGGCCACCCGCAGGCCGGGGACCATCGCCATCAGCGACAGATCCCACATGCCGTGGTGGCTGGGCCCGTCGGGTCCGGTGATGCCCGACCGGTCGAGTACGAGGGTGACCGGTTGCTTCAGCAGTGCGACGTCCATCAGCAGCTGGTCGAAGGCGCGGTTGAGGAAGGTCGAGTAGATGGCGACGACCGGGTGCAGACTGCCAAGGGCCAGACCCGCCGCCGAGGTCATCGCATGCTGTTCGGCGATCCCGACGTCGAACATCCGGTCGGGGTAGCGCTCCCCGAACGGCGTCAGTCCGGTGGGTCCCGGCATGGCCGCGGTGATCGCGACGACGTCGGGACGATTGGCACCGGCGTCGAGCAGGGCCGCGGAGAAGACCTTGGTCCAGTCCTGCGGTGCGACGCTGGTCGGACGGCCGGTGACGGGGTCGATGATGCCGGTGGCGTGCATCTGGTCGGCGACGTGGTTCTCCGCGTGGGCATAACCCATGCCCTTGCGGGTGACGGTGTGCACGATGACCGGTCCGCCGAAGTCGTGGGCGTGCCGCAGAGCCGACTCGACGGCTCCGATGTCGTGTCCGTCGACCGGTCCGACGTACTTGAGTCCGAGGTCGGTGAACATCGCCTGGGGCGCCAGCAGGTCCTTGAGGCCGCTCTTCATGCCGTGGAGCACCGCATAGGCCGGTTCGCCGACGACGGGCACCTGCTTGACGACGCGGCGGCTCTCGTCGAGGAACTTCTCGTATCCGGGCTGCAGGCGCAGACCCGAAAGGTGGCTCGCCAGACCGCCGATGGTCGGGGCGTAGGAGCGGCCGTTGTCGTTGACGACGATCACGACGCGTCGGTTGCAGGCGGCGATGTTGTTGATCGCCTCCCAGCACATGCCGCCGGTGAGGGCGCCGTCGCCGACCACCGCGACCACGGTGCGGTCTGGCTGGCCGGTCAGCTCGAAGGACTTGGCCAGGCCGTCTGCGTACGACATGGCGGCCGAGGCGTGCGAGGACTCGATCCAGTCGTGCTCGGATTCGGCTCGCTCCTGGTAGCCGGTCAGGCCGCCGCGCTGACGCAGCTCGTCGAAGCCGTCCTTGCGGCCGGTCACGATCTTGTGAACGTAGCACTGGTGGCCGGTGTCGAAGAGGATCGGATCGTGCGGTGAGTCGAAGACGCGGTGGATCCCGAGTGTCAGTTCGACCACGCCGAGGTTGGGTCCGAGGTGCCCGCCGGTGGCCGCGACCTTCTCGATCAGGAACGTCCGGATCTCGGAGGCGAGAGTCTCCATCTCCGCTTCCGACAGCGACCGCAGATCGGCCGGCGAGCTGATCCGGTCGAGCACACCCATCGTTTCCTCCATCACGTGACGTCCCCGGGGGAATCCCGGTTCACGATCCCGGGAGAAAACCCCCGGCCCATAACCCGTCAGTCTACGGAAGCATTCGACGCCACCCCGCCCCGCGGATGGCCGACGGGCGTTCACCGGAAGTGTCGGCTCACGCGCGGACCAGACACGCGACGGCCTCCACATGGTGTGTCAGCGGGAAAGCGTCGAAGCCGCGCACCTGCGCCACCCGATATCCGTGCCGGACGAAGAGACCGAGATCACGTGCGAACCTCGCCGCGTCACAACCGACGTGCACCACGACGGCCGGTTGCGCGGCCGTGATCGCCTCGATCACCCGCTCGCCGGCACCGGTGCGCGGCGGGTCCAGGACGACGATGTCGGGGGCCTCGCCGAGATCGTGCAGCCGGGCCGCCACCTCACCCCGGTGGGTGACCACCCGGTCGCCGTCGGCGTCGAAGGTCCGGGTCGCGGCCGCCAGCGCCCCGGCGTCGGAGTCGACGATGTGCACCCGCTGGAGCCCGCCGTCGAGGCCGTCGAGCAGCGCACCCGCGAACACTCCGGCACCGCCGTAGAGGTCCCAGGCGACCCGCGGCGTCGAATCCAGACGGCCCCGGACGTAGTCGACCACCGTGTCGGCGTAGGTCTGAGGCGCGGCGCGGTGCGCCTGCCAGAATCCGGTCACCGGGATGTCCCAGGTCCGGTCGCCTACGCGGTGCACGGCGTAATCGGCGCCCTCGACGACCGTCTGGGCGCGGGGTCGGGACCTGCGCCGGCGGTTCTGCTGTGCGCGTCGCCGTGCGTCGCCGTGACGGACCTCGGCGACCGGCGCGAGCTCGGTGATGTGCCGGACGCCGTCGGCGTCGAGGACGACCGCCAGTTCGGCGTGCGGGGTGAACCGGCGACCGGCGAGGTCGTCGACCATCCCCGGCGTCGGCTGGACGCAGACGTCGTGGATCACCGCGGAACCGCGGAACGCGTGCTGACCCGCACGACCGCGTCCGTCGACGGCCAGCCGCGTCCGGATGCGCCAGCCGGTGTCGGTACCCGGCAACCTGTCGACCCCGCGCGTCGCGAGGTCGGTGGCGGCGATCGTCGTCTCGTCGAGATGGCCCACCCGACTCAGGACGTCTAGCAGTACGGCCTGTTTCAGGTCGCGCGCGTGCCCGGGTTCGATGTGGGCGAGGTCGCAGCAGCCCGCTCCCCCGGCCGCCGCCGGACACGCCACTGGAATCCGGCGCGGGGACCGATCGAGGATCTCGACCGCGTCGCCCCGCCAGTACGAGTCGTGGCGGTCGTCGGTGATCTCGGCGACCACCCGCTCCCCGGGGATCGCACCACGCACGAACAGCACCCGGCCGTCGGCGCGGCCGACCGCCTCCCCGCCGTTGGCCGGGCGATCGACGGTGACCTCGACGCGATGCGTCGTCGCCGGGGGTGTCATAGCGTGCGCTCCGATTCGCCCAGGGCGCGGCGGGTCTCGCCGGGCGCCCAGTATCTCTTGGTCTCCTTGCGGCGGTCCGACGAGGTGAGCTGCCAGGGCACCGAGGTCACCATCACCCCGGGTTCGAACAGCAGGCGTCCCTTGAGCCGCAACGCGGACTGGTTGTGCAGGATCTGTTCCCACCAGTGTCCGACGACGTACTCCGGGATGAACACGGTCACCACGTCGCGCGGGTTCTCGCGGCGCACCCGGCGCACGTACTCGATCACCGGCCGGGTGATCTCGCGGTACGGGGAGGCGATGACCTTCAGCGGGACCGTGATGTCGCTGGCCTCCCACTCGGAGACGAGTTTGCGGGTGTCCCGGTCGTCGACGTTCACCGTGATCGCCTCGAGGACGTCCGGTCTCGTCGCCCGGGCATAGCGCACGGCCCGTTTGGAGGCCATGTGCAGACTCGACACGAGAACGATGGAATGCGTCCGGCTGGGCAGCACGCCCTCGTCGTCGGTCTCGGCGCGGTCGAGTTCGCGCTGGACCGACGCGTAGTGGTGGTGGATCAGCTTCATCAGCACGAAGATCGAGACCATCGCCAGCACCGCGATCCACGCGCCCGCGGTGAACTTCGTGATCAGAACCACCACGAGGACCGTTGCCGTCATCACCAGGCCGACCGAGTTCACCACCCGCGACTGCATCATCCGGCGACGGGCGCTGGGGTCGGTCTCGGTACGCAGCAGACGGGTCCAGTGCCGCACCATGCCGGTCTGGCTCAGGGTGAACGAGACGAACACGCCGACGATGTAGAGCTGGATCAGTGCGGTCACCTGAGCCCCGAACGCGACCACGAAGATGATCGCGGCCGCGGCCAGGAAGATGATGCCGTTGCTGAACGCGAGGCGGTCGCCGCGGGTGTGCAGCTGACGCGGCAGATACCGATCCTGGGCCAGCACCGAACCGAGCACCGGAAAGCCGTTGAACGCGGTGTTCGCGGCGAGCAGCAGGATCAGCGCCGTGACGATCGCGACGAAGAAGAAGCCGGCCGGGAAGGAGTCGAAGACGGCGTGCGCGAGTTGCGCGATCATCGCCTTCTGCTGATACCCCTCGGGAGCACCGACGAGGTCCTTCGCCGGATCCATCACGTATTTCGCGCCGATCTCCTGGGCGAGCAGCACGATGCCCAGCAGCAGGGTGATCGAGAAGCCACCGAGCATCAGCAACGTGGTCGCGGCGTTGCGCGACTTGGGCTTCCGGAAGGCCGGGACGCCGTTGCTGATGGCCTCGACTCCCGTCAGAGCGGCACATCCCGAGGAGAACGACCGGGCCACGAGGAACACCAGAGCGAGACCGGTGAGGTTGTCCTGTTCGGCGGCGATACCGAAGTCGGCGGTCTCCGAACGGATCTCCTCGCCGAGGACGAAGATCTCGGTGAACCCCCAGATGAGCATGCCGAGCACACCGATGATGAAGGCGTAGGTCGGGATGGCCAGCACCGCGCCGGATTCCTTGATGCCGCGCAGGTTCACCGCGGCGATGATCATGATCGCCCCCACGCAGAACCAGACCTTGTGCTCGTTCACGAACGGGACCGCCGAACCGATGTTCTCCGCCGCGGACGTGACCGACACCGCGACCGTCAGGACGTAGTCGACGAGCAGGGCGCTGCCCACCGTCAGGCCGGCGTTGGGCCCCAGATTGACGGTGGCGACCTCGTAGTCGCCACCACCCGACGGGTAGGCGTGCACGTTCTGCCGGTAGCTGGCGACCACCACCGCGAGCACCACGGCGACGGCGAGCGCCACCCACGGGGTGAAGGCGAGTGCGGTGATCCCGGCGACCGACAGGACCAGGAAGATCTCCTGTGGCGCATAGGCCACCGAGCTCATCGCGTCGGAGGCGAAGACCGGGAGGGCGATGCGCTTGGGAAGCAGGGTGTGGCCCAGCTTGTCGCTGCGGAAGGGCCTGCCGAGCAGGAGTCGCTTCGTCGCAACGGACACCTTGGAGACGGTGGACACCAGGCAACCCTAGAGCGTCCGCGTCGCGGCGGGTAGGTTCGACTCGCGGCACGCACGCCGCATCGGGAGAGGAATGCCGTGCAGGTAGTCATCATGGGTTGCGGGCGGGTCGGATCGTCGCTCGCGATGGCGATGCAGAAACGCGGACACGACGTCGCGATCATCGACCGAGACCCGTCCGCGTTCGCGCGCCTGTCCGTCGATTTCGCGGGCCGCACCATCACCGGCGTCGGCTTCGACCGCGACATCCTCGTCAAGGCCGGGATCGAGAACGCCGACGCCTTCGCCGCGGTGTCCTCCGGCGACAACTCCAACATCATCGCCGCCCGCGTCGCGCGGGAGACCTTCGACGTCGAACGTGTCGTCGCACGGATCTACGACGCCAAACGCGCCGAGGTCTACGAACGGCTCGGCATACCGACCGTCGCGACCGTGCCGTGGACGACCGAACGATTCGTGTCCGCGCTCGGCGAGACCGCCACGGCGGAGTGGCGCGACCCGTCGGGTTCGCTGGCGGTCGCCGAGATCCACGTCGACGAGTCGTGGATCGGGGTCTCGGTCGCCAGGTTCCAGGAACAGACCGGTGCGCGGGTGGCCTTCCTCAACCGGGTCGGCCGGCCGGTCCTCCCCGACGCCAAAACCGTTCTGCAGCAGGACGATGTGATCTACGGCGCGGTCCTTCTCGACAACCTGGCGAACGCGCGTCGCGTCGCCGCGGAACCGTTCACCCAGGCCGAGTCGTGATCCCCCGGAGCCCCGGACACCGAGGGCCGAACCACCGAGGAGTAGTCCTGTGAAGGTCGCCATCGCCGGAGCCGGCGCGGTCGGGCGTTCGATCGCCCGCGAGCTCCTCGTCAACTCACACGACGTCACGCTGATCGAGCGAAAGGCCGACCACGTCGACCCGGACTCGGTGTCGGGCGCGAAGTGGATCCTCGCCGACGCCTGCGAACTCGCGAAACTCGAAGACGCGCAGTTGCAGACGTTCGACGTGATGATCGCCGCGACCGGCGACGACAAGGCCAATCTGGTCGTGAGCCTGCTGGCCAAGACCGAGTTCGCGATCAACCGCGTCGTCGCCCGGGTCAACGACCCGCGCAACGAGTGGCTGTTCGGCGAGGACTGGGGCGTCGACGTCGCGGTGTCGACCCCGCGCCTGCTCGCCTCCCTCGTCGAAGAGGCGGTGTCGGTGGGTGACCTGGTCCGTCTCATGACGTTTCGCCAGGGTCAGGCCAACCTCGTCGAACTCACCCTGCCGTCGAACACACCGATGGCCGGAAAGCCGGTGCGCAGGCTCGAACTGCCGCGCGACGTGGCCCTGGTCGCGATCCTGCGGGGCGGGCGGGTCATCGTGCCGCAGAGCGACGATCCGATCGAGGGTGGGGACGAACTGGTCTTCATCGCCCCGGCGGAGGCCGAACCGGCCCTCTACGACGCCATGCAGATCACGCGCTGACGGTGTCCTCCTCGCGGACCGCGCGGCGGACGAGTACGACCGTCGCGAGCACCGCCAGAGCCGTCAGCGGCCATCCCATCGCGATCCGCGCGAAGGCCAGCCAGCCGGTCGCGCCGAGGTCGTAGAGCTCGGACTGGGTGAGATACCGCGCCGCGAAGACCAGTGCCCACAGTGCGGTGGCGATGTCATAGGCGCGCAATGTCCGACGATGCCTGCGCCAGGCGGTCCCCTGGCCGTTCACCAGGTGCCAGGCGACGCCGATCAGCGGCCAGCGGACCATGATGGAGACCACGAACACGATCGCATAGGCGAGAGTGGTCCAGATCCCGAAGAGGAAGTATCCCTTGGCGTCGCCCACCCGATCGGCGATGAAGACGCAGATCGCGACGCCGAGGAGGCCGGAGATCGCCGGGGTGAGTCCTTCGCGGCGGACGATCCGGATCAGGAAGACGAGTGCCGCGGTGGCGAGCGCGGCGACGATGGCGGCTCGGAGGCCGAAGAACGAGTTCACCGGCACGAACACCACGACCGGGATCGTGGAGTAGATCAGGCCGGAGACGCCACCCATCTGCTCCAGCACCGTGGGGGTTTGCTCGGGGCTCGAATCCTGTTCGACGTCGTGGCCGGCGGTCCCGTCCGCCGACCCGTCGGCACCACTCGTGGGTGTCACTCGTCGTCGCTGCCCTGCAGCTCGTAGTACGGGTTGTAGATCACCTTGTGACCGTCCTGCAGGGCCAGCCGACCCCGCACGGTCACCTTGCGGCCGGGTTCGATACCGGCGATGCGATTGCGGCCCAGCCACTTCAGGATGACGATGTCGGAGCCGTCGAAGAACTCCGCCTTCACGCCGGCCTTCGCCGTGCGCGAACACGTCTCCACCGCGCGCAGCTCACCGTGCATCGTGACCTCGTCACCGCGGGCGCAGTCCGACGCGCGTTGTGCGCCCGTCGCCTTCGATTCCTGCGCGATTCGCTCCGCGTCGACGTCCCCGAGGTCTTCGGTGAGTCGGCGGGTCAGTCGCTTGAGATAACCAGCTGTGGGCATCCCAACCTCCCAATGGATTTCAGCCGGATGCCGAGGCTTCCGCCGACAGCGTCCGTGGCCACCGAACGAATGATCGGTGGCTGTCCGCCAGCGTAGACCCGGCATCGGCGGGTGACAACGTAAACGACCGGGGCGCACCCGCGGTCCCGGGCCACCCTAGGGGATGATCTCCTGGTGCCCCGCATCCGGATCGACATTTGATGCCCCGCATGGACAGTCCGCAGCCCCGAACACCCACCGCGCTGGTCGTGATTCCCGGGACCGGCTCCGACGCCGACCACGTCACACGTGCCTTCGGTCACGCCGCGTCGTCGCTGGGCGTGGAGCTCGTGGCACTCGAACCGACCCCGGCGCTCGTCGACGGGCATCGGCGAGGTCTCGACCGCGCGGCCGCCGGGCACCGGTCGGTCCTGGTCGGCGGCGTGTCGATCGGCGCCGCGATCGCTCTCGAATGGGCACTCGCCGACACCGGCGGACGCTGCGCGGGTGTGTTCGCGGCGCTGCCCGCATGGAGTGGCGACGCCGACTCGGCGCTCGCCGCCGCGAGCGCACAGGCCACCGCCGACTCGATGGAACGCGACGGCCTGGACGCCACCGTCACCGCGATGGCCGCCGGCAGTCCGGACTGGCTGGCCGCCGAACTCTCCCGCTCCTGGCGGCGACTGCACCCCGGAGTCGTCGGCCAGCTGCGCGACGCGGCGCGCTACCGGGCGCCCACGCCGGAACAGATCACCGGACTGACCGTGCCCCTGGCACTCGTCGCGGCCCCGGACGACGCCATTCATCCGATCGAGGTCGCGCGCACCTGGCGCGACGCGGCGCCGCGATCGGGCCTGGTCGAGGTCACGCTCGAAGGATGGGGCCGTGATCCGGCGCTCCTCGGCGACAGTTGTCTCGACGCGTACACGCGCCTGTCCGGGTGAACCGGCGGCGGATTCAGCGCCGGCGGAAGAACCGCTGCATCGCCGAGCCGGACGACGGCGGCAACGGAGCGTCGTCCTCGGGATCGGGATCGGCGGTGAACGACGGGTCGTCGTGGCCACCCGAACCGCCCTCGGCGGGAGTATCGGAGTAGGTGTTCTCGCCGTAGACCGTCGCGTGCGCCACCTGGTCCAGCGCTCCCCCGGCGACCGCTTCCGACTCGTCGGCACCGGCGACCTGACCGGCAGGCGGCTGGGGCTGAGTCTGCTGGGGCTGGGCCTGGGCGCCTTCACCCGCCTCCGCGTCGGCGAAGATCTGCTGCTGGGCCGCGGCCACCTGATCGGCGAGGACCGGCGGCAACACGATCGGGAGCGGCTCCCGGGGAGGGTGCGGATCCGAACCCCGGCGCACGACGGTCTCGGCCAGCACGGCACGACTCAGCCGGGCGAGGTCCTCGGCGTTCTCCGACGGGCCGCTGCCGACGCACCGCACCAGCCACCGCGGGCCGTCGACGCCGATGAAGCGGTGCGTGGCGCCCTCGACCTCGGCGACCACCTCACGGCCCCAGTGGCCGTCCTCGATGCTGGTGGCGGCACCGCCGTCACGCAGCGACTCGGCCAGCTCGCGGACCACCTCGCGCCACATGCCCGGCGACTTGGGCGCGGCGAACGCGCTCACCGAGATCCGGCCGATCGGCGTGACCAGGTAGACGTTCTGCGGCTCGTGTGTCTCCGACATCTCGACGGTCACCTGACCGCCCTCGACCACCGGCACCAGCACCGAACCCAGGTCGAGGTGGGAGTTCTCCAGCTCGCGCGGCTCCGTCGCGAGGGCGTCGATGTCGTAGGGACCGAGGGCCTGTCCGACCCGCAGCTCGTCCGAACCGTTCTTCGTCATCGCCTACTCCTCGTTGATCCGCGTTCGTGTTGAACATTAATCGACGCTGCGGCGGGCGACGCCCGGCGTGTCGTGCTCAGCCCAGGACGGCGTGGCCGCCGCTGGATCCGTATCCGCCGTCGCCGCGGCTGGTGTCGTCGAGTTCGTCGACCTCGACGAACTCGGGCAGCTCCACGCGCTGCACGATCAGCTGCGCGATCCGGTCACCGCGCGAGATGGTGATGGACTGCTCGGGGTCGAGATTGATCAGGCAGACCTTGATCTCCCCGCGGTACCCCGCGTCGACGGTGCCCGGGGTGTTGACGATGGACAGGCCGGCACGGGCGGCCAGCCCGGAGCGCGGATGGATCAGGCCGACGGTGCCGAAGGGCAACGCGATCGCGATCCCGGTACCGACCAGCTGACGCCGCCCGGCAGGCAGCTCCAGGTCGATCGTCGAGCACAGGTCCACGCCCGCGTCCCCGGGATGAGCTCGGGTGGGCAACGGCAGATCGGGGTCGAGTCGTCGTACCGCGATGGGCGGCAGAGGGGGGAGATCTGGGGTCACGCACGCAGACTACGCTGGTCAACGTGACCGCACCTCAATCGCCTGACAACACCGGCGGCACGTCGGAGAATCCGGCGAACCGCCGGGACTCCGGACCCGCAGACCTCTTCGACGAGCGTCTGCACGTGCCGTGGTGGTGGTGGCTCGCCGCCGCCGTCGTGACCGGCGTGGTGGGCTACGAGATCCAGTTGTCCGCCCACGGAAGCAAGTGGAGCGTGATCGGCTACGTCGTCACCGCGATCCTCAGCGTCCTGATGCTGTGGTCGATGGGCCGCACCCGTGTCCAGGTGACCGCCGACCACGAACTGCGGGCCCACCGGGCGCGTCTGCCACGGGCCGTCGTCGCACGCGGGGCCTCGATCCCGGCGACCGCCAAGAGCGCCGCCCTCGGCCGCCAACTCGACCCCGCCGCCTACCTGGTGCACCGCTTCTGGGTGAAGACCATGGTGCTCATCGTCCTCGACGATCCCGACGACCCGACCCCGTACTGGCTGGTGTCCACCCGCCGCCCGGCCGAACTGCTGGCCGCCCTCGACATCCCGGACGCCGCGGCCGACCGCCCCGAGCCCACCGCCTGACCCGAACACCGAACACGAAGAAGGGGCCGCGCCGGATGGCGCGGCCCCTTCTTCGTCAGGCCCTGCGTCAGAACTCCGTCTGCCAGGGACTCGTCGTGCGCATCCGCGGGTGACCCGCGGAACTCATGCGCAGTCGACGCAGATGAGCGAGTTGCCGTTCTCCTCTGCCAGCCGACTACGGTGGTAGACGAGAAAGCAGCTGGTACAAGTGAATTCGTCAGCCTGCTTGGGGACGACCCGAACCGACAGTTCTTCACCGGAGAGGTCTGCACCGGGCAGTTCGAAGGATTCCGCGGTGTCACCTTCGTCGACGTCGACCGCCGCCGACTGTGCCTCGCTTCGGCGGGCCTTCAGCTCCTCGAGCGAGTCTTCGTTGAGATCCTCGGTCTCGGTGCGTCGTGGCGCGTCGTAATCAGTAGCCATTGTGTGCCTTACTTGGTTGAGAGTGTGAGGGGGCGCTCTCGGTTCCGGCTGGTGGCCGTCACCCAGGGGTGTGCGCACGACTCCGCCGGGATTGTCTTGCCGGTGGGGTCACTACAACGTCGACTCGAGCGAGATTCGTACCCGAGAATCCGACGTATTGTGTGACTTCGGTCACGGTTCGATTTCGACTACTCCCCGGGGCTGGAAGCGCGGGCGCCCGAAGAATAGACCATGTCCAGTCAATCGTCAATGTGGCAACGCGAACTTGTCCGAAATCTGGTGTTTGTCGCAGGTAGGGGCCCTCGACGGCGGCGCGAAACGTCAACTGCGGCGAGGCTCGCACCCGCCGCGCTGCCGACCCTCTAGAGTGTTGCCATTGCGCGGGGAGTCGCTCGCGGTGATGTACATCCGCTCGAGAAGTGCGCCCTCGGCGTAGCCGAGTGAGAAATCCCAGTGAGGAGTCGTTCCACGGTGGTCTCGAAGATTACGACCGGCTACCCGACCGACGAAGAGGGCCGTCCGTATCCGCGGCGGCGCTATGTCCCGGCGATCGTGACGGTGGTGGTTCTCCTGGTCGTCGGCGTCGTCATGTGGGCGGTGGTCCTCGGCGGCGACGACAGCGAATCGGTCCCCACCGCCTGCAATCAGCCGACTCCCCCGACCGCGGTCGAACCCGGCTCCCCGGAGTCGGTGGAACCGCCCGCCCTCACCCCGGTCCCCCGCGACGAGATGGTGGAGGTGGCGCCCGCGCCGCTGTCCACCTTCCAGGTCCGGGTCCTCAACGCGTCCGAGGAGCGGGGTGCCGCCCGATCGGTGTCCGAGGACCTCGCGGCCCAGGGCTTCACCCCGACCGCCGACACCCCGTTCGGCGACGACCCCGTCTACGTGAACCGGGATCTCGACTGCGTGGCGCAGATCCGGTTCGGGCCCGCCGGACGCGCCGCCGCCGCGGCGACCTGGCTGGCGTTCCCGTGCGCACAGCTCGTCGACGACGGACGCCGCGGCACCGCGGTCGACGTCGCGCTCGGCACCTACCACTCCTCCGGCGAACTCTCCCAGGACTCGCAGGCGGCCCTCGAGGCGCTGCGATCGGCCGATCCCAAGAACCCCGAGACCGGCGCCGACCCCGCCCTGGTGAAGGCAGTCCACTCGGCCCCGTGCTGAGCGGGCCCTAGGCGAGCGGCTCCCGCGCTCCGGCCTCGTCGAGCAGGCCGAGGAACTCGTCGGCGATCCCGGGTGCGACCGCCACGGTGATGTGGCCCTCGTCCGCCCGCGAGTCCGGCGGCGGGGTCACCACGACGGCACCCGCCTCGGCGGCGATCAGGCCGCCGGCCGCCCAGTCCCAGGGACTCAGGCCGTGTTCGTAATGGGCATCGACGGCGCCCGAGGCCACCATGCAGAGATCCAGGGCCGCGGCACCGATCCGCCGGATGTCCCGCACCTGCGGGAGCAGCTCCGCGACGATCCGTCCCTGCGCGCGCCGACGGTCCGCGGCGTAGCCGAAACCTGTTGCGACGAGCGCGAGTTCTGCACGATCGACGGGATTGCACCGCAGCGGCACACGGGTGCCGTCGCCGTCGGCCACCCAGGCGCCGCCACCCAGGGTGGCGCCGTAGACCACCTCGCGCGCCACGTCGACGACGACGCCGACGACCGAGTGGCCGTCGACCTGCGCGGCGACCGACACCGCGTAGGCCGGGACGCCGTACATGAAGTTGACCGTGCCGTCGATGGGATCGACCACCCAGCGCACACCGGACGGGACGGCCCGACTCCCGCCGTGTTCCTCACCCAGGACCTCGTCGGCGGGCCGGGCCTCGTGCAGGCGCTGCCGGATCAGGCGTTCGGTCTCGGTGTCGGCGACGGTGACCGGATCGGCTTCCGTCGACTTCGTCGACACCGGAGCCACGGTCGACACCGATTCCCCCGTCGGCTCCCCTGCCCCCCGAACAATTCGGGCCGGCGTCGTCGCACGTGTGCCGCCGCCTCCTGCGCCACGTCCACCGCGATGGCGGCCAGTTCGTCCACCGGAATTGTCTGATCCACGTGTTCCATGTCAGCACATCACCGGCCGGAGACGCTCACCGGTGACGTGATGGACCCATCAGAGGGATGCCGCGCGGCCGAGGCCGGGCGCCGATAGCCTGAGGTCGATCACCGCCGGCCGCCGAAGGGGACTCCGCCATGACCGACACGCCCGCCACCGAAAGCTCGCCGACTCCCACGAATCTGGGTTTCGGGGTCGATGTCGGGGGCTCCGGGATCAAGGGCGGCATCGTCGATCTCGACACCGGCGAACTCGTCGGTGAGCGATTCAAGGTGCTGACCCCGCAGCCTGCCACCCCGGAGGCGGTCGCCGCCGGGGTCGCGGAGGTCGTCGCGCATTTCGACTGGGCGGGCCCGGTCGGCATCACCCTCCCGGGCGTCGTGACCGAGGGCATCATGCGGACCGCCGCGAACATCGACAAGGGCTGGATCGGCACCGACGTGTACGAGCTGTTCAGCCGGCACCTCGGCGGGCGTGCGGTGTCGGTCCTCAACGACGCCGACGCGGCCGGCATGGCCGAGGACGCCTACGGCGCCGGCAAGGGTGTGGACGGCGTGGTGATGTTGCTGACGTTCGGCACGGGCATCGGATCGGCGATCCTCATCAACGGCAACCTCGCGCCCAACACCGAACTCGGCCACATGCAGGTCGGCAAGAAGGAGGCCGAGCATCAGGCGTCCTCGCGGATCAAGGAGGAGAAGGACTGGTCCTACGAGAAATGGACCGAGAAGGTCTCGGACGTCCTCGGGGCCTACGAGGCGCTGTTCTGGCCCAAGCTGTTCATCGCCGGCGGCGGGATCAGCCGCAAGGCCGACAAGTGGATTCCGCTGCTCACCAACAAGACCCCGGTCGTTCCCGCCACGCTGTTGAACACCGCCGGGATCGTGGGCGCGGCGATGGCGGTCTCCCAGGGCCTCAAAACATAGACCACACGTGGAATGACCAGGCCTTTGTCACATCGGGCCCGCCGATGTCGTTACAATGGTCGTCACCGGTCATCTGAACCGATAAACCAAGCCCTTGTCCACGGCGGCTCATGCTGCCGTGTCACGTCTCGCAAGACTCGACAAAGACAACGTAGAAGAGAAGTTCGAAAGGTTGTACGTGGCAGCCATCACGACCCGCCAGGGGGACGCCGAGGCCGACGAAACCCAGTCGACCACCGCCTCGACCGAAACCCCGGCCAAGCGGCCCGCCAAGAAGGCTGCGAAGAAGACCGCTGCCCGTAAGGCCCCCGCGAAGAAGGCAGCACCGAAGAAGGCCACCAAGAAGGCAGCCCCCAAGAAGGCAGCCAAGAAGGCCACCTCCGCCGAGGGCGGCGCGGGCGACACCGACGCCGAGCCCGACGATCCGAACTCGATCGACGACATCGACGGTCCCGACGCCGAACTCGAGGACGTCGAGATCGACGACGACCTCGAGGTCGACGACGACGCCGAGGATTCCGACGACGAGGAGTCGGACGAGGCGGAGGCGGCACCCGCCGGCGCCAAGACCGCGGCCAAGGAGTCGACCAAGACCGAGGCCGCCAAGTCCGGTGACTTCGTCTGGGACGAGGAGGAGTCCGAGGCACTCCGTCAGGCACGCAAGGACGCCGAGCTCACCGCGTCGGCCGACAGTGTGCGCGCCTACCTCAAGCAGATCGGCAAGGTCGCGCTCCTCAACGCCGAGGAAGAGGTCGAACTCGCCAAGCGCATCGAGGCCGGCCTGTTCGCCACCGAGCGTCTCCGCCGCATGATGGACGCCGGCGAGAAGATCAGCACCGCGCAGAAGCGCGACCTGAACTGGATCTCCCGCGACGGCAACCGCGCGAAGAACCACCTGCTCGAGGCCAACCTCCGTCTGGTCGTCTCGCTCGCCAAGCGCTACACCGGTCGAGGCATGGCATTCCTGGATCTCATCCAGGAGGGCAACCTCGGTCTGATCCGCGCGGTTGAGAAGTTCGACTACACAAAGGGTTACAAGTTCTCGACCTACGCCACGTGGTGGATCCGTCAGGCCATCACCCGCGCGATGGCCGACCAGGCCCGCACCATCCGCATCCCGGTGCACATGGTCGAGGTCATCAACAAGCTGGGCCGCATCCAGCGTGAACTCCTCCAGGACCTCGGCCGCGAGCCGACTCCCGAGGAGCTCGCCAAGGAAATGGACATCACCCCGGAGAAGGTGCTGGAGATCCAGCAGTACGCCCGGGAGCCCATCTCGCTCGACCAGACCATCGGCGACGAGGGCGACAGCCAACTCGGCGACTTCATCGAGGACTCCGAGGCGGTCGTCGCAGTCGACGCGGTGAGCTTCACCCTCCTCCAGGACCAGCTCCAGTCGGTCCTCGAGACGCTCTCCGAGCGTGAGGCGGGCGTCGTGCGCCTGCGCTTCGGTCTCACCGACGGCCAGCCGCGCACCCTCGACGAGATCGGTCAGGTCTACGGCGTCACGCGTGAGCGCATCCGCCAGATCGAGTCGAAGACGATGTCCAAGCTGCGCCACCCGTCGCGGTCGCAGGTTCTCCGGGACTACCTGGACTAGGCCCCATCCGGACTCCGAACGCAGTCTGCTTCGCCCCCGTCGCCGTCACCCGGCCACGGGGGCGAATGCGTTGTCGGGACCCGGCCGCAGTTCCCGGACGTCGACGACCGCGGCGTCCTCGGCCCAGTCCGCCACCGTGATGAGATGGGTCAGAACGGAATTCTCGGGCGCGGCCACCCCTGGATTGACCACGACGCCGCGCGGTTCGTCAAGGGTTGTACGCGCACGGATTCTGACGCGGCCGCCGACTTCGCCGTTTCCGCAGGTTGATGCCTACGATGTGCCGGTGCCTTATGCGTTGACGTCGTCCGGAAGCAGCCGTGGCCCCCTCTTGGTGACCCGCCCGGCCGTGGACCTCCTGCGCGTGGCCTCGATGTTGTGTCGGTGACGCGACCGACCCCACCCGGGAACCTTCGTGTCCCCCCCTTCATCACGAGCCGCTCGTAGCGCTCGCCCCGCCTCGGCGCGCCCCTGACCCGCGCGCGCGTCAGCCCCGGAAAGTACCTCTATGAGAACGATTGTCCTGATCGGCCTCGTCGGCTTCGCCGCTCAGCTCGTCGACGGCAGCCTCGGAATGGCCTACGGCGTCACCACCACCACTCTCCTGCTCGCGATCGGCACCAATCCGGCCGCGGCGTCGGCCACCGTCCACCTCGCCGAGATCGGCACCACCCTGGTGTCGGGTGTCTCGCACTGGAAGTTCGGCAACGTCGACTGGCGCGTGGTCCGCCGCATCGCGATCCCGGGAGCCATCGGCGCCTTCCTCGGCGCGACGATCCTGTCGAAGCTGTCGACCGAGGCCGCCGCACCCGTGATGGCCGTGATCCTGTTGCTGCTCGGCCTCTACATCCTGATCCGCTTCACCTTCCAGGGCATCCCCCGACACAACCTGGGCAAGCCGCTGCGCAAGCGCTTCCTGAGCCCGCTGGGCTTCGTCGCCGGATTCGTCGACGCCACCGGCGGTGGCGGGTGGGGTCCGGTCGGCACCCCGGCGATCCTGGCCAGTGGGCGTCTCGAGCCCCGCAAGGTGATCGGTTCGATCGACACCAGCGAATTCATCATCGCGGTCGCCGCGAGCCTGGGCTTCCTGTTCAGCCTGGGCTCGCAGGGCATCAACTTCGCCTGGGTCGGTGCCATCCTCGTCGGCGGTGTCATCGCCGCGCCGATCGCCGCCTGGCTGGTCCGTCACATCCCGCCGCGCCTGCTCGGCGCCTCGGTCGGCGGCCTGATAGTCCTCACCAACACGCGCAGCCTGCTCAAGAGCGACTTCATCGACGCGCCCGGCGGCGTGCGGAACGTCTTCTACGTCGTGATCGTCATCGGCTGGGCGGCTGCGTTCGCCTACTCGCTCCGCGAGTACCTGCGCGACCGCGACAACGAGTCCTCCGACGCGGTCACCCACTTCCGTGAGGAGCAGGAGGTGGCGCTCGTCGGCACCCGGACCGACGACGTTCCGGCGCCGGGCCCGGACCCGGATGCCACCGAGAAGCGGGACGTTGTCGGATTGTTGCCTGAGGTAAACGGTGAGTGACGACACACCGATAGCACCTGCCGGAACAATACGAAGGCGCCGAGCGTCTGACAGAGTGAGGTCTGACGCATCGCCCGGATGTGTCGGCTCGAAGGGAAGGCGCTCGGACACCGGCGCCGGACCGGGACGGAGGAACAATGACTGACATCGCCACCACCACAGCCCCGATCTACCTACCGCTCACCGCCGCCGATCGCTGTGATCGCTGCGGCGCCGCAGCCAAGGTACGCGCCGTCCTGCCCAAGGGCGGCGAGCTTCTCTTCTGCCGTCATCACTTCAACGAGCACGAAGCCCGCCTGGTGGAGCTCAGCGCCACCGTCGTCGAATCCGCGGGCGAACTGGTCTGACAGTCGTCATGGCCTGACGGGCGACAGCCACAGACGAAACGAGAGAACCCGGCCGGATCACCGGCCGGGTTCTCTCGTGTTCGGGGTCAGCGCTCAGCGCCGGATCCGCCTCAGCGCCATGTCCGCAGCGCGGCGATGCGTTCCTTGAGCTGGTCGGCGGTCGCCAGCGCCGTCGGCGGCCCGCCCAGACTGGTCCGCAGCTCGTTGTGCACCATGCCGTGCGGCTTCCCGGTGCGGTGGTGATGCATGGCGACCAGTGTGTTGAGTTCCTTGCGCAGCGCGTGGAGGTTCTCCGCGGTGGTGCCGGCAGCGCGCCCCGGATCGGCGGGTGCGGGCGTGGGCTCCGACGCCGGGGCCGACATCCGGGCCACGACCTGCTCGGACTGACGCTTCTGGAGGAGCGCGCGCACCTGGTCGGCGTCGAGGAGACCCGGCAGACCGAGATAGTCCGATTCCTCGTCACTGCCGGAGAAGGTCGACGTGCCGAACGACGCGCCGTCGAAGATGACCTGGTCGAGTTCGGCGTCGGCGTGCAGCGACTGGAACGCGGGCTCGTCCTCCCCCGGTTCGTCCTTCTGCTTGTTCGCGTCGATGAGCAGTTGGTCGTCGAGACCGTCACTCTCGCGATGCGGCTTGCCGAGGACGTGGTCGCGCTGGGCCTCCATCTGGCTCGCGAGGTCGAGCAGCACCGGGACGGACGGCAGGAACACGCTCGCGGTCTCGCCGGGGCGTCGCGAACGCACGAAGCGACCGATGGCCTGCGCGAAGAACAGCGGCGTCGACGAACTGGTGGCGTAGACGCCGACCGCGAGGCGCGGCACGTCGACGCCCTCGGACACCATGCGCACCGCGATCATCCACTCGTCCTTCGACGCGGCGAACTCGGCGATCCGCGACGACGACTTGGGGTCGTCGGAGAGGACCAGCGTCGGCTGTTTGCCGGTGATGGCGGTGAGCAGCTCGGCGTAGTCACGGGCCGTCGACTGGTCGGTCGCGATGACCAGGCCGCCGGCGTCCGGCATGCCGCTGGCACGCAGCTGGCCGAGCCGGGTGTGCGCGGCGGTGAGGACCGCCGGAACCCAGTCGCCGTGGGGGTCGAGGGCGGTTCGCCAGGCACGGGCGGTGTGTTCGGCCGACAACGGCTCACCGAGACGCGCGGTGAACTCCTCGCCGGCGCTGGTCCGCCAGCTCGCCTCACCGGAGTACGCGAGGAACACCACCGGACGGACGACGCCGTCCTTGAGTGCGTCGGCATAGCCGTAGGTGTGATCGGCCTTGGAACGCTGGTTGCCGCCGGGTTCGGGTTCGTAGACGACGAACGGGATCGGCGAATCGTCGGAGCGGAACGGCGTACCGGTGAGCAGCAGGCGGCGTTCGGCATCGTCGAAGGCCTCGCGAATGGCCTCACCCCACGACTTGGCGTCACCGCCGTGGTGGATCTCGTCCAGGATCACGAGCGTGCGCCGGTTCTCGGTGCGGACGCGGTGCTTGGTCGGGTGTGCGGCCACCTGGGCGTAGGTGAGGACCACGCCGTGGTAGTCGGAGCTGGTCTGGCCGGCCGAGTTGGAGAAGTGCGAGTCCAGTGCGATGCCCACGCGCGCGGCCGCCTCCGCCCACTGGTGCTTGAGGTGCTCGGTGGGCGCGACGACGGTGATCTGCTGGACGGTCCGGTCGTCGAGGAGCTCGCGGGCGACCCGCAGGCCGAAAGTCGTCTTACCGGCACCCGGCGTCGCCACCGCGAGGAAGTCCTTCGGCTTGCGCGTCAGGTACTTGGTGAGCGCACGACGCTGCCAGGCACGGAGCGATCCGGGGTTGGGAGCGGCGGTTCCCGAAGCGTTGGTACTGCTGGTGGAGGGTTCGGCTGACGTCACGTGTGTGCTGCTCCTGACGGCGTTCGGATTCCCTACCGGGCATGAAACGACCCCTCGCGTTGGGAGGACCCGCGCCGAAGGGGACCCGGCAATCGTACCGCCGGGCGACCCCTCCCCCCGCATCGCGACACCCCCTCCGCGCCGTTCGCCGCCGGGTGCGCGGAGATCTCGGTGTGGTCACTCCGAACGACGCGCCTGGTGACCCGGGTACCCACATGGACCCCCGATCGGGGATATTGAACTCATCACAACGCGTAAGAGGAACCCGGTCCCGCTGGCCGGCGACGTGACGTCGCCGGTGGTTGCCGTGCATCCGAATCCGTCGAGCGCGGTGACCGCTCCGCTCGACACCCCCACCCGGAAGCAGCGCCGGCCGGCACCTCTCGCCGGGGACACCGACGTACCCGGCGACACCGCGCCCGCCTCACGCGACGTCGCGATCGTGCCGGAGAAGACCCCGCCGACGGAGAAGCTCCGCAAGCCCGAAGGCACCGACGATCCGGTCCCGGCGAGCCGGCCCGACGCGGCGCCCGGCCCGGACGACGCCGACGACGAACCGGGGCCGCCGGTACTGCCCAACATCCACCGGGTGGTGTGGCGCACGATCGTGAAGTCCTGGGACGACGGGATCATCGGCTGGGCAGCCCAGGCCGCGTTCTGGCAGGCGCTCTCGCTGCCGCCCCTGCTGCTCGGGCTCCTCGGCTCCGTGGGTTACGTCGCGGGCTGGTTCGGCCCGGGCACCGTCGACATCGTCTACGACCGCATCATCGAGTTCGCGCAGCGCACGTTCACCGAGACCGTCGTCGACGACCTGATCACCCCGACCGTGGACAGCGTCCTGGGACGGGGTCGGATCGGGCTGATGTCGGTGGGCTTCATCCTGTCGCTGTGGGCCGGTTCGTCGGCGATGTCGTGTTTCATCGCCTCGATCGCCAAGGCCCACGACCAGCACGAGGTCCGGCATCCGGTGTGGCAGAGGTTCTTCGCGCTGTTCCTCTACGTCGGCTTCCTGTGCGTCGCGGTGTTCCTGCTGCCGCTGGTCGCACTCGGACCGAACTACCTGCGGGCGATCGTCCCGGAGTCGTGGGGGTCCTTCGTGACCACGCTCATCGACTACGGCTACTTCCCGTTCGTCACGGTGCTGCTGTTGTTCGTGCTGACGACGCTCTACCACCTGGCGCTGCCCAATCCGCTGCCGTGGCACCGGCTCATCGGCGGCGCGATCGTCGCGGGCGTGTTCTTCTGGGTCGCCAGCTACGTGCTGCGCATCTACCTGACGAAGATCACCGAGGCCGGCGTGTCCTACGGTGCGCTGGCCACGCCGATCGCCTTCCTGCTGTTCACGTTCTCGCTCGGCTTCGGCATCGTGATCGGCGCCGAGTTCAACGCCGCGGTGCAACAGTTCTGGCCGGCCAAGGCGTCCACGACGACCCAGGTCCGGCACTGGGTCAACTCGCAGACCTCGGACATCACCGGTCAGCTCAAGACGATCCCCGACCGGCTGTCGTCGGGACCGATCCGACGGCCCACGCGTGACCGCGAGAGCGACTGACCGGTCCCGGCGACCCCTCGTGCTGTTGCGCGGGGTCTACTTGCGCAGCTTGCTGTAGATCTTCTTGCACTTCGGGCACACCGGCGAACCGGGCTTGGCCGAGCGGGTCACCGGGAAGGTCTCGCCGCAGAGGGCAACCACATGGCTGCCCATCACGGCGCTCTCCGCGATCTTGTTCTTCTTGACGTAGTGGAAGAACTTGGGCCGATCGTCGTCCGTACCGTCGGTGGCGTCGGCGTCGGACCGCTCGTCGGTCTCGGTGTCGGTCAATTCGTCGAGATCGGGGCGTTCGATGGTTTCAGTTGCCATTGCTCTATTGTGCGTCACCGGGGAAGCGACAGCACACATAGGCGTTGCCCCGGAATCCGCGAGTGCAATGAGCAACCGAAAGTGGGACAGTGGAGAGGGTGTTCGAACAAAGGGATTCCATGGGCGCGACCGGCCGTGAGCCGCACGGCCATGACGAGAGCTCGAGACGGTTCGGCAGGTCGGAGAACTCTGCGGTGTCCGCCGATACCTTCCTGATCACCGACGCGCAGGACTCGCTCGAAGCACAGCAGAAGGCTCGTGTTCGCAAGTACCTGATCATGATGGCGTTCCGCGTCCCCGCGCTGATCATCGCCGGCATCGCCTACTCGATCACCGGTTCCGGGCTCCTCGCGCTGGCCATCGTCGCCATCTCCATCCCGCTGCCGTGGATGGCGGTGCTGATCGCCAACGACCGCCCGCCCCGCAAGCGCGGTGAGGTCCCCCACTACAAGTACGGCGCCGACCACGACGTCATCGGCCCGCCCGCCCTGACGCGCACCGAACAGCAACTCGATCGGGGAACCGTCGAGGGGCACGTCGTCGATCCCGACGACTGAGTCACCCCTCGGCCCCGCGCGGTTCCCCCGCGCCCGACATCTCAGCAACTTCTCAGCCGCCCCGCGAATCGTGGAAAGTCTTCGCAGGTCACCAAGCCTCCTCCGGGTTTGCGCCGAATCACTTTCGGGAACTATCGCCATCACATGGACGTTGAACCCAGTGAACGCATTCAAGTCAGGAGGCCGCATGTCACGCTCGACAGTTGCACGTTCGACCCCGACCACAGGTTTCGCAGATCCTTCCGCCCGGGTACCCGCCCGGCGATGACGGAGCAGGATCTCGACGCCCAGTCGCCGGCCGCGGACCTCGTCCGCGTGTACCTCAACGGGATCGGACGCACCGCTCTCCTCAACGCAGAGCAGGAGGTCGAGCTCGCCAAGCAGATCGAGGCCGGCCTCTACGCCAAACACGTCCTGGCTACCAAGAAGCGGCTCTCGGCCACCAAGAAGCGCGACCTCGCGACGATCGTCCGCGAGGGTGAGGCCGCACGGGCCCACCTTCTCGAGGCGAACCTCCGTCTCGTCGTCTCGCTGGCCAAGCGCTACACCGGCCGCGGAATGCCCCTCCTCGACCTCATCCAGGAGGGCAACCTGGGCCTGATCCGCGCCATGGAGAAGTTCGACTACGCCAAGGGCTTCAAGTTCTCGACGTACGCGACGTGGTGGATTCGTCAGGCCATCACCCGCGGCATGGCCGACCAGAGCCGCACGATCCGGCTCCCCGTCCATCTCGTCGAGCAGGTGAACAAGCTCGCCCGGATCAAGCGTGAGCTCCATCAGCAGCTCGGTCGCGAGGCCACCGACGACGAACTGGCCAACGAGTCGGGCATCCCGGCCGAGAAGATCGCCGATCTCCTCGACCACAGCCGCGACCCGGTGAGCCTGGACATGCCGGTCGGCAGCGACGAGGAGGCACCGCTCGGCGACTTCATCGAGGACGCCGAGGCCACCTCTGCCGAGAACGCCGTCATCGCCGGTCTTCTCCACTCCGACATCCGCGCGGTCCTCGCGACCCTCGACGAGCGTGAGCAGCAGGTCATCCGGATGCGCTACGGCCTCGACGACGGCCAGCCGCGCACCCTCGACCAGATCGGCCGCATGTTCGGACTGTCACGCGAGCGCGTTCGTCAGATCGAGCGCGAGGTCATGGGCAAGCTGCGTCAGGGCGATCGTGCCGAGCGCCTGCGCGCCTACGCCAGCTGACGTCCTCGAGGTCTACTGACCCAACCGTCCCTCAGCTCAATCGTCTCGGTCCGGTGTCCCGCCTGTCGGGCACCGGACCGACGCGTATCTGGGCGTTGAGCACCGACGCGCCGTCGACCGAGACGAGGATCGGGTCGCACAGCACCTCGCGCACCTCGGGGATGTCGTCGACCAGCGTGGAGATCCGCAACAGCAGGTCGACCAGCGCCTCCTTGTCGGCCGGCTCCTCGCCCCGGTATCCGGACAGCAGCGGCGCCGACCGCGGCTCGTCGATCAGTTCCCGCGCGTCGAGTTCGGCGAGCGGGATCGCGCGGTAGCCGTGGTCGCCGAGCAGCTCGAAGGTCCGTCCGGACAGCCCGAACGAGATCACCGATCCGAAGGACTCGTCGTCGCGGACGCGGATGACCGTGCCGACCCCCTTCTGGGCCATCTTCTGGACGTGCAGAACGTGGTCGCCGGTGAGTTCGCTCAGTTCGGCGAAGGCGTTGACGACCGCGGTTGCGTCGGGCAGGTCGAGTCGGGCGCCCTCCCGGTCCAGGCGTCCACGCCACTTGGACGAGGTGGCCTTCACCGCCACCGGGAAACCGAGTGCGCGGGCCGCCGCCGACGCCTCGTGCATCGTCCTGACCTCGCGGAACGGGACGACCGAGATGCCGTACCACCGCAGCAGTTTCGCCGACTCGACCTGGCCGAGGAGACGATCCGACGATTGCCCGTCGGAGTCCATCGCCTCGCGGACGTACATGCGGGCCGCCTCCGGGTCGGCGCCCTCGGCCCGGTGGACCACCGACTCGGGCCGCATCCGCCACTTGGCGTACTGCCAGGCACGAGCGAGTGACGCCGCGGCCCGCTCCGGGCTGGCGTACGACGGGATGGACCCGCGTTCGGGCATACCGTTGGGGCCGGGTTTGGTGAGACCCGGCGGGATGCCGTCCACCGCGAGGAACGTGGTGACGATCGGTTTGGCACCGTCGGCGCCGGGTGTGTTGGCCGCCGCCATGAGGGCTCGGGCATGCCAGTCGGCGTCGACGGCCACCGGTGGGACGAAGACGACGATGATCGCGTCGACGCCGGTGTCGGTCATCGCCGCCGAGACGGCGTCCTCGAACAGTTCCTCCGACGCGCCCGCGCCGAGATCGATGTTGTCGACCACCTCGAGGCCGCCGTTGCGCGCGTGATCGGCGGCGAGGCTGCCGAGCACCGACGAGTTGCCGATGATGCGGACGCGGGGTCCTCGCGGCAACGGTTGATAGGCGAACAGCGCCGCGCAGTCGAACAGTTCGGGGATCGTGTCGACCTGGATGACGCCGGCCTGCTCGAGCATCATGCGCGCGATCTGGTCGTCGAAGTTGGCCGTCGACCGGGCGGCGCGCACCGGGCTCATCGCGCCCTTGCCCGACTTCACCGCGATGATCGGCTTGGCCCGCGACACCCGCCGGGAGATGCGGGAGAACTTGCGCGGGTTACCGAAACTCTCCAGGTAGAGCAGGATCACGTCGGTCGAGGCGTCACTGTCCCAGTACTGCAGCAGGTCGTTGCCGGAGACGTCGGCGCGGTTGCCGGCCGAGACGAACGTCGACAACCCGATCTGGCGCCGCGCGGCGGTGTCGAGGATCGCGATGCCCAGCGCGCCGGACTGGCAGAAGAACCCAACCCGACCGGTCGCGGGGATGCGCGGCGCGAGCGTGGCGTTCAGGGCGATCCCGGCGTCGTTGTTGGCCACGCCCAGTGCGTTCGGGCCGACGAGGCGCATGCCGTGTTCGCGGACCTGCGCGACGAGACGCCGCTCGTTCTCCAGCCCCTCCTCCTCGCCGGAGTCACCGAAGCCCGACGACACGACGACGAGCGTGCGCACGCCTTTCACCAGACAGTCGTCGAGGACGTCGTCGACCCGTGACGCGGGGACCGCGACCACTGCGAGGTCGACCGGATCCGGGATGTCGCGCACCGTCTCGTAGGCGCGGATGCCGCGGACCGACGGCGGCCGCTCGCGGGAACGCCGCCGGCTCGGGGTCGTCGGGCGGCCGGGGCGCCGTGAACCCGGCTGCTCCGGCTCCTCCTCGACGCGGGCGGGCCCGTTCACCGGGAACACCGGCCCGGTGAAACCGCCGGCGATGATGTTGGCCAGCAACGCGTTTCCGACCTTGTTCGGATCGGTCGACGCGCCGATCACCGCCACCGACGTCGGGCGCAGCAGGTTCGCGACGCTACGGGCCTCCGACGCGTTCTCGCGGGCGTTGCGCACCGACAGCAGCGCCTCGGTGGGGTCGATCAGGAATTCCACGTGCACCGTCGAACCGTCGAAGCTGCGGGCGAGTTGGTAACCCGCGTCCCGGAACACGGCGACCATGTTCGGGTTCTCGCTGAGCACCTCGGCCTCGAAACGGGTGAAGCCGTTCTCCGCGGCCGCACCCGCGAGATGTTCGAGGAGGATCGGGCCGAGACCGCGTCCCTGGTGTTCGTCGGCGACGACGAAGGCGACCTCGGCCGACTCCGGTTTGCCGTCGAAGGCGAGTCCCTCGTAGATGCCGACGGCGATGATCTCGCCGCCGAGGACCGCCACGATCGCGACGCGCTGCTGGTGGTCGACGGTCGTCATCCGCGCGACCTCGCGCGGCGGCAGCGTGGGCGTCGGACCGAAGTACCGCATGTAACGGGTGCGTTCGGACAGCTTCGAGTGGAAGGCGACGATCCGGTCGGCGTCGTCGGGCACGATCGGCCGTAGGTGGACGACACCGCCGTCGGAGGCCAGCACGTCGGCGATCCAGTGCCGCGGGTAATCCCAGGCGCTGCGGGGTTCGGGTTGATCCGCCAGTGCTCCCGGCGCCGTGGGTTGCTCTGGGGTCGTGGAGCGTTCTGAGGTCGTGGAGCGTTCTGGGGTGGACGACACGTCCTGATCAGTCACGGGGATCCTCCGGGTCGAGACCGTGCAGAGGGTACACCGCGCGACGGGTCGCGAGGATCGCGCGATCGGTCTGTCGCTGGGCGGTTGCGCTCACTCCCTCGAGCGGCTCCTGGCCGGCGTCGCCGTCCCACGGCTGATAGTCGACGTCACCGCCGTCGCCCATCACGTCGACCGGCGGCCGGGCATAATCCGAATGCACTTGCGTCGAGATCTGTTCGGCTGTCGCGCACCAGGATTCGTCGATCTTCGCGGTGACGTCGACCTCCCGGCCGAGTGCGACCCCGAGCAGGTGGGTCCAGCTCCGCGGCACCACGTTGACGACGCCGTACCCGCCGCCGCCGACGGCGATCCAGCGTCCCTCGCAGTATTTGTCGGCAAGATCACGCATCGCGATCATCGCGGCGCGCTGGCCGTCGACGGTGAGCGACAGGTCGGTGAGCGGGTCCGCACGGTGGCTGTCGGCACCACACTGACTGATGATGATCTGCGGTTTGAACTCGGCGATCAGCGACGGCACGACCGCGTGGAAGGCCCGCAGCCACAGTCGATCCTCGGTGTTGGGCATCAGCGCGAGGTTGACCGCACTCCCCTGCGCGTCGCCGTCGCCGACCTCGGTGGGCCATCCGGTCCCCGGCCACAGCGTCGCCGGATGCTGGTGCAGCGAGACCGTCATCACGCGCGGGTCCGCCGCGAACTCGACCTGCACCCCGTCGCCGTGGTGGGCGTCGACGTCGATGTAGGCGATCCGGTCGAATCCCTTGTCCAGCAGGTACCTGATCGCGATCGCGCAGTCGTTGTAGATGCAGAATCCCGCCGCCCGCGCCCGCATCGCGTGGTGCATGCCGCCGCCGATGTTGACCGCGCGGGTCGCGGCCCCGGAGGCGACGGTCTGGGCGGCCGCGAGAGTGCCGCCGACGAGGAGTCGGGCGGCCTCGTGCATCCCGGCGAAGACCGGGTTGTCGGCGTCGCCGAGCCCGAACAACCGCTCGAGGAGCGGACCCGACAGCGATGCCGTCCCGGAACCGACCGCGCGGACGGCATCGACGTAGTCGCGCGAGTGGACGACGGTGAGCGCGTCGTCGTCGATGGCCTGCGGCGGGACGGTCTCGACCTCGTCGAGCACCCCGAGGCTCTGGGCGAGGGTCATCGTCAGCGCGAGCCTCACGGGGTTCATCGGGTGGGTGTGGGCCCACCGGTAGGACAGGAAGTCCTCGCTCCAGATGACGGCCGTCGCGGAAGTGTCGGTCACAGGTTCAGGCTAGTGGTTCAGCTCGCGGGCGGGTGCACGATGTCGGTCCGGCCACATCTGGGTACCGTCGGGGTCGTGCTGCAACGCCGACGAGCGCCTGAGAGGGCGGTCACCGTGGGTAAACAGGGTAATCTTGGCGGGGACGAAAGGGATTGGGCACAGTGAACGATCTGGTTGACACCACCGAGATGTATCTGCGGACGATCTACGACCTCGAGGAGGAAGGGATCGTGCCGCTCCGGGCACGGATCGCCGAACGTCTGGACCAAAGCGGCCCGACCGTATCCCAGACCGTCGCCCGGATGGAGCGCGACGGACTGCTGCGCGTCGCAGGCGACCGCCACCTCGAACTCACCGAACGCGGCCGCTCGCTGGCCGTCGCGGTGATGCGCAAGCACCGTCTGGCCGAGCGGCTCCTCGTCGACGTGATCGGCATGCCCTGGGATCAGGTCCATGAGGAGGCCTGCCGCTGGGAGCACGTCATGAGCGAGAACGTCGAGCGTCGTCTGCTCGCCGTGCTCGAGTACCCGACGACCTCGCCGTACGGCAACCCGATCCCGGGTCTTGAGCTGCTCGGGGTCGAGGTGCCCGGGACCGACGACGGCGCGACCCGCCTTGCCGACCTGCCGGCGGGTGACACCATCGCGGTCATCGTGCGGCGGCTCTCCGAGCACGCACAGTCCGACGTGGGGCTCATCTCGCAGCTGCGGGAGGCAGGCGTGGTGCCGAACGCGCGTGTGACGGTGACCAACGCCGCCGGCACCATCACGATCAACACGCCCGGACACGACGGTCTGGAGCTCTCCGCGGACATGGCACATTCGGTGTTCGTCGAGAAGGTCGTCGAGAAGGTCTGACGCGCTGAGGCCGTGACGGTCTGAGGCGAAGGGAATCACAGAGATCACCCGGCGGCGCGCCGGGTGATCTCTGGCATTCCGACCCCCAGTTCCCGGGCGGTGGCGTAGGAGCCGTCGATCATCTCCCACAGTCTGGTGGGCCGGACTCCCGAGCGCAGGCAGCCGTCGAGGAGTTCGGCGAGCTTCGCTTCCGGGTCGGATTCGAGGGCGACGTCGAGGGCGACGCCGGCGTACGCCCCCTCCCCGCCGATGTAGTGCAGGTGGGCCAGCAGCGTCGCCGCGGCGGCCCGTCCGGGCCCGGCGAGACGTCGGATGAGCTCCCGCCAGGCCGACTCGGCGTGGTCGCGGAGGTCGGTGACCGCGAGGGCGAGTGCGGCGTCGCGTACCCGGGGTCGTCGGACGGCCTGCTCCAAGAGGGCGATCTCCGAACACGGCAGAGGCCTTCTACCGTCGGCGACCGAACCGATCACCAGATCCAGCAGTTGCGCGTCGGAGAGCGGGCGGCGGGGCGCGACCGCGGCCCGGCTGCCGCAGCCGTCGCAGTCCCGGCCCGGCCGGGCAGCGCTGCACTCACCGTCGACGGGTTCGAGCATGGCTCTCATCTCCGAACGGCGCGTCAGGATCCGGCGGCCTGATCTCACCGCCTCGGCGATCGCGGTCGGGGAGGTCTGCGGATCGTCGAGGATCCCGCCCCGGTCGTCGAGGACGTCGACCGACCAGGTCTGTCCGTCGGGACACCAGACGACCGACCACGCCGCACCGGCATCGAACGCGGACAGGACGAATCCGGCGGCGACGCCCCCGATCGCGTCGAAGTGGCGGTCGGCGATCTCCAGCACACGCCGGTACGGCGCGCTGTCGGCCGGATAGCGGTCGTCGGCGACGACCGCCACGACCTCCTCGACGCCGTACGAGTGGGTGATCGTGCCGAGCCCTTCCAGCACCGACTCCAGCTCGCGGGTCGGGTTGCCCGCGTCGTCGAGTGCGAGGTCATGGCGCATGGTGGCCGAGATACCGCGGTCGGACGCGAAGGCGACCACGATGATCGAGCGCTCCGGAAGGAAGCCGAGCAGCGCGGGGACCGCCGTCAGGAGCGTCGTCGGATCGATGGGGCCACGGGCGGACCGGGAGGATGCGGGGAGTGCTGGCATGCACGTCAGCATCTGCCGGGCGGGGCCCCCACGACGGCGCGTCGGAAGGCCTGTGGACAACGGGCGCGATCCGTCCACAGGCAGGCACAACTCAGCCGAAGGCCGCCGAGACCGCCTTGGTGAAGAGCTCGTCGAGCGCAGCCGAGTCCTCGGCGGGCACGGGACCCGCAGCAGGCCAACGATATTCGGCGTACACCCGCACCCCGTCGCGCTCGCCGATCAGCGACAGCGAGCTGGTGGTGGTGGGCACGGTGCCGCCGCCGGTGAGGATCGTGCGGCGGATGGTCGCGGTCTCGACGCCGTCGCGCGCCGGCGGTGCCGGCAGGACCTCGGTGGTCACCGTCGACGACGCGCCGAACGTGGTCGTCGTCAGTTCCGGGCATTTCTCGGCGCGTCGCACGACCTCGGCGAGCGGCGTGTCCACGTGGGCGACGACGGTGGTCAGCGTCGAACGCTCCGCGGTCCCGGGACCGAGGAAGGCGACCGCGCCGTCGGCGGACACCGGTGGGGGTGCGCACTCGGACGGCGAGATCTCGGTGTTGCTCCCCTGCCCCGGCGACGGGCTGCCGGTGATGTCGGCGAGCGCGTTGGCCACCGCCTGCGGCGGGATCGGGCTGGCCGGGGTCGGGAAGTCCGACGCCGACACCGACCTCGAGGACAGGTCCGGGTTCGACGGTTGGGCGTCTCCCCCGACCGAACACGCCGAGAGGACACCACCGGCGAGAACGGCGCAGGCCGCGGCCAGCACGAGTGCGGGCAGACGGCGTCCAGAGGGCGTACGGGGTGAAGCGGTTGCCGGGGTCACAGCGATCTACTGTGCCACCGAGACCGCCCGCCTGTGCGGGTGACACACCCGGGCCGGGAATCCCTGACGAGGCGATGTCGTTGGATAGTTGGTGTTTGGCCGGATGCAGGTACTCACCCGCGACCCCGGTGCGAGACAATGAGACAGATGACGAGAATCCAGCTGTGCTGTATGACGGCTGCCACGTGTAAGGAGGGATGACGTGGACGATCAACCCGCGCGGAACGACGCGCTGTACGAACTCGCCTTTCCCGCTCCGCAGGTCACCCGTGCCGACGGTACGGGCCCGGTACTGATCCATGCGCTCGAAGGGTTCGCCGACGCCGGCCACGCCGTCGCGCTCGCGGCCACCCATCTCCGGGACAGCCTGGAGTCGGAACTGGTCGCGACGTTCTCCTCCGACGAGCTGATGGACTACCGCTCCCGGCGCCCGACCATCTCGTTCAGCGGTGAGACCTTCACCGACGTCGAGATGCCCGCACTGACGCTGCACGCGATCCGCGACAACGCGGGCAAGGGCTTCCTGCTGCTGGCCGGCTCCGAACCCGATCTGCGCTGGGAACAGTTCGTGGACGCGGTGCGTCGCCTGTCCGACCGGCTCGGCGTCACCGATGTGATCGGCCTCAACGCGATTCCGATGGCGGTGCCGCACACCCGGCCGCCGTCGATCACCGGGCACGGCAGCGATCCCGACGCCCTCGGCGACCTCCCCCGCTGGGGTTCGGCGATGAAGCTGCCGGCCAGCGCATCGATGCTGCTCGAGCTGCGGATGGGCGAGCACGACTACCGGGCGTCCGGGCTGTCGGTCCACGTGCCGCACTATCTGGCGCAGACCAACTACCCGGCCGCCTCCGCCAAACTGCTCGCCGCGGTTGCCGAGCTGGCCGGTCTCGACCTGCCGCTCGCCGCGCTGGAGAGCGCCGCCGAGAAGGTGCGCGCACAGGTCGACACCGAGGTCGAGGGCAACGCCGAGATCGAGTCGGTCGTCGCCGCGCTGGAGACCCAGTACGACACGTTCACCCAGGCCGCAGAGGAACGGGCATCCCTGCTCGCCGCCGAGGAATCGCTGCCGAGCGGTGACGAACTCGGTGCCGAACTCGAACGCTTCCTCGCCGAGCAGGCCGCCGAGCAGAGCCGGACGGACGACGAGCCCGGAGACGAGGGACCGCAATCGTCGATCTGACCACGAGTTCGACGGCCCTGGTCCCCGTCGACGACGAGGACCAGGCGCTCGACACCTACACACAGTGGTGGACCGATCGCGGCCTCGACCTGTACGAGCATCAGGAGGAGGCGCTGCTCGAGCTGCTCGCCGGCAGCCACGTCATCCTGGCCACCCCGACCGGTTCGGGTAAGTCGCTGGTGGCTGCCGGCGCACTGTATTTCGCGCGGTGCCGAGGCGAGCGGGCGTACTACACCGCGCCGATCAAGGCTCTCGTCAGCGAGAAGTTCTTCGAACTGTGCGCGATGTTCGGCGCCGACCAGGTCGGTCTGCTGACGGGTGACGCCGCGGTCAACCCGGACGCGCCGATCATCTGCGCGACCGCCGAGATCGTCGCCAACCTCGCCCTCGCGGCCGGTGGCGACAGCGACATCGGCACGCTCGTCGCCGACGAGTTCCACTACTACGGCGAACCCGACCGCGGCTGGGCCTGGCAGGTTCCGCTCATCGAGCTGCCCTCCACCCAGTTCCTGCTCATGTCGGCGACTCTCGGCGACGTCTCGTTCTTCGTCGACGACCTCACCCGGCGTACCGGCCGGGACACGGTCGAGGTCACCGGCGCCCAGCGTCCCGTGCCCCTGGAACACGGCTATGCGATGACCCCGATCCACGAGACGATCGCCGATCTCGTCGACCGCGGGCGCGCACCGATCTACGTGGTGCACTTCACCCAGGCGGCCGCGGTCGAACGCGCCCAGGCACTGCTGAGCGTGAAGATCTGCGACAAGGACCAGAAGGCCGCGATCGCCGAGGCGATCGGCGACTTCCGCTTCTCCACCGGCTTCGGCAACACCCTGTCGAAGCTGCTGCGCTCGGGTATCGGCGTCCACCACGCCGGGATGCTCCCCGCTACCGGCGCCTCGTGGAACGTCTTGCGCAACAAGGGCTGCTGAAGGTCATCGCCGGCACCGACACTCTCGGCGTCGGCATCAACGTGCCGATCCGGACGGTGCTGTTCGCCGGACTGAGCAAATACGACGGCCGCCGGGTCCGACGCCTCCGGGCGCGTGAGTTCCACCAGATCGCGGGCCGCGCCGGTCGGGCCGGCTTCGACACCGTCGGCTACGTGGTCGCCCAGGCGCCCGAGCACGACGTGGAGAACGCCCGCGCGGTCGCGAAGGCCGGTGACGATCCCAAGAAGCTGCGGAAACTGGTGCGCCGCAAGCCTCCCGAGGGTTTCGTGTCGTGGGGCGAGAAGACCTTCACCCAGCTGATCGACGCACCCGACGAGCCGTTGCGGTCACACTTCCAGATGACCACCGCCATGCTGCTCGAGGTCCTCGGCCGTCCCGGCGACTGCTTCGTCGCCGTGCGGCACCTGCTCGAGGACAACCACGAACCGCGCGACCGTCAGCTGCGCCACATCAAGCACACGATCGAGCTGTACCGCGGTCTGCGCGACGCCGGGATCGTCGTGCAGCTCGAGGAACCCGACGAGACCGGTCGTCACATCGCGCTCAGCGTGGACATGCCGGAGAACTTCGCCCTGACCAACCCGCTGTCGGCGTTCGCGATGGCCACCTTCGAGATCCTCGACCCCGAATCCTCCACGTACGCCCTGGATGTCGTCTCGATTCTCGAGTCGACGCTGGAGAACCCGCGGCCGCTGCTGCTTGCCCAGCGCAAGGTCGCGCGGGATGCGGCGATCGCCGAGATGAAGGCCGACGGGATCGAATACGAGGAACGGATGGCCAAACTGGAGGACATCACTTGGCCGCAACCGCTTTTCGAGGAGATCTTCGGCGCCTTCGAGATCTACCGGCGCGGACACCCCTGGGTGGCGTCGTTCCCACCCAACCCGAAGTCGGTGCTCCGGGAGATGCTGGAGAAGGCGATGACCTTCACCGAGCTGATCTCCGCCTACGGCCTCGCCCGCAGCGAGGGCGTGGTGCTGCGCTACCTGTCCGACTGCTACCGGGTTCTGCGCCAGGGGGTCCCGACGAGCGCCGTGACACCGGAGATCGAGCAGATCGTCGCCGATCTCGGCACCATGGTCCGCGAGGTCGACTCCAGCCTGGTCGACGAGTGGGAGGCGCTCGCCGCACAGGCCGCTGAGGTCTGAGCCCTACACTGGCGCGACGGCGCCCGTCTCGGCGACGAGCTCACCGATGATCGCCGCGAGTTGCCGGTACGCCTCGTCGTGGCGTGCGGAACGCCGGAACACGACCCCGATCTGACGGCCCGGCCGCGGCGAGGCGAACGTGGCGATCGCCAGGTCCCCCGACGCGGTCTCCGAGGCGACCGCGGTCTGCGGGATGAGGGTCACGCCGAGTCCGCCGACGACACAGTGCACGGCGGTCGTCAGCGACGCCGCGCGGGTCTGCCCGAGGTCGGGCCGAACGCCTGCGAGCGCACACACCTCGAGCGCCTGATCCCGCAGACAGTGCCCCTCGTCGAGAAGCAGCAGCGGCAGGTCGGCCAGTGCGTTCGGGTTCACCCGGCGCTTTCCGGCGAGAGCGTGCCCGGCCGGCAGGGCGAGGACGAAATCCTCACGGTAGAGCGGGACTTCGACGATCCCCGGTACGTCGAGCGGCAGTGCGAGCAGCGCGACGTCGAGCGTGCCGCCCCGCAACTGTTCGACGAGCCGCGCGGTCTGTTCCTCCACGACGCGGGGGCGGAGGTCCGGAAGCCGCTCGGCGAGACCGCGCAGTACGGCGGGCAGCACATAGGGTGCGACGGTCGGGATCACGCCGAGCCGGATCGCCCCGTGCAGCGGCCGTCCGGCACCGGCAGCGGCCGCGGTGAACTCGTCGACCGCGTCCACTGCCGCGATCGCCCGCGGCAGCAGCTCCTCGCCGTCCGGGGTCAACAGGACCCGGCGCGTCGTGCGTTCCACGAGCGTCACGCCGAGACCAGCCTCGAGCGCCGACAGTGCCTGCGAAAGCGAAGGTTGGCTGACACCTAGATCCGTTGCTGCGGAACCGAAGTGCCTGCGCTGCGCAAGCGCGACGAAGGCACGCAAACCGGCTATGGTCGGCTGATAAGTTTTATCGGGCATGGTTATCAGTGTAGTGCTACTAATCACGTTTCACTTTTGCCGGATTTCCGGCACGATGGTACTCGTACGTTGCGAAAGTTCTTCGCGCGCAAGTTCGGTACACCACCCCAGCTGAAGGAGCGATATATGGCCCTGCTCACCATCGGTGACCAGTTCCCCGCCTACAACCTGACCGCCGTGATCGGCGGCGACCTCAGCAAGGTCAACGCCCAGCAGCCCGATGACTACTTCACCACCGTCACCTCCGACGACCACCCCGGCCAGTGGCGCGTCGTCTTCTTCTGGCCGAAGGACTTCACCTTCGTGTGCCCGACGGAGATCGCCGCATTCGGCAAGCTGAACGACGAGTTCGCCGATCGTGACACCCAGGTGCTCGGCGCCTCGGTCGACAACGAGTTCGTCCACTTCCAGTGGCGTGCACAGCACGAGGACCTGAAGACCCTCCCCTTCCCGATGCTGAGCGACCTGAAGCGCGAACTGGCTACCGCTGCAGGCGTTCTCAACGCCGACGGCGTCGCCGACCGCGCCACTTTCATCATCGACCCGAACAACGAGATCCAGTTCGTGTCGGTCACCGCCGGCTCGGTGGGCCGCAACGTCGACGAGGTCCTGCGCGTCCTCGACGCCCTGCAGTCCGACGAGCTGTGCGCCTGCAACTGGAAGAAGGGCGACCCGACGATCAACGCCGGCGAGCTCATGTCCTCGGGCGTCTAGGAGGAGACCGGATGAGTATCGACAATCTCAAGGAAGCCCTTCCGGAGTACGCGAAGGACCTCAAGCTCAACCTCGGCTCGATCAGCCGGACCACCGCGCTGAACGAGGAGCAGCTGTGGGGCACCCTGCTGTCGACCGCTGCCGCCACCCAGAATGCCAAGGTGCTCACCGAGATCGCCGACGAGGCCGCTGACATCCTGTCGGCCGAGGCATACAACGCCGCGCTGGGCGCCGCGTCGATCATGGGCATGAACAACGTGTTCTACCGCGGTCGGGGCTTCCTCGACGGCAAGTACGACGATCTGCGTCCCGGCCTGCGGATGAACATCATCGGCAACCCGGGCGTCGACAAGGCCGCTTTCGAGCTGTGGTCGTTCGCCGTGTCCTCGATCAACGGCTGCGGCCACTGCGTCGCCGCCCACGAGAACACCCTGCGTGAGGCCGGCGTCGACCGTGAGGCCATCCTCGAGGCCCTCAAGGTCGCCTCGATCGTGACCGGCGTGGCCCAGGCCATCGCCACCACCGAGGTGCTCGCGAACGCCTGATAGCGCGTCACAAGAAACCACAAGGCCCGGTTGCCGATTCGGCGACCGGGCCTTGTTGTGTGGGCTGGTGCCCGAGGTGCGAGCGAACGGCCCTTCGGGACGCCCTCAGCAAGCTCGGGCCTCCTCGAGGAGTGGGGCTGGTGCTGCGTTGAGCTGTGACACGACTCTCGCTCCCTGAGGCGCGAGGAGCGCAAGCGACGAGCCACGACTCTCGCTCCCTGAGGCGCGAGGAGCGCAAGCGACGAGCCACGACTCTCGCTCCCTGAGGCGCGAGGAGCGCAAGCGACGAGCCACGAAGGGCCGGCGAGTTCGCCTCGCCGCGCAACCACATCCGGAAACGAGGTCGCGCGCGACCTCAACCCGCCCTTCAGGAGCGTCCGGAGCCCCACTGCCGAACCTCAACTCGACCGGCAGACGTCGATCGACGTCTGTCGGTCGGGTTGCCGTCGACCGGTGGTTGGGTGGGCGACGGTGTCTCACCCGGCCTTCGAGGCTCGTCGCTTGCGCTCCTCGCACCTAGTAATAGCTCCAAGGTGGTGAAATGAGGGACATCCTCCTGTTGTGGTCATAAGGGCTTGGTGTCCCAACCACAAAAGGAGGATGTCGATGTTCGAGGCTAGTCCGTTGAGCCGAGGAGCGAAACGCCGAAACGACCGGTTGACCCGGTTCCGAGAAATCGTGGGCCGCGATCACGCGGTGGTGGCGATCGACCTGGCAGCCAAGAAGCAGGTGATCGTGGTCGCCGATCACGACTCCCGCATCCTGGCCCGCAAAACGTTTACCTGCACCCCGTGGAAGTTGGGGCCGGCGATCGCCTGGGCCCGCACCCAGGCCGAGGTGGCCGGATTCGCCGGCATCGTGATCGCCTGTGAACCGACCGGGCACCGCTGGAAAGTGGTGGCCGACTTGGCCGCCGCAGCCGGAGCGCAGATGGTGTGCGTGCAACCGATGGTCGTGGCCCGCGCTCGGGAAACCGAAGACTTCACCCGCGACAAATCCGACGACAAAGACGCCCTGCTGATCGCTCGCCTGACCACCCAACTCCACATCTACCTGCCCGAACACGCCGATCAGCACTGGGCACGGCTGCGCCACCTCGGCGTGCGACGGGCCGAGCAACTCACCCGCCGAGCCGCGGCCCGCCAACAAGTGCGTGACCTGCTCGACAGTGCCTGGCCACAGGTGCTCGAGTGCGCCGCCCAACCATTGGACTCGGCCACCTGGCTGGCCACCATGGCCATCATCGGCTGCGATCCGCGCACTATCACCGCCTTGAGAACCCCTGCCCGTGCCGATACCCGGCTCCGGGCGAAGCTGCGCCGTGAACTTGCCCGCTGGGGTGTGCGCCGCATCCACGGACCGATCCTGACCGCGATCATCACCGCCGCTTTCGCGACCACCATGCCGCCCGAGCGGACCGGAGCGTTGGAACGTGCCCACTACGCTCTCAACGACTTTCACCACGCCACCGTCGAGTGCCGCGAGGTCGAACACCGGATGCTCGCCGTCCTTAACGACCTGCACCTGAACGAGTTGGCCAGCAGCATTCCCGGCGTCACCGCGGTCTCGGTCGCGGCGATCCTCGCCGAAACCGGTGACCTGTCCCGCTTTAATTCCGCACGGGCAGTGGTCAAACACGCCGGCCTATGCCCGCGGGAGAACTCCTCGGGCAGCTACCAGGGCAAAACCACCATCAGCGGACGCGGGCGGCCCCGCCTACGGACCGCCGCCTGGCGTGCGGCGTTCGGCGCGTTGCGGCACAACCCGGTCTACGCCGCCCGCTACCAACACCTGACCACCCGCACCCACAACCGACTGCAACCCAACCAGGCCTATGTGGCCATCGCCGCTGCCTTGCTACGCCAGCTGCACGTGGTGATCACCACCGCCACTCCCTGGGACCCAACCCTGGCCGGCGCACCCCAGACCGCGGAGGTGAACGCCGCCTGAACCGAAAACCCCACCGACCGGGACAAGCTCGCCGCACCTAGGGCACAACCCGCGCCTGAGCCTGAGCAGTCCCACCCGGCGCGACCCGAGCTCGGATGAAGGCTGTTGGGTACCAACCCGTTTGACCGCTAGGTAGAGCCCGCGCCAGGCAACGACCCCGGCCGCCCAACCGATCACCAGCACCTATCCCGGACAGCGTCCAGGCCGCCCGGCAATACCCACACGCCCACACCCCACCACAGGACCCATTGACACAAACCCTCATAGGCTGCTCAGGCAGCGGAGCTGGGTGCGTCGCGCTCTTTCGGATCAACCAGCGGAGCTGGGTGCGTCGCGCTCTTTCGGATCAACCAGCGGACCTGGGAGCGTCGCGCTCTTTCGGATCAGGGAGCGATGTCGTTCAGCTCAGCGCGGCCCGCATGCGGTCGGCGAGTTCGCCGACCTCCTCGGTCGTCATGACGAAGGCCGGCGAGACCTGCAGCGCACCCTGACCGGCGGCACGTGTGCTGACACCGTGCTCACGCAGCTTCAGCACCGTCGCGGGTGCGGACGCCGGGTCGGCGAGCTGCACCGCGGTGACCGCACCGAGCCCGGTGCGCACCTCGGCGACCGAGTCGAGTTCGGCCAGCGGCGACAGCGCCGCCGCGAGGTCGCCCTCGAGTCGCGTGGCCTCCGCGAGCAGGTTCTCGCGCCGGATGATCTCGAGGTTGGCAAGCGCGGCGGCGGCGGCCGCGGCGTGCCCGCCGTAGGTGTAGCCGTGACGCCACCAGACGCCGCCGGCGAAGAACGGCTCGGCCACGCGCGGGGCGATGAAGACAGCACCCATCGGGACATATCCGGAGGTCAGGCCCTTGGCGGTGGTGATCATGTCCGGCTGCAGGTCGAAGCGGGCCGACGCGAACCACGAGTCGCCGCCGATGCGACCGAAGCCGGTGACGACCTCGTCGACGACGAACAGGATGTCGTGGTCGCGGCAGATCGCGCGGACCTCTTCCAGGTAGCCCGCCGGCGGCAGGTAGATGCCACCGGCACCGATGATCGGCTCGCAGAAGAACGCGGCGATGTTGTCCGCGCCGACCCGCTCGATGAGCCCGAGGAGGCTCTTCGCGTCGTCCCAGTCGACGTTCTGCACGTCGTGCATGAGCTCGCCGTAGCCGTCGTGGTTGAGCGGGATGCCCGCCAGCGACGTACCCGCCGCGTGCATGCCGTGATAGGCCTTGGTGCGGCTGACGACGACGCGCTTGCCGGGCTTGCCCTGCTCCACCCAGTAGCGGCGGGCGAGCTTCACCGCGGTGTCGATCGAGTCGCTGCCGCCGGAGGTGAAGAAGATCTTCGATCCGGGCACCGGTGCGATCGCCGCCAGCTCGTCGGCGAGCTGCAGTGTGACGTCGCTCGCGATGTCCCCGAAGTTGGAGTAGTGCGCGATGGTGCCGAGCTGACGCGACACCGCGTCCGCGATCTCGGTGCGGCCGTGGCCGACGTTGGTGAACCAGAGGCCGGCGGTCGCGTCGAGATAGGACTTGCCGTCGCGGTCCCAGATCCGGGTTCCCTCACCCCTGGTCACGACGAACGGACCGCTCGCGGTCACCGCACCCATGTCGGCGAAACCATGCCACAGCGCACCAGAATTCTCAGCCATGGCCACCATGATGCCGGGCGAGGTGAGCACCTTCGTCATCGCCCCATATCCTGGAGGCATCATGTCGGTCGAGTCCCCAGATCCAGCCCCGCGAGATCCTGAGCCCGGCGTCTCCCGATCCCAACTGTTGCGCTCACTCGACGAGGTGGGGATTCTCGACGCCCACCGTCTCCGCCGCCGGGTCGACAAGCTCGGGCGCACCCCGGAACCACGCAAGTGGGACCAGCTCGTCGCCGACGTGACCAAGGCGCGCGACCGCCTCGAACGCCGCCGGGCAGGCGTGCCGGTGCTGCGCTTCCCGGACGAACTCCCCGTGTCGGCAGCTCGTGAGGAGATCGCCGACGCCATCCGGGATCACCAGGTCGTGGTGGTCGCCGGTGAGACCGGTTCCGGCAAGACCACACAGCTGCCGAAGATCTGCCTCGAACTCGGCCGCGGCATCCGCGGCACGATCGGGCACACCCAGCCTCGTCGAATCGCGGCGAGCTCGGTGGCCAAGCGCATCGCCGACGAGACCGACACCGAACTCGGTGACGCGGTCGGCTACTCGGTCCGGTTCACCGATCGTTCCGGCGCCGACACGCTCATCCGGGTGATGACCGACGGCATCCTGCTCCGCGAGATCGCCACCGATCCGATGCTGCGCCGCTACGACACCCTCATCATCGACGAGGCCCACGAACGCAGCCTCAACATCGACTTCATCCTCGGCTATCTGCGTCGACTTCTACCGCAACGCCCGGATCTGAAGGTGATCATCACCTCCGCGACGATCGAGCCCGCCCGTTTCGCACGGCATTTCAGCACGCCCGACGCCTCGGTGCCGGTCATCGAGGTGTCCGGGCGCACCTACCCGGTCGAGATCCGTTACCGGCCGTTGAGTCTGCAGGAGCGTCCGGACAGCGGTGACGACGCCGGTGGCGGCGAGCACGCCGACCTCGATCAGATCCAGGGCATCGACGCCGCGATCGACGAGTTGTGGGCCGGCGGCCGCGGCGACATCCTGATCTTCCTCCCCACCGAGCGCGACATCCGTGAGACCGCAGATGCATTGGGGCGCCGGACCGGCAACGGAAAGAGCGGCGGCACGGAGATCGTCCCGCTGTACGCCCGGCTGTCGATCGCCGACCAGCAGAAGGTCTTCGCACCGTCGAACGGTCGCCGGATCGTGCTGGCCACCAACGTCGCCGAGACGTCGGTCACCGTGCCCGGTATCCGCTACGTCATTGACACCGGCACCGCCCGCATCAGCCGGTACTCGACCCGCACCAAGGTCAACCGTCTTCCCATCGAACCGGTCTCGCAGGCCAGCGCCCGGCAGCGCGCCGGCCGATGCGGTCGCGTCGCACCCGGTGTGTGCATCCGGCTCTACAGCGAGAACGACTTCGACTCGCGGCCGGCGTTCACCGACCCGGAGATCCTGCGCACCAACCTCGCCGCGGTCATCCTCCAGATGACCTCGCTGAAACTCGGCGAGATCGCCGACTTCCCGTTCGTCCAGCCACCCGACGAGCGCGCCATCCGCGACGGCATGGGTGTGCTGACCGAACTCGGTGCGATCACCGTGAACCGCGACAGCGGCCCACCACGCCTGACCCCGGTCGGCCGCTCGATGTCGCGCATCCCGGTCGACCCGCGGATCGCCCGGATGCTGATCGCCGGCCGTGAGCTCGGCTGCCTCGACCATCTTCTGGTCATCGCCTCCGCGATGTCGTTGCCCGATCCGCGCGAACGGCCCGCCGAACACCGCGAGGCCGCCGACACCTCACACCGTCGCTTCGTCGTGCCGCAGTCGGACTTCCTGTCCTACGTCGAGCTGTGGCGCTATCTCGACGAGCAGCGCAAAGAATTGTCCAGCAGCCGATTCCGCCGGATGTGCGAGCGCGAGTTCCTGCATTTCCTTCGCATTCGGGAGTGGCGCGATCTGCACCGCCAGCTCACCGAGATCGTCAAGGACCTCGACTGGCCGGTCAGTCCCATCGGTTCCGAACTGCCCGAGGTCGACGCCGACGCCGTTCACAGAGCCATCCTCTCGGGTCTGCTGTCCAACATCGCGGCACGCAACACCGAGGGCCGCGAGTTCACCGGCGCGCGCAACACCACGCTGATGATCTTCCCGGCGTCGCCGCTCGCCAAGAAGCCGCCGCCGTTCATCATGGCCGCCGAGGTCCTGGAGACCTCGCGACTGTTCGCGCACACCGTCGCCGGCATCGATCCGCTGTGGGCGGAGAAACTGGCCGGCGATCTGGTCAAACGCACGCACAGCGAACCGCACTGGTCGGCCAAGCGCGGCGCGGCAATGGCCTATGAACGGGTCACCCTCTACGGGGTCACCCTCGTCGCCCAGCGTCGCGTCGACTACGGCCCCATCGACCCCGTGGTCTCGCGGGAACTGTTCATCCGCCACGCCCTCGTCGAAGGTGACTGGCGAACCCAGCATCCGTTCTTCGAACGCAACCGGGCCCTGCTCGACGCCGCTTCCGACGTCGAGAACCGAATGCGCACGCGCGGACTGGTGATCACCGAGGACCAGCTGTTCGAGTTCTACGACAAGCGGGTCGGCTCAGAGGTCACCTCCGCGCGCCATTTCGACACGTGGTGGAAGAAGACCCGACGCACCGATCCCGACCTGCTGGACCTGAAACCCGAGGACGTCACCGCCACCGAGGCCGCGCCCACCGACTACCCGGGTGCGTGGCAGCAGGGCGACACCCGGCTCGAACTCCGCTACCGTTTCGAGCCCGGCGCGCCGGACGACGGCGTCACGGTGATCATCCCGCGGGCACTGCTCCCCCATGTCCGCTCGGCGGGTTTCGACTGGTCGGTTCCCGGCATGCGGTCGGAACTGGCCACCGCACTGGTGAAGTCGTTGCCGAAGCAGTTGCGCAAGTCGATGTCCCCCGCACAGCGGTTCGCCGATCTGGCACTGGGCCGGCTCACCCCGCGCAGCGAACCACTCGCGGTCGGGCTCGCCCGTGAACTGTCCACGATCACCGGGTTGACGGTCACCGCGGCCGATTTCGACCTCGAACGGATTCCCGCTCATCTGCGAATGCATTACGCGGTCACCGACGACGCCGGCCGGATCACCGCACGCGCCGACTCGATCGCCGAACTCCAGCGTGCGACCACGCCCGCGGTGTCGAAGACGGTGAAGCGCACGCTGTACCGGACCTGGACCGACGACGGCATCGGCACACTCGCCGAACAGCGGACCGTCGACATCGCCGGTCAGCGCCTCACGCGCTATCCGACCATCGACGCGATCACCGACGACGCCGGACGCAGCCGTGGGGTCGTCGTCATCGACGCGGCGTCGGAGCAGGCCCGTGATCGCCTCGCGGAGAGGGGAATCGTCGCGCTCCTCGACCTGGCGATACCGCCGCTGCACCGGCGAGTGGCCGGTTCGCTCGGGGCCACGGAACGACTCGCACTGAGCCAGAGCCCGTATGCCGATCTCGATGTCCTGCTGGCAGATTGCACGCGCCGCGCGATCCGCGACGTGGTTGCCGGCCTCGGCGCCGGGACGCTGTCCGCGGTGCGTTCTCCCGAGGCGTTCAGCGCCCTCACCGAGAAGATCCGTCCCCGCATCACCGAATCGGCGCCGGAGTACTTCTCACTCGCGGTGGAAGCGCTCGGTTGGGTGGCACCGGTACGTGCCGCGATCGACCGCCATGCGGGTTCACTGGCCGCCGACGACGTCGCCGAACAACTCGACAATCTCGTCTTCGACGGATTCGTGGCCGCCACCGCACGTCGCCATCTGGAGAACGTGCCGCGATATCTCGCGGCCGCGGAGGCACGGCTGGCGGCTCTCCCGGCGTCCGCCGCGCGGGATCAGGCCGGGGTGTCCGTCGTGGACCGGGTGACCGAACGGTGGGCGCAGCGCCTGACGCAGGTACCCGAACATCGGCGAGCCCACGTCAACGACGAGGCGCAATGGCTCGTCGAGGAGTTACGGGTGGGGTTGTTCGCCGAACGACTCGGCACCGCGTTCCCGGTGTCGGAGAAGCGGGTCCTACGAACTCTTGATCGACTCGGCTGAGGCGGCGCGCAGATCGTCGATCTCCCGCTGGAAGTCCTCGACGGAGTCGAACGAGCGGTACACCGACGCAAAACGGAGGTAGGCCACCTCGTCGAGGTCGCGCAGGGGCTTCAGGATCGCGAGGCCGACCTCGTTGCTGGGGATCTCGGCCGACCCGCTGGCCCGCACGGTGTCCTCCACCTGCTGTGCCAACTGGGCGAGGGCGTCTTCGGCGACGTGGCGTCCCTGGCATGCGCGCCGGACACCCCTCATCACCTTCTCGCGACTGAACGGCTCGGTGACGCCGTTGCGTTTGACCACTGCGAGCACGGCGCTCTCCACGGTCGAGAAGCGTCGCCCACACTCCACGCAGGAGCGGCGACGCCGGATGGCCTGCCCCTCATCAGCGACACGCGAGTCGATGACCTTGGTGTCGTCGTTCTTGCAGAAGGGGCAGCGCATCGTATCCTCACGCACGTCACGGGACACTGTGGTGCAGCCGCGCCGCACGCCAGGCCGGTACTCGGCCGGTCCCTGTGACATCGAGGATACCGCCCGGGGTCAGTGGTACCGGGGGGTGAGGAGCGGCTGACCGACGCGCAGCCCGCTGGACGCCAGGTCGTTCATCTGGATGATCTCGTCGACCACCGCTTCACGCGGCATCTCGGGGGCGATCCGCGACGCGATGGTGCTCAACGAGTCGCCGGACCGCACGTGCACGACCTCGGTGCCGACCGAGGCGGGCGTGACCGATGCGGCGTAGTTCTGCCCGACGATCGCGATGACCCACACGGCCAGGGCGAGCCCGACGCCGGCGAGGACCGCCGTGGCGGTACGACGACGGCGGCGGATGACAGCCGCGGGAGCCGGAGCGGCGGGACGCGCGGCCGGGACCACCGGTCCGCGCCCACGGGTACCGACCGGTGCGGCGCACTGGGTGGAGTTGACGCGGCGGACCCGGATCGCCGACTCCGGCACCGGACGGTTGTCGACGGGCCGGCGACCGTCGGTGCGTCGGGGCGCGCGGGGACGATCCAGGACGTCACCGCGGACGGTGTCGGTGTGGCGGACGGGGTCGATGAGAGTGGCGGTGCGCATGGTGCCCTCCGTGTTTCCGGTCGAACGGGGTTCGTACTGCGACGGCGTCGTCGCGTTCGAACCGTTCGAATGTCGATCATCTGTTCGATGAACTGATGTTCGATTTGTAGCACGGCGCTCCGACAATTGTCTCGCGACACGTCGAACAAATGTTTGATGCGGTCGGCATTCTCGGCTAGGGTCGTGGACAGACAAGCGGTCTACCAGCACGTTCGGAATCGAGAGGAAACCCGATCATGAGCGATGACGGCGGTAAGCGCACCGGAGCGCGGGGCGCCGACGAGCCCGTCACCCCGGCGGATGTGGCGGCGGCAGAGGCCTCGCTGACGCCCCGCCAGCGCGGAGTTCTCGAGGTGATCCGCAAATCCGTGCGCGAACGCGGCTACCCCCCGAGCATCCGGGAGATCGGTGACGAGGTGGGTCTCACGTCCACGTCGTCGGTCGCCCATCAGCTGCGGACGCTGGAACGCAAGGGGCTCCTCAAGCGCGACGCCAACCGGCCGCGTGCGGTCAACATCGCACCGAGCGATCCACCGCCGCCCACCTCGCCCGCCGGCGGCGCGCTGCCCGAGCCCACCTTCGTGCCCGTCCTCGGCCGGATCGCCGCCGGCGGTCCCATCCTCGCCGAGGAGGCCGTCGAGGACGTGTTCCCGCTTCCCCGCGAACTCGTCGGCGAGGGGTCACTGTTCCTGTTGAAGGTCGTCGGCGAATCGATGATCGACGCCGCGATCTGTGACGGTGACTGGGTCGTGGTCCGTCAGCAGAACGTGGCCGACAACGGCGACATCGTGGCCGCGATGATCGACGGCGAGGCCACGGTCAAGACGTTCAAACGCCGGCAGGGACACGTCTGGCTGATGCCGCACAACGAGTTGTTCGACCCGATCCCGGGCGACGAGGCCGTCATCCTCGGCAAGGTCGTCACCGTGATGCGGCGAGTCTGACCTCGTCACTGTCCAGGATCGCGGCGGCAGCCGCGCGGGCCGCAGCCGGATCGGTGGCGGCCAGCGCCGCTGCCGCCGCTTTCTTGCATGTCTCGAGGGTGACCGCGCCGAGCTGGGCGCCCACCGCGGGGGCCGCCACCGGAGCACTCGACAAGGACGTCACCCCCAGGCCGACGAGTACGCAGGCGAGGTACGGGTCCGCGGCCGCCTCACCACAGACACCCACCGGCTTCCCCTGATCGCGTCCGGCCTGCGCGACCATCGAGATCAGGTGCAGCACAGCGGGTTGCCACGGATCGGTCAGCGCCGCGAGGTCGGCCGACATCCGGTCGGCGGCCATCGTGTACTGCGTGAGGTCGTTGGTGCCGATCGAGACGAAGTCGACCTCGGCGAGGATCGCCGGCGCGAGGATCGCCGCGGCCGGGACCTCGACCATCACCCCGGCGACGAGACCGCGTTCGCGCACCTGTGCGGCGAACGCCGCGGCCTCGGCGGGTGAGGCGATCATCGGCGCCATGACCCATGGCCGGGCTCCCGATTCCTCTGCGGCGCGGGCGATCGCGTCGAGCTGATGGGCGCGGATCTCGGGGTGCGCCAGGGCGATCCGATCGCCGCGGACACCGAGTGCCGGGTTGGCCTCGTCGGGGTGGGAGACGAACCGAAGCGGTTTGTCCGATCCGGCGTCTAGGGTCCGCACGACGACCTTCCCGCCTGCGAACGCGTCCAGCACCTCGCGGTAGATCGCGGCCTGCTCCTCCACCGACGGTTCGTCGGCGCGCTCGAGGAACGCCAACTCGGTACGGAACAGTCCGACCCCTTCGACCGGCTGGCCGGTGGCAGCGCGGGCCGACGCGCCGTCGGCGACATTGGCCAGGATCGCCACCTCGACGCCGTCGGCGGTCCGGCCGGGACCCGACCAACCGGCGACGCGCGCGGCGTGGTGCCGGTACTCCTCGACCCGGGCGGACGCGACGGCGTCGTCGGGGTCGACGACGATCTCGCCGGTGGTGCCGTCGACGAGAATCGCGGTGCCGGATTCGATCTCGCCGAGTCCGCCGACCGCCACGACACACGGGATGCCGAGTTGACGGGCGATGATCGCGGTATGGCTGGTGGGTCCGCCGAGTCGTGTCACGAGCGCGATCGTGGCGGCGGGATCGAGGCCCGCGGTGTCGGCGGGGGCGAGATCGTCGGCCAGGAGGATCGAGGGCACCTCAGGCGTGGGTACACCGGGTTCGGGAAGGCCCAGCAGTTCGGCGACGACGCGGTCGCGAACATCGTTGAGGTCGGTGACACGTTCGGCCATCAGCCCGCCGAGCTTGGTGAACACCGCGGCGAACTGTTCGGTGGCGGCGACGGCCGCGGACGGCGCCGAGGCGCCCTTCGCGATCAGTGCCGATGCCGCGCCGATCCAGCCGCGGTCCTCCGCGAGCCCGGCCGTGGCGGCGAGCACCTCGGCGGCGACGCCGGTGTTCTGTGACGCACGCTCGCGCAGCCGCGCGGCGACGGTGGCCGCAGCCTCGGTGAACCGCGCGCTCTCCTCGGCGCGCCGGCCCTCCGCGATCTCGACCCCGGCGCCGAGTGCCTCCGCGGAATGGTCGGGGCGGCGTCCCGGCCAGAGCGCGGGCCCGTGAGCCACTCCACCGACAACCGGCGTCCCCGTCAAAATCTCCGTCATGTGACCACGGTTACAAATTCTTCTTGACTTGTCAACACAAACAGGCGTAAACACAGTTACTACAACACGCAAAGTCACATGTTCCCACATTCACGGGAGCGGCCAGACTCGCGGGAACGATCAGAACGGAGCCGGTGTGTACGCCGAGGAGAGACAGCAGGCCATCGCCGAGGAGGTGCGCGTCGCAGGGCGCGCCTCGGTCGCCGAGCTCGCCACGAAGTTCGACGTGACCAGCGAGACGGTGCGGCGTGACCTGGCCGCCCTCGAGCGGGCCGGCCATCTGCAGCGCGTCCACGGCGGTGCCGTCCGGCCCGAGATCACGCGCGTGATCGGCGAACTCGGCATCGACGAACGCGAGACCGAACAGACCGAGGAGAAGGCCGCCATCGGCCGCGCCGCCCTCCGCTTCTTCCCGCCCGACGGCGGATCGGTGCTCTTCGACGCCGGGACCACCACCTTCCGGGCCGCCGAGGCCATGCCGCGGGACCGCGACCTCACACTCATCACCAACAGCCTGCCGATCGCCGGGCTGCTCGCCGGACGTCGCGCCGACGGTCTGCATTCGCTCGGTGGCCGTGTCCGCGGCCTCACCCAGGCCACCGTCGGCTCCGAAACCGTCGCCGCACTGGGCCGGCTGCGCGTGACCACCGCGTTCATCGGCACCAACGGCCTGAGCGAGTCACACGGCCTGTCCACCCCGGACCCCGACGAGGCGGCGGTGAAGGCGGCGATGGTCGCCGCGGCCCGACGTGTCGTCGTCCTTGCCGACAGCTCGAAGATGGAGCGCGAGGAGTTGTCCGGATTCGCCGGCGTCGACGACATCGACGTCCTGATCACCGACTCCGGGATCGATCCGAGGTTCTCGGCCGCACTGTCGGCCCGCGGCGTCGAGGTCGTGATCGCGTGATCCTCACCGTCACGGCCAACCCCAGTGTCGACCGCACCCTCGAACTCGCCACCCCGCTACGGCGCGGCGAGGTCCAGCGCGCCGGCGTCGTCCGGGCGCAACCGGGCGGAAAGGGCGTCAACGTCGCCCGGACCGTCGCCGCCGCCGGACTCGTCACCCGCGCCCTGCTACCGGCGCGTGCGGGTGATCCGCTGCTCGCGGCCCTCGACGACCTCGGACTCCCCTACGACGCGGTCCCCGTCGACGGCGAGGTCCGCTCCAACGTCACCATCGCCGAGTCCGACGGCACCACCACCAAGATCAATGCACCCGGCGTCACCCTGGCGCCGGCCCAACTCGAGGCGCTGGGCACGCTGATCCGTTCCCACGCGAACGGAGCGGACTGGGTCACCCTGTGCGGATCGTTGCCGCCTGGTGTACCCGACGACTGGTATCGGACCGTCGCCGACGCCCTGGTCACCGCCGGCTGCCGCGTGGCGGTGGACACCTCGGGCGCACCGCTGCGTGCAGCCGCCGCCGGACGTGTCGACCTCATCAAGCCCAACGAGGACGAGCTCGCCGAACTCACCGGCGCGGATGCGGACGAGCTCCGGGAATCGCTGTCCCACAACGATCTCCGTCCGGTCGTGACCGCATCGAGAGTTCTCGTCGAGCAGATCGGCGGCAGCGTCCTGGCCACTCTCGGGGCGCGGGGCGCCGTGCTGGTCACCCCGGCGGGCACCTGGTGCGCGACCCCGCCGCCCATCGTGCCGCGCAGCACCGTCGGCGCGGGTGACTCCTCCCTCGCCGGCTTCCTCATCGCCCAGACGCGCGGCGCCTCGGCGCCCGAATGTCTGCGATCCGCCGTCGCCTACGGTTCGGCGGCCGCCGCCCTGGCCGGCACCGCCTCACCCACCCCCGACCACCTCGACCTGTCCGGGGTCTCGGTCACGGAGCTGTCCGGGGCCGCCCCCATGAACTGACCGAACCCCGACCCGCTCACCGACCTCTCCACTCCGAAGGACATCCCATGACCGAGCAGATCATCACCGCCCAGACGGTGAGTCTCGACGTCGACGCCGGTGCAGACCCCGCCGCCGTCATCACCACCCTCGCCGACGCCCTGGCTGCTGCCGGACGGACCACCGACCCCGCCGATCTGGCCCGCGCGGCACTCGAGCGGGAAGCCAAGTCGGCCACCGGCCTGCCCGGCGGCATCGCGATCCCGCACGCGCGCACCGCATCGGTGACGACGGCGAGCCTCGCCATGGCGCGCCTGTCCCGCAAGGTCGACTTCGGGGCCCCCGACGGCCCGGCCGACCTCGTCTTCCTGATCGCCGCCCCCGAGGGCGGTGCGGCCGCGCACATGAAGCTGCTGAGCTCCCTGGCGCGCTCGCTGGTCCGTCCCGACTTCGTGGCGGCCCTCCGCGAGGCCGAGAGCGACGAACGCGTCATCGAACTCGTCACCGAGGCCGTCGATCCCGAGGCCAAGAAGAAAGAGGCCGCTCCCCCGGCCGCCCCGGCCGCCCCGGCCGCCGAGACCCGGCCCCGCATCCTGGCGATCACCGCATGCCCCACGGGCATCGCGCACACCTACATGGCCGCGGACGCACTGAAGTACGCCGCGGAACGAGCCGGTGTCGAGTTCGCGGTGGAGACGCAGGGATCGTCGGCCACCACGCCGTTCGACCCCGAGGTGATCGCGGCCGCCGACGCCGTCATCTTCGCCACCGACATCGGGGTGAAGGGCAAGGGCCGCTTCCACGGCAAGCCGGTCATCGCATCGGGCGTCAAACGCGCGATCAACGAACCCGACAAGATGATCGCCGAAGCCGTTGCGGCCGGCCGCGATCCGAGTGCTCCGCGGGTGACCGACGACGGTGGCACCGAGTCCACCTCGACCGGATCGTCGCGCGTCGGTCTGGCAGGTCGGACCCGCCAGGCACTCATGACCGGCGTCAGCTACATGATCCCCTTCGTCGCCGCGGGCGGTCTGCTCATCGCGCTGGGCTTCCTGCTCGCCGGCTACGAGATCGCCAACAGCACCCTCGATTCGGGCGGCTCGCTCAACGACGCCGCGTTCATCGCCCTCAACAACAGCCTCTGGGATCTGCCATCGGGCGGTCTGCTCCAGTATCTGGGCGCGGTCAGCTTCGCGATCGGGTCGGGGGTGATGGGACTCGCCGTCCCGGTCCTCGCCGGATACATCTCCTTCGCCATCGCCGACCGGCCCGGCATCGCCCCCGGTTTCGTCGCGGGCCTGGTGTCACTCGCGGTCGGTGCGAGCTTCATCGGCGCACTCATCGGTGGTCTCATCGCCGGCGCGGTCTGCCTGTGGATCTCGCGGCTTCCGGTGCCGCAGTGGGCACGCGGGCTGATGCCGGTGGTGGTCATCCCGTTGTTCGGCAGCATGATCGTCGGCGGACTGCTCTACATGGTCCTCGGCAAGCCGCTCGCCTGGCTGACCGAGCAGATGAACTCCGGGCTGGAGAGCATGTCCGGCGGATCGGCCGTCGTCCTCGGCATCGTGCTCGGCCTGATGATGTGCTTCGACCTCGGCGGACCCGTCAACAAGACCGCCTACCTGTTCGCCACCGCCGGAATCGCCGACGCCGCGACCGCCGGTCCCGCGCAGTTCCAGATCATGGCCGCGGTCATGTGCGCCGGCATGGTGCCGCCGCTGGCGCTTGCCCTCGCGACCGTGCTGCGACCCGGCCTGTTCACCGAACCCGAACGGGAGAACGGCAAGGCCGCATGGCTTCTCGGCGCGTCGTTCATCTCCGAGGGCGCCATCCCGTTCGCCGCGGCCGACCCGTTCCGCGTCATCCCCTCGATGATGGCCGGCGGCGCCCTGTCCGGCGCGCTCATCATGGCGTTCGGCGTGGAGCTCCGCGCCCCGCACGGCGGCATCTTCGTCTTCTTCGCCATGAACAGCTGGGTGCTGTTCCTCGTGGCCCTCGTCGCCGGCACCGTGGTCAGCGCGGTCGCGGTGATCGCTGCGAAGCAGTTCGGCAGGACCCGCGAGGTCGCAGCGGCCGAGCTCGAAGCCGTGGCAGCCTGAGAACCACGCCCGCACACAACAACCACGTCCAGACAACAGCAACCACCAACACAGGAGGCACCATGCCCAGCACCACCGCCACCGTCGGATCGGCCGTCGGCCTGCACGCCCGCCCGGCCACCATCATCGCCGAGGCCGTCGCCGACGCCGGCACGACCGTCACCCTCGGCCTCGAGGGCGGCGATCCGGTCGACGCCGGTTCGGCGCTGATGATCATGACCCTCGGCGCCGAGAAGGGCACCAAGGTCGTGGTGACCGCCGACGACCAGGCGGCCCTGGACAAGATCGTCACCCTCGTCGAGACCGACCTGGACGCAGACTGATCCGACGCCGATCTATCCGACGCCGAACGGTTTCGGCTAGACCCTGAGGTCCGCGATCTCGCCCGCGAAAGCGGCCGGGACGCGGACCTTCATCGTCGTCCCCGACTCGGTGTGATCGGACGTGAGGACCTCGCCCTCACTGTGGATGCGCGACACGATGTCACCGCGCGAGAAGGGCACCTCGATGGTGATCTCGACGTCTTCACGCCCCACGAATTCGCGGATGCGGTCGAACAGTTCGGGCAGTCCCTCGCCGGTGCGGGCCGAGACGAACACCGCGTCGACGCCGAGGGCGCCGCGCAGCTCGGTGAGCCGGTTGCCGTCGATCGCGTCGATCTTGTTGATGACCAACAGTTCCGGCGGCGCCTCGGCCTTCTCCTCGGCGACGATCTCGCCGATGACCTGACGGACGGCCGAGATCTGTTCCATCGGGAACGGATCCGATCCGTCGACCACGTGCAGGAGGAGATCGGCGTCGACGACCTCCTCGAGGGTCGAGCGGAAGGCCTCGACGAGTTGGGTCGGCAGGTGCCGGACGAAACCGACGGTGTCGGTGAAGACCACGGCCCGACCGTCGTCGAGGGTGGCCCGCCGCGTCGTCGGGTCGAGGGTCGCGAACAGTGCGTCCTGGACGAGGACACCGGCGCCGGTCATTGCATTCACCAGGCTGGACTTGCCGGCGTTGGTGTAGCCGGCGACGGTGATCGACGGGATCGCCGAACGGTTGCGCGCCGCCCGTTTGGTGGTGCGCGCCTTCTTCATGTCGCGGATCTCGCGGCGCAGCTTGGCCATCCGCTCACGGATGCGCCGGCGGTCGGTCTCGATCTTGGTCTCACCGGGACCGCGCAGGCCCACGCCGCCGTTGCTGCCGGCACGACCACCGGCCTGCCGGGACATCGACTCACCCCAACCACGCAGGCGCGGGAGCATGTACTCCATCTGGGCGAGCGAGACCTGCGCCTTGCCCTCGCGGGACGTGGCGTGCTGGGCGAAGATGTCGAGGATCAGTGCGGTCCGGTCGATGACCTTGACCTTGACGACCTTCTCCAGCGCGGTCAGCTGGGCGGGTGTGAGCTCACCGTCGCAGATGACGGTGTCGGCGCCGGTGGAGAGGACGATCTCGCGGAGTTCCTCGGCCTTGCCACTGCCGATGTAGGTGGCCGAGTCCGGTTTGGAGCGGCGCTGGATCAGCGCGTCGAGGACCTGCGAACCGGCGGTCTCGGCCAGGGCGGCGAGCTCGGCCATGTTGGCCTCGGCCGATGCGGCGCTGCCCTCGGTCCAGACGCCGACGAGCACCACCTTCTCGAGGCGGAGCTTCCGGTACTCGACCTCGGTGACGTCGGTGAGTTCGGTGGAGAGTCCCGCGACGCGCTGCAGTGACGCGCGCTCGGAGAGTTGGAGTTCGCCGACCGTCGGATCGTCGTCCCGGATGTCACCGGTGCGATCGTCGAGGTCCGCTGAGGAAAGGATCTGTGCTGATGATTCGGTCATACGGGATCCATGGTCTCACGCCCGACCCCTGCTCAGCACGTGATTATCGGCTCAGCGGTCCCAGCCGGGCCGGAGGACGCCGTCGGCGACCAGCGCGGAGGGCCCGCGCAGGGTCGAGCCGTCGGGCCGGATGGTCACCGTGACCTCGCCGCCCGGGATTCCGATCCGCAGCTCACCGGCGTCCTGACCGCGCGCATCGAGGGCGGCGCGCGTGGCCGCGACCAGGCCCGTTCCGCAGCTGCGCGTCTCGCCGACGCCGCGTTCGAAGACCCTCATCCGGGCGTACAGACAGCCGTCGGCGTCCTCGACCGGCGGGGTCAGCAACTCGACGTTGGCCCCGTTCGGGAAGTCTCCGGGTTCGATGACCACACCGGCGGTGAAGTCGACCGCCGCGAGGTCGTCGGCGGTCAGATCGGCGACCACGCAGGCCAGATGCGGGTTGCCGACGTCGACCTTGGCGCCGGGGTAGATGTCGTCGCCGATGCGCACCACCGAGGTGCCGTCGAGGCGTGCGACACCCATCTCCACGGTCACCTCGGCGTGCACGTCGTCGAAGGAGTGGATGATGACCGGCCGTGCTCCGGCGCGCGAGCCGACGGTGAAGGTGTCGACGTCGACGAGGCCGGTGGCGCGGACGTAATGCGCGAAGACGCGGACCCCGTTGCCGCACATCTCGGCGATCGAGCCGTCGCCGTTGCGGTAGTCCATGAACCAGTCGTCGGCCGCGACGCCGTCGGGCAGCGCGTCGAGAACACCGCGTTCGACGAGCGCTCCCGTGCGCGCGACGCGCAGCAGACCGTCGGCGCCGATCCCCCGCTGCCGATCGCACAGCGCCGCGACCATCTCGGTGTCGAGGGTCAGTTCGGCGGCCGGGTCGGCGAGCACGACGAAATCGTTCTGGGTGCCGTGACCCTTGACGAAACGCAGGCCGCTCTGGTGGGAACTCACGCGCACCAGACTACTTCGCGTGCCGGCACCCGGACGCCGGTGACCTCACACGGCGACGGCCGCCAGGGCACGGTCGGCGAGATCGGGCGCGGCGGCGTCGAGCCAGACGGCACGGTGATCGCGCCGGAACCACGACCGCTGCCTGCGCACATACCGTCGGGTGCCGATGAAGGTGAGTTCCTCGGCCTGGGCCAGGTCGTACTCGCCGTCGAGCGCGGCGAGGACCTGCTTGTAGCCGATCGCCTGCGACGCCGTGCGGCCCTCGCGCAGACCGTACGCGCACAGCGCCTCGACTTCGTCGACCAGACCGGTGGAGAACATCAGCCGGGTGCGTCGCGCGATCCGGTCGTCGAGTTCGGCGGTCTCCCGATCGAGCGCCAGAATCGCAGTGCCCCATCGAGGTTCACCGATCGTCGGCTGCGACGCCGCGAACGGCCGCCCGGTCAGTTCGACCACCTCCAGCGCGCGGACGATGCGCCGGCCGTCGGTGTCGAGAATGGTCGCGGCGGCCGCCGGGTCGACCGACGCGAGCAGCCGGTGCATCTCGGCGACCCCGCGCTCGGCGAGCATCTCCTCGTACCGGCCGCGGACCTCGGGATCGGTCGCCGGGAACTGCCAGTTGTCGAGCAGCCCCTGGATGTACATCATCGACCCGCCGACGATGACCGGCACCCGGCCCGCGGCGAGCAGGCGTTCCACGTCGGCGGTCGCCGCCTGCTGATACCGGGCGACGGTGGCCACCTCGGTGACGTCGAGGACGTCGATCTGGTGATGTGCGATGCCGCGGCGTTCGTCGACCGGCACCTTGGCGGTCCCGATGTCCATGCCGCGGTACTGCTGCATCGCGTCGATGTTGATGATCTCGCCGCCCAGGCGCTCGGCCAGGTCGAGGGCGAGGTCGGATTTACCGCACGCCGTCGGACCGACCACGATGATGGGCCGCGGCCCCGGATGGTCGCTCATGCCCGATCCCCGGTGACGGTCCACGTGGCGACGATGTAGCCGACCCCGAACGGTTCGTCGGCGTATTCCGTCTTCGCGACGACGGCGGACCCGCAGTTCTCCACCGCGGCGGCCGCGACCTGCCAGGCCACCCGCCCGCCCACACCCTCGGTGTCGCAGGGCTCGGGCCGGAGTGCGGCGAGGGCGGCGGTGTCGGCGCCGCCGATCGCGGCGACGATCGCATCGTTGAGGGCGACCGCGGAGTCGCGTCGGCCCCCGCCCGGCGCCTTGGGCGTCAACGCCGTCGAGCCGTCGCCGACCACGAGGAGCCCGATCCGCTCCGGCGACTCCCCCAGCCGGGCGGCGAGCTCCGCACCGATCCCGGCGCACTCGTCGGGCGTCGACTCCCGGCCGACGACGCAGGCGCTCGCCGGACCGAGCGAGGCCCACTCGTGCAGCCAGGCGCCGACCAGCATCGACAGGCTCATCCGGGGTCCGGTCTCATCGTTCAGGCTCACGCGGACATCCACCCGAACCGGGCGAAACCGCCCGATCCGGCCTCCCGGACCGGACCGGTCACCGGGTCGTCGGAGGCGCCGACCACGACCCAGCGGTCGACCCCGACCGCCACCGCGCCGGCCAGGGCATCACCGACCGCCGACCGGACGGGTTCGGTGTCGAACGCCGACGGACCGGCCAGTTCGGGTACCAGCAACGGGGCACTCGGTACGAAGACGACGGCCGCAAGCACACCACGACGCTAGTCGAACCGGGGATGCCCACCGACGGCCGAACCCCGACACGGATCCCGGCAAGTCGGCGCGCACGCCACATGCACGCGCCTGAACTGCTTGAATGGATCCGTACTGTCGGCTGTCGACGGGGCGTTACGATGCCCGGCGAGAACCGACCCAGCGACCGGCAGCCGTGACGCGCGGCACCAATGAGCGGCAGGACATGTGCAGATGACCCACCCGATCGATCCCTCCCCGGCCACCGAGGAGACCCAGGCGAGCACCCCGAGCCCGGCCCCGAGCCCCACGCCGGGGCCGAAGCCCGGCCCTCGTCCCAAGCCGGGTCCGCGGCCGGGCGCGGCACACGAGCCCGTCATCACGCACATCAGCGCCGGCGACCCGCACCGCTACGGACGCATCGACTCCGAGGGTGTCGTGTGGCTCAAGACCGCCGACGGTGAACGCGAGATCGGCCAGTGGCAGGCCGGCACGATCGAAGAGGGCCTCGCCCACTTCGCCCGCCGCTTCGACGATCTCGCCACCGAGGTGGAGATCCTCGAGGAACGACTCGGCGCCCGGTCGGGGGACCCGCGCAAGGCGCAGACCGCCGCCAAACACCTGCTCGACGGCCTGCCCGATGCCCACGTCATCGGTGATGTCGCCGCCTTGCAGCGGCGGCTGGAGGCCATCGTCGGCAACGCCGACGAGGTGGCCGAGTCGCAGCGCGCCGAACGCGAGAAGGCCCGCGCCGCCGCCATCGCCCGCAAGGAGACCCTCGCCGGCGAGGCCGAACAGATCGGTGCCGAGGCCACCAACTGGAAGGGTGCGGGCGACCGGCTCCGCGAGATCCTCGACGAGTGGAAGACGATCAAGGGCATCGATCGCAAAACCGACGACGCCCTGTGGAAGCGCTACGCGAAGGCGCGCGATGCCTTCAACCGCCGCCGCGGCGCTCACTTCGCCGAACTGGACCGTGAACGCGCGGGCGCCAAGGAACGCAAGGAAGAGCTGATCGCCCGCGCCGAGGAACTGTCCTCGTCGACCGACTGGGGTCCCACGTCGGCCAGGTTCCGCGAACTGCTGGGTGAGTGGAAGGCCTCCGGCCGGGCTCCCCGCGACACCGACGAAGCCCTGTGGCAGCGCTTCAAGGCCGCCCAGGACGTGTTCTTCAGCGCCCGCAACGCGGCCACATCCGAACGCGATGCCGAGTTCACGGCCAACGCAACCGCCAAGATCGCACTGCTCCACGCGGCCGAGAAGGCCATCGACCCGGCCGCCGACCTCGACGCCGCCCGCCGCGAATTCCGCGCGTTCCGCGACAAGTGGGACGAGCTCGGCAAGGTGCCGCGCGATCAGATGCAGTCGCTGGAGGGACGCGCCCGCGCCCTCGAGAAGCGCATCCGCGACGCCGAGGACGCCCAGTGGCAACGCACCGACCCCGAGGCCCTGGCCCGCGCCGCCCAGTTCGCCGATCGCGCCGCGCAGTTCGAGGAGCAGGCGCGCAAGGCCGCCGAACGCGGCAAGGATCGGGAAGCAGCGAAGCTACGCGATCAGGCGACGCAGTGGCGCGAATGGGCCGAAGCCGCCCAGAGCGCCGTCACCGACCGCTGAGCGGCCCCGCCGGGCGCGGGTGCCAACGGCCCTCAGGACTGGTCGTCGGGGTGCTTGCGGTAGAGCGCGGACGCATACGCCTCCTGCTCGGCGACCTGCCGGCGCCGCTCGGCCTCCATCGCGAGCTGGTAGGACGAGCGCGCCCACACCACGCGTGACCAGTGGAACGTGAGGACGAAGACCGCGATCCAGCCGAGGATCAGGCCGATGCCCACACCCGACGGGGGTTCCAGGCCACCGACGCCGGGGGTGTTGCGCGACCACCATGCCAGCATTCCGGCGACGCACGCGATCGCGCAGCCGCACAACGCGATCCACGCCAGAATCCACCGGCGGGTCAGCAGCGCGAGCATCGAGAACACGATGCCGAAGATCGCCACCAGATAGACGAAGATCTTCGACACGATGGTGACGCGTTCGGCCGCGGCCTCCGGTGCGAAGGACAGCACCTCGAGGCCGGTCACCGATCCGGTGTGCGGCAGGACCAGCGACACCATGGCCAGAAGGACCGCGACGGCCACGACGACCGCTCGTGCTCCGGGATCGATCTCGCCGGCGACCTTGCGCTCGGCCTTCCTCAGGTCCTGTTCGTATTCCTTGAACGCGTCCCGGTCGGAAGTGCCGGGTGTTCGGTCCGGGTTCTCGGACATGTCATCGCCTCATCTCGAGTGTGGGTCTGGTGTGACGCGTTCTAACCGCAGGAGCCGCACCCGGCGTCGGCGGACGCGGGTACAGGCGCGGGTACGCCGACCGTCGGAAGGCCGAGGCCGACACCGACGGGCGCGGTGGTCGGCGTGCGGCTCTGCTCGTAGGCGTCGCCGGCGCGCGTGCGGCGGTGCGAGAGCACCCCGGCGTCGGCGATCAGGTGGTGCGGGGCGGCCGCGGTCACGACGGTGTTGATCACGTCGCCGGGGCGGATGCCCGCGGAATCGCCGGGGGCGAAGTGCACCAGGCGTCCGTCACGCGCGCGACCGGTCATGCGCCGGGTCTCGGCCGACTTTCGTCCCTCGTCGGCGACGACGAGCAGCTCCACCTCGGTGCCGGTCAGGGACTCGTTCTCGGACAGGCAGATTCGTTCCTGCAGTGCGATGAGCCGCTGGTAGCGCTCGCCGACGACGTCGGCCGGGACCTGGTCGGGCATCGTCGCGGCGGGCGTGCCGGGCCGCGGCGAGTACTGGAAGGTGAAGGCACTGGAGAACCGTGCGCGCTCGACGACGTCGAGGGTCTCCTGGAAGTCCTCCTCGGTCTCCCCCGGGAACCCGACGATGATGTCGGTGGTGATGGCCGCGTGCGGCATCGCCTCACGCACCTTGTCGAGGATGCCGAGGAATCTGGACTGGCGATAGCTGCGTCGCATCGCCCGCAGGACGCGGTCGGAACCGGACTGCAGCGGCATGTGCAGCTGCGGGCACACGTTGGGGGTCTGCGCCATCGCCTCGATGACGTCGTCGGTGAACTCCGCGGGGTGCGGCGAGGTGAAGCGGACCCGCTCGAGACCCTCGATCGTCCCGCAGGCCCGCAACAGCTCGGCGAATGCGCCGCGGTTGCGGGGCTGGTCGGGATCGGCGAAGGACATGCCGTAGGCGTTGACGTTCTGCCCGAGAAGGGTGACCTCGACGACGCCCTGGTCGACGAGGGCCTGCACCTCGGCGAGCACGTCACCGGGACGACGATCGACCTCCTTGCCGCGCAGCGACGGCACGATGCAGAAGGTGCACGTGTTGTTGCAGCCGACCGACACCGACACCCAGCCGGAGTAGGCCGAGTCGCGCTTGGCGGGCAGCGTCGACGGGAAGCGTTCGAGGGAGTCGAGGATCTCGACCTGTGCCGCCTCGTTGTGGCGGGCGCGATCGAGCAGCGCCGGCAACGACCCGATGTTGTGGGTGCCGAACACGACGTCGACCCAGGGCGCCTTGGAGACGACGGTGTCCTTGTCCTTCTGGGCGAGGCATCCGCCGACGGCGATCTGCATGCCCGGACGGTCGGCCTTCACCGGCGCGAGATGCGACAGGTTGCCGTACAGCTTGTTGTCGGCGTTCTCGCGGATGGCACAGGTGTTGAAGACCACCAGATCGGCGTCGTCGTCCCCGGCGGCCCGCACGTAGCCCGCGTCCTCGAGCAGTCCGGCGATGCGTTCGGAGTCGTGGACATTCATCTGGCAGCCGTAGGTACGAACCTGGTAGCTGCGGGGCGCCTGGGCTGATGCAGCCTCGTCAGGCCGATCCGACAACTCGATACTCACTCCTACCAGGGTACGGGGCCGACGCAAATCGCTTCCTCCACGTGACCTGGACGACTCACCGGAGGGTAGGGGGCAGCCCACCGGATGGCACGAACTTGGTTAGGGTTCTTCAATGACCGTTTCGCCGAGCAAGTCCGCGGGCCCAGCGTCCCAGCCGATGATCGAAATGCGGGGAGTGCAGAAACACTTCGGGTCGCTCCACGTACTCAAGGACATCGACCTCGAGGTCCCCGCCGGACAGGTGGTGGTGGTCCTCGGGCCGTCGGGGTCGGGAAAGTCCACACTGTGCCGCACGATCAACCGGCTCGAACCGATCGACTCCGGTGAGATCCGGGTCCAGGGCCAGGTGCTGCCCTCCGAGGGCAAGGACCTCGCCGGACTGCGCGCCGACGTCGGGATGGTCTTCCAGTCCTTCAACCTGTTCTCCCACAAGACGATTCTCGAGAACGTCACCCTGGCCCCGACCAAGGTGCGCAAGAAGCCCAGGGCCGAGGCCGACAAGCGTGCCCTCGAACTACTCGAACGGGTCGGCATCGCCAGCCAGAAGGACAAGTACCCGGCCCAGCTCTCGGGCGGCCAGCAGCAGCGCGTCGCGATCGCCCGGTCACTCGCGATGGACCCCAAGATCATGCTGTTCGACGAGCCGACCTCGGCACTCGACCCGGAGATGGTCAACGAGGTGCTCGACGTGATGGTCGCGCTGGCCAAGGAGGGCATGACGATGCTGGTCGTCACCCACGAGATGGGCTTCGCCCGCAAGGCCGCCGATCGGGTGATCTTCATGGCCGACGGAGCGATCATCGAGGACTCCGACCCCGACACCTTCTTCACCGACCCCGAGACCGACCGGGCGCGCGACTTCCTCGGCAAGATCCTGGGGCACTGAGATGCGGATGAGCCGGAACACACCACGAGCACACCCGCGTCCGTCCCGATGGCGTGGCGCCGGTCTGGTTCTCGCCGTCGGCGCATTGCTGGCCGGCCTGTTGTCGGCCTGCGGCAGCACCGAGCCCCGTAACCTGCTGGACTCGGTCCGCGACGGATCGGTGGTCCTGGGCGTCAAGTTCGACCAGCCCGGACTCGGCCTGTACGAGCCGGACGGCAACGTCACCGGCTTCGACGCATCGGTCGCCACCTACGTCGTCAACCACATCGCCGACGACCTGGGGGTGGCCCACCCGGAGATCACCTGGCGCGAGACCCCGTCGGCCCGTCGTGAGGCGATGATCGACAACGGCGAGGTGGACCTCATCGCCGCGACCTACTCGATCAATGCGAGCCGCTCCAAGAAGGTGTCCTTCGGTGGCCCGTACCTGCAGACCTACCAGGGCCTGATGGTGCGTGCCGACGACAACTCGATCGACGAGCTCACCGACCTGGACAACGGCAAGAAGCTCTGCTCCGTGACCGGCTCCACGTCGGCACAGAACGTGAAGGCCCAGCTCCCGACGGTGCAGCTGCAAGAGTACGACTCCTACTCGGCGTGTGTCGAGGCGCTGCGCCGCGGCAAGGTCGACGCCCTGACCACCGACGAGGCGATCCTCGCCGGCTACGCCAACTTCTGGAAGGACGAGTTCAAGCTCGTCGAGATGACCTACCTCAAAGACGCCTGCGTCAAGGACGCCCTGAAGTCTGCGGGCAGCCCGTTCTCGACCGAGCGCTACGGCATCGGCGTCGCGCTCGGCGACCAGGCGTCCGTGGACGCGATCAACAAGGCCCTCGACACCATGCTGACGCCGGTCGAGGGAGCCGAGTCACCGTGGAACGCCGACCTGCGTGAGGCCCTCGGCGACAAGTACGTCGACGACATCATCGCCCGCGCGGATCGTCCCGGCTCGAAGTTCCCCTACAAACCCGACCCCGGTGACCTCGAGTTCCTCGATTCGCCATCCAAGCCGTGCCCGCCCGGACTCGAGTGAGAGGAGCCTTCGATGAATGACGCCTCTCTGTGGGAGAGCATGGGCCCCCAGCTGTGGCCCGCCTTCTGGGTGACGATCCAGCTCACCTTCTACTCGGCGATCGGTTCCCTGATCTGGGGCACCATCCTCGCCGGGATGCGGGTCTCCCCCGTGCCGGTGATGCGCGCCTTCGCCGGGGTCTACGTGAACGTGGTCCGCAACACCCCGCTGACGCTTGTCGTGCTGTTCTGCGCGATCGGCCTGTACCAGAACCTGGGGCTGACGTTCGCACCGACCATCAAGTCCAACAACTTCTGGCTCGCGGTCCTCGCGTTCATCCTCTACACGTCGACGTTCGTGTGCGAGACGCTCCGGTCCGGCTTCAACACGGTGCCCCTCGGACAGGCCGAGGCGGCCCGCTCCCTGGGACTGTCGTTCACCCAGGTCTTCGGGATCATCGTGTTGCCGCAGGCCATCCGGTCGGTCATCGGCCCGCTGGGCAGCGTGCTGATCGCGCTCACCAAGAACACGACGGTGGCCTCGGTCATCGGTGTCGCGGAGGCCGCGGCCCTGATGAAGACCGAGATCGAGACCTTCTCTGACCAGCTGTTCGTGATCTTCGGCGTGATCGCCGTGGGCTTCATGATCATAACCCTCACCGAGGGCGCCGTCTTCGGCTACCTCGCCAAGCGACTGGCGGTGAAACGATGAGCGCCGAATCCACCGTTCTCTACGACGCACCCGGACCCCGGGCACGGGCACGAAACCGCGTGACGGCGATCGTGTTCGTCGCGATCCTCGCCGCGATCGCGATCTACGTGATCTCCGTACTCGCCGCCAACGAGCAGTTCACCGGCGAGAAGTGGAGCCCGTTCGTCACCTGGTCCACCTGGACCGGCTACATCCTGCCGGGTCTGTGGCGCACCCTCTCGGCCGCCGCCGTGTCGATCGTCTTCTCGCTGATCCTCGGTGCGGTCCTCGGCATCGGCCGGCTGTCCGACCACCGTTGGGTACGTGCGGTGTCGGGCCTGTTCGTCGAGGTCTTCCGGGCGATCCCGGTGCTCATCCTGATGGTGTTCACCTGGTTCCTGTTCGCCATCTACGGGATTTTCCCGTCGTCGATGCTGGCGTTCGCCGCCGTCGTCACCGGCCTGACCCTCTACAACGGGTCGGTGATGGCCGAGATCCTGCGCTCCGGGATCAACTCGCTGCCGAAGGGCCAGACCGAGGCGTCCATGGCGCTGGGTCTGCGGAAGAGCCAGATGATGCGCATCGTGCTGCTCCCCCAGGCGATCACCGCGATGATGCCCGCGCTGATCTCGCAGATGGTGGTGGCCCTCAAGGACAGCGCACTGGGCTACATCATCGGCTACTCGGAGGTCGTCCGCAGCGGCCTGCTGTCGGCGTCGCGCTACGGCAACTACATCCCGGCGCTGATCGTGGTGGCGATCATCATGATCCTCATCAACTTCGGACTGTCGAACCTCGCCACCTACGTCGAGCGACGCCTACGGCAAGGCGGACGCACGTCCACGGCGCCGGCAGATCCGGAGAAGACCGAACTGGCCGCGTCGGAGAACATGCCCTGACGGGGGGAACATGCCCTGACGGGGGGAACATGCCCTGACGGTGCATCGACCATGGCGGGGAGGCCTCAGGCGCCGTCCAAGGCGCGGAGCGCCTCCCCGACCACGTCGAACGCGAGCGACTGCGAATAGCCTCGGCGGACCAGGAATCCGACCAGGCGTCGTAGCGTCTTCTCTCGTTCCGCGCGGTCGGCGGCGACGCGTTCGACGACCGACGGCGTCAGCTTCCGAGCGACGAGTCCCGCGGCGATCTCGCGTTCGTCATCGGGATCGATGTCGGACAGCGCCTCGACGATGATCGATTCGTCGATCCCCTTGGTGCGGAGTTCATGGCGCAGCGCCACCCGCCCCTTTCCCGAGTTCAGGTGACGCGACCGCACCCACTCCGCGGCGAAGTCGGTGTCGTCGAGCAGTCGATGCTTGTCCAGACGCGCCATCACCTCGTCGACGGCGTCGGTGTCGAATCCCTTGCGGGTCAGACGTTCCCGCATCTCCTGCCGCGAACGCGCACGGACCCCGAGCAGGCGTAGCGCGGAATCCCATGCGCTGGGTCCCTTTCGGTCGGGATTGCTGTCCCGACGCTTCTGCGTCTGCTCGGGGTCCGATGCCTTGTTCAATGTCCGCCTTAGAACTCGACCGGCGCGGGGGCTATGTCGTCGGCGTCGACGGTGGCGCCGACGCCGAGCTTCTCCTTGATCTTCTTCTCGATCTCGTCGCGGATGTCGACGTTCTCGAGCAGGAACTTGCGGGCGTTCTCCTTGCCCTGACCGAGCTGATCGCCCTCGTAGGTGAACCACGAGCCGGACTTGCGGATGAAGCCCTCGGCGACACCCATGTCGATCAGCGAGCCCTCCTTGCTGATGCCCTGCCCGTAGAGGATATCGAACTCGGCCTGCTTGAACGGCGGTGCGACCTTGTTCTTGACGACCTTCACGCGGGTGCGGTTACCGACGGCGTCCGTCCCGTCCTTGAGGGTCTCGATGCGCCGGACGTCGAGACGCACCGACGAGTAGAACTTGAGAGCCTTACCGCCCGTGGTGGTCTCGGGCGTACCGAACATGACGCCGATCTTCTCGCGCAGCTGGTTGATGAAGATCGCGGTGGTCTTGGACTGGCTGAGCGCACCGGTCATCTTGCGAAGCGCCTGACTCATCAGGCGGGCCTGCAAGCCGACATGGCTGTCGCCCATCTCGCCCTCGATCTCGGCCTTGGGCACCAGTGCGGCCACCGAGTCGATGACCAGGATGTCCAGAGCGCCCGAACGGATCAGCATGTCGGCGATCTCGAGAGCCTGCTCACCGGTGTCGGGCTGGGACACCAGCAGCGCATCGGTGTCGACACCGAGCTTGGCGGCGTAATCGGGATCGAGCGCGTGCTCGGCGTCGATGAAGGCGGCGATGCCACCCTGGGCCTGGGCATTCGCGACGGCGTGCAGTGCCACCGTGGTCTTACCCGAGGATTCCGGACCGTAGATCTCGACGACGCGGCCGCGGGGCAGACCACCGATACCGAGGGCGACGTCGAGTGCGATCGAGCCGGTCGGGATGACCTCGATCGGCTGCCGGGTCTCCTCGCCCAGGCGCATGACCGAACCCTTGCCGAAGTTCTTGTCGATCTGGGCGAGGGCCAGATCGAGTGCCTTCTCACGGTCTTGAGGCGCAGATGCCATGGGAGTTCTCCTCGGTTGTGAGCCGGATTTCCGGCGGGTGGTCGGTGCGGTCCGGGCGTTCATGTCTGAAAGGTATCGCGTGGGTCCGACAAGCCTTGGCGGCGCTCCCGGCGACCCTTTTTTCTCCTCGGTCCCGATACTTCAGACGCAGCGGCGGTCCGTACGGTTCCGTCTGATCACCAGAATGAACGAACAGGTGTTCGATGGCAAGTGCGACACGCGGGGCGTGTCACCAACGCTGACGCGGCACGTCGAAGTCGCGGCAGATGGCGACCCAGACATCCCGGGGGTCGATCCCGTCGTCGATCGCCTGCGCGCCGCTGCGTCCGCCGAACTCGGTGAGCACGTGGTCGACGAGGATCGAATCCGCCCTGGACACACCGAATTCGGTGGTCATCAGTTCGGTGAACTCGGTCAGGCGCACCGCACCACCCTACGTCGCATGACCGTCACCGGGTCCACCGTGTCGGCGCCGCTCGCCCCGATCCGTTGCGCGCGCCGCGTGTGTTCGGGATCGTCGAGGACCGTGCGGACGGCGTCGGCGACGGCGTCGACCGTGAGCGGACGTACCCACCGGCCGGCACCGGCGCGCTGTAGCCGGTTCGCCAGTTCCCACTGATCGCCGCCGCCGGGGACCGCGACCACCGGCACCCCGGCAGTCATCGCCTTGGCCAGGATCCCGTGCCCGGAGCCGCAGATCAGCACCTGCGCGTCGGCCAGCACCTCGTCCTGTCTTCCCAGGCCCACGGTGATCGGGGCCGAGCCGTCGTCGCCGAAGCCGAAACGGGCGAGGTCGTCGGCGGAGGGCCGACGCAGTCCCGAGACCACCTCTCGGACACGCCGGCCCAGGACCCGCTCGGACAGTGCCTCGAGGACCACGCCGACCATGTCGGGGGCGCCCGTCTCCGCGGTCGACGGTGCCAGCACGACGAGCGGCTCGTCACCGTCGGGACGGTCGAAGACGTCGTCGGTGGGTTCCCACAGCAGCGGACCGATCAGATGGGTGTCGGCCGGCCAGTCGGGCCGCGGCACCTCGAGTCCCGGCAGCGTGGCGACGAATCGCGCGTACGGGCCGTCGTCGACCGCCGGGAGACCGATCGACTCCCGCGCGGCGGCGCGCTGCCGCTCCCCTCTGCGGATGGACGTCGCGGTCGCGGCGCGCATCAAGGTGTCCCGGAGGCGCCCGCCGATACCGGTTCCCGGGGCGAGTCCCGAACCGATCGGCGGCAGGCCGCGGGACGGCAGGTACAGCGGGTGGGGCGACAGCTCGATCCACGGCAGGCCGACGAGCTCCGCCGCCCATCCCCCGCAGACGGTGATGACATCGGAGACGACGAGATCGGTGCCCGACTCCGACAGGACGGGGGCGAGCAGTTGCGCCATGCGCGCCGCGCGAGCGCTGAGTTTGTCGCCGGCATCGGCGTCGTCATCGACATCGGTCGCCGCGAGACCGGGTAGCCCGGCGATGTCGATGCCACGACGACGCGCGGCGTCCGACCAGTTCAGTCCGGTGTAGACCGTGGCCCGATGACCGGCCGCGACACATCGCTCGGCGAGGGCGAAGGCCGGAAACGCATGTCCCGCATCCGAACCCGCGACAAGTGCGACATGCACGTGTCGCCGGTCAGTTCTGCGTGGGCGGCTCGGTGGTCGGCGGGGTGGCCTGGGTCGCGGGCTGACCCTTCTGCAGCGGCGGCGCGGTGGCGCCGGCGGACGGCAGGGCGTCGCCGCGCATGCTGGCGCGGATCTGCTCGAGGCGTGAGTGACCGGCCATCTGGATGCCGGCCTGCTCGACCTCCTGCATCCGGCCCTGGACCGAGTTCTTGGCGAGCTCGGCCGAGCCGAGGGCGTTGGCGTAGCGACGCTCGATCTTCTCGCGCACCTGGTCGAGGTTCGGGGTGTTGCCGGGCACCGACAGCTCGCTCATCTGGTTGAGCGAAGCGCTGACCTGCTCCTGCATCTTGGCCTGCTCGAGCTGGCTGAGCAGCTTGGAACGCTCGGCGAGCTTCTGCTGGAGGATCATCGCGTTGCGCTCGACGGCCTTCTTGGCCTGATCGGCGGCCTGCAGCGACTGATCGTGCAGCGATTTGAGGTCCTCGACGCTCTGCTCGGCGGTCACCAACTGCGCGGCGAAGGCCTCGGCGGCGTTCGTGTACTCGGTGGCCTTCTGGGTGTCGCCGGCGGCAGCGGCCTGATCGGCGAGCGTCAGCGCCTGCCGGGTGTTGGCCTGCAGGCGCTCGATGTCCTCGAGCTGCCGGTTGAGCTTCATCTCGAGCTGTCGCTGATTGCCGATGACCGAGGCGGCCTGCTGGGACAACGCCTGATGCTGACGCTGAGCATCTTCGATCGCCTGCTGGATCTGGACCTTCGGGTCGGCGTGTTCGTCGATCTTCGCGTTACCGAGTGCGGTCAGATAACGCCACAACTTCACGAACGGGTTCGCCATGCTCTACGTCACTCCATTCAGGGGTTTGAGAGAACTGTGCACACCAATCTAGTGGCTGCGGGTACCGATGAGGCCACAGCACGCCGAATGGTCATTCGGACGATCAGGATCAGGCCGCGGCCAGCGCGGTGTCGTGGCGTCCGGCGGGTGCGGGGATGACCACCTTCGTCGCGGTCAGACCGGCCTCGGCCACCTCGGCGGCCACCGTCTCGGCGGGACGCATCGCGTTCCCGACGTCGAGGAGGAGGTCGGCGATCTCCACGTCGAGTGCATCGCAGATGGCCGCGAGCAGTTCGCTCGAGGCCTCCTTCTGGCCGCGCTCGACCTCGGAGAGGTAACCCAGGCTGACGCGTGCACCGGTGGACACCTCGCGCAGGGTCCGGCCCTGCTGCGTGCGGACCCGACGCAGGCTGTCGCCGAGCGCCTCACGTAAGAGCATCGCCATCGAGTCTCCTCTCCCTGTCCACTGTCAGAGAACGCCTCACGCGGCCGAATGGTTCCCGGCCGCGGTTCCCCCGACGATAGTCGAACTCAGCGCCCCGCGCCGGTTCCTCCCACGGCCCGTCGCTTGTGCGGCGCCGGCTCCGGATCGGGGGTGTCGGTGCTGGACCGCACCTTGATCGCCTGCCACGTGTAGTCGAGGCCGGTGTAGATGGTGACGACCACCGCGAGACCCATCACGATGTCGGCGGCGAGGTGCCATCCGCCGCCGAGCGGCGCCAGGTACAACCCGATCGCGACCGCCTGCAGCAGCGTCTTGAGCTTGCCGCCGCGGCTGGCGGGGATCACCTTGTGGCGCAACACCCAGAAGCGCAACGCGGTGACCCACACTTCGCGCGCGACGATGACCGCGGTGACCCACCACGGCAGGATGCCGAGGATCGAGAGCCCGACGAGCGCGCCGCCGATGAGGGCCTTGTCGGCGATCGGGTCGGCCATCTTGCCGAAGTCGGTGATCAGGCCGCGCTCCCGGGCGATGCGTCCGTCGTACCGATCGGTGAGGGCCGCGACCACGAAGACGACCGTCGCGATCGTGCGCCACAGCGTCGACTCACCGGACTCCATGAATAACGCCACCAGGAACACCGGGACCAGGAGGATCCGGAAGACGGTGAGTGCGTTGGCGATGTTGACGACCGGGACCGGGTCGACGGGGTCGGTGATGTGGTCCGGCCCGCGGCCCACATTTGCGATACCTTTTTCGTCGACGGCCCGCCGAATGCGATCGGTCATGAGCACACCCCCGGGCGCGGACAGGTTCCGCGATACACGGGAATTCTCATACGCACGCCCAACAGGGTATCGGCCCGCGCCGCGTGGCAGGTCAACCGGGCCGATCCGCGCGGACGCGCCCAGGGATCACCGCGGGACGCGCGGGCCCCGCAGGACTAAGGTGTGTTCCCATGTCCCCCGTCTCCCCGGAGCCCGCCGAATCCCGATCCGCGGCGGATCCCGTTGCGCCCGAACCGACTACTGGCGATGTCGTGGTCCGACGCGCGCGTACGTCGGACGTGCCGCGCGTCAAGGAGCTGATCGACAAGTACGCGGGGAAGATCCTCCTGGAGAAGAACCTCGTCACCCTGTACGAGTCCGTGCAGGAGTTCTGGGTGGCCGACCTCGACGGCATGGTCGTGGGTTGCGGTGCGCTCCACGTGCTGTGGGCCGACCTCGGCGAGGTCCGCACGGTTGCGGTCGACCCGACGTTCTCCGGCCGCGGTATCGGGCACAAGATCGTCGGCCGGTTGATGGAGGTCGCCCGAGAGCTCGCGCTGTCCCGCGTCTTCGTGCTGACGTTCGAGACGAGCTTCTTCGCCCGGCACGGCTTCAGCGAGATCCAGGGCACCCCCGTCACCCGCGAGGTGTTCGAGGAGATGTGTCGCTCCTACGACACGGGTGTCGCCGAGTTCCTCGACCTGAGTTACGTCAAACCCAACACCCTGGGCAACACCAGGATGCTGGCCACCATCTCCCAGGAGTGAGCAGATGCCCTATTTCGCAGTGCAGTACACCTACCGTCCGGGCAAGGCCATGCTCCGCGACGAGCACCGGCCGCTCCATCGGGAGTGGCTGGGAGAAGAGCACAAGGCGGGCAACGTGCTCGTCGCGGGACCGTACCCGGACGGGTCGGGCGCGCTGATCATCATCAGCGCGGCCGACCTCGAGGCGGCCGAGGCGTTCCTCGCCAACGACCCGTTCCAGGCCCACCAGGCCGTCGACGCGATCCGCATCGACGAGTGGACTCAGGTCTTCGGGCCGTTCGGCGCCTGAGCCGAGTCCTCCCGGCCGGCGACCCCCCGCCGGCTCTTCACCAGGCTCGCGACGGTGGTGATGACGAGGACACCCAGGATCACCGAGAGCGACAGCGGCGTCGAGATCTCCGGGACGCTCACGTGCTCGCCGCCGTTGATGAAGGGCAGGGTGTTCTCGTGCAGGGCGTGCAGGACCAGCTTGGTGCCGATGAACGCCAGGATGATCGACAGGCCGATCGACAGGTACACGAGCCGGTCGAGCAGTCCGCCGAGCAGGAAGTACAGCTGGCGCAGGCCCATGAGCGCAAAGGCGTTGGCGGTGAACACCAGGTACGGCTCTGAGGTCAGGCCGTAGATCGCCGGGATCGAGTCGAGGGCGAACAGCACGTCGGTGAAGCCGATGACGATGAGCACCATGAGCATCGGCGTCGCGAGCCGCTTGCCGTTGACACGGGTGAAGAGCTTGTCTCGGTCGTAGGAGTCATGGGTGCGCAGGAACCGCTTGACGAAACGTTCGAGCCGTGTCTCCCGCTGCTCCTCGTGCTCGACGGGGTCGTCGCTCTCGCGGACCAGCTTGACCGCGGTGAAGATCAGGAAGGCGCCGAACAGGTAGAAGACCCAGCTGTAGGCGTTGATGGCGGCCGCGCCGACGGCGATGAAGATACCGCGCATGGCCAGCGCCATGACGATGCCGAGCAGCAGCACCTTTTGCTGGTACTCCGGCGGCACCGCGAACTTCGCCATGATGATGACGAAGACGAACAGGTTGTCCACCGAGAGCGCCTTCTCGGTGACGTATCCGGCGAAGTACTCACCGCCGAACGTCGACCCCCACTTCCACCAGACGAACAGACCGAACACGATCGCGATCGTGATGTACACCGCAGACCAGGTGCCCGATTCCTTGAGCGACGGGGCGTGCGGCACGCGCACGTGGGAGAAGAAGTCGAACACGAACAATCCGAGGATCACCGCAACGGTGATCAGCCACACGGATACAGAGACATCCACAGAATTCCTCCAGCAGGCAGCTTCAGCTGACGAGCCAGAGGTCTCTCCCGCCGAAATGGCGGCCGACGCTCCGGGCCAGGGCTGCGACGATGATCGGCATCATCGCGGGCCGTGACCGTATTGACGGAGACGCCGCGTCGGGGATACTCCCCTCATGGATCTGCCGCCACCTTAGTACAGGCTGTAGTAAGTCCGCAGAAACCCCAGTTCAGAAGGTTTCTCAGTCTCCCGAACCGTCGGTTTCCTCGCCACCACCGGTGATCGAGGCGATGACCCCGGCGAGCTCGTCGGGTTTGACGAGCACCTCGCGCGCCTTGGAACCCTCGCTCGGTCCGACGACGCCTCGTGTCTCCATGAGGTCCATCAGGCGGCCCGCCTTGGCGAAGCCGACGCGCAGCTTGCGCTGGAGCATCGACGTCGAGCCGAACTGGCTGGAGACGACGAGCTCGATCGCCTGCAGCAGGTCGTCGAGGTCGTTGCCGATGTCGCTGTCGATGTCTTTCTTGTCGCCGGCCTTCGCCGCGGTGACGCCCTCGGTGTACTCCGGCTCGGCCTGTTCCTTGGCGAAGTCGACGACGGCCGCGATCTCCTCGTCGGAGATGTAGGCGCCCTGCATGCGGATGGGCTTGTTGGCGCCCATCGGCAGGAACAGGCCGTCACCCATGCCGATGAGCTTCTCGGCACCGGGCTGATCGAGGATGACGCGCGAGTCGGTCAGCGACGACGTGGCGAACGCGAGGCGCGACGGCACGTTCGTCTTGATCAGACCGGTGACGACGTCGACCGACGGGCGCTGCGTCGCGAGGACCAGGTGGATACCGGCGGCGCGCGCCTTCTGGGTGATGCGCACGATCGCCTCCTCGACGTCGCGCGGTGCGGTCATCATCAGGTCGGCGAGCTCGTCGACGATGGCGAGGATGTACGGGTACGGCTTGTAGACGCGTTCGCTGCCCAGCGGGGTGGTGATGTCCCCCGAGCGCACCTTCGCGTTGAAGTCGTCGATGTGACGCACCCGCGAGGCCTTCATGTCCTGGTAGCGCTGCTCCATCTCCTCCACCAGCCAGGCGAGGGCCGCGGCGGCCTTCTTGGGCTGGGTGATGATGGGCGTGATCAGGTGCGGGATGCCCTCGTACGGCGTGAGTTCCACCATCTTCGGGTCGATGAGGATCATCCGGACCTGGTCGGGCGTGGCGCGGCTCAGCAGCGAGACCAGCATCGAGTTGACGAAGCTCGACTTACCCGAGCCGGTCGAACCGGCGACGAGCAGGTGCGGCATCTTCGCCAGGTTCGCGCTGACGAAGTCGCCCTCGATGTCCTTGCCCAGACCGATGACCAGCGGGTGCTTGTCCTTGCGGGTCGACGGGGCGCTGAGGACGTCGGCCAGGCGGACCATCTCCCGGTCGGCGTTGGGCACCTCGATACCGACCGCGGACTTGCCGGGGATCGGCGCCAGCAGACGCACGTTGTCGGTCGCCGCGGCGTAGGCGATGTTGCGCTGTAGCGCGGTGATCTTCTCGACCTTCACGCCCGGCCCGAGCTCGACCTCGTACCGGGTGACCGTCGGTCCGCGGGTGTAGCCGGTGACGGCGGCGTCGATCTTGAACTGTTCGAGGACGCCGGTCATCCGGTCGATCATCTCGTCGTTGGCGCTGGTGCCGGCCTTCGGCGGATCGCCCTCGAGCAGTAGATGCGGCGGCGGGAGGATGTAGTCCCCCTCGGCGGCCGGGGCCGTCGACGAGAAGGTCTCCTCCTCGTCGAGGTCTGGTTCCGGCTCCGGCTCGGGCGCCGGCTTGGGTGCAGGCTTGGGAGCCGGACGCGCGGCCGGCGTCGTACGGCGGAAGGCGGCCGGGCGGGCCGGGGGCTCGATCACCTCGGTCATCTGCTCGTCGGCGGCGTTGTCACCGAACGGCTCGGTGAACGCGTCGGCGAAGTTCTCGGTGACCGCTTCCTCGATCGGTTCGTCGGCGATCTTGGCCGGCTTGCGACGCGACCGGCTCGTGGTCCGGGCCGACGTCTCGTCCGGCGGGTAGTTGTCGTACGGGTTCGACGAGTACTGGCGACGGGTCGCGCGGGAGCCGTAGGCGTCATCGTCGTCGGCGGGTGCCGCCGGGTCGCCGAAGTCGGGGTCCTCGTAGTTCTCCGCGTCCTCGTCCCAGTCGAGGTCGCCCTCCCAGGGCGCATCGTCGGCACCGGCCACGCCCAGTCCGAGGTATCCGGCCGCGGCGTCGACGACCTCGCGAACGGTCCGCCCGCTGAGGATGAGGACACCGAAAGCCATGCACAGCAACAGGATCGGAACCGATACCCAGGCGGTGACGCCTGCGGTGAGCGGGGTGCCGATGGCGAAACCGACGAAGCCCGCCGCGGCCGAACGGCCCGGCAGATCCAGCGGCGCACCCGCGATGAGATGCATGATGCCCAGCAGCGGCAGCACGACGAGGAATCCGCCGCCGACGTAACGGCCACGACGGTCGGGTGCGGCCGGACGTCGCATCAGCATGATCGCGAGTACGACGAGAGCCACCGGGACCACGACGGCCGCGGACCCGACGATCGCGCGGATCAGCGCCTCGATGAAGGCGCCGACCGGTCCGGCGGCGCCGAACCACACGCTCGCCGCGAACAGGAGACCCAGCGCCAGCAGACCGAGCGCGACGCCGTCCCGGCGATGACTGTGCCCCTGACCGCCCGACCTCTGGGCGCGCGCGCCCCGCGGGTCGGCATCGAGATCGTCGTCGTACTCGGTGTCGTCACCGTCGACGGCGTCCAGATCGAAATCGTCGTCGTCGAACGGGCGCGGCTCGGGACGCGGTCCGCGGCCGACGCCGGAACCCACGCGGGCGGCGCTGCCGACCCCGCGGGCGAACAGCGACCAGCCCGCGCCGATCCCCTTCCCCACCGCGGAGGCGCCGGCGGCAGCCACCGAACGACGGTGCAGATCGACCGATTCGGCCGAGGCGGAGGTGTTGCGGCGTCGCGGCGTCGCGGTCGCGGACTGCCGGGCCTGGGACTTGCCACCGGTGGAACGACCGGTCGTCCGCGACGACCCGGACTTGCTCGAACGGGCCTTGCCGGCCCCGCCCTTGCCCGCCCCGGTCTTGCTCGCACCGGTCTTGCTCGCACCGGTCTTGCTCGAACCGCCCCGGCTCGCGCTCGAGCGAGTCGCCGAACCGGTCGACCGTCCGCTGCTCTTGGCACCCGATCGCGTGCCGGATGCCCTCGACCCAGACGCGGACGTGCGCGTACCCGTGCTTGCCTTCGAAGCCATACCGACAGACTAGTCGGCAGAGTTCACTTCAGTCACATGGGCAACACCGATAACGGCGCCGTGTCGAAGTTGTTACCCGGCCGCATCGGGACACGCCCTATAGGCCGTGAGAACTCTCACGAACCGCGGCGATCGCGGCCGCATCGCCGTCGAAGGTCACCGCGACCGGGGCGCGTCCGAATGCGAACAGGACCAGTTCGCCGACCGATCCGGTGACCACCACCTCGTTCCCGGAGCCGACGGTGACCAGGTCCTCGCCGGTGGTCGTGCGCAGGGTCAGGCGCGCGGGGACCTTCTTCAGCGTCATCCTGGCCATCGAGGTGGCCGGACCGCGCAGTTCGGCCTCGAGTTCGGGTGAGAGCATCCGCGGCGTCCATCGACCCTCCGGGTCCGCTCCCCCGCGCAGTACGTCCTCGTGGTGGACGAACATCTCGGCGAGGTTGGCGAACCGGTCGACCAGTTTGAACGGCGAGTATACGGGCGGACCCGACGCGAGCTCGGCGAGCAGTTCGTCGAAGTCCCGCTGGGCCGCCTTCCTCCGCACCTTCTCGGTGTATCCGGCGAACGCGGGGATCATGATGCCCGGCCCGGTGTCGGGTCGCCGTTCGCGAACGACGAGATGGGCCAACAGATCGCGGGTGGTCCAGCCCTCACAGAGGGTGGGCGCGTCCGGGCCCACCTTCTTCAGGGTCTCGACGAGAGCCGCTCGTTCTTCCTGTGCACCGGTCACCCGCTCCACAGTAACGAGCGTTTCGGCGATACCGCCGTACCGATTTACTCGGCGCCCACCGCGAGCACCGTCGGGACGATCATCGGCCGGCGTCGGTAGACGTCGGAAACCCAGCGGCCCACGGCGCGCCGGATGCCCTGCGCGATGCGGTGGGCGTCGGTGACGCCCTCGGCGGCCAGCGAGTCGAGGACCTGGTTGACCAGGTCGGCGGCCGCCTTGAGCGCATCCGGGTCGTCGGAGAAGCCGCGTCCGGAGACCTCCGGTGAGCTGACCGCGCGTCCCGTCGTCGCATCGATCGCGACGGTGATCGCGATGAAGCCGCCCTCGCCGAGCACGAGACGCTCGGACAGGGTCGACTCGCCGACGTCGCCGACCGACAGGCCGTCGACGTAGACGTGTCCGACCGGAACCCGGCCGACGATCTCGGCCCGGCCGTCGACGAGGTCGACCACGACGCCGTCCTCGGCCAGCACGACCCGGTCCTCCGGCACGCCGGTCGCGACCGCGAGCGCCGCGTTCGCGCGCAGGTGGCGCCACTCGCCGTGCACCGGCATCGCATTCGACGGCCGCACCGCGTTGTACAGGTAGAGCAGTTCGCCGGCCGAGGCGTGGCCGGACACGTGGACCTTCGCGCTCTGCTGGGTGATGACGGTCGCGCCGCGCTTGGCGAGTCCGTTGACCACGGCGAAGACCGAGTTCTCGTTACCCGGGATCAGCGACGACGCCAGCACGACGAGGTCGTCGGCGCGGATGTTGATCTGACGGTGTTCACCGCGGGCCATCCGCGACAGCGCCGACAGTGGTTCGCCCTGCGAACCGGTGGAGATCAGCACGACGCGATGGTCGGGAAGCGTTGCGGCGGTGTCGAGGTCGACGACCACCCCGTCGGGCACCGACAGGTAGCCGAGGTCCTGTGCGATCTGCATGTTCCGCACCATCGACCGGCCGACGAAGGTGACGCGACGGTTGTGGGTGTGCGCGACGTCGATGATCTGCTGGATGCGGTGTACGTGGCTCGCGAACGATGCCACGATGACGCGCTGTTTGGCCTTGCCGATCACCTGGTCGAGCACGCCGCCGATCTCGCGTTCGGGGGTGACGAAGCCGGGGACCTCGGCATTGGTCGAGTCGACGAGGAACAGGTCCACGCCCTCGTCGCCGAGGCGGCTGAAGCCGGCGAGGTCGGTGAGACGACCGTCGAGGGGCAGCTGGTCGAGCTTGATGTCACCGGTGTGCAGCGCGACACCCGCCGGCGTGCGGATGGCGACCGCGATGGCGTCGGGGATCGAGTGGTTGACGGCGAAGTACTCGCACTCGAACGGACCGTGCGTGGTCCGCTCCCCCTCGGTGACCTGGACGAGCTTGGGCCGCAGCCGATGTTCCCGACACTTGGCCTCGACGAGGGCGAGCGTGAACTTCGATCCGACGACCGGGATGTCGCTGCGCAGACGCAGCAGGAACGGGATGGCGCCGATGTGGTCCTCGTGCCCGTGGGTGAGGATCACCGCGTCGACGTCGTCCATGCGGTCCTCGATGTAGCGGAAGTCCGGCAGGATCAGGTCGACGCCGGGCTGCTGGTCCTCGGGGAACAGCACGCCGCAGTCGACGATCAGCAGACGACCGTCGTACTCGAAGACCGTCATGTTGCGGCCGATCTCGCCGATACCGCCGAGTGCGACGATCCGCAGTCCGCCCTTGGGCAGACGACGCGGGGGGCCGAGACGGTCCACCGGCGCCGGGGTCGCCGGCTCGTTCCGGCGACCACGGGAGTCGCCACCGCGCTCATGACGACCCCGCCTGCCGCCCGACGACGAGCCGGACCGCTGCCTGGCGGAGTGCTTGGGAGCGGACTCGGTCTGCTTGGCCGGAGCAGCCGCGGGCGCCTCGGGTGCGGTGGTGGCAGGTACGGGATCCACCGGTACGGCTTCCACCGGCGGCGTGACGGGTGGCCCGGCCTTCCGGGACGCGGCGCGGCGTCGGGTGCGCGCCGGCCGTGCTTCGGGACCGTTGGTGTCGCTGCCGGTGTTGTCGGACATCAGGCGAGAACACCTGCCGCACGTAGATCCACGATCAACTCCTCGATCTGAGGCCCGGTTGCGGGCACCTGTGGCAGACGCGGGTCGCCGACCTCGAGTCCGAGGACGCGCAGCGCCGCCTTCACCATCGTGACACCTCCGAGGCGACCCATGGCGTTGACGAGCGGGAGCATCGACGTGTTGAGCGACCGCGCCGTGGCGAGATCACCCTTCTCGACGGCGATCTGCATCTCGCGCAAGCGATCCGGCACGAGGTGCCCGATCACGCTGACGAACCCGGTGGCACCGATCGACAGCCACGGCAGGTTCAGGGCGTCCTCACCCGAGAGGTACTCGAGCTTGGTGGAGGCGATGAGGCCGGCGGCCGAGTGCAGATCGCCCTTGGCGTCCTTGACGCCACGGATGTTCGGATGTTCGGCGAGCGCGAGCATCGTCTCGTTGGCGATGGGCACCACCGAGCGCGGCGGGATGTCGTAGAGCAGCACGGGAAGTGCGGTGGCATCGGCGACGGTCCGGAAGTGCGCGAGGATGCCCGCCTGGGGCGGCTTGGAGTAGTACGGGGTCACCACGAGCAGGCCGTGGGCGCCGATCTTCTCCGACTCGATCGCGAACCGCACGCTCTCGGCGGTGTCGTAGCTGCCGGCACCCTGGGTGATCCGGGCGCGGTCGCCGACGGTGTCCAGCACGACGCGCAGGAGATCGAGCTTCTCGGGCACGGTGGTGGTCGGCGATTCGCCGGTGGTGCCGGATACGACAAGCCCGTCGCAACCCTTCGACACGAGGTGGTCGGCCAGGACGGCGGCCTTGTCCAGATCGAGACTTCCGTCGGGACGGAAGGGGGTCACCATCGCCACCACGTTCGTCCCGAAGGGATGCTCGTGCAGCGGTTCCTGGACTGCGTTCATGGTGCTAAAGGCTACCGCCTCCGTTTCCGTGACGGGCCTCACCCTTCCAGCACGAACGGTGAGGTCGCGACCTCGGTGCCGTCGGCGAGGGTGCCGATCTCGAAATCGCCGAAAACAGTGGGCGCCACCTGCATCAATTGCCGCAGGCATTCGACCGCGAGCTGGCGGATCTCGACGTCGGCGTGCTCGGTGGCGCGCATGCCGACGAAGTGCCGCCACGCACGGTAGTTGCCGGTGACGACGATCTTGGTCTCGGTGGCGTTGGGCAGCACCGAACGGGCAGCCTGACGCGCCTGTTTGCGGCGGAGGATCGCGTTGGGCACGTCGGCGAACTTCGCCTCGAGCGCCGCGAGCAGTTCGGTGTACGCCTCACGGCTCGCGTCGGTGGCGGCGGTGAACAGTTCTTCGAGGTGCTCGTCGCCGACGATCGCGGGTGGCGCGACGACGTTGGAGTCGTGTTCGGGCACGAACCGCTGAGACAGCTGGGAGTAGGAGAAGTGGCGGTGGCGGATCAGCTCATGGGTGCACGAGCGCGAGATCCCGGAGATGTAGAAGGTCACCGAGGCGTGTTCGAGCAGCGACAGGTGCCCGACCTCGAGGATGTGCCGGAGGTAGCCGGCGTTGGTGGCGGTGCGGGGGTTGGGCTTGTCCCAGCTCTGATAGCAGGCGCGGCCGGCGAACTCGACGAGCGCCTCACCGCCCTCGGCGTCCGTGCTCCACGGCACGTCCTCGGGCGGGGTGAACTGGGTCATGGCGACCATCTGCACCTTCAGCGGCACCAACTCGGACACTCAGTCCCCTCCATTCGACGTTTGTGTGACCCGATTGTCCCCCACCGCTCCACCGGGCTCGGATTCGGCCTGAAGTCGCGGTCCACGGTGGGTAAGGTCCCTATGTGTCCACTCGGCATGAGTCCACCCGACGGACTTTCCTGCGAACCGGTGCGGTCGTCACCGGCGCCGCCCTCACGGTGCCCGCCCCCGCCGAATCCGGCCCGGCGCAGGCTGCCCCACGGAACGTCTTCGTCCACGGCGTCGCCTCCGGCGATCCGCTGCCTGACGCGGTCATCCTGTGGACCCGAATCACCCAGTCCCCCACGTCGACGCCGGGTTCCGGTGTGGGACAACCGTGTTCAGTCCGCTGGGAGATCGCTCAGGACGCGGGTTTCGGTGCGATCGTGGGTTCCGGGGTCGAGCAGACGTCGGCCGAGCAGGACTTCACCGTCAAGGTCGACGCCACCGGGCTGAGTCCGCGGACGACCTACCACTACCGATTCACCGTGACATCGGGACCGGCCGCCGGGGCAGTCTCGCCGGTCGGCACCACCCGCACCGCTCCCGCCACGAGCGCCGATGTCGCACGGATCCGCTTCGGCGTCGTGTCCTGCGCCAACTGGGAGGCGGGTTACTTCTCGGCCTACCGGCACCTCGCCGCCCAGCCCGGCCTCGACGCGGTGCTCCATCTCGGCGACTACTTCTACGACTACCAAACCGGCCGCTACACAGGGAAAACCGGAACAGTCCGGGTCCACGACCCACGCCACGAGGTCGTCACGCTGCGCGACTACCGGACGCGTCACGCCCAGTACAAGACCGACCCGGACCTCGCCGCACTGCACCGGAAGGTGCCGTTCATCCCCGTCTGGGACGACCACGAGACCGCCAACGACGCGTGGAGCGGCGGCGCGGAGAACCATCAGCCGAACGAGGGGCCGTGGCCGGTCCGGCGCGCCGCCGCGCTACGCGCCTACTCCGAGTGGATGCCCATCCGCCCCGGCGTCGACCCGCAGGGCCGACACCTGTTCCGCCGGCTGCGGTTCGGGAAACTGCTCGAACTGTCGATGCTGGATCTGCGCTCCTACCGCGACCTGCAGGTGAGCGCGCGGTCGGCCAGCATCGACGACCCGGCTCGCACGATCATGGGCAAGGCGCAGATGTCGTGGCTCACCAACGGGCTCATGTCGTCGGAGACTCGCTGGAAGATCGTCGGCAACCCGGTGATGATCACGCCGGTGCTGATCCCGCCGCTCGATCCGGCGACGACCGGCGCGGTCACCTCGATGCTCGGGATCCCGAAGGAGGGAATCCCCTACAACGCCGATCAGTGGGACGGGTACGCCGCCGACCGCCGGCGTCTGCTCGACTCCATCCGGACCAACCGCGTCGACAACGTCGTGTTCGTGACCGGCGACATCCACTCGTCGTGGGCCTGCGATGTCCCGGTCGACGTGGCGAACTACCCCGGCGCCGGGACCGTCGCCACCGAACTCGTCGGCACCTCGGTCACGGCGACCAACGTCGACGACATGTTCAACGTGCCGCCGGACACCGCCGGTGTCGCGGCGTCGGCGGCGTTCCGCACGGCGAACCACCACGTGCGTTTCTGCGAGCTGGACGCGCACGGGTACTCGGTCCTCACCGTCACCCCCGCCGCCACCCAGATGGACTGGTACTTCGTGAACAACAAGATCGACCCGAGGTCGGGCCAGTTCTACGCCAAGTCCTACCGGGTGCGCAACGGTACGCAGCGGGTCGAGCCGCTCGGACGACCCGCCGTCTAGCTCTGCTCCAGGATCGCCGTCAGCTTGGCGTGGGTGTCGGGCCAGCCGTGCACGGCGATCGAGGTGATGCCGAGCGCCTTGACCGGGTAGTCGTTGCCGCCCTCGTCGAGGCGGTCACCGAAGAACAGGATGTCCGAGGTGCTCAGGCCGAGGATGTCCATCAGCTTGAGCGCGCCGTACGCCTTGTCGATGCCCTTTTTGGTGACGTCGACCGACGTCGAACCGCCGCTGCGGACCTCGAGGTCGGGCAGCCGCTCGGCGGCGTAGGCGCGCAGCGACTCCTTCTTCGCGCCGTCCGGGTCCCAGGCGGCCTTCGCGTCGACCGGAGCCTTCTGTCCCAGTGCGCTGAAGGTGATCTGGCTGCCGCGGTCCTCGAGGATCTCACCCCAGGTCTCACTCTCCCAGATCCCGAGTTCCTTGGCACCGGTCTCGAGGACGTCGAGGGTGCGCTTCTTCTCGTCGTCGGTGAGGTACTCGGCGTAGACGGTCTCCCACTCGTTGCCCGACCAGCGGACGTACTGGGTGCCACAGGTGGGCATCAGATGGAGGTTGCCGACCGAGTCGAAGGTGCCGAGACGCGCGAGGACCTGCTTGGAGAACTGGGTGAAGTTGCCGCCGGAGATGATGCACCCGAGGCTGACGTCGAGCATCCGGCGGAGCAGGTCCACCATCTGGTCGTCGAGCGGGCTCTTCGAGGGTGCGAGTGTGTCGTCGAGGTCGAACATCACCAGGCGGTAGTCGTTGCCGTCATACGACACGGTCATCGTCGGTTCTCTCCTTCAGGTCGTCCCCGGGTGTGTGTTCCGCTGGTTCGCGGCCTCCCGATGCTCAGCATCCCATCACGGTCCGGAGGTCGCGCGCGAGGTCACCCTTCGTACCCACCGACACGTCGTCGAGGTCGAGCCACCCCGCGAAAGTGCGCAGGTCGTCGGCCAGTCGCCCGGCGACGACGCCGCGATCGTGTCCGGACTCACAGAAGGCGCCCAGTACCAACAGGGTTCGGGACCTGCGGTCGGCCTTGAGGTCGACGCGTGCGGCGATGTCGGTGCCCAGCAGGTAGGGCAGCACGTAGTAACCGTGGACGCGCTTGTGCTCGGGGACGTAAATCTCGATGCGGTAGTGGAAGTCGAAGAGGCGCTCGGCTCGTGGCCGGAAGAAGACGAGCGGGTCGAACGGCGAGAGGATCGCCGAGGTGTCGATGCGTCGCGGCATCGGCGCGCCGTCGGCGAGATACGCGGGGTCTCGCCATCCCTCGACCGAGACCTCGTGCAGCACACCGGCATCCACGAGGTCGGCGACGGCCGGCCGGGCGTCGGCGGGTTTGAGGCGGTAGTAGTCGGCGAGGTCGGCGACGGTCGCGACGCCGAGGGACCGAGCCGCGCGGGCGACGAGATCCCGGTGCGCCTGCACACGGTCCGGATGCTGCGCGGCGATGTCGGCGCCGACGACCCGTTCGGTGAGGTCGTAGTGGCGCATGAAGTTGCCGTTGCGGACCGCCGACAGGTCGCCGGCGGCGAACATCGCCTCACACAGGTGCTTGATCTCGCCGCGCTGCCACCAACTCCCGGCGGTGCCCGGTTCGCGTTCGATGCCGAGCTTCTCCTCGATGGTCCGCGGCATCGCGGCACCGATCTCCTCGATCACACTGCGGACGTCCTCGGCGAGACTCCGGTTGCGGCGCATGACCTCCCGGGTGTGCCGGTACCGTCCGTCGGCGAACTCATCCATGCGCCAACGGAACAGCGGCCAGTCGTCGACCGGGATGAGAGCGGCCTCGTGCGCCCAGTACTCGACGAGCAGACGCTTCCCCCGGACCGGCTGCCAGGCCGCGCGATGCAGGAGGTCGGGATCGTAGGGTCCGAGCCGGCTGTAGAGCGGCATGAAATGCGCCCGCGCCGCGATGTTGACCGAGTCCATCTGGAGCAGGCCGGTCCGGCCGACGACCCGCTTGAGGTGCGCCATGGTCGGGGCGCCCGACGGTGCACGATCCGCGAATCCCTGTGCGGCGAGCGCGGTTCGACGCGCCTGAGCCGGGGACAGCCGTTCCGGTGCCATCAGCGGGTGTAGTCGATGAAGCGGTAGGCCGTGCCGGTGGTCGAGGTCTGCCACTCCCCTTGGTCGGCGACCGTCCACTCCGGCCCGATCTCCGGCGCGAATGCATCCGCACCCGGAACGTCGACGTCGATCTCGGTGACGCAGAGTTCCGTCGCGAACCGCATTGCCGCCCGGTAGATCTCGCCACCGCCGATGACACCGATCTCGTCGCCGCCGGCAAGGGCCAGTGCCTCGTCGATGGTCTGCGCGACCAGTGCCCCCTCGGCGGACCAGTCCGGGTTGCGCGTCACCACGATGTTGGTGCGGCCGGGCAGCGGCCGGAATTTCGGCGGCAGCGAATCCCACGTCTTGCGGCCCATGACGACCGGGTGTCCGAGGGTCTTCTCCTTGAAGCGGGCCATGTCCTCGGGGACGCGCCACGGGATGGTGTTGTCCCGTCCTATCGCCGCGCCGCTGCCGGCGACCTCGTGTGCCTGCGCCCAGACGAGCCGGACACGGGGTGTCACACCGCCACCGGCGCCTTGATCCCCGGATGCGACTGGTAGCCGACGATCTCGATGTCGGAGAACTCGTAGTCGAAGATCGAATCCCGCTTGTGCAGTTCGAGTTTCGGGTACGGGAACGGCTCTCGCGAGAGCTGTAGGTTCACCTGGTCGACGTGGTTGTCGTAGATGTGGCAGTCACCACCGGTCCACACGAACTCGCCGACCTCCAGACCCGCCTGCTGCGCCATCATGTGGGTCAGCAGCGCGTACGACGCGATGTTGAACGGCACGCCGAGGAACAGATCGGCCGAGCGCTGGTACAGCTGGCAGGAGAGCTTGCCGTCGGCGACGTAGAACTGGAAGAACGCGTGGCACGGCGGCAGCGCCATCTGCGGGATCTCGCCCACATTCCAAGCCGACACGATGTTGCGTCGTGAATCCGGGTTGGTCTTGAGCATGTCGAGGGCGGCCGAGATCTGGTCGATCTGCTCCCCTGAAGGAGTCGGCCAGCTGCGCCACTGGACGCCGTAGACCGGTCCGAGTTCACCGTTCGCGTCGGCCCACTCGTCCCAGATCGTCACGCCGCGCTCCTGGAGCCAGCGGACGTTGGAGTCGCCCCGCAGGAACCAGAGGAGTTCGTAGACGATCGACTTGAGGTGCACCTTCTTGGTGGTGATCAGCGGGAAGCCCTCGGCGAGGTCGTAGCGCAGCTGATGACCGAAGAGACTCTTGGTTCCCGTCCCGGTGCGATCCGCCTTCGGGGTGCCCGTCTCGAGCACGAGACGCAGCAGGTCCTCGTACGGAGTGGGGATCGTCCCGGTCGATGAGATGTCGCGGATGGCGGTGCTCACGGCTGTCAGTGTAGGGCCTGACGCATTTGCTGCAGCTCAGACCCACCGCCCCCCGCCGGCTGAGCCGGTACGGAGCGCAGCGACGAACCGCGTCGAAGCCCCTGATGACACGACGCTGTGACTGCTGTGACTGCTGTGACTCCGAGCGGTATCCTCCTCCCGTGGCCACCCGCAGCACGACCCGCGCCAATCGCTACGCGAAGCGACGCCGTAAGCGTGTCGCCTCCCGCGACAACGACCTCACCGACACCCAGTGGCTCGCCCTTCAGGAGGCCTGGGGCGGTTGTGCGTACTGCGGCGCCGATGGGGTGGCTCTACAGCGCGACTGCATGCTCGCGATCTCCCGCGGCGGCCGCTACACCGTGACGAACGTCGTGCCGTGCTGCGGTTCGTGCAACGCGAGCAAGTGCAATTCCGAGGTCACCTCCTGGATGCGCCGCAAGAAGCTCGACGAGAAGGCGTTCCTGGTGCGGCAGTACGAGGTGAGCAGGCTCCTGGCCGACGTCGAGTAGTCCGGAGCTCGGCCCAGGCTGGTGCGAAGTGTTCGCGGAACACTCTGTTGGAGCACACTGGGATCATCCCGGCGAAGGAGAGACGACCATGAGCTTCGAGACCTCGACAGGTACACGTGGCGGCCGTGTGCCGAAGGGTCCCCTCATGCGCATCGTGAACACGATCGTGACGCCGAGGATCCGCCGGAAGGGACAGTTCGGCGGTTCGAATGCGCTGGTGTTGCACACCACCGGCGCCAAATCTGGCAAGGAACGGTCCAACCCGCTCGCCTGGTTCCCCGGACCCGACGGCAGCTGGCTGATCGTGGCGTCGGCCAACGGCGCTGTCAACAACCCCGGCTGGTACCACAACCTGAAGGCGAATCCCGATGAGGCCCGGATCGAGGTGGACGGCAAGACCGTCGAGGTCCGCGCCCAGCAGCTCCACGGCGACGAGCGCGCAGCGGCGTGGAAGCAGATCAGCGAGAACGAGCGCTTCGCCGGGTACCAGGAGAAGACCGATCGGGAACTGCCGATCATCAAGCTGACCCCACGCTGACCACCCGGCCCTCCGGTGTTCCGCGGAACACTCAGGCGGCCGCGGGAATGGCTGACGCCTGGCGTTCGCGCCACTCCCAGACGGCGTAGATCACCTCGGTGGCGTACCCGAGATCGAGCTTGCCGCCACCCACAGGCACCGTCGCATCAGCCGCGATCTGTTCATCGGGTGACCACAGGCCCGGTGCCCGGGTTGTTGGACTCACCTCGATCGCCGAACCATTCGGCATATGGAACGTAAACCGCTGACGCCCATGAGTTTTGATAGAGAACTCACCTCTGTGCAGCGCCCGATGACATGACCCGCACAACAAAATCAGGTTGTCGAGCTCGGTCTCGCCATCGTTGGACCAGAACACCACGTGGTGCGCGTGCAGGTGCCGTGTGCGCTCGCAACCCGGCGTCTGGCAGCACCGATCCCTCAGGAACAACGCCCGAATCATCGCCTTCGACGGGGTCCGCTGCTTCCGACCCAACCCCAACAACGCCCGCTTCCCCGGACGACCAGGAACCCTCCTGGACAACGCTTCTCGTAGCGACGCACCACAGGCCGCTTCCTCGACCTCCGCCTCAGAGAGCGCCGGTCCGTCATCGAGATGAGCGCGCTCCACGCCATCACCGACATGGACAAGGATCTCCGCACCCGGCGCCAACTCCGGCATCGCGATTCCCTCATGTACCGCATCGGCCATCGCCACCACCGCTACAGCAATATTCGACGGTACGTTTCGCCACAGATCCCGACGATTCGCCGGCTTCACCTCCGAATCCGTCTCGCCGGATTCGGTTTCCAGTTCGCCGGGAGTGTTCCGCGGAACACTCGGCAGATCAGAATCGCCCATCGTGCGGGTGCGCTCGTACTCCGCCCGCACCGTCCCCGCCAGAAACCGCGCCCCATCCAGGGGCGTCAACGTCATCGACACTGACAACGAGCCATCGAGGTTCCACTTCCACCGAGCCCACGACTCCGCCGGCGGTACGAGTTCCCCACCATCGGCGTAGCCCTGGTCTATCTGGCGCATAGCCCGCACCGCCTTCTCCAGTTGCGACGCGGTGCACGACAGAGCCAGATTCACCAGTTCTTTCTCCCGCGACGGAGTTGCGACCCGAGTCAGCGCCCGCACCTTCGAATACGTCAGCCGGCCTTCGCTGAAGTGCTGCCGGATCACCGGCAACTCACGGAGCGCCTTGGCGACTCGCACCTGCTCATGTGCCGTCCGCGGTGCAATGCCGGCCTTCCACGACAACCAGTGCGCCAACGAATGAATCCCCGGCCCTCGCCACGACTGTCGCTCATCCAACTCCGCCACCAGACCAAGGAACTCCGCCGTCAACGCCGTGATCTGCGCGGCGTAACCGAGCACCCGAACCTCGAGCACCTCATCCGGGAGCGATTTCGGATCCGCACCGTCGAACATCGACGACACGCCCTCGGCACGTAACGCGGTAACAGACATCCCGACCCCCCAGCCAGTTCGAACAAATATACGAATAAGCTACCCTGGGGCACCGACAATTCCGCAGATCACGACTCCACGAGCGTTCCGCGGAACGCTCGATACTGAGACCGGTTACCTGTGCCCACGCGCTGAACCAGGCAAGTCCCGAAGACGGCGAGTGTTCCGCGAAAATTCGCGCTGCGCCGCTTGTCAGTGACGTAGAGCACGATGCGACCATGAATTCCAACTGGGCTCTCCTCGCACCGTACTTGGTCATCATCACCGCCGTGCAGTTCGGCACCACCGCAATTGCCAAGCTGCTCGCGGCTTCTCGTTTCTCGAGAATCGAGCGGCTGTCAAGAGTGATTGAAGCTGCAGTCGGCGCCGCCACGGCCACGTCCCTCGTATTTGTGTTTGCCGTGTGGGCGAACGAAACAGACCACCTTCAGGACCCTCCCGCCAACCGAGTCAATACAGCGACATCTTTCGCAGTAGCGTACGGCGTAGTAGCGATCGTGTTCGTGATCGGCGCAGCACTGCTGGTATTCGGCGGTCTTAAGCTTCGGCTGGCGACAATCACCGTCTCGGCGCTCTTCGTGTTCTTCCTACTTCCTGGAGCGCCTGAACTGGTTCCCACATTCGCCGATGTGCTCTTCGGGATTCTTTTTCTCGGTGGGGTGCTCGGTGGCACAGTCTGGATCTTGCTCGCGTCATTGCTCGGTCCTGATCGACTCAGCGAACTGACCGCCGATGCGACTTCCCGCGTACACACCCGCAGGCAGGCGATCGTCGCGTGGCTGGAACCCAAGAGCTGACGTCCACGGACCGGGCGTCAGCGAGCGGGCTAGCCCATCAACCCCGCCGCCACCGTCGCGCCCAACTCCCAGCATGCATCTCGGTCGTCCTTGCTCGGGGCGCCGGAGACAGTCACATACTCAGCCGATTTCACCCAGCCGAGCCCGGTGGTGATCGCATCGACGGCCTTCGCCGCGCCCTCGGTCCCCTGGTTCCCGTGAAGGTAGAGCCCGAACGGGCGGCCCTGCGTCGAGTCGAGGATCTGGTAGTAGCTGACGTCGAACGCGTGTTTCAGTGCGCCGCTGATGTATCCGAGATTCGCCGGTGTGCCGAGGATGTACCCGTCGGCTTCCAGGAAGTCGCTCGCGGTCACCGCCAGAGCGGCTCGACGTACCACCTCGACGCCCTCGATCTCCGGGTCCGTGGCACCCGAGACGACGGCCTCGAACATCTCCTGGCAATGGGGTGACGGCGTGTGGTGAACGATCAGTAGCCTCTTGTCCGCCATCAGGACCTCCCTGCAAACGCGAGCAACCGGTCTGCGGCACTCTCCGACGCCGGTTCGATCGGCGCCTCGAACAGTCCGGCCGCACGTAACTCCTCGATGACCGGTCCGGCGTCGGTGAGCACGAAGTCGACGAGCCCGTCCGACGGAGTCCACTTCGCCCCGATGCCGACGCATAGATCGTGGGAATGCAACGCCAGCTCCATGATTCGCATCACCACGAGCTGGCGTCCCGGGCGTCGGCCGGCGCGATGATCGACCTCGACGTCGAGGTCCGCGGAGTCGACGGCCGCCCGAAAGGCGTTCTCGCTACGCCAGAATTCGGCGGTCGCGTCACCCGCCCCCACGTAGTCGACGTCGCGCGTCTTCAGCGTGTCGGTGGCGCTCGCGCCGTCGAGCAGCATGGCGTATCGGTAGCCGCCGCCGATGAGGTGGTTGATCAGATCGCGGTTGGTCCATCCCGCGCAACCGCTTGCCCCGCCGAGCGTCTCGGGCCCGGCCTTCGCCAGATGCTCGGCCCACAGCCGGGCGGCGTCGTCGAGCCTGCGCGTCCGAGCGATCATCTGGCCCGGGCCGCCTTACTGCTTGCGCCCGTGGAACTGGGCGACCGCGCGTTTCATCATCGCGCGGGCGCGGGGGCGGTCACCGGCGTAGTCGTAGGCCCGGGCGATGCGGTAGGTGTTGCGCCAGTCGTTCGGGTCGGCCTCCCACTCGGCCTTGACCTGCGCGAACAGCTCGTCGGCGGCGTCGCGTTCCATGCGGCCCGACGCGCGGTGCGGGAGGTTCGAGATGTCGAGCTCGCGGCCTTCCTCGGCAATCACCGCGGCGAGCTTCTGGTGTTCCAGACCCGCGCGCAGCGTCGCGTAGATCAGCCACGCACCGATGAGCGGCAGGGCGATGACGCCCAGTCCCAGTCCGATTCCGGCGGCGGTACCCGTCGCGATCAGCTGGAAGCCGCGCCAGCCGAGCAGGACGAAGTAGACGACGAGCGCGACGACGAGGAATCCGATCATCCAGATGATCGGGCGCGCATCCTTCTTCTTCGGCCCCAGCTGCGGTGCGCCACCCTCGGTGTCGCCGGTGTGGTTGCCGCCGTCGTGAGTTCCGCCGTCGTGAGTTCCGCCGTCGTGAGTTCCGCCGTCGTGCGTGCCGTCATCGACCATGGGGATCAGAGGTCCATCAGTTCTTCGAGTCCCACGGTGAGCCCAGGCTGGTCGCCGATCTTGCGCACACCCAGGAGCACTCCCGGCGCGAAGGACGAACGGTCCAGCGAGTCATGGCGGATCGTCAGCGTCTCACCGGTGGTACCCAACAGCACTTCCTGGTGGGCGACGAGGCCGGCCAGGCGCACCGAGTGGACGCGCACACCGTCGACCACGGCCCCGCGGGCACCGTCGAGTTCTTCGGTGGTGGCATCCGGGCTCGGTCCGACGCCGGCGTCGGCACGTGCGCGGCCGATCAGCTCGGCGGTGCGGTAGGCGGTACCCGACGGCGCGTCGGCCTTCTGCGGGTGGTGGAGTTCGACGACCTCGACCGAGTCGTAGTACTTGGCGGCCTGCGCGGCGAAGCGCATCGACAACACCGCACCGATCGCGAAGTTCGGGGCGATCAGCACGCCGACGTTCGGGTTCTCGGCCAGCCAGCCGCGCACGGTCTCGAGGCGCTCCTCGGTGAAGCCGGTGGTCCCGACGACGGCGTGAATCCCGTTGGCGATGAGGTACTTCAGGTTGTCCATCACCACGTCGGGGTGGGTGAAGTCGACGACGACCCGGGTGTCGGTGTCGGAGAAGAACTCCAGCGAGTCACCCTTGTCGACGCCCACGGTGTAGGTGAGGTCGTCGGCGTTCTCGACCGCTGTGACGATCGCCTGCCCGACCTTGCCCTGACTGCCCAGGACGCCCACCTTGATACCGCTCATGTCCACCCTCTTCGATCTCGACGTGTCAACAGGACCCAAGTCTAGTGGCGAGGACTTTTCCGGTATCCCGGCGCATCAGTAGATCGGCGCATCGCCGCGGCGATGCTCGAAGACCAGTGACGTGGTGGTGCCCGCGACCTCGCGACGGCTGTTGAGCCGCTCCACGAATTGGCGCAGCGTCTCGGTGTCGGCGGTGGCCACGTGGAGCATGTAGTCATCGGCGCCCGCGAGGAAGAACACGTCGATGACCTCGTCGTAGGCGGCGATCTCGCCGACGAAGCGCCGGATCTGCCCGCGCGCATCGGACTGCAGGCTGACCGCGACCATCGCGCGCAACGGCCGCCCGACGGCCGCCGGGTCGACGTCGGCGAAGAATCCACGGATGACACCGAGTTCGACGAGCCTGCGCATGCGCCCGTGACACGTCGACGCGGCGATCCCGACGCGTTGTGCCAGCTCACTGTTGGGCATGCGAGCGTCGGACTGCAGGAGCTTCAGCAGCTCGCGGTCCGTCGCGTCGAGTTCTCCCGGCTGAACATCCTTCGGTGCGGCAGGCATCTCACCCTCCTCTGCAGAACCATCTTCACCACTTCCGAGCTCCTGAGAATCTTCTTCACGCACATTGTGTGACTTCTGAAGTTCCTTCACCCTGAAGGCAGATTATCTGCACAAACTTCGAAACGAAAGGGAGCATCATGCGCGTCGGCGTCCCCACCGAGATCAAGAACCACGAGTACCGCGTCGCCATCACCCCGGCGGGCGTCGCCGAGCTGCATCACCGCGGCCACGACGTGATCATCCAGGCGGGCGCCGGCGAGGGATCGGCGATCACCGACAACGACTACAAGGCCGCCGGCGCGCAGATCCTCGGCACCGCCGCCGAGGTCTGGGAGCAGTCCGACCTCCTGCTCAAGGTCAAGGAACCGATCGCCTCCGAATTCGACCTCATGCACGAGGGTCAGACGATCTTCACCTACCTCCACCTGGCCGCGGGACGGGAATGCACCGAAGCCCTGCTCGCCTCCGGCACCACCTCCATCGCCTACGAGATGGTCCGCACCGCCGACGGCGCGCTCCCCCTGCTCGCCCCGATGAGTGAGGTCGCCGGACGCCTGGCACCCCAGGTCGGCGCCTACCAGCTGATGAAGTCCGAAGGTGGCCGCGGCGTGCTCATGGGCGGCGTCCCGGGCACCGAACCCGCCGACGTCGTCATCATCGGCGGTGGCGTCAGCGGAGTGAACGCCGCGATCGTCGCGGTGGGCATGGGCGCCCAGGTCACCGTGTTCGATCTCGACATCGCCAAGCTGCGCGCGATCGACGCCCGTTTCGCCGGCCGCGTCCACACGCGCTACAGCACCGGACTCGCGCTCGACGAGGCGATCAAGAAGGCCGACCTCGTCATCGGCGCCGTCCTCGTCCCCGGCGCCAAGGCTCCGGTCCTCGTCCCCAACAGCCTTGTCGCACAGATGAAGCCGGGCGCCGTGCTGGTCGACATCGCCATCGACCAGGGCGGCTGCTTCGAGGATTCGCACCCCACGACCCACGCCGAGCCGACCTTCAGCGTCCACGACACCACCTTCTACTGTGTGGCCAACATGCCGGGCACCGTCGCCCGCACGTCGACGCAGGCGCTGACCGGCGCAACCCTCCCCTACGTGCTGCGCCTCGCAGACCAGGGCTGGGAGAAGGCCTGTGACGCCGACCCGGCACTGGCGTCGGGCCTCAGCACCCATCGCGGCGAGCTGTTCACCGCCGAGGTCGGCGAAGCGCTGGACCTGCCGGTCACCGCGATGCCGTTCGCACACAACTGATCAGAAGTCGAGGCGCGTCGTGCCCCGCCGCCTCCCGCGGTACCCGTAGCGGCGTTCGCTGATCTCGCCGTGGCCGTCGTAGCGGATGCGCAACAGCGTCGACGCCCGCGTGCCGTATCCCGGGATGTTGATGAACTTCGACGACAGGGCCGCCTCGAACTCGGGTCCGACACCGGTGTCGGGCAGACGCACCGGGTCGGGGCGGTCCTGGTCGGAGAGCATCGCGAAGTAGTCCTCGTCGGACGCACCGGAGTCGATCAGATCGCGAAGCGCGGCGGCCCCGTCGACGACCTTCGGCCAGTCGTTGTCGAGCGCACCGTTGGACACCCCGTGCACGCCGTCGAGTACCCGGGCGGTCTGCGGATGGGGCCGGTTGGTCACCCACCACAGGTCGTCGGTGTCACCGACGAGCAGATTCACCGGGTCGTAGTCGGCGGCCTGTTCGACGACGAGGTCGGCGAACACCTTGGGGTCCTCGTCACCGGTCAGGAAGTCCACCGGCAACCGCCCGCGTGAGCGGACACCCGAACGTTCGGGCCGACCGACCCGCACGTTGGTCACCATCGCCACGCGACCGGGGACGTCGGCGGAGACACCCATCCAGGTGCCGCCGGCCAGCGCGTCGCGTCCGGCGATGATCGGTGCGTCGTCCCAGCGGGACAGCGCATACGTGCGCCGCCGGTGATACTCGTCGCGGTTGGCCGCGACGATCAGCCGGTACTCGGGATGCGCATTCCACGCCAAGAGGATCAGGCACATGGCATCTCAGTTCACCTGGTAGTGGCTCATACCGGCCATTCTGCGCTGGACGCCGGCGATCTCCCGCACCGCCTGCGCCACCAGGCTCCGGTCCAGCGGGGACAGCCGTTTCATCTCCAGGACGTCGGTCGGCGTCTCACCTCGGTCGAACTGCGCGACCTGGTACCTCAACCGCACCCGCTGCAGGACGTCGAAGACCTCGGTCAGTGTCCTCGCGTCGTCGTCGGGCAGCAGCGCGCTCCCCGCCGCGACCTGTAGCCGGGCGCGGGTGTTCACCTCGGTGGATTCGACGCTCAGCGCCGCCCACCGCGCGATGTTGACCAGTGGCGTCAGCGCGTGGGTCTTGATGTCGAAAGAGTCGCCGCGCCGGGTCAGGACATCGCGCATCGACCGCAGACGGGCCTTGGTCGACAGCGACTCCTCCAGCAGCAGACGCATGGTGCGCGGATCGGCACGTAGCGCGCCGATCATCTCGACTCCCGGTGCCGGCGAACGCGATTCACGACGCGACCCGAAGAGGGGCCGGCCGTCGAGGATCAGCGACGTGAAGATCATCCCTTTGTTCTCGAGCGGCGCGTCGATCCAGCCGCGCGACGCCGTCTGCCACTGGCCGCGGGTCCGCGAAAACAGCGGCTTCGACGCGATGGCGCCGTTGGTATCGACGGTCAGACCGGCACCGCGGAGCATCTCGTCGAGCTCGGCGAAGGCCTCTCGGTAGCCGTCGAGGTCGGCCCCCTCCAGCGAGTCGTCGAACACCACGGCCGAGTCGACATCGGAACTCGGCACCGGCTCCCGACGCGCGTTGCTGCCCAGCGACAACCAGGTGTACGCCGCGGGATCGACGTCGGGACGGTTGTCGACGACGAGTTGCAACCCTTGCAGCACCACGGCGTCGACGATCAGTGACGCGACCCTGGTGACCTCGTGTGCCGGGCGGTCCCGCCGCACGAGATCGGCGACCAGCTGTGGGATGCGCCGCGCGTGCCCCTGCAGTTCCGCCACCGTCTGCGACCGCGAAATCTGTTCGCGCAGCGGCATACTCGAACCGGCCGGGTCCGCGACGAAATCGCTCGCGCCGATGACGCCGAGGACAGTGCCGGCGGTGTCGCACACCGGGATCACCGTCAGGTCGCGGTCGACGAGCTCGGTGAGGGCGTCCACCGGGGCGGTCCGGGAGTCGACGACGAACGCCGGCCCGTCGAGGACCTCCCCCACCGGGGTGTCGATGCTCCGCCCGGCGGCGACGACCCGCGCGCGGATGCCGGCGTCGGTGAGCAACCCGAGACCGTGTTCGGGGCTCGGGATCACGATGTAGTCCTGGTCGCGCTCGGTCATCAGCGCCGCGGCCTGCCGCACGGTCATGTCGGCCCGCCCGATGACCGGCGCGGTCCGCAGCAGGTCGGCGACCGTGCGCGAGCCGGGTGTGCGCTGCGCGTCGCGGCGGTGCGCGACCGTCAGCTGATCAGGCGGACCGTTCATCCCTGAAGATCATAGGCGGCCGCGGATACGACAACCGGGCCCGCCGTCCGCGAGGGACGACGGGCCCGGTGTGGGGTACTTCAGATCAGAACGGCTCAGGCGTCGGCGGTGGCCGCTTCGGCGGCCGGGGCCTCTGCCTTGTCGTCGTCGACCGGGACGAGGCTGATCTTGCCGCGCTCGTCGATGTCGGCGATCTCGACGCGGAGCTTGGAGCCCACGTTCACGACGTCCTCGACCTTGTTGACGCGCTTACCCTTACCGAGCTTCGAGATGTGCACCAGGCCGTCGCGACCCGGCAGCAGCGACACGAACGCACCGAACGCGGTGGTCTTGACGACGGTGCCGAGGAAGCGCTCGCCGACCTTGGGCAGCTGCGGGTTGGCGATCGCGTTGACGCGGTCGATCGCAGCCTGGGCCTTCACACCATCGGAGGCGCCGACGAACACGGTGCCGTCGTCCTCGATGGAGATGTTGGCGCCGGTCTCCTCGGTGATGCCGTTGATCGTCTTGCCCTTGGGGCCGATCAGCTCGCCGATCTTGTCCATCGGGATCTTGATGGTGGTGATCCGCGGCGCGAACGGGCTCATCTCGTCGGGCTCGTCGATGGCCTCGGCCATGACGTCGAGGATGGTCAGTCGGGCATCCTTGGCCTGGCTGAGCGCACCCGCGAGCACCGGCGACGGGATGCCGTCGAGCTTGGTGTCGAGCTGAAGGGCCGTCACGAAGTCCTTGGTGCCGGCGACCTTGAAGTCCATGTCGCCGAAGGCGTCTTCGGCGCCGAGGATGTCGGTCAGTGCGACGTAACGGGTTTCGCCGTCGACGGTGTCGGAGACCAGACCCATGGCGATGCCGGCGACCGGGGCGCGCAGGGGCACACCGGCGTTGAGCAGCGACATGGTCGAGGCACAGACCGAACCCATCGAGGTGGAACCGTTGGAGCCCAACGCCTCCGAGACCTGGCGGATCGCGTACGGGAAGTCCTCGACGCTCGGGAGCACCGGCATCAGGGCACGTTCGGCGAGCGCGCCGTGGCCGATCTCGCGACGCTTGGGCGAACCGACGCGGCCGGTCTCACCGGTCGAGTACGGCGGGAAGTTGTAGTGGTGCATGTACCGCTTGGACGTCTCGGGTCCGAGCGAGTCGACCTGCTGCGCCATCTTCACCATGTCGAGGGTGGTGACGCCCATGATCTGGGTCTCGCCACGCTCGAACAGGGCGCTGCCGTGGGCGCGCGGGATCACGCCGACCTCGGCGGAGAGTGCACGGATGTCGGTGATGCCGCGACCGTCGATGCGGAAGTGGTCGGTCAGGATGCGCTGGCGAACGAGCTTCTTGGTCAGCGAGCGGTAAGCGCCGCCGATCTCCTTCTCACGACCCTCGAACTGCTCGCCGAGCTGGGCGAGGATGTCGGCCTTGAGCTCGTCGGTCTTGTCGTCGCGCTCCTGCTTGCCGGGGATCGTGAGGATCTCCGAGAGGCGCTCGGTCGCGGCGGCGGCGACGGCCTCGTAGACGTCGTCCTGGTACGGCGGGTACAGCGGGAACTCCCCGGTGGCCTTGGCAGCGGCGGCGGCCAGCGACTTCTGTGCCTCGCAGAGACGGGCGATGAACGGCTTGGCGGCCTCGAGGCCCTCGGCGACGATCGCCTCGGTCGGTGCCTGGGCGCCACCGGCGATCAGGTCGATGACGTTGTCGGTCGCCTCGGCCTCGACCATCATGATCGCGACGTCGGCGGAATCGCCTTCACCGCTGACGATGCGGCCCGCGACGACCATGTCGAACACGGCACCCTCGAGCTGCTCGACGGTCGGGAACGCGACCCACTGGCCGGCCTTGTTCTCCTCGGTCGGGATGAGCGCGACACGCACGCCGCCCACCGGACCGGAGAACGGCAGACCCGCGAGCTGGGTCGACGCCGACGCGGCGTTGATGGCCACGACGTCGTAGAGGTCGTTCGGGTTGAGCGACAACACGGTCACGACGACCTGGATCTCGTTGCGGAGACCGTCGACGAACGACGGGCGCAGCGGGCGGTCGATCAGACGGCAGGTGAGGATCGCGTCGGTCGACGGACGGCCCTCACGACGGAAGAACGATCCGGGGATGCGTCCGGCGGCATACATCCGCTCCTCGACGTCCACCGTCAGCGGGAAGAAGTCGAAGTGCTCCTTCGGGTGCTTCGACGCGGTGGTGGTCGAGAGCAGCATGTTCTCGTCGTCGAGGTAGGCGGTCACCGAACCGGCGGCCTGCAGGGCGAGGCGCCCGGTCTCGAACCGGATCGTGCGGGTGCCGAAGCTCCCGTTGTCGATGATCGCGGTGGCCTCGGTGATCGCGTCGTCGTACTCGTCGGTGAAATCTTCGGTGGTGGTCACATCTGTCATGTGGGGTGGAATCCCTTCGTAGCGGCTGCCGTGAGCGGCCGTCATGATGCGCGGCCACGCAGACATGGCCGCTTGTGCGGTTGAGGGTGGTCATCGCGAGGTGCGCCGCGTACACCGAGGTATCGGTGCAGAGGTGCTGTCGAACTCATCGCACGCGCGGATCGGACCTACCCAGAACGCGCCGAGAAAATATGGCAGCGGGTGAATGGCGCGACGTGTTCGCGCCCGGTTGAGTGCTCAGACGGCCTTCGATCGAAGCGGCCGGAACCTGTGCTCCGGCGGCCACTACCGAGGACCGATCTGGCTCGTCGTCACGCACTGCCATCAGTTCACGGCAACGATCCGTGTGTCAGCCTATCACCGCGTGCTGTCAATACCGGAATACAACAGACCGGCCACCTCCCCGTGGGAGATGGCCGGTCGGTGAGTCTGTTGCCGCGAGGACGCGATCAGCGACGCAGGCCGAGGCGCTCGATGAGCGAACGGTAGCGGTTGATGTCGACCTTGGCGACGTACTTCAGCAGACGGCGACGACGGCCGACGAGCAGCAGCAGACCGCGGCGGCTGTGGTGGTCGTGCTTGTGCTGCTTGAGGTGCTCGGTGAGGTCGACGATGCGCTTGGTCAGCAGCGCGACCTGGGCCTCGGGCGAACCGGTGTCGGTCTCGTGCAGACCGTACTCGCCGAGGATTTCCTTCTTCTGCTCGACAGTCAATGCCATGAGCCACTCCTGTTTCTCAGTGCCGCGTCTGAAAATGAACCACGGTGCGCCACCGCGGACTGCAGCAACACCGACCGATCAGGCTACCTGCCGAGGGACGCTGGACCCAAATCCGTCGGACACCTACCCGCCGACGTGGATGCCCGTGTCGCGGCCGAGCCACCACCAGACCAGCGCGACCGCGATCACCCCGATCACCGCGCCGACGATGATCGCGATCGCCTGCAGCCGTCGGGCCTGGTGCCGCGCGGCGCCGCGGCCGGTCAGCGATACACCGACCACACCCAGGACGACCGAGGTGAACGCGGCAGCGAGCATGAGGAACAACCCGGTTGTCGGGTCACCGACGTCGGCGGCTGCCGACGTGGCCCCGACCTGTCCCAACGGCAGCGTCAGCCCGAGGGCCGCACGGGTACCGCTCCGGCCATGACGACGACGCCGACACCGGCCCCGGCGACCACGGCGAAACCCGGATGCGGTGCACCCACGCGGCGCACCACGGCGTAGAGGGCGGCGAGCCCGCCGACGATGATCAGCAGACCCAGCGCGGTGGTGAACCACCCGAGTGTCAGCTGGGTTCCGAACGCCTCCGCGTAGCGCCCGTTGTGCACGCCGAAACCGTTCGGGTTGAGAGGGGCGAGCCCTACCGAACCGAGGTCCACCCACTCCATGAAGGTCGCGGCAACGACCACCAGACCCAGGACGACCGATGTGAGAGCCGCGGCGATCGCCGCGGTCGGCGCGGGTCCCTTGCCGGGAGCGTCGGCCCCTTGGCTGCTCACGATGTCTCGGCCGCCGCCAGGATCTTCCTGGTCGTGGCGACGTCGTTGCCCATCTCGGCGACGAGGGCGTCGATCCCGTCGAACTGGACCATCCCGCGGATGCGGTGGACGAAGTCGACGGCGACGTGCTGGCCGTAGAGGTCGGCGTTCTTGTCGAGGACGAAGGCCTCGACGGTGCGGGTGCGTCCGGAGAAGGTCGGGTTGGTGCCCACCGACACCGCGGCCTGGTATCGCTCGCCCGGGACGACCTCACCGACGGCCGGTCCCGCGCCGAGGATCGTGAACCAGGCGGCGTACACGCCGTCGGCGGGGATCGCGGCGTACATCGGCGGCGCGACGTTGGCGGTCGGGTACCCGAGATCGCGTCCGCGACCGTCGCCGCGCACCACGACGCCCTCCACCCGGTGGGGCCGGCCGAGAGCCTCCGCGGCCCGGTCCATGTCGCCGGCCGCTACGCAGGAGCGGATGTAGGTCGACGAGTAGGTCACCGCGTGTTCACCGAACAGCGAGATGGCCTGCACCTCGAAGCCGAACTTGCCGCCCAGCTCCGTCAGTTTCGCGACATCGCCGGCCGCTTTGCGCCCGAAGGTGAAGTTGTCCCCCACCACGACGTCGGCGGCATGCAGCGTCTCGACGAGGATGTCGTGGGCGAAGTCCTTGGGCGATCGCGCCGCGAGCTCCGGGGTGAACGGCATGACGCAGAAGACGTCGATGCCGAGTTCCTCGGCCAGCTCGGCGCGTCGCGTCAGCGTGGTCAGTTGCGGCGGATGGGATCCCGGCCGCACGACCTCCGACGGATGCGGGTCGAAGGTCATCAGGACCGAGGGGACCCCGTGCTCCTTCGCCGCCTTCGTGGCGGCATGGATCAGTTCGGCATGCCCACGGTGCACACCGTCGAAGACACCGATGGTGACCACGCACCGTCCCCAGTCCGCGGGGATGTCGTCAAGACCTCGCCATCGCAACACGCGACCAGACTACGGGCAGCACCAGTTCCAAACCACCACCGCCACACGCGTACGGGCAGACAAGGGGACGCTAAGCTCGTATCCATGCCATGGCGATCGGACCGTCCGGTGAACGAGCTCTCACAGGTCACCCAGGACTATCTGAAGGTCATCTGGACCAGCCAGGAATGGGAAGACGTCAAGGTCACGACCAAGCTGCTGGCCCAGTCCCTCGGCGTCTCCGCGTCGACCGCGTCGGAGGCCATCCGCAAACTCGCCGACCAGGGTCTGGTCTCCCACGAACCGTACGGCGCGGTGACGCTGACCGACGAGGGACGCGAGGCCGCGATCCTCATGGTGCGGCGCCACCGTCTCCTCGAGACCTTCCTCGTGCGCGAACTCGGCTACCGCTGGGACGAGGTACATGACGAGGCCGAGATCCTCGAGCACGCCGTCTCCGATCGGCTGATGGCCCGGCTCGACGCCAAACTCGGCTTCCCCGACCGGGATCCGCACGGCGACCCGATCCCCGCACTCGACGGTTCGATCCCCACGCCCGCCGCGGCGCTTCTCGCCGACCTCGAGGTCGGGGCGTCGGGATCGATCGCCCGCATCTCCGACACCGACCCCGAGATGCTGCGCTACTTCGACGAGGTGGGCGTGGCCCTCGACTGTGTGGTCACCGTCGCCGAGAAGCGTCCCTTCGCCGGCACCATCTCGGTGTCCCTCGACGACGCGGCGCCGATCGACCTCGGCGACATCGCCGCGCGGGCGATCTTCGTGGTGCCGCGCTAGCGCCTCAGCGCAGGGTGGCGGGTCGTACGACCATCACCGAACTCGCCCGCTTGCCCTTCTCCTGGATGAGCGCGATGGCCTGCTCGTGCGGGTCGACGACGACGTAGACACCCTTCATGCCGATGGGCTCGAGCCACCGTCCCTGGCTGATGGATTCGGCCTCGTCGTCGCTGATGTCGCGACGCGGGAAGGAGATCTTGACGGCCTCGTCGATGTCGAGGCTGACGCGGCCGTCCTCGCGGACCTCGTCGAGCGTGCGCGCGTGTTCGAGGGTGAAGGGGCCGACGGCGGTGCGCCGTAGGGCGGTGAGGTGTCCGCCGACCCCGAGTGCGGAACCGAGATCGCGCGCCATCGACCGGATGTAGGTGCCCGAAGAACAGTCCACGGCGACATCGAGATCCACGACGCCCGCGGTGTCGTTCTCGTCGCCACGACGGGTGGCGCGAACATCGAAGCGCGACACCGTCACCGGACGGGCGGCCAGATCGAAGTCGGCGCCGGTGCGGACCAGTGCATGTGCACGACGGCCGTCGACCTTGATCGCCGAGACCTTCGCCGGGACCTGCTGGATGTCACCGGTGAGATCGGCGACCGCGGAGGCGATCTCGTCGTCGGCGACACCGGACGCGTCGACCGTGGTGAGGATCTCCCCCTCACGGTCGTCGGTGGTGGTCGAGGCGCCGAGCCGGATGGTCGCGGTGTAAGACTTCGTGGTCAGCGACAGCAGGCCGAGAAGCTTTGTGGCCCGCTCGATCCCGACGACGAGGACACCGGTGGCCATCGGGTCGAGGGTGCCGGCGTGGCCGACCCGGCGCGTGTTGAAGATCTTCCGGCACCGCGAGACGACGTCGTGGCTGGTGATCCCGGCCTCTTTGTCGACGATGAGCAGGCCGGCCTTCTCGATGGTTGCGTCGGCCATCTCAGACCATCGCGATCGTCGTGGTGATGATGCCGCGCTCGACGAGCCAGCGGCCGTGGAACTCGAGCACGGGTGCGCCGCCGTCGACCGCGGCCGGGTCGATGAGGATGCGCGAGATGAACGTCCCGGAGGTCTCCGCCGTCTGCTCGAAGGTGATGAGGGCGTCCTCGAATCCCAGCCACCGCTTGGTGATCGGGAACCACGCCTTGTAGGTGGCCTCCTTGGCGCAGAACAGCAACCGGTCCCAGTGCAGGCCGGCCGGCCGGGTCGCGAGGACCTCGCGTTCGGCGGGCAGGCTGGTGTGGTCGAGTACGCCGTCGGGCAGTGCTTCGTGCGGTTCGGCATCCATGCCGAGGGAACGCACACCCATCGCATGGGCGACGATGGCCGCGCGGTAGCCGTCGCAGTGTGTCAGGCTGCCCACGATGCCCGCGGGCCAGATGGGGGCACCCTTGTCCCCCTTGAGGATCGGCACCGGGTCGTAGCCCAGCTCACCGAGCGCCTGTCGGGCACAGTGGCGCACGGTGGTGAACTCGCGGCGACGCTTCTCGACGGCGCGGCCGATGAGCGCCTGCTCGGCGGGCATGGGGACCAGGCCCGGCGGATCGTCGAACGCCTCCGCCGAGGCGACCCCGGATGGGAGGAGTTGTTCGATCACTGTTCGTCCTTTCGTGCTTGCCGCTCCGCCTGCCGCGTACGGCGTTCTGCCTGCCTCTGCTCCACCCGTGCCCGGAACTCCGCGGCTCGTTCGGCGTAATCGGGCGGCAGGTCGAACCGCACGCCGTGCTCGGGAAGGTCGGTCGGGCCGAGACCGTCACCCGGCACGATGTTGCGCATCAACGGGTTGGGCAGGCCGCGTCGCTTCCACTCGCGCGGGTAGCCGACCGACACCTCTTCGAACCGGACGCCGTCGTACCAGGTGGTGCGCGGGATGTGCAGGTGCCCGTACACGCAACACTCCGCGTTGAACTCGGTGTGCCAGTCGGCCGTCAGCTCGCTGCCGCACCACAGGGCGAACTCCGGGTAGATGAGCGCATCACACGGTTCACGGCGCAGCGGCCAGTGGTTGATGAGGACGGTCTTCTCCGAGGGATCGAGCGCCTGCAACCGGCGACGCGTGATCTCGATCCGCGCGCGACCCCAGGCGTCTCGGGTCGGGAAGGGCTCGGGCGAGAGCAGGAATTCGTCCGTGGCCACCACGTTGCGTTCGCGCGCGAGGGCCAGCGCGGTCAGCTTGTTGGCGGTGCCCTCCGGCCGGAACGTGTAGTCGTACAGCAGGAACATCGGGACCACGCGGACCGGGTCGCTGCCGTCGCCGGGATCGAACAGCGGGTAGATGTCCTCCGGGGTCACCACACCGATGTCGCGGCACGCCTGGACCAGATAGTCGTACCGCGCGACCCCGAACACCTGCAGCGGATCCTTGGCCGTGGTGTACAGCTCGTGATTGCCCGGAACCCAGATGACGGTGTGGAAGCGGGTGCGCAGACGGCGGAGGGTGTCGACGATGTCGTCGGTGCGTTCGGCGACGTCACCGGCGACGATGAGCCAGTCCTCCGCCGAGGACGGCCGGATGTCGTCGATGATGTGCTCGTTGCCCCGATGGGCGACGTGCAGATCGCTGATCGCCCACAAAGTTGCCACGAGGATCCATCGTGCCAGAGGTGATGAATCCGCCGTGCCGCGGGCGGCCCCACGTGGGACCATCGAGCGGTGTGGGGCAATCGAGGGCCCTGGTGGGTCCAGACGCTGGTGAGTGCCGCGATCCTCGTCGCGTTCGCCGCCGCCCTGGTGGCGTCGCTCCACACGATGGAATCGGCCGGCACCGGCTCCTGGGTTCGGTACGGGGCGTCCGCGGTCGTGCCGTTCGTGTTCCTGCTGATCACCGCGGCGTGGGCACGTAGCGGTGTGCGGCTCGCGCTCGTACTGCTGGTCGGGCTCATCCTCCTGGCCCTCGAACGGGTCGCGATCCTGCCCTTCTATCTCGACTCGTCGGTGATCGCCGACTGGGACGCGCGGGCCCTCGACACGGCGGCGATGGCGAACATCGCCCTCTTCGACAGCGGCGCGGTCATCGTCTGGTCGATCGCACGCCGCCGGACGCCGGCGACCTGGCTCGGTGTCATCCCGGCGGCCGGGGTGCTCGCCCTCGGCACCTGGGCGATCCACTTCCACCAGCCCGACTTCGGCGTGGACCTCACGAGCGGGGGCACACTCCCCCTCGGCTACTTCGCCGGCGTGGTGGCCTTCGAGATGGCTTTCATCCTCGTGGCCGTCCTGATCCTGTGGGCGTTCGACGGCATCGGTCTGACAATGCGACGCGGCGCATCGACGGTGCCGCCGCAGGGACCGCCGGCCGACGATTTCGGCGCCACCCAGCTCTACCGGACGCAGGCGCACCAGACGGATCAGCGGGAGACCGAACGGTATCGCCCACCGCCACCTCCGCTCGGGAACCGCCCGCCCGCGCGGCCCGAGGACCCGTCGTTCCGCACCACACAGATCCGCAGACCCGACGATCGTCGCTGAGGCTTCAGGCCCGGACGGCCCCGGTCTGTCGCCATCGGCCGGAACGGATACGCCACACGACGGTCGCGAGCCGGACCAGCATGAACACCACGAGGCCCGACCAGACGCCGGCCAGACCCCAGTCGAAGATCAGCGACAGCCAGATCAGCGGCAGGAACCCGACGAGTGCGCCGGTGAGTGTGGCGGTGCGCAGGAAGGCGGCGTCGCCGCTGCCGAGCAGCACGCCGTCGAGGGCGAAGACGACCCCGGCGATCGGCAGCATGCCGACGAAGAACCACCAGGGCACCCCGATCGCGTCGAGCACGGCGTCGTCGGAGGTGAAGACGCGCGGGATGAGTGACGCGCAGGCGGCGAACACCGCGGCCATCGCGGTCGCCGCGATCACCGACACAGCGGTCACCCGGCGGACCACCGAGTCGGCGACCTTGAGCCGGCCGGCGCCGAGAGCCGCGCCGACGAGCGCCTGGGCGGCGATCGCGACCGAGTCGAGGAACAGCGCCATGAACTCCCAGAGCTGCAGTACGAGTTGATGCGCCGCGACCTGGGCGACGCCGAAGCGGGCGGCCACCGCGGCCGCCGACACGAAGCAGATCTGGAACGAGAGACTGCGCACGACGAGATCGCGCGCCATCGCCAGCTGGGCGACGATGATCGTGCGGTCCGGCCGGAACCCCTGCGACTCCCCGGACGCCTCGCGAATCACCCGCACCGCGAACAACGCGCCCGTGACGCCCTGGCCGATCACATTGGCGACGGCGCTACCCGGGAGGCCGAGACGCGGGAACGGCCCGATGCCATGCACGAGGCCGACGACGAGCACGGCTGCGAGCGACAGCCCGATGACGACGTAGACGACCGGACGACGTGTGTCCTGCACACCGCGCATCCACCCGTTGCCCGCCATCGACAGCAGGATCAGCGGGACGCCGAACATCGCGATGCGCATCCAGTGCGCGGCGTCGGCGGCCACCGCGGCCGATGCCGGCGACGACGTACCGACGAGCAACCGCATGACCAGCGGCGCGAGCGGATACGCGACCGCGACGATCACCACGCCGACGGCCACCGCGATCCAGCTGGCCTGGACGCCCTCGCGCACCGCGCCGGCCCGGTCGCCCGCACCGAATCTGCGCGCCGCGCGGGCCGTGGTCCCGTACGACAGGAAGGTCAGCTGGGTGCTGACGATCGACAGGACGAGGGTGCCGACGCCGAGCGCGGCGAGCTGATCGCCGCCGAGCCGGCCGACGACCGCGAGGTCGAGGAGCAGGTAGAGCGGCGGCGCGATGAGCACCGCGAGCGCCGAGACGGTGAGCGTCGCGATCCGCGCGACGCCCACATCGTCATGTCCCGCATCGTCGACGCCGGGTGTGTCCTGCCGGGTCTCGCTCAGAGCGACTCCAGCAACCGGGCGACCACCTCGTCGGCGGTGCCGGTGTCGCTGTAGCCGGAGGCCTGGCGGTGTCCGCCGCCGCCGTGGGCGCGGGCGATCGGGACGAGGTCGACGATCTCCTTGGACCGCAGTGACACCGTCCAGACCTCGGGTTCGCTCTCCTTGAACACCGCGGCGACCTCGGCGTCGCGAGCCGTCCGGATGGTGTCGATGACGCTCTCGGATTCCTCCCAGCTCATGCCGGCGAGGGCCTGCTGGTCGACGATCGCGTAGACCAGACCCTCACCGTTGCAGGCCGACGGGACCAGCTGCGCCGAGGCCAGCACGCCCGACATCATGGCGAACCACTCGAACGGATGGGAGTCGAACAGGATGCGACTCCACCTGCGCGCGTCGACGCCGGTCTCCAGCAGGCGGGCCGCGATGCGGAACGACTGCGGGCGGGCCCATCGGAAGGAGCCGGTGTCCGTGGTCAGCCCGGCGTAGATGCAGGTGGCGATGTCGGCGTCGAGTTCGACACCGAGTTCGTCGAGCACGTCGAGTACCAGCACCGACGTGCAATCGGCGGCCGGGTCGATGAGGTCGAGATCACCGAAGCCGGGATTCGACGCGTGATGGTCGATGGTGATCGAGGTGTCGGCCGCGCTGAATACCGCCCCCAGCGAATCGAGGCGCTCGAGGTTGGCGGCGTCGACCGACACCACCAGCGGGTGCCCGACCACCTGGCTCGGAGAACACAGGAGTTTGCTGCCGGGCAGGCCGCCGAGGGATGCCGGTAGCTGTTCGGCGCCGGGATAGGACACCTCGACGTCGACGCCGCGCCGGTCGAGGGCCAGTCCCAGTGCGAGACCGCTGCCGATCGTGTCCGCGTCGGGGCGGATGTGGCAGCAGATTGTCACCGCCGGCGCGTCGGCGAGCTTGGCGGCGATCGCCGCAGTCGGCGAACCGCTCACTTGTCGTCGGGGTCGGCGTCGTCTGCCGAACGGTAGGGATCGGCGTCACCGGCCGGTGATGCCTCGGCCGCCTGCCGCGCGACGAGTTCGTCGGCAGCGCGGGCGCGCTCGACGAGCTCCTCCATCTGGCGGGCGGTGTCGGGAACCGTGTCGAGCATGAAACGCAGGGTCGGGGTGAACCGCACCCCGGTGCCGGCGCCGACCTTGGAGCGCAGCACCCCGGTCGCCTTGGCGAGGCCGGCCGCCGCACCCTCGTAGTCGGGTTCGACGTCGAGGGATTCGCCCATCACCGTGTAGTAGACGGTCGCGTCGTGCAGATCATTGGTCACGCGGGTGTCGGTGACCGTGACGTAGGCCAGGCGCGGATCCTTGATCTCGGTGGCGATCGCCGAGGCGACGATCGTCGAGATCCGCTTGGCCAGACGTTGTGCCCGTGCCGGATCAGCCATCGGGAGTCCTTCCGTAGCGGTGCCGTGCGCGCCGCCCCATGTCGGGACGGCGCGCACGGCAGCGGGTCGAGAGTGTCGTACGAGCTCAGACGTTCACGCGATCAGTCGCGCGGCTTCTCCTGCAGCTCGTACGTCTCGATCACGTCGCCGACCTTGATGTCGGAGTACGTCAGCGTGAGACCACATTCGTAGCCTTCGCGAACCTCGGTGGCATCGTCCTTCTCGCGCTTGAGCGACGACACGGTGAGGTTCTCGGCGACCACGACGTTGTCGCGCAGCAGGCGGGCCTTGGCGTTGCGACGCATGATGCCCGACTGCACGAGACAACCGGCGATGTTGCCGACCTTCGACGACTTGAAGATGGCGCGGATCTCGGCGCGGCCGAGCTCCACCTCTTCGTAGATCGGCTTGAGCATGCCCTTGAGCGCGCTCTCGATCTCGTCGATGGCCTGGTAGATCACCGAGTAGTACCGGATGTCGACGCCCTCGCGGTTGGCCAGCTCGGTGGCCTTGCCCTCCGCGCGGACGTTGAAGCCGATGATGATCGCGTCCGAGGCCGCCGCCAGGTTGACGTTGGTCTCGGTGACGCCACCGACACCGCGGTCGATGATCCGCAGCGACACCTCGTCGCCCATCTCGATGCCCAGCAGGGCCTCTTCGAGGGCTTCGACCGTACCGCTGTTGTCACCCTTGAGGATGAGGTTGAGCTGGCTGGTCTCCTTGAGAGCCGAATCCAGGTCTTCCAGGCTGATCCGCTTGCGGCTGCGCGCGGCCAGCGCATTGCGCTTGCGCGCGTTGCGGCGGTCGGCGATCTGCCGGGCGATGCGGTCCTCCTCGACCACGAGCAGGTTGTCGCCTGCACCGGGGACAGAGGTGAAACCGATGACCTGGACCGGACGCGAAGGCAGTGCCTCGGCCACGTCCTCGCCGTGCTCGTCGACCATGCGACGGACACGACCATAGGCGTCACCGGCGACGATCGAGTCGCCGACGCGGAGCGTTCCGCGCTGGACCAGCACGGTCGCCACCGGGCCGCGGCCACGGTCGAGGTGCGCCTCGATGGCGACACCCTGGGCGTCCATGTCCGGGTTGGCACGCAGGTCGAGCGATGCGTCCGCGGTGAGCAGCACGGCCTCGAGCAGTGCGTCGATGTTCTCGCCCTGCTTGGCCGAGATGTCGACGAACATGGCGTCGCCGCCGTACTCCTCGGGGATCAGGCCGTACTCGGTCAGCTGTCCGCGGATCTTCTGCGGATCGGCGCCTTCCTTGTCGATCTTGTTCACCGCGACCACGATCGGCACGTCTGCTGCCTGCGCGTGGTTGACCGCCTCCACCGTCTGCGGCATGACGCCGTCGTCGGCCGCGACCACGAGGATCGCGATGTCGGTGGCCTTCGCACCACGTGCACGCATGGCGGTGAACGCCTCGTGACCCGGGGTGTCGATGAAGGTGATCAGGCGATCCTCACCGTTGAGGTGGGTGTTCACCTGGTAGGCACCGATGTGCTGCGTGATGCCGCCGGCCTCGCCCTCGCGGACGTTCGCCTTACGGATCGTGTCGAGCAGTCGGGTCTTACCGTGATCGACGTGGCCCATGACGGTGACCACCGGCGGACGCTGCGCGAGATCTTCCTCGCCGCCCTCGTCCTCGCCGTAGGTGAGGTCGAAGCTGTCGAGCAGCTCGCGGTCCTCGTCCTCCGGGCTGACGACCTGGACGCGGTAGTTCATCTCCGAGCCGAGCAGCTCGAGCGTCTCGTCGTTGACCGACTCGGTCGCCGTCACCATCTCGCCGAGGTTGAACAGCGCCTGGACCAGCGATGCCGGGTTGGCGTCGATCTTGTCGGCGAAGTCCGACAGCGAGGCACCACGGGCGAGACGGATGACCTCGCCGTTGCCGCGCGGAAGCCTGACGCCACCGACGGCCGGAGCCTGCATGTTCTCGTATTCGGCGCGTTTTGCGCGCTTCGACTTGCGGCCCCTGCGAGGAGCGCCACCGGGACGTCCGAACGCACCCGCGGCTCCACCGCGACCACGTCCTCCGCCGCCACCGCCGCCGGGACGGCCGCGGAAGCCACCACCTGCGGGTGCGCCGGGTGCACCGCCGCCGCCACCGGGGCCGCCGCGGTAACCGCCGCCGCCTCCGCCGCGACCACCGCCGGCGCCGGCTCCGCCACGACCACCCGGACGGGCGTCAGGACGAGCCGCGCGCGAGGGCATCGCACCGGGGCTGGGACGAGGGGGCATGTTGCCCGGGTTGGGACGGGGACCGCCCTGACCGGGAGCCGGACGGCCGCCGCCGGGACGCGGACCACCCTGTCCGGCGGCACCGGGACGGCCGCCGCCGGGACGCGGACCGCCCTGACCGGGGCCGCCGGGGCGAGCCGCCGGACGCGGCGCGGGAGCCGGAGCCGAGGAGTACGGGTTGTTACCGACGCGCGGTGCACGCGGGCCGGGCTTCGGACCGCCCGGACGCGGACCCGGTGCCTTGGTCGGCTGCGTGGGTGCTGCCGATGCGGCCGGAGCCGCAGGTGCCGGTGCCGCGGGCTTGGGAGCACCGGGCGCGGGAGCCGGGCTCGGTCGCTCGGCCGCCGGCGCTGCAGGTACAGGCGTCTCGACCGGGGCGGGACCCGGCTTCGGGCCGCCGGGCTTGGGTGCACCGGTCCGGGGCGCACTTGTCTGGGGTGCACTTGTCTGAGGTGCACCGGTCTGGGGTCCCGGGGCGGGACGTTCGGCCGCGGGCGCCGCCGGGGCGGCTCCGGGCTTCGGCGCTGCGGACGGCTTGGGTCCGGGCTTGGCCGACTGGCGAGGACTGGGTGCCGACGACGAACCGCCGTCCTTGGCTCCCCCGTCCTGGCCGGGGAATGACTCACGCAGTCGACGGGCCACCGGGGCCTCTACCGTCGACGACGCCGATTTGACGAACTCGCCCTGCTCCTTGAGACGCTCGAGCACCTGTTTGCTCGTCACGCCAAGTTCTTTGGCCAGTTCGTGCACGCGGGCTTTGCCTGCCACTGCTCTCCTTTGCTGGAGGCCAAGCGGCTAACCCGCTACGGCCTCGATTTATGTCCGGTACATGCTCATCGTGGGGACTTCACGGTGTGCTCATGTTTTCTGCAACCTGTTCCGGCTCCGAGGAGCCATCTTTAGTGGGTGATCACGCCGAGCTGTTCGGCGAGATCGTCCGGGTCCACGGTCAGACCGGGAGTCCGGAGTGCCGCGGCGAAGGCCCTGCGTCGCGTCGCGGCGGAGATGCACTCCGCCCTCGCATGCAACCAAGCGCCACGTCCCGGCATGGTCTTCGCGGGGTCGATCACGATCGTGGTGATGTCGTCACGCTGTCGAGCGACGACACGAACCAACTCGGTGATCTCTGCCCGCTGCCGGCAACCGACACACATCCGGACTGGCTTGTGGTTGGTCGACGTGCTGGGGGCGGATCGCTGAACCATCGATCAGTCTAGCCCGACCGGCCCGGTGGCGAACAATCGGTTGTCACTCGCGTCACTCGGCGGCCTCCTCGACCGCGGGTGCGGCGTCGGAACGGATGTCGATCCGCCACCCGGTGAGACGAGCGGCCAATCGGGCATTCTGCCCTTCCTTGCCGATGGCGAGGGAGAGCTGATAGTCGGGGACGACGACCCGTGCAGCCTTCGCGGCCTCGTCGACCACGGTGACCGATACAACCTTCGCCGGGGACAGCGCATTCCCGACGAACACCGCGGGATCGGAGTCGAAGTCGATGATGTCGATCTTCTCGCCGGCCAGTTCACTCATGACGTTGCGCACACGCTGACCCATCGGTCCGATGCAGGCGCCCTTGGCGTTGAGGCCCGAGACGCCGGTGTGCACGGCGATCTTGGAACGGTGACCGGCCTCGCGGGCGACGGCGACGATCTCGACGGAACCGTCCTCGATCTCGGGTACCTCGAGCGAGAACAGCTTGCGGACCAGGTTCGGGTGGGTGCGCGAGAGCGTGATCTGCGGTCCGCGGGCTCCGCGACTGACGCCGACGACGTAGCACTTGATGCGGTCGCCGTGGGTGTAGACCTCGCCCGGCACCTGTTCGGCGGGCGGGATGACGCCCTCGGTGCTGTTGGCGTCGCTGCCGATCTGCACCACGACCATGCCGCGGGCGTTGGCGCGGGAGTCCTGCTGCACGACGCCGCCGACGATCTCGCCCTCGTGTGCCACGAGGTCACCGAAGTTCTTCTCGTTCTCGGCGTCGCGCAGGCGCTGCAGGATGACCTGGCGCGCGGTGGTCGCCGCGATTCGGCCGAAGCCCTCGGGGTGTCGTCCCACTCGTGGACGACGTCGCCGTTCTGGTCGAGTTCCTGCGCCATGACGCGGACGGCACCCGACTTGCGGTTGACGTCGACGCGCGCGTGCGGCGCGAATCCGTCGGTGTGGCGGTAGGCGGTCAGTAGGGCCGTCTCGATCGCGGTGATGACCATGTCGATCGAGATGCCCTTGTCGGCCTCGATCATGCGCAGTGCGCCGATGTCGATGTTCATGTCTGTCTCCTATTCACTTGTCGCCGCTGTTCATTTGTCGCTGTTGTTCTTCAATCGCTGTTGAGTTGTGTCCGGTCGCGTGCCCGGCGCCGGTCGATCTCGTCGGCGTCGAGGCCGCAGAGTTCGAGTTCGGTCGCGCTCGGCTGCGAGAAGTCGACCTGCACGACCGCGTTCGTCACGGCGTCCAGGTGGATGGACTCGACGGCGATCCGCCCTCGGTGGTTCATCACGATCTCGACGTGCCCGCCCGTGTCCTCGTCGGTGTCGTCTCCCGGGACGAGCTTGCCGATGCGGCCGGTGACGGACCGCGCCTCGGCGTCCGCTCCCCCGGCGACGTCGACTGCGACGCGGCGTCCGGCGTTGCGACGCCAGTGCCGCGGGAGTGTCAGTGGACGGTCGACCCCGGGCGAGGTCACCTCGAGGGTGTAGGGGTCGTCGGCGAGTTCGGGAGCGGCGTCGAGGACCTCGGAGATCCGGTTGGACAACTCGGCGAGGACGTCGAGGTCGCTACCGCCGTCGCGGTCGACGACGATGGTCAGTTCGTCCTGGCCGTCGCGTCGGTTCACCGTGACGTCTTCGAGGTCGAAACCTTGCTCTACGACAAGCTTTTCGACGAGTTCACTCACCTGCGGCGGGCTGATCGGCATGCCACTCCCCTCGTCTTCAGTTGTCGGGCCGTGCAAGGTCTCGCACGTCGTTGCTTCGACACATCCTAGTGGATCGCCGGGCATGCCCCGACCACCTCTGCCGGACGACTGGCATCATGTCTCGCGTGACCACATTGGATCGGCGCACCGTGCTGCGCGGCGGACTCGTTGTCGGGGTCGCGGTGGCCGGGGTGGGGGCCGTCAGCGTGTCGGGCTGCAGCACCGGCCCCTCCGAGGAAACCATCACCGCCGAGCGCCTGACCCCACTCGTTCGATCCGCACTCGCCGACGAGAAGAGCGCCCGGGCCCTCGTGACCGCCGAGGCGGGTTACGCGGCCGCGCTCACCGTGGTGGCCGATCAGCGTGCCGAGCATGCGCGGGCGTTGCGCGAGGAGATCATCCGCCTCGACCAGGACGTCGCGACGACCCTCGATGAACCCGCGCCGTCGACGTCGCCCGCTCCCGCCACACCCCCGACCCTGGTCGGCTTCCGCACCGACCTCGAGCGGTCGTCGGGTGAGGCCCGTGACGTGGCGATCTCCCTTTCCGGCTATCCGGCCGGGTTGGTCGGTTCGGTCGCGGCCGCCGTGACCTCGATGCGAGAGGTGCAACTGGCATGACCAGCCCCGTCCCGACGCCGTCCACGGCCGCCGACAGCGACGATCCGCTCGCCGTCGCGGCCGATGCGGAGAACGCCGCGATCTTCACCTACGGGGTGATCACCGCCTTCGTCGCGGCTGCGCGCCGTCGCATGGTCGGCGACTACGCGGCGGAGCACCGTGCCCGCCGTGACGAGATCGACCGGGCGATAACCGCCGCCGGCGGCACCCCGCCGCTCGCTGCTGCCGGGTACACACTCCCGGTGCAGGTCACCGACCCGGAGACCGCCGCGCGGGCCGCGCTGGCGGCCGAGGTGGACTGCACGACGGCCTATCGTGCACTGCTCGAGCGGGCCGACGACGAACCCGGTCGCCGGATCGGCGTCGACGGCCTGTCGGAATGCGCGGTCCGTGCCGCCGGCTGGCGCGCGATACTGCAGGAAACCCCGGTCACGGTGGCGTTCCCGGGGTCTCCCGTCTCGGGTTGATCAAAAAGCAGGGGCTGGTCCTCAGGCGCGGGCGGCCGCGACGATCGCGTCCACCGCGCCGTCGACCGCGACCTCGGTGGCCTCACCGGTGAAGCGGTCCCGGATCTCGATGGTGCCGTTGGCGTACCCGCGTCCGACCACGACGACGGTCGGCATGCCGAGGAGCTCGGCATCCTTGAACTTCACGCCGGGCGACGCCTTGCGGTCGTCGAGGAGGACCTCGAGTCCGGCGGCGTCGAGGTCGGCGGCGAGCTGCTCGGCTCCGGCGATCGCGGCCGCGTCCTTGTTGGCGATGACGAGGTGAACGGCGAACGGCGCCACGGCCTTCGGCCAGCGCAGGCCCTTGTCGTCGTGTGACTGCTCGGCGATCACCGCGACCAGGCGTGACACACCGACACCGTAGGAGCCCTGGGTGAGCCGGACCGGCTTGCCGTTCTCGCCGAGGACGTCGACCTCGAAGGCGTCGGTGTACTTCTGGCCGAGCTGGAAGATGTGCCCGATCTCGATACCCTTGGCGCTCACCAGGACTCCGGCGCCATCCGGCGACGGGTCGCCGTCCCGGACCTCGGCGGCCTCGACGGTGCCGTCGGGGGTGAAGTCACGTCCGGCGACGAGACCGACGTAGTGACGTCCGGGCTCGTCGGCGCCGGTGATCCACGACGTCCCGTCCACCACACGGGGGTCGACGAGGTAGCGGATTCCATTGGCGGCCAAGGCCTTCGGTCCGATGTATCCCTTCACGAGGAACGGGTTGGCGGCGAAGTCGGCTTCGGTGAGCAACTCGACCTCGGCCGGCGCCACCGATGCCTCGAGACGCTTCAGGTCGACCTCGCGGTCACCGGGGACGCCGACGCCGACGATCTCCGGATCCTGGCCCAGCGCATGCAGTTTCACGAGCACGTTCTTGAGGGTGTCGGCACCGGTGAACTCGCCGTCGAGGGTCTCGTTCGCCCACGCCACGAGGGTGTCGATGGTCGCGGTGTCCGGGGTGTCGTGGGCGACCGCCTCGGGCAGGCCGTCGATCGGCTTCGGGTCGGGCGCGTGCGTGACGACCGCCTCGACGTTGGCCGCGTAGCCCGACTCGAGGCAGCGCACGAAGGTGTCCTCGCCGACCTCGGATTCGGCCAGGAACTCCTCGGAGGCGCTGCCGCCCATCGCGCCGGAGGTGGCGGAGACGATGACGTACTTGATCTGGAGGCGTTCGAAGATCTTCTGGTACGCCTCGCGATGCGCGTTGTACGCCTTCTTGAGGCCGTCGTCGTCGAGGTCGAAGGAGTAGGCGTCCTTCATCACGAACTCGCGTCCGCGGAGGATGCCCGCGCGGGGACGCTCCTCGTCGCGGTACTTGGTCTGGATCTGGTACAGGATGACCGGCATGTCCTTGTAGGACGAGTACTCGCCCTTGACCAGCGTCGCGAAGAGTTCCTCGTGGGTGGGCCCGAGGAGCATGTCGGCGCCCTTGCGGTCCTTGAGGCGGAACAGGGCGTCACCGTACTCGGTCCAGCGGTTGGTGGCCTCGTACGGTTCGCGCGGCAGCAGCGCGGGGAGCAGGATCTCCTGACCGCCGATGGCGTTCATCTCCTCGCGCACCACCGTCTCGATGGCCTTGAGCACGCGCAGACCCAGCGGGAGCCAGGAGTAGACGCCGGGCGCGACGCGGCGGACATAGCCCGCTCTCACCAGCAGCTTGTGGCTGGGAACCTCGGCATCGGCCGGGTCATCGCGCAGGGTCCGCAGGAACAGGGTCGACATGCGTGTGATCACGACAAACCAGCTTAGTTATGGTGTTCCGGTGCTCGTCATCCTCCCTCCCTCCGAGACCAAATCCGACGGTGGGCGCGGGGCTCCCCTCGATCTGGACACCCTGTCGTTTCCCGAGTTGAACCCGGTCCGCAAGCGCATCGGTGAGGCCATCGTCGACCTGGCCGGTGACCTCGACGCGAGCCGCACGGCGCTCGGTCTGGGTGCGACGCAGCTCTCCGAGGTCGATCGCAACGCCGACCTCTGGCTCTCCCCCACCCGCCCGGCCATCGAGCGCTACACCGGCGTCCTCTACGACGCCCTCGACCACGCCTCGCTGACCAAGGCCGGCAAGACGAAGGCCGCCGACCGGCTGGCGATCGGTTCCGCCTTGTTCGGAGTGGTCCGGGCCGCCGACGCGATCCCCGCCTACCGGCTGTCGGGTGGTTCCAAGCTCCCCGGGATGCCGACCCTCGCGTCGATCTGGAAGCCCGAACTGTCGCCCGCACTCGACGCGGTCGACGACTTCGTCGTCGATCTGCGCTCCGGGGTGTACCAGCAACTGGGCCCCGTGAGCGGCGCGGTGACCGCAACGGTCATGACCGAACAGCCGGACGGGTCGCGCAAGGTCGTGAGCCACTTCAACAAGCACTACAAGGGGCTGATGGCCCGTGAACTGGTGCGCACGCGACGCAATGTCCGTGACGTCAACGGCCTGGCCGCCGTCCTTTCCGACGCGGGAAAACGCGTCGAGATCGCCGCACCCGACCAGATCGTCGTGCTGACGGACTAGGGGTCCACCCCCGCGTCGGCCGCTTCCTGCGCGGCCTGTCCCTCGGCGACCTGCTCCGGGGTGAACCGCATGAACAGGACCACGATCGCGGCGATGACCGCGATCCCGGCGCACGCGGCGAAGGCGAGGCCGTAGCCCTCCGCCTGGGCCGCCAGCTGGGCGGGGTTCATGGTCTCGACCGGTTCGGTGGTGCCGCCCTTCGACAGCGCCCGCGAGGTGACCATCGCGCCGACGACGACGAGGCCGACCGCACCGCCGAGGTTCTGGGCGACCTGCGCGAGGGCGGTCAGCGGACCGATCTCGTGCGCGCCGACGCCGGCGACGACGGACAGGGTCAGCGGGATCACCGCGAGTCCCACCCCGAAACCGATGACCACCACCGGGATGAAGATGCCCGGGAAGTAGTCGGGCGCGTCGGTGGCGATCGACGAGGCGTAGAAGCAGCCGGCGAGGATGACCGCGCCGCCGACGAGGACAAGCCAGCGGGGCTGGACCATCAGGGCGAGTTTCGACGCGATCGCCGCGGCGATCCCGAGACCGAAGGCGAACGGGACGACCGCCAGGCCGCTCTGGATCGGCGAGTACTTCAGGATGCCCTGCAGATACAGCGAGATGAAGACCGCCATGCACATCATGATCATGCTGGCGAACAGGATCGCCAGGAGCGCCGCGACGCGTGAGGTGTTGTCGAACAGCGAGAACGGCAGGATCGGGTTGCGGGCGCGCCGCTCGACCACGACGAAGGCGATGAGCGCGAGTGCGCCGAGCACGAACGACACCACGACGACGGGTGACCCCCACCCGTTGGGGCCCTCGTTGACACCGAGCACCAGCAGCGTGCACCCGAGCGTGCCGAGCACCGCGCCGGGGACGTCGAGCGGCAGCCGCTCCCCCTGCGACTCGCGGAGCGCGACGATGGCACCGATCACGACGACCAGACCGATGGGCACGTTGATGAGGAACACGAGCCGCCACGACACCTCGGTCAGGACGCCACCCACGATCAGCCCGGCCACCGATCCGACGCCCGTCATGGCCGCGTAGATGGCAAAGGCCTGACTGCGCGGTTTGCCCGGCGCGAAAGTGGTCGCGACCAGCGCCATCGCGGTCGGTGCGGCCACCGCCGCCGACGCACCCTGCAACGCGCGGCCGATGATCAGGCTCGCCTCGTTCCAGGCCAGACCGCACAGCAGCGAGGTCAGGGTGAAGGCCACGACGCCGACGATGAACATCCGTTTGCGGCCGAAGGTGTCACCGAGACGACCGCCGAGCAGCATCAGCCCGCCGAAGGCGAGTACGTAACTGCTGATGACCCAGTTGGCGCTGGATTCGGAGAGCGACAGGGCCTCCCGGATCCGCGGGAGGGCCAGCGCCGCGACGGTGCCGTCGAGCACCATGAGCAGCTGCATTCCGGACAGCACCAGGATCGGCAATCCGAAGACCGGACGGAACTGGGAGGTGCCCACGGTTCCAGCGTGCACGGATCCGGGATTCGACATAAGGCACGACGGTACCGGCCCACCGCTCCGATGTGCCAATCCCTGTTGATTCGCCGATCGCTGTTGATTCGGTGGTGCCGCTCGCTCAGGCGCCTTCGGTGAAAGCGGCCACCTGCCCGATGACGATGATGGCCGGCGGACGGAGTCCCTCGGCGGACGCGACCTCGGCGGCATGTGCCAGGTCGGTGCGCAGCAGACGCTGGGTCGGCAGTGAACCGTTCTCGATCATCGCGACCGGCGTGTCGGCGGGGCGACCCGCCTCGAGCAGTGCGTCGGCGAAGACGTCGACACGTTCGACAGCCATCATCAGCACCAGCGTGCCGCGCAGTTTGCCCATCGCCGACCAGTCGATCAGGGAGTCGGGGTGTCCGGGCGGGACGTGACCGGAGGCGATGACCACCTCGTGGGTGACGCCGCGGTGGGTCACCGGGATGCCGGCCGACGCGGGTGCGGAGATCGAGCTGCTGATACCGGGTACCACGGTCACCGGCACTCCGGCGGCCACACACGCCTGCAACTCCTCGAACCCGCGGCCGTAGACATAGGGGTCGCCGCCCTTGAGCCGGACGACGAACTTGCCCTCCTTGGCCTTGGCGACGAGGACGTCGTTGATGGCCTCCTGCTTCATCGCGCGGCCGTAGGGCACCTTGGCGGCGTCGATGATCTCGACCTGCGGGCCCAGCTCGGCGAGCAACTCCGGCGGTGCCAGGCGGTCGGCGACGACGACGTCGGCCTCGGCGAGGAGCCGCTGGCCGCGCACGGTGATGAGGTCGGGGTCGCCGGGGCCGCCGCCGACCAGCGCGACGCCCGGGGCGTGGGGTTCGGCGTCGTCGACCGACAGCGAACCGTCGGCCAGGGCGCGGCTGATCGCGGCGCGCAGGGCGGCCGACAGTTTGTGGTCACCGCCGGCGAGCACACCGAAGTGCACGTCGCGGTGCCGGCCGGACGCCGGGGTGACGGCGGTTCCGTACCGGGCGTCGTCGGCGCGGACGCAGAAGGTGTGGCGGCGTTCGGCCTCGGCGACCACCGCGGCGTTGACCTCGGGGACGTCGGTGCACGCCATGGCGTACCAGGCGCCCTCGAGGTCACCGTCGGCATACGCGCGACGGGTCACGGTGATGCCCTGGAACGATTCGACGGCCGGAGTGGGGTCGACGGCGATGACATGCACATCGGCCCCGGCGGCGACGAGGTTGGGAAGACGCCGCTGCGTGACGGATCCGCCGCCGACGACGACGACCCTGCGGCCCGCGAGATCGAGGCCGGCGAGGTAGTGACCAGACATGGGAGGTGACACTACCGGGCGTCGACATGCTCTCCGCCGCCCGTGCGGTGTGATCTAGAGCGGCAGCTCTCCGGTCCGCCGGATGTGGGCCCAGATGTCGGCGGCCGGGACGCCGAGCCGGTGCGCGGCCGACTGCAGCAGCGCGCCGAGCAGCTCGGAACTGCAGTACGCCGCGTCGAGCGCGTCGTCGGCGTTGGTGCGGATCTCGTTCCACCACGCCGGGTTACGGTCCGCGGCCGCCTCGGCCATCGAGATGGCGGTCGCGAAACCCGTGTCGCAGCCACAGGATTCGGTGCCCAGAGATTCGGGGTCGATCACTTCAGACGTCATCGGTTGCGCAAGCGTCATGCCCGACCCCGTGCCCGTTCGCGCTGCAGCGCGCGCTCACGCGAGGCCTCGAACTTCTCGACCTTGACGTTCATCTGCTCGAGGAAGTCGGCGAGCAGCTCGCGGTAGTGCTCGCCGAGCGGGCCGAAGTCCTCGCGTTCGAAGATGCGCCACTTGCGCAGCACCGGCATGACCACCTCGGACATGTGCTGGGGCAGGTCGTAGATGCCACCCTTCGCGATCAGCACCGCGTTGCGCCGGAAGTTCGGCATGGTGGCGCCGGGCATCTGGAAGTTCGACACGATCGCGTAGATCGCGGCCATCGCCTGGTCCGGCACCAGGTCGAGAGCCCCGGCGACGATGTTGCGGTAGAAGAGCATGTGCAGGTTCTCGTCGGCCGCCACGCGCTGCAGCATGCGATCGGCGATCGGGTCACCGCACGCCTTGCCGGTGTTGCGGTGCGAGACGCGGGTGGCGAGTTCCTGGAAGCTGACATAGGCGACCGCGTAGAGCATGTCGAAGCTGTGGTCCCGCTGGCCGTCGTCCTCGGGCAGCGGATTGAAGCCCGCTGTCATGTGGGCCATCCGGACCTCTTCGAGCTCCACCGGGTCGACGCCGCGGGTCACCACGAGGTAGTCCCGCATGACCACCGAATGCCGGTTCTCCTCGGCCGTCCACCGGCCGACCCACCATCCCCACGCGTCGTCGAGGCTGAAGTTGTCGGCGATGACCCGGTGATACGACGGCAGGTTGTCCTCGGTCAGCAGGTTGGTGATCATCGCCGCCTTGGCGGTCTCGGACAGCTGCGACTGCGCCGGGTCCCAGTCGACGCCGCCCAGCATCGCGAAGTTGCGCCCCTCGTCCCACGGCACGTAGTCGTGGGGATGCCAGTCCTTCGTCATCCGCATGTGCCGCTCCACCTCGGTCTCGCAGACCGGCAGCAGTTCGCGGAGGAGGTCCGATCCGGTCATCCCGGTGTCGCTCAGTTCGGGGGGTCCGATGAGGGTGGTCACGTGCGCTCCTGGTCCGAAGGTCGGGTTGGACAGGCGGATCGAGAATCCGTCGACCACCACTCTGCTCGCCGGGGCGGGTGTTGCTCGTGGGGAGAAAGTCCCGCATCCATGGGGGCGGACGTCGCGAATCGAGCCGGAACACTGTCGCCGCCGACACAGCGGGCCGTTGTGAGTTCTCGCAGCTGAGAAGGTCCGGTACGTTCAGACCATGGCTGACGATTCGACCCCCGCCCCGGTCCGCGCCTACCTCGTCGACGACCACGAACTCGTCCGACGCGGACTCCGCGACCTCCTCGGCACCGCAGGCGACATCGAGGTCGTCGGCGAAGCCGCATCCGTCGGTGAGGCGCTCGTCGGCATCCTCGCGACCAAGCCCGACGTGGCGGTGCTCGACGTCCGGCTGCCCGACGGCAACGGAGTCGAACTCTGCCGCGACGTCCGCGCCGCCGAACCGGACGTGAAGTGCCTGATGCTGACCAGCTATGCCGACGACGACGCCCTGCTCGCCGCGGTCCTCGCCGGCGCGTCGGGCTTCGTGCTCAAGCAGATCCTCGGCCACAACCTGGTCGCCGCGGTCCGCACCGTGGGTCAGGGCGGTTCCCTGCTCGACGATCGGTCGACGGCCGCCCTGCTCGCGAAGCTGCGCAGCGGCAAAGAGTCCGAGAAGGACCCGCTCGCCGAGCTCACCCATCAGGAACGCGAGGTGTTCAACCTCATCGGCGAAGGGCTGACCAACCGGCAGATCGCCGAGCGGATGTTCCTGGCGGAGAAGACGATCAAGAACTACGTGTCCCGCATCCTCGGCAAGCTGGACATGCAGCGCCGCACGCAGGTCGCGGTGATGGCGACCAAGCTGCGCGACACCAAGGACTAGCTGTAGTGACCTGACACGTTGTTGTCAGGCGGCGAGTAATGAACCTGCGCCGCAGTCCCCGGGCCGTGTAGACACATCCACTCCGTCAGGAGGTCCTCCCCATCTCGAGCGGGCACGCCGTCAACAACCTCTCGGGTCATGACAACTAGCCACCGCCAGCGGACCCCTGCGGCCCGGGCGCGTACCCCAGCGAGGAGGGGCCGCGCTGCTCGACATCAACCAGCCGAGCCTGCGCAACTGAATCGAGAAAGACGCGCCGATCGTCACTACTCACTGCCCTGGGAAGGCAACGGTCGGCCAGCGGGGCCCGACCACAAAGCCGTCGGCGGACCCGCACTGTGGAATCATCCGTGCGCCCACGATATGGAATGGCAAGGAACTTCAGCGACTCCCTAGTAATCCCGTCTCCACAGGAGGTAGAGTCAACCGTTACGTCGTCGCCATAGCCTCGCTGGCGTCGAATAGTACGCCGACTGTCGTTCCACCGGAGTTCGGCAGCGCGACCGACCCGATGTCACCGCGGTCCAGTCATTCCAGGGATCACTCCCGAGTTCGCGGCGGCTGGTCCGATGGAAGGGAATTGAGTCATGCCAACAGCTGTGGGAATTGACCTGGGTACCACGAATTCGGTGATCGCAAGCTGGCAAGGCGGTGAACCGGTGGTGATCTCCAACGTCGAGGGAGCGCGGACGACTCCGTCGGTGGTCGCCTTCACTGAGAGTGGCGAGCGCCTGGTAGGTCAGCTTGCACGACGGCAGGCGATCTTGAATCCGAAGGGCACGATCTACTCGGCGAAACGCTTCATCGGGCGTCACTACGATGAGATCTCCGAGGAAGCGCGAGCGGTCAGCTTCGACGTCGTGCCGGGCGACAACGGTGAGGCCCGAATCGACGTGCGGGGCAAGAAGTATGCGCCGGAGGAGATCAGCGCGCTCGTGCTGCGCAAGCTCGTCGACGACGCGAGCAAGTTCCTCGGAGAGAAGGTGAAGGAAGCGGTCATCACCGTTCCGGCCTATTTCAATGACGCGCAGCGCAACGCCACCAAGGATGCCGGCCGCATCGCCGGCCTCGAAGTTCTGCGAATCATCAACGAACCGACCGCCGCGGCACTGGCGTACGGCATGGACAAGCAGGTCCATGAAACCGTACTGGTCTTCGACCTCGGCGGCGGCACCTTCGATGTGAGTCTGCTCGACGTCGGTGAGGGCGTGGTCGAGGTTCGGTCCACGGCCGGGGACTCGCACCTCGGCGGAGACGACTTCGATCGGCGCCTGGTGGACTTCCTCGCCGACGAATTCCAGCGTGCCGAGAACATCGATCTGCGCGAGGATGCGCAGGCATTGCAACGACTGTTCGAGGCCGCGGAGAAGGCCAAGGTCGAGTTGTCATCGGTGACACAGGCGCAGGTCAACCTACCCTTCGTCACCGCCGACGCAAACGGACCCAAGCACCTCACCACCACGATCATGAGATCGAAGTTCGAGGATCTCACGGCGGATCTGGTAGAACGCTGCCTCGATCCGGTGAAGCAGGCGATGAGTGACGCCAAGGTCACCGCCAACGAGATCGACGAGGTAATCCTGGTCGGGGGTTCGACACGTATTCCGGCGGTGCAGGCGCTGGTTCGCCGGCTCACCGGCGGCAAGGACCCCCACATGGGCGTGAACCCGGACGAGGTCGTGGCACTAGGTGCCGCAGTCCAGGCGGGCGTGCTCAAGGGCGAGGTCTCCGATGTGCTGCTGCTGGATGTCACACCGCTGTCCCTCGGCGTCGAGACCCAGGGCGGCGTGATGACAAAAATCATCGAGCGCAACACGACGATCCCGGCCCGGCGCAGCGAAGTGTTCTCCACAGCGGAAGACAACCAGTCCGCCGTGGACGTGGTGGTGTTGCAGGGCGAACGCGAGCGGGCCGCCGACAACCGGGTCCTCGGCCGGTTCCGCCTCGAAGACATCCGCCCTGCTCCGCGCGGTGAAGCCCAGGTGGAGGTCACCTTCGACATCGACGCCAACGGCATCCTGAACGTCACCGCCCGCGACAAGGACACCGGAAAAGAACAGAGCATCACGATCAGCGAGCAGGGCAACCTCGACCAGAGCGAGGTCGAACGGATGCTCGCCGAGGCCGAACGGAACCGCGGCGAGGACGAGGCGCTGCGCAAGGCGGTCGACGCCCGAAACGCGCTCGATTCGGTTGCCTACCAAGTGGAACGGCGACTCGCCGAACTCGGCGACAGCGCCCCACCGCATGACAGGGCACGCGCCGAGATGCTGATCACCGATGCCCGGAAAGCGGTGCAAGATGGTGCGTCCCCTGCGGAGGTAGAGCCATTGACCTCGGAGCTACAACAATTGCTCTACGGGCTTGCACCGGCGCCAACCGGTGACAGCGACGGGCACCAGGTCGGCGACGCAACGGGCACGTCGTCAGATGACGACGTGATCGACGCCGAATTCGATCGGAGCTGAAGCCCACGATGGACGGCTCTGGGGATCATTCAACGACCGAGCCGGCTCGCGACGGTGCTGACACCGACCAGTCCGGGACAGCGGCGCGAGATCACACCGACACAGGTGCCGAGTTGGCTCAACTCGAGGACCGCTGGCGCAGGGCCTTGGCGGATCTGGACAACCTGCGCAAGCGCTATGCCAAGGATCTGGACCGGGAACGCGCCGCCGAAGTAGCACAGGTCTCCGCGGCATGGCTACCGGTACTGGACAACCTGGAGCTTGCTCTAGCGCATGCGGGTAGCGACCCGCAGACTGTCATCGACGGGGTGAAGGCGACTCGTGACCAGGCAGTGCAGGTGTTGGCACGCTACGGCTTCGAGCGCCACGACGAGGTCGGGGTGCCGTTCTCCCCGGAGCTCCACGAGGTGGTCAGCGTTGTGGCCCAACCGGACCTTCCCTCGGGGACCGTGATCGAGGTCGTCCGCCCGGGCTACGGGGAGGGCGCGCAGCAGTTGCGTCCAGCCGCGGTGGTCGTCAGCCGCCCCGAGGGGTGAGCATCGATGGCACGGGATTACTACGAAGCGCTCGGGGTCCCGCGGGACGCCGGCACCGAGGAGATCCAGCAGGCTTACCGGAAGCTGGCCCGCAAGTACCACCCCGACGTGAACAAGGACCCCACCGCAGAGGACTTGTTCAAAGAAGCCAACGAGGCCTACCAGGTGTTGTCCGACCCGGACACCCGGAAACGCTACGACCGGTTCGGCGCCGACTTCCGGCATGTCCCTGACGATTACGACGAACGGGTCCGCGCAAGCGCCGGCCGGTACGGCGGTGGCGGGGGCAGACGGGTGCACTTCAGGCACGGTGTCGGTGGCGAGGGCGGCGTCGACTTCGAGGACCTCTTCGGGCAGATGTTCGGCGGCGGTGGAGGGTACGGGCCGATTCCTGGCGCCGATCAGGAAGCGGAACTGGAACTGACCCTGGAAGAGGCGTATCGGGGCGGCAAACGCACTCTCAGACTGGACGGACGGCAGTACGACGTCGACATTCCGGCCGGTGTCCTGGACGGCCAGCGAATCCGGCTGGCCGGGCAAGGCGGCCGGAGCAACGGTGACGCGCCGCCCGGGGATCTGTACCTCGTGGTGCGGATCAAGCCGCATTCGCGGTTCCGGGTACAGGGCCGGGACATTTACGTCGACCTGCCCGTATCGCCATGGGAGGCGGTACTCGGATCGACCGTCGTCGTTCCCACCCCGGGTGGCGAGGCGAAAGTCAAAGTGGTGCCGGGCTCGTCGACGGGACGGAAGCTGCGCCTACGCGGAGAGGGAATGCCAAATCCGCGGGGCGCCAACGGCAACCTCTACGCCGAAATCAAGGTCATGGTGCCGCCGAAACCGACAGCACGCGAGCGCGAGCTGTTCCAGCAGTTGGCCACCGAATCGAACTTCGATCCGAGGAAAGAGACATGAGCACCCCGACCCCGGTCACCCAGTACGTATTGGTTCGCCGTGCCGCATTGTCGCCAGATGCCTTCGCCAAACGTACCGGGTTGCACCCTGACCTGGCACGAAAGCTTGTGGCTCTCGGCCTGCTCGACGCCCACCGCGCCGCCGACGGCGAGATGTCGTTCGAACCGTCCGAAGTGGCCCACGCCGCCCGCATCCAACGGCTGCGGACCGGTCTGGGCCTGAACTACTCGGCAATCGGGCTCGTGCTCGATCTGCTGGATCGAATCGAGAAACTCGAAGCAGCTTCCCGCAGAAGGAGGACACCCCGATGGACACCGGCAGCCTGACTGAAAAGTCACGAGAAGCCCTGCAGGAAGCCCAGAACGTAGCGACCAGAATGGGTCACACCGAGGTCGACGGAGAGCACCTGTTGCTCGCGTTGGTCGATCAGCCGGAAGGGTTGGTCCCCCGACTGCTCGAGCAGGCCGGCGCGAACGTCGATGCCCTGCGATCCGACCTGGAACGTGAACTGTCGCGCAGGCCGAAAGTCAGCGGCCCCGGCGCGACGCCCGGTCAGGTGATGATCACCCAGCGGTTGGCCAAGCTGCTCGACGCCGCGGAGCGGGAGGCGAAGCGACTCAAGGATTCCTACGTATCGGTGGAGCATCTCGTGATGGCCCTCTCCGAGGAGGGATCGGCCAGTGCGGCAGGGCGGGTCCTCGCCAGTCATGGGGTCACACGAGAGGCCTTCCTCACGGCGCTGACGAAAGTGCGCGGCAATCAACGCGTCACCTCGGCGACCCCGGAGGGGGCGTACGAGGCTCTGGAGAAGTACGGACGCGACCTCGTCTCCGAGGGGCGCGCAGGCAAACTCGATCCGGTCATCGGCCGGGATTCCGAGATCCGCAGGGTGACGCAGATCCTCAGCCGGAAGACGAAGAACAATCCGGTGCTGATCGGCGACCCCGGCGTCGGTAAGACCGCGATCGTCGAGGGCCTCGCCCAGCGGATCGTCCGCGGCGACGTGCCCGAGGGCCTGCGCGACAAGACGATCTTCTCGCTCGACATGGGTTCCCTGGTGGCGGGCGCGAAGTACCGCGGCGAGTTCGAGGAGCGACTGCAGGCGGTGCTGTCCGAGGTGAAGTCGGCCGAGGGGCACATCCTGTTGTTCGTCGACGAGTTACACACAGTGGTCGGTGCGGGATCAGTCGGCGGCGAGGGATCTCTCGACGCGGGCAACATGCTCAAGCCGATGCTCGCCCGCGGCGAACTGCACATGATCGGTGCCACCACTCTCGACGAGTATCGCAAGCACATCGAATCCGATGCGGCACTGGAGCGTCGCTTCCAGACCGTTCTCGTCGACGAGCCCAGCGCCGAGGATGCGATCTCGATTCTGCGCGGACTTCGAGAACGCCTCGAGGTGTTTCACGGCGTGAAGATTCAGGACGGCGCACTGGTGGCCGCCGTGACCCTCTCGCACCGGTACATCACCGACCGCTTCCTTCCGGACAAGGCGATCGATCTGGTGGACGAGGCGTGTGCCCGGCTACGCACCGAAATCGATTCGATGCCCGCCGAACTCGACGAGCTCACCCGGAAGGTGACCCGGCTGGAGATCGAAGAGGCCGCGCTGTCCAAGGAAACGGACGCGGCCAGCAAGACGCGCCTCGAAGAACTGCGTAAGGAGCTGGCCGATCTACGGGCCGAGGCCGACGCCCGGCACGCTCAGTGGGAGGCGGAGCGGCAGGCGATCCGGCGGGTTCAGGAGCTGCGGGGGGAGCTGGAACGATTGCGCCACGAGGCCGAGGAGGCGGAGCGCAACTACGACCTCAATCGGGCCGCCGAGTTGCGATACGGCGAGATCACCGAACTCGAACGCAGACTCGAGGCGGCGGAGGAGCAACTGGCCACCAGGCAGGGCCGCAATCCATTGCTGCGCGAGGTGGTCACCGACGACGAGATCGCAGAGATCGTGGCCGCATGGACGGGTATCCCGGTCGCCCGGCTGCAGGAAGGTGAACGGGAGAAGCTGTTGAAGCTCGACGAGATTCTGCACGAGAGGGTCGTCGGTCAGGACGAGGCGGTGCAACTGGTCGCAGACGCGGTGATCCGGGCGAGGTCCGGTATCCGTGATCCGCGCCGGCCGATCGGTTCGTTCATCTTCCTGGGCCCGACGGGCGTGGGAAAGACCGAGCTCGCAAAGACGCTGGCCAGTGCCCTCTTCGACAGCGAAGACAACATGGTGCGCCTGGACATGAGCGAATACCAGGAGCGGCACACGGTGAGCAGGCTCATCGGTGCGCCCCCCGGGTACGTCGGCTACGACGAGGGCGGCCAGCTCACCGAGGCGGTACGCCGCAAGCCGTACTCCGTGGTGCTCTTCGACGAGATCGAGAAGGCCCACGCCGACGTCTTCAATACCCTGCTGCAGGTACTCGATGACGGCCGGATCACCGATTCGCAAGGGCGGCACGTCGATTTCCGGAACACCGTGATCATCATGACCTCCAACATCGGATCCCAGCATCTCCTCGACGGAGTCACAACCGACGGCGAGATCAAACCGGACGCCCGGGAACGGGTGCTGGCGGAACTGCGCGGGCACTTCCGTCCCGAATTCCTCAACCGGGTCGACGACATCGTGTTGTTCACCCCGCTCACCCTGCCCCAGATCGAGCACATCGTGGAGCTGCAACTCACCGACCTTCGGAACAGGCTGTCGGAGCGGCAGATACACCTGAATATCACGCCGGAAGCACGCCGGCTCATCGCCGAACACGGTTTCGACCCGGTCTACGGTGCGCGGCCGCTGCGACGGTACATCGCCCACGAGGTCGAGACCAAGATCGGCCGTGCGCTGTTGCGGGGCGAAATCGCACCGGGGGGCACCATCAGTGTCACGGTGGACGGCGACGAGCTCGCCGTCGCGTATGCGGAACCCGCTGTCGCGTCGGCCTGATCGGAGGTGAGGTCATGGGACCCGAAAAGGTGAAGTGCCCGAACTGCGGCAAAGTCAACAATGTGCCGGCGGCCGGGGAAGGAAAACCCCGCTGCGGGAACTGCCACCAATCGCTTCCCTGGATCGCCGCGGCCGGGGACGGTGACTTTCCGGAGGTTGCCGAGAAGTCCTCGGTGCCTGTACTCGTCGATCTCTGGGCGACGTGGTGCGCGCCGTGCCGCATGGTCAGCCCGGCGCTCGAGCAGCTCGCCACAGAACGTGCGGGTCAGATCAAGCTGGTCAAGGTCGACGTCGATGCTGCTCCCCAGATGGCCGAACGGTTCACCGTCCGCGCCGTACCAACACTGCTGGTAATGAACCGGGGTGAAGTCCTTGCACGTCAAGCTGGCGCAGCCCCGGTTCGCCAGCTGCGCACGTGGCTGGATGAGACACTCCCGGAAGATGCAGACAAGAACGCTGAATCATGACCTTTGTTCATCAGGCGGACCCACACGTGACCGCCATCCGGGCCGTCATGCCCCGGACCCCGCAGGGTTGCGAGGAATGTCTTCGCCTCGGCACCCCGTGGGTGCATCTGCGCCTTTGCCTGACGTGCGGACACGTCGGTTGTTGCGACTCCTCGCCCGGCAAGCACGCAAGCGCACACGCTCGCGTCATCGGCCATCCGATCGTCCAGTCGCTGGAACCCGGTGAAGATTGGCGCTGGTGTTATGTCGACCAGAACTTCGTCTGAGGACGCCACACCCGCCCGTGGGACTCTGGCGGTCGACGACGAGACACCGGACGATGCAGGAGCATTCCCACGCTTGACAGACGAACAAGTCGCAACGCTCGAGGTCGGTGGCACCCGCCGATCGGTGCACACCGGCGAGGTTCTGATCACAGAAGGCACGCCCAGCCGCGAATTCTTCGTCATCATCTCCGGAAGGGTCGCAGTCATCGACGAAGGCGACAGTGACGGCGGACGCCGCGTATTGCGCGTGCATGGACCCGGCCGATTCCTGGGCGAACTCGGACTACTCGAAGGCCAGATGGCGTTCTTCACCGCCGAGGCCATCGAGGACGGCGAGGTGCTCGTCGTCCCGGCCGCACGCGTGCGCGAACTTGTGGCCCACGACCAAGTGCTCAGCGATCTCATCCTGCGGGCCTACCTTGTTCGCCGGCACCTACTCATCGGCCTCGGAGCCGGTTTCCGGATCATCGGCTCCTGCTATTCACCGGACACGTTGCGGCTTCGCGAGTTCGCAATGCGAAATCGATTACCGCACAGGTGGATCGATCTGGAGCAGGACCAGCGGGCCGAGCAGTTGCTGCGGAGCTTGCACGTCGCGCCCGAGGACACTCCCGTCGTGATCTGGCATGGCGAGAGGGTGCTGCGCAATCCGACGAACGCGGAACTCGCCCGAATCGTCGGGCTTGCGGTCCCGGACGAGTCCCAGGACGTGTTCGACCTCGTCGTCGTGGGTGCCGGACCGGCCGGGCTGGCCGCGTCGGTATACGGCGCCTCAGACGGATTGAACACGGTGACACTGGAGTCGATGGCCGCAGGCGGGCAGGCCAGTACCTCCTCTCGGATCGAGAACTACTTGGGCTTCCCGGCAGGGGTGTCCGGCTCAGAACTGGCTGAGCGGGCGGTGATCCAGGCCGGCAAGTTCGGTGCCCGCGTCCTGGTGTCGGCGGAGGTGACCGGTTTCGAATCCGAGGGCGGGAATCATGTGCTTCGACTCGCGGACGGCGGCGCTGTTCGGGGACGAGCCGTCGTGCTGGCCACCGGGGCGCGGTACCGCAAGCTGACGGTTCCGGGGATCGAGGCACTGGAGGGGACCAGCGTGTACTACGCCGCGACCCACCAAGAAGCACAGATGTGCGCGACCGACCCGGTGGGAATCGTGGGTGGCGGGAACTCCGCCGGCCAAGCCACTGTGTTTCTCGCCGAGCAGGTCTCCCACGTCCACCTGCTCATCCGCGGGGACGATCTCGGGAAGAGCATGTCCCGATATCTGGTCGACCAGATCGAACAGCACCCGCGCGTCACCGTGCACCGAAACACCGAGGTGCGGGCGGTCCACGGCACCAAATACCTGGACGGGCTCGGCGTCGAAGACAATCGCACAGGCGCCCAAGACACGATCCAGGCGCGCGCACTGTTCGTCTTCATCGGGGCGACGCCGCAGACCGCGTGGCTGGCTGATGCGATCGCACTCGACGACCACGGCTTCGTCCTCACGGGCAAGGACGCGGTCCACATCCACAGAGACGGTCACCGGTCTACCAGCGCCGAGCCATCCAGGACGCTCGAGACCAGCCGCCCCGGATTGTTCGCGGCGGGCGACGTCCGCCGCAGCTCGGTGAAACGGGTCGCATCGGCAGTCGGCGAGGGAGCCATGGCGGTACGCCAGATCCACGAGTACTTCGCCGGACGCTGACCCGAGCGCTCGCGGAAATCCGCCGGCACGCGCTCGAGGTCATCTGCCATCAACCGCTCGTACTCTTGCCTGACCGCCGACCGTCGGTGTCGTCCCGCTCGAACCGCTGACGTTGGCGGGCACCGTAGGTAGCTGCCCGCACTGCATCGTCGTCTCCATGCCCGAACCCAGCGCGCCGCCCAACGTGGCAACAGATGCCACCAACCACGCCATGATCACCAACGACGAAAACCCCGCCGGGTGGCCGATCTGGTCGGCGAACACGTCCGGAGGTATCGTCCACCATGCCGTCAAAAGCAATGGGACAAACACGACCACATAGAAGACCATGACCCCGATCGTCAGCGTGACGACGGTGGACATGTTGTAGAGCACAGCGTGCTCCCGCTCATCCGGCGACGCCGGCCGTTCCCACAATTCGTGATCGACGATCAGCCAGGCGATCATCGCACCAAGCGCCGTGTCCGCCGTTCGACGTAGGTAGCCCCCATCCCCGGAATCGAGATCACCGCAAGGCGCTTCGAAAGAGCTATCTCGGCAATAAGCGGGATCGTCCCTGAGCGGCGGGGCAAATCGGTGAGGTAGAGGACGATGTCTTCGCTCACATTATCGGGATCGAGCGTGCCCACCACGTCGACAAAGTCGGTGTGCTCCTCGATCGGGTACGCCTGCCTTCGGGTGGACACCTCCCACCCGTCAGCACTCTCCCTGCCCGCCGCCAAGGCTTCAGACAGACGTTCACCGATCGTCTCCGTTGCACCTGGATCGGCTATCACGAGGACAGACTTTGACGACGGATTTGTATGCACGAACGTCGCCTACCCTTACGATCCATCCAACAAATCTCTCGATCGGACGTGTCCCCACCCATACCGTCTAGCCGAATCAGCGGCCCCGGCGTCAGCCGATCAGTGGTACCGACCAGGTGAGCGTCGTCCCGCCCTCGTCCCGGTTGCCGCGCGGGCGGGTCATCACGCTGAACGTGCCGTCGCAGTCTTCGGCGCGCCGGGTCAGGTTCTCCAGACCGCGGTAGGTGACGTCGGTGCCGATCCCGACGCCGTCGTCGGTGATCTCGACCGTCAGCACGTCGTCGGCACGCACCGACACCTCGATGTGGTCGGCCTGCGCATGCCGCAGCGCGTTGCTGAGCCCTTCACGCAGCACCGCATCGATGTGCGGCCCCAGCGTGTCCGGCACCACGGTGTCGACGGGACCGTCGAACTGGACGCTCGGCGAGATCGACGCGTGCCCGGACAGCTCGGAGACGATGTCGAGGACGCGACGACGCAGCGTCGAACCGTCGGCATTGGCCGTCACCGTCTGCAGATCGAAGATCGAGGTCCGGATCTGCGCGATCGTGCGGTCGAGATCGGTCATGATCTGCTCGAGACGCGCGGTGGCCGCGGCCGGATCGGTCGATCCGGCGAGCAGGGTCTGCACCGACATGCCGACGGCGAAGAGCCGCTGGATGACATGGTCGTGCAGGTCGCGGGCGATGCGGTGGCGGTCCTCGAGCACCTCCAGGTCGCGGGCGATCTGCTGCTGTTCGGCGTAGACGACCGCGAGGGACGCGATCTCGGCGACACCGGCCAGCCCGGCGATCTCCTCCTCGTCCCAGTACGGACGATTCCGGTGCGTGATGAGCATCCAGCCGAAGGCCCCCGACGCCCGCTGCAGCGGTTGCACCGACGTCCACCGGGCGCCGCGGCGCACCAGCGACGGCGCGATCGAGCCCGAGCGGAGGACGGTCAGCGCGTTCGCCGGCGGTGCGGTGAAGGTGTCGATCTCGACCCGGTCACCGGTGTGGCCGCGCAATTCCACCTCACCGTCGAGTTCGGTGAGCAGGTACACATCGACCGCGCCGACCAGGTCGGCGACATCGGCACACATCCGGGACATGGTGTCCGACAAGGCGATACCGGCCAGCGGTTCCGAACCGCGTCGGGCCAGCACCTGCATCCAGCGATGCCGGGTACGCGCACGCTCGAAGAGTCCGGCGTTGTCGATGGCGATGCCCGCCGCCACCGCGAGCACGGCGACGACCGTCTCGTCGACCTCGGAGAAGTCGTCCGCCGAGCGTTTCTCGGTGAGGTAGATGCTGCCGAACACCTCGCCGCGCACCAGGATCGGCGCACCGAGGAAGGTGTGCATGGGCGGGTGGTTCGGCGGGAACCCGACCGACGTCGGATGTGCGCCGAGGTCGTGGATGCGGTGCAGTCGCGGGTCGTCGATCAGCAGGCCCAGCACGCCCCGCCCCACCGGCAGGTGTCCCATCGTCGCCCGCTGCACCTCGGTGATCCCGATGTGCACGAACTCGCTCAGGCCCCCGTCGGGACCGCGCACGCCCAGCGCACCGTACTGGGCGTCGACCAGACCGGCGGCCACTTCGACGATGCGTTGCAGCGCGCGGTCGAGTTCCACGCCCTGCCCGACGACGAGTACGGCTTCGAGCAGCTGGCGCAGCAGGTCGGGGTCGTCGGCGCCGTGGGTGGCCAGCGCGTCGAGGGTCTCACGCAGTCTGCGCGCCGTCATGGGGGAACCTGCGTCTAGCAGTTTGTCGGCGTCGTGCACGTGGTGGAGCCTACTCGGGAGACGAAGCGGTACAGCGCCTCCGGGATCGCAACCGGATGTAGGTGCAGGTACGACGCGTGGACCGCCGCGGTGATGACGCCGTCGGTGGCCGGCCGACCCTCGGCGTCGCGCCAGGCCCAGGCCGGCGACGCGCCGGCTGTCTGCACGGTACTGCGATGGAACTCGTGCCCGGTGACTCGTTCCCCGGCGCGGAACAGCACCGAATCGCCGACGGCCACGGCGTCGCGGTAGCCGAGCGTCAGCCTCGGCCCGAAGCTGCCGGTGATGTCGAGGACACCGCTCATCGGGTGGCCGTCGAGATGGTCGGCGAGGTAGACCAGGCCCGCGCATTCGGCATGGATGGGCCGGCCCGCGGCCACGTGCGCGCGCAGGTCGGCACGCAGCTCGTGGTTGGCACCGAGTTCCTCGGCGTGTTCCTCGGGGAAGCCGCCGCCGATGACCACACCCGCGGTGTTCGGGGAAGGCGGTCCGACAGCGGGTCGAAGGCGACGACCTCGGCGCCGGCGGCACGCAGCATCTCGGCGTGTTCGGTGTAGCCGAAGGTGAAGGCCGCTCCCCCGGCGACCGCGACGACGGGGCGCGTGATCGGTACCGGGGTCCTCTCCACGGGTGCATAGGGCGCGAGCGCGTCGGCCGCCGACCAGGGTGCGGCGTCCGGAATCCGACGCTGCCGGGCTGCCGCCACGATCGCCGGGAGGTCGAGGGCGTGGCGCAAGTGATCGGTCATCGAGGCCACGGCGGCGACCGCGTCGGCGCTGCGTTCGGCCGCGGGGATGAGTCCGAGGTGCCGGGACGGCACGGTCAGCGACGGGTCGCGCCGCAGCACGCCGACGACCGGGACGCCGACTCGGGCGCACGCCTGGCGCAGCACCATCTCGTGCCGCGGCGAGCCGACGCGGTTGAGGATGACGCCGGCGATGTGCACCGAGGAGTCGTAGGACAGGAATCCGTGCAGCACCGCCGCCAGCGACTGGCTGTGTCCGCCGGCATCGACGACCAGCACAACGGGTGCACCGATGATCGACGCGACGTGCGCGGTCGAGCCGACGCCGAGCGCGTCGGTGCCGGCGGCGCCGAGGTCATCGCCGGTGATCCGGCCGTCGAACAGACCCATCACCCCTTCGACGACGGCGATGTCGGCTCCGGCCGAGCCGTGGGCGAACAGCGGTGCGATCAGGTCCTCGCCGACCAAGTTCGGGTCCAGGTTGTGGCCCGCACGCCCGGCGGCGACGGCGTGATAACCGGGGTCGATGTAGTCGGGACCGACCTTGAACGGCGCCACCCGGTGACCGGCCGCGCGCAAGGCGCCGATGAGTCCGGTCGTCACCGTCGTCTTGCCGCTGCCCGAGGAGGGTGCGGCGATCACGACCGCCGGAGTCGTACCCGGCATGGTCACCACTCGATACCCTTCTGGCCCTTGCGGCCGGCATCCATCGGATGAGCGATCTTGCGCATCTCGGTGACGAGGTCCGATGCGTCGATGAGTTTCTGCGGCGCCCGGCGACCGGTGATGATCACGTGCTGGCGTCCGGGGCGTCGGGCGAGCGTCTCGACGACCTCGTCGGTGTCGATCCAGCCCCAGTCGAGCGGATAGGTGAACTCGTCGAGGACGTAGAAGTCGTGTTCACCGCCGTCGAGCCGGCGGGCGATCTCGGTCCAGCCGGCTCGTGCCGCTTCGGCGTGATCGTCGGCGTGCTCGGAGTTGGCCCGCAACCACGACCACCCCTGGCCCATCTTGTGCCACTCCACCGGACCACCCACGCCGGTGTCGGCGTGGCACTGTCCGAGGGCCAGCAACGCCGACTCCTCCCCGACCTTCCACTTGGCGCTCTTCACGAACTGGAAGACGGCGACCCGCATCCCGGCGTTCCAGGCGCGCATCGCCATCCCGAAGGCAGCCGTCGACTTCCCTTTGCCGTCACCGGTGTGAACGGCGAGCACCGGTGAGTTGCGACGCTGACGCGTGGTCAAGCCGTCGTCGGGAACCGAGGCGGGAACCCCTTGGGGCACTGGATGTCTCCTTCTTCGCCGAACTCAGGCCGCGCCGCGGGTCAACGCGATCGCGGACAGCTCGTCCATCGTCAGCAACTCGGCGCCGAGGTGTCCGGCGAGATCGGCGGCGAGGCCCAGCCGGACCACCCCCTGCTCGCAGTCGACGACCACCGACTCGATCCGCCGGCGCCGGATCGCCGATGCCGCGGTCCGCGCCCGCGCCGGGGCGTCCCGGCCGGCGGTCGCCCGACCGTCGGTGAGGACGACCAGGAGCGGCCTGCGGTTCGGTTCGGTGCGACGGCAACGTTCGACGACGTCGCCGGCCAGCGACAGCCCCTCGGCCAGCGGCGTGCGGCCACCGGTGCGGATCTCGGCGAGGCGGCGCACCGCGATGTCCACCGACTTGGTGGGCGGCACGGCCAGCGTCGCGGAGCCGCCGCGGGCGACGACGACGGCGACCCGGTCGCGACGGGTGTAGGAATCCCGCAGCATCTCCACACACAGCTCCGCCACCGCGGCGAGCCGGCGTCGTGCGGTCATCGATCCGCTCAGATCCACCACGAAGACGACGAGATTCGATTCCTGCCCGATGCGTTCGGCACCGCGCAGGTCCGGCGCGGCGATCCGGAGCGGTGACGGCTGAGCACGGCCCGCCGCGGTGTGATCTGCGCGGCCCGCCGCGGTCAGCACGGTCGCGAAAAGGTGCACCGGGCGGCCGGCCTCGAAGTCGACGGCGTGGGTGGTGTGTCCGCGCCGGCTTCGCGCCTTCGACCGGCGTCCGGGGTCACCCTCGCCCACACCGGTCACGCGGAGCGCGCGGACGCGCCGCCCCGTCGGCATCGGGGCGGCACCGAAGGCAGGACCGGGCGCGGGCTGGGACCGGGACTGAGACGTGGACTCCGAATCCGATTGCGCATCAGGGGTTTCCGAGGGACCGGACACGTCCGACGGATCGGCGGGGTCGGGCGCTCCACCGTCCGGGCCGCCCTCGGGCGGGGTCGGGTCGTCGTCGGGTGACCCGGGCGAGTCCGGACCGGCGGCGTCCCGGCCGGCCGACATCGCATCGTCGAGCTGATCGGAGGACAGTCCCGATTCGTCGAACGGGTTGCGGCGCCGGCGGTGCGGCAGGGCGAGTTCGACGGCGGCCCGCACGTCCTCCTCGGCCACCGTCACGGCCCCTCGCCACGCCGCGTGCGCGGCCGCGGTACGCGCCACGACGATGTCGCCGCGGAGTCCGTCGACCTCGAGGTGCGCGCAGATGCCGGCGATCCGGCGCAGTTCACGTGTCGGGAGTTCGACCCCTCCCACGTCGTCGCGCGCCGCACGGATGCGCTGAGCGAGTTCGTGTTCGGCCTCGAGGTGTGCAGCTGCGAACCCGGCCGGGTCGGCATCGAACGCCATCCGCCGCCGGATGACCTCGACGCGTTCGTCGAGGTCCTTGCCCGCGGCGACGTCCACCGCGAGCCCGAAGCGATCGAGCAACTGCGGGCGTAGCTCGCCCTCCTCCGGGTTCATGGTGCCGACGAGCACGAAATCGGCTGCCTGCGTGTGGGATACGCCGTCGCGTTCGATGGTGACGCGTCCGCTGGCGGCAGCGTCGAGCAGGACGTCGACGAGATGGTCGGCGAGCAGGTTGACCTCGTCGATGTAGAGGACGCCGCGGTGGGCCCGGGCGAGGAGCCCCGGGGTGAACTCCGCGCGGCCGTCTCGCAGCACCGAGGTGAGGTCCAGCGAACCGACCACGCGGTCCTCGGTCGCGCCGATCGGGAGTTCGACGACGCGACCCGAGCGGTCGTCGCCGCCGATCAGCGGGCCCAGCCCGCGCACGATCGTCGACTTGGCGCTCCCCTTCTCGCCGCGGATCAGCACGCCGCCGATTCCGGGCGAGATCGCCGACAGGATGAGCGCGAGCTTGAGTTGCTCCTGGCCCACCACCGCGCTGAACGGGTAGCGGATCGGTTCGTCGCTCATCGTGAGCCGGCGCGGAGCATCGACACGTGTGGGATCCCGTCCTCGAGGTATTCGTCGCCCTCGGCGACGAAACCGAACTTGCCGTACATCTCGGTGAGGTAGGCCTGCGCTTCGATCCGGCAGGGATGGTCTCCGACCTCGTCCAGCGCTTCCGTCAGGAGTCGGGCGACCAGACCGCGGCCACGATGGGTGCGGTCCGTGCAGGCGCGGCCGATCCGGTACACCGGCCCACCGTCGGGTCCCGGCGGCTCGTGGAGGAGCCGCAGGGTCGCCAGGACCGCGTCGTCCTCCGGGTCGTCGCTCTCCGTGATCCAGAACTGACGGGTCGTCGGCTCGAGGTCACGGCCGTCGAGTTCCGGGTACGGACAGGCCTGCTCCACGACGAAGACGTCGACCCGGAGCCGGAGGATGCGGTACAGCGTCGCCGCGTCGATCTCGGCTGCCGTACTGCGATGGACCCGCGGTCGCCGGTGTTCCTGCGGTTCAGCGCTCATGTGTCGTGGTTAGCACAGATGGCCGCCCCACATCACCCCGCGGTGGCTGGGGCGAGCGCGTCGGCCTCGACAGTGCTCGCGTCGCGGCCGGTCAGACGCAGCGACTTGTTGGTCCAGTCCCACACCTGGCGGTAGAGGTCGCGGTCGCCGTTCAGCTTCTTGCCGAACGACGGGATGATCTCGGTCAGCTTCGACGACCAGCCTGCGTACTCCGACGGGAAGCACTTCTCGAGCACGGACAGCATCGCCGGGACCGCGGTCGAGGCACCCGGGGATGCGCCGAGCAGGCCGGACATGGTGCCGTCCGCGGAGGTCACGACGGCGGTACCGAACTCGAGCTTGCCGCCGACACCCGTCTTGCGGATGACCTGCACGCGCTGGCCGGCGGTGATGAGCTCCCAGTCCGCTCCGCGCGCACGGGGCACGAACTCCGACAGCGTGTTGACGCGATCGGCCTTGTTCGCGGCGAGCTCGCCGATGAGGTACTTGAGCAGGCCGAACTCCTGCGGCGCGATCGACACCATGGGCAGGAGGTTGCCGGGTTTGATCGATGCGGGCAGGTCGGTGATCTTGCCCGACTTGAGGAACTTCGGCGACCAGCCGGCGTACGGGCCGAACAGCAGACCCGGCTTGTGGTTGATCACGCGGGTGTCGAGGTGCGGCACCGACATCGGCGGCGCGCCGACGGCGGCCTGGCCGTAGACCTTGGCCTGGTGTTCGCCGATGAGGTCGGGGTTGGTGCAGCGGAAGAACTCGCCCGACACCGGGAAGCCGCCGAAGCCCTTGGCCTCTTTGATGCCCGACTTCTGCAGCAGGTGCAGTGCCCCGCCACCCGCGCCAACGAAGACGAACTTCGCGTGGACCTTCAGGACGTCGCCGGTGCGGCCGTTGCGGACCTTGACGATCCAGCTGCCGTCGGACTGCTTGGAGAGGTTGGTCACCGAGTGACCGAAGTAGATGTCGGCACCCTGCGCGACGTAGTTGAGCAGCTGCTGGGTGAGCGCACCGAAGTCGACGTCGGTGCCCTGGTCGAACCAGTTCAGCGCGACCGGGTCGGCGAAGTCGCGACCGTCCGACATCAGCGGGAGACGCTTGGTGAACTCGGCGGGATCGTCGATGAACTCCATCCCCTCGAACAGCGTCTGGCCGGCCAGGTTGTCGTAGCGCTTGCGCAGGTACTTCACGCCCTCGTCACCATGGGTGAAGGCGACGTGCGGGATCGGGTTGATGAACTCCGACGGGTCGCCGAGGATGCCGTTGTCGACCGCGTGGGCCCAGAACTGGCGCGACACCTGGAACTGCTCGTTGATGTTGAGCGCCTTGGTGATGTCGACATCGCCGTCGGCCGTCTTGGGCGTGTAGTTGAGCTCACACAGCGCCGAGTGGCCCGTGCCCGCGTTGTTCCACGGGTCACTGCTCTCGCCGGCCGCCGCGTCGAGCCGTTCGAACAGACTGATCGACCAATCGGGCTGCAGCTGACGGAGGAGCGCTCCCAGGGTGGCACTCATGATGCCCGCACCCACCAACGCCACGTCGGTCTTGATCACCGTTTTCGACACCTGGACTCCACTTCAAGCTGATCGACGATCTCTTCATCGGCCATTGTCCAGCATGGCACGTTCGGTCAGAGAATCGACCTGCTCAACTGTGGTATCCGCGACACTGCGGCGGTACCCCCGGCGAGAAGGCGAGAGCCCCGCGGCCGGGTCACTAAGCTGGCTGCTGTGAGCGTATCCGCAGGCACCGGCTGGCAACCCGACCGCTTCCTGGACCACTACCAACTCCGCACGATCCCGCTCGGCGACGATCCCGACGGGGAATCACCGGTCACCGCGACCCTGATCCGTCGCGCCGAGGCGGCCGCACGGATCGACGATCCCCGCCCGGTCGCCGGCGCGGTGCTCTACGTCCACGGCTTCACCGACTACTTCTTCCACGAGCCGCTGGCCGACTTCTTCACCGACCGCGACTACGCCTTCTATGCGATCGACCTGCGTAAATGCGGGCGCTCGCGGGAACCGCACCACACGCCTCACTTCACCACCGACCTCGCGCAGTACGACGAGGAGCTCGGCCTGGCGCTCGAGATCATCGCCGAGGAGGTGGGTGCGGAAACCAGGATCATCGTCGCGGGTCATTCGACGGGTGGCCTGATCACCGCGCTGTGGCTGGACCGGTTGCGCCGGCGGGATCCGGCGCGCCACGCGCTCGTCGACGGGCTGCTGCTCAACTCTCCGTGGCTGGATCTGCAGGGCGATGCCGTGCTGCGGACCCTGCCGGTGACGATGCTGATCAAGGCGGTCGCCGCGGTGGCCCCCACTCGGGTGATCCCACAGGAGCTGTCGGCCGCCTACGGCGAGAGCCTCCACGAAAGTGCCCACGGCGAGTGGAGCTATGACCTCGAACTCAAACCGATGGGTGGGTTCCCGGTGACCTTCGGCTTCCTGAACGCGGTCCGCAACGGACAGCGACGTCTGCACCGCGGCATCGACGTCGGCACACCGGCTCTCGTATTGCGTTCGGACAAGACACATTTCGCGAAGAGCTATTCGGCGTCCACCGACCGCGCCGACGTCGTCCTCGACGTCCGGCAGATCGCGCGGTGGAGCGGATGTCTCGGCGGACGACTGACGGCCGTCCCCATCCCCGACGCCCGCCACGACGTATTCCTCTCCGTGGCGCACGCCCGGGAACAGGCCTACCGCGAGGTCGACGCATGGCTGACCCAGACCATCCGTCCCGGCACCCACAATTCGGACCCCACCAGAAAAGAGAGCACCCTATGAGCGCCACGCAGGTCGTCGACCTGGCCATCATCGGCTCCGGCAGCGGCAACTCCATCCCCGACGAGCGGTTCGCCGACACGACGATCGCCATCTTCGAGGAGGGCGTGTACGGCGGCACCTGCCTCAACGTCGGCTGCATCCCCACCAAGATGTTCGTCTACGCCGCCGAGGTCGCCGAGATCGCCGAGCAGGGTGCGCGGCTCGGGGTGCACGCCAAGGTCGACTCGGTGGACTGGCCCGGCATCGTCGAGCGCGTGTTCGGGCGGATCGACCCGATCTCCGAGGGCGGCAAGGAATATCGCGTTGACCGTTGCGAGAACATCACCGTCTACAGCTCGCATGTGGAGTTCGACGGCCGCGACGAGGACGGGCTGTATCTCCTCGTCACCGCCGACGGCGCAACGGTTCTCGCCCGTGAGGTGGTGCTGGCCGCGGGTTCACGTGCGGTGATCCCCCCGGCGATCGCCGAATCCGGGGTCAAGTACTACACCAACAACGACGTGATGCGCCTCCCGGAACTGCCCGAGCGGCTCGTCATCGTCGGAAGTGGTTACATCGCAGCCGAATTCGCTCATGTCTTCGGCGCGCTCGGTTCCCGGGTCTCGATCATCGCCCGGGGCCCGGCCCTGCTGCGCAAGCAGGATGCCGACATCTCCAACCGGTTCACGCAGGTGGCCCGGGACAAGTGGGATGTGCACCTCGATACCGGGATCTCCGGCGCGGAGGACCTGCCCGACGGTGGAGTGCGCCTGCATCTGGCCGACGGATCGGATCTCGAGGCCGACGTCCTGCTCGTCGCCACCGGCCGGAAACCCAACGGCGACCGCCTCAATCTGTCGTCGGTCGGCATCGAACTCGACGAGGAGGGGCGGGTGCGTTGCGACGCCCACGGTCGCACCGCCGCGCGCGGGGTGTGGACTCTCGGTGACGTCAGTTCGCCGTACCAGCTCAAGCACGTCGCCAACCACGAGGAGCGCGTGGTGCAGGCCAACCTGCTGAAGGGTTGGGATGCAGACGATCTCGTCGAGTTCGACCACCGCTTCGTGCCCGCGGCCGTCTTCACCCATCCGCAGATCGCCTCGGTGGGGCTGACCGAGGACGAGGCCCGCGACGCCGGCCACGACATCACGGTCAAGGTCCAGGCCTACGGCGACGTCGCCTATGGCTGGGCGATGGAGGACACGACCGGTTTCTGCAAGGTGATCGCCGAACGCGGCACCGGCAAGATCCTCGGCACGCACATCATCGGTCCGCAGGCACCGACCGTGATCCAGCCGGTCATCCAGGCGATGTCGTTCGGGCAGACCGCACTCGAGGTCGCCAAGGGCCAGTACTGGATCCACCCGGCGATGCCCGAGGTCCTCGAGAACGCGCTGCTGGGTCTCGAGATCTAGGACCGGCTAGAAGACTGTCGACCGCAGGGCGATCTCGCTGGCGAGGGCCGCGGGAGCGTTCTGCGGGATCCAGTGGTCGACGCCCTCCAGTACGCAGAACCGGAAGTCGGAGTAGGCGTATCGACCGCTGCCCTCGGCCTGCTCGCGACCGAGCGCCGCATCGGCGTCGCTCCACACCAGGGTGGTCGGGATCTCGACGGGCGGGCACGCCATGGTGCCCTTGATGTCGCCGACGAAGTTGGCCCGGTACCAGTTCAGGGCAGCGTTCAGCGCGCCCGGTTCGCGCAGCGGGACCAGTTCGTCGGCGGTGACCCCGGCGGCCCGCAGCTTCGCGCCGTCGTCGGCGAGGAGCGTGTCCTCGGCGCCGTCGGCGACGAAATCCAGGATGTAGGACGATCGTTCGCGCTGATCGCTCGCCGCGAGCGCGTCCCGCATCGCCGACGGATGACCGGTGCTCGCAACCACGAGGCCGGTGAAACGGTCGGGGTACTTGGCGGCGAGGTGCCACGCCACGATCCCGCCCCAGTCGTGCCCGACGAGAATCGCGTAGCCGACCTTCAGTTCGTCGAGCACCGCGATGACGTCGGACACCAGGTGGCTGAGGTGATAGTCCTCGACGGCCTCGGGCCGTGCGCCCGGGCTGTAGCCGCGCTGGTCGAGGACCAGGGTGCGCAGGCCCGACTCGTGGAGCCGAGGGAGCACCGCGTCGTAGCAGGAACCGTTCACCGGGAATCCGTGAAGCAGCAGGACCCACGGGCCCCGGTCCGGTCCCCCGATCCGGACGTCGAAGGTGAGGCCGTTGACGGTCACCTGACGCTGATCTTCAGTCATTGGGCAACGATAGCGAATCCGACTGGCGGGTGCGGTCGTCCAGGTGGTGACGGATGACGGGCGCCGACGCGGGCGGCCCGTTCTCGATGAGGCGGAGCACCGCGTCGAGGTCGAGGTGCTCGCTCATCAGGTCCGCCATCGTGTCGACCTGACGTCGGCGGATCGCCTCGACCTCGGTGTCCGGGGCCACCTGGAAGCCCACGACCCCGGCCTCGGCGGCCACCTCGGCGAGCAGGGTTCGCCGGAACGCGTCGTTGGCCAACAGTCCGTGCCAGTGCGTCCCGCGGATCGGACCCCGTAGGGCGCCCTCGGGGCCGCCGACGTCGTCGACGATCCAGGTGTCCTCCCCCGACCCGACGACCCGGCCGTGGTGGATCTCATAGCCGGCGATGGCTTCTCCCCGCGCCCGGTGCCGGTGACCTGTCGCAGCGTCTTGTCGGCGGCGAAGCTGATGTCGAGGTCGAACACGCCGAGTCCGTCGACGCGGCCGCGGCCGGACTCGATCGCGTCGTCGATCGTGCGCGCCAGCATCTGGAATCCACCGCAGACGGCGATGATCGGCGCTCCCCGCGCGGCGCGGTTCGTCAGCGCATCACCGAGTCCGCGCTCACGCAGCCACCCGAGATCGGAAACGGTCGCACGGGTACCGGGGATGACCACCAGGTCCGCGGCGGCGACGCTGCCCGGGTCGTCGACCCAGGTGACGTCGACGCCGGGTTCGCAGGCGAGCGCCTCGACGTCGGTGGAGTTGGAGATCCGCGGTAACCGGATCGCGGCCACGCGAAGCCGGGCACGTCCCGCCTCGGCGGGGTCGAGCGGCGGTCCGACCCGCCGCCCGACGGGCGCCGACAGCGAGTCCTCGGCGTCGAGCCAGAGGTCGTCGGCGAACGGCACGACGCCGAGTGTCCGACGACCGGTGATCGCCCGGACCTGCTCGAGGCCGGGTTCGAGGATCGTCGGGTCGCCGCGGAACTTGTTGACGACGTAGCCCGCGATCAGCGCCTGATCTGCGGGATCGAGGATCGCGGTGGTGCCGAACAGCGAGGCGAGCGAGCCGCCGCGGTCGATGTCGGTGACGAGGAGGACCGGGAGTCGTGCGGCCTGCGCGAGTCCCATGTTGGCGATGTCGTTGGCACGGAGGTTGATCTCGGCGACCGATCCCGCGCCCTCGCAGATGACGACGTCGAAGTCGCGGCGGAGCGCGGCGAGTTCCTCGGTGACGACCTCGCGCAGCCGCGACCGCCAGGACAGGTAGTCGCGGGCCCCGACGTCACCGGCCGGACGCCCGCGCAGCACGACGTGGGAACGCCGGTCGCTGCCGGGTTTCAGAAGTACCGGATTGAATCGCGTCGAGGGTTCGAGTCCGCAGGCGAAGGCCTGCAGGGCCTGGGCGCGTCCGATCTCCCCGCCGTCGGGCGTGACGACCGAGTTGTTCGACATGTTCTGCGCCTTGAACGGCGCGACCCGGACACCGTCGCGTGCCAGCGCACGGCACAGGCCTGCGACGACGAGACTCTTGCCGGCGTCACTGCTGGTCCCGCCCACGAGCAACGCACCACCGAGATCGGCCACCAGGACATCCCCTCCTCGACTGTGAACCAGGTGTCAATCTTCCCTTGCCGGTCGGGGGAACTCGACTTCGAGGTCTTCTCCCGCGCTCGGCCGGACACCTTCGGCGCTCACTGGTGGTGAGCGCGCATGTGGTTCGCCACGCGTGAGCTCAGGAAGCCTTCAACCGATCTCGAGGAGCAGATCGCCGGGGGCGACCTGGGTGACCGAATCGATCGCGAGCCGCGCGACCCGACCGCCCACGGGTGCGGTGATGGTCGCCTCCATCTTCATCGCCTCGATCGTGCCGATGGCCGCACCGGCAGCGACCTCGTCGCCGAGGCCGACACTCAGTGACACCACGCCGGCGAAGGGTGCGCCCACGTGACGCGGGTTGGACCGGTCGGCCTTCTCCGCGGCGGCGACTTCGGCGTCGACGGAGCGGTCACGCACCTGTACCGGCCGCAGTTGTCCGTTGAGGATGCACATCACGGTGCGCATACCCTTCTCATCGGGTTCGCTGATGGCTTCGAGCCCGATGAGCAGTTCCACACCCGGTTCGAGCTCCACGCGATGTTCCTCGCCGTATCGCAGGCCGTAGAAGAACTGGTTCGCCGACAAACGTGAGGTGTCGCCGAAGGTGTCCTGGTGATCGTCGAAGTCTCGTGTGGGGCCGGGGAACAGCAGTCGGCTGAGGGTGTGCTGCCGCATAGGTCCGGGAATGTCCAGCGCTGCCGAGTCGTCGGCCGAGAGTTCCTCTGTCGCCGACGCATCGGCGCGGCCCTCGAGTGCCACCGTACGAAGCGGTTCGGGCCATCCGCCGGCGGGATCGCCGAGGTCGCCGCGCAGAAAGCCGATCACCGAATCCGGGATGTCGTAGGCGCTCGGATCGGCGGCGAATTCCTCGGCGGTGATCCCACCGCCCACCAGGGCCAATGCGAGATCGCCGACCACCTTCGACGACGGTGTCACCTTGATCAGTCGGCCCAACATACGGTCGGCGTCGGCATACGCCTGCTCGACCGCCTCGAAACGATTGCCGAGCCCGAGTGCGATGGCCTGCTGCCGGAGATTCGACAACTGACCACCGGGGATCTCGTGGGTGTAGACGCGGCCGGTCGGCGCGGGCAAACCGGATTCGAAGGGCGCGTACACCTTTCGCAGCGCTTCCCAGTACGGTTCGAGGTCGCACACCGCCTGCAGATCGAGACCTGTGTCGCGGTCGGAGTGCGCGGCCGCGGCCACGATCGCCGACAGTGCGGGCTGACTCGTGGTCCCAGCCAGCGCGGCGCTGGCACCGTCGACGGCCGATGCACCCGCCTGCCATGCCGCCAGATAGGTGGCCAGCTGACCGCCGGGGGTGTCGTGGGTGTGGACGTGGATCGGCAGGTCGAAGTTCTTGCGCAGCGCCGACACCAATGCGGCCGCGGCCGGCGCGCGCAACAGGCCGGCCATGTCCTTGATCGCCAGCACGTGCGCACCCGCGTCGACGATCTGTTCCGCGAGGCGCAGGTAGTAGTCGAGCGTGTAGAGATCTTCACCCGGGTTCGCCAGATCCCCGGTGTACGACATGGCCACCTCCGCCACCGCCGTGCCTGTCTCCTGGACGGCATCGATCGCCGGACGCATTGCGTCGATGTTGTTGAGGGCGTCGAAGATCCGGAAGATGTCGATGCCGGTCGCGGTCGCCTCGGCGACGAACGCCATGGTCACCTTCTCCGGATAGGGGGTGTAGCCGACCGTGTTGGCACCGCGCAGCAGCATCTGCAGGCAGATGTTGGGCACCGCTTCACGCAGCTGCGCCAGCCGATCCCACGGGTCTTCCTTCAGAAAACGCAGCGCGACATCGTAAGTGGCGCCGCCCCAGCACTCCAGGGACAGCAACTGCGGGGTCATGGCCGCCACATACGGCGCCACGGCCATCAGCCCGGTCGTACGCACCCGGGTCGCGAGCAGCGACTGATGCGCATCACGGAAGGTGGTGTCGGTGACGCCCAACGCCTTCGAATCGCGCAGGTCGTCGGCGAATCCCTGCGGCCCCAACGCCAGCAGACGCTGCCGCGAGCCGTCCGGCGGCGATGCCAGACTCGTCCGGCCCAGGGTGGGCAGTTTGTCGCGCGGGTACACCGTCGTCGGACGCTCGCCGTGGGGTTTGTTGACGGTGACGTCGGCCAGGTAGGACAGGATCTTCGTGCCGCGGTCGGCCGAGGACCGCGAGGTCAGCAACCAGGGCCGTTCCTCGATGAACGACGTCGTGACCCGTCCCTCGCGGAAGTCGACGTCGTCGAGCACCGCCTGCAGGAAGGGGATGTTGGTGGCCACGCCACGGATGCGGAACTCGGCCACCGCACGTCGGGCACGGCGTACCGCAGTCCCGAAATCACGCCCCCGGCAGGTCAGTTTGACCAGCATCGAGTCGAAATGCCCGCTGACCTCGCCGCCGAGTACCGCGCCGCCGTCCAGGCGAACCCCGGCACCCCCGGGACTGCGGTAGGCGGTGATGCGTCCGACGGCGGGCCGGAAGTCGTCGGCCGGATCCTCGGTGGTGATTCGGCACTGCATGGCCGCCCCGCGTATGTCGAGCCGGTCCTGACTCAGACCGAGTTCGTCCAGTGATTCACCCGAGGCGATGCGCAGTTGCGCGGCAACGAGATCCACGTCGGTGATCTCCTCGGTCACCGTGTGTTCGACCTGGATACGCGGGTTCATCTCGATGAACACATGCCTGCCGTTCTCATCGAGGAGGAACTCGACGGTACCGGCGCAGGTGTAGCCGATGTGACGAGCGAACGCGACGGCATCAGAACAGATCTGTTCACGCAGCTCCGGCGAGAGATTCGGTGCCGGTGCCAGTTCGATGACCTTCTGATGGCGCCGTTGCACCGAGCAGTCACGCTCGAAGAGATGGATCACATTGCCGTGAGTGTCGGCGAGGATCTGCACCTCGATGTGGCGCGGATCGACCACCGCCTGTTCGAGGAACACCGTCGGGTCGCCGAACGCCGCTTCGGCCTCACGAGAGGCCGCTGCGATCGCATCGGCCAGGTCGGCCATCCTTTCCACCCGACGCATACCGCGGCCACCGCCGCCGGCAACAGCCTTCACGAACACCGGGAACACCATGTCGCGTGCAGCCCGAACCAACTCGTCCACATCGGCCGACGGCTCCGACGACGCCAGGACCGGCAGGCCCGCCGCCTTGGCCGCGGCGACCGCTGTCGCCTTGTTACCGGTCAACTCCAGCACGTCTGCCGACGGTCCGACGAAGGTGATTCCCGCGTCCTGGCATGCTCGGGCCAGCCCCTGATTCTCCGACAGGAATCCGTAGCCCGGGTAGATCGCGTCGGCGCCACAACGTTGCGCCGCCGCGATCACCTCATCGACCGACAGGTACGCGCGTACCGGGTGTCCCGGATGCCCGATCTGGTACGACTCGTCGGCTTTGGCTCGATGGACGGAGTTACGGTCCTCGTAGGGGAAGACCGCAACGGTGCGGGCACCGAGTTCGAAGGCCGCGCGAAAAGCGCGCACAGCTATCTCGCCGCGGTTGGCGACCAGGACTTTCTCGAACACGTGTCTCTCTCTCGTCGGGCTGGGGGGTGGTCGCTATGCCGAGGTCAGTGACCGTTGCGGCAGACCCGAGTACTGGCTGAGCGGTCGGATCAAGGCGTTGGACGCGACCTGCTCCATGATGTGCGCGGTCCACCCGGTGATCCGGCTCATCACGAAGATCGGCGTGAACGAGGCGATGTCGAAGCCCATGAGGTAGTACGCCGGGCCGGTGGGGAAATCGAGGTTGGGCTTGATGCCGGTGCGTTCGTCCATGACCGCTTCGAGTTCGGCGTAGATCTGACACCACTTGGTCTCCCCGAGGTGATCCGCCACGTCGAGGAGGGCCTTCTTCATGGTGGGTACGCGTGAGTCACCGTTCTTGTAGACGCGGTGACCGAAGCCCATCACCTTCTCTTTGGCATCGAGTTTCGCGGTCAGCCACGGCCTCGCCCGGTCGGGCCGGTCGATGTCGATCATGTCGTACATGACGGCCTCGTTCGCCCCGCCGTGCAGCGACCCCTTCAACGCTCCGATGGCAGCGGTGACCGCACTGTAGATGTCGGACCGGGTGCTGGTGACCACGCGCGCGGCGAAGGTCGATGCGTTGAAACTGTGTTCGGCGTAGAGCACCATCGACTTCTCGAAGGCCCGGACGATCACCGGGTCGGGGACCTCGCCGAAGCACATGTTCAGGAAGTTCTCGGCGTAGCCCAGTCCGTGGTGGGGCGCGATCGGGTCCTGGCCGCGCCGGCGGCGCATGTCCGCGGCGACGATGGTCGGCAGCACGGCGAACATCCGCACCGCCTTGTCGTAGTTGGCCTCCGGAGTGCTGACTTCCTCGTCGGGATCCTCGGTGCCCAGAAAGCTGATCGCGGTACGGACGACGTCCATGGGATGGCAGTTCTCCGGAATCCGCTGCAGCACGGCCTGAGTCGAGCGGTCGAGTCGGCGGCTCGCGCGTTCACGCTGGGTGAACAGGGCCAGCTGCCCGTCGGTCGGCAGCTCGCCGTGCCAGAGCAGGTACGCGACCTGCTCGAACGAGCAGTGCTCGGCGAGATCCTGGACGGCGTAACCGCGATAGGTCAGCGAGTTGGTCTCCGGTACGACCTTGGAGATGGCCGTGGTGTCGACGACGACACCGGCGAGCCCTTTGTAGATGGTGGGGGTCTCGACCGCTCCCGCGGCGTCCGCTTCGGTTGTGGTCATCACGGTGCTCCCTCGATGGTGAAGTTGAACAGATCGGAGTCGAAGTCGTTGTAGTCCTCGTAACGAAGCAGTTCGTACAGCCTGCTACGGTGCTGCATCTCGTCGAGAAGCCCTGATTGTGTTCCCTGCGTGACGATGTCACGCAACCGTCGTTCCACCGCACCCATCGCGATACGCAACGTGGTCACCGGGTAGATGACCGCGTTGTAGCCGACACTCGTCAACTGTTCGGCGGTCAGCAGATCCGACTTCCCGAATTCGGTCATGTTCGCCAGCAACGGCACGTCGACGGCCTTGCGGAACTGCTCGAACTCGCCGAGGTCGCGGAGCGCCTCGGTGAAGATGAGGTCGGCGCCGGCGTCGGCATAGGCCTTCGCCCGGTCGATGGCGGCATCGAGCCCCTCGATCGCGCGGGCGTCGGTGCGCGCGCAGATGACGAAGTCACTGTCACGGCGGGCGGCGACCGCCGCACCGAGCCGCTTGACCATGTCGCGGGCGGGAACGACGTCCTTGCCGTCGAGGTGACCGCAGCGTTTGGGATTCACCTGGTCCTCGAGGTGACAGCCCGCGAGTCCGGCGTCCTCCAGTGTTGCGACGGTGCGAGCGGCGCTCATCGGTTCGCCGAAGCCGGTGTCGGCGTCGATCATGGTGGGGAGTTCGCTTGCGCGGGCTATGGATCCGCCCCGGGTCGCGACCTCGGTGAGCGTGGTGAGCCCGATGTCGGGCAGTCCCAGGTCGGCCGAGAGCACCGCACCGGACACGTAGACACCCTCGAAGCCGACGTCCGCGATCAGCTTCGCCACGAGTGGTGAGAATGCTCCCGGCCAACGCTGGAGGGCCCCGGAGTCGAGACCCGCCCGCAGGGCCTGCCGCTTCGACGACGCGGAAGCGTTCGACGAGAACAGGCCCGAGACCGCGGAGGTGGTGGCTGCCTCAGTGGTGGCGGTCATCGGAAAATGCCCTTCCCGGTCTGCGGAGCCTTGTCCAGGACTGCCGGAAGGACAAGCGTGTTCAGCACCGACAGGCCACCGGCGGCGATCGTCTCCAGCTTCTCGACATCGCCGAGGAAGCGGTCCTGCTCATCGAAGTCGACGACGCCCTCGGCCATCGAACGGAACTTCGCGGTGTACTGGTCCCGGCCGAACGGACGGGCGCCGAGCGGATGCGCGTCGGCGACGGCGAGTTCGTCGGTGATGACCTCACCGTTCCGCAGCGTGATGACTGCCTTCGCCCCGAATGCCTTCTCGTTCGGATCGGTCGAGTGGTACCGGCGGGTCCACTCGGGATCCTCGACGGTCGAGATCTTCTTCCACAGTGCGATGGTGTCGGGGCGGTTCGCACGCTCCGGGGCGTAGGACTTCTCGTGATCCCAGGTGCCGTCCTGCAGGGCGACGGCGAAGATGTACATCACCGAGTGGTCGAGGGTCTCGCGGCTGGCGGTCGGATCGAACTTCTGCGGATCCCCGGACCCGGTTCCGATGACGACATGTGTGTGATGACTCGTGTGCAGCACGATCGACTCGATGTCGTCGAAGTCGGCGATCTTCTCACGCATCCGGCGGGCGAGGTCGATCGGCGCCTGGCTCTGGTACTCCGCGGAGTGTTCCTTGGTGTAGGTGTCCAGGATTGCCCGCTTCGGCTCACCGGGCCCGGGGAGCGGGATCGTGTACTCGGCGTCGGCCCCGCTCAGCAGCCAGGCGATGACGCCGTCCTCGCCCTCCCAGATCGGGGCGGGGGCACCCTCTCCGCGCATGGCGCGGTCGACCGCCTCGACGGCGATCTTGCCGGCGTGGGCGGGCGCGTAGGCCTTCCAGCTGGAGATCAGCCCCTTGCGCGACTGGCGGGTCGCCGTGGTCAGATGCAGCGCCTGACCGATCGCCTGATAGATGGTCTCGGCGTCCAGGTTCAGCATCGTGCCCAGACCGGCGGCCACCGAGGGCCCCAGGTGGGCGACGTGGTCGATCTTGTGCTCGTGCAAGCACATTCCGCGGACGAGGTCGACCTGCACTTCGTAGGCGGTGGCCAGGCCACGGATCAGGTCATGGCCGCCGGCACCGACGTGCTGTCCGACCGCGACGAGTGCGGGGATGTTGTCGCCGGGATGGGAGTACTCCGCGGCGAGGAACGTGTCGTGGAAGTCGAGTTCGCGCACCGCCACGCCGTTGGCCCACGCGGCCCACTCCGGGGAGAAGGTGCCGTCGATCCCGAACACCGTGGCGCCCGGTGTGCCCGGATGAGCCTGCGCCTGTCGGCGCGCGGAGGTGACCGGACGGCGGATGACCGAGGCGGCACTCACCGCGGCGTTGTCGATGATGCGGTTGATGATCATGTCGCGGGTGTCGGCGGGTACCTCGACCGGGTCCACGGCGATGTCGGCGATCTTCTGAGCGAGATGCTCCGACTGCGGGAAGTCCTCGGAGCTGCGATGGGTCCGGACGTGATGATTGATCATGTTCGCACCGTACGCATCCATCCCTCCCCTCGAAAAGACCTGGCAGATGCGTATTCTTGCGGACGCGGTCGGAAGAATTTGCGAACGTTGTGGATGCGGAGAGCGTTATGCTGCCGTCGTGAGGAAAGCAGGAGGCGGATCACCCGGCCGGCGCATGTTCGTTGGCGCGAGACTGCGTCGGCTACGCGACGAGCGAGGCCTGTCCCAGGCGGCGTTGGCCCGGCGGATCGACCTGTCGACCAGCTACGTCAACCAACTGGAAAACGATCAGCGGCCACTCACGGTGCCGGTGTTGCTGACGTTGTCGCGCGAATTCGACCTCGACGCAGACTATTTCGCCCCGGACGGTGACGCCAGGCTCGTTGCCGACCTCGCCGACGTCCTCGCCGCCCAACCTGACGTCCCCGACGTCAGCCGCGCGGAGATCGCCGAACTCGTCGCACGCATGCCGGCGGTCGGTACGACACTGGTGAACCTGCACCGCCGCCTTACCGCCGCCGACAGCGAAGTGGACAACTACCGGGCGCAGGTGTCCGGCGACCCGTCCCGCCCGGCGTCGACCCCGATGCCGTTCGAAGAGGTCCGTGACTTCTTCTACGACCGGCGCAACCACATCGATGCACTCGACGTGGCAGCCGAGCGGATCTTCTCCGATCACCGACTGACCATCGGCGGCCTCGACCTCCAGTTGGCCGACGTACTGGCCTCCGATCACGGCATCCGGGTGGCCATCACCCACCACCCGGACCCGGCCGCCCGGGCACACACGCCCAAACGACGATTCGACGCGACCGACCGCACCGTGCATCTGGCGGGGCGACTGACCGCAGGACAGCGCGCGTTCCAGCTGGCGACCCAGTTGGCCATGGAAACCCAGTCCGAGGTCATCGACGACATCATCGCCGGCGCTGATGATCTCAGCGATGAAGCGGTCCCCGTTGCCCGAATCGGTCTGGCCAACTATTTCGCCGGCGCACTACTACTGCCGTACGAGATCTTCCGACAGGCCGCCGACGCCGCACACTACGACATCGAGTTGCTCAGCCTCGGTTTCGAAGTCGGGTTCGAGACCATCTGCCACCGGCTGTCGACTCTGCAACGACCGGGCAGCCGCGGAATCCCGTTCATCTTCGTACGCGTCGACCGCGCCGGAAACATCTCGAAAAGACAGTCCGCCACCGCATTCCACTTCTCGCGAGTCGGCGGCAGCTGCCCGCTGTGGGTCGTGCACGACGCCTTCGCCACACCGGGGCGAGTCCTGACCCAGGTCTCGGCGATGCCCGACGGGCGCTCGTACTTCTGGCTCGCCCGCACCACCGTCGAACCCGGCGGGTACCTCACCCCTCACAAGAGTTTCGCGATCGGACTCGGCTGCGATGTCGCCCACGCCGAGCGACTCGTCTACTCCACCGGCGTCGACCTCACCGATCCCCGGACGGTGGTACCCATCGGGGCCGGATGCAAGGTGTGCGACCGCCCCGCCTGCCCGCAACGCGCTTTCCCCCAACTCGGGCGACCCATTCACGTCGACCCCGAGGTCAGCGACTCCGTGCCCTACCGTCCCCGGCCGGTACAGGATTGACCGGACGGTCCCGCACACCAGGCGGCGAGCCGGTCAAACCGGACAGGCACGGTGCCGCTAAGGTGACCGTGGCCGCTTTGCGGCGCCGATCGGTCGAGAGAATCCGGTGCAAATCCGGAACTGACGCGCAACGGTGAGCATCCAGTCCGACAAACGACTGCATGCGAGTCCGATCGCTCCTCCGCTCGGCTCAGGTATTCCTGGGCTCCGCGAGTGGGCCCATGACCGGAAAGCTCTCACTCATGCGCATCTCAGCGACCCGCTGCGCGATCACCCTTGCCGCGACCCTGGTCCTCGCCGGCTGCACCGGCTCGGACAGCGACACAGACGAAGCCGCCGCCACCGGCGACACCGTCACCATCGACAACTGCGGTCGGACCGTCAGTGTCGAGTCCCCGCCGCAGCGGGTGGTCTCACTCAACCAGGCCTCGACCGAGATCTTGCTGTCCCTGGGCCTCGCCGACCGCATGGTCGGCACGGCGACGTGGACCGACCCGGTCCGCGAGAATCTCGCCGACGCCAATGCCGCGGTCCCCCGGCTCGCCGACAACAAACCGTCGCTGGAGACCGTGCTCGAGGCGAACCCGGACTTCGTCACGGCATCGTTCGGCTCGTCCATCGGCGACGGTGGAGCCGAGGGCCGCGACCAGTACGAGAAGCTCGGCGTACCCACCTATCTCTCGCCCACCGACAACGGTTGCAACGGCGACGTGTCCTCGGCTTCCAACGCCGACGGCGCACGCACGACCCCATACACGATGGACAGCGTCTACCAGGAGATTCGCGAGCTCTCAGCGATTTTCGGTGTCGACGAGCGCGGCGAGGATCTCATCGACGAACTCAAGGGCCGCGTACGCGCGGCCTCGGAACCGGTGAACGCGACAGGGGTGACACTGGCGTACTGGTTCGCCGACACCCAGACCCCGTACATGGCCGGATGCTGCGGCTCGTCGGGAGCCATCACCACCGCGGTCGGCGCCACCAACGTCTTCGCCGACACCACCGACGAATGGCCGCAGGTGCCCTGGGAGACAGTCGCCGACCGCAATCCCACCGCGCTGGTGCTGGCCGACCTGAGTCGACGCAGCGTCGACGGCGACGCACTCGACAGCAAGATCGCGTTCCTCGAGTCCGATCCGGTCACCGCCCAGATGCAGGCAGTACGCGACCGCCGCTACATCATCGTCAACGGCGCGGACATGAACCCGACGATCCGCACCGTCGACGGCATCGAGAAGGTCGCGGCTGCACTGCAGAAGTGGAACCTCGCCACTCCGCAATCGTGACGTCCGACGTGGCGACCGAAGAGACCTCGGTCGAGGCAATCGAAGCACCCCTGGCGACTCGACGATCCGACTCGACCGCCGTGTTCATCGGCGTGCTCGCCGGCGGAGTCGCCCTACTGATCATCTCGATCGCGGCGGCCGTCACTCTCGGCCCGGCAAGCCTGTCGGTACGGGACGTATACGCCGTCATCGGCGAGCACTGGGGAATCGGCTCGTCGGGCCTGACCGCGTTACAGGACGGCATCGTCTGGCAGCTCAGACTCCCCCGCACCCTCCTCGCCGCGGTCTGCGGCGCAGGACTCGCACTGTGCGGGGCGATCATGCAATCGCTGCTGCGCAACCCCCTGGCCGACCCGTTCGTTCTTGGTATCTCCTCAGGTGCCTCGACCGGTGCGGTACTGGTGGCGATCCTCGGAATCGGGGGCGGGATCATCTCGCTGTCGACCGGTGCGTTCGCCGGCGCGGTGGTCGCATTCGCGACAGTCATCGCCCTGGCTGCGGGTGCGGGAGGAGGCACCGCGAAGGTCATTCTCGCCGGAGTCGCAGGGACACAACTGTTCTCTGCGCTGACCTCGTTCATCGTCATGTCCTCGGCGAACGCCGAACAGACCCGCGGGGTGCTGTTCTGGCTACTGGGCTCGCTCAGTGGCGCCGACTGGTCGGACGTCATCGTCTGCGGCACGATCACCGGCTTCGGAATCGTCGTCTGCCTCACGGTGTCCTCATCGCTCGATGCGTTCACCTTCGGCAACAACGCAGCGGCGGCTCTGGGGGTGTCCGTCCGCAGGATCCGGATCCTGTTGCTCACCGTGACCGCGTTGATCACCGCATCACTGGTGAGCGCGGCGGGCGCGATCGGGTTCGTCGGTCTGGTGCTGCCACATGCGGCCCGATTCCTCGTCGGGCCGCGGCACGGACGGCTACTCCCCGCCGCCGCGGTGATCGGCGCGGTGTTCATGGTGTGGGTCGACGCCGCTGCACGAACCCTGTTCGCCCCCCAGGAGATCCCGGTGGGCGTCGTCACGGCCCTGGTCGGGGTTCCGGCCTTCGCACTCATACTGTTCCGCATGCGGGGCACCGCATGAACCCATCCACGCAACGGACGGTGTGCTGATGCCCCTGCACGCCAAAGACATCGGATGGAGCCGCGGCGGACACCTCGTCCTCGACGGCGTCACCGTCGAACCGGCCCCAGGAGAGACGATCGGACTCCTCGGACCCAACGGCTCCGGAAAATCGTCGCTCCTCGGTGTGCTGGCCGGAGTCCACAGACCGGACACGGGTCGTGTCCTGTTGGACAACACCGACATACGAACGCTTCGCCGGCGTCAGATCGCCCGGAGAGTCGCCGTCGTCGAGCAACACGCGGACACCGAGATCGACATCAACGTCGCCGACATCGTCAGGCTCGGACGGATCCCGCACAGCGGCACCTTCGGCGGCGACCAGGCAGCCGACGCCGCCGCGATCGACGAAGCGCTCACGCACACCGGGATGCTCCGGCATCGGCACCGGCGGTGGCATACGCTGTCCGGCGGCGAACGTCAACGCGTCCAGATCGCACGAGCCCTCGCCCAACAACCCGACGAGCTGCTCCTCGACGAGCCGACGAACCACCTGGACATCTCCCACCAGCTCGACATCCTCGCCTTGGTATCCGGCCTGCCGATCACCAGCTACATCGCGCTGCACGACCTGAATCTCGCAGCGGTGTTCTGCGACCGCGTCGTCGTCCTCGACCACGGCTCGATCGTCGCGGCCGGAACCCCGATCGAAGTCATCACCGAACAGCTGGTCGAGGATGTGTACTCGGTCCGGGCACGCGTCACCGTCGAGGACGGCATCCCGCACGTCGACTGGAGCCGACACGTGGTCGGGCCATCCGTGTAGGGGCATCCGTCTGGCGGCGACGTCGTTCAGCCGACGCACCACTCGCCTCGCGAGCCGCTCCGGCTGGTTAGAGTGACGACAGCGCCCGCGGGGGCGCGGTCGGGAGAGCCTGTGCGAGCAGGTCGGAACAAGGGGGTCGTCGGGCGTGGAGATCGTGGAACCCGGATCGGTGTTCGCCGGGTATCGCGTGATCTCGCTGCTGGGTCGCGGCGGCATGGGCCAGGTCTGGCTCGTCGAACATCCGACGCTGGGCCGTCGTGAGGCATTGAAGATCATCTCGCCGAATCCGGCGGATCCCAGCTTCGACGAGCGTTTCCGCAACGAGGCCCGGACCGCGGCGGCCCTCGATCACCCGGGCATCGTCACCGTCTACACCCACGGGGTGGAGAACGGCAGCCCGTGGTTCTCGATGACCTACCTCGACGGCCGGGACCTCACCGCAGCCGGTCCGATGCCCGTGGACGAGGTCGTCACCGTCGTCGGCCGCGCCGCCGACGCACTCGACTACGCCCACGGTCAACGCGTGATCCACCGCGACATCAAGCCCGCGAACATCGTCGTCGCCCGCGGGCCGGACGGGCGCATCAGCCGCGTGACGGTCCTCGACTTCGGCATCGCCCGCCTGGTCGACGGGAACAAGATGACGGCGACGAACCTGTTCGTGGGCACCCTGGCCTACGCCGCGCCGGAACTGCTCACCGGAGAGGCCGCGATCCCCGCCTCGGATCAATACGCCCTGGCCTGCACCGCCTTCGAACTCCTCACCGGCCGTCAGCCGTTCCCGGGCACGACGCCGATGGCCCTCATCTCGGGTCATGTGAACTCCCCCGTGCCCCGGCTCTCGGACCGCGATCCGGCACTGGCACACCTCGACCCGGTGTTCGCCCGCGCGCTGGCCAAGCGACCCGGCGACCGGTTCGCGTCGTGCGCGGACTTCGCGACGGCCCTCGAGCGTGCGCGTCCCCTCGACCAGACAGGGGCCGCCGGCCCGCGGCGAGCCGCGACCACCACCCCGGCGCCCGCGTTCCCGCCGCAGGTCCAGCAACACCCACAGCCTCAGCAGCAACCACCGGCGCAGCTGTACCCGAACACCCGGCAACACCCCCGGCTCCAGCCACCCGGCTACAACCCGCACACCCCGGTCCCGATATTCGGCGGCCAGAACCCGCCACCTCCCGGGCCGCAGTCCGGGCCGTCCGGGCCGTCCGGGCCACCCCGGCCGCCGAAGCGGACCGGGTTGTTCGTGGGCGTGGGCGTCGGTGTCTTCGTCCTGGTCCTGGCACTCGTCGTCACCGCGATCGTCCTGGTCGGTTCGGACGACGCCCCGGCGACCACGGCCTCGGGGTCCTCGAGTTCATCGGCGAGCGGATCGACCAGTGCCGCACCCGGTTCGAGCAGCGACTTCGAGTCCATCGCCTCGAGCGGCGACAGCACCTGCGCGGTGCGCGGCGGCGAGCTCTTCTGCTGGGGCGGCAACCAGTACGGCACGCTCGGTGACGGCTCGACGACGGACCGACCCCGCCCGGAGAAGGTCTCCGGCCTCGACGACGTGTCGGCGGTCAGCATGGGTGGCCTCGGCAAGGCGTGCGCGATCGCCTCGGGTGAGTTGTACTGCTGGGGTCATGGCGTCGGACAGTCCGGTCAGAAGGTGACGTTGCCGACCAAGGTCCGCGGCATGGGCGAGGTGAGCGCGGTGTCCGTCGGCCTCACCACCTGTGCGATCACCTCGGGCGACCTGTACTGCTGGGGAAACAACCTCAACGGTCAGGCCGGCGGGGGCAGCGATGCCACGGTCCCGGAGCCGACGCGGGTCCCGGGCCTGTCCGGCGTCACGGCGGTCTCGACCTCGCACACGACGACCTGCGCCATCGCGTCGGGAACCGCCTACTGCTGGGGCAACAACGCCGACGGGCAGGTCGGCGACGGGACCACCACCAACCGGTCGGCACCGACCAGGGTGACCGGCCTCGATTCGCCCACCTCGATCAGCACGAGCCTCTACTCGACCTGCGCGGTCGCCAACGGTTCCGGTGGCGTCGCGGGAGCCGTCTTCTGCTGGGGCGAGAACGACTCCGGGCAGCTCGGTGACGGCACCGAGGTCAACCGGACGCGCCCGACCCCGATCGACGTACGCGGGGCGACGCAGGTGTCCACCGCAGGATACGGCGCCTGCGCCGCGGCGGGCGGTTCCGCCTACTGCTGGGGCTCGCGGAGCGGTCTTCCCGACCACAGCCCGGACCGGGTCAACGGCCTGTCCGGGGTCACCGAGATCACCACCGGCTCGGCCAACGTGTGTGCGGTGGCGGGCTCCGAGATGTATTGCTGGGGACTCAACAGCAAGGGACAGCTGGGAAACGGGACCACCACGACGAGCAACGAGCCCCAGCCGGTGCGTTTCCCCGCCTGAGCACTCGTCCGGCCCCTGTCAGGCGTCTGGCACGGTCAGGCGTCTGGCACGGTCAGGATCTCCGCGCCGTCCTCGGTGACGACGAGGGTGTGCTCGAACTGAGCGGTCCACTTGCGGTCCGCGGTCACGACCGTCCAGCCGTCGTCCCACATCTCCCAGGCCAGGCCGCCGAGATTGATCATCGGCTCGATGGTGAAGACCATGCCCGGCTCGAGGACGGTGTCGACGTCGGGTTCGTCGTAGTGCAGCACGACGAGGCCGTTGTGGAATGTCTCACCGATGCCGTGGCCGGTGAAGTCGCGGACGACGCTGTAGCCGAAGCGATTCGCGTACGACTCGATGACCCGTCCGACGACGTTGAGTTCGCGTCCCGGCTTGACCGCCTTGATCGCCCGCTGGGTGGCGATGCGGGTGCGCTCGACGAGATCGACGACCTCCTGCTCGACGTCCCCGGCGAGGAAGGTCGCGTTGGTGTCGCCGTGGACGCCGTCGATGTAGGCGGTGACGTCGATGTTGACGATGTCGCCGTCGGCGATGACGGTCGAATCCGGGATGCCGTGACAGATCACCTCGTTGAGCGAGGTGCAGCAGGACTTCGGAAAGTCCTTGTAGCCCAGCGTCGACGGGTAGGCGCCGTGGTCGACCATGTACTCGTGGGCGATGCGGTCGAGTTCATCGGTGGTCACGCCGGGTGCGACGGCCTTGCCGGCCTCGGCGAGGGCGTTGGCGGCGATCTTCCCGGCGAGGCGCATCTTCTCGATGGTCTCGGGGGTCTGTACCCACGGTTCGTGCCCCTCGTCGACCGTCGGCTTCCACACGTACTCCGGTCGCTCGATGGAGTCGGGAACGGTCCGGATCGGCGTCGGGGTACCGGGCTTGAGGGCACTGCGAACTGGCATGCGGCCACTTTATCTCCTCCGATCGGACCGGACCGGCGCGCGGACGCGACGGTCCGCATAAGTAAGCTCGTCCTAAGATGACCGCGACGGGACGCGCGGTCACCGATTCGAAGGTGGTCGCGGTGAGCTCGTCGAGCAGGTCGATGCGGACGTTGCTGGTCCTGCTCACCCTTGCCATCGTGTCGTTGACCGCTTCGGCCTGCTTCGTCACACCCATCGACCAGAAGCAGAAGTCCCCGACCACGCATCTGCGCAGCGGCCCGCAGACCGCCGAGTTCGAGAACACCGATGTCACCCCGGTGTCGGCGAATCCGACGCCGAGGCTGCCGGTCACGGTCGAGTCGGTGCGCTACGGCGAGGTGACCGTGACCGACGCGAGCCGGATCATCGCCGTCGACATCAGCGGCACGCTCGGCAGCATCGTCTATGCCCTCGGTCTCGGTTCCAAGGTCGTCGGCCGGGACACCTCGACGGCCTTTCCCTCCGCGGCCGGCCTGCCGGTGGTGACCAACCGCGGCCACAGTCTCAACGCGGAATCCGTTCTGGCCCTTGATCCGTCCGTCGTACTCGTCAGCGAGTCGACGGTGCCCGCGACTGCGGTCGACCAGATCCGCGATTCCGGTGTCGCGGTCGTGGTGTTCCCCGCGACCCGCGACCTCGCCTCCAACGACACCCTGATGCGGTCGGTGGCGAAGACCCTGGGTGTGCCCGAGTCCGGCGAGAAGCTCGTCGAGCGCACGGACGCCCAGCTCGAGTCGGCCCGCGACCTCGTCCCCGATCCGTCCGGCGACCCGACGATGGCGTTCCTCTACATCCGGGGCCGAAATCTCCTGCTGCTCGCCGGACCCGGTTCCGGCGCCGACGATCTGATCGCCGAACTCGGCGGCAAGGACGCCGGCGAGGCCGCCCGGCTCACGGGCGCCTTCACCGCGGTCACCGCCGAGTCGATGATCACCGCGGACCCCGACGTCGTCATCGTCATGACGCAGGGCGCCGACACCGTCGGCGGTCCCGAGGGCGTGTTGAGCCTTCCCGGCATCGCCGAGACCGAGGCCGGCCGCAACGGCCGCGTCGTGCAGATGGACGAGACCAAGATCCTCGCCTTCGGACCCGACGTGGGTCTCGTGCTGGCGTCATTGGCGAAGGCGATCTACGAGTGAGCGCGCCCACCACCACGGCGCAGACCCCTGCGCCCGTGGCGACCTCACACCGGGTCCGCAACACCGTCGTCGTGGTCGTGATGCTGATCGCGACCGCGCTGCTCGCGATCATCTCCGCGGGGATCGGCCAGGTACAGGTCCCGCCCCTGGAGGTGCTGGGCAGCATCGCGCACCACTGGCATCTCGACATCGGGCCGTTGCCGTCGCACCCCAACGGCGAAGGCGCACTGTGGAACGTGCGCTTCCCCCGCATCGTGCTCGGGTTGTTCGTCGGCGCCGCGCTCGGCGCGGCCGGCTGCCTGCTGCAGGGTGTGCTCGCCAATCCGCTCGCCGAACCGAGCATCATCGGCGTCTCGTCGGGGTCCGCGATCGGCGCCTGCCTGGTGATCGTCGTCGCCGGCGGCGGCGCGGGAGTCGGCGGCGCCGCGGACAACTGGCTGCTCGCCGGTGCCGCGTTCGTCTTCGGCCTGGCCACTGCAGCGGCGGTGTACGTGCTGTCGCTGCGCGACGGCTCGTCGTCGGCCATCATGCTGGTGCTCACCGGTATCGCGGTGAACGCCTTCGCCGCCGGTGTCATCGCCTTCCTCACCTTCGTCGCCTCCACCGCCGCCCGCGAGCAGATCGTCTTCTGGCAGTTGGGTTCGCTGGCCGGCGGCACGTGGAGCGACATCTGGGTCGTCGCACCGCTGGTCGTGATCGGTGTCGCCGTCTGCGTGCTCCTCGTGCACAAGCTCGACCTGCTCGCGCTGGGCGAGATCCAGGCCGCGTCACTGGGTGTCAATGTGGAAGCGGTTCGACGCCAGGCCATCGTGCTGACCGCGGTCCTGACCGCCGCCGCGGTGGCCTTCGCGGGCATCATCGCGTTCGTGGGTCTGGTGGTACCGCACGTGATGCGGCTGATCGTCGGCCCCAAGCACTCGATCCTGCTGCCCACCAGCGTCATCGGCGGTGCGCTGGTCATCACCGCCGCTGATCTCGCGGCCCGCACCATGCTCGGCGACGCAGATCTCCCGCTCGGCATGTTCACCGCTCTGATCGGCGGCCCGGTCTTCTTCATCCTGCTGCGCCGCAGCCGTCGAGCGGGGGCAGGCTGGTGACCGCCGAGACGATCGCGACGACACCGGGCATCGTCGCCGAGGACGTCCGGGTGGAACTCGGTGGGCGGGAGGTCGTCCGCGGGGTGTCGCTCGAGGTCCATCCCGGCGAGATCGTGACGCTGGTCGGCCCGAACGGCTGCGGCAAGTCGACGCTGCTGTCGGTGCTGTCGGGCACGCGGAAGCCGCAGAGCGGCCGCGTGACGATCGACGGCCGCGACGTCGCGAGCACCTCGCTGCGCGAGCTCGCACGGCACCGCAGCGTGGTCACCCAGCAGAACCGGGTGGACACGCCGTTCACCGTCGCCGAGGTCGTCGCCATGGGCCGCTACCCGTGGCTACGCACCCCGAAGGCCGCCCAGTCCCCCGCCGTGATCGCCGACGCCGTCGACCTGTGCGAACTCGCCGACATCGTCGACCGGCCCTTCGCCCAGCTGTCCGGCGGCCAGCAGGCACGGGTCTCGCTGGCGCGCGCCCTGGCCCAGGACACGCCGGTCATGATGCTCGACGAGCCGACCGCCGCACTCGACATCCACCACCAGGAACAGGTCCTCGAGATCCTGCGCATCCATCGCGACGCCGGAAATGCCGTGCTGCTCGTCGTACACGACCTGACCCTGGCCGCCGCGTACGCCGACCGCGTCGCGGTCATGAAACACGGTGAGCTGCTCGCGGTCGGCCCCACCGACGAGGTGATGACCGCCGAGCTGTTGAGCCGGACCTACGATCATCCGGTCGAGGTCGTCGACCACGGCGGGCGCCGGATCATCCTGCCCGAACGCTCATCCCGCTGATCACCGCACCGCGTAACCCGGCCCGAGTCCGTCGAAGAAGTCGCGGGTGACGGCCACCGCATTGTTGGAGTCGCCGCCGCGGACGACGAGGGTCGCGAAGGCGATGTCGCCGCGGTAACCGGCGAACCAGGCGTGCGATCCGCCGTCGAACTCGGCCTCACCGGTCTTGCCGAACACGGCTCCGCGGCCGTCGATCACCGATGCGGTACCGCTGGTGATGACGGCACGCATCATCGGCCGCAGTTGCTCGTAGACCTCGGGCGGCATCGTCGGGATGGGACCCTCGATCTCGGTGGGCTTGTCCAGGATGAGTTGCGGCACCGGGGCTTTGGAGCCGTTGGCGACGGTCGCCGCGACGAGCGCCAGGCCGAGGGGCGAGACGAGCACCTTGCCCTGGCCGAACCCGTCCTCACTGCGTGCGACCAGTTCGTTCTCGATCGGCACCGATCCGGACACGGCGTCGAGGCCGGCGATCGAATACCGCTGACCGATCCCCATCGCCGCGGCGGTGTGGGCGAGGTCCGAGGGTCCCATCTGGCTGGCGAGCTTGGCGAACGTGGTGTTGCACGAGGCGGCGAAGGCCTGCAGCATCGACACGGTACCCAGCGAGAAGCCGTTGTAGTTCGGGATCAGGCGCGGGCCGATCTGGATCTCACCCGGACAGCCGACGGTCGTGTCCGGGGAGGCCATCTTGCGGTTGATCGCAGCCGCGGCGGTGACCATCTTGAACGTCGAACCGGGCGGATACAGGCCGGTGGTCGCGATCGGCCCCTGCCGGTCCGCGGACGGATTCTGGGCGACGGCCAGGATGCGTCCGGTGGACGGCTGCACGACGACCATCGCCACCTGGAACCGGTTGGCGGCGTTGACCGCCCGCTGGGCCGAGTTCTGCACGGTCCGCGACAGGCTGAGCGACACCGCGGGCGACGGGTCGGGATCGTGGTCGGCGAGCACGTCGGCGTCCAGACCGTTCGGGTTGACCGAGACCACGCGCCAACCGGCCCGCCCGGCGACCTCGCCGTCGACGACCTTCTTGACCTCGGTCAGCAGCGCCGGCGCGAACTTCGGGTCCTTGGGGACCAGTTCGGCCTGCTCGTTGGTGACGACACCGGGGATCGCGAGCTGGTCGCGGAGCCGGTCGAACTGGGCGTTGGACAGGCGGGCCAGCGGATACTGCTGCCCGTTCGAGGTGACCCGCTCGGTGATCAGCTGCTCGTCGAGGTCCGGGTTGAACCGGCGCAGCACCGCCACCGCACTGGTGACCGAGGCCGCCACGGAGGCGCCCTGTTCGGTCGCCTTCTCCGGATCGAAGTTCACCCCGACGACGGTGCCGTTGACCATCACCTCAGAGCCGTCGGCCTCGTTCACCGTGGCCCGGGGCGCCTCGATGATCTGGAGCGAGAGTCGTTGGTCGGCACCGAGTTTCGGGTGGATCGCGGTCGACGCCCAGCGCACCGCCCAGCCGGTGTCGGATCGGCCCATGCGCAGGGTCGCGTCGTAGGACCAGTCCCGGCCGCGCGGGAGGGTCCAGGTGTAGTCGACCTGCACCTCCGCCGTGTCACCGGTGACGCGTACTCGACCGGCCTTCGCGTCGAGTTCTTCCGCGGCGAGCCCCGACCACGCCGACTTCATCGCCGACCCCGAGGTCTGCGGCACATCGGTGAGGGCGGCGGCTGCGTCGAGTTCCTGTTGCGAGTACGCCTCGAGGAATCGTTCGGCGGCGCGTCGCGGGCCGTCGTCCTCCGAGGTCGAACAGGCTGCGGTGGCCGCGATCACGACAGCACTGACCGCGACGATCACCGCCGGGGTCCATCGAGTTCGCGTGTGCCACATCGCGGTCGAGTCTAGGGCTGCGACCCGCCGATCCCGGGTAGCCACGCGGGAGGTCGCACTGTGACCTCCGGACCGGTTCGGATCAGTCGACGAGGACGGTGGCGAAGGTGCCGACCTCGGTGAACCCGATGCGGTCGTACACCGCGCGCGCGGTCTCGTTGAAGCTGTTGACGTAGAGGCTCGGGAGTCGCCCGTGAGCGGCGACCGCCTCGGCGACGGCGGCGGTGCCGCCCAGGCCCAGCCCTTCGCCGCGGCGTTCCGGCGACACCCACACACCTTGGATCTGACCGACCCGCCGCGACAGCGACCCGATCTCCGCCTTGAACACGACGTCGGGGCCGTCGAAGCGGGCGAAGACCCGCTGGGCCGAGATCAACGATGCGAGGCGCCTGCGGTAGGAGCGGCCGCCGTCACCGGCGGTGGGGTCGACGCCGACCTCGCCGATGAACATGTCGATCGCGGCCGGCATGTAGGCGTCGAGGTCGTCGAGCGTGACGAGTCGCACGGCCGGATCCGATGGCACCGCCGGGCATCCGGTCAGGACCAGCAGCGGCTGGACCGGCCGCACCTCGCGCGCCGGGCCCCACACGGGTTCGATCTGCTGCCACATCGGCAGCACCAGGTCGGCCCGACCGACGATCGACGAACAGGCACGCGGGGCGGCCACCGCACGGTCGGAGAAGTAGTCGAGATCGTCGGCGGCCCCGAGCAGCGGGATCAGGTTGGCGCCGGAGAAACACAGCGACGTCGACGGATCCTGCGCGGTCCAGAGCTCACCGCCGAGGAGACGCGGGTTGATGCCGTGGGTCTCGAACCTCGCGGCGACCATGCACATCGCCACCGGGTCGGACATGAGCACGCGTTCGACAGCGGCCGCATCACGCGCGCCGAGCGGTTTGTCGCCCAGTAGCTTCAGCACCACCGCTCCTCACTTTCCTGAAAGGATCTCGCGACAGCGCCCGCGCCCTGGAACCCCATCGTCTAGGAGACGGTCACCACCGGCGGGCCGACGTGCGTGCCGTCTCCAGTTTCTCCTGTTTCCTCGGCAATCCGCAGCGCTTCCTCGATCAATGTCTCCACGATCTGCGCCTCCGGGACGGTCTTGATGACCTCGCCCTTGACGAAGATCTGTCCCTTGCCGTTTCCGGAGGCGACACCGAGGTCGGCCTCGCGGGCCTCACCGGGTCCGTTGACCACGCAACCCATGACCGCCACGCGCAGCGGGACATCCATGCCCTCGAGTCCCGCGGTCACCTCGTCGGCGAGTTTGTAGACGTCGACCTGGGCGCGTCCGCACGACGGGCAGGACACGATCTCGAGCTTGCGCGGCCGCAGGTTGAGCGACTGGAGGATCTGGTCACCGACCTTGATCTCCTCGGCGGGCGGTGCCGACAGCGAGACGCGGATGGTGTCGCCGATGCCCTCGCTCAGCAGCGCACCGAACGCGACCGCGGACTTGATGGTGCCCTGGAACGCCGGACCCGCCTCGGTGACGCCGAGGTGCAGCGGGTAGTCGCACTGCGCGGCCAGCTGGCGGTAGGCCTCGACCATGATGACCGGGTCGTTGTGCTTCACCGAGATCTTGATGTCGCCGAAGCCGTGCTCCTCGAACAGTCCCGCCTCCCACAGCGCCGACTCGACGAGCGCCTCGGGCGTCGCCTTGCCGTACTTCTGCAGGATGCGCTTGTCGAGTGAACCCGCGTTGACGCCGATGCGGATGGGGATGCCGGCCTCACCGGCAGCCTTGGCGACCTCTTTGACCCGGCCGTCGAATTCCTTGATGTTGCCCGGGTTCACGCGCACCGCGGCACAACCGGCGTCGATCGCGGCGAAGATGTACTTCGGCTGGAAGTGGATGTCGGCGATGACCGGGATCTTCGACTTCTTGGCGATGATCGGCAGCGCCTCGGCGTCTTCGGGACGCGGGCATGCGACACGGACGATGTCGCAACCCGACGCGGTCAGCTCCGCGATCTGCTGCAGGGTCGCGTTGATGTCGTGGGTCTTGGTGGTCGTCATCGACTGCACCGAGATCGGGTGGTCGCTGCCGACGCCGACCGAGCCGACGAACAGCTGCCGGGTCTTGCGGCGCGGGGCCAGCACCGGCGGGGGTCCGGCCGGCATGCCGAGTCCGATCGGCACGGCGTTGGCAGGAGTCGGGGCGTTCATCTGTTCACCTCTGTGAGTCGGACGTGTTGGGGCTGATGGATGTCTGGTGGGAATTCGTCGCCGGAACTCACCACGGATTGATCGGGTTGACGATGTCGGCGGTCAGGGTGAGCACCATGAAGCCGGCCATCACCACCACCGCGGCGTAGGTGATCGGGAGCAGCTTGTAGTAGTCGACGGCGGCACCGGGTGCCCGGCCGAACCAGCGACGGACGGTGTCGCGGCCCTTCTCGTAGCCCACGATCGCCATGTGCCCGCCGTCGAGCGGCAGCAGCGGGACCAGGTTGAACAGGCCGAGGAAGAAGTTGATGCTGATCAGCAGCATCCAGAACATGTCCCACAGTCCGCGTTCGACGGCCTGACCGCCGAGCACGGAGGCGCCGTAGACGCTGACCGGGGTGTCGAGGGCGCGCTCTCCGCCGGTCACCGCGGTCCAGAGCGCACCGATCTTGCTGGGCAGCGACAGCAGCGCGTTCCAGGTCTCCTTGATCAGGTCGCCGGTGAAGACGACGGCGCCCGGGATCACGTCGAAGCCGCTGAAGTCCTTGATCGCCGGCGGGGCGTCGTAGGCGATGCCGACCATGTTGTAGCTGACGGTCTCGGTGGTGCCGTCGGAACGCGTCGCGGACACGGTGACGGGTTCGGGCGTCATCGTCAGCTCGAGGCGTTCGCCGGCACGGTCGACGGAGAGGACCACCGGACCGGTCGACTCCCGGATGACCGGGGTCAGGTCGGCGGCCTTGCCGACCGGTTGGCCGTTGATGGCGACGATCTCATCGCCCGGACGCAGCCCGGCGGCCGCTGCGGGACCACCGCCGGTGCACGGCGAGTTGGTCTGTTTGCCGTCGGCGATGGTGATCGTCGACGAGACGCACTGGGTCTCGGCGACCTTCGCGGGGGTGGGCGGCGGGCTGAGGTCGGGCAGACCGAAGCTGAGGCCGACGATGATGATCAGGACGAAGCCGAGGATGAAGTTCTGCGCGGGACCGGCGAACAGCACGACGAGGCGCTTCCACGCCTTCTGCTTGTACATCGCCCGGTCCTGCTCGTCGGCGGTGAGCTCCTCGTGCGGGGTCATGCCCGCGATGTCGCAGAAGCCGCCGAGCGGGATCGCCTTGAGTCCGTATTCGGTCTCGCCGCGGCGCGTCGACCAGATCGTCGGTCCGAAGCCCACGAAGTAGCGACGCACCTTCATGCCGGTCGCTTGCGCAGCCCACATGTGACCGCACTCATGCCAGGCGACCGACAGCAACAGCGCCAACGCGAAGAGCGTGACACCGATCGCGAAACTCACGTACTCACTCCATCCAGCTACACGGCGGCCGCGACCAGCTGAGCTGCGCGTTCCCGGGCCCACCGATCGGCGGCGAAGACCTCCTCCACAGTACCTGGCGCGACACGCCACTGATCCGCCTCGCCGAGCACCTCGCCGACGATCCCGACGATGCGCGGGAACCGGATCGCACCTGCGAAGAAGCCCTCGGCGGCCGCCTCGTTGGCCGCGTTGTACACCGCCGTGAGACTCCCCCGCCCCGTCCGGCCGCCCGGGCGAGCTCGATCGCCGGGAACACCTTGTCGTCGACCGGCTCGAACGTCCACGCCGAGGCGGTGGAGAAGTCGCAGGCGGTCGACGATCCGGGAACGCGATCCGGCCAGCCCATCGCCAGCGCGATGGGCAGTTTCATCGACGGCGGCGAGGCCTTGGCGACGGTCGCGCCGTCGACGAAGGTCACCATCGAGTGCACGATCGACTGCGGATGGACGGTGACGTCGATGTGGTCGTAGTCGACGTCGAAGAGCAGGTGCGCCTCGATGACCTCGAGCGCCTTGTTGACCAGGGTCGCCGAGTTCAGGGTGATCATCGGCCCCATCGACCAGGTGGGATGGCGGCCGGCCTGTTCGGGGGTGACGTCCTCGAGTTGCTCTGCGGTCCAGCCGCGGAACGGCCCGCCCGACGCGGTGAGGACGAGGCGATCGACCTCGGCGGCCGTTCCGGCGCGCAGGCACTGGGCGATCGCCGAATGCTCCGAGTCCACCGGGACGATCTGTCCGGGGGCCGCCGCGTCGAGGACCAGTGACCCGCCGGCGACGAGCGATTCCTTGTTCGCGAGGGCGAGTCGCGCGCCGGTCCGCAGGGCGGCGAGCGAGGGCGCCAGGCCGATCGAGCCGACCACGGCGTTGAGCACGACGTCGACACCGGCCTCGGCGGCGACCGCGTCGACGAGGTCACACATGGCGTCGGCACCGCCGAGGACGGTCGCCCCGAGTCGTTCGGACAGTTCGGCGGCGCGGGCGACATCGGCGACGGCCAGCCTCGACGCCGGTACACCGAAGGCGGCGGCCTGCTGCACGAGCCGGTCGAGGTTGCCGCCGCCCGCGCCGAGGCCGGCGACCTCGAAGCGATCGGGATGCTCGGCGATCACTTCGAGCGCCTGAACGCCGATGGAACCGGTCGAGCCGAGGATCAAGACACGTGTGGGCACGTATCCATTGTGTCAGCCGGCCGGGTGCACCTTCCGCCAGTGTTCGGCGATCTCGATGCGGCGGGTGATCCACACATCGTCGTGGGACTGGACGTGGTCGAGGAACCGCTCGAGGGCGGCCAATCGCGCGGGCCGCCCGACGAGCCGGCAGTGGAGACCCACCGAGAGCATCTTCGGCGACCCGTCGACGCCCTCGCGGTAGAGCACGTCGAAGGCGTCGCGCAGATGCGCGAAGAACTGCTCCCCCGACGGGAATCCGCCAGGCGAGGAGAACCGCATGTCGTTGGTGTCCAGCGTGTACGGCACGACGAGGTGATCGACGAGCTCGTCGCCGCGCAGGACCTTCACCCAATAGGGCAGATCGTCGGCGTAACTGTCTGAGTCGTAGGTGAATCCACCCTGTTCGACGACGAGCCGGCGCGTGTTGGGCGAGTCGCGTCCGGTGTACCAGCCCCGTGGCCGCTCACCGGTGATCTCGGTGAGCAGCTCGATACCGGCCCGCATGTGCTCCCGCTCGACCTCGGGGTCGATCAGCTGGTAGTTGAGCCACCGGTATCCGTGGCAGGCGATCTCGTGGCCGCGTTCGACGAAGGCCGCCGCGACCTCGGGGTTGCGGGCCATGGCCTGGGAGACGGCGAAGACCGTCAGCGGCAGCCCACGGCGCTCGAACGCCCGCAGGACTCGCCAGACGCCCGCCCGCGAGCCGTACTCGTACATGCTCTCCATGCTCATGTGCCGGTTCGGGAATGATTGCGCGCCGACCATTTCCGACAGGAAGGTCTCGCTGCCGCGGTCGTTCTCGAGGACGTTGTTCTCGCCGCCCTCCTCGTAGTTGAGCACGAACTGGACGGCGACCTTCGCACCGCCGGGCCACTGCGGATCCGGTGGCGTGGCACCGTAACCGACCATGTCGCGGGGATAGGCCTCGGCCCGGTAATCGGCGAGGGAACGGCCCGCACCCGGGCCTGGGCGGAACTCCGACGAAGACATGAGCCGCATTCTGTCACCGAATCACCCACCGGGCTCGGTCGGCGAGATCGCTGTGCCGCTATGCTGATCGAGAACTACTACCGTTCGTCAGACATCTGACGACCCGCGCTGTGAGGAGTGGCTGTGGCAAGCACCGATGTGGAGCACACTGGCGGACACGCCGAGGTCATCGACACCGGCTGGCGCCGTGAGCCCGCCGATGCACCGTCGGCCCGTTTCGGCTGGCACGGGGTGGCGACGAAGACGTTCTACGGCGCCGCTGTGTTCTTCGCCGCTTTCCTGCTGCTCATGATGATCGGTAACCACACCGGCCACGTCGAGGACATCTGGCTCGTCGCCTTCGCCGTCGGCGTGTTGGTCATCGCCGCGCGCGGCTGGTGGATGAGCCGCGGCAAGTGGTCCTGACCGACCACTGAACCCCAATACGAAGAAACGCTGAGCGGCCCCGGCCGCTCAGCGTTTTTCTTCGTTGTCGGTCGGCGCGTCAGCGCTCTTCGGCGGCCAGCTGTCCGCAGGCCGCGGCGATCTCCTGGCCGCGGGTGTCGCGCACGGTGCAGGACACGCCCTGCTCCCGGACGCGGCGCACGAATTCGCGTTCCACCGGCTTGGGGCTGGCGTCCCACTCCGAGCCGGGTGTCGGGTTGAGCGGGATGAGGTTGACGTGCACGAGGGACCCGAGGGCCTTGTGCAGCTTCTGCCCGAGCAGATCGGCCCGCCACGGCTGGTCGTTGACGTCGCGGATCAGCGCGTACTCGATCGAGACGCGGCGTCCGGTGGTGTCGGCGTAGTACCGCGCGGCCTCGAGGACCTCGGCCACCGACCAGCGGTTGTTCACCGGGACCAGGGTGTCGCGCAGCTCGTCGTCGGGCGTGTGCAGCGACACCGCGAGCGTGACCGACAGCCCCTCGTCGGCGAGCCGCCGGATCGCCGGTGCGAGACCGACGGTCGAGACGGTCACCGACCGCGCCGAGATGCCCAGTCCGTCGGGTGCGGGTGAGGTGATCTGCCGGACCGCGCTCACCACGCGCTTGTAGTTGGCGAGCGGCTCCCCCATACCCATGAACACGACGTTCGACAGGCGACCCGGCTCGCCGAGCTCACCGTCGCGCAGGGCACGCGCCGCGGCCCGCACCTGATCGACGATCTCCGCGGTCGACAGGTTGCGGTCGAGGCCGCCCTGTCCGGTCGCACAGAACGGGCAGGCCATGCCGCAGCCGGCCTGGCTGGAGATGCACAACGTGTTGCGCTCGGTGTAGCGCATCAGCACGCTCTCGAGGAGTGTGCCGTCGTGGAGGCGCCACAGCGTCTTGCGGGTGGAGTCGTCGTCGCACGAGATATGCCGGACCGGCGCCAGCAGCTGCGGGAACAGCTTTTCCCGCACGGCCTCGCGGGAGGCCGCGGGCAGGTCGGTCATCTCGTCGACGTCGCCGTTGAGTCGGGCGTAGTACTGACGGGCCAACTGGTCGGCACGGAACTTCGGGAGCCCCAACTCAGCCAGCGCCGCGACGCGACCGGCGGCGTCGAGGTCGGCGAAGTGTGTCGGCGGCAGCCCGCGTTTGGGCGCGTCGAACACCAGCGGTAATGAGGTCATTCAGCCATTGTCGCATGTCATGATGAACCCATGACCACACCCGATCGCCGACGAAGCGGAAATCCGGTCCCGCAGTGGGGTTCGCAGGGCGAGCCCGGCCCGGCGCCCGAGGCAGTACCGGAGCCCGGGGCTCCGGTGCCTCCGGGCGACGATCAGGACACCGTGGTGGCCGAGCGAGACCGGCTGCGACAGACGGTGGCCGACGTCGAGCACACCCGCACGCGGGCGACCTGGTTCGGGGTCATCATCGGGGCGATCATCCTGGTCCTGCTGCTGGTGTTCATCGTCCAGAACCTGGAGAGTCAGCGGATCGAGCTGATCTTCTGGGAGGTCAATCTCCCGCTGGGCGTGAGCCTGCTGATCGCCGCCATCGCGGGTGCGCTGATCGTCGCGCTCGTCGGCGGCCTGCGCATGCTGCAGTTGCGACGAGCCCTCAACAAGGCCACGAAATAGTCGGACCGTCCTGGTCCGAGCAGGGCGGTCAGAGCAGGGCGGTCAGCACCGCCCAGACGACGAACGCCGAGGGCAGCAGGCTGTCGAGGCGGTCCATGATGCCGCCGTGACCCGGTAGCAGCGTGCCCATGTCCTTGATGCCGAGGTCACGCTTGACCTGCGACTCCACCAGATCGCCGAGCGTCGCGCAGACGACCAGCACCGGTCCCAGGATCAGGCCGATCCACCAGTGGCTCCCGATCAGGAACGTGATGCAGCCGACCGCGCCGATGGTGCCGACGAGCAGCGAACCGACGAGACCTTCCCACGACTTCTTGGGGCTGATGGCCGGCGCCATCGGATGTTTGCCGAAGAGGACCCCGGCGGCGTACCCGCCCACGTCGGAGCAGACGACGACCACCATGAGGGTCGCGACCCGGGCCGCGCCGTCCTCCTGCGTCACGAGCATCACACCGAAGGACGCGAGCAGCGGGAGCCAGGCCAGCACGAACACCGTGAGAGCCAGGTCCTTGAGGTAGTTCTCGGGAGCGCTGGAGATGCCCTGCGCGAGCAGCTTCCACACCATCGAGACCAGGACGGTCGCCACGAAGGCGACGAGCACCCCGGTGGGCCCGTACGGCCAGCTCAGCCAGATGATGGCCTGTCCGCCGATGAGCAGCGGCCAGAGCGCGACGTTGTATCCCGCGGTGTGCAGACGCTTGGTGACCTCCCAGGTGGCGATCGCGAACGCGGCCGCCACGAGGCCGTACCAGAGCATCGGCGCGAACAGCAGGATCAGGATGATGCTGACGCCGAGCGTGCCGCCCACCGCGATGGCGGCCGGCAGGTCACGACCTGCCCGTGACTTCTTGGCCGGTCCAGAATCCTTCTCGGGGCCAGAATCCTTCTCGGGGTCGGATGTCTTCTCGCTCACACCTCGAGCAATTCGTCTTCTTTGTGCTTCACCAGTTCGTCGATCTGATGCACGTAGGTGGCCGTGGTCTTGTCGAGTTCCTTCTCGGCACGGGTGACCTCGTCCTCGCCCGCCTCGCCGTCCTTCTGGATGCGCTTGAGCTCGTCGGCGGCCTTGCGGCGCACGTTGCGGATGGCGACCTTCGCGTCCTCGCCCTTACCCTTGGCCTGCTTGACCAGGTCGCGACGACGCTCCTCGGTGAGCTGCGGGATGGCGACACGGATGATCGTGCCGTCGTTGGTGGGGTTCACACCCAGGTCGGAGTTGCGGATCGCGGTCTCGATGTCGCGGAGGGTCGACGCCTCGTACGGCTTGATGACGACGAGGCGCGGCTCGGGCGTGTTGATCGACGAGACCTGCGTCACCGGGGTGAGCGCGCCGTAGTACTCGATGTTGATCTTGTTGAACATGGCCGGGTTCGCACGTCCGGTGCGGATGGAGCCCATGTCCTCCTTGGCGACGTTGACCGCCTTCTCCATCTTCTCCTCGGCGTCGAGCAACGCGTCGTCGATCATCTTCGTCCTTGTTCCGTTCGGTCGGGCTTCCTGGGGAGGAGGCCGGTTCTCGTGTGCGTGCGTGTCCGGTGCGTGCGGTTAGGTGCCGACCAGCGTGCCGATCCGCTCCCCGGCCACCGCCCTGGCGATGTTGCCCTGTTGGAGCAAATTGAACACCAAGATCGGCATCTTGTTGTCCATACACAGACTGAAGGCGGTCGCGTCGGCGACCTTGAGCTCCTTGTCGAGGACCTCACGGTGGGTGATCTCGGTGAACAGCTTGGCGTCGGGATCGGTACGCGGGTCGGCGTCGTAGACACCGTCGACGGCCTTGGCCATGAGGACCACCTCCGCCTTGATCTCCAACGCGCGCTGGGCGGCGGTGGTGTCGGTGGAGAAGTACGGCATGCCCATGCCGGCGCCGAAGATGACCACGCGCCCCTTCTCCAGGTGACGCTGGGCGCGCAGCGGCAGGTACGGCTCGGCGACCTGCCCCATGGTGATGGCGGTCTGCACTCGCGTGCTGATGCCGCGCTTCTCCAGGAAGTCCTGCAGCGCAAGGCAGTTCATCACGGTGCCGAGCATGCCCATGTAGTCCGAGCGACTGCGGTCGAGGCCGCGCTGCTGCAGCTCGGCGCCGCGGAAGAAGTTGCCGCCACCGATCACGACGGCCACCTGGACGCCGGAGTTGACGACGTCGGCGATCTGATCGGCCACGGTCGCGACGACGTCCGGGTCCAGACCGACCTCTCCCCCGCCGAACATCTCACCGCCCAGCTTCAGCAGGACTCGTTGGAATCCGGAACGCTCGGACTTGTTGAGATCGGATGGGGTGGGATCGGGCGCTTCGCTCATTCGCTTCCTCACTCGTCGGTTCGGTGAACTATCGTACGTCCTCACCGAATGCGACTCGCGACGCGTGTGCGTGTCAGCGTGCTAGCACCGCACGGAACTGGGGCCAGGCCCGATGCAGTTCGTCCTGCCAGTACGGCCACGAGTGGGTACCACCCTCGTACAGGTGGAAGGTCGCGGGGACCCCGACCTCCCGCATCCGGCGCTGGAGGTTGCGGGTGCACTCGGCGGTCGCGGTCTCGATCACCGCGCCGACGGCGAGCTGATCGAAGAGTTTCTGGCCGTTGCCGTCGATGCCCGGGCCGTCGATCGTGTCGTAACGCCCCGGCGCGCCGGTACCGTTCGACACGTAGATCGATTTGCCGCGGAACGACGCCGCGTGCACGTAGGGATCGTTGGCCCGCCACGCCGGATCGGTCGGGGGACCCCACATGTTGAGCGTGTTTCCGTGGCCGCGTCCTTCGACGACCATCCGCACCACCGCCTGGCCCAACGGGTCGCTGGTCTGCGCGCAGCCGCTGAAGGAGCCGAGCGCCTGATACAGCTCCGGGGCGTGCAGCGAGAGCTGGAACACCGAGGTGCCGGCCATCGAGATCCCCGCGACCGCGTTGCGACCGTTCGTGTCGAGACGCCGGTCGATCACCGCGGGAAGTTCCGAGGTGAGAAAGGTGGCCCATTTTTGCACCCCGAGGACGGGATCCGGATGCTGCCAGTCGGTGAAATAGCTGGCGGCACCACCCATGGGCACGACCACGTTGACGTTCTGATCGGCGAAGTACGTCCGGATGTCCGTGCGGTCGAACCAGCTGCTGCCACCGTCGCCGCCGGCCGCCCCGTTCAGGAGATACAACGTGGGAGCCGGTCGATCCCCTTTGGCCGGAAGCACTTTCACGGTCATGTTCCGCCGCATGGCCGTTGACCGCACCGCCAGGTCGAGCTCACCGGCAGGCTGCACGGACTCGGCGACGATCGACGCCGGATTCGGATTCGGCTCCGCCGCAGCATGACCCGGAAGACCGATGACCATGGCCATCACCGACAGCGCGACGAGACCCACCACACCGAACATCCGGCGACCGTCGACGCCGGCGTGAGCCTCTTCGTTCATCCACTCCGCTTTCCTGCCAGAGACGCAACCCATACGATCCGCATCACAGTGACGCGGAGGCAGTCTGCCGGACAAACGCAACGATGTCCACCACGGCCCAACTGACATCGAATGTGGTCAATTGTCCAGGAACTCCGGCACTTTCGCCCAAAACGGACGCGTTCGCCGGAACCGCTCGTCGCCGTAATAAAACTCATGTAGCGTCCGTGCGATCGTCGAGGTCTGTCAGTCAACCGAATGACAACAGGTGTAGTCACATCGGCTCGCCCGGAAGCACATCCCCTTCAGCAGAGAGGTGGTTACACCATGATCCAGTTCGGTCTGATCGAGGAATGGAACCCCCGCCCAGGTCACCTGACGAGTTGGGTCGCATCGGTCGACTCGGCGACCGCCGCCGGCCGGGCTCCCGTCCATCCCGTCCCCGCCTCGCACCAGCAGGAGGAATACCTGAAGGTCGCGTGGCGCAACGAGTCCGCCGGTTTCCGGTTCGCCCGTCTGTGTCTCATGGCGTTCGACGTGACGGCCCCGCTCGACGTGGCCGCGATGACCACGGCCGTCAACCAGTTCGTCCGGCGCCACGACAGCTTCCGCTCGTGGTTCTCGCTGGAGGACGACGGTTCGGTCCTGCGCCATCTCGTTCCGGAAGAGGACATCGAGATGGTGTCGGTCGATCACGGCGATCTCGACGCCGAGGGCCTGTGCACTCTCGTGCAGGAGGAGACGTCCGGACCGTTCAACTGGGACTGCTTCACCTTCGGCGCGATCGAATGGGACGGCGGTTTCACGATCTACGCGGCCGTCGACCACCTCAACACGGACGGCATCTCCCAGGCGTCGACCTGCCTGGAGCTCATGACGCTGTACATGAACGCCGCCTTCGGCGCCGGCGCCGAACTCCCGCCGGTCGGAAGCTACATCGACTACTGCGCACGGGAACGCGCCATCTCCCGGCAGCTGACCCGCCGCTCGCCCCACGTGGAACGGTGGATCGAGCTCGTCCAGGCGAACGAGGGCCGGTTGCCGAGCTTCCCGCTCCCCCTCGGCACCGACGCCGAGGGCTACACGCGAAGCGCACTTCTGAACGCGACGGTGTTCGACGAGGCCGCCGCCCAGCGTTTCGAGGACGTCTGCCGCGAGCTGGGTTCCAACGTGATCTCCGGGATCATGGCCACCGCCGCACTCGTGTACGCCGAGTTCACCGGGAAGAAAGACTATTTCGGCATGACGCCGAAGAGCACCCGATCCGGCGCCGAGGAGATGAACTCGGTGGGCTGGTTCACCAGCCTCATCCCGGTTCCGCTGAGAGTCGACGACACGACCACTTTCCGCAGCCTCGCACCACAGGCCGCAAGCAGCTACGCAGCCGGCAAGGAACTGACCGACATCTCGTTCCACCGGGTGCTGGAACTGGCCGAACCCGCGGACGGGATCACCGTCCAACCCGGCTGGTCGGTCCCGATGATCTCCTACGTCGACGTTCGCAAACTCCCGGGAGTGGAGATCTTCGAGGCCGGCAACGGATGTCTGTTCGGCAACCGCGGCAGCAGCGAAGAGGTCTACATGTGGGTGAACCGGTTCCCCGACACCACGTCGATCACCTTCCTGTACCCGAACACCGACATCGCGCAGGAATCGGTGCAACGCTACGTCGAGCGGTTCGTCGAGGTCATCGGCTCGGTGGCCGACCAGGGTGACTATCGACCGTCGTTGCCCGCACTCACATCGTGACCAGAGGCCCGGCGTGGCTGGCCCTCGCCGGGTGCCTCCTGGGTGTGTTCATGCAGATGCTGGACACGACCATCGTCAACATCGCGCTCCCCGACCTTACGGTCGACCTCGGCGCGTCCACCTCGCAACAGCTGCTCGTGCTGACGGTCTACACGTTGTCGTTCGCATGCACGCTGCTCACCGCCGCCACGCTCGGCGGCCGATACGGGCGCCGGCGCCTGTTCGTGATCGCGATGATCGCCTTCACCGTCACCTCGATGCTGTGCGGTCTGGCGACGGATCCGGTGATGCTCATCGTGTTCCGCGGGGCGCAGGGCATCAGCGCCGCGCTGATGTCCGCCCAGACACTGGCCCTGATCGCCGCACTGTTCACCAGGGAACGCCACGGACTGGTCTTCGGGATCTACGGCGCCGTGGCGGGTATGGCCGCGATCCTGGGTCCCGTCGTCGGCGGACTGCTGGTGCACGCCGACGTCGCCGGATGGGGTTGGCGCACAATCTTCTTCGTCAACCTCCCGCTCGGCATCCTCGCCTGTGCGCTCGCCTGGCGCCGGCTCCCCGCCGCCCTCGACCCCGATCCGGACCGGCCGGACATCGCCGGGATGGTGCTGTCGGCCTCCGCACTCTTCCTGCTCCTGTATCCACTGGCCGTGGGTCGCGAACAGCAGTGGCCGCCGAGACTGTGGGTCATGCTCGGGGCCGCGGTGATCCTGTCGCTCGCCTTCGTGCGGCAGCAGAACCGGCTCGCCGCGCGCGGCGGGACACCCCTGCTCCGCCTGGATCTCTTCGCGTCCCGCCGATTCGCGGTCGGGCTCACGATGTCGCTGATGTTCTTCAGCGTCTTCGCGGGCTTCTTCTTCACCGTGTCGATCTCGGCGCAGTTCGGCCTCGGCTACTCGGCACTCCGCACCGGTCTGCTCGCGCTGCCGTTCGCCTGCGGTGCCGCCGTGGGATCGGTCGTGTCACCGTGGGCGGTCGCCCGCGCGACGGCGCCTCGGGTCCTGCTCGGCGGCGTCCTGACGGTCGGGGCGGCGTTCGCCTGGATCGCACTGCTCCTCGACCCGTCGTCGGAAACCCTTCCGGTGGTGGCGATCCTGGCTCCCCTGGTGGTCGGCGGGATCGGTACAGGACTGTTCGTCGCGCCTCTGCAGGCGGTCGTCCTCTCCGACACGTCGGTGGAGACGGTGGGGTCGGCCAGCGGCACGATCCCGACGGCGCAGCAGATCGGGGCGTCGATCGGTCTGGCGCTCGTGACGATGTTCTTCTTCGGACAGGTGGCCGGGCAGACCGACACCAGCGTGCCCGCGGTACACGCCGAACTGTCCGTCGCACTGGAGGATTCGCCGGTCAACCCGATGTTCCGGCCGGCCGTCGCCGACCGGTTCGCCTGGTGCGCAACCGAACAGCTCACCTCACCGCACCCGGAACGTCCCGCCGCCGGGTGCGCCGGGGCCCCGACCGGCAGCGCGGTCGCCGCGATCGCCGCCGAGGCGCAGCCCTGGACGCAGAGCGCGGCACGGGCCGTCACCGCGCGTACCTTCCTGTGTGCGTTCCGCACGACGCTGTGGGTGCTCGCCGGCCTCGCCGTCGGCATCGGGATGCTGACGATGCTGCTGCACCGAAACGACAACCGCCCCGCCTCCACGATGGGAGACGGGGCGGTCGAGATGTCGTCCGGGGAGACCCCGGGAACGATCAGGCCTGGCCGACCTCGAAGCGGGTGAAGCCCTTGACGGTCACACCGGCCTCGTCGAGAAGAGCCTTGACGGTCTTCTTCGAGTCCTGGACCGACGCCTGGTCGAGCAGCACGACGTCCTTGTAGAAGCCGTTGACGCGACCCTCCACGATCTTGGGCAGAGCCTGCTCCGGCTTGCCCTCCTCCTTGGCGGTCTGCTCGGCGATACGACGCTCGTTCTCGACGACGTCCGCGGGGACCTCGTCGCGAGTGGCGTACTTGGCCTTGAGAGCTGCGACCTGCATGGCGGCGCCGCGAGCGGCCTCCTCGGCAGCGTCGCCTGCACCCTCGTAGGACACCAGCACGCCGACGGCGGGCGGGAGGTCCGAAGCACGCTTGTGCAGGTACACGGCGACCGGGCCGTCGTAGTAGACGACGCGGCGGAGCTCGAGCTTCTCGCCGATCTTGGCCGAGAGAGCCGCGATCGCCTCGTCGACGGTGCCACTGCCGAGAGGAGCCTTCTTCAGCTCCTCGACATCGTTGGTCTTGGCCTCGGCGGCCGCGGTCACGATGTCATCGGCGAGCGTCTGGAATTCGTCGTTCTTGGCGACGAAGTCGGTCTCGGAGTTGATCTCGATCAGGGCGCCGCCCTTGGCGGCGACCAGGCCCTCGGCCGTGGAGCGCTCAGCGCGCTTGCCCACGTCCTTGGCACCCTTGATGCGCAGCTCCTCGACGGCCTTGTCGAAATCACCGTCGTTGTTGGCCAGCGCGTTCTTGCAGTCCAGCATTCCAGAGCCGGTGAGTTCGCGAAGTCGCTTCACATCGGCTGCGGTGTAGTTCGCCATCGTCGGCGAGCCTCCTTCGAAAGAGTGTGGTGGGACCGAATTGCTGCGGCAGGTGTTACTGCGCGGCCGGGGCGTCGGTGGCTGCTTCGCCACCGGCCGGAGCTGCGGCCTGGGTCAGCAGCTCCTGCTCCCACTCGGCGAGAGGCTCGCCTGCGGCTGCCTCCGGCTTGGCGTCGCCACCGGCAGCGCCGGCGCGGGCCTGCAGGCCCTCGGCGACGGCCGAGGCCACGACGCGGGTCAGCAGAGCAGCGCTGCGGATGGCGTCGTCGTTGCCCGGGATCGGGTAGTCGACGAGGTCGGGGTCGCAGTTGGTGTCCAGGATCGCGATGACCGGGATGTTCAGCTTGCGAGCCTCACCGACGGCGATGTGCTCCTTGTTGGTGTCGACGACCCACACGGCCGAGGGAACCTTGGCCATGTCGCGGATACCGCCGAGCGTGCGCTCGAGCTTGTTCTTCTCGCGGGTCAGCATCAAGATCTCCTTCTTGGTGCGACCCTCGAAGCCACCGGTCTGCTCCATGGTCTCCAGCTCCTTCATGCGCTGGAGACGCTTGTGCACGGTGTTGAAGTTGGTGAGCATGCCGCCCAGCCAGCGCTGGTTCACGTAGGGCATCCCGACGCGGGTGGCCTCGGCGGCGATGGACTCCTGAGCCTGCTTCTTGGTGCCGACGAACAGGATGGTGCCGCCGTGGGCGACGGTCTCCTTGACGAACTCGTAGGCCTTGTCGATGTAGGTCAGCGTCTGCTGCAGATCGATGATGTAGATGCCGTTGCGGTCGGTGAAGATGAATCGCTTCATCTTCGGGTTCCAACGGCGGGTCTGGTGCCCGAAGTGTGCGCCGCTGTCAAGCAGCTGCTTCATGGTCACGACAGCCATGATTTTTCCTTTTGTCGCAGTTATCCGTCGGTACCGGGTTGGTGCCGACCCTGGCGCCTGCAGCCGGTGACCCCTGAATCGGTCCGTGGACCGTGGCCGGGACTGCTCACTCGACGTGTTCTCGCAGGCGCGCGAAGTCACCCCATCAACAACCGATGAGATGCGGACGAAAGTTTACGCGCGTCGACCAGCGAAAACCAAAACGCTCCGGCCCGTGACCGCCGATGACGGATCCGGATCGGCCCCCGGTGCGTCTTATGGGAGTGCCGAACCCGGGTTCCCGCCTTGCGCTCACCGTGTCTGTGTGGCTGGTCGTCATGTGCTCGACCCCGCCGGCCGGTGACGCCGCGTCGCGCCCCTATTCTGCCCCGTTGTCGCCGCGTCCGACGGTCGTGACCGGCTTCGATGCGCCGGAGAAGCGGTGGCAGCCGGGTCACCGCGGCGTCGACTTCGCGGCCGTACCCGGTGTGACGGTCTCGGCGGCGGGCGCCGGGCGCGTGCGGTTCGCGGGCCGGGTCGCCGGTCGCCCGGTGGTCTCGGTCCAGCACCCGGACGGGGTGATCACGACCTACGAACCCGTCGAGGCCACCGTCGACGAGGGTGATCACGTGTCTCGGGGCGAGCCGATCGGCACGCTCGACGCCGGGCATCCGGGATGTCCGGTGCTCGCGTGCCTGCACTGGGGCGCACGACGCGGGGTGGGTCGCGATGCCGAGTATCTGAATCCCCTGGGCCTGCTCGGAGCGGTGCGGGTCCGGCTCAAACCGCTCGAGAAGGACCCACCGTGAGCCGGCGCGACGCGATCAGGCTCGCGGGTGTGCCTGGCGGTGCACCGCGCGCAGGCGTTCGACGCTCACGTGGGTGTAGATCTGCGTCGTCGCCAGCGAGGAGTGCCCGAGCAGTTCCTGTACGACGCGCAGGTCGGCGCCGCCTTCGAGCAGGTGCGTCGCGGCGCTGTGCCGGAGGCCGTGCGGTCCCATGGCCGGGCCGCCGGCGGCCTGGACCGCGCCGGCGACGACCGACCGTGCCATCCGCTGGTCGAGGCGACCCCCGCGTGCTCCGAGAAGCAGCGCGGGTCCCGACGCGTCGGTCGCCAGCTCCGGGCGGCCGCGTCGCAGCCATTCGTCGATCGCCTTGGCCGCGGGTTCGCCGTAGGGCACGGACCGTTCCTTGTCCCCCTTGCCGATCACGCGCAGGATTCGCCGCCCGGTGTCGATGTCGTCGACGTCGAGGCCGCACAGTTCTCCTACGCGAACACCACTGGCGTACAACAACTCCAGGATCAGGCGGTCGCGGAGGGCGATCGGGTCGCCGGGATCGCGATCCTGCGCGGTTGCCACGATCGCGGCGTCGGCCTGCCCGGGCGCGAGCACCGCCGGCAGCGTCCGATGCGCTTTGGGCGCCTTGAGTCGCTGCGACGGATCGGTGGCCATGATGCCCTCGCGAACCGCCCACGAGCAGAACGTCTTCGCCGCCGACACCTGGCGCGCGACGGTCGTGCGGGCGGCGCCGCGTCGCGTCAGCTCCGCGAGCCAGGCGCGCAGGAGCGCGAGGTCGATGTCCGCCGCGGCCACTCCGCGCGCACCCGCGAACGACAGCAGCGCCCGCGCACCACCCAGGTATGCGCGGATGGTGTGCTCACTGCGACCTTTCTCCAGGCGCAGGTGATCGGCGAAGTCGTCGAGCATGCCCGACAGCACAGCGTGCGGCGCGAGCGGGTGCAACCCCACACGCGGTGCCGTGGCCGGATCGATGCCTACTCGGCCGCCTACCGGCCGGCCGGTGCGCCCTCTTCGGCGGCGCGGAGTTCGGCCTTCCAGGTCCGGAAGCCCTCTTCGGTGCGACCGCGGCGCCAGTACCCGGAGATCGAGGCGTTGGCGGCGCCGACCTTGCGCTCCTTGCGGATGTAGCCGCGCAGGTTGTGCATGACGGCCTGCGCCTCTCCGTGGATGAATACGTGGGGTTCGCCGTCGAGCCACTGCGCCTCGCGGACCGCGGCGATGAGGGGCGCGTTGTCGCCGGCGACCGAGTCGTCGACCTCGCCGGCGGGTCCACCGCGATGGACCCAGACGATCTCGGCACCCGGGGGTGCGATGAGGTCGAGCTCGTCCTCCGGCCCGGCGACCTCGATGAAGACCTTGGCAACGGCGTCGGCGGGCAGCGCCTCGAGGGCGGCGGCCACGGCGGGCAGTCCGGCCTCGTCAGCGGCGAGGAGGTGCCACGGAGCGTCGGACTTCGGTCGGTATCCACTGCCCGGGCCGATGAACCGAACGGTCTCACCCGGCTCCACCGAGGCGGCCCACGGGCCGGCAATGCCCTCGTCGCCGTGGACGACGAAGTCGACGAGGATCTCGCGGGCCTGCCGATCGACGCGGCGAACCGTGTACGTGCGGAGGACCGGCTGCTGTTCGGGAGGCAGCGTCGTGCGGAGTTCCTGGAGGTCGAACGGCTCGGGGTAGGTCACCCCTTCCGGCGCGAAGATGAACTTCACGTACATGTCCGTGTCTGCCTCCCCCGACGGCCCGACCGCCGCCAGGAAGTCGTCGAAGCCCTCGCCGCCGAGATACAGGCGGACGAAGTGGGGGCTGATCTGTTCACGACGGACCACCGTCATCGTGTTCACACGCTTGGCCATGAAACCTCCTTGTCGCGACCACCCTACGCCTCCTACTTAGGTTTACCTAAGAGCCGGTTTCGGTCATTTCGGCGAATCCGCGGTGCGTCCTTGTAAGGTTTTCTCACGATCAAGCGATGTGATCCGAGAGTTTGCAATTCTTGAGATCAGACGTCGCGAGACCCCGACCAGAGGCGATTCCATGCCGGACCGACCAGTGGAACCCCAGCCAGCCCAGGAGACTGTTCCCGCTCGCGGACCGCGTCTCGGCGCCGACGACTGGCTCGACGCGGCGGTGGAGGTCCTCCTCGAAGACGGCATCGGCGGACTGAAGATCTCACGGCTCAGCTCCCGGCTCGGGGTCACCAAGGGCAGCTTCTACTGGCATTTCACCGACATCGCGACGATGAAGTCAGAACTCGCGGCCCACTGCCGAAAGGTCCAGACCGCGGCGGCGGCACAGATCGCCGCCCTCGAGAACCTGCCACCGGCGGAGCGGATCGAGGGGATGGCACGGCTCGTGTCCGACCCCCGGCGCTGGCGGATGGAGGGCGCGATGCGCCGCTGGGCCGAGACCGACGGGTCGATCGCGGACTCGGTCTCCGAGCTCGACGGCCAGATCTTCCAGATCGCCGATCAGGCGATGCGCGAGCTCGGCTTCGACGAGGCCGAGGCCCACGCCCGAGCGACCACACTGCTGTACGCGGGCATCGGCTTCGTCCACGCCCACGGCCGCCTCGGCGAGGCGACGCCCGACGATCTGCGGATCTTTCTCGACATCCTGACGCGCAAGTGAATCACCCGCCGGCCAGGCGCCACTGACCGCCGACGTTCTCCACCAGACCGTCGATGTCCAACCGCGCCAGGGCCGCCCGGACCGTCGGCACCTCGAGACCTGCCGCGAACGCGATTTCCTCGATGCCCACGCCACCGCGCCCGGGGATGGCGTCGTGCACCCGGAGTTGCTCGTCGCTGAGCCCATCTGTCGGCTTCGCCCGTCCGCGACCGACGTCTCCCCCGCCGTCGGGTCGGACGAGGTTCGCCGCCGACGCGACGTCGGAGACCAGGACGGCGAGCCCGTCGGCGATCATCCGGTGACACCCCACCGACGTCGCCGACGTCACCGGTCCGGGCACCGCACCCAGCGGACGCCCGAGCTTGCGCGCCCAGGCTGCGGTGTTCGCCGCACCCGACCGCCTACCCGCCTCCACGACGACCGTCGCACCCGACAGTGACGCGACCAGTCGGTTGCGGGTCAGGAAGCGGTGTTTGGCCGCGGTGGTCCCTGGTGCGTATTCGCTGACGATCGCTCCGGTCCGGGCGATCTCGCCCAGGAGTGCGGAGTGCGAGGCCGGATAGTCACGATCGATCCCGCAGGCCATGACGGCCGCCGTCACTCCCCCGGACGCGATCACGGCCCGGTGCGCGACGCCGTCGATCCCGAAGGCACCGCCGGATATCACCGCGAAACCCTCACCCGCGAGGCCTGAAGCCAGCGTCTGCGTGACGTGTTGGCCGTACGGGGATGCCGCGCGGGAGCCGATGAGCGCGACCGATGCTGCGGCGAGGTCGTCGAGGCGGGCCGGTCCGCGCACCCAGAGAGCGAGTGGTTCGCCACCGCGAGCCGCGGTGTCGGCCTGGCTCAGCGCAAGCAACGACCATGCCGGCCACTCGGGGCCGGAACGGGTCACCAGACGTGCACCGATAGCGGCCGCGGCGTCGAGATCATCGGTCCCAGAGTCGGAATCGCACCGGGCCGCCGTCGCGGCCAGCACAGGCTCGTGCCCGTCCGGGACCTTGCGGTTGCGTATCGCCGCCGCCGCGTCGACCGCACCGATCTGGTCCACGAGCGCGATGACATCCGCACAGGGCGGTTCGGCCACCCGGGCCAGGTACGCCCACGCCGTCATCTCTGCCGGATACTTGCCACTCACCAGGTCGCTCCTCGGTCTCGGTACAGAAGTGCCTGCGCGACATCGTCTTCGACCGGGACGTCGGTGCCGCGCAGATCGCTGAGAGTCCAGGCCAATCGCAACGCACGGTCGGCGCCACGTGCCGTGACGCGCCCGTCGCGGAGAAACAGCTCGATGGGACGCAGGACGTCGGGAGGTAGCCGAAATCGCTGTCGCAACGCCGCTCCCGGAACTTCGGCGTTGGTGCGCCAACCGAACTCAGACCATCTTTCGACAGCTGCCGCGCGCGCCGCGGTGACACGTGCCCGCACCTCGGCACTCGACTCCCCCACCCCGCTCATCAGCGCGGCATTCCCCGGTGGGTCCATGCGGACGCGGATGTCGACACGGTCCAGCAGCGGACCCGACAACTTGCCCAGGTAGCGTCGCCGGACAACTGCGGTGCACACGCAGTCGACGTCGTGCGCGGGCGCGCAGGGGCACGGATTCGCCGCGAGGATGAGCTGGAACCGCGCGGGATACGACGCGACCCCGTCGCGACGCGGCACCCTCACCTCACCGTCTTCGAGCGGTTCCCTCAGCGATTCCAGGACTTTCGCGCTCATCTCGGCGCATTCGTCCAGGAACAGCACTCCGCGATGCGCCTTGGAGACCGCACCCGGTCGGGCGAATCCGGTACCCCCGCCGAGTAGAGCCGTCGTCGACGAACTGTGGTGCGGCGCGACGAACGGCGGCTCGGTGATCAGCGGACGTCCCGGTGACAACTCACCGACCAGCGAGTGGATCGCCGTCACCTCGAGGGAATCCTCGAGCCCCAGCGGCGGCAGGATGCCCGGGAGCCGTCGTGCCAGCATCGTCTTCCCGATGCCGGGCGATCCGGTCATCAGGACGTGATGCGCTCCGGCCGCGGCGATCTCGAGTGCATGCCGCGCCTCGTGCTGCCCCACCACGTCGGCCATGTCCGGGATCGGCGGCGGCTTGGTGGGTGCCGTCCGATGGAAGTTGTCGAGTACGAGATCACCCGCGAGCCAGGCGGCAACCTCTTTGAGGCTCGACGCACCGCCGACGTCCATCCCCTCCACCAGAGCCGCCTCGGCCACCGTCTCGATCGGCACCACCGCACGCCGATAGCCCGCCTGACGCGCGGCGATCACCGCCGGCAGCACACCCCGGATCGGACGAAGGTTCCCGTCGAGTCCGAGTTCCCCGAGGAAGATCGCCGATTCCAACTTCTCCGACGACACCTGTTCTGTCGCAGCCAGGATCGCGACGGCCATGGACAAATCGAAACCCGAACCGACCTTCGGCATGTCGGCCGGCGACAGCGCCACCGTCACCTTCAGATCGGGAAAGGTGAATCCCGAGTTCTTGATCGCCGCCCGCACCCGGTCGCGCGCCTCCCGCACCGACGGGTCCGGGTTCCCGGTCACCGAGAAGCCCGGCAGGCCCGACCCCACACTCGCCTGCACGTCGACGACCCGCGCCGCAAAGGCGTTGAGCCCCACCGACTGTGTTTGCCCCAACATGGGAGACAGTGTCATCGAGGGTCAGGATTCACAACGTCTTCGCGGCGGGGAGATGAGCGATCTGTGGATGGGCGCTGGGTTGTCCACCGCCGATGGTTGATCGGTCACCAAGAAACGAAGTCGCGCGCGATGTCGATCCGGCGGGGCGACTTCCACCCAGGTCGCAGATCCGGATCGATGTCGCGTGCGACTTCAGTTCGGCGAATCTGGTTGCTGCGCAACCATGTAACGATCCGAGCCCTGTGGATCAGAATCGAATCTTGTCGGTGGTCGGGTCTACATTGGTAATCAGCTAGTGAGCCGGCCGACCGGCTGGCGCTGCAACACTTCTGGGGGCAGTGTGTCGGGGAATCGGGTCGATCTACCGGGCGGGTCTTTCGCCGGGGTCGATCCTGCCCACCCGTACGCGGCCAACATGTACTCGTTGATGGACGAGCTGGCGGAGTCGCAACACCGCCAGTCTCGCGAGGACTGGCGGCGCTACGGAGTGGTCACCGCCATCGCCGACCGCTGTATCGCGGTGCGCAGCACCATCGATGGCGGGATCGTCGTCAGCGGCGACACGGATTGTGTGATTCGGGTGGCCCGCCAGCTGTCCCTCACTCGACGCCAGGCCGAGATCCTGGTCGATGAGGCGATCGGTCTGCGGGAATCGCTGCCCGAAGGCCTCGACACCCTGCGTGATGGCATCACCACCCGCTGGCAGCTGCAGGTGATCCTGTCGCGCACTGCGCTCGTTCCCTACGAGTCGTCGATCACCCCGACCCTCGACGCCGAGATCGCCGCCACCCTGCGGTCGAAGAAGGGCTCCTGGACGCGCGCCCGGTTGCGGGACGAGGTCGACCGCCTCGTTTTCCGTCATGATCCCGACCTCGTCCGGGAACGCCGCAAAGAAGCGCTCGACAACCGTGGCATGTGGACGCACATCCTCGACGACGGTACCGCCGAGCTCACCGGGGTGATGGCTGCGGAGAATGTGCGGATTGCGGCGAAAGCTGTTCGTGTGTTGGCTGATTCGGTGTGCAAACACGACGGCCGCACCGTCGGGCAACGCAACTCCGACGCGATGTTCGCGTTGTTGACCGGCACCGTGTTCGAGTGTCTATGTGATCGCGAGGACTGCACCGCGGAGGTTCCTGAACCGGATGCGGTGGTCGCGGCGGTGCGCAGCGAGGTCGTCATTCACGTCGTCACTGATCAGGCGACCCTGAACGGGGCTCCGGGGATCGGCTGGGTCGATGAGCACGGTGTCATCTCCGATGAGCATGTCCGCGACCTCGCCGACCGGCCCGACGCAACCATCACACCGGTCACCCCGGCACGTACAGCGCCTACACGGTTTGCCGCCGAAGCACCGTCGTCGGATGTTGTCGTCATCTACCCCGGCTCGCAACCGTCTGACCCCTATCGCCCCACCACCGCCTGCGCGGACTTCGTGCGCATCCGCGACGGCTACTGCACCGAACCCGGCTGCGAAAAGTCAGCATTCAGCTGCGACCTCGACCACGTCACCGAATACGACCGCCAGCGCCCCACCCGCGGCGGTCTCACCTCGAGTGAGAACCTCAACGCCAAATGCCGGTTCGGGCATCTGCACAAGACCTTCGGCGACTGGGTCGATGTGCAGTACCGCGACGAGGACGGCCGCCTGGTCACCGAATACATCACCCCGGAGGGTTATCGCATCCGCGGTGACGCCGAAACCCTCGAAGACCTCTTCCCCAACCTCCGTCGCATCCGATTCGAACAACCCGCCCAGGCCCCACCCACACCACGGGTCATCACCGGTGACGACACCCCGCCACCGAACAACCGAACCGCCGCGAAACACGCCCGGCGGAGGGCCGAACGCGCCCGCAACCAGCGCGAACGCGAACGACGCGAGCAAGCAGACGGACCGGCGCCGTTCTGATAGATCGTCGTCGCTAAGCTCGACAACCGATGAGTGACGGAACTTTCGACGATGCGTTCGTCCGCGACCTCGACCGACTGTTCCGCTGGCGACGCGACGTCCGGCGGTTCAGCCGGGAGCCACTCGAACCACATCTCCTCCCCGAGATCCTCGAGTCGGCGGAGTTCTCGCCGTCGGTCGGCAACAGCCAGCCCTGGCGCTGGGTCGAGGTGCAAACCGCATCGGCGCGGGAGGCGGTGCGCGACAGCTTCGTCCGCTGCAACACCGAAGCGCTCGACGGGTACACCGGCGAGCGCGCGCAGCTGTATTCGTCACTGAAACTCGCCGGCCTCGACGACGCTCCGGTCCACCTGGCCGTGTTCTGCGAGCCCGACGCCGACCAGGGCCACGGACTCGGCCGCCAGACCGTGCCGGAAACCCTCGAGTACTCCGTCGTCACCGCGATCACCACCATGTGGCTGGCGGCCCGAGCCCGCGGCGTCGGCATCGGCTGGGTGTCGATCCTCGAACCCGGCGAGGTGACCGCGGCACTCGCGGTCCCGTCTGCCTGGAAGCTCGTCGCCTACCTCTGCGTCGGATACCCCGAACACGAGAACGACATCCCCGAACTCGAGCGCGTCGGCTGGCAGTCCCGCACCGAGTCGGAGAATAGGCATCTCATCCGCTGACACCAGATCGTGACCCAGGTCGACCACCGCTGTGACGCAACTCTAGTAACAATAGTCACGTCATTCACATCAGTAACACCAGCCACTCGGAGGTCACGGGTTGTCCAGCCGTCTCACCAAGGGTGTCCGACTGGCGCTCGCCGGGGTAATCGCTGTCGGTACCTCCGCGATCGTCCTCACCACAGGCACAGGTACCGCCGAAGCCGCTCCATGCGGGAATTCCGGAAACGGCTCGAGCTTCTTGGGGTTCGGCTCATCGGGTTCCCTGGGCTCCGGTTCCGGCTCCAGCGTTCCCAACCCGGGACCTCAGCGTCCGCTCATCCCCTACGTCGGGACCATCTCTCGCTCGGTGGGCTGGGTGACCGGCCCGTACAGCAAGAACGACACCTTCGACCGATTCGGCATCGGCGGCACAGATCTGGGAATCGCCTGGGACAACGGCCGCGGCCAGACCCTGATGGCCTTCGGCGACACCTTCGGCAACTGCAACGCCCCGCGACAGGAATGGCGGCACAACGTCCTCCTGCGCTCGAACGACAACAACCTCGCCGATGGCCTCTCGGTCCCCAACGGTGTCGCAGGCGACGTCGAGTCCGGCACCGTGATCGCACCCGGAAAGCCGAACTTCGCCCAGGAACTCATTCCCTCACTGGGCATCTCGAACATCGAGGTCACCACGATCCCCACCGCGGCGATCTCCCTCCCCTACGGCAACGGATTCCGGCAGTACATCAACTACATGTCCGTGCGTTCCTGGGGTTCGGCCGGCAACTGGATCACCAACTACTCGGGAATCGCGTACTCCGACAACAACGGCCAGACCTGGACCAGCGACCCCGACACGATCCTCATCAACGCGCCGATCGATCTCGCCCTCCCCGGCAACCTCCGCGCGATCGACGTCAACAACGGCAAGTTCCAGCAGAACGCGTACATGCGCGGTCGGCCGGGCTCCGATGAAGCGGGCTACATCTACCAGTTCGGTACGCCCAACGGCCGTTTCGGCGCCGCATTCCTGGCGCGGTTCAAGCCGGCGGACATCCTCGACCTCGACAAGTACGAGTACTGGTCCGGCGAGCGGATCGGCTGGGTCGACAGCATCAGCGACATCCACGACACCGAAGGGGTCGTCGCCCGCCAGCCCGTCAGCGAACTGTCTGTCGCGTGGAGCCCGTATCTGAACAAATACATCATGCTCGACGGCGACAACGGCATTCGGCTCCGCACCGCGAATCACCCGGAAGGCCCGTGGAGCTCGCCGCGGAACATCGTGGGCCCCGGCAATCCTGTGGTGTACGGCCCCATGATGCTGCCGAACTCGCCGGCACTGACGGGCACGGGAAAAGACCTGTACTTCAACGCCTCACGCTGGAGCGACTACAACGTCATGCTCATCCGCTCCGACCTCAGCAAGCTGTAGGCCGCGGTCACTCGTAGACTCCCCGATGGTGGCGGATACGGACTGCCGCAGGGTCTTCCGGCGCGAATCCGTCGAGCCGAACGCTGATCACATCGAATCTGATCCGTGACCACCCGCGCCCCTGCGTCGTGAGCCACTGACGGGCCAATCGCCGCATCCGGACGAGCTTCTCCGGGGTGACCGCCATGACCGGATCGTCGTAGGTCCGGCCGGACCGGGTCTTGACCTCGACGACCACCAGCGTCGAGCCGTCCGGGGCGTCGGAGTCGGCTGCGATCAAGTCGAGTTCGCCATATCGGTTGCGCCAGTTGCGCTCCAGCACAACCCAACCCAGCGACTCGATGTAGTCGGCTGCGTGGTCCTCCCCCAGCCTGCCGATGTGCGCACGACGATTGCTCATGCCGCGAAGCCTCCCCGAACACGACTCGGCCGCGGCGGGTCTGCACCCGCCGCGGCCGAATCTGTGGAGAACCACCCCACCACCCACATGGTGGCGGGATCACCCCATGAGAGTTCAGGGCTCGTCGGGAAGCCGCAGTTCCGGCTTCTCGAGCTCCTCGATGTTGACGTCCTTGAACGTGATCACGCGAACCTGCTTGACGAAACGCGCCGGCCGGTACATGTCCCAGACCCAGGCGTCGCTCATCCGCAGTTCGAAGTACACCTCGCCGTCGGTGTTGCGGGGAATCATCTCGACCGCGTTGGCAAGGTAGAAGCGCCGCTCGGTCTCCACCACATAGGTGAACTGCCCGACAATGTCCTTGTACTCGCGGTACAGAGAGAGTTCCATCTCGGTTTCGTACTTCTCGAGATCCTCAGCACTCATCCTGTAAGCCTATCCCTGTTGTCGTTTGCGCTGGTGACCACTCGTGCCGCGACGTTACGGTACGACATGCGGTGTTGTGGTGACGGTCCCGCCGCATCGATGCGGGACATGTGTAGTGCGGTGCTGTATCCCTTGTGGATCGCGAAATCGTAGCCGGGTAGGTCCTGGTCCATCGCGACCATGATCCGGTCCCGTGTCACCTTCGCGATGATGCTCGCGGCCGCGATGCAGGCCGCGGCCCCGTCTCCTCCGATCACCGGCAGCGACGGCGCGGTCAGCCCGGGGACGACGAAGCCGTCGGACAGCACATACCCGGGAGTCACGTCGAGTGCTGCAACGGCGCGGCGCATGCCCTCGATGTTCGCGACGTGGATGCCGATCCGGTCGATCTCGGCGGCATCGATGATGACCGCGCTCCATGCCTGCGCGTACCGGGTCACCGAGCGGTACAGCACTTCCCGGGTCTTCTCTGTGAGGCGTTTGGAGTCGTCGAGTTCGGCCAGCGACGCCAGTTGAGTCGGTTTCAGCACGCAGGCCGCGACCACCAGCGGGCCGGCACATGCGCCACGACCCGCCTCGTCGACGCCCGCGACCGGACCGAGGCCCTGCCGGTGGAGCGCGAATTCGAAGGTCCGCAGTCCCGCCGCACGGCGGACAGGCGAACGCGGTGGCCAGCGACTCATGGTGTACCCGATCCCCACATGATCATTGCTGGGGATTGATCGAACCGACACCACCGATCCGCGAGAAGGGATAGATGATGGTCCGGACCTTGCCGCGGATGTCGCTGATCGGGACGGTGCCCTGGTACTTGTCGTCGACGTGGTAGCGCGAGTCCTGCGAGTTGAGGCGGTTGTCGCCCATCACCCACACGTTGCCCTCGGGCACCTTGATCGGGCCGAAGTCGGGACCGAGGCACGGCGGAACCGAGTCTCCGGGGCCGGCGACGCCGGGACCGAATGCGGCCACGGTCTGCCGCTGCAACTCCATGTTGATGTACGGCTCGTGCAACGGCTTGCCGTCGACCTTCACGCCGACACCCTCGTCGTTGCGGCACTCGATGGTCTGCCCGCCGGTAGCGATCACACGCTTGACGAGGTTGTTCTCGTCGGGCGGGGCGAAACCGAACCACGACAGCGCATCCTGCACCTTGTGCATCACCGGGTTCGTCGACCGCGGGGACATCCAGGCACCGTTCCACGATTCGGACGGTCCCTCGAAGACGACGACGTCACCGGGCTGAGGGTCACCGAAGCGGTAGACCATCTTGTCGATGACGATGCGATCGTTGGTGCACCCGTCGCAGCCGATGAGAGTCGACTCCATCGACTCCGACGGGATGACGTACTGCCGTCCGATGAAGGTCTGCAGCAGCCAGGTGAGGAGCAGGACGCACCCCACGATGATCACGACCTCGCGCAGGAGCGAGCCGGAGCCCGATTTCTTGCGCTTGCCGTCCTCGGCGGGGTCGTCCGGATCGGACTTCAATCGCCAGGGACGCTTCTCACCGTCGTCGCCGTCGGTGTCAAGGTCACGATCGTCGCTGGGTCGCTGTGTGTCGGCCACCTCGTCAGGTTAGACGCGTCAGCGCTTTTCCTTGATCTTTGCGGCCTTGCCACGCAGATCACGCAGGTAGTAGAGCTTGGCGCGACGGACGTCACCGCGGGTGAGGACGTCGATCTTGGCGATGTTCGGGCTGTGCACCGGGAAGGTGCGCTCAACGCCGACGCCGAAGGACACCTTGCGAACGGTGAAGGTCTCGCGGACGCCGCCACCCTGGCGACGGATCACGACGCCCTTGAACACCTGGACGCGTTCCTTGCTGCCCTCGATGACCTTGACGTGGACGTCGAGGGTGTCGCCGGGGCCGAAGTCCGGGACATCGTCGCGGAGGGACTGCTTGTCGAGGAAGTCGAGCGTGTTCATTGGTTGGTCCTTGTCTGGCGTTAACGTTGAGCAGAGGAACCTGGCGGGCCCGTGGGCTTCGAACCGGTTCATACTCCGAGTCGTCGGTGCCGGTCGATGACGACAGGCAACCCGACTATTGTGCCAGAGAGACCCCGGTCCGACGAAATCGCCGGTCAGCGCCGGGAACCGGGTCCCATCGCGACGACGCCGGCGGCCTGCAGGGCCGAGAGGGTGGCCGATTCCATCGGGGTGGCCGCGGCGATCGCCGTGGGCGTGATCCCCGAACTCGTCATGTGTTCGACGATCGCGAGCTCGGGCGCGCGGCCGTTCGCGGTCAGTGCCTCGTCGTCGGAGAGTTCGAGCCCCGCACGCTGGTACGGCTGCGGATCGTTGGTCCCGACGACCACCACGCGACGCCCGCGAGCCCCGACGCCCACGCCGACGGCGGTGCGGAACCACCCCGCGATACCCGCCGGCACGGTCGACTGCAGGTTCTCGGCGCGTCGGCGCAGCCAGGTCAGGTCGCCGCCGGTGGAGCCCCGGTCGGCGCGTGAGGCGGCGGCGCCCACCGCCGCGCCCAGTCCGGCGGCCCCCAATCCGGCGCCCAGGGCTCCGGCCCCACCCATCGCCCCCATCGGGGCGAACGGCATCATCCCGCTGGTCGCCGCGGGCGGGGTTCCGCCGGCGGACTGACCGGCCTCCTCGGACCGTTGCGTGTAGTCGTCGCCGGCAGCGGTGAGAGCCATCCGGCCCGCACTCGCCGCACTCACCCGCCACGAGTCGTCACCGACCTCGGCGAAGACCTCCGCACGATGCCGGTCCCGGTCGGCGACGAGCGCGATGGTCGTCATCTGCTGCTCGGTCTCCGTGACGATGTCGGCATAGCCGTCCAACGACGCGGCCATGGCCCGGAGACGGCCGGCGACGTGTGGCAGGGAGCGCGGACCGTCTCCGGTGATCTGCTCCAGCCCGTCGACGACGGCGAGGCCGAACTCCCCCTCCGTCGCCGCGCTGCCGGTGTCCGGCGAGGCGTAGGCCCCGGTCGCCGAGACGACCACGTCGGTCGCCCGCTCCACCGACTCGGCGAGCGCCCGTGCCCGACGAGCCGCTTCGCGCAACGACAACGGATCCGCACCCGGCCACACTCCCTGCGCGAGTTCGTCCGCGATCTGCCTGGGCTGAGAGTTCACTGCGTGTCACCGGACTCGAATGCCGCCGCGGCGTCGGCATCGGCCTCCGCGAGCGATTCGACGCCCCGCGTGAGCACCGTCCGATGTTCCGCGAGGCGTGTGACCGCGGTCCGGAGGAGTTCGGTCGACTCTGCGCTCGCGGGCCCGAAACCCCGACGGAAGGCCAGCGCGCCCGCCCCTGTCCCGACCGCGATGTCGATGTCGGCCAGCAGTTCGACGAGTTCGGAGTGCACGGTGCCCAACCGCGTCTCGGCATTGGCCAGACGTGCGGCGAGATCCGCCGCGGTACCCACGTCGGCGGCGACCCGGTTGCGCCGTCCTCCCGACATCACCGGGGCGCCCGCTCGGGGTCGAGGCGTGCGTCGGCGTAATCCACACCGGAAGCCGCTGCGCCGGCGAGGAGTTCACCGCGACGGGAGCTCAGGGCATGATCCGCTTCGGCGATGAGGGTGGTCAGCAGCTCGGAGAGCTGGTCGGCCCGATATCGGCGCAGTGCGGTGGGATCGATCGAGATGTCGACGGCGAGTCCGCGCGCATTGACGGTGACGGCTACGAGCCGGTCCCGGCTGATGGCGCGAGACGTCAGCTCCGACAACGTCTCACGGGTCCGCGCGAGTTCGGCACGCTGACGGTCGAGTTCGTCGACCATGGCCTCATAGCCCTGCAATGCCCACCCCCGTTCGGCTCGAGTTGTGCCGAATCCTAGCCGGAATCCGGCCCGCGGTCACCGGTGGGATCCACAGGATCGGCGAGGAGATCGGGGCGGCGGGCGCGGGTCCGCTCCAGCGCCTGCTCGTGTCGCCACTCGGCGACCTTCGCGTGGTCGCCGCTGAGGAGGACCGCCGGGACGTCGAGGCCGCGCCAGCTCACCGGACGCGTGTAGCTGGGCCCTTCGAGGAGCCCGTCGGAGAACGAATCCTCTTGGTGCGAGCGAGGATTCCCGAGGACGCCGTCGATCAGCCGGACGGTCGCCTCGATCATCGCCATCACCGCGACCTCGCCGCCGATCAGGACGAAGTCGCCGAGGGACACCTCTTCGACGCGGACCCGGCGGGCCGCGTCGTCGAACACACGCTGGTCGATGCCCTCGTAGCGGCCGCAGGCGAAGACGAGATGCTTCTCGGTGCTCCACCGCTCGGCGGTCGCCTGGGTGAACGGCACACCGGCCGGCGTGGGGACGACGAGTAGTGCGTCGTCGGGGCACACGTCGTCGAGACACGGCCCCCACACCTCGGGCTTCATGACCATGCCGGGACCACCGCCGTACGGCGAGTCGTCGACGCTGCGGTGGACGTCGTGCGCCCAGTTCCGCAGGTCGTGGACGTCGACGCTGATGCGGCCGGCGTCGATGGCCTTGCCCAGCAGGGCAACCCGGAGCGGGTCGAGGTATTCGGGAAAGATCGAGACGACGTCGAGGCGCATCACTTCGCGCCGTCGGCCGCGTCGGGGTCGAGTAGACCTTCGGGCGGGTCGATGACGATGAGTTCGCGACTCACCGTGGGCACGATCTCCCGCACGAACGGGATCAGGACCTCGCGCTTGTCGGGGGTACGCACCGCGAGCAACTCGCCGCCGGGCATGTGCAGCACCGACTCCACGACGCCGACCTCGGTACCGTCGGTGAGCTGCACCGGGACCCCCTCGAGTTCGTGGTCGTAGAACTCGTCCGGATCGTCGGACGGCTCGACCTGCGAGGAGTCGATGAGGAACAGCGTGCCCCGCAGGGCGTCGGCCGAGTCGCGGCTCGCGACGCCGTCGAGAGACACCAACAGCCGCCCGGAATGATCCCGGGCGGCTGTCACGGTGAACTCACGTTCCCCACCACCGCGCGGCAGACGGCCGCGCAGCACCGAGCCGCGAGCGAAGCGCAGGTCGGGGTCGTCAGTTCGGACGTCGACGACGAGTTCGCCACGAATACCGTGCGACTTCACCACACGTCCTACGACGAGATCCACGATGCGATCGCCCTGCGAGCTGACCGTCAGCGGTCGGTGTCGACGATGTCGACGCGCATGCCACGTCCGCCGATGCCGGAGACGAGGGTGCGCAGGGCGGTGGCGGTCCGGCCGTTGCGGCCGATGACCTTACCGAGATCGTCGGGGTTCACGTGGACCTCGACGAGCCGGCCGCGACGACCGGTGACGAGGTCGACCCGGACGTCGTCCGGGTTCGAGACGATTCCGCGGACGAGATGCTCGACCGCGTCGGCGACGACTGCGCTCACGCGTCACCCTCGGCGGTGGGAGACTCCGCAGCAGCTTCTGCCGGAGCCTCGTCCTTCTTGGCGGCCTTCTTCTTCGGGGTGGTCGCCGCGGCGACCGGCTCGTTGTCGGCGGCGGCGAGCGCAGCGTTGAACAGGTCGAGCTTGGAGGGCTTGGCCTCGGCGGTCTTCAGGGTGCCCTCGGCGCCCGGCAGGCCCTTGAACTTCTGCCAGTCACCGGTGACCTTGAGGATCGCGGCGACGGGCTCGGTCGGCTGTGCGCCGACACCCAGCCAGTACTGCGCGCGCTCGGAATCGACCTCGATCAGCGAGGGCTCTTCCTTCGGGTGGTACTTGCCGATGGTCTCGATCACCCGGCCGTTGCGGCGGGTCCGAGCGTCGGCGACGACGATGCGGTACTGCGGGTTGCGGATCTTGCCGAGCCGTGTGAGCTTGATCTTGACAGCCATGTCTACATCTACTTTCGTGTGGTCACTGCGCAATTCTGCGGCCCACCCGGAATGGTGGACCCGGTTTTGCGTCTGTTTCGGTGTGACCGTCGGACGGCCGTGACCGTATCCGACGAACCGTCGAGCCATTCTGCCAGAACGGTGGCTCTGAAAAGAAATCCGGCATGTAGCCCCGGACGGAGATCCGGCATGTGGTTGTCCACCCCGCGAGAACAACCACATGCCGTACGTCGCCAACCCCACTTGCCCACCGAGAACTCGGCCCCCAGGCTTGCGCGACCCTGCCGAAACCCCGTTGTACCCCCGGCTTCGGCAGGGTCTTGCACTGAGCTGATCGGTTCGTCCCCTTACGAACCTCTGCAACGCGGTTGCTACCTTACGCGGCAGTAGGTATTCGCAACCAGCACCCCACTTGTGGCGTTGCTCACACGATGTGGCGACCCGATGACACCACTGCTAGCGGGTGGCGCAGGACGCCCAGGTCGTCGCACGGGTTCTCCGCGTAGACCACGAAGTCGGCGCGATCGCCGTCGTCGAGGAGGTCCGCTCCGAGCCAGCGACGGGGTTGCACCGACGCGGCCGCGATGGCCCCGGCGTTCCCCATCCCGACCTTCGACAGCGCCTCGATCTCGTCGACGATCCGGCCGTGTTCGACGAACCCGCCGGCATCGGTGCCGGCGAAGATCGCCACACCCGCCTCACGCGCGGCGTCGAAGACCTTCGGGGCGTCGGCGTGCAGCCGGCGCATGTGCTCGGCATAGGTCGGGAACCGTTCGGCGCCGTCGGCGATTCCCGGGAAGTTCTCCACCTGGATCATGGTGGGCACCAATGCAATCGACCGTTCCACGAGTTGATCGATCAGATCAGGGGTGAGCCCGGTGCCGTGTTCGATGCAGTCGACGCCGGCACCGATGAGGTCGACGAGGGCGTCCGTCCCGAAGACGTGCGCGGTGATCCGCGCGCCGTCTTCGTGCGCCACGGCGACCGCGGCCTCGATCTGATCCCGGGACCACAGCGGGGCGAGGTCGCCGACCTCGCGATCGATCCAGTCCCCCACGATCTTCACCCAGCCGTCACCGGCCGCCGCCTGACGGGCCACCTCGGCGGCGAGTTCGTCGGGATCGTCGAGGTCGACGCCGTAGTCGCGCAGATAGCGCTTGGGTCGGGCGATGTGCTTGCCCGAACGGATGAACCGCGGGCAGGCCGGGTCGTCGTCGAGCGGGTGGGTGTCCAGCGGTGATCCGACCTCGCGGATCAGCAGCGTCCCCGCCCGGGCGTCGGCGTACGCGTAGCCGCGGGCCTGCTCGATGTCGACACCGAGGCCGGGGGCGATACCCACGTGATTGTGGGCGTCGACGAGCCCCGGCAGGAGCCAGCCGCCGTCGACGGCGGTCTCGGCGTCCGGGATGGGTGTGTGGCTGATGGTCTCACCCGCCACCCAGAACTCGATCGGTTCGCCGGTCAGCGGATCGGAACCCCGGTAGTGACGGGCGGTGACATCCAGTGCGGGGCCATCCGTCGCCGGGCCACTCACCGCTACTTCTTCTTCTTGGGCTGCTGGAACTGTGAGACGTCGATGCCCTCGAGCCCCGGGGCAGCTGGTCGAGTCCGGGGGGCATGTTGGACAGGTCGGGGAACCCGGCGGGCATACCGGCCGGCATCCCCGGGAAGCCGCCGCGCATCTTCGGCGGTGTGGGGCCGCGGCCCTTGCCCTTCTTGCCCTTCTTGCCCTTGCGGTTGGACTTCCGGTTCATCGCGCCCATGCCCATGCGCCCCGACATCTGGGCCATCATCTTGCGGGCCTCGTAGAAGCGGTCGACGAGCTGGTTGACCTCGCTGACGGTCACGCCGGAGCCGTTGGCGATACGCAGCCGGCGCGAGGCGTTGATGATCTTCGGGTTGTCGCGCTCGGCGGGGGTCATGCCGCGGATGATCGCCTGGACGCGGTCGAGCTGCTTGTCGTCGACCTGCGACAGCGCGTCCTTCATCTGGCCCGCTCCGGGGAGCATGCCCAGGATGTTGCCGATCGGACCCATCTTGCGGATCATCAGCATCTGCTCGAGGAAGTCCTCGAGGGTGAGCTCGCCCTGGGTGATCTTGGCCGCGGCGGCCTCGGCCTGCTCCGCGTCCCAATGCTGTTCGGCCTGCTCGATGAGGCTGAGCACGTCGCCCATGCCGAGGATCCGGCTGGCCATGCGGTCGGGGTGGAAGACGTCGAAGTCCTCGAGCTTCTCACCGGAGGACGCGAACATGATCGGCTGGCCGGTCACCTCGCGCACCGACAGTGCCGCACCGCCGCGGGCGTCGCCGTCGAGCTTGGTCAGCACGACGCCGGTGAAGCCGACCCCGTCGGCGAAGGCCTCGGCGGTCGACACCGCGTCCTGACCGATCATCGCGTCGACGACGAACAGTACCTCGTCGGGCGAGGTGGCGTCGCGGATGTCGGAGGCCTGCTTCATCAGCTCGGCGTCGATGCCGAGGCGGCCCGCGGTGTCGATGACGACGACGTCGTAGTGCTTGGCCTTCGCCTCGTCGACACCGGCCTTCGCGACGGAGACCGGGTCGCCCGAGGTGACGCCGAGTGTTCCCTCGCCGCCGATGCTCGTGCCGGGGTGCGGCGCGAAGACCTGGACGCCGGCGCGCTCGCCGACGATCTGCAGCTGCGAGACGGCGCCCGGGCGCTGCAGGTCACAGGCCACCAGCAGCGGCGTGTGGCCCTGCTGCTTGAGCCAGTTGCCCAGCTTGCCGGCGAGGGTCGTCTTACCGGCACCCTGCAGACCGGCCAGCATGATGACCGTGGGCGGGTTCTTCGCGAACCGCACCCGCCGGGTCTCGCCGCCGAGGATGCCGATGAGTTCCTCGTTGACGATCTTGACGACCGTCTGGGCCGGGTTCAGTGCCGCGGAGACCTCCGCGCCCTTCGCCCGTTCCTTGATCCGCGCGATGAAGGCGCGCACCACCAGCAGCGAGACGTCGGCCTCGAGCAGGGCGAGCCGGATCTCGCGGCAGGTGCGGTCGATGTCGGCGTCGGAGAGCCGCCCCTTGCCGCGAAGATCCTTCAGAGCACCGGTCAACCGGTCGGAGAGGGAATCGAACATGGGTCCCATCCTTCCATGTGGGTCCCCGAGCGTTCCATTTAGGAGATCGGCACTCCGGACCGTCCGGTCCCATGGGACGGCGGGCCGTCCCCCTCCTCGTCACGCTTGGGCTGCGGTGGCGGACACACGGCGATGATCGCGTCGGTGAGCGTCGTCCGCATCTCCTCGGTGTCGGTGTCGCTGTCGGGGCCAGCCGCAGGCTGAAGATGTCGACGACGGTCGCACCCAGTGTCGAGACCTTCGCCCAGCGGATGTCGGCGCCGTGTTTCTCCAGGACCGCGCTGACCCGGCTCAGCAGGCCGATGCGGTCATCGGAGCGGACCTCGAGCAACACCGCTCCCTCGTCGGCACCGGCTTCCGGGGCGTCGAGCCAGGTCACCCGGGGCGGCGCGACCGCGAACAGCGCGGGCACCGCGTTCTTCGGGTGACCGGCGCCGTCGACGTCGGGATCGGTGCTGCCGGCACTCGCCCCGAGGCTCACCATCGTTCCGGGCAGGGTGCTGACGGAGCCGATGGTGGGTATCGGCGAATCGCGTTCCCGCGCATCGAGGCGCGCGAGGACGTCGAGTTTGCCGTTCACCGAGGCGATCAGCTGCTGGCGCAGGAGGCCCGCGTCGGGCGGACTGCCGAACATCGGCACGACGATGAACGAGTTGATGGCCTTGCCGTCATGGCTCTGCGCACAGGCCTTGTGCGATCGCAAACCGCCCAGCGCGAGCACGCCGGCCATCTTCGACAGCAGACCGGGTTGATCCGGAGCCACCATCGTGACGTCGTAGGTGTGCTGACCGTCGGCGCGTACCAGCCGGACCGCGTACTCCCCCTCGCCCGCGATCGCCAGCTGCTCGGGCGTCAGCGGCTCGGGCACCGACGGCGGGATGCCGTCGATGTGGCGCATCGCGCGTCGCACGAGTTCACCGATGAGTGAGGCCTTCCACTCGCCCCACACGCCCGGACCGGTGGCGAGGGAATCCGCTTCGGCCAGTGCCGCAAGCAGTTCCAGCAGCACGCGGTTGTGACCCAGTGTGGTGGCGACGAACTCGGCAGTGGCCGGGTCGTCGAGGTCGCGGCGCGTCGCGACCTGCGGCAGCAGCAGGTGGTGCCGCACCATGTCGGACAGGATGGTCACGTCCTGCGGCCACAGGCCGAATCGGTTGCCGATCTGGACGGCGAGTTCGGCGCCGACGATGCTGTGGTCGGCGCCTCGCCCCTTGCCGAGATCGTGGATGAGCGCTCCGAGAACGAGCAGGTCGGGCCGCGAGACCCGCGTCGTCATCGAACTCGCGTACGCCGCGGTCTCCACGAGGTGGCGGTCGACGGTCCAGGTGTGGATCGCGTCGCGCGGCGGAAGGTCGCGCACCGCACCCCATTCCGGCAGCAGCCGGCCCCAGAGTCCGGTGCGGTCGAGCGCCTCGATCGGATCCACCATGTGGTGCCCCGAACTGAGCAGGACCAGCAGATCGCTCAATGCCTCCGCGGGCCACGGTTCCCGCAGTTCGGGTGCATAGTCGGCCAACCGGCTCAGGGTCGACGCGCTGATCGGCAGACCCGTTCGTGCCGACGCGGCCGCGACCCGGAGGATGAGGCCGGGGTCTTTGCTCGGGATCGCGTTGCGCGCCAACACGATCTCCCCGCTGTGCTCGACGACGCCCTCGTCGAGCGGACGACGCAGCGGCGACCGGCGGAGTTTGGCCAGTCCGCGCCTCGGGAGCGCGTTGCCCGCGGTCCGCAGGCCGACGTCGATGGAGTAGCTGATCGTGCGGGCGGAGTCGCTGATGACGCGCGCCAGGTCGAACCGGTCGCCGATCCGCAGCGCCGCGCCGATCTCGTCGGCGTCCTGCGCGCGCACCTGTTCACGCGGGCGACCCGCGATGCGGTGCAGCTCGGTCCGGATGTCGAGGAGTCGCGCGTAGGCGACCTGCGGTCCGGCGCCGGGCGAATCCGGACGCAGACTGGCCATCCCGTCGGTGAGCTGGGCGATCGCCAGGGCACCGAGGAGCTGTACGTCGCGCAGTCCTCCCCGGCCGTTCTTCAGGTCGGGTTCGGCGCGGTGCGCGATGTCGCCCGCCCGGCGCCAGCGGTCCTGCGCGTGGGCGACCACGTCGGGGAAGCGATTTCGGATGTCGTTGCGCCACTGCTGGCGGACACCGCCGATCAGCAGGTTCGACAGATCCTCGTCGCCGGCGATGTGACGGGCCTCGAGGAGTCCGAGGGCGGCGGTGACGTCCTCACCGGCGACCTGCAGCGCCTGCGGAACGGTCCGGACGCTGTGATCGAGGGGGATGTTGGCGTCCCACAACGGGTACCAGAGCCCGTCGGCGACCTCGGACACCCGCTCGACGGGCATGTCGTCGTGCAGCAGGATCAGGTCGAGGTCGGAGTACGGCAGCAGTTCGCCGCGTCCGAGTCCGCCGACCGCGACTATCGCGAATCCGCTGTGGGGTTTGATGCCGAGTTCGGCGCCCTTGCTGGTCAGCCAGAACTCGTGCAGGTCGACGAGCACCTGGCGCAACGCCGGTGCGTCGAGTTTCCCGTTCCGGCTCGACTCGGTGAGCTGCCGGCGGGTCTTGGCCAGATCGGTCGCGGCTACGGGAGGCTCCTCGGTGTCGTGAGTTGAATCGGTCTCGGGGGTCGAACGGTGCGGCCCCGCGCCCGACTGGTCGTCGGACGCGGGGCCGTTCGGGTTGTTCAGAAAGGGCACGAGCTCACTTACAGAGCGTCGCCGCCGCGCTCACCGGTGCGGACACGCACGACCGACTCGACCGGCGAGACCCACACCTTGCCGTCACCGATCTTGCCGGTACGGGCGGCCTCGACGATGACGTCGACGACCTTGTCCACGGCGGCGTCGTCGACGACGACCTCGACGCGGACCTTGGGCACGAAGTCAACCGAGTACTCGGCGCCGCGGTAGACCTCGGTGTGGCCCTTCTGGCGGCCGTAACCCTGGACCTCGCTGACGGTCATGCCGAGGATTCCCGCCTGCTCCAGGCCGGCCTTGACGTCCTCGAGCGTGAACGGCTTGACGATTGCAGTGATCAGCTTCATTTGTTATCCCTCTCCACGGGTGTCAGCGTAGTAGCGATTTGGCGTGAGCGTCATGCCAGCTCGTAGGCAGTCTCGGCGTGTTCTGCCTCGTCGATGCCACTCTTCTCGTCCTCATCGCTGACACGCCAGCCGAGCGGCTTGAGCGCGAAGGCGATGACCGCGGTCAGGACACCGGTGAACACGAGGGCGAACAGCGCGATCACGACCTGCACGACGAGCTGCTTGTAGTCGCCGCCCCAGAAGAGGCCGACGTCCTTGGCCAGGAAGCCGATTCCGACGGTGCCCCACAGACCGGCGACCAGGTGGACGCCGACGACGTCGAGCGAGTCGTCGTAGCCGAACTTGTTCTTCATGCCGATGGCGAGCGCGGCCAGAGCACCTGCGATGACACCCAGGATCAGCGAGCCGACGGGGGTCAGCGCACCACAGGCCGGGGTGATCGCGACCAGGCCGGCCACGATGCCCGAGGCGGCGCCGACGCTGGTTGCGTGCTTGTCGCGGACGAGTTCGACTGCGAGCCAGCCGATCATCGCGGCAGCGGTGGCGGCGGTGGTGTTGACCCAGACGAGACCGGTGACGGCGTCGGCGGCGAGCTCGGAACCGGCGTTGAAGCCGAACCAGCCGAACCACAGGAGTGCGGCGCCGAGCATGACGAACGGGATGTTGTGCGGACGGTAGGCGGTGCGGCCGAATCCGGCGCGGGCGCCGACGACGAGGGCCAGGACCAGTGCTGCCATACCTGCGTTGATGTGGACCACGGTGCCGCCGGCGAAGTCGATCGGAGCCACGTTGGCCTCACCGTCGGTGCTGCCGAACATCCACGACGCGAAGCCGTTCTCGGCACCCGACATGATGCCGCCGCCCCAGACCATGTGGGAGAGCGGGAAGTACACGACCGTCGCCCAGATGACCGTGAAGACCGTCCAGGTGGCGAACTTGACGCGCTCGGCGAGCGCGCCCGAGATGAGGGCCACGGTGATCACCGCGAACGTGAGCTGGAAGCCCATGAACACGAAGGACGGGATCGACAGGCCGCCGGTGACGACCAGTTCGGTGTCGTCCGGGCCGGGGATGGTGTCGGCCAGCTGGCCGGACCCGAAGAGTGCGAACGGGTTCGAGAACAGACCCGCGATGTCGTCATCGCCGGTGATGCCGTTGCCGAAAGCCATCGAGAAGCCCCAGAGGACATACACGACGCTGACGGTGGCCAGCGAGATGAAGGACATCATCATCATGTTGAGCACGGACTTGCCTCGAGCGAGTCCGCCATAGAAGAACGCGAGTCCGGGTGTCATCAACAGCACCAATGCGGCACTCGTGACGATCCACGCGGTGTCGCCGGTGTCGAATGCGCCGAACGCTTCTTCTGGCAGCGCCAAAACCACTGTGAAACCTCCTCAGGATGCGCCGACGGCTCGGCGCCTCCAAAGAGAGTGTCGGCACTCGGTTTCCGTGGTGGTGCCTTCACGTTTCAGCCACGTAACCCCATGAGCGATTCATATTTCGCTCAGGTAAATCGCAAGGATGCTTCTGAGGTAGGTCTCAGTTTTGTCCGAGCACATCTAGTTCGGGATTGCCGATCGTGAATCGACTTCACTCGCAGCGCGCCGCCCGACTCACAACAGCGCGTCGACGAAGGCCTCGGGTTCGAACGGTGCCAGGTCGTCCGCGCCCTCGCCCAGACCCACCAGTTTCACCGGCACGCCGAGCTCCTTCTGGACGTGGAAGACGATGCCGCCCTTGGCAGTGCCGTCGAGCTTGGTCAGCACCACACCGGTGATGTCGACGACCTCGGCGAACACCCGTGCCTGCATCAATCCGTTCTGGCCGACCGTGGCGTCGAGCACGAGCAGCACCTCGTCGACCGGCGCCTTCTTCTCCACCACGCGCTTGACCTTGCCCAGCTCGTCCATCAGGCCGGTCTTGGTGTGCAGACGGCCGGCCGTGTCGATCATGACGACGTCGACGCCGGCCTCGATGCCACGGTCGACCGCATCGAAGGCCACGGCGGCCGGATCGGCCTGCTCCTTGCCGCGCACGATCTCCGCACCGACGCGCTCACCCCACGTCTGCAGCTGATCGGCGGCGGCCGCACGGAAGGTGTCGGCGGCGCCCAGGAGCACGCGACGTCCGTCGGCCACCAGGACGCGGGCCAGCTTGCCCGTCGTCGTGGTCTTGCCGGTGCCGTTGACCCCGACCACCAGCACGACGGCCGGACGCCCCGCATGCGGCAGCGCTCGGATCGAGCGATCGAGGGTGGGATCGAGCTGTTCGACGAGCACCCGCTTGAGCAGTGCGCGCGCCTCGTCCGCGGACCTGACCGGGTTCGCGGCCAGTTCGGAACGCAGGGTCTCGACGACGGTCGTGGTGGTCGCCGTGCCGAGGTCGGCCATGACCAGGGTGTCCTCGATCTCCTCCCAGCTGTCCTCGTCGAGGTCACCCGCGCCGAGCAGACCGAGCACGCTCTTGCCGATCGCACCCTGCGACCGCGACAGCCGACCACGCAGCCGACCGAGACGCCCCGCAGTCGGCGCGATCTCCTCGCGCGGCGGTGCCGTCGCCGCACCGGATGCGTCCTCCGGAATCTCGGTGACCGGCTCCTCGACGACCGGCTCCGGCGCCTCCGGCTCGGTCGTTTCCGGCTCTGCGGCGTTCGCCTCCGGCTCGGTCGTCTCCGGCTCTGCCGTCTCCGGCTCTGCTGTCTCCGGTTCTGCCGGTTCCACCACGTCCGCGTCCGGCAGGGACACCTCGGTGATGCCGCGGCGGTGGGCGTCGCGCGGCACCGCGGCGTCGTCGCCGACCGCGGGCTGGCCGTCGACGTCGGTGCGCTCCTCGACCGGCTGGACGGGCGGTTCCGGCTGCACCGGCGGTTCGGGCCTGCGTTCGGGCGCCTGCTTGCGCTCCGGCGGCTCGGCCAGCGCCGTGTCACCCCGACTGAAACTGAAACCCGACCCCGCCTGATAGCCCCCGGATCGATCGACCTGGGGCTTGCTGCCGTCGACGATCTCCGGCTGCGTGGTCGTGTCGGACAGCGAGATGCGCCGACGGCGCGCCAGCACCAGCCCGAGCACGATCAGCGCGGCGATGACGACCACCGCGACGACGATCCCGATGATGATTCCGGTGTTCACTGGCTGGTGTCCTCCTGTTGAGCCACGGGCATGTTCACGCCGCGCATGCGTTGCGAGATGACGGTCGTGATGCCGTCCCCGCGCATGCTGACGCCGTAGAGGGCGTCGGCGATCTGCATCGTGGGCTTCTGATGGGTGATGACGATGAGCTGCGACTTCTCCCGCAGCTGCTCGAACAGCTTGATGAGACGGCGCAGGTTGGTGTCGTCGAGCGCCGCCTCGACCTCGTCCATGACGTAGAACGGCGACGGGCGGGCGCGGAAGATGGCCACGAGCATCGCGACCGCGGTCAGGGACTTCTCCCCGCCCGACAGCAGCGACAGCCTCTTCACCTTCTTACCCGGCGGCCGGGCCTCCACCTCGATGCCGGTGGTGAGCATGTCGTTGGGCTCGGTCAGCACAAGGCGTCCCTCACCGCCGGGGAACAGCGTCTGGAAGACCTGTCCGAACTCGCGCTCGACATCGGCGTAGGCCTCGGTGAACACCTGCAGGATCCGGGCGTCCACCTCCTCGATGACGTCGAGCAGGTCCTTGCGTGCGGCCTTGATGTCCTCGAGTTGCGAGGACAGGAAGTTGTAGCGCTCCTCGAGCGCCGCGAACTCCTCGAGCGCGAGCGGGTTGACCCGGCCGAGGGTGTTGAGGTCCTTCTGCGCCTTCTTCGCGCGGGCCTCCTGCGTGGCGCGGTGGTACGGCATGGGCGCCGGTGCCACCACCTGTTCGCCGCGTCCCTTGGCCTCCTCGTACTCCTGCATCTCCAGGGCCGAGGGCGGCATCGGGACGTCGGGACCGTATTCGGCGATCAGGTCGTCGGGCGACATCGCGAACGACTCGAGGATCTGCTCCTCGAGCTGCTCGATCCGCAGCGCCACCTGGGCGCGGGCCACCTCGTCGCGGTGGACGGTGTCGCGCAACGAGTTCAGCGTGTTGGTCAGTTCGCCGGCCTTCAGGCGCAGCTCGTCGAGCGTCGCCGACCGTGCGATACGGATCTCCTCGAGTTCGTCGCGGCCGGCCTGCGCCGACGCGACCGACGCCGCGAGACGTTCGGCGACCTGGGCTCCGGCCCGCTCGACGGCCGCGGCGACACCCGCGGCCTGCCGGCGGATCTCGTCCTGGCGGCGCGCCCGTTCCCGGGCCTCGCGTTCGCGCTGGGCGGCCCGGCGCAGCGAGTCGGCCTTGCCGCGCACCGACGCGAGGCGTTCCTCGGCGGTGCGCAGGGCCAGCCGCGCCTCCATCTCGGTGCCGCGGGCGATCCCGACCGCCGCCGCGGCGGTGGACCGCTCGGAGTCGTCGGCGGCCATCTCCGGTCCCGAGTCGGATTCGTCGCGGGCCAGGCGCAGCCGTTCCTCGAGCTCGTGCAGCGACTCCAGGGTCTCGGCGCGACCCTTCTCCAGGAGGTTGCGCTGACGCGTGAAGCGATCGGCCTCCGCCCGAGCGGTCCGGATCTCGTGGCCCAGCCGGGCCATCTGCTCATAGGCGGCACCGACACTGGAATCGGATTCGTGCAGCGCGGCGAGGGCCTCTTCGGCCGCCTCGCGACGTTCGCGCTGTTCGGTGAGGGCACCGTCGAGCGCGGCTTCCAGCTCTTCGACGCGGCGCCGGGTGGCGGCCAGCTCGTCGCTCGCGGCGTCGATCGCCGACTGCACCTCGAGCGTCGACGGGCGGCGCGACGATCCGCCTTCGATCGACGCGGGGCCGATCCGATCACCGGCGTGGGTCACCACGCGCACGCCGAGACGACGGGCCAGTTCCAGGCCCTGCGCCGGATCGTCGACGACGACGGTGTCGGCGAGGACGGTGTCGATCGCGTTGCGGATCTCCGGCCCGCAGGTCACCGCGGAGGATGCCCAGCGTGCACCCTCGGGCAGTGCGACATCGCGTTGCCGCACGGATTCGGTGAGGCCGCCGCAGATGAGTGCCGCCCGTCCCCCGTCCCCGGTCTTGAGGGCCTCGAGCGCGCGGACGGCGGCCATGCCGTCGACGGTCACGATGCCGTCGACCGCGGGTCCGAGGGCACCGGCGATCGCGGTCTCGAAACCGGGCTCGACGGTGAGCAGCTCCGACATCGGACCGAGCAGGCCGTCGGGGGCGTTGTCGAGCAGCCAGGCCCCGCCGTCGTTGCGTTCCAGGTTCATCGAGAGCGCCTCGACCCGAGCCGACAGCGAGGCGATGGACTGTTCGGCTTCGCGGTGCTGCGCCTGCAGCGTCGCGACTCGTTCGTTGGACAGGTTCAGCGCGGCGACGCACCGCTCGTGGTGTTCGTCGAGGGCCTGCTCGGAGGCCTCCAGCTGCGCGAGCTCACTGGCTGCCGAATCCTGTTGCGAGGCAGCATTTTCCGCACGTTCGGAGGCGTGGGCGATCGCGGCTGTCAGGCGGTCGGCCTCCGCGTCGGACGACTCCGACCGAGTGCGCAGGTTGTCGACCTGCCCCTCGAGACGGGCCAGGCCCTCACGCCGGTCGGCAATGGCCTGCACCGCGGCCAGATGGGCGGCCTCGGCGGCCTCGGCGACCGACTCGCGCTCACTGAGTACTTCACGGGCCGTCTCGAGCTGTTCGGCGGCGATCTCGACGCCCTCGGTCAGCTCGGCCTCGAGTTCGGCGGCCTCGAGGGCCTGTTCGTCGAGTTCCTCCGGATCCGGTCCGGTGGACTCGGTGGCGGCCTCGCTCAGGTAGCGGCTGCGCTCGGCGGCGACCCGGCGGGTCGCGTCGACGCGCTCGGCGAGGGCCGACAGCCGGAACCAGGCGCGGCTCGCGGCCGCGGCCGCCGGGGTGACCTCGGCGAGATGCTGTTCGTGTTCGGTGAGCTCGGCGTTGGCCCGGTCGAGTTCCGCGGCGACCTCGTCCTGGCGGCGCCGCACCTCTTCCTCGACGGCGGAGTGTTCGGCCATCTCGGTGCGACGGATCACGAGGTCGTCGGCGGCGAGGCGCAGGCGGGCGTCGCGGAGATCGGCCTGGACGGTCTGGGCGCGACGGGCCACCTCGGCCTGCCGGCCGAGCGGCTTGAGCTGGCGCCGCAGTTCGGCGGTGAGGTCGGTCAGCCGCGCGAGGTTGGCCTGCATCGCGTCGAGCTTGCGAACCGCCTTCTCTTTGCGCTTGCGGTGCTTGAGGACGCCCGCGGCCTCCTCGATGAACGCGCGCCGGTCCTCGGGGCGCGATTCGAGGATCGCCGACAGACGTCCCTGCCCGACGATGACGTGCATCTCGCGTCCGATACCCGAGTCGGACAGCAGCTCCTGGACGTCCATGAGCCGGCAGGTGCTGCCGTTGATCTCGTACTCCCCCGCGCCATCGCGGAACATGCGACGGGTGATCGAAACCTCGGAGTACTCGATCGGCAGCTCACCGTCGGCGTTGTCGATGGTGAGCGTGACCTCCGCACGTCCCAGCGGCGGACGTCCGGAGGTGCCCGCGAAGATGACGTCCTGCATCTTCCCGCCGCGCAGCGCCTTGGCGCCCTGCTCGCCCATGACCCAGGTCAGGGCGTCGACGACGTTGGACTTACCGGAGCCGTTGGGGCCGACGACGCACGTGATACCCGGCTCGAAGCGCAGGGTCGTCGCCGAGGCGAACGACTTGAAGCCCTTCAGGGTCAGGCTTTTGAGGTGCACGACGGTACAGACTACTCACCATCGCGACACCTTTCGGGCAACGCTCACCGTTCGAGGAAGCCGACCAGGTCTCCGCGCGCCGGGTCCAGGCTGTCGACCACCAGATCCACCCGACCGGGGGTCTCCCCGGACCGAAGCGCATCGAGCAGAGCCTGCACCTTGTCGCGGGGTCCCTCGGCCACGACGTGCACCCGCCCGTCGGCCTGATTGGACGCGTAACCGACCAGGCCGAGCTCCAGGGCCCGCGACCGCGTCCACCATCGGAAGCCCACGCCCTGGACGTATCCGTGGACGAACGCGGACAGCCGGACGGGGTCGGCACTCATGGGCGTCAGTCCGTCACGATCTTCAGGTCGACCTCGGCGCCGGCCTTGATGGTGCGGCCGACCGTGCACACGGCGTCGATGGCCCGCTCGACGACGACGAGCAGACGCTGTGCGGCCTCCGCGTCGAGTTCGGAGAGGTCGACCTCGAGGATCTCCTCGATCCGCGGGTACACCTCGTTCTCCCGGTCGGCGTCACCGCTGACGCGGATGGTGGCGTCGTAGTCGTCGCCGAGGCGGCGCGACAGCGGACGGTCCGACGACATTCCGGTGCAGGCCGCGAGCGCGATCTTGAGCAGTTCGCCCGGCGTGAAGACCCCGTCGACGTCCTGCGAGCCGATCTTCACCTCGGCGCCGCGCGAGCTGCGCCCGGTGTACAGACGGGTGCCGGTGCGCTCGACCCAGAGGTCGGTGTGCGCGGGCTCCGCGGCCTGGGCCGGGGCGGCGGTGTTCTGTTCGATCGTCATGCTGGGATGAGTCCTCTCAGGCGGCGGGGCGGCGCTGGCACCGCAGACCATAGTAAGAGCTGCGATTCAGGAAAGATTCCCGGCGCGCATGAGTGTGAGACGGTCGCTACCGTCTCCGACATGGCTCGCAGACCGGTGACGCATGCGTTGGACCCGTTGACTCGTAGATGGTGGCGGGCGGTCGGACGGCCCGTCGACCTCTCTACTCCGGACTTCGCTTTCCTGGCTGCGCCCCACAACGGCCGGCTTGAGGTCGGCGACGCCTGGCTGCACCGATACGAGAAGCGAGGCGAGGTCGACCCGCCGTCGCCGAACGCCGGCCTGTTCGACGACATGTCGGTACTCGACGGACCGGACTTCCGGGCTGCGGACCTCCACCCGATGGTCCGCGACTTCTACGAACACACCGGATCGTGGCGGATGGAGGTCTGGTCGCAATGGAATCCGCTGTTCGCTCCCGGCGGGATGGCTGTCGCCGCGCTGTTCGGCCGGCGCGTCGAACAACTCGCATTGCCGACCGAACCCCTGTCCGTGAGCCGTGGCATGTCGAGTGAGGTCCGTGTCGTCACCGGCGACTCGGGGCACCGGGAGGGTGCGGCCTGGCTCCGGCGCCTGCGCCTCGACGGCTCTGCTGTGTACAGCGGGTTCTATCGCTGGGCGGTCCTGCCGGGGCAGCCACAGCCGCACGTCGCGGTCGCCTTTCCGCTCGAACTCGGCAACGTCCATGTGTTCCTCACCCCACGCGCGGAGGCCGACGGGGCACTGACCTTGACGTCCCGATCTCGTCGATTCGGCGAGGACGGCGCCTACGTGTCGGTACTCTTCGGCGAGGAGTGGCACTCGGCGCAGCCGCCTCTGCGGGAGTCGTTCCGGGTGTATGTCGACGACGAAGGTGTCCTGCGCACCGATCACGAACTGAGGGTCGGGCGATTCCGGGCCTTACGGCTGCACTACCGATTGGAACGGCACTGACACCGCGGGCGGGTCGTCAGGCCGCCGCCGACTCTCGGCTTGCGTTGCGTTCCTTCCATTCCCACACCGCGTAGATCACCTCGGTCGCATACCCGAGGTCGAGCTTGCCGCCGCCCACAGGCACTGTCGCATCGGCCGCGATCTTCGAGTCTGGCTGCCACAACCCTGGGGCACGTGTCGCGGGACCCACGTCGATCACCGAACCACCCGGCCGGTGGAACGAAAACCGTTGCGCCCCATGACCGGTGATGCTGAACTCACCCCGATGCAGCGCACGGTGACAGCTTCCACACAACAGGATCAGGTTGTCCAGCTCGGTCTCCCCACCGGCCGACCAGAACACCACGTGATGGGCGTGCAGATGCCGTGTGCGTTCACAGCCGGGCGTCTGGCAGCACCGGTCTCTCAGGAACAACGCCCTGACGAGTGCCTTGTTCGGCGTTCGCGACCTACGCCCCAACCCCAGCAACGCCAACTTTCCCGGAGCGCCGGAAACCCTGCTGGACAGCGCCTTACGGACCGCAGCACCGCAGTGCGCCTCCTCCAACTCGGCCTCCGACAGTGCCGGCCCGTCGTCAAGGTGGGCCTGTTCCCCACCCTCGTCGGTATGGATCAGAATCTCGGCTCCCGGCGCAAGATCAGGCATCGCGATCCCCTCGTGCACCATGTCGGCCATCGCCACCATCGCCGGCGCCAGATTCGACGGCACATTCCGCCACAGGTCCCGCCGATTCGCCGGCTTGACCTCGGAATCCGGTTCTCCCTCCACGGTCTCCAACTCGCTCGAAGCGTTCCGCGGAACGTTCGACACCGCAGGCAGATCCGCATCGTCGCAGGTCCGGGTTCGTTCGTACTCCGCGCGGACCGCACCGGCCAGGACCCGGGCACCATCAAGCGGAGACAGCCTCAGCGACACCAACAAGGAGCCATCCGCATTCCACTTCCACCGGCCTGTCGACTCCACCGGCGGCCGATCCCCCGACTCGATGCCACGATCCCGATCGATCTGCCCCATCGCACGTACCGCCCGCTCCAGCTGCGACGCAGTACAGGACAACGCCAGATTCACCAGCTCCTTCTCCCGCAACGAGGTCGCCACGCGCGTCAGCGCCCGCACCTTCGAATACGACAACCGCCCCGCACCGAAAGCCTGCCGAATCAGCGGCAACTCCGTCAAAGCCTTCGCCACCCGCACCTGCTCCTGCGCCGTGCGCTGAGAAACACCGGCCTTCCACGACAACCAGTGCGCGAGCGAATGAATACCCGGCCCTCGCCACGACTCCCGCTCATCCAACTCCGCAACCAGAGACAAGAACTCGGCGGTGAGCGCGGTGATCTGCGCGGCATGACCCAGCACTCTGCTTTCCAACGCCTCATCGGACAGAGACGCCGGATCCGCGCCGTCGAACATCGACGACACATTCTCACCGTGCAGCACCGAAACAGACACCCCAAGCCCCCAGCTGTTCGAACGGATATGCGAACAACTTAGCGGCGCCCACCGACAAAATGCCTGGCCACGTGTCTACGAGCGTTCCGCGGAACGCTCGAAGCCTTCAGCGCGCGCGACGCCGAGGAGCAGTCTGGCACTTCGGGCAGAAGTACGAGCTGCGGTTCATGAACGACTCCCGGCGCATGATCGCCCCGCAGCGACGGCACGGCTGCCCTTCGCGTCCGTAGGCGTTGAGCGACCGCTCGAAGTAGCCCGACTGCCCGTTGACGTTCACGTACAGCGCATCGAAGGACGTGCCCCCGACCTCCACCGCCTCGGTCATCACCGCGGTCGCCGCCTCGATCAGTTCGAGCAGCTTTTTGCGTGAGATCGTCTCGGCGACACGCGCACCGTGAAGTCGGGCCCGCCACAGCGCCTCGTCGGCGTAGATGTTGCCGACCCCGGAGATGACCGTCTGGTCGAGCAGGACGCGTTTGATCTCGGAGTGCTTGGCGCGCATGCGCGTTACGACGCCCGCCGCGTCGAAGGCGGGGTCGAACGGGTCGGGCGCGATGCGCGCCACCGACACCGGGATGTCGTCCACATAATCGTCGAGATGCCAGCCGCCGAAGGTGCGCTGGTCCACGAAGCGAAGTTCGTTGTCGTCGTCGAGGTGCGCGCGGATACGGAGATGGGTGTGATCGGGTGCCCCGTCGCGGGCGATCAGCATCTGCCCGCTCATGCCCAGATGTACGACGAGGGCGGCGCGGTCGGTGTCGTCGGCGACATCGATCCACATGTACTTGCCGCGACGACGCACCCCGGTGACGTGTTTGCCGGCCAGGCGACCGATCAGATCGGGCTCGCCGCCGACGTGACGACGCGCGGAGCGGGGATGGAGAACCTCGACCGAGGTCACCGTCCGCCCGGTCAGATGCTTCTCGAGACCCATCCGTACGGTCTCGACCTCGGGTAGTTCAGGCATGAACTGCCGGTGTCACGAGGAGGAGGCGGCGCGTTCGGTGAGCGCCGTCCACGCGAGCGCAGCCGCCTGCTGCTCGGCCTCTTTCTTGGTGCGTCCGACGCCCTCGCCCAGGTTCTCCCCCGCGACCATCGCGATCGCGGTGAACTCCTTGTTGTGGTCCGGGCCGGTGGACGAGATCTGGTACTGCGGCGGGCCGTAACCGCGCTCGGAGCTCAGCTCCTGCAGCGAGGTCTTCCAGTCCAGTCCGGCGCCGAGTTGCCCCGCCTTCTCGATGCGCTCGTCGAACAGACGCAGGATGATCCGCTGCGAGGTCTCCAGCCCGTGGCTGAGAAACACCGCGCCGAACAGCGATTCGAGGCCGTCGGCTAGGATCGAGTCCTTGTCGCGACCGCCGGTCATCTCCTCGCCGCGGCCGAGGTACAGGTACATTCCCAGGCCGCCCTCCCCGAGACCGCGCGCCACGTCGGCGAGGGCATGCATGTTCACCACGCTGGCACGAATCTTGGCGAGCTCGCCCTCCGGCCGATCGGGGAAATGCAGGTACAGGCGTTCGGTGATCACCACGCCGAGGACGGAGTCCCCGAGGAACTCCAGACGCTCGTTGGTCGGCAGACCGCCGTGCTCGTAGGCGTACGAACGGTGCGTGAGCGCCAGCGTCAGAAGGTCTTCGGGGATGTCGGTGTCGAGCGCGGCGAGCAACGCGGCCCGCCGACCATCCTCACGTTTGGTCTCAGTCACGACGGTCCTGGTCGTCCGGGTTCCCGTCTTCCGAGATTTCGGAGAACTTGTCGGCGAGACCGGCCCACCGGGGGTCGATCAGCTCGTGCGCGTGACCGGGTTCGGCGACCGCGAGCCGGATGCCGCACACCTGGCACAGCCCCTCACAGTCCTCTGAACAGAGCGGCGACATCGGCAGTTCCAGCGCCACCGCGTCGATGATCGACTGCTCGAGATCGATGCGGTCGTCGACGATGCGGTGCACGTCGTCTTCCTCGGTGGTCTGCTCGGTCACGCTGTCCGGGTAGGCGAACAGTTCGGTCAGGAACACGGTCACCGTGCCGTCGATCGGTTCGAGACAACGCGAGCACTGACCGGTGGTCTCACCGCAGACGGTGCCGGTCACCAGGATTCCCTCGCTGACCGACTCGAGACGGAGGTCGAGGTCGACCTCGGAGCCGGCCGCGATACCGATCATCTCGACCCCGAGCTTGTCGGTGGTCGTCACCGTCCGGTGAACCTCCGACATGGTGCCGGGGCGACGACCCAACGACCGGACGTCGAGGACGAAGGGATCGCGCCGCGGCGCGGAATCGGGACCGTGCGACGTTTCAGATGTCACAGCATGATCAGACACAATCTGCACCATACGCTGGCGATCACGAATCATCGACTGCCGCCGACGGCGTGTGCCGACTCGGTCACACCGCCAGCGGGGAGCCCTGGTCGCGGTCGTAGGAATTCCGGGTCGACGTCTCACGCGAACGTGTGTTCTCGCCGCGGGATTCGCGTGCCGGCTCCTCGACGCTGCGCGGATACTCGACATAGTCGTGCATCCCGGCGCCGGTCCGCAGCTGATGACGTCCACGGTTCACCGAACGCAGTGTGCCGGTGAGGATCTCCTCGAACTGGGCCAGCTTCTCGTCGACGTAGACATCGCAGTCCCCGCGCAGACGATCGGCCTCGGCGTGTGCGGCGTCGATGATGCGCTCGGCCTCCGACTTGGCCGCGCCGACGACCTCGGTCTCGGAGACGAGACGCTGCTGTTCGGCGATGCCGTCGGCCACCGACTTGTCGTAGGTGTTGTTCGCCGCATCGACGGTGCGCTGCGCCTCGGCCCGCGCCCGTCCGGTGACCGCCTCGAACTCACGGGCGGCACTGGTCTGCAGCCGGCGCGCTTCCTCGGTGGCGTCCTCGACGAGCGAATGCGAGTGCGAGCTCGCCTCGTCGACCATGCGATCGGCCTGAGCTTTGGCCTCGGACAGGATGCGGTCGGCCTCCGCGCGGGCGTGGGCGAGCACGGCCTCGGATTCGGAGTCGGCCTTGGCAACCGTCGTCTCGGCATGCTCCCGCGCATCGCCGATCAGCGTGTCGCGCTGGTCGAGGACGTCCTGCGCGTCGTCGAGTTCGCCCGGGATGGAGTCCTTGATGTCGTCGAGGAGTTCGAGCACGTCACCACGCGGCACGACGCAGCCCGCGGTCATCGGCACACTCCGTGCCTCCTCGACAATCGCCACGAGCTCGTCGAGAGCCTCAAATACCCGGTACACAGCCACCCCAATCCGGCGCTTGCCTGTTTGCAACAGTTGGTGAATCTGTGACTATTGTGCCGAATGTTGCGCCTGTGATTAGTGAAGCGCGTGGGGTGTGTCGCGGTTTTCGCAGGTGACTCGCGAACCTCGACGCCTCAGACGGACCGCTCCCCCGTCAGCTTCGCGTTCAGCGACTTGTGGACATGGGCCGACAGGAAGGGCGTGACGTCGCCGCCGAGCTTGGCCACCTCCTTGACCAGCGAACTCGACACATGAGCGAACCGGGGGTCGGTGAGGAGGAAGACGGTCTCCACGTCGGCCAGAGCACGGTTCATCTGGGCCATCGGGACCTCGTAGTCGAAGTCCACCGCCGAGCGCAACCCCTTGACGATCGTGTGGATCGACTCCTGCTTCAGATACTCGACGAGAAGCCCCTCCCAGCGATCGACCCGAACGCCGGGCAGATCGGCGCAGTCCTCCTCGATGAGGGCGATGCGCTCGTCGACGCTGAACATCCCACGCTTGTTGGGATTGACCACCACGGTGATGACCACCTCGTCAAAACACGCCGCGGCGCGTTCGACCACGTACCGGTGGCCGAGGGTGAAGGGATCGAAGGAACCGGGACACACTGCCGTCGTCATGGCCTGAACTTACCGTCAGGTCTCCGACACGAGGCAGGTCAGGCGCCGGTGAACTCCCCGACCTCGACGCGGGTGTCGCCGTAGTTCTTGTCCGCCACGATCTCGAAGCCGGCGGGCCAGATGTCGCCGGACGCCCGGGCGGAACGTTCCACCACGACGAGCGCGTCCGGCGCCAGGCGCGTCGCCGCCAGCCGGGTCAGATCCTCCGACAGCGCGGCCGCGTCGACCGCGTACGGCGGGTCGGAGAACACGAGGTCGTATGTACGCTCGGGCGGCGAGGACAGATAGGCGGACACCGCGCGGGTGATCACCGTCGTCGAGCATGCGATCCCGCACGCTTTCACATTGGCCCCGATCACCGCGGCGGCCTTGCGGGCCGAATCGACGAAGGTCGCGCCGGCGGCACCGCGCGACACCGCCTCGATCCCGAGGGCGCCGGAACCGGCGTAGAGATCGAGGACCCAGAGACCGTCGAGATCGAACCGGGCGTCGAGCATGTTGAAGACCGACTCGCGGACACGGTCAGAAGTGGGACGAGTTCCCTCGTCCGGAACACGGAGCCGCCTACCCCGCAGCTCGCCCGCGATGATCCTCGTCATGCGGCCATTCTGCTCCCCCGTGAGCCCACGAATCGACGTCCGGGTAACACTCTTGTGACCCACTTCACATTGCATGCCTGAGCAGGTAGAAGGTAGTGGATCGATGGGGCAATTTCGGCTGGTGGGTGACTTCCCCGATACCCGTTGTTAACGTCGAGAGCGTTATGAGCCCTTCACAAACAAGAAGTGCCCCAACAACTGTCCTCACCGTCGACTATCGGATGCCTACTGTCGCCGACGGCACTCGCTTCTGGGAAATCGCCTCGGACTCAAAGGTTCTCGACGTCAACTCGTCGTACTCCTATGTGCTGTGGTGCCACGACTTCGCCCAGACCTCGATCGTCGCCGAATTCGACGGCCGGGCAGTCGGTTTCGTCACCGGCTACCGCCGTCAGAACGACCCCTCGACCCTCATGGTCTGGCAGGTCGCCGTCGACGACTCGATGCGCGGCCACGGCATCGCCGGGTCGATGCTGCATCACCTCTTCGATCGCGTGAACCGTCACGGGATGGTGGCGATGCACACCACGATCAGCCCCGACAACATTCCGTCGCAACGGCTGTTCGAGTCGGTGGCCAAGGCACGCGGGCTCCGTTTCGAGCGTCGTGACCTGTTCGCCGCCAACGCTTTTCCGGACTCTCACGAGCCCGAGGACCTCTACATGCTGGAACCGGAGATCCCCGAGCCGTAGAGCTCGCGCGTGATCCCTCGGCACCCGGATCGTGATGAGAGTCGCTGCACTCTCATATCCGGAATGCGAAGTGCCCCAAGCCCGTTGGCACATTCCAGAACAAGTTGCCGAAAACCGGCATGAATTCCCGAGTTCTGGGTACTCGCGGTCGTCGAACCGCACCGGAACTCCTGCGCTCACACAGATGTAGCGCGGCTATACCAAGAAGAAGGAAGCACGCTATGCAACTTCTCGACAGCAGTCCCGTTCTCGACAAGAAGATCGACGATTCCGTCTTCACCACCCACGAATCCGAGGTGCGCAGCTACTGCCGCAACTGGCCGGCGGTCTTCACCACCGCCAAGGATTCCTACATCACCGACCAGAACGGTCGGGAGTACCTGGACTTCTTCGCCGGCGCCGGTTCGCTGAACTACGGCCACAACAACGAGGTGCTGAAGAAGGCGCTCATCGACTACATCGCGTCCGACGGCATCACCCACGGCCTCGACATGGCCACCGTCGCCAAGGGCAACTTCATCGAGAAGTTCACCAAGCACATCCTCGCGCCGCGTGGACTCGACTACAAGATCCAGTTCCCCGGCCCGACCGGAACCAACGCCGTCGAATCGGCCCTCAAGCTGGCCCGCAAGGTGACCGGCCGTGAGTCGATCATCAGCTTCACCAACGCATTCCACGGCATGACGCTGGGCTCGCTGTCGGTGACCGGCAACTCGATGAAGCGCGCCGGCGCCGGCATCCCCCTGGTTCACGCGACCCCGATGCCGTTCGACAACTACTTCGGCGGCGTCATGGAGGACTTCGCCTGGTTCGAGCGCGTCCTCGACGACTCGGGCAGCGGCCTCAACCGCCCCGCCGCGGTGATCGTCGAGACCGTGCAGGGCGAGGGCGGCGTCAACGTCGCACGCGCCGAGTGGCTGCGCGCGCTCTCCGATCTGTGCGAGCGCCGCGACATCCTGCTCATCGTCGACGACGTCCAGATGGGCTGCGGCCGCACCGGCGAGTTCTTCTCCTTCGAGGAGGCCGGCATCAAGCCAGACATCGTCACCCTGTCCAAGTCGATCAGCGGCTACGGTCTGCCCTTCGCACTGACCCTGTTCAAGCCCGAGCTCGACGTCTGGACGCCGGGTGAGCACAACGGCACCTTCCGCGGCAACAACCCCGCCTTCGTCACCGCCGCCAAGGCCATCGAGACCTACTGGTCCGACGACACCCTGAGCCGCGAGATCCACGCCAAGGGTGAGCGCATCAACGAGGTCTTCACCGACCTCTGCAACCGATACGAAGGCATCTCGACCCGCGGTCGCGGCATGGTCCGCGGCCTGGCGTTCGAGGACCACACGGCCGCCGGGAAGGTCTGTGCGCAGGCCTTCGGCGCCGGCCTGCTCGCCGAGACGTCGGGCCCGTCCGACGAGGTCGTCAAGCTGCTCCCGCCGCTGACCATCTCGCGCGAGGACCTCGACCGCGGCCTGTCCATCCTTTCCGACGCAGTCAAGGAGGTGATCGGATGATCGTCCGAACCACCGAAGAGATCACCGGTACCGAGCGCGACGTCGCCGACGGCCACTGGCGCTCCAAGCGCATCGTGCTCGGCGGCGACGGTGTGGGATTCTCGTTCCACGAGACCACCATCGAGGCCGGCAGCGTGAACGAGTTCCACTACGCCAACCACATCGAGGCCGTCTGGCTCGTCGAGGGCACCGGCACCCTGCTCAATCGGGAAACCGGCGAGACCCATCCGCTGGCGCCCGGCACGATGTACCTGCTGAACGGCCACGAGCGTCACACGGTGACCGCCGACACCCAGATGCGCATGCTGTGCGTGTTCAATCCCCCGGTGGTCGGCACCGAGGTGCACGACGAGAACGGCGTGTACCCGCTGGTCGCCGTTCCGCAGCCGACCGGGAAGCATGCCGAGGAGGCCCTCGAGGAGACCGCGGCGTCCTGACGCACGAACCTCGCAGAACACCCCGAGTGCGCACCCTGCCTATCCTGGGCAGGGTGCGCACTCGTCTTCAGCTCGGCCAGGCCCCGGCCGAACACACGCCCCTCGACGACGACGTCGCCGAGCGCATCGAACTCGCGGGCGACATCCTGGGCGGGCGTCGGTTCGCGGTCCTGACCGGCGCCGGCATCTCCACCGACTCGGGTATCCCCGACTACCGCAGTCCGGGGTCCCCGCCGCGGACGCCGATGACTCTCGAGATGTTCCTGTCCTCTCCGGAGTTCCGCCGCCATTACTGGGCGCGCAACCATCTCGGCTGGCGTCACATGGACGCCGCCCTCCCCAACGCCGCCCACCGCGCCCTCACCGACCTGCAGTCGAGCGGAGCGGTCTCGACGGTCATCACCCAGAACGTCGACATGCTGCACACCAAGGCCCGCACCCGGGGAGTCCTCGAACTCCACGGGTGTTACGGGCGCGTGCGGTGCCTGACCTGCGACTGGCGCATCTCCCGGCACCGACTCGCCGAACTCCTGGAGTCGGTCAACCCCGGTTTCGCCGAGCGCGTCGCCGGCCGCGGCGCCATCGAAGTCGCGCCCGACGCCGACGCCACGCTCTCCGACACGTCGGACTTCGTGATGATCGACTGTCCGCACTGCGGCGGCATCCTCAAACCCGACATCGTCTATTTCGGTGAGACTGTTCCGAAACCTCTTGTCGAGCAATCATTCTCAGCGGTCGACGACGCGGATGCCCTATTAGTGGTCGGTTCGTCGCTGACGGTGATGTCCGGCCTGCGGTTCGCACGCCGGACGCATCGCGCGGGCAAACCGCTGATCATCGTCAATCGCGGCCACACCCGCGGCGACGAGCTGGCCACACTCAAGATCGACCATCGGGCCGGAGTGGTGTTGCCGGCCCTCGCGTCCGGCTAGAGCGACAGAACCCGACGCTCAGCGCGAGACGACGACCAGATCGTCGGCGTGCACGACGGGCCGCTGCAGTTCGGGCGGCAGTTCGTCGGTCTGACGTCCGATCATCGAGGTGACGTCGTCGAAGTCGTACGACGCCACTCCACGCGCCTTCACGACGCCGTGCTGATCCACCAGTTCGACGACGTCCCCGTCGAAGAACCGGCCCTCGACACCGACCACGCCCGCCGCGAGAAGCGAACGGCGCCTTCGGGATACGGCAGCCACCGCACCGTCGTCGAGCACGATCCGGCCACGCGCGTCGGCGGCATGACGCACCCAGAAACGACGGGCGGAGAGACGCTCGTCGCGCGCGGCGAACACCGTGCCCACCGACGCGTCGGCGAGGGCCTGCGCGGCCGACGACGCGGCGGCCAGCAGAACCGGGACACCGGCATCCGCCGACAGGCGCGCCGCGGCCAGCTTCGAGGCCATCCCGCCGGTGCCCAGCGCTCCCCCGGACCCGGCGATGACACCGTCGAGATCCTCGGGACCGTTCACCTCGGGGATCAGTCGGGCACGACGCCCGTCGACACCCACCTTGCGCGGGTCGCCGTCGTAGAGGCCGTCGACGTCCGACAGCAGTACCAGCGCATCGGCGCCGCTGAGATGTGCGACGAGCGCGGCCAGCCGGTCGTTGTCGCCGAACCGGATCTCGTTGGTCGCCACCGTGTCGTTCTCGTTGACCACCGCGACCGCGCCGAGCGACCGCAGACGATCAAGTGTGCGTTGGGCATTGGCGTGATGCGAGCGGTTGGAGAAGTCGTCGGCGGTCAGCAGGACCTGCCCGACCGTGCGGCCGTACCGGGCGAACGAGGTTCCCCATGCGTGCGCCAGCGCGAGCTGACCGACGCTGGCCGCGGCCTGTTTGGTGGCGAGATCCTTCGGACGCTTCTTGAGTCCCAGTGGGGCGATGCCCGCCCCGATCGCACCCGACGACACGACGATGACGTCGGAGCCGGCGCGCATCCGCGCCTCGAGCGCGTCCGCCAGGGCGTCGAGTCGGTCGCGGTCGAGACCCTCAGCCAGATCGGTCAGCGCCGACGAGCCGATCTTCACCACGACGCTGCGCGCGTGCGCGATCTGTTCCCGAACCCCCCGGACCTCGACGCCGGCTTCCGCGGTCACGACTGGTCCTGCTCTCCGTCCTCGACAGGCAGCCCGCGCCGCAACCGGCGGGCCTGCTTGCGTTCGGCGGCGCCGACGCGGTCGCTCTGATCGAGCCGGATGTCGGTGCCGCGCCCGGTGATCGGGACGTCGTCACCCATGGGCGTGCTCGGCTCCCAGTCGAAGGTGACCGCACCGATGGTGACCGGCGCGCCGGGCTCGGCGCCCAGCTTGACCAATGCGTCCTCGACCCCGAGCCGGTTGAGCCGGTCCGCCAGGTAGCCGACGGCCTCGTCGTTGTCGAACTGTGTCTGGGCGATCCAGCGCTCCGGACGAGTGCCCCGGACGATGAAACCGCCCTCGTTCTCCGGATCGTGGACGATGGTGAAGCCGGTGTCGTCGACGGCCTTCGGGCGGATGATCGCGCGGCGAGGCGTCTTCGCGGGCTGGACCTCCCGGTACTCGCGGACCATCTTCGCCAGCGCGAAGGTCAGTTCGCGCAGACCCGAGTGGGCCACGGCCGAGATCCGGAACACCGGCCACCCGCGTTCGGCGAGTTCGGGTTCGACGAGATCGGCGAGTTCGGCGGCGTCCGGGACGTCCACCTTGTTGAGGATGACCACGCGCGGACGCTCGGCCAGGTCCCCCAGACCGTGATCGGCGTCGAGCGCCGGCTTGTAGGCGGCGAGCTCGGCTTCGAGGGCGTCGATGTCCGAGACCGGGTCGCGGCCCGGTTCGAGGGTCGCGCAGTCGACGACATGCGCGAGCACGGCGCACCGCTCGAGGTGGCGCAGGAACTCCAGACCGAGTCCACGGCCGGTCGACGCACCCGGGATCAGGCCGGGCACATCGGCGATGGTGAAGACGTCGCCCGCGCTCTGGACCACGCCGAGGTTCGGCACCAGCGTGGTGAACGGGTAGTCGGCGATCTTCGGCTTGGCCGCAGACAGCACCGACACCAGCGACGACTTGCCCGCCGACGGGAAGCCCACGAGACCGACGTCGGCCACGGACTTCAGCTCGAGGACGAGGGACCGCTCCTGGCCGTCCTCGCCGAGGAGCGCGAAACCGGGTGCCTTGCGGGCCTTCGACGCGAGGGAGGCGTTGCCGAGCCCCCCGCGCCCGCCCTGTGCGGCCTCGAAGGTCGTGCCGTTGCCGACGAGGTCGGCGAGGATCGTGCCGTTCTCGTCGAGGACGACCGTCCCGTCCGGGACCTTGAGGACCAGGTCTTCTCCGTTGGCACCGTCACGGTTGTCGCCCGCTCCGGGCCGACCGTTGCCCGCCTTGGCGTGGGGACGGAAGTGGAAATCGAGCAGGGTGTGTACCTGCGGGTCGACGACGAGGCGCACCGACCCGCCGTTGCCGCCGTTGCCGCCGTCCGGGCCACCGAGGGGCTTGAACTTCTCCCGGTGGACAGAGGCGCAGCCGTGGCCACCGTTGCCCGCCGCGACGTGAATGGTCACGCGGTCGACGAACCGTGACATCGAAATCCTTCTTCCGTCAAAAAAGAACAGGGCGGGCGGGGTACATGATGACCCTGCCCGCCCTGCGAAAAGGCTTGTCGTGCCGGATTGCTCGGGTCAGACCGAAGCGGTTTCCGGGACGATGTTGACCGTCTTGCGGCCACGCTTGCTGCCGAACTCCACCGCGCCCGCGGCGAGCGCGAACAGGGTGTCGTCGCCACCGCGACCGACGTTCACGCCGGGGTGGAACTTGGTGCCACGCTGACGAACGAGGATCTCTCCCGCGCTCACCTGCTGGCCACCGAAGCGCTTGACGCCGAGTCGCTGGGCATTGGAATCGCGACCGTTGCGCGAGCTGGATGCGCCCTTCTTATGTGCCATGTGTCAGTCCTCCTGAGGTCTTCGCGAAGCGGGTCGAACTACTTGATGCCGGTGACCTTCAGGACCGTCAGCTTCTGACGGTGACCCTGGCGCTTGTGGTAGCCGGTCTTGTTCTTGAACTTGTGGATGCGGATCTTGGGGCCCTTGACGTGCTCCACGACCTCGCCGGTGACCGAGATCTTGGCCAGCTTGTCGGCGTCGGTGGTCAGGGTCGAGCCGTCGACGACCAACGCGACCGGCAGGCTCACCGTGGAGCCGACCTTTTCGTCGATCTTCTCGACCTTGACAGTGTCGCCCTCAGCGACCTTGTACTGCTTGCCGCCGGTCTTGACGATCGCGTACGTTGCCATCGAAGTTCTTCCTCTTAATCGTCTGGTCGGGCCCTCCGTCAGCGCCGAGGCGCTTTCGAAGGCGTTCGTGTAGTGCTTGCCGGTGCGGGCCGCAGTCCACCCAGTCAGTTGACCGGGAGTGGCTGCGATTCACACCAAGGGCCTGCCGACGGGATTCGCACCGCTGCGGTGCACGTGGCACGCAGAACAGCGCAGACCCTCCGCGGGAGGCGACTTTCCAAGGTTACGGGAACGGCGGTGGCCGGGTCAAACTCGCCCCGCCGGCCCCTCCCCTCGGGGATCAGCCGTCGGCCGGCGGCGGCCCGGCGGGCCTGCCCGCCGTACGCTTCCGTGGGCGTCGGCGCACCGCGACCACCGACTCTCCCGTGGAGACGGGACCGAAGGTCGTCTTGGGCGCTTCCGGAGTCACCTCGACGGCCGTCATCACCACGTTCTCCGGTGCGGTCGTCGTCTGCGCCGGGCGGCGCACCACCCGGCGGCGGCGCTTCGCCACCGCGGGGGCCTGCCCATCGGTCGACCCGGTCGGTTCCCCCGCCTTCGCCGGTTCCGGCTCGGCGGCCGGCTCCGGTTCCGCGGCCGGTTCCGGTTCGGTGACAGCCGGTTCTGGCTTCTCAGTCTCCGTCGTCGCGGCGTTGTCGGCGGCGGTGGCCACCGCCTGCTCGACCTCGACGGTCTCGGCCTCGACGTGCTCACCCTCGGGGTGTTCGTCGTCGTGGGTGTGCGAGGCCATGGCGCGGAACAGCGGATGCTCGGCGGCGGGCTTGTGGGCCGGCTGCTGCGGGGCCGGCTTGGTCTCGGCGGGCGCCTCCGACTTCTTCTTGCCGCGGCGCGAGCGCTTGGAACCGGCGCCGTCCGACCGCGCCGAGTCGTCGGCGCGCACCTCGACCGGATTGGTGTGCACGATGATGCCGCGACCGCCACACGCGGTGCACTGCGTCGAGAACGCCTCCAGCAGACCGGTACCGAGTCGCTTGCGGGTCATCTGGACCAGGCCGAGCGAGGTCACCTCCGACACCTGGTGACGAGTGCGGTCACGGGCCAGGGCCTCGGTGAGCCGGCGCAACACCAGATCGCGGTTCGACTCGAGCACCATGTCGATGAAGTCGACGATGATCATGCCGCCGATGTCGCGCAGACGCATCTGCCGCACGATCTCCTCGGCCGCCTCGAGGTTGTTACGGGTGACCGTCTCCTCGAGGTTGCCGCCCGAACCGGTGAACTTGCCGGTGTTGACGTCGACGACCGTCATGGCCTCGGTGTGCTCGATGATCAGCGTGCCGCCCGAGGGCAGCCACACCTTGCGGTCGAGTGCCTTCGCGAGCTGTTCGTCGATGCGGTGGACCACGAACGAGTCGGGCGCATCGGCGTGCGGCTTGCTGAACTGCTCGACCCGCTCCATGAGGTCGGGCGCGACGGAGCTGACGTAACCCTCGACGAGGTTCCACGCCTTGTCGCCCTCGACGACGAGCTTCTTGAAGTCCTCGTTGAACAGGTCGCGCACCACGCGCACCAGCAGGTCGGGCTCCTCGTACAGCGCACGCGGAGCCGACGAGCCACCCTTCTTCGCCTCGGCGACCGATTCCTCGATGGTCTTCCACTGCGACTCGAGGCGAGCGATGTCGGCGCCGAGTTCCTCGGCGCTGACACCCTCGGAGGCGGTGCGGATGATCACGCCGGCCTCGTCGGGCACCAGCTTGGCCAGGATCTGCTTGAGGCGCTTGCGCTCGACGTCGGGCAGCTTGCGGCTGATGCCGGTCGACGAGCCGCCGGGCACGTAGACGAGGTACCGGCCGGCCAGCGAGATCTGCGTGGTCAGGCGGGCACCCTTGTGGCCCACCGGGTCCTTGCTGACCTGCACCAGGACGTTGTCGCCGGGCTTCAGCGCCTGCTCGATCTTGCGTGAGCCGCCGTCGAGCCCGGCGGCGTCCCAGTTGACCTCACCGGCGTACAGCACACCGTTGCGGCCGCGGCCGATGTCGACGAAGGCCGCCTCCATGCCGGGCAGCACGTTCTGCACGCGGCCGAGGTAGATGTTGCCCACCATCGACGACGACGTCGCCGTGGTGACGAAGTGTTCGACGAGGACGCCGTCCTCGAGCACCGCGACCTGGGTGTAGTCCTCCACGGCGGCGTGATCGTGGCCGTCGCTGTCGGTGATGCTGGTGTTTGCGCTGCGCTCGCGCACCACCATCACGCGGTCCACAGCCTCGCGACGGGCCAGGAACTCCGACTCGGTCAGGATCGGCGGACGTCGACGACCTGCGTCGCGTCCGTCGCGACGGCGCTGACGCTTGGCCTCGAGCCGCGTCGAACCGGTGATTCCCTGCACCTCGTCACGCGCACGCTTGCTGCGGGGCTCACGCTCGTGGACGACCGTGTTCGGCGGATCGTCCGGCGAACCCTCGTCGGGCTCTCCTCCGCCCTTGCGGCGGCGCCGACGACGCCGGCGGCGGGTCGAGGACCCGTCGCCCGAGGCGTCCTCACCGGACTCGTCGCCCTCACCGTCGTCCGACTCGGCGTCGTCGCCGGAATCAGCGGCCTTCGACGAGTCGCCGGCCTCCGCTTCCGAGCCCTTGCCGTCGGCTTCTTCGGAGGTGTCGGCACCCGACCGACGGCGGCGGCGACGCCGGGTCGTCGGCTCATCCGCCTTCGTCTCGTCGGTCTTCGACTCGTCGGATTCCGACTCTTCCGGGGTGGTCTCGTCTGCTGTCGACTCATCGGCGGACTCTTCGGTCGTCGAGGAGTCGGCCTCGGATGCCTTGTCCGCGGACCCGTCGCCGGTCTCGTCGGATTCGTCGTCATCCGACGCATCGCCGGATTCGCCGTCTCCACCCTGGTCGCCACGACCGCGACCGCGACCGCGCCGGCCGCGACGACGACGTCGACTGCGGCCCGAACCCGACTCGTCGGAGTCGTTGTCGGTGTCCCCGGTGTCGGTGTCGGTGGCTTCGGTCGTCTCGTCGGTGACGTCCGCGCGGGCCTCTTCGGCCGCCTCGGGTGCCGCCGCCTCTTCGGACGGGGTGTCGGTCGACGGAGCCGACGTCTTCTCGACCTTCGCCGGCTGTTCTGCCTGGTCGGCCTTCTTCGGCGCGCGCGTGGCCTTCGGCTTCTCGGCCGGCGCCTGCGGCTGGAGGAACAGCGGCTGGCCGCCGAACGACGTGTCGACCTCGGTTGCCGATCCGACCGGCTCGTCGTATCGGGTCGCCGCAGCCGAGAACAGTGTCGGCGGCTCGTCGGCCGCCGGTGCCTCCGCTGCGGGTTCTTCTGCTGCCGGCGCCTCGGTCGCCGGTTCTTCGGCTGCCGCCTCAGGCGCGGCGGGCGCCGCTGCCGGCTCGTCCGCCTCCACGTTGGCACGCACCCGAGCGGCGACGGCCTGCGCCAACTCGCGGTCGACGCTGGATTGCGGACTGCGAGTCTGCACCCCGAGATTGGCCAGGTGCGCCAGCACCTGCCGACTCGTCAGGCCCAGGAAGCGGGCCAGTGCGTGCACACGAAGTTTGCTGGGAAATTCTTCCACCGGTTCTGACGCTGCGTTCGCGTCAGCCGGTGACCCGTTGTCGGTCACTCAGTCTCCTCGAACCCCCGGGCGCGTCGGGCTGACGCGGCCACGCGAGGGTCTGCTCTGTGTCCCGGTCACGTATGGCCGGTGTTGTGTGGTCTGCGCGTCATCACGCTGAGCCGAGAGTCGGTTCAGCAGAGAACGCTCTTGCTGTGTCGATGACCGCATCCCGGGCGCTTTCCACGACACCGGGCACAGGCAGAGCCTGAGTGTTCGGCTGCTGGCAGCAGTACGAACCTCGGCGGGGTCAGCTGTGGTTGTGGGCGTCGCGATGCGGATCAGCCGCACCGCGACGCGCCGAACCAGGGCGCGTCATCCGGCCACCGTCGACAAAGTGTGTCGGCGATAACCCTGCAAGTATCCCACACGGTGGTCGGATGACCGCAAAGTATGCGCGTATGTCCCGCGCGTCGAACTTCAGGAGACCCCGATCAGCCTGCGAGTTCGGGGAACCAGAGAGCGATCTCACGCTCGGCCGACTCCGGCGAGTCCGAGCCGTGGACCAGGTTGTACTGGGTGTTCAGGGCGAAGTCGCCGCGGATGGTGCCGGGCACCGCCTTCTCCACGGGATCGGTGCCGCCGGCGATCTGCCGGAAGGCCGCGACGGCGCGCGGCCCCTCGAGGACGGCCGCGACCAGCGGGCCGGAGGTGATGAACTCCAGCAGCGAGGGGTAGAAGGGCTTGCCCTCGTGTTCCGCGTAATGGCCGCGGGCGACCTCGTCGGTGGCGGTCTTGAGTTCGAGCGCCACCAGGGTGAGTCCCTTGCGCTCGATACGGCTGATGATGTCGCCGACGAGCAAGCGCTCGACGCCGTCCGGCTTGATGAGTACGAGAGTGCGTTCAGTCACGACTGACACCTTAACGACCGGCCGGCGGTTTCCGACGGTCAGGAGCAGTACTCACCCGCGACCGGGAAGAAGCCGTAGTTGAACAGGCTGCCCGAACGCGCACGGGGGTCGACAACGATCTGGAGGCAGCCACCCGGCGAGGTGAGCGCACCGGCGAGCGCGAGGTCGAACTGTTGTGCCAGAGCGAGATTCGCCGGACGGTACTGGGCGGGCACCGGCAACGTCGCGATGGCCTCCGGTGCCTTCATCCCGGCCGCACGCTTGGTCACGGAATGGGTCGCGAGGTAGCTGAACTCGCCCTGCGAGACCGGGACGGGTGCACCTGCTTCGGGAACCGCGAACGCCTCCACCGCCGGGGGCGTCTGCCCGGGAGCGGGATCCGCCGAGGCGACCGCGGGTGCGGTCACTGCGAGTGCGGCCGCACCGAGGAGAGCCATTCCGGCGCGACGGCCGATCGGGGCGGAGATGCGGGGGCGATCGATACCGGCGGGCGTCCGGGAAAACAGGAACTGCACGTACGTCCTCACGTTGGATGTCGTCACGATGGTGGGTCGCGGTGGGATGAAGCCAGACGGGAACCCGTCCGCTCCCCCACGGCTTGCGCCATTGTTACAGCAACCCCCGCGGTCCGCTCGTCTTCGCCGATAACGGTCCGGACACAGGTCTTGCGACCACCAAACCGCCGTCGGGACAGCGTTGACGGCCCAGGTGGGGCACCTCTCAGTCGATCGGTTCCTGACCGGGAAGCATTCCGAGTTCGACGCGCTTCTCCACATCCATCTTGATGTACCGGATGTAGAGCCAGACCGACCCGAAGATCACCCCGACCGCGGCGATGGACCAATGGAAGACGCCGCCGGCGATCACCACCACCTGAAGGGCGAGATCGAGCTTCAGGGCGTAGGGGCGCCCCTGCATTCCACAGGCCGCGATCATCGCCAGCACCAGGAGTGCGAGGTATCCGCCGGACACCCAGGTCAGGCCGCCGCCGAGTCGCCAGACGATCGGGAACGCCAGGATGATCACGATGACCTCGAGGACCATCGTCCCGGCCATCACCCCGCGCAGGCCCTTCCACGGGTCGTTGGTAGGCGGTGTGTAGCGGGTCATGAGGGTTCCTTACCGAACAGGGTGCGGGCGGCACCGGCGGTCACGACCGAGCCGGTGATGACGACTCCCGCACCCGAGACACGTTGGCCCTCGGAGTCCTCCGCGAGGGCGATGGCTTCTTCGACGGCGTCGGGCAGGAACGGCTTCACGACGACCCGTTCCTCTCCGAAGACCTCGTGCGCATACTCCGCGAGTGTCTCGGCGTCGAGGGCACGCGGCGAGCCGTTGTTGGTGACCACGATGGCGTCGAACACGGGCTCGAGAGCCTCGAGGAGTCCCCGGGCGTCCTTGTCGCCTAGCACCCCGACGACGCCGATCAGCCGGCGGAAGTCGAACTCCTCGGCCAGCGCCTGCGCCAGCGCGGTCGCGCCGTGCGGGTTGTGCGCGGCGTCGGCGAACACCGTCGGCGCACTGCGCAGTCGCTCGAGGCGACCGGGATTGCCGACCGCGGCGAACCCGCTCCGGATCGCGTCGATGTCGAGCTGACGGTCCGGTCCCGCACCGAAGAAGGCCTCGACCGCGGCAAGTGCCAGCGACGCGTTGGCGGCCTGGTGGGCACCGTGCAGCGGTAGGAACACCTCGTCGTAGACCCCGCCGAGACCCTGGATCGTGAGCATCTGGCCGCCGACGGCGGTGACCGAGTCGAGTACCGCGAACTCCGACCCCTGACGGGCGACGACAGTGCCGGCCTCGACGGCCGCGCGCAGGAGCACGTCCATCACCTCCGGGGTCTGTTCGGCGATGATCGTGACCGGGTCGACGGCGCCGATGGCGTCGGGCTCGCCCGGCTTGATGATGCCGGCCTTCTCTCCCGCGATGGCGGTGAGTGTGTCGCCGAGGTAATCGGCGTGGTCCATGGCGATCGGCGTGATGACCGAGACGATGCCGTCGACGACGTTGGTGGCGTCCCAGCGTCCGCCCATGCCGGTCTCGACCACCGCGACGTCGACCGGCGCCTCGGCGAAGACCGCATAGGCCATCGCGGTCAGCACCTCGAACTTGCTCATCCGCGGGCCACCGGCCGCGGTCGAGCTGTCGTCGACCATGGTGATGAACGGCTCGAGCTCGCGGTAGGTGTCGATGTACGTGCGCGCCCGGATCGGCGCGCCGTCCACCGAGATCCGCTCGGTGACCCGCTGCAGGTGAGGGCTCGTGATCCGACCGGTCCGCCGGTGCAACGCGGCCATCAGCGCATCGATCATCCGCGTCACCGACGTCTTGCCGTTGGTGCCCGCGACGTGGATCGCCGGATAGCTGTGCTGGGGCGAGCCCAGCAGATCCATCAGCGTGGAGATCCGCGTCAGCGACGGCTCGATCCTGGTCTCGGGCCAGCGGGTGTCGAGTTCGGCCTCGACGTCGGCGAGTTCGGCGAGATCGTCGGCACTGTCCGAGACGGTCAGCGGCGGACGGTCGGTCTCAGCGTCTGCCGCCCGTTCCTCCTCGTCGATCAACTCCGACAGTCCCAGCGGATCCTCGCCGACGACGGCGGGATCCTCCTCCGGGAAGCCGGTTTCGTCGCTCACGCGCCGCCGGCCAGACTCGTCAGCTTGGCGTTCAGCCGCTCGACCTCTTCGGTCGCGATCCGCTGGCGATCACGGATCTTGCTGACCACCTTGTCGGGCGCCTTGGACAGGAACTGTTCGTTGCCGAGCTTGGCCGAGGTGGTGGCCAGTTCCTTCTCGGCGACGGCCAGATCCTTGGTGAGGCGCTTGCGCTCGGCTTCGACGTCCACGGTTCCCGAGGTGTCGATGGCCACGGTGACCGTCGCGACCGACAGGCGGACCTCGATGGTCGCGGTGGCCCCGAAGTCGGGTCCGGCCGCATCCAGGCGCGCCAGCGACTGCACGTAGGGTAGCAGCGGCTCGAGGCCCGACTCCCCCAGTCCGTCGAACTGTGCGGCGACCCGCTGGCCGGGACGCAGTCCCTGATCGCTGCGGAAGCGGCGCACCTCGGTGATGAGGCGCTGCAGGTCGGCGATGCGGGCCGCCGAATCGGTCGACCAGTCGCGTCCCGACGGCGCGGGCCACTCGGCGATGACGAGTGACTCGCCGCCGGTGAGCGTCTTCCACAGCACCTCGGTGACGAACGGCATCACCGGCGACAGCGCGCGAAGCAGCGGTTCGAGCACCGCACCGAGCACGACGGCGGTTGTCTCCGAACGCTTCTCGTCGTTCTCGGCGAACTGGACCTTGGCCAGCTCGAGATACCAGTCGCACACCTCGTCCCAGGCGAAGTGGTAGAGCGACTCACAGGCCTTGGAGAACTCGTAGGACTCGAACCCGGCATCGACCTCGACGAGCACCTCGTCGAGGCGGCGCAGAATCCACCGGTCGGCGTCGGTCAGCGCCTCCGCGTCCGGCAGTTCGCCGATCTTCGCGCCGTTCATCAGCGCGAACTTCGTCGCGTTGTACAGCTTGGTCGCGAAGTTGCGCGACGACTGGGCATGGTCCTCGCCCACCGAGATGTCCGCGCCCGGGTTCGCTCCACGCGCCAGGGTGAAGCGCAGCGCGTCGGCGCCGAAGCGCTCGACCCAGTCGAGCGGATCGATGCCGTTGCCTTTCGACTTCGACATCTTGCGGCCGTGCTCGTCGCGGACCAGGCCGTGCAGGAACAGGTTGTGGAACGGGATCTCGTTACCCGGGCCCAGATCCTTGCCGACGTAGGTGCCGAACATCATCATCCGCGCCACCCAGAAGAACAGGATGTCGTATCCGGTGACGAGAACCGAAGTGGGATAGAACTTCTCGAGGTCGTCGGTCTTCTCCGGCCAGCCCATGGTGGAGAACGGCCACAGGCCCGACGAGAACCACGTGTCGAGGACGTCGGTCTCCTGGACGTAACCCTCCGGCGCCTGCTCGTCGGGTCCGACGCACACGACCTCGCCGTCCGGGCCGTACCAGATCGGGATGCGATGGCCCCACCACAGCTGACGCGAGATGCACCAGTCGTGCATGTCGTCGACCCAGCCGAACCAGCGCGGCTCCATCGACTTCGGATGGATCACCGTCGAACCGTCACGGACGGCGTCGCCGGCGGCCTGCGCGAGCGAGCTGACATCGACCCACCACTGCATCGACAGACGCGGCTCGATCGGTTCGCCGGTGCGCTCGGAGTGTCCGACGCTGTGCAGGTACGGGCGCACCTCCTTGACGATGCGGCCCTGTTCGGCCAGCGCCTCGCGGACCTTGACGCGCGCCTCGAAGCGGTCCATGCCATCGAATTGCGTTCCGGTGTCGGCGATCCGGGCGGTCTCGTCCATGATCGTCGGCATCGGCAGGTTGTGCCGCTGGCCGAGCGCGAAGTCGTTGGGGTCGTGCGCCGGGGTGATCTTCACCGCGCCACTGCCGAATTCGGGGTCGACGTAGTCGTCGGCGACGATCGGGATCGTCCGGTCGAGGAACGGGTGCGGCAGTTCGGTGCCGATCAGGTGCGCATAGCGCTCGTCGTCGGGGTGAACGGCGATCGCGGTGTCGCCGAGCATCGTCTCCAGACGCGTCGTGGCCACCACGATGTGGGGTTCGGAGTCGTCGAGCGAGCCGTAGCGGAAGCTGACGAGTTCGCCCTCGACGTCGGCGTAGCTGACCTCGATGTCGCTGACCGCGGTCTTGAGCACCGGCGACCAGTTCACCAGGCGCTCGGCCTGATAGATCAGGCCGTCGTCGAACATCTTCTTGAAGACGGTGTGCACGGCGCGCGACAGACCCTCGTCCATCGTGAAGCGTTCGCGCGACCAGTCGACGCTGTCGCCGAGCCGGCGCATCTGCTCGCCGATGTTGCCGCCGATCTCGGCCTTCTCGGTCCACACCCGCTCGATGAAGGCCTCGCGGCCCAGATCGTCGCGCGTCTTGCCCTCGGTGGCCAGCTTGCGCTCGACCATCGTCTGCATCGCGATCGCCGCGTGGTCCATGCCGGGCAGCCACAGGACCTCGTAGCCCTGCATCCGGCGGCGACGCGACAGCGCGTCCATCAGAACGTGCTCGTAGGCGTGACCCATGTGCAGCGACCCGTTGACGTTGGGCGGCGGGATCACGATCGAGAACGGGGGCTTGTCACTCGTCGCGTCGGCGGTGAAGTAGCCGGCATCGACCCAGCCCTGGTAGAGCGTCGCCTCATGCTCGGCTGGGTCCCACGACTTCGGCAATTCGGTCGCGGGCAGCTCAGATGTCGGGTCGAGTGATGTCACGGCCGCTATTCTATGTTTTCGCCGGGCCTGCCCTCGCTCCGGTCCTCACTCCTGTTCCAGCCGGCAAAGGACACCGTGGCGTCGCTCACCCTGGCCCGTGGCCAAAACCTCACCCTGCCCACCGCCGACCTGGTGACGGTCACCGTTGCCGGCACCGGACTCGACATCCTCGCCTTCCAGCTCACGGAGTCGAACACGGTCCGAGACGACTCCGACTTCGTCTTCTTCAACCAGCCGAGGTCTCCGGAGGACGCGGTGAGGCTCGTGGGTCCGACCGACATCGAGATCGCCCTGCACGCCGTTCCGCACGGCATCGAGCGGATAGCGGTCGCCGTGGCATCTGAACGACCGCTCGGGGCCGCCGCGCCGACGGCGACGGTCCGTGCCGGTGACGCCGAGATCACCGCCCCGGCCGACGGACTGTCCACCGAGCGGGCAGCGGTACTCGTGGAGATCTACCGTCGCAACGGCGCATGGAAGGTACGCAGCGAGTCGGCCGGGTGGGACGCCGGATTCGCCGCCCTGGTGCGCGCCCTCGGTGTGACCGTCGACGACGAGCCCGAGGCCGCCCACGAATCGGCGACACCCGAACCGGCGACAGTGACACCAGCGATCCGCAGGGTGGAGGGCGAGGAGAAGCTCTCCCTGGAGAAGCGTCAGAAGCTCGACCTCCGCAAGAAGGCCGTACACAAGGTCCTTCTGACCAAGGGCGTCGCCGGACGCGACGCGCGAGTCATTCTGGTCATCGACAAGACACACTCGATGAGCGCGCTGTACCGGGAGCGGACCGTCCACCGCGTCGTCGAGCGCATGATACCGGTCGCCACCCAGCTGGACAGCGATGGGAACCTCGAAACCTACTTGTACGCACGGAGTTTCGCGAAGCTGCCGGATGTGACCGTGGGCAACGTCGACCAGTGGGTGGACACCTTCGTCCACCTCCGTGGCCGTCACGGGTCCCCGATGTGCCCCGACATCGACTACGACAAACACATCGGCGGGGCCAACGAGGAAGTACCCATCATGCAGGCGATCCTCGACGATCTACCCGACGAACAGCCCGTGCTGGTCCTGTTCTTCACCGACGGCGGGTTCCACTCCAAGGTGCCCCGTATTCGCACACTGATCTCCGAGGCCGCGTCCCGGCCCGTGTTCTGGCAGTTCATCGGACTGGGCGACAACAACTTCGGGACACTCACCACACTCGACACGATGACCGGGCGGGTGGTCGACAACGCAGGCTTCTTCCAGGTCGACGACATCGACCGGCGCTCGGACGAACAGCTGTACGCCGATCTGCTCGGCGAGTTCGCCGAATGGGTGTCGGCCGCCGAGCATCTCGGGATCGTGCGGCGTCGCTAGCCCGTGGCCACTCGCAGCCGGTGCAGGTCCTCCGGCGCGTTCACGTTCACGAGCCAGTCGGGATCGGACACGCCGACCCGGTGGGTGTTGAGGGCCTCGATCGCACCGAGCATCCGGCGTTCGCCGCCGGCCACGAGATCGGCGATCAGCGGCCCCGCGTCGGTCCGATAGACCCCGGCCATCGGATGGTCGCGCTGCGCGTCCCGGGCGATCACGGCCTGGGTGGAACCGGTCATGCCCAGGCGGAGTTCGTCGATCAGTTCGGGCGTGATCAGCGGCATGTCGGTGGCACACACGAACGCCAGGTCGGCGCCCGCCGCCACAGCCCTGGCGAGGCCCGCGACCAGACCACCGAGCGGGCCGATCCCCTCCTGCTCGTCGGTCACCCAGTGGACCTTGGACCGGTCGATGCCGGGCGCGGCGCGGTCCCGGATGTCGTCGATGCCACGGAAAGCCGCCGACGCCTCACCCGCCACCACGAACACCGGATCGCACCGCTGCGAGACGACCCGGACGACACGGGCGAGCATCGGCTCGCCCTCCCAGTCCAGAGCCGCCTTGTCGCTGCCCATCCGCCGCGAACGACCGCCGGCCAGCACGATCGCCGCGAGTTCCGATTTGCCCGATTCCGTGTCTTGCGTCCCGGTGTCTTGAGTCACAGGCTCCAGTGTGCGCGATTCGACGTCACCGCGGGGCAAGATGGACATCATGAGCCATACCCCCAATAGTGACCCCCGCTCGGTGAGCGAGCCGACCGACGTCCATCGCAAGCACGTGAAGACCTACGCCGCCGGTGTTCCCGCCGTCGCCGTGGCACTCAAGCGCGGCCTGGAACAGATGGGTGCGATGCGCACCGTACAGACCCTCGTCAAGCTCAACCAGCGCGACGGATTCGACTGCCCCGGTTGCGCCTGGCCGGAGACGCCCGGTCACCGCAAGCACGCCGAGTTCTGCGAGAACGGCGCCAAGGCCGTCGCCGAGGAGGCCACCAAACGATCGGTCACCCCGGAGTTCTTCGCCGCCCACAGCGTCGAGGATCTCGGCACCCGCAGCGGCTACTGGCTCTCCCAGCAGGGCCGGCTCGCGCATCCGATGTATCTCGCTCCCGGTGACACCCACTACCGCCCGGTGAGCTGGGACGAGGCCAACCGCATCATCGCCGACGAGTACGCCGCGATGTCCTCCCCCGACGAGGCCGTCTTCTACACCTCCGGCCGGACCAGCAACGAGGCCGCCTTCGTCTACCAGCTCTTCGCACGCAGCCTCGGGACCAACAACCTCCCCGACTGCTCCAACATGTGCCACGAATCGTCGGGCGCCGCCCTCGGCGCATCCATCGGCATCGGCAAGGGCTCTGTGACCGTGCCCGACCTCGAGGCCGCCGACCTCATCCTCATCGCCGGCCAGAACCCCGGCACCAACCACCCGCGGATGCTGGCGACCCTTGAGAAGGCCAAGCACAACGGCGCGCGGATCGTCGCGATCAACCCGCTGCCCGAGGCGGGCCTGATGCGTTTCAAGGATCCGCAGAAGGTCGGCGGGGTCATCGGTGAGGGAACCAAGCTCGCCGACGACTTCCTCCAGGTCAGGCTCGGCTCGGACATGGCGCTGTTCCGGGCCGTCGCCCGACTGCTGCGCGACGCCGAGAACGCGAACCCGGGCACCGTCTTCGACCACGAGTTCCTCGCCGAGTCGTGCGCCGGCGTCGACGACTACCTCGCGCTCCTCGACGACGTCGACATCGACGAGGTCGCCGCCATCACCGGCCTGACCACCGCCCAGATCGTCGATCTGGCCGAGGCGGTGCGGACCTCGCAGCGCATCGTGCTGTGCTGGGCGATGGGCCTCACGCAGCACCGGCACGGCGTGGCGACGATCGGCGAGGGCACCAACGTGTTGCTGCTCCGCGGCATGATCGGCCGGGTCGGCGCCGGATTGTGCCCCGTCCGTGGCCATTCCAATGTCCAGGGCGACCGGACCATGGGCATCTTCGAGAAGATGCCCGAATCCTTCCTCGCCGCGCAGGACGCCGAGTTCGGCATCGTCAGCCCGCGCAAACACGGCTACGACACCGTCGCGGCCATCAAGGCGATGGCCGCCGGGAACGTCCGCGTGTTCGTGGCGATGGGCGGCAACTTCGTGTCTGCATCACCCGACACCGAGGCAACCGCCGACGCTTTGCGGCGCTGCGCCCTGACCGTGCACGTGTCGACCAAGCTCAACGAGTCGCACACGGTCACCGGCCGCGCGGCCCTCATCCTGCCGACCCTGGGCCGGACCGATCGTGACGTCATCAACGGTGTGGCGCAACGGGTCTCGGTCGAGGATTCGATGTCGGCGGTGCATCTGTCCCGCGGCTCGCTGCCCCCGGTGTCGACCGAGTTGCGCAGCGAGGTCGCCATCGTCTGCGACCTCGCCACCGCCACCCTGGGCGCCGATCACCCGGTGCCGTGGCAGCAGCTCAAGGGTGACTACGACGCCATCCGGGACCGGATCGAGCGGGTGGTGCCGGGGTTCGAGGACTTCAACATCCGGGTGCGGCGCAGCGACGGTTTCGTGCTGCCGCACCCGCCCCGCGACACCCGCACTTTCGACACCCCCAACGGCAAGGCCAACTTCGCGGTGTATCCCCTTGAGTGGGTACAGATCCCGGAAGGCCGGCTGATCCTGCAGACCCTGCGCAGTCACGACCAGTACAACACCACCGTCTACGGCCACGACGACCGCTATCGCGGGATCAAGGGCAACCGCCACGTGGTGATGGTGAGTCCCGCGGACATCTCCGCACTGGGACTCCACGACGGCCAGCGCGTCGACATCGTGTCGGAGTTCGACGGCGAGAACGGACTCGAGGAGCGTCGCGTGCGAGGCTTCGAGGTCGTCGCCTATGACACCCCGCAGGGCAACGCGGCTGCCTACTACCCCGAGACCAACCCGCTGGTCCCGCTCGACTCGGTGGCGAAGGAATCCAACACGCCGGTGTCCAAGGCCGTCGTCGTGCGGCTCGAACCGGCCTGACCGGCGCCCCCAGGACGAAAGAATCCCCGCCCGGATCACCGGGCGGGGATTTCTTCGCTGGTCGGTCGTTGCCGGCCGTATCGAGGTCTCAGGCGGTCTTGTCGCGACGCTCGTTGCTGGACGCCTTGCGCGGCACGATGGTCGGCAACACGTTGTCGCTCACCGTTTCCCCGGTGACGACGACCTTCTCGACGTCGTCGCGGCTCGGGATGTCGTACATCACCGGCAGCAGGACCTCTTCCATGATAGCGCGCAGACCGCGAGCACCGGTGCCGCGATGGATCGCCTGATCGGCGACCGCCTCGAGGGCGTCCTGGGTGAACTCGAGCTCGACGTTGTCCATCTCGAACAGGCGGGTGTACTGCTTCACCAACGCGTTCTTCGGCTCCGACAGGATGCTCACCAGCGAGGCCTTGTCCAGGTTGGTCACCGAGGCGACGACCGGCAGGCGGCCGATGAACTCGGGGATCAGACCGAACTTGATGAGGTCCTCGGGCATGACGTCGGCGAACTGATCGCTCGTGTCGACCTCGTCTTTGCTCGCCACGTCGTTGCCGAAGCCCAAGCCCCGCTTGCCGATTCGCTCGGACACGATCTTCTCGAGACCCGCGAACGCACCCGCGACGATGAACAGCACGTTGGTGGTGTCGATCTGGATGAATTCCTGATGCGGATGCTTGCGACCGCCCTGCGGCGGCACCGACGCCTGGGTGCCCTCGAGGATCTTCAGCAGTGCCTGCTGCACCCCCTCACCGGACACGTCCCGGGTGATCGACGGGTTCTCGCTCTTGCGGGCGATCTTGTCGACCTCGTCGATGTAGATGATTCCGGTCTCGGCGCGCTTGACGTCGTAGTCGGCGGCCTGGATCAGCTTCAGCAGGATGTTCTCGACATCCTCACCGACGTAGCCGGCCTCGGTGAGAGCGGTTGCGTCGGCAATGGCGAACGGCACGTTCAGCATCTTGGCCAGGGTCTGCGCGAGGTACGTCTTGCCACAACCGGTCGGGCCGAGCATGAGGATGTTCGACTTCATCAGCTCGACGGTCTCACCCGTGCGGGAGTCCTTCTTCTCCCCCGCCTGGATGCGCTTGTAGTGGTTGTAGACGGCCACCGCGAGCGTGCGCTTTGCGGTGTCCTGACCGATGACGTACTTCTCGAGGAAGTCCCGGATCTCCGCGGGCTTGGGGAGTTCGTCGAGCTTCACGTCGCCGTTCTCGGCGAGCTCTTCCTCGATGATCTCGTTGCAGAGGTCGATGCACTCATCGCAGATGTACACGCCGGGACCGGCGATGAGCTTCTTCACCTGCTTCTGACTCTTCCCGCAGAAAGAGCACTTCAGCAGGTCGCCGCCGTCTCCGATTCGTGCCATCTCGCGTAGTACCTACTTCCTCGTTGCCGGACTGTCGTGTGTGGTCCGTCGCGTCGCACGCAACCGGGCACGGGTCATCTGATCGACATCCGAATGCCCAGTAACCCGACGGTACCCGCGCACCGCTCGAACTTCGACCGATAAGGCCAAATGTCGCGACAGAAAATCCCCGCGACTCCTGTGCTGGTCGAGAAGTCCCCTAGGACTTCTTCATCGACTTCTTGCGGTATTCGAAGACCTCGTCGATGATTCCGTATTCCTTGGCCGCCGCGGCGGTCAGGATGTTGTCGCGGTCGGTGTCCTTGCGGATCTTCACCTTGTCCTGGCCGGTGTGGCCGGCCAGGATCTCGTCGAGCCGATCACGGATGCGCTCGATCTCGGCGGCCTGGATCTCGAGGTCGGAGACCTGACCCTGGTACGCGCCGCCGGTGCGCGGCTGGTGGATCAGGACGGTCGCGTTCGGCAGTGCCGCACGCTTGCCCGGGGTTCCGCCGGCGAGCAGGATGGCCGCCGCCGAGGCCGCCTCACCGAGGCACACGGTCACGATGTCGCAGTGGACGTACTGCATCGTGTCGTAGATGGCGAGCATGTCGGGCACGCTGCCGCCGGGCGAGTTGATGTACATGGTGATGTCGCGATCGGGGTCCTGCGATTCGAGGACGAGCAGCTGTGCCATCACGTCGTTGGACACGACCTGGTCGATCGGCGTGCCGACGAAGACGATGCGCTCCTCGAACAGCTTGGCGTACGGATCGTACTGGCGCTGACCGTTCGGGGTGTGCTCGATGAACGACGGCAGGATGTAGCGCGCCTCGATGCTCTTGAGCGCCAACGCCGACGCGGGGATACCCGCGGCGACCTCGGCGGGCATGCCGTCCAGGGAAAGGGAGTTGGTCATCTGTTGCTCCAATGAGTAGGTGTGGCTCGAAGGTGGCGGGGTCGTCGGGTGCGGGTCACTGCCCCGGACGCGAGATCACCTTGTCGACGAAGCCGTACTCCTTGGCCTCTTCTGCGGTGAACCACTTGTCGCGGTCGGCGTCGGCCTCGATCTTCTCGAGCGGCTGACCGCTGAACTCGGCGTTGAGCCGGTTCATCTCCTTCTTGGTGAGCGCGAACTGCTCGGCCTGGATGGCGATGTCGGCGGCGGTACCACCGATACCCGCCGAAGGCTGGTGCATCATGATCCGCGCGTGCGGCAGGGCGTGACGCTTGCCCTTGGTGCCGGCGGCGAGGAGGAACTGGCCCATCGAGGCCGCCATGCCCATCGCGTAGGTGGCGACATCACATTCGGCGAGCTGCATGGTGTCGAAGATGGCCATACCCGCGGTGACCGAGCCACCGGGCGAGTTGATGTAGAGGTGGATGTCCTTGGTCGGGTCCTCGGCGGCGAGCAGCAGGATCTGTGCGCACAGCCGGTTGGCGATGTCGTCGTCGACCTGGGTGCCCAGGAAGATGATGCGTTCGCGCAGCAGACGCTCGAACACCGAGTCGGTCAGGTTCAACCCAGCCACACCCGAACTCATCGAGGGTGTGTGGATGGTCGGCTCACTCACGGGTTCCTACCTTTGCCTTGTTGTCATGACCTGTGCGCGCCGTCTCCGGCAACACACATGTTCTCTTCTCTGATGACGTCCTCACCGACACTAACCAATCCGCACCCACCGGCACTCCGAGGACACGTCTATTCGCTGAGAGCAGAACGGGTCATCACAGTGGACTGAGAATGCACTCGGGTACATACCCCGACGGGACAGCTGGCACTTGCGCACCGACGGCGATCGCCGGCCCCCGTTGACGGGGACCGGCGATCGGTGGTGCGGTGCGGGCGAGGTGCCCGGTCGACTCAGTTGTCGGCGTCGGCGGCCTCGTCCGATTCGGCGGCCTCGTCCTTGCCGAAGAACTCGGAGGTGTCGACGGTCGCGCCCTTGGAGTCGGTGACGGTGAACTCGCCGACGATGGCGGCCAGCGACTTGCCGCGACGGACGTCGGCGTAGACCGCGCCGACCTGGTTGGCCTGGGTCAGCTGCTGGATGAACTCCTGCGGCTGCATGCCGTAGCGCTGCGCGGTGAAGATGATCTGCTGGGTCAGCTCGTCCTGGCTGACCTCGGTCTCCTGCTGCTCGGCGATCGCGTCGAGGAGCAGCTGCTGCTTGACCGACTTCTCGGCCTCCTCGCGGGCCTCGGCGTCCCACTCCTCGCGGGTCTTGCCCTGCGCCTCGAGGAACTTCGCGACCTGCTCGTCGTCGTGGCCGAGAGCGTGGATGATCTGGTGCTGCTGGCCCTCGATCTCGTCGGCGACGACCTTCTCGGGCAGCGGGACCTCGACGGTCTCGATCAGCTTCTCGAGCACGGCGTCGCGGATCTTGTTGGCCTGCTCGAGCTTCGCCGACTGCTCGACGCGCTCGGCCAGGCTCGCGCGCAGCTCCTCGACGGTGTCGAACTCGCTGGCCATCTGGGCGAACTCGTCGTCGACCTCGGGCAGCTCGCGCTCCTTGACCGACTGCACGGTGACCTTGACCAGGGCCTCTTCACCGGCGTGGTCGCCGGCGACGAGCTTGGTGGTGAACTCCTTGCTCTCGCCGGACTTCAGGCCGACGAGGGCCTCGTCGAGTCCGTCGATGAGCTGGCCGGAACCGACCTCGTGGGACAGGCCCTCGGTGGAGGCCTCTTCGACGGCCTCGCCGTCGACGGTGGCCTCGAGGTCGATCGACACGAAGTCGCCGTTCTCGATCCCGCGATCGACGCCCTTGAGGGTGCCGAAGCGGGCGCGCAGGCCCTCGAGCTGCTCGTCGACAGCGGCGTCGTCGATCTCGATGGCGTCGACCTCGACCGAGAGGGTCGAGTAGTCGGGCAGGGTGATCTCGGGGCGGACATCGACCTCGGCGGTGAAGGTCACGGACTCGCCGTACTTCAGCTCGGACAGGTCGATCTCCGGCTGTCCGATGGCCTTGGTCTCGGTCTCGGCGACGGCCTCCGAGTACTTGGCCGGGATGGCGTCGTTGACGACCTGAGCCAGGACCGAGTCACGACCGACGCGGGCCTCGATCAGCTTGGCGGGCGCCTTGCCCGGACGGAAGCCGGGGATCCGGATCTGCTGGGCCAGCGACCGGTATGCCCGGTCGAAGTCTGCCGACAGCTCTTCGAACGGGACCTCGACATTGAGCTTGACCCGGGTCGGGGTGAGTTGCTCGACAGTGCTCTTCACGCCTACTGCTCCTTATATCTGCGGTGGTGTTGAAAGTTCGTTTCGGCGGGTTGTGCCCCCGTGACCCACGGCCACATCGACAAGTCGGGATGACAGGATTTGAACCTGCGACCCTCCGCTCCCAAAGCGGATGCGCTACCAAGCTGCGCCACATCCCGCGGTCCGTGCACGCGGTGGAGGCCTCACGGCCGACCGCGCATCAGGGCCAACAGAAGATAGTACGTGGCGCCTGCAGCGACTCGACCAACGGGTGCCCGACGCACCGCGGCCCGCCCCCGATTTAGAAATCCGGCGAGCCGCCATGTACAGTCACTCAACGCACGCAGCGCACCGGATTCCCGGTGATCGCGAGCACGCGGGTGTAGCTCAATGGTAGAGCCCTAGTCTTCCAAACTAGCTACGCGGGTTCGATTCCCGTCACCCGCTCCACCGCCCTCCTCGGTTTCGAGGACACGAACCGACCCTGGCCCGTCGCAAGACGTACGGACCAGGGTCGTTTTTTTCGTTTCCCGTAGTGGTCAGCGGCGACCGATCACGGAACGAAGGGGTCGAGCCAGGGAATCTCGCCGAACTCGTAGAAGTCGTACGGATAGTCATAGAACGGGGGCAGATCCGGCAGCGGCGGTGTCTCCGGGGTTTCCTTCAACGGGCCGTTCTCCCCCGGACCCGTCGAGATTACGGGCGGCGGGCACGGCGCGGTCTGGCCGTCGGCGATGGGCATCGTGCAGGGTTCGTCGGCGCTCGCGAGTGCCGCACCACCGAAGAGGCCTGCGGTGGCGGTGGCGACGGCGAACGTCAAGGTGGTCAAGGGTCGGTTCATTGCTCTCGGTCTTCCATTCGCAGATCGTCAGCACCCCCCTCCGCGCGGAAATGTCTCCCGACCTGCGCACACTCTCATGCACGCGCCCTGTCCTTCCCGGGTACCGAAATATACGTTCCTCCCCGTCCGCACATTCGAGGCAACCTTCGCGAAGCCGAAACCATGCTGTGACCCACGACACATCTCGCGTAGGGTGGACCCATGTCCTCTTCACACACCAAGACCCAGCGCAAGTGCCAGACCTGCGGCGCACCACTATACGTACGCAGGGACATCACCGAATCGGAGACCGGCCTCCAGCGCGTGGACGTCATGCTCGTCTGCCGCGACGAGTCCTGCACGGAGCCCGTGCGCCATCTGCGCACCGAGCATCCGCAACCCGCCTGATCCACCGACGCCCCTCCGGGACAAGCGATCCTGTTGACACCGTCGCGACAGCGGCGGAGATGTACGCCAACGGGATGATCGGCCGAGTCTGCCATCTCGCTGTGACGACAGTCACAGGCTTTCCGCCTGATGCGCTCACCACGGGTTTTTGCCAGCTCGCACCCGCCATTTGCGATCGCGGGGCGGGTGTGGGGTCCGCACTCCTTGGCCGCCAGACAACGGTTGTGTAACGATGGATTCGCGCTTTCAGATCTTATGCGCGAGATATTCATCGAACCGAAGGTACGACTAGTGCAGACCAACAAAGTGCCGACCCCGCGGTCTCGTCGACGCTCGACTCGACGCCTCACCGGGATCGTCGTCGGCGTCCTGGCCATGGCTCTCGCCCTTCCCGGCGTCGCGAACGCCGCACCGGTCACCGTGATCCCGGGGCTGCCCCCGGTCGAGATCCCCGTGATCCCCGGTCTGCCCACCCCGCCGGCGCCGAGCACCCCGAAGGCTCCCGAGCCGCCGTCGAGCAGCACCACCCCGGAGAAGCCGGCCGGTCCGGCGATCCCGAACGTGAAGACCTCGACGGGCTACATCGCCCTGGCCGACGACAACACCCACACCATCACCTGGTGGAAGAACGGCGAGGTCGTCAAGACGATGCCGATCTCGATGGGTTCGGACAAGCACCCGACCCCGAACGGCGTGTACCACACCAAGGAGAAGTACCGCGACATGTACATGGACTCGTCCACGTACGGCGTCCCGGTCGACTCCGCCGAGGGCTACCGCACCTACGTCGAGTACGCGACCCGCATGTCGTGGGACGGCATCTTCATCCACGCCGCACCGTGGTCGGTCGCGCAGCAGGGCAACAGCAACGTGAGCCACGGCTGCATCAACGTCACCACCGAGTACGGTAAGTGGGTCTATGACAACGTCCCGCGCGGAACCCCGATCGTGGTGCGCAACACCATCGGCGGCCAGTTCCAGGGCGACTGACCTCTACGCCCATCCGACCCCGACGAGGGCCGGTCACCGACACGGTGACCGGCCCTCGTCGTCGTATGCGGATGCGACTCGAGCGGCGACTCCTCACGCGGCCAGAGCCTCGGCGAAGGTCGCCTGGACCTGCAGCCAGCCCGCGATGACCTGACAACCGGTGGAGACCGGATCGGTGACGGAACCACGACGGTACGGCTCGTGCCGGTACGAGGTGTGGCGTCCGCCCGGCGAATTCGGCAACGCGACGCCGAGGATGCGCATCATCGACGGCAGATAGCAGCGGATCTCCCACCACGCCGAGGCCAGCCGGGAGATGTCCCGCCGCCACTGCGACGGCCCGACCGCGGTGCGGTGCGCGTTCTGGAAGGCGTTGCGACGCACTACCTCCCATGCGCTGCGCCCCCAGCGGCCTGGTCCGGCGAAGGTCATCGCGCGCGTCAGGTCGGCGATGTCGCGCACGAGCGAGTCGGCACAAGCGTTGCAGATCATGTCGTCGGGCGCGCCCACCCACATCACCGGGAGTCCCGGCGGCAGCTCCGCACCGGGACCGGCGACACCCCATCCGTCACAACCGGGTACGGCACCGGGCGGCTGGTGCGGGTCCGCGACGAGCCCGACGCCGAGAACGCGTGCGACGACGGGATGGCCGCATGCCCACAGTTCGGCGAGCGCCGCCCGGGTCACGACGGCCCCCTGCGAATAGCCCAACAGGGCAACCGGCCCCGTTGTCCGTTCGAGCGACTCGGCCAGTCGTCGGGCGCCGATCGTCACACTGTCGGCGAAGCTCATACCACCGGGATGGGGTGCGGGACCGTAGCTCGCCGGGTACGCGACCCAGCGGCAGTCGAATCGTTCGTCGAGCTCGTCGGTCACCGCGGACAGGAGACCCGTCACCTCGGTACGGAGATCACCGGGGTGCGACTCGCCGGTCCCGCCGACCACGAGCACCGTGACGCCCTCGGGGTGGCTGTCATCGACGACGTCCTCGGAGAGCTGATGGTCGCTGTACACCTCGTCCATCGTGGCGACCGCACATGTGAGCGGACGTCAGACGACACTGTGGGTTCGCTGAGATCCGTTCGACGTCTCCCGGCGTGACGTGTCAGAGCGTCCCGCCGGGCGGCGGTTTGGCGACGTACTCCGCGGTCTCGATGATCGCGATGAAGAAACCGCTTCCCTCGATCACGTTCGCGCTGTGGGGCAGTCCGGCGGGGATGTAGATACTCGCGGGCGCCTCGACCACATACGACTCGTCGCCGAGGGTGATCTCGTAGACCAGGTGGTCGAGGGAGAGGAGGATGTTGATCTCGGGACAGTCGTGCACGTGCGGTTCGCAGTAGTCCCGCGTCGCCGCGGACACCGCGCGCATCTCATGCGCGACGACCCGCTTCTCGGCTTCGGGGAACAGGTCACCACCGGCGAGGACGCGCCGGGTGATCGGCGCCTCGGATGCGCCGTGGAACGGCACGTCCTTCAACGGCGACACCTCGCCGCGTGAGATCAGACCCGCGTGGACACGAGCGCCCTCGGTGATCGACACACATACTCCCCGGGTCGGTGATTTTGGATGCCGTGCACCCCGAACTACCCCGGCGATGTTACTGAGGTTCGCCTAACCTTTCATCTTTTGAGGGCCTCGTCACGTCTGGCAGACGGGGCACCAGTAGAGCTTTCGCGCTTCGAGTTCGGCGAGCAGGACCGGCGTACCGCAGATGCGGCACGGCTCCCCCGCCCGGCGATAGACGTAGGTCCGCGGGCGGTTCGCCGCATACGCCGGCGCCCCGTGATCGTCCTCGGGGCGGACCACATGGATACGTCCCCGTCGGACGCCCACCTTCATCAGCGCCACCAGATCGAGCCACATCTCGTCGAATTCGCTTCGGAGAAGGCGCTTTCCGGGGCGCATGGGATCGATCCCGGCGCGGAAGAGGACCTCGGCACGATACACATTCCCGATGCCGGCGATGACCTTCTGATCCATCAGCAACGCACCGATCGGGCGTGACGACCGGGAGATGGCCGCCCACGCACGGTCCGGGTCCGCGTCACGACGAAGGGGGTCGGGCCCCAGACGCGCGACCAGCGACTCGAGATCGGCGGGGTGGTACATCTCACACGCCGTCGGTCCGCGCAGATCGGTTCCGCCGTCCTCGGATTCGATTCGCAGGCGGACCTGACCGACCGGTTCGGGCAGCGGTTGCGTCAGCTCGGTGAACGCGCCGTAGAGCCCGAGGTGGATGTGCACCATCCGTTCCGTACGACCGTCGCGGTAGCGATGGAGCAGGTGCTTTCCCCACGCCTCCGCGGTGTGGAAGGTCATCCCGTCGACGGCGGCCGCGCCGTCGACGAACCGCCCCTGGGGGCTGCTCACCCGGACGCGGCGGCCGCCGAAGAGTCGCTGCTGCCGACGGGCGAGCCGGTGCAGCGTGTGACCTTCGGGCACCGGTCAGGCCGGGGGCTGCGGGACCTCGGGTGCCGCGCCGGTGCGCTCGTACTCGGCGAGGATGTCGATGCGGCGCTGGTGGCGGGGCTCCTCCGACCAGGCGGTGGCCAGGAAGGCGTCGACGATGGCGAGGGCTTCCTCGGTCGAGTGCATGCGCCCGCCGATGCCGATCAGCTGGGCGTTGTTGTGCTGGCGCGCGAGCTGCGCGGTCTCGACGCTCCAGGCCAGGGCGCAACGGGCGCCGGGCACCTTGTTGGCGGCGATCTGCTCGCCGTTGCCGCTGCCGCCGAGCACGATGCCCAGGCTGCCGGGGTCGGCGACGGTCCGCGCCGCGGCGTCGATGCAGAAGGCCGGGTAGTCGTCGAGGGCGTCGTAGGCGTGGGCGCCGCAGTCCACCACCTCGTGGCCGTTCGCCTTCAGATGGTCGGCGATCTGGTTCTTGAGTTCGAATCCGGCATGGTCGGCACCGAGGTAGACACGCATGGCGCCACTATAGATTGGTGACGTGGACACGCCTGCGCCCATCCCCCGAGCGTTGCCGAGCCCGATCCCGAACGTGCCCGGGGTCGCCGATCCGCTCCCGGAGGCCCTCCCCGATCCGTCACGACGCTGGCTACGCGCGGCCCGGTTCGCCGCACGGCCGCAGCTGCATCCGTGGGAGATCCCGGTCCTGATCGTCGTCATCCTGACGACGGTCGTGGGCTACGCCGCGATCATCGTGCTGGTCGCCTTCGGCATGCTCGACCAGCTGCTACTGGCCGCGCTGGCGTTTCCGTTGGTTCTCTTCGTGATTCGTGGTCTGACGTATGCGACCCCACGGGTCAACGGTGTGCAGATGACGCCGACCCAGTTCCCCGAGGGATACCGGATGGTCGTCGAGGCGGCCGCCCGCTTCGGTCTGGAGTACGTGCCCGACGCCTACGTCGTGCTCGGCAACGGACAGATCAACGCGTTCGCCTCCGGCCACGGGTTCCGGCGCTTCGTCGTGGTGTACTCCGACCTGTTCGAGGTCGGCGGCGCCGCCCGCAGCCCGGAGGCACTGGAGTTCATCATCGGTCACGAGGTCGGTCACATCGCGGCCGGCCACACGTCGTACTGGCGGCAGCTGGCGACGGTCTTCGGGAACAGCATCCCCCTCCTCGGCAGCGCGCTGTCGCGGGCGCAGGAGTTCAGCGCCGACAACTACGGCTACTACGCGAAGCCGGCGGGTGCGCCCGGGGCCATCGGGGTGCTCGCCGCGGGCAAGTACATGTTGTCCGCGGTGGACTTCGACCAGTTCGCCGACCGCGCCACCCACGAGCGCGGGTTCTTCGTACATCTGGTCAACGCGATCTCGACCCATCCGGTGCTGACCTGGCGCGCAGCCGCACTCCGCGACCGCTCCCGAGCGGGCGCGATGCTGCTGCGGCCGCGCCGGATCGTGCGGGGCATCGGCAGCGGCAACGTCGTGGCCGTTCCGCCGCCGCCCCACCCGGCCTCGGTTCCGGCCGGGTCCCTCCCGAACGGCATCGAACCCCCGCCCAGGTTCTGAGCGGGGGTTCGTGAGACCGATTTCTCGTGTGGCTCAGTCGAACTGCGGGTCCTCGGTACGGCTGCGCTTGAGCTCGTAGAAGTGCGGATAGGACGCGAGTGCGAGCGCGCCGTCCCAGACCTTGCCGGCGTCCTCGCCGCGCGGGATTCGGGACAGCACCGGGCCGAAGAAGGCGGTGCCGTTCACGTGGATCGTCGGGGTGCCGACGTCGTCGCCGACCTTGTCCATGCCCTCGTGATGGCTCGTGCGGATGGCCTCGTCGAACTCCTCCGAGTCGGCGGCCTGCGCCAGCGACGCGTCGAGTCCGAGTTCGGCGAGCGCGCCCGCGATGACCTCGTCGAAGTCCTTGATCCCCTCGTTGTGGATGCGGATGCCCATCGCCGCGTAGAGCGGCGCGAGGACCTCGTCACCCTTCTGTGCCGCGGCCGCCGCGATGACACGCACCGGGCGCCATGCGTTCTTCAGTGCCTCGCGGTACTCGTCGGGGACGTCCTTGCCCTCGTTGAGAACCGCCAGACTCATGATGTGGAAGTTCACGTCGATCGGCCGGACCTTCTCGGCCTCGAGGATCCACCGGGAGGTGATCCAGCACCACGGGCAGAGCGGGTCGAACCAGAAATCGACACGATCGGTGGTGGACTGGGCCTGCTCTGACATCGTCGACGTCCTCTCAGAAATGTGACTCGATCTAACCGTACCGGCGGCACCGTCAACCGGGCTCAACAGCTGAGCCCACGCGGCTGTTCCCCGTTTGTGATGTGTGTGGGGAAATCCGCGGCCATTCCGGTTACGGTTCGTTGAGTAGAGATTTGCTGCGGTTCACAGAGAGGTCGGGGTTTCATGTCGTCACCGCCGTTGGATCCGGAATCGGTTTCCGGGTCGACGGCCGGTCGTTCCACCCCCCGCGGCCCTCGGGCCGAGCAGATCATCCGGGCGGCGACGACACTCTTCCAGGAAGCCGGGTACCGCAACGTCAGCATCGAACAGATCGGAGCCGCGGTGGGTCTGACCGGGCCCGCGGTTTACCGCCACTTCCCCGGCAAACACGAGATCCTGGTGCAGGCACTCCTCACCCAGGTCGACCTGTTGGACGAACTCGTCCGCGAGGCCGACGAGTACAGCGAGACGCCGGAGGCCCAGCTGTGGCGTTTCCTCGATCGCCTCGGCGACCTGACCGCCAACCACGACGTGTCCATCCTGTGGCGCCGTGAGCAGCGACACCTGCGCCCCACGCAGCTCGAGCAGATGCGCGGCTATTTCACGAGGTTCAGCGACTACATCGCCGACAAGGTCGCTGCCGCACGGCCCGATCTGTCGACCGACGACGCACGTCTCCTCGGATTCACGGTCCTGAGCCTGTACTCCAACACCTCCGTCATCCGCGGGTCGATGGCGCCCGTACGCGTGATGCAGATCCAGCGGGCCATCGCCCGTTCGATCGTCGACTGCACGCCGCCCCCGGTCGGCACCGGCGTCACTGCACCGGCGCCGTCCGGGCGACGCCCGGCCGGCCGGCACGAGCGCATCCTCGATGCGGCGACGGACCTGTTCGCCGAGCGCGGTTTCCACGACGTCCGCATCGACGACATCGCGCGGGCGGCTGACATCTCCGTCGCCACCTTCTACCAGCAGATCCCCGGCAAGACCGAGGTCCTGCGCGCGATCCTGATCCGCGGACTCGAGGGCATGCTCTATCTGACGACGCATGCGCTCCGCGATGTCGACCCCCGCCATGCCCTCGACGTGCTGATCTCGATCCACGTCGAGCAGTCGCTCGGCGTCCACGGACGGATCATCCCCGTCTTCACCCGCGACATCGTCTATCTCCCGGATGCCGACCAGGAGACCTCGAGGTCGGCGCAGCGCGAGTACATCGCCGAATGGGTAACCGCGATCCGCGCCCGGGCGGCCGAGCTGACCGACGCCGACGCCGCAGCACTCACCCGGGCGTTCCTCGGAGTGGCAGGTGACATCGTCCAGTCCCCCGAGTTGCGTGAGCGTCCCGGGATCACCGAGGACCTCACGACACTCGCGAACCGGATCCTGCTGCCCGCCGGTCTGCTGTCGAACAGCTGAGTACCGCCGGTCTCGATAAGCTGGCCGTTGTGACTGCTCCGAACCTCACCAGAGACCAGGCCCGCGAACGCGCCGCGATCGTCGACGTGTCGAACTACCAGATCGAACTCGACCTCACCGACGGGAAAGGTGCGCCCGGCACCGAGACGTTCCGTTCCACCACGACGGTCACGTTCACCGCGACCGAGGGTGCCGAGACCTTCATCGATCTCGTCGCCCCGACGCTGCATTCGGCGACGCTCAACGGCGTCGAACTCGACGTCTCCGGCTTCGACGAATCCGTCGGCATCGCCCTGCCCGGCCTGGCCGCGGAGAACACTCTCACCGTCGTCGCCGATTGCGCCTACTCCAACACCGGTGAGGGCCTGCACCGCTTCGTCGACCAGTCCGACGACTCGGTGTACCTGTACTCGCAGTTCGAGACCGCCGACGCCAAGCGCATGTTCGCCTGCTTCGACCAGCCCGACCTGAAGTCCACCTACACGCTCACCGTGACGGCCCCGGACGACTGGAAGGTCATCTCCAACGCCGCGCATGTCGACACCGTCGCCGCCGAACCGGGCATCCACCGCTTCCGCGAGACCGCCCCGATGAGCACCTACCTCGTCGCGCTCATCGCCGGGCCGTACGCGGAGTGGACCGACGTCTACTCCGACGACCACGGCGACATCCCGCTGGGCATCTACTGCCGCGCCTCGCTCGCCGAGCACATGGACGCCGACCGGCTCTTCACCGAGACCAAGCAGGGATTCGCCTTTTACCACAAGAACTTCGGCATCCCTTACGCCTTCGGCAAGTACGACCAGCTCTTCGTGCCCGAGTTCAACGCCGGCGCGATGGAGAATGCCGGCGCGGTGACCTTCCTGGAGGACTACGTCTTCCGGTCGCGCGTCACCAAGTACCTCTACGAACGACGCGCCGAGACCGTGCTGCACGAGATGGCGCACATGTGGTTCGGCGACCTGGTCACCATGCAGTGGTGGGATGACCTGTGGCTCAACGAGTCCTTCGCCACCTTCGCCTCGGTGCTCTGCCAGTCGGAGGCCACCGAGTACACCAACGCCTGGACGACCTTCGCCAACGTCGAGAAGTCGTGGGCGTACCGGCAGGATCAGCTGCCCTCGACCCACCCGGTCGCCGCCGACATCCCCGACATCGCCGCCGTCGAGGTCAACTTCGACGGCATCACCTACGCCAAGGGCGCCTCGGTACTCAAGCAGCTCGTCGCCTACGTCGGTGTCGACGACTTCCTCGCCGGTCTGCGCGACTACTTCGCCGCCCACAAGTTCGGCAACGCCACGTTCACGGATCTGCTGGGCGCACTGGAGAAGTCGTCGGGACGCGATCTGTCGGACTGGGGCGACCAGTGGCTGCGCACCACGGGCATCAACGTGATGCGTCCCGATTTCGAGGTCGACTCCTCCGGTGCGTTCACCCGGTTCACCATCGTGCAGGACGGTGCTGCTCCGGGCGCGGGCGAGACCCGCGTGCACCGGCTCCGCGTCGGTGTCTACGCCGACAACGGCTCGGGTGCGATCGAACAGACCCACAGCGTCGAACTCGACGTCGAGGGCGAACGCACCGACGTGCCCGGCCTGGTCGGCGTGAACCGCGGAGATCTGGTGCTGCTCAACGACGGTGACCTCACGTACGCCTCGATCCGGCTCGACCCCGAGTCGCTGGCCACCGCGACCGCCCGCATCGGCGACATCACCGACTCGATGCCCCGCACCCTGGTGTGGTCGGCGGCCTGGGAGATGACCCGCCAGGCCGAGATGCGCGCCCGCGACTTCGTCGAACTCGTGCAGCGCGGGATCGCGTCGGAGACCGAGATCGGTGTGGTGCAGCGTGTTCTGATGCAGGCGACCACCGCCGTCGAGTCGTACGCCGATCCCGACTGGGCGGCCACGACCGGCCGGCCCGCGTTCAGCGCCCGACTGCTGGAACTGGCCCGGGGCGCCGACGCCGGCTCCGACCACCAGCTCGCCTTCGTCAACACCTGGCTGGCCGGCAAGCTCAACGACGACCAGACCGATGTGGCGCGCGCCCTCCTCGACGGGGCCGACCCGGCCGAGCAGGGTCTCGACGGACTGGCCGTGGACACCGATCTCCGCTGGAAGCTGGTGCGCGCGTTGGCGACCGCCGGCGCGATCGATCCGGATGCGGGTTCGACGCCGATCATCGACGCCGAGGCGCAGCGCGACAACACCGCCACCGGCACCCGCCAGGCCGCCGCCGCACGCGCGTCGCGACCGCTCCCCGAGGCCAAGGCCGACGCGTGGTCGCAGGCGATCGACGACGACTCGTTGTCGAACATCTACACCCGCACCATGATCGAGGGCTTCGCACGTCCCGGACAGGGCGAGTTGCTCGAACCGTACGTCGAGAAGTACTTCGACGCGGTGCCGAAGGTGTGGGCCCGACGCTCGAGTGAGGTCGCCCAGACCGTCGTCATCGGCCTGTACCCGAGCGGTGCGATGACGCAGCGGGCCCTCGACCTCGCCGAGGAGTTCCTGGCCGGTGACCATCCGCCGGCCCTCAAGCGGCTGATCTCCGAAGGCCGCGACGGGGTGGCGCGTTCGCTGCGTGCACGCGAGTTCGACGCGCAGGGCTGAGGATTCGCGGTATCGGTGGTGTCGGCGGCGGTCAGCGCCGGCGCCACCGGTACCGCACCTGCGGCCGGCCGGCCGAACCGTACTGGGTGTCGCGATCGAGGACACCGTCGTCGGCGAGCCGCTCCAGGTAACGCCACGCGGTGACCCGCGACGACCCGAGTGCGCGGGCCACCTCCGACGCGGTGAGTCCGTCGGCGCTGTCGCGGACCGCCCGGCAGACCGCGTCCTCGGTGTGCGGCGCGGAACCCTTCTTCGCCGACCGCCGGGAGTCGCCGGAGCGCAGCTCGGCCAGCGCCCGGTCGACGTCGCGCTGGCTGACCGCATCCGCATCACCCGCCAACGCCTCCCGGTACCGCAGGTACTGTTCGATCTTCTCCCGGAAGGCCGCGAACGTGAACGGTTTGAGCAGGTAGAGCAGCACCCCGCGCGACATCGCATCGCGCACCGTCTGCAGGTCGCGCTGGGCGGTGATCGCGATGACGTCGGGGGCCGGCCGCACCCCGGACAGCGCGGAGGCGAGGTCGGTACCCCGGGCGTCGGGCAGACCGAGGTCGAGGAGCACCAGATCGACGTTCTGTGTGCGCGCGGTGCGCAACGCCTCCTGGGCGGTGGTCACCGCCCCCACGACCTCGAATCCGCCGATCCGGCCGAGATAGTCGCGGTGCGCCTCGGCGATGACCGACTCGTCCTCCACGATCAGCACACGGATCACCGCGTCACCCCCACCACTGCCGGCACCGCGCGTATCCGCACCGAAACGACCGAACCGTAGGTGTTCTCCGCGGTCAACGTCCCGTGATGCCGCTCCACCACCTGGGCGACGAGGGCGAGGCCCAACCCCCGGCCGGCCTCGTCACCGCCGGTCTTGGTGGAGTACCCCCGAGCCGTCGCCCTGCTGAACAGGTCCGCATCCATGCCGGGACCGCTGTCGGCGACGACGATGTCGAGCGCGGCGTGGTCCCCGACGACGCCGACCTCGACCCACGGGTCGTCCGGATCGCACGCGTCGAGGGCGTTGTCGACGAGATTGCCCACGACGGTGATCATCTCGGCCGGTGACAGGATCTGGGTGGCCTCGTCACTCACCTGTGAATCCTCGGTGAGCGAGAACGCGATTCCCCGTTCGGCCGCCTGCGCGCTCTTGCCGAGGAGCAGTGCCACCAAGGCGGGTTCGGCCACGGCCTGGGTCATCCGGTCGATGAGGTGTTGCGACAGTTCGAGTTCGGTGGTCGCCAGCCGGACCGCCTCCTCGGGCCTCCCCATCTCGACCAGCGCGACGAGCGTGTGGAGCCGGTTCGCGGACTCGTGCGCCTGGGAGCGGAGCGCCTCGGCGAATCGGGTCATCGAATCCAATTCGCCCATGGCCGCGGCCAATTCGGTCCGGTCGCGGATCGTGACGACCGAGGAGCGGCGCCGTCCGGACACCGGCAACCGGCTGACCAGCAGGACCCGGCCGCCCTCCGCATAGAGCTCGTCGACGACCGCATCGTCCTCACGGGTCAGGAAATCCGGGAGATCGTCGGCGGGCGTGTCGGTTCCGATGCCGAGCAGGCGCTGCGCCTCGGCATTCACCAGAGCCGGCCGCCCGTCCTCGACGACGACCAGCCCCTCGCGGACCGCGCGCAGTACCGCATCGTGATGGTCGTACATGAGCCGTAGGTCATCCGGCGCCAGGCCTCCGGTCTGCCGCAGCAGGCGCCGGCGAATCCACCAGACGCCGGCCGCCGCGGTCATCAGGGCGGCAAGCGCGGTGACCGCGATCAGCGGCAGCTCCCCGCGCCACGTCGACGTGAGCGAACGCTGGGTGATCCCCGCCGCGACCATGCCGATGACCCGGCCGTCGGGACCCCGGACCGGCGCGATCGTGCGGATGGACCGGCCGAGGGTCCCGGTGTAGGTCTCGGTCATCGTCTCCCCGCGTAGGGCTGCGTCGATGCTGCCGATGTAGGGGGCGCCGATCAGCGCGGGATCGGTGTGGGTGTATCGCGTGCGATCCGGAGCGAGAACCGTGATGAAGGCGACGCCGGTGTCCCGACGGATGCGGTCGGTCACCGGTTGCAGGGTGGCACTCGGGTCCGGAGAGGTGAGCGCTTCCACGGTGGACGGCGAGTCCGCGAGGCTGACGGCCACCGCGGTGACCTCGTCGCGTGCGGCCCGGTCCCCGTCGACACGCGCGTCGATCGCCGCGAGGACGCTGCCCGCCACGACCACCACCGCCACCACGACAAGCGCGAGTGTCGCCACCTGGCCGGCAAGCGTCCGCGGATACCACCGCATGCTCTCGGCCTCGATTCGTGTTTCGGGGCCGGTGTTTCGCCGAAGCCCCGTTTCCGGGTGTTCCCCGGAGTCGGTGAACGTAATGAACAGAACCGTGACCGTGGTCACCGCACCGATTCACAATCCTAATCACCGATGTCCCGGGTATACGAGGAGAGAACTGACGATGAACACAGATCGGAAGGCCGGTGACGAGACGGCCGGCGATGGAGCCGACCCGACGCCCGGCTCGACCGACTCGACCGGGGCGCCGCGGGCCAAACGGGACCGCACGCACTGGCTCTACATCGCGGTCATCATCGCGGTGGTCGCCGGCGTCGTCGTCGGTCTCGTCGCTCCAGAGTTCGGCAAGGAGCTCGGCGTACTGGGGACGATGTTCGTCAGCCTGATCAAGATGATGATCGCGCCGGTCATCTTCTGCACGATCGTGTTGGGCATCGGATCGGTCCGCAAGGCGGCCACGGTGGGCAAGGTCGGCGGCCTGGCGTTCGTCTACTTCCTCATCATGTCGACGGTCGCGCTCGCCATCGGCCTGGTCGTCGGCAATCTGATCCAGCCCGGTGAGGGCCTGAACATCTCGTCGCTGTCGGACAAGGGTGAGGAACTCGCCAAGGAAGCCCACGAGGCGGGCGGCACCATGGACTTCATCCAGGGCATCATCCCGGAGTCCATGCTCTCGGCCCTGACCGACGGCAGCGTCCTGCAGGCACTGTTTGTCGCGCTCCTCGTCGGTTTCGCCATCCAGGCGATGGGACGCACCGGCGAACCGATCCTGACCGCGGTCTCCTACTTCCAGAAGCTGGTCTTCAAGGTCCTGACGATGGTGCTGTGGGTGGCGCCGATCGGCGCCTTCGGCGCCATCGCGAACGTCGTCGGCCAGACCGGGTGGGCGGCCGTGCAGCAGTTGCTGACCCTGATGCTCGCCTTCTACCTCACCTGTCTGGTCTTCGTCTTCGGCGTGCTGGGCGTGCTCCTCCGGACCATCGCCGGCGTCTCGATCTTCCGCCTGGTCCGCTACCTCGCCCGCGAGTACCTGCTGATCTTCGCGACATCGTCGTCGGAGTCGGCGCTGCCGCGACTGATCGCGAAGATGGAGCACCTCGGTGTGGAGAAGACCACCGTCGGTGTCGTGGTGCCCACCGGCTACTCCTTCAACCTGGACGGCACCGCGATCTACCTGACGATGGCGTCGATCTTCATCGCCGACGCGATGGGCGACCCGCTGTCGGTCGGTGAGCAGATCGGTCTCCTCGCATTCATGATCATCGCGTCCAAGGGTGCCGCGGGCGTCAGCGGTGCGGGTCTGGCGACCCTCGCCGCCGGACTCCAGGCGCACCGCCCGGAGATGCTCGAAGGCGTCGGCGTGATCGTCGGCATCGACCGGTTCATGTCCGAGGCGCGTGCGGTCACCAACTTCTCCGGCAACGCGGTGGCGACTCTCCTGGTCGGGTCGTGGACAAAGACCGTGGACAAGCACCAGGTCGACGAAGTGCTCGCCGGACGCGTCCCGTTCGACGAGTCGAACATGGTCGACGACGAGCTCGAGTCGGTCGGGGCAGGCGCTCACGAGAAGGTGCTCGAGGGGTCTGCCACCAGGTCCTGAGCTCTCGGCGAGTCGGTTCCGGCCCGCGCCACGAAATTCGTGAGTTCCTACACCGAGCTGGCGGTGGAGGTCCGCGCCTCCGGGCTGCTCGACCGCCGCCGCGGGTTCTACGTCACCCGCATGGCGCTGACCGTCCTCGCCTTCATCGGCTGCTGGACAGCGGTGATCGCGCTCGGCGACAACCTGGTGGCAGGGCTCAACTACCAGATCGAACATCATCTGTTCCCCAGCATGCCGCGACCCAACCTGATCAAGGTGCGGCCGCTCGTCCGTGCCCACTGCGAGCGTCACGGCGTGCAGTACACCGAGACCTCGCTGGTCGCGTCCTACGGCATCGTCATCCGGTACCTCAACCAGGTCGGTCTCGGGGATCGCGACCCGTTCACCTGTCCGCTGGTCCGCATGTACCGCTGATCTGCATCAGCACCCGGAAATCGAGAAAGAGGCCGCCCCACCGGAAGGTGGGGCGGCCTCTTTGCGGTTCTCGTATCGGCGATCAGCCGGCTGCGGCGGCGGTGGCCATCACGCGCAGCGATGCGATCAGACCGTCGATCAGGTTGCCCTGACGGAAGCCGGTGACGGCTGCGGTGACACCGAGGGCGGCCACGCGATCGTTGACGCGGCTCGACACCTCGCTACCGGAGACGATGACGACGTCACGGGTGTTCGGCGACACCGCGATGAGCGTGCCGTGGGCCGGCTCGGGCGCCTTCGCCAGGATGGCGCGCGCGCTGGCGTCGAGGTCGCCGTCGAGGTCACCGACGTAGACCGAGAAGCGCACGAGAGCCTTCTCGCTGGCCGCCTTGAGGGTGTCGTCGAGTGCGATCAGGTCCTTCTGGCTGAAGGGCGGCGTCGACGGCGCGTCACCCGGGTAGCGGGCCGCCGAGATGCGTCCGCTGTTGGTGATCACGGCGCCCATCGGCAGTTCGGCGGCCGAGCGGGCCGCAACCTCTGCACTCACGTTCGCGTGCGAAACCTCACCACTTGCCACTTGCCGAGCTCCCATCAACGTCGCCGGGTTCCGCGTGCCGCGGAAGTGCCATCGGTTCGATGTCGGTGGCACTGAAGAGAAGCGGTGCATGCTCCCATTGCTGATCGAGGGTGTACTCCTTGACCTTCGGGTACTTGACCCCGCCGGAGAACACCATCGCGACAACGCAGAGCACGACGAAGAGCACCGTCACGATCGTGACTGGCACTCCGATGGGGACGATCAGGCTGTCCATGTCACCCTTTCGATGGTCGCGCCGGACCCGGCCGGTTGTCGGCACAGGTCATCGGTGATCAATCTAGCCCACATCACACCGCCCGGTGCATCGACCCCTACAGCGCGTCGTAGACACCCGTGGGGGCGCATTCCGGAGGTCATCTCGAGTGGCATCTCCGGCACCTCACGCGGCCCCCGCGTCGATGTACTGCATCCACGCCGGATCGATGTCCTTGACCGCGGCGATGAGGCCCCAGTGCCGGCCCTTCGGGGCGATCGGCCGGGTCCGCAACGACCATCCCAACTCGCTGAGCAGACGGTCGGCCTTGCGGTGATTGCACGACGCGCAGCAGGCGACGCAGTTCTCCCACGTGTGTGCGCCACCCCGACTGCGCGGCACGACGTGGTCGATGGTGGTGGCGGCTTTCCCGCAGTACCCGCAGCGGAACCGGTCACGGTGCATCAGTGCGGAACGGGTCATCGGCACCACCGCGCGGTACGGGACGCGGACGTAGCTCCGCAGCCGGATCACCGTCGGCACCGGCACCGCGGTCGCCGCCGAGTGGAACGCTCCCCCGGACTCGTCGGCGTGGACCATGTCGGCGCGTCCACGCAGGATCAGGACGACGGCGCGGCGGATGGTGACCGCGCTCAGCGGCTCGTAGGTCGCGTTGAGCAGCAGCACCCGGCGGCGCGTCCACGATCGTGACCCGACCGTCTGCGAGGCCGCACCGCCGTGCAGCCTCGTGACCTCGGTCTTCTGGTGATGTGACCGGTGCGTCATTCGACCTCCCGCCAGGCCTGCGTGAACAGGTTGACCTGCACAGTTCACCACGGACGCCGACGTCGCGGGAGGAAAACTCCTCCGCAAGTCGGTTGCCCGGGCCCCGGCAGGCGGCACGTCACGTCGAGACCGACGGCACGTCACATTGAGACACCGCGCGGTCATGAGGACAATGGCGGCTGTGACTGGCGAATCCGGCAACTCCCCCACCCCGGCCCCGCGGAGCTTCTACGAGGAGATCGGTGGCGCCGAGACGTTCCATCGGCTCACCGAGGTCTTCTACACCGAAGTGGCCAAGGACGAGGTGCTGCGCCCGCTGTACCCGGAAGAGGATCTCGGGCCGGCCGAACGACGCCTCCGGATGTTCCTCGAGCAGTACTGGGGTGGCCCGCGGACCTACTCCGACGAGCGCGGCCATCCGAGGCTGCGCATGCGCCACAACCCCTATCGGGTCGGCCCGATCGAGCGCGACGCCTGGCTGCGCTGCATGCACACCGCGATCGCCGCCATCGACGACGAGACCCTCGACCCGCCGCATCGGCAGGCGCTCGTCGACTACATGGAGATGGCCGCCCAGTCGATGATGAACTCGCCGGTCTGATAGCGGGCTAAACCTTTCGCCTTTCGCCACCCGCACCATCGACACGCCGATTGACCTGGATTTCTCGCCTAAAACACAGGTAAGGCAGAATGACCACGGTGAGCGACGAGACACCAGATGTTGTCCCCGCCGAGCCATCTGACGGGGGTCAGGCCGACGGTGCACACTCCGACGATGCGCCGGCCGTCGGCGATCCCGAGGTGATCGATCCCGCGACAACCGATCCCGAGGCCCTCGACGACGAGGCCATCGAAGCCGAGGCCGCCGCCGAACTCGATCCGGACGCCGAGTCCGCGGAAATCGTGGACGCACCGGAGGAACCGGTGACCGTCGTTGTACCGCAGCTGGATCCGACCGACACCACCTGGTGGAAGTCCGCGGTCTTCTACCAGATCTATCCGCGGTCGTTCTGCGACGCGAACGGTGACGGCGTCGGCGACCTCGCCGGCGTCATCGGCAAACTGGGGTATCTCGAACTGCTCGGCATCGACGCGATCTGGTTGAGCCCCATCATGACCTCGCCGATGGCCGATCACGGATACGACGTGTCCGATCCGCGCGACATCGATCCGCTGTTCGGCGATCTGGCGACCTTCGACGCCCTCATCGCCGAGGCCCACGAGCGCGAGATCCGCGTCACCATGGACCTCGTCCCCAACCACACGAGCGATCGGCACGAGTGGTTCCAGGCCGCGCTGGCCGCCGGTCCGGGCAGTCCGGAACGCGACCGCTACATCTTCCGTGACGGTCGCGGAGAGAACGGCGACGAGCCACCGAACAACTGGCACAGCATCTTCGGCGGTCCGTCGTGGACCCGTGTCACCGAGGCCGACGGCAGTCCCGGTCAGTGGTACCTGCACATCTTCGCCGCCGAACAGCCCGACCTGAACTGGGAGAACCCCGAGGTCTTCGACGATCTCGAGAAGACGCTGCGGTTCTGGCTGGATCGCGGGGTCGACGGTTTCCGGATCGACGTCGCGCACGGGATGGCCAAGCCCGCGGATCTGCCGGACATGGATCTGACCAACACCGCGCTGCTCAGCAACGACGACGACGATCCGCGGTTCAACAACTATGCGGTGCACGACATCCACCGCAAGATCCGCAAGGTCCTCGACGAATACCCCGGTGCGGCGAACGTCGGCGAGATCTGGGTGAACGACAACGAACGGTTCGCCGAGTACCTACGCCCCGACGAACTGCACCTCGGTTTCAACTTCCGTCTCGCCAAGGCCCCTTCGAGCCCGAGGCGATCCGGGAGGCCATCGAGAACTCCCTCGACGCGGTGCTGTCGGTGTCGGGGACGCCCACGTGGACCTTGTCCAACCACGACGTCGAACGAGAGGTCACGCGCTACGCCCCGTCGACCCGGAGACCGGCGAACCCGATCTCGCACGCGGGACGCGTCGTGCGCGGGCGATGCTCGTCGTCGAGATGGCCCTGCCCGGATCGATATTCCTCTACAACGGTTCCGAACTCGGGCTGCCCAACGTCGACGATCTGCCCGAGGAAGTCCTCCAGGATCCGGTGTGGGAGAGGTCGGGTCACACCGAACGCGGCCGCGACGGATGCCGGGTCCCGTTGCCGTGGCAGGGCACCGAGCCCCGTTCGGCTTCAGCACATCGGCCGACACCTGGCTGCCGATGCCGGAGTCGTGGCGATCGCTGACCGCGGAGGCGCAACTCGAGGACGTGGGCTCGATGCTGTCGCTGTACCGGGCGGCCATCGAATTGCGTTACAACCGGCCGGAATTCGCCGGCGACTCGATCGACTGGTACGAATCGCCGGAGGGATGCCTGGCATTCCGGCGGTCCGAGGGGTTCCTGATCTGCGCCCTGAATGCGGGCGACGTCCCGGTTCCGCTACCGCCGGGCGAGCTGCTGCTGATCAGTTCGCCGCTGGTCGACGGCATGCTGGCGCCCGACGCCGCCGCCTGGCTGGTCTAGCGAACCGGCCTAGAGGACCGTCACCGACAGGTCCCGATGACGACGCTGGTACACCGAGCCGTACCGGGCGTCAATCCGGATCCAGGCCGCCGACAAGCGGATTCGGACCGGCTCGGCGACGTCGATGTCGTCGACGGGTGAGGTCTCGGTGACCGCACGCCCGTCGCGGTCGCGGATGAACCCCATCCCGGTCAGGGCGAAGAGCGACCGCATGGTGATCGCCGCACGCAGCGCGCCGTCCTCGGTCGAGACCTCCAGCACGTCCTGGTCGAGCAACCCCGTGGCGGGTCCATGGGCACTCCCCTCGTCGCGCGCCACGCGGGCACCGTCACGAGCCAGGCCGACCACGCTGCGCGCGGGCACGTCGTCGACGTGCCGGTAGCCGACCGTCGCGGGAAGCGCTCCACGCCAAGCGGAGTCGAGGGAGAACCCGGGATCGATCTGCGCGCCTGCGGGGGCGGCGGCGAGCGCCGAGTGCAGCGACGCGGCGTCGCAGACCAGGTCGGCCGGCGCCACCCGTCCCGAGACCGCACGGGTCGCGAGCACCTCGAAGCCGGTGTGCGTCCAGAGCGCGATGAGGCCGTCGGAGCGTGCGACGACACGGACCACGGCGGCGTCGTCGAGTCGGCCGGCATGCGCGAGGAACGCCGACGCGTTGGACCGATCCGACTCCGCGATCTGGATGAACCGTTCCATCAGCGTGGGTTCGCGGACGTGTCGTCGGAGCGGCGGAAGGAGTTCAGGTAGTCCTTCTGCTCCGGGCTGAGGCGGGCGATGCGCTGTCCCGCGACGTCGAAGGCGACGAGTTGGGTGCTGGCGACGACGGCCGGTTTCGATGCGGGATCGGCACCGGCCGCACGGACCTCGTAGCCGACGGTGAAGTCGACGGCACGCAGTCGCTCGACGTACATGGTGACCTCGATCGGCCCCTCCGAGTGCCGCAGCTGCGCCTGGTACTTCACGTGCAGGTCGGCCACGAGGCAGCCGTCGCGCAGCGGCGCGGTGGGCCGGCCGTCGAGGAACAGCCACGGGATGCGCGCCTCCTCGAGGAGCGTGACCATCCTGGCGTGGTTGATGTGCTGGTACACGTCCATGTCCGACCATCGCACCGGGACCTTCACCACGTAGCCGGCGGCCGTCGCGATCCCCGCGTCCTCGTTGAGCACGTGCTCACATCCCCTGTTCGATCGGAATCTCCTGAACGACGCAGCCGGGCGTCGCGGACTCCAACCCTACGCACGGGACACCGCGGCGGGCTCAGGCCGGGCCGATCTCGACCCGCAGGCCGTTGAGGACGGCCGTCCCCGAGAGCGGATCGAGCCGCGTCCCGTCGTTGAGGGCGTTCACGTTGACGCCCGGTTCGGCGGCTGCCACGTGGAGTCGGGATTCGGCGTCGTCGTGGCCCCAACCGTGTGGGATCGACGCGACGCCGGGTTTGATGTCCGCGGTGACCTCGACCGGGACGGTCAGTGATCCGCCTGCGCCGCGAACCGTCGCGAGCCCGTCGATGCCCAGTCGCATCGCATCGTCCGGATGGATCTGCAGGGTGCACCGGTTGGTGCCGCCGGTGAGCGCGGGCAGGTTGTGCATCCAGCTGTTGTTGGAGCGCAGGTGCCGGCGACCGACGAGGAGCAGTGCGGCCTGATCGTCGGGGTCCTGTTCGGTGTCGACGGCGGCGCGGAGGCGGGCGAGGTCGCCGATCAGCGGGTCCGGCGCCAGCTCGACCTTCCCCGACGCGGTGCGGAGAATCCCGGGCAGGCGCGGCCGCATGGGTCCGAGGTCGATGCCGTGCGGAGCTGCCAGGACGTCGGCGAACGTCAGCCCCTCCCGGGCGCCGAAGGCGTCGCCGTGGGCGCCGATGCGCATCATCATGTCGAGGCGGCGCTGATGGCCCGGGGCTTCGGGAAGCATCGCCACGAGCGACGCCACCTCACGGCCGGCCACCGGCGAATGCGGATCGGTCACCTCCTTGGCCAGGGTGGCGGCGATGACCTGCTCGTCGACGAGACCGGGATCGGCGTCGACGCCCACCCCGGAGAGGCCCAGGATCAGGCGACAGACGATCTCGGCCTCGTCGGGCCGGCCGTCGGGAAGCGGCAGCACCGGCTGCGAGTAGCGCGCGGTGGCCTGCACGGCCAGATTGTTGAGGATCGCGTCGTAGTGCGGACTCTGCGAGGGCCGCGGCGGCGGCAGGATGACGTCGGCGTGCCGGGTGGTCTCGTTCAGGTACGGGTCGACGCACACGACGACGTCGGCGGAGCCGAGTGCGGTGGCGAGCCGGCCGCCGTTGGGCGCGGACAGCACGGGGTTGCCGGCGAGCGTGACCAACGCCCGCAGCCTCCCGTCACCGGGGGTCTCGAACTCCTCGGCCATCGCGACCGCGGGCAGCTCCCCCGCCACCTCGGGATGCCCCGACACCCGGCTGCGCCAGCGACCGGTCCGGAAACCCCGCCCCGGTCCCGGCGGGCGGGGTGCCGGCGCGGTCGGCGCCGTCGGGAACATGACACCGCCCGGGCGGTCGAGGTTGCCGGTCAGGATGTTCACCACGTCGATGAGCCAGCTCCCGAGCGTGCCGAACTCGACCGCCGTGGTGCCCAGACGCCCGTAGACCGCTGCCGACGGCGATGCTGCGATCGCACGGGCGAGCCCGCGGATGTCCTCCGCCGGTACATCGCAGTACGATGCGACCCGCTCGGGTGTGAGATCACTGATCTCCCTGCGTAATTCGTCGACGCCCTGCACGTACTGCCCGATACCGCCGAGGTCGTCGACGACCAGCCCCTCGTCGAACAGGCAGGTGACGACGCCGGCCAGCAGCGCGGCGTCGGTACCCGGTCGAGGTGCCAGGTGGGTGTCGGCGAGCCGGGCGGTGCGGGTGCGGGCCGGGTCGATCACCGTCAGACGGCCCCCGCGATGCCGCAGGGCTTTCAGCTTGCCGGGGAAGTCGGCGGCGGTGGTCATGCTCCCGTTGGAGACAACGGGATTCGCCCCGATTATCACCAGGTGGTCGGTGCGGTCGAGGTCGGGCACGGCGAAGGTCCCGGCGTGACCGAAGAGGTATCCCGTCGCGGCCTGTTTGGGTATCTGGTCGAGAGTGCCGGCGCTGAAGACGTTGCGGGTGCCGAGGGCACGGGCCAGCAGGGGCGCGTACATCGTGCCCGCGATGGTGTGGGCCGACGGGTTGCCGAGGTAGAAACCGACCGACGATCCGCCGTGCTCGGCGATGACCGTCCGGAGCCGGGAGACGGCGACGTCGAGCGCCTCGTCCCAATCGACCTCGACGAATCGTCCGTCACGTTTGACGAGTGGGCGCGCGAGACGGTCGGGGTCGTTGTCGAGCTCCGGAAAGCTCGCACCCTTCGGACAGATGTAGCCGTGGCTGAACACGTCGTCGGTGTCGCCGCGCGCGCCGCTGACGTGTTCACGGTGGTGCCCGGCGTGTTCGTCCATCGGGCCGCCGTGGGTGTCGATGACGAGGGTCAACCCGCAGGTTGCCTCGCAGAGCGGACAGATTCGAGGTGCCGTGCGCGTCATGAACCCACGCTAGGCCCGGGCATCGGGTCGGCGTGGGCGAAGCCGCTCATCCGATCACCGCGGCGAAGCCGCTCATCTGATCACACTGCGGAGCTGCCGCGCGGCGACCGACAGGGTCGCGAGGTCGAGCGTTCCGGTCTCCTCGATCTCCTCCAGCACGGTGCGCACCCGGTTCAGCCGGTTGGAATGCGAGGACTCCCATTCGGCGATCTTGTCCGCCGACGATTCGTCGGGCTCGCTGACCTCCAGGATCTTGAGTGTCAGAGCCCGCAGCGCACCGTGCATGTCGTCGCGCAGTGCGAGTCGGGCGAGCGCATGCCAGCGGTCCCCGTAATCGAGGGTGGACACCGCGGTGAGTAGTCCCTCGAGACCGAAATGTTCCATCACCGCGAAATAGAGTTCACCGGCTTCTTCCGGGGCGCGATCGGCGATCTCGGCGGCGTCGATGATGTCGAGGAGGCAGAAGCGGTGGAGGCTTGCGGCGACGGTCTGCGCGAGGTCCTCGGGGACGCCCTGGTCGATGTAGGTGCGCGCACGATCGGCGATGTCGCGTCGTGAACTCTCGCCGAACCAGGCTCCGGCCACGTCCGACAGCCGCGTGACACGGCCGGTGTAGCGGGTGACCTCGGCGGCCATGGCGAGGGGCTGGGGCCGGAAGGCGAGGAGCCACCGCGACGCCCGGAACACCAACCGCCGGGCGTAGAGCATCATCTCGTCGACGACCTCGACCGGCGCCGGGGAATGCCGGATGCGTTCGAAGACGTCGGACATCCCGAAGATCTCGTTGGACACGACGTAGGCGCGGACACCTTCCTCCGTGGTGCAGCCGCTGCCCTCGCCCAAGCGAAACAGGTGCGTCATCCCGGCGTGCGCGATGACGTCGTTGACCAGGGTCGTCGCCACGATCTGGCGTCGTAGCCGGTGACCGGCGATGGCGTCATCGCACTTCTCGCGCAAGGCCTCCGGGAAGTACCGGGCCACCCGTTGTGCGAACACGTCGTTGTCGGGCAGGTCGCTCGCGAGGAGATCCGACTTCGCCTCGAGCTTGACGTGGGCCATGAGCGTGGCGAATTCGGGTGAGGTGAGACCCCGGTGCAGCTCCCCGTCGAATCGCTTGCGCAACTCACGCGGTTCCGGGAGCGCCTCGAGCCGGAGGTCGATGCCGCGCTCCCGCGAGAGTTTGTCGAGCATCCGGGCGTGCACCTCCACCCGCTTGAGTTCGAAGGTGCGGCAGAAACCGAGCTCGGCGTTCTGTGAGATGTTGTCGGCGAGAACGAGATCGGCGACATCCTCGGTCATCGATTCGAGCAGCGGATCGCGATCGCCGGGTTCGAGTACACCGGTCGACACCGCCGAGTCGAGCAGGATCTTGATGTTCACCTCGTGGTCCGAGCAGTCGACGCCCGCCGAGTTGTCGAGTGCGTCGGTGTTGATCCGGCCGCCCGCGAGGTCGAACTCGATCCGCCCGCGTTCGGTGACCCCGAGGTTGCCGCCCTCCCCGATCACCTTGGCGCGCACCTGGTCTCCGTCGACACGGATCGCGTCGTTCGACTTGTCGCCGACCTCCCCGTGCGATTCGGTCGACGCCTTGACGTAGGTGCCGATCCCGCCGTTCCACAGCAGGTCGACCGGCGCGAGCAGGACCGCCCTGATCAGATCCGGTGGCGAGAGCTCGGCGACACCCTCGTCGATGCCGAGCGCGGCCGCCATCTCCGCGCTGACCGGGATGGACTTGCGGTCACGAGACCACACGCCGCCACCCGCGCTGATCAGGTCAGCGTCGTAGTCGGCCCACGATGACCGCGGCAGCTCGAACAGTCGGCGCCGCTCGGCGTATGACCGATCCGCGACCGGGTCCGGGTCGATGAAGATGTGCCGGTGGTCGAAGGCCGCCACGAGCCTGATGTGCTCGCTGAGCAGCATCCCGTTGCCGAAGACGTCACCGGACATGTCGCCGATCCCGGCGACGGTGAAGTCCTGCGACTGGGTGTCGACGTCCATCTCGCGGAAGTGCCGTTTCACCGACTCCCAGGCACCGCGCGCGGTGATGCCCATGGCCTTGTGGTCATAGCCGGCCGAACCGCCGGAGGCGAACGCGTCGCCGAGCCAGAAGTCGTAGGACTTCGACACCTCGTTGGCGATGTCGGAGAACGCCGCGGTGCCCTTGTCGGCGGCCACGACCAGGTAGGTGTCGTCGGAGTCGAGCCGCACCACGTCCCGCGCCGGGATGATCTCCCCGGTCGTGCGATCGATGTTGTCGGTAATGTCGAGCAGGCCCGCGATGAACTGCCGGTAGCAGGTAATCCCCTCCTCGCGGTGCGCATCCCGGTCTGCTCCGGGGTCCCCGGTCGGCGCGGGCGGCCGTTTGACGATGAAGCCGCCCTTCGCGCCGAGCGGGACGATGACGGCGTTCTTCACCGCCTGGGCCTTCACCAGGCCGAGGATCTCGGTGCGGAAGTCCTCCTTGCGGTCCGACCAGCGCAGCCCGCCGCGAGCCACCGCACCGAACCGCAGGTGGACACCTTCGACGCGGGGCGAATACACGAAGATCTCGTGCAGCGGTCGGGGCTCGGGGGTCTGCGGGATCTCCCGGGGCCGCAGCTTGAACGAGATGACCGGGCAGTATTCACCATCCCGACCACCGACCCGGACGAAGTAGTTGGTCCGTGACGTCGCGGTCATGACCGCGGCGAACGCGGACACGATCCGGTCGGCGTCGAGGCTCAGCACCGTGCCGATGTCGGCGTGGAGCCGCTCACTCACACTCTCCCGGCGTTCGGGATCGGCGGCCGACGGATCGAAGGAGGCCACGAACAAGTCGACGAGACCGCGGGTGATCTGCAGATGGCGGCCCAGCACGTTCGCGACATGGGCTGTGCTGTACGAGAATCCGCATTGCCGCAGGTACTGACCGTAGGCGCGCAGCATCGCGGCCGACCGCCACTGGAGTCCGCATCGGATGATCAGTTCGTTGTAGTCGTCGACGTCTGCCGCGGCGAGCCAGATCTGACGGAAGCCCTCGGTGAAACGGTCCTCGAGGTCGTCGATGTGGTCGAGGTCGACCGACATCCCGGCGGCCAGCTGCACGATGAACTCGTAGGCCCAGCAGACGGTGTCGTCGGCGCGGCGGATCTCGTACGGATGTTCTTCGAGGGCGTCGAGTCCGAGGCTGTGCAGCACCGGCAGGACGTCGGTGAGGGTCGCCGACGCCCCGCACAGGTAGAGGGTGAACCGCCAACGGGCGTGGCCGCCCGGCCCGCGCTCCTCGGTGGCGTCGAGTGTCACCTCGAGGGCTCCCGGCTCGAGGGCGACGACCCGGATCAGGTCCTCGACGGCATCCTGCGGTTCACGGAGTTCCTTGTAGTCGTCGGACAGCGAGGGCAGCTGTCGCAGAAGGAGTTCGGGACCACCGTCCAGTGAGTCCAGGCGGTCGCCGATGTTCGCGGCGAGTTCACGGATGCGTTCGTCCCAGCTGCGGATGGCCGCCGCGAGCGCCGCCTGCATCCGGGCGTGTGCCGGTGACCCGGTGTCGACCGAGCCGAGCCCGGATGCGGTGGCCGGGTCGATGCAGACCAGCACCTGCAGGAGCGCGAGCGGCATCTCGCTCACCCGGGCCGTGTATTCCAGTGCGCTGCCGTGTAACTCGCCCATCAGCGCATGTTCGAGGGCGAGCCGACTCTGCGTGTTGTACCGGTCGCGGGGCAGATAGATGAGGGCGATCGCGGTCTTCCCGTCGAGATTGGTACGCACGAACAGGCGCAATGACCGGGTCGCGACGGCGTCGAGCATCTCGGTGACGCGTCGGGTGAGTTCTCCGGTGGTGGAGGCGAACATCTCCACCAGCGGATAGTTCTGCAGCAGCTCGATCATCGACTGGCCGGCGAAGGAGTCCTCGTCGACCCCGGCTCGCGCGAGGACGTCGTGCACCTTGGTGCGCAGCACCGGGACGTCGAGCACGGTCTGATGCAGGCCGGAGGAGGTCAGCGTGCCGAGGAAGCGGTGCTCGCCGTCGTGGTCGCCGTGCGAGTCGAAGGCCGGGACCTGAAGCAGTACAGGAAAATTCGACCGTTGGATGCCGGTGGCGACGAATACGCGGCTCGCTCGCGGGAGCAGCGGTCGCGCGGTGACCGACGGGAAGTCCCGGTTGATCGAGTCGGTGCGCCAGACACCGAGCCGTTCGTCACCCTCACCGGTTCCGTCGTTGCCCACGCGGGTGTACCCGAGGGGATGGAAGTGGTTCCCGGCGAACCACTCGAGGAGTTTGGCGTACTCGTGGCGATCGGTGTTGCCGATGCCGGTCGACTCGCGCAGCGGTGCCACGGACAGATCGGTGGCGCACGACGTCATCCGCGACCGCATCCGGGCGGAGTCGTGGTCGACGTCGCCCACCCGGGACACGACCTCGAGGAGATGCGAACGGAGTTCCTGCGGGTCGATGCCGGGATGACCGGCGAGGCCGCCGACGAAGATCCAGGACTCCCAGCCGGCACCGGGTACGTCGTCGATCGCCTCGAGCCGGCCGCCGGAGTCGCGTTGCACCGGCATCACCGGATGGTCCATGCGGCCGATCGTGAGGTCATGCGCCTCGACGGTCGCCAGGACCGCCTCCACCAGCATCGGCATGTCGTCGTTGACGACGACGATCTCGACCGCGCCGCCCTCGTCGATGACCACCTCGACGAGTGCCTGACCGGGGTCGCGCCGGGTTGCGACGTCAAGGTGACGCACCACCTGCTCGGCGGCGCTGTCGGTCGCCGAGCCATCGGCCCGGGACCTGAAGTAGTGGTTCACCGCGTCCGGCACGAGTGACGTCACATCGCCGATGCTAGTCACCCGTACCGGACGGGGATGGGATTAGTCGCGGGTGAGTTTGCGGTGCGTCACCCGATGCGGGCGGGCCGCGTCGGCGCCGAGGCGCTCGATCTTGTTGGCCTCATACGCCTCGAAGTTGCCCTCGAACCAGAACCACTGCCCTTCCTCGACGTTGCCCTCCCACGCCAGGATGTGGGTACAGGTGCGGTCGAGGAACCAGCGGTCGTGGCTGATGACCACGGCGCAGCCGGGGAAGTTCTCGAGGGCGTTCTCCAACGATCCCAGGGTTTCGACGTCGAGGTCGTTGGTCGGCTCGTCGAGGAGGATCAGGTTGCCGCCCTCTTTCAGCGTGAGCGCGAGGTTCAGGCGGTTGCGCTCACCACCGGAGAGGACCTCCGCGCGCTTCTGCTGATCCGGTCCCTTGAAGCCGAAGGCGCTCACGTAGGCGCGGGACGGCATCTCGTTCTGCCCGACCTCGATGTAGTCGAGTCCGTCGGAGACGACCTCCCACACCGTCTTCTTCGGGTCGATGTTGGCGCGGGACTGGTCGACGTAGCTCAGCTTGACCGTCTCGCCGACCTTCACGGTGCCCGAGTCCGGCTGCTCGAGACCGACGATGGTCTTGAACAGGGTCGTCTTACCGACGCCGTTGGGGCCGATCACGCCGACGATGCCGTTACGCGGCAGGGTGAACGACAGATCCTTGATCAGGACGCGACCCTCGAAACCCTTGTCGAGGTGGGAGACCTCGACCACCACGTCGCCCAGACGCGGCGGGGTGGGGATCTGGATCTCCTCGAAGTCGAGCTTGCGGGTCTTCTCGGCCTCCGCGGCCATCTCCTCGTAGCGGGCCAGACGGGCCTTGTTCTTGGTCTGGCGGGCCTTGGCACCCGACCGCACCCAGGCCAGTTCTTCCTTGAGGCGCTTCTGGAGCTTCTGGTCCTTCTTGCCCTGGACCTCGAGACGCTCGGCCTTCTTCTCCAGGTAGGTGGAGTAGTTGCCCTCGTAGGGGTGCAGCTTGCCGCGGTCGACCTCACAGATCCACTGCGCGACGTGATCGAGGAAGTACCGGTCGTGGGTCACGGCGAGGACGGCGCCCGGGTAGCTCGCGAGGAACTGCTCGAGCCACAGCACGCTCTCGGCGTCGAGGTGGTTGGTGGGCTCGTCGAGCAGCAGCAGGTCGGGCTTCTGCAGCAGCAGCTTGCACAGTGCGACGCGACGGCGCTCGCCACCGGAGAGGTGGGTGACCGGCGAGTCGGCGGGCGGGCAGCGCAGGGCGTCCATCGCCTGTTCGAGCTGCGAATCGAGGTCCCAGGCGTCGTTGTTGTCCAGGTCTTCCTGGAGTTTGCCCATCTCCTCCATCAGCTCGTCGGAGTAGTCGGTGGCGAGCTGTTCGGCGATCTCGTTGAAGCGGTCGAGCTTCACCTTGATCTCGCCCATGCCCTCTTCGACGTTCTCCTTGACCGTCTTCTCCTCGTTGAGGGGCGGCTCCTGGAGCAGGATGCCGACGGTGGCCTCGGGGTCGAGGAAGGCCTCGCCGTTCGACGGCTGGTCGAGGCCGGCCATGATCTTCAGGATCGACGACTTACCCGCGCCGTTGGGACCGACGACGCCGATCTTGGCGCCCGGGTAGAAGGACATGGTGACGTCGTCGAGGATGACCTTGTCGCCGTGCGCCTTGCGCACCTTCTTCATCGTATATATGAACTCTGCCATGTCTTAGCCTCTCTACCAGCGATTATTGGCTCATCTGCCGCGGCCCCTCCCGCAAATCCCCCGCATCGAATGGCGTGAGCACAGTGGAGGTGGGCCCTCGTGGCACAACAGCAACCCAGTCTAGTCACCGACTCCGCGGACCCCGCCGACGGGCGACGGCCGAGCCGAATCGCCCGGAGTGAAGTCGCGCGCGACGTCGATCAGGCCTGACGACCTCGGCCGGAGTCGCGTGGCCGGATCGAGTTCGCGTGCGACCTCGTTTCGCCGTCGGGCGTCGGCACGATGCCTTACGCCGCAGACGGGGCCGTCTCGCTGGTGACCGATTTCTCGTCTGTCAGCGGCACGCCGACGGCGACGCCGCGTTCCGACGACGGCGTCCCGCGGTAGGTGACGATGCACCGGCTCAGGTCGAGGCCTACCGCGACGGCGGTCATCTCGAGATCCGATCGGCGTGACCCGTCGGCCGCGGGATACTCGTTGGTCTTGATCTGGCCGTGGGCCATGACCGGCCGGCCCTTCGCGATGGCCAGTCCGACGCCGGCAAGCAGGCGACGCCAGCAGCTCACCGTCAGATACAGCGTTGGCCCGTCCATCCATTCGCCGGTGCGCTTGTCGATACGGCGCGAGGTGCAGGCAACGCGGAACGAGATCACGTCCTCGCCGGTGGTCGTCTGGCGTCGGCGGGGCTCGGACACAACGGTTCCGATGACGGTCGTGTACGTCTCAAACATGGTCGTCTCCTACTGGTGTCGGCCACGGGAAGTGTGGCCGCACCAGCATCTCTCCCGGCGTACACCGGAGACGGCGACGCGATGGGGCTGTGGAGAACTCCTCTGGGTTACCCACAGATCGCGGGTACACCTGGCGCGCCTGCCCATAGAATCCCGGAATGCGGATGCGAGTGTTCCTGGCCGGTCTGATCGCGGCAGTGGTGTTGGTGTCACCGACCTATTCGGCGCAGCCCCTCGCCGTCGCGGCACCGGCGGCGCAGCCGCCGTTGACGGGCCTGACCGACGCGATCGCCGGCCGCCTCGCCCTGGCCGACACGGTGGCCGCGACGAAGTGGGCATCAGGCGCGGCCATCGACGATCCCGCGCGCGAGCAGGTCGTCCTCAACACCGTGTCGCAGCTGGCCGTCGACCGCGGCCTCGAGCCCGCCTACGTACGCGGCGTGTTCCGCGACCAGATCGAGGCGAGCAAGACCGTGCAGCGCGGGCTGTTCGCCCAGTGGGGACTACCGGGACGAACGGCCCCGCCCGCCACTCCGGATCTCGGTCCGGTCCGGGCGGCGATCAACGAGTTCAACGTGGCCATCGTCGACGAACTGGCCGCCTCGAGAGGATTTGCGCGAAGCCTCCGTTGCCCGCCGGAGCTGGTCGCCGCGACCGGTTCCTCCGCGGCCGGCCTCGGCTTCGATCCGCTCCACGTCGCCGCCCTGATCCAGGCCGGGGCGTCGGTCTGCGTGGTGTCGACGGGGTCGAACTGAGTCCCGGTTGCAGGTCAGCCGCGCTTGTTGAGCTCCTTGAGCATGTCGTTGTAGTTCTCGAGCTCGGCGTCGTGGTCGCGGACCGCATTGCGGTCATAGCGTTTTGCCTGGCGGGTGTCGCTGCGCTGCCATTGGACCAGTAGGGCCAGCATGATGACGACGAGCGGGATCTCGCCTGCAGCCCAGGCGATTCCGCCACCGGCACGCTGATCGTCGAACAGGTTGTAGGTCCACGGCAGATTGAGCCCGCGATAGTAGCTCTCGGCGATGACTGCCGTGGTCATCATCAGGGCCACACCGAAGAAGGCATGGAAGGGCAACGAGCCCAGCACGATCCCCAGTTTCGCCACCGGTTTCACCTGACGCGGAGCGGGGTCGATGCCGATGACCAGCCAGTAGAACAGGTAGCCGCTGAGCAGGAAGTGCAGGTTCATCAGCAGGTGTGCCGCGTGGTACTGCACCACCGACTCGTACAGGCCGCCGAGGTAGAGGATGTAGAAGCTGCCGACGAACATGATGGCCGCGATCAGCGGGTGCGTCAGGAAGCGCGACGGCCCCGAGTGCACACCGGCCTGAATCCACTCGCGCGGCCCGGGCGGGTTGCCGCGGCCGGCGGGTGGCAGTGCGCGCAGCGCGAGGGTCACCGGACCGCCCAGCACCAGCAGCACGGGGATCATCATCGACATCAGCATGTGGGCGATCATGTGGACGCTGAACATCGCGGGGGCGTATCGGCCGAGGCCCGACGAGGTCGCCAGGAGCAGCAGCAGACATCCCAGGAGCCACGCGAAGGTGCGCCCGATCGGCCAGTCGTCACCGCGGCGCTTCAGCCGCACGACACCACGGAGGTAGACGACCGCCAGGACGATCGCGGCGAGACCGAAGATGAGATCGAACCGCCACTCGGTGAGGAAGCGGACGAAGGTCGGCGGACCGTCGATGTCGTAGCCGATGGTGTTCTCGACCGGGGAGACGTTCGCCGTGTCGAGGGCCGGCGGCGGGGTCCGGCTCAGGCCGACCGCGAGGCCGAAGGTGGCCGCGAACACGGCCAGCTCGACGAGCCCGAACCGCACGAACAGCGACGGCCGTTCCTCGGATTCGAGTTGGGCGATGGTCACGCGCCGATGCCATGCACCGAGCGCACCGAGGACGGCCAGGGCGACCACCTTGGCGATGACGAGGCGGCCGTAGGTGTCGGAGAACAGCTGATCGAGGGGTACCCGCACCAAGGCGTTGATCACGCCGCTGAGGCCGACGACGATGATGCACCAGAAGGCCACGCGAGAGAAGCGCCGAACGGCCAGTGCCCGCCATCGACCGGAGGCGAGCGAGTAGACCACGACGGCCGCGAGTCCGCCCAGCCAGAGGGTCGCGCCGATCAGGTGCAGGATGAGGCTGTTGGTGGCGATGTCGTGGTTGCCGCCGGACGACGAGTGCCCGGCCAGCGCGGACGGCATGAGGCTGAAGATCGTGAACGCGATGACCGCGACCGTCGGCCCCCACTTGAGGACCATCCGCGCGATGATCGCGGCGACCAGCGCGAACACCGCCGTCCAGAACCAGGTGCGCACCTCGGCGACCTGGCCGTACGCATTCATCAGGTTGACCGGTTTGATCGCCTCCGACAGCGGCGAACCACTGACCTCCGACGCCGACAGCGGCATCAGCAGCAACGCGCACACCGACCACACGAGCGCGGACGACGCCGCTATCCGGATGGCGCGGTAGCCGCCGACGTCGAGCACGTTGTCGGACTGCGGCGGCACGAAGAACGCGGCGAACACCGCACAGCCGAGGGCGATCGCGGCGGCGAACTCACCGATGGCCGTGAGCGCCGGCAGACCGTAGGTCGTGAGCGGGCCCGGGTCCGGGACGCCGGTCAGCTTGAGCGCGGTGGACGCGGACACGGCGGTGACGGCGACGGCCACGATCGCGGCGAGCCATCCCGACGCCCAGAGGACCGCGGAGACGACGCCGCGCGGTTCGTTCATCGCGTCGCGATTCTGATCCGGCGAGGCGGACGTCGACGTGCGGGTCATTCCACAACTGTAGGTCCGCGCGTCGACGACACACCGTCCGACCTGGTGACACCGTGGTGTGCGGCACATCGGCGACCTGCCCAACCCGATCGAAGTCGCGTGCGACCTCGATCCGGATGCGCGACCTCGGCCGACGTCGCGGAACCGCATTGATGTCGCGTGCGACATCGTTTCGATGGGCCCGGCACGCCGGTGGCGGCGCCGGCGCCATGTGTAAACTCCATGTGCCCGACGCCCAGTGCCCTTTTTGTCACGACAGCGCCGGTCAGCCTCCGTAGCTCAGGTGGATAGAGCAAGGGCCTTCTAATCCCTAGGTCGCAGGTTCGAGTCCTGCCGGGGGCACCGTGAGAACGGCATCAGATGCCGAACGGCGCCGCGTAGCGGACCGTCCCGGACGGGATGTCGGTCCCGTCGAGGCTGAGCACCATCAGCGCGTCTTCGGGCACCTCGATGCTCAGGCGGACGCCGTGGTCGACGGCTCGACCGAAGCCGAAGCGCGGGTAGTAATCGGCGTGACCGAGGACGACGACGGTGCTCTCCTCCAGCACCCTCGCCGCGTCGAGGGCGGCGATGATCGCGGCCGAACCGGCGCCCGTGCGCTGCTGTGCCGTGACCACCGCGCACGGTGCGAGGCCGAGTGCCGGAGTGTCGTCGATGTGGCAGCGAGTCAGCAGCGCGTAGCCGACCGGTCGGTCGTCGGCGTCGACGGAGACCACGGACAGCCCGTCGATCCACGCCGCGTCGGCGCGGAGTGCGTCGACCAGCTCGGCCTCCTCCGACCTCTCGAAGGCATCGACATTGATCTCGTGGACACGCGCGACGTCGTCGGGCCGCTCCGCTCTTGTACGCCAGGCCTGCTGCGGCATCGGTGCCTCCCCTGTACCGTGTGGCTGAGTGTCCCAACGTAGCCCGCGGACACTTCCGCGGCGAAACACATTTCGGAACCGGCCAGGCGCGCCGCGCGTCCAAGAATCGCGCCACCTCTCCGGGTGGCCGCAATCCTCGAGTATCCCGGCACGGAGGATCATGACACGCCCGCTCCCCAATCCATCACTCCCCCTTCGGTTTCCCTGGCCGGACCGCGGAACCCGCACGGAGGAGGACACTTTCGGGGTCTCCCCGTCCGAGATCGAGGAAATCGTCACGTCGTGGCGCGCCAACGGCATCGCCATCCACGCGATCGACACCGGAGCCCTCGGCGTCCGAACCATCGGCGACGCCCACGGCGCGTCAAGCCGGGTGGCGCGTGCACTACGCGACACCGCCGACCCCGCGCGACGCGCCGTCGAGTCCATCGGCCACCGCCTGACCACGATGGGCGAACTCCTGGACACCTTCGTGTCGACGACGCTCGCGACCGACTCCCGATCGGCCTCGAAGTTCGACTCCCTGCGGGAGCGCTGATGCGTCCGACGATCTCGGCGCTGCGCACCTGGAATCCGCAGACCCTGGTCGACGCCGGATCAGCAGCCGCCACCGCCGCCGAAGCCCTGGACACCGGAATCGGCCGAGCCGTGCGGGCTTTCGAGTCCGCACGATCCTGGCTCGGCCGAACCCACGACGCCGCGCATCGGAAGATCTGGCAGGAGCACGACCACGGCAGCGAGGTCCGGAACGTGCTCCAGATGATCGCCGACGAGGCCTCCGACGCGGGGACGAACCTGTCCTACGCCCGGGACCACGTGCTCCGGATCGTGGATGCGGCGAGGTCGTCCGGATTCGATGTCGCCGACGACGGGACCGTCACCCACCCCGATCCGGTTCGCGCCCCGACTGCCGCCGAGGTCACCGACACCATCGAGTCGGGACTCACCACGATCGATGCCCTCGACGAACGCTACGGCTCCCGACTCGACGACTTCGCCGCAGATCTGGCGTCCATGATCGACGGCCAACCCGACGTCACCCTGCCCGGCGGCCGGACCATGGACGCCGACGCCGCGGTGCGCACGCTGGAAAGCCTCACGCCTGCCCAGATCCGCACCGTTCTCGACGCGATGCCGCCCGACGACACACGCCGCCTCATACAGGCGAATCCGCATGTGCTGGGCAACCTTCCGGGCGTCCCCTTCGATCTGCGAATCCAGGCAAACGAAATCAACATCCGCAACGCGCTCGTCGACGAGATCCAGTCCGGCCGCGGCGAGGGCCGTCGTGCCCGAACGCTACGAGACATGCTGACACCGAGAACCGATCCCACATCCCCGATCCCCCATGCCGGCGACGACGGACTGGTCGAGCGGCAGTTCGTCACCTTCGTGAACACGCCGCAGGGACGTCTCGTCGAGATGATCGGTTCACTGCGTCCCGGCACCAGGAATGTCGCCACGTATGTGCCCGGCACCGGTACCACCATCGACACCGCCGGCGGCGACAACCGGCGCGCCGCGGCCGAACTCGCCACACAGACCAACGGCCCGGTGTTCCTCTACCTGGACGGCGACCTGCCCCCGGACCTCCGCGCGGCCGCGAGCCCGAAGTTCGCCGCCGCCATGGCACATCGACTCGAGCTGTTCGGAACCGAACTCGACGCCGAGATCGCCCGCCACGCGCCCGGCGCGACCACCACCTATATCGGCCACTCGTACGGCGGATCGGTGGTCGGCACCGCCGAACAACTCGGCCTGACACCCGACCGGGTCATCTACGCATCATCGGCCGGCACCGGGGTCCACGATCTACCCCACCCGAGCAGCGTCGACCGGTACTCGCTGACGTTCCCCGGCGACCCGATCCACTACGCGCAGACCCTGCCGGGCAATCCACACGGTTCCGACCCCGATTCCGCACCGGGCGTGACCCGCCTGGACACCGGAACGGTCGAGATCGACGGCCGCACCTACGACAGCGGGATCAAGACCCACGGCGGCTACTGGAACGACCCGCACTCCACGGCCTTCCACAACATGGTGAAGGTCATCACCGGTCAACAGCCCGACCTCTACGTCGCGCGCAAACCAGACGTCCCCGAACTCCCGCCCCCGCCGCCCGGCGCCGCGTTCGCGCCACTGTGGTGGCTGTACCTGCTCAACGACCGCGCCGACGGAGACGTGGACATGCCGGGCCCCATCCCCGACATCAAACTGCGGCTCCCGTGGTGAGCGGCGACTTGTTCAGCTCTTGTCGGGAACCACCGTCCCGCGCCAACCGCCGATGATCCGCATCGAGTGGTAGATGACCAGCGCGGCCACCGAACCGAGCGAGATGCCCGCGAACACGAGATCGCCGATCTGCCACGTGTAGTCGGCGATGCCGATGATGAGCGGGATCGCGGCGGTGAACTGGTTGATCGGCTTGGAGAAGTCGACCTTGTTGCTCACCCAGATCTGGATGCCGATGATGCCGACCAGACCGTAGAGGGCGGTCGTCACGCCACCGAGGACGCCCGGCGGGACTGCGGCGATCACCTCACCGACCTTCGGCGAGAGTCCCAGCAGGATCGCGGCCGCACCGGCCACCCAGTAGGCCGCGGTCGAGTAGACCTTGGTCACCGACATCACGCCGATGTTCTCGGCGTAGGTGGTCGTCGCCGAACCACCGCCGCTGCCGGCGAGCATCGTGGCCAGGCCGTCGGCGGCGATCGCCCGGCCCATCGTGTCGTCGTAGTCCTTGCCGGTCATCATCGCGACCGATTTCACGTGACCGATGTTCTCGACGACGAGCACCAGGACGACGGGCAGGAACAACGGCAGTACGCCGAGGTCGAAGGTCGGGGTCTGGAAGTCGGGAAAGCCGATCCACGCGGCGTCGCCGATCTTGGACGTGTCGATGTAGTCGTTGTCGGCGTCGATCCAGTCGAGGAAGAGCGCGAGCAGATATCCGACGGCGACACTGAGGAAGATAGCGAGACGCCCGAGCAGTCCGCGGAACAACACCGCCGAGGCGACGAGCAGCACCAGCACGATGGTCGCCAGCACGGGGTCCGCGACGAAGTTGTTCTTCGCAGCCGGGGCGAGATTCAGACCGATCAGCGCGACGATCGCACCGGTCACCACCGGCGGCATCAGCGTCTCGATCCACCTGACGCCGGCGAAGTGGCTGATCAGACCGATGATGACGAGCAGGGCGCCGACGGCGACGAGGCCGCCGAGAGCCGACGACGCGCCGTCGGACGCGACCGCGGCAGTGACCGGGGCGATGATCGCGAAGCTCGAACCGAGGTAGCTGGGCAGCCGGTTGCGGGTGATCAGCAGGAACAGGATGGTGCCGACGCCCGAGAAGAACAGCGTCGTCGACGGCGGGAACCCGGTCAGCACCGGCACCAGGAAGGTCGCGCCGAACATCGCGACCACGTGCTGCAATCCGATGCCCACGGTGCGCGGCCAGCTCAGCCGCTCCTCCGGTGCCACCACGGCGTTCGTCGTGAGCTTCCACGACAGCAGGTTCTGGGATCTCGTCCCCGGTTCAGTCATGCGCAATAGTTTGCGGCACTCACGGCTCGCCCGCTCCCCCTACCCTGCGCTTTCTTTCCCCAGTCGACGGCATATGCAACAAGACTCATATACACCTTGTTGCATAGTGCACTGTTGCAGTGTTAGCGTGCTCACATGGCGCTCGAACATGCGATTCTGGTGTCGCTGGCGGAGCGACCCGGCACGGGTTATGAGATCGGTCAGCAGTTCGACCGGTCCATCGGTTACTTCTGGTCGGCCACCCACCAGCAGATCTATCGGACGCTCAAGAAGCTCCTCGACGACGGACTGGTCAGCGTCGAGTCGATCAGCCAGGACGGCCGGCCGGACAAGAAGGTCTACACCATCTCCGACGCCGGCCGGGACGCGTTGGCGCAGTGGGCGATGAGTCCCACTCCCCGGCAACCGCTCCGCAGCGACATCGGCGTGAAGCTCCGCGCCGCGGAGTTCGGCGACCTCGCCGCCATCATCGGAGAACTCAAGGCCCACCGCGACGAGCACCTCGCACAGCTGAAGTTGTTCCAGGGGTTCCAGGCGGACTACTACCCCGAACCCGACTCCCTGACCGGCCGGAAACTGCATCGGTACCTCGTGCTGCGCGGCGGCATCCGCCAGGAGCAGAGCTACGTCGAGTGGTGTGACGAGGTCATCCCCGCACTCGAACGCGAACTCGCCGGAAGGTGAAACGCTCGACCCACCGGATCATGCACGAAAACAACACCCGCACAGAGCAATACGAAGACACACCGAGATGAAAGGTCGCGCCATGTCAGCCCACACGGCACAACCCAACCAGCATTATCCGCACCTGTTCACGCCGCTGCAGGTCGGCGGCATGACCATCGAGAACCGCCTCGTGATGGGGTCGATGCACACGGGCCTCGAAGATCGCCTCTGGGACACCGACAAGCTCGCCGCCTACTTCGCCGAGCGCGCCAAAGGTGGTGCGGGACTCATCATCACGGGAGGTTTCGGCACCAGCCGCACCGGCCTGCTCGCCTTCGCCGGCGGCAAGATGACCAACGTCCTCGACTGGAAGCGTCACCAGCGCGTCACCAAGGCGGTGCACGACGAGGGCGGCAAGATCGCCATGCAGCTCATCCACGCCGGGCGCTACGGGTACACCCCGTTCAAGGTCGCACCGGGCAAGGAGCCGTCGCCGATCCACCCGTTCAAGCACCTGCGGATGACCGAGCCGATCATCTGGCACGTGATCAGATCCTTCGGCCAGTCGGCCAAGCTCGCGCGCAAAGCCGGCTACGACGCCATCGAGATCATGGGTGGCGAGGGCTACCTGATCAACCAGTTCCTCTGCCCGCACACCAATGACCGCACCGACAAGTGGGGCGGCAACACCGAGAACCGGCAGCGTTTCCTGGTCGAGGTCATCAAGGAGATCCGCCGCCAGGTCCCCCGCGACTTCCCGATCATCCTGCGCCAGTCGGTCGCCGACCTGATCCGCAAGGGCCAGACCTGGGACGAGATCGCCCTCATGGCCCGTAAGGCCGAGGAGTTCGGCGTCGACGCCATCAACACCGACATCGGCTGGCACGAGGCCCAGGTCCCCACCATCGTGACCTCGGTCCCGCGCGGCGCCTTCGTGAAGTTCACCGAGCGTCTCCGCGACGAGGTGTCGATCCCGCTGATCGCCGCCAACCGCATCAACACCGCGGAGTTCGCCGAGGAGATCCTCGGCAACGGCCGCGTCGACGCCATCCAGATGGCCCGGCCGTTCCTCGCCGACCCCCACCTGGCCAACAAGGCCCGCGAGGGACGCGCCGACGAGATCAACACCTGCATCGGCTGCAACCAGGCCTGCCTCGACCACGCCTTCGTCGGCAAGAAGGTGTCGTGCCTGGTGAATCCGCGTGCGGGACGTGAGACCACGCTGGTCCTCAGCCCGACCCGCAAGGCCAAGCGGGTGGCCGTCGTCGGCGCCGGCCCGGCCGGCCTGTCGGCTGCGGTGTCGAGCGCCGAACGCGGCCACAAGGTGACGCTGTTCGAGGGCGGCAAGTCCATCGGCGGCCAGTTCTCCATCGCCGCCCGCATCCCGGGCAAGGAGGAGTTCAACGAGACGATCCGCTACTTCACCCGCAAGCTCGAGGTCCTCGGCGTCGACGTCCGACTCAACACCCGGGTCGACGCGGACACGATCATCGCCGAGAAGTTCGACGACGTCATCGTCGCCACCGGCGTCGTGCCGCGTATCCCGAACTTCCCCGGCGTCGACCATCCGATGGCGATGTCCTACGCCGACGCCGTGCTCGGCCACCGCGAGATCGGCAAGCGCGTCGCCGTCATCGGTGCCGGCGGAATCGGGTTCGACGTCAGCGAGTTCCTCACCACCGATGAGTCGCCGACGCTGAATCTGAAGGAATGGGAACAGGAATGGGGCGTCACCGACGATCCGGAGAAGCCCGGCTTCGTCACCAAGCCCCGACCCCTGCCGGCCGTGCGTCAGGTCTACATGGTCCAGCGCAAGACCGGTAAGCAGGGCAAGACCCTGGGCAAGACGACCGGCTGGGTGCACCGCGCCACGATGAAGATGAAGGGCGTCGAGCAGATCAGCGGCGCGACCTACGACAAGATCGACGACCAGGGACTGCACCTCAGTTTCCGCGACGACGAGGGCAACGTGACCGAGACCCGGGTCCTCGAGGTCGACAACGTGGTGATCTGTGCCGGCCAGGAATCGGTGCGCGAACTCATCGATCCGCTGACCCTCGCCGGCGTCACGACCCACGTCATCGGCGGTGCCGACTACGCGGGCGAACTCGACGCCAAGCGCGCGATCCGGCAGGGCACCGAGGTCGCCGCCGGTATCGACTGATCCCTCTCACACCGACCGCCGCTGCGCCCCGGCTCTTCGACGAGCCGGGGTGTAGCGGCGGTTACGATTGCTCCCATGCCGGTCCCGCCGCCTTCAGAAAACGCCCGCGCCGTCGTCACCGGAGCCTCCTCCGGGATCGGCCGCGAGCTCGCCCGGGCACTTGCCGCCCGCGGCCATTCGGTCATCCTCGTCGCCCGTCGTGGGGAGCTACTCGAAGAGCTCGCCGGTGAACTGCGCACCTCACACCAGGTCGCGGTCGAGGTCCGTGCCGTCGACCTGTCCGACCCGACCAAGGTCGAGGTCCTCGCCGCCGAGTTCGCGGGACGCGAGATCTCGATCCTCTGCAACAACGCCGGCATCGCCACCTTCGGCCCCGTCGCCGAACTCGACGCCGCCTACGAGAAGGCCCAGGTCCTCCTGAACGTCAACGCCGTTCACGACCTCACCCTCGCGGTACTCCCCAGATGGTGAAACGCGGCTCCGGCGGCATCCTCATGGTGGGTTCGGCGGCCGGCAACATGCCGATCCCGAACAACGCCACCTACGCCGCGTCGAAGGCCTTCGTCAACACGTTCAGCGAATCGCTGCGCGGCGAGGTCTCCTCCCGGGGCGTCCACGTCACGCTCCTCGCTCCCGGCCCCGTCCGCACGCACACGCCGTCACCCGAGGAAGAATCGATCGTGGACAAGGTCGTCCCCGATTTCCTCTGGCACTCGTCGGCGAAGGTCGCGGAGATGAGTCTGGATGCGTTGGCGCACAACAAGATGCGCGTTGTCCCGGGAACTCTGTCCAAGGCCATGTCGGTGGCCGGCGGATACACCCCGCGCGCCGTCGTCGCGCCGATCGTCGGCGGGTTCTACAAGAAGTTCAGCGCCGAGTAGGCAACTGCTGCACCCACTGCTTGTGGATGCACCTTTCGATACGCCCCTTCGCAAGCTCAGGGGCTACTCAAGGAGCAAGGCAACCGCTCAACGCTTCCGGCGACGCCCCGTTCCGAAGATCGCGCGACTGAACTCGCGGCCCGCGGCGCTGGCCGCCGAACGCAGGAAGCTCTGGACCGGCTTGCTGGTCAGCACCTCGGTGATGATGCCCGGCTCCTCGGGCACCGGCTTCGGTGCCGGCGCCCGTTCCGGCGTCGGTGCAGGAGCGGGTGCCGGGATCGGCGCCGGGATCGGCGCCGGGGCCGGCGCGTCGGCGGCCTCACCCGGCGACAGGGTGTTCGCGGCGAGCATCTCGTAGGCGGATTCACGGTCGATCGACTGCCCGTACTTCGCGTAGAGCGGACTCGCCTTGGCCGCGACCGTGATCGCCTCCGCCCCGATGGCGTCCATCGACGAACGCGGCGGGCGCACCACCGTCCACGCGACCGGGGTCGGTGCGCCCTTCTCCGACAGCACCGTCACCACGGCCTCACCGGTGCCCAGCGACGTGAGGACCTGCTCGAGCTTGTAGACCTCGGAGACCGGATACGTCTTGACCGTCTTCTTCAGTGCCTTCTGATCGTCGGGGGTGAAGGCGCGCAACGCATGCTGGATGCGGGCGCCGAGCTGCGAGAGCACCTCGTTGGGGATGTCGGTGGGCAACTGGGAGCAGAAGAACACGCCCACGCCCTTCGAACGGATCAGCTTGACCGTCTGGACGACCTGGTCGACGAAGGCCTTCGACGCGTCGTCGAACAGGAGGTGGGACTCGTCGAAGATGAAGACCAGCTTCGGCTTGTCGATGTCGCCGACCTCGGGCAGGAACTCGAAGAGATCCGCCAGAATCCACATGAGGAAGGTGGAGAACAGGGCGGGGCGTGCCGCCTGCGCACCGAGTTCGAAGAGGGTGATGATGCCGCGACCGTCGGCGGCGAGCCGAATGAGGTCGGCGGGCTCCACCTCGGGCTCACCGAAGAAGGTGTCGCCGCCGTCGGCCTCGAGGTTGGTCAGTGCCCGCAGGATCACGCCCGCGGTCTGGCGCGACACCCCGCCGATGTTCTTCAGCTCTTCCTTGCCGTCGTCGCCGGTGAGGAAGGCGATGACCGACCGCAGATCCTTCAGGTCGAGCAGCGGCAGGCCCTTCTTGTCCGCCCAGTGGAAGATCAGCCCGAGGGTGGATTCCTGGGTGTCGTTGAGTCCCAACACCTTCGACAGCAGGATCGGCCCGAAGGATGTGATCGTGGCACGGATGGGCACACCGATGCCCGTGGATCCGAGCGAGACGAACTCGACGGGATGGGCGGCGGGCTGCCACGAGTCGCCGGTCTGCTGTGCGCGTTCGGCGATCTTGTCGTTGCCGACCCCCTCACGACTCAGCCCCGAGAGGTCGCCCTTGATGTCGGCCATCACCACGGGCACCCCGTTGGCGGAGAGCTGTTCGGCCAGCAGCTGCAGCGTCTTGGTCTTGCCGGTGCCCGTGGCCCCGGCGACGAGGCCGTGCCGGTTCATCATCGCGAGCGGGATACGCACCGACGCGGCGGCGTCGACCTGACCGTCCACCGACACCGACCCCAGTTCCAGCGAGGTCGAGGTGAAGGCGTAGCCGGCGGCGATCGTCTGAGCAGGGCTGAGGGCTTCGGTCACGATGGACACAATAGCCCGCGTAGGACCCCTGTTCTGCGTCTGACGCGGGCTTGTCGTGACGGTTGGTTAAGGTTGTCGGGTGCAGGACAAACTGGTGTGGATCGATTGCGAGATGACCGGCCTCCGACTCGAGTCGGACAAGTTGATCGAGATCGCGGCCCTGGTCACCGACGGTGACCTCAACATTCTGGGTGACGGCGTCGACGTCGTCATCCACGCCGACGACGAGGCACTCGCGTCGATGCCCGACGTCGTGACCAAGATGCACGCCGACTCCGGTCTCACCGAAGAGGTCCGCAAGTCCACCGTCACGCTCGCCGAGGCCGAGAAGATGGTGCTCGACTACATCCGCAAACATGTGACGACGCCCGGGGCCGTGCCGCTCGCCGGCAACTCGATCGCCACCGACCGCGGCTTCATCGCCCGCGACATGCCCGAGCTCGACGCCTACCTGCACTATCGGATGGTCGACGTCAGTTCGATCAAGGAACTGGCCCGCCGCTGGTTCCCGAAGGTGTACTTCGGGCAGCCGGACAAGGGCCTCGCCCACCGCGCCCTCGCCGACATCCGCGAGTCGATCCGCGAGCTCCGTTACTACCGTGCAGCGGCCTTCGTGCCGGCTCCCGGTCCCGACGTCGATGAGCTCGCGAACATCGTCAAGGACCTCGGGCCCGCCTGAAAACGCAGGTCAGATAACCGATTGGAGTTCTGCGGCATCTACCCGCTAGAGTGTTCTTGGCTCTGAGGCCCGGCGCGAAAGCCCAGGTTTCCGGTGCCGATGGTGGATGTAGTTCAGTTGGTAGAGCACCAGGTTGTGATCCTGGCTGTCGCGGGTTCGAGTCCCGTCATCCACCCCGACGAGCGGGAGGTCCGAATTTCGGACCTCCCGCTTTTCGTTTCCCGGACCCGTGCGTCGGAATCCGCCCCTGTAAACCACCCTCCACAGACCTGCCGATGACATGGTGTCGCCTAAACCGCTGGTCAGGACCCATACCGAGGCCAGTTTTCAGGGGCGGATTTCATCGTGAGCGGCCAGGTCGTCGCCGTCGACAACGACTCCTCGGTCGTGGTGTGCCGGGCATAGCCGTCGCGAGCGGCCGGTCGACTGTTTTCCGGCAGCTGTCGATATCGCGCCTGCCCGTACGTCACCATGGTGTCGGACCACTCCGGTCCGGCGGCAGATGACTGGAGGAACGATGAAATACGCACTGCTGCTCATGGGACACGTCAACGACCCGGCGTGCGGAGAGGAAGGCGGGGCGACGCCCGAGGAGTTCTTCGCGTTCGACGAGGAGATCACCAAGGCCGGCGTCGTGGTCAGCTCTTTCGCTCTCGAGGACGAACGCGCGGTCGTGCACACGAACGGCACAGGCGAACGCGTGGTGGCGTCGTCGGGTCCGTTCGCGGAGGTTCGCGAGTTCGTCGGCGGCGTCTACGTCATCGACGTAGCCGACATCGACGAGGCGATCGAGTGGGCTCGCCGTAGTCCGGGTTCGGCACCGGGTGGGCACGTGGAGATCCGGCCGCTCGCGCCGTACTGAGCCGTGACCGGACCACCCGACCGCTCGGCGGGCGCGCTCTTCGTGGCCCGTCGGGCGGTTGCCTCCATCGACCGCGACGTCCGCACCCGTGTCATCGCCACTCTCACCGCGAGATTCGGCGACCTCGATCGTGCCGAGGACGCCCTGCAGGATGCACTGGCGCAGGCCCTGATCACCTGGCCGCAGGCGGGTGTCCCCGAATCACCGGAGGCGTGGCTGACGACGACCGCGAAACGTCGGGTGCTCGACGCGCTGCGGCGGGAGAACGTGCTCGCCGGGAAACTCGCACAGTTGCAGAACGATTCGGACCGCGCGCCCGTGCCGGCGGACTTCGGCGATCCCGCCGACATCACGCAGACACAATTGACCGACGAACGTCTCGGCATGTTCTTCGCGTGTACCCACCCGGTGCTGCGGATCGAGGACCGGATCGCACTCATGTTGCGGTTCGTCGCAGGCCTGACCACACCCGAGGTCGCGCACGCACTCCTGATCCCGGTTCCGACCGCACAACAGCGACTCGTACGCGCAAAGAAGCGGATCAAGGCACTCGGCGTGCCGTTCCATCCGCCGCGTCCCGACGATCTACCGGACCGCCTCGGCGGCGTCTTACGGGTTGTGTACCTGATGTACTCGGAGGGCTACGCACGGTCGACGGGTAGCTCGCACATCCGCGACGACATCACCGCCGAGGCCATCGCGCTCACGCGGACGCTGTATGTCCTGCTCCCCTGTGCCGAGACCGCCGGGCTGCTCGCTCTGCTGTTGCTCACCGAATCCCGGCGGCCGGCGCGGGTGGACTCCGACGGCCGGCCGATCCCCCTGTCCGACCAGGACCGGATGCGGTGGGACGCCGGCCTTGTCGCGGAAGGCACGCGGCTTGCCGAATCCGCTGCTGCACAACGTGACGCGGGCGCGTACACGATCCAGGCGGCCATCGCCGCGGTGCACGCCGAGGCTCGGACCGCCGACGAGACCGACTGGGCGCAGATCGCGGTCCTCTACCGCCTGCTCGAAGCGCACGACCCCGGGCCGGTCGTGCGGGTGGGCCGGGCCGTCTCCGTCGGACGGGCATTCGGACCGTCACGCGGGATCGAGATGCTCGACCGATTGGCATCAAACGCCGCACTCGACCGGTACCGACCGTTCCACGTCGCGCGTGCACTCACGCTCGCCGAGTTGGACGATCACGACGGTGCGGCCGCCGCGTACCGGCGTGCCCTCGAACTCCCCGGCAACGAGGCCGAAGACGACTATCTCGCAAGCGCTCTCGCGGACCTGGGGCGAGACCCCTGACAGCGGCGTGTTCGCGCGGCTACTCCTCGTCGGAGGAGGCAGACGACGATTCCGACGAGTCGTCGGAACTCGATCGCGACTGCTTCTTCTCCGGAGTGGGCACAGGGTCGGAGTCCTCAGGCTCGGACGCATCCGCCTCCGGGGCATCGGCAGCGGGCTCACTCGTCTCCGGTGCGCTGGTCTCCGGCGCCTTCACGACGGGTGCGGGCTTCGAGGTCATCGACGTCACCGGCACCTCGGGCTCCGGCAGGACGAACGTGAATCCTGCTGTCCCCGGGGCCTTCCAGATGGCGCTCCCCGCAGCGCTCGGCGCGGTGAACGTCACCCATCCGGTGTAGGTCCGGCCGGGTTCGAGCTGCGCCGGCAACGGCGACCCCTCTGCGGTCGCCCGCCCGGACGCCTGCTGCACTCCCCCGACTATCGGGGCGAAGTCGTCCCAGGCGACCGACGACAACCGTCCGTCACCGCCGGTGTCCGACGTGGTCACCGACATCTTCACCGCGACCGTCGCTTTCGCCCCCTCCGAGGGTGCGGTGGACTCGATCTTCTGGATCGTCGCCACACCGAGGTCGGTGCCATCGGTCGCGATCACCGGGAACCGATCCCCGACGTCGACGTCGGTCGGTGTCGTCGGGCCTTGACCGGCGACCGGAGTGTCGGCGGCTTCGCTCTCGGAAGAGCTCGCCGACGAGGCGCTCTCGGACTCGGAGCGGGCTGCGGAGGAGCTCTCCGATTCCGAGGCCGCAGATTCACTGCCAGGAGTCGCCGATTCCGAACTGTCCGCACTGGAGCTCGCCGCCGACTCCGAGGGCTCTGCGCTCGACGAACTCGGGGCGAGTCGGGCCAGTCGCGCCGCCGCCGCACTTTGGACGCCCGCGCTCGGAAGAGGCTCGCCGATGCCGCATTCGGCGCGGACGAACTGCACGGTGACCGTCCACACGGTGGTCTGCGTGATCGCGGTCTTGATGTCGACATCGAGGATCAGGGTGGACAGCGCACGCTTCGCGGTCGTCGTCACCGTGCTCTTGAGGGTTCCCTGCACCCTGAATCCGGCAGCGAGCGAATCGATGGTGGTGGTCTGGTTCGCCGACGGAACGGTGTAGCTGGTGAGCCCGACTCGGAAGCTTCCACCGGCCGGAGCGACCGCAGTGGTGGAGACCGCCCCGCCCCAGTTGCTGGATGAGCAGCTCACCGATGCCGAGTACTGACTGTTGTCGGTGTTCAGCACCGAGGCGAAGCCAGTTGGGAAGAGTTCGATGTTCCTCGCGTTCGACGCGGCGTTTGCGGTCACGACGCTGCCGTTCATCGTGTACGTCGCCGACGACCGGCCGTCCGCCGAAACCGTGCCCAGCAACAGGATTCCGGAACTCGAGGCATGGGTCCAACCGGTCGCGCTGGGAATCAGGGTGGTCCCAGGATTCGCCTGGGTATGAGTGGCGTTCGTCGCCGTGAACTCGCCGCTGGTGATCGCACGGTTGGTGTACGCGTGGGCGGTCGTCGACCGTGCGTACCCCTCGAGATTGGCGGCACGGGTGAAAGTCGCTTTGCCCCAGACCTTGTCGTTCCAGGCCGCGAGCACGCCGGTCGCTTGGCCGACGACACCGAGTATCGCGATCACGCCGACGACGGCGATCAGGATCTTGCTGCGCTTGGTGAGGTTCATGCTTGCCGTGTATCTCTATGAGTTGCGGAGGAACTGAGGGTCGGGAACGAGGCGATCAGTTGTTCTCGTCTTCGCGGCGGCCGGCGGTCGACCTCGGCCAGAAGGCCCAGAGGACGAGCAGTGCGGCACTCAGGGTGATGCCGCCGAGAACGTAGGGATTCGACAGCCAGACGATCTGCTTGGCGAGACCCGGTGCGTGCCAGACGACTTTGCGCACCTGACTCTCGCGATACGGCTCCGGGTCGGGGTTCGGGTTCGCGTCGCCCTGCATCTCGATGAGGGCCTCGCCGCCGCCGAGTTGTTCAATGGCGATGACCCGGTGGGTGATCGGCTTGAGGCCGACCCCACGGTCGACAGTGATGATGTCGCCGACCTTCACCTCGGTGGCGGGGATCTCGTGCACGACGGCGATGGACCCCTGCGGGATGGTCGGGTCCATCGAGCCGGTCTTGAACATGATGATCGTGTAGTTGCCCACGAAGGCAAGGACTGTCAGCGCGATACACAGGACGCCGAACACGGCGAGGACGTTCAGCCCCCAGTCGACGAGCCTGCCGCCCCAGGTTCGTGCGGCCGGCTGCGGTTGCTGCGATTCGACGGGCGCGGATTCAGCGGGAACCGCGTCCACCGGCGGCGTCAGCGGAACCACGGGGATCGGCACGGTCGGTGTATCCGATGCCGGAACGTAGCATCCGGGGACAGAGGTCCACACCGCGCGCGCGGCAGGTGTCACGACGTTCATCGGTGCGGTCACGGTCCACGAATCCCGGATCCCGGACGTCGGGGGCTGGTCGGTTCCTGGCTTCGCGGTGGTCGTCATCGGGCTGTCTCTCTGAGGTCTCGGGGGCCGGGTTTCGGTAGTACGCAGCACGACTCCAGGTCGATGAGAGCCTCGATCCGACGGGGGCCCGAGAGGGGATGGAATGCCGCGCCGCCGGATCGAGGCGGCTCATCAGGCTTCTTCGCTCTGTGCAGTCATCTGCCAGGTCGCCTGGGCGGTCGTGTTCGAGATCGCGTTCGGGTTCGCGCCGGCCGGGAGAGTCACGCGGAAGGTGAGTTCCTTGGTCTGACCTGCCGGGACCGTGATGACAGTCGAAGCGCCCTGGAGGCTGAGCTTCTTGTTCGCGACGAAGTCGGTCGTGCCGTCCGTGATCGTCACCTCCAGCACGTCAGCCAGCGAGTTGACCGCAGGAGTGATCGTCGGGGCCTGAATGGTGACCAGGGCATCCAGGTTGCCCTTGGTCTCCTTCAGCCAGAACTTGCCCTCGGTGGTCTGCCCCGGCATCAGGTGCAGTGCGTTGATCGGGGTAGCCGAGAACGAGATGGCGCCGGCCTCGGGGCTCGTTGCGTACTCCAGGAAGCCTGCGGTCGACGAAACGGTGCTGCCCTGCACGTTCCACGCGGTGTTGCCGATGCCGAACTCTCCGCTACCGAACACGGTGTCGTTCCACGCGGCGAGAGTGACCACTGCGCCGATGCCGAGGACCGCGCCCGAGGCGAGGATCGCCTTGCGCTTGCGGCTCTTGCGGTTGCGCTCGTCGTCGGTCAGAGGGGCGGTGCTGGGGGTCTGGTTGTTGGTCATCTTCCATCCATCATTCTGCGGGGGTCGTAGCTCATTGCTACTCACGAGTAATTTAGATTGTTCGTCATTTGTTTTTGACCGTTTTCTGATATTAATCCTTTGAAGTGACTCACCGCTTCTAGGCCATTTGTTCCAGATTTTTGAATACGTGCGTTGCCCTATTTGTAGCCCGTTCGGACTAATACCCCCATGGACATACGACCCAGTTCTTTAGCGTCTCGAAATTTACGACAACACCCATTGCCACGATGCCAACGCGCATTGATATTCACGACAATGGTCATTGTCTTTCAGGCCTGGAAATCGTTGGTGAAACTCCGCCAGCAGAAGACCCGGGCGGCCTGAGTCGAAAGCCCCTTGAGGCCCACCACCGAGTCGCGTGGATCGCTCTATTCGGAGTCGCCTTCGGACTCCGAGCCGGCCGTGTCGATGGTGTCGGCGAGCCAGCCACCCAGCCAGGTGATCGCGCTACGACCGAGCTCGTCCACGACGAACTTCGCGTAGTTCGTGTGCGCGTTGCCCGAATAGAAGTCCTTCGCCGTGACCGCGTCACGAATCAACGACGCCGGGTCGGTGATGGCCTGCTTCGTCACGATCCTGGCCAGCTCCTTACCGAGTTCCTTGAACTCGGGCGAGACCAGTTCAGAGAGGAGCCCGGCGCGGGCTTCGGCATCCCCCTCCTCGTCGTCGGAAGCATCCACGGACGTGTCCGCGACCAGCGAAGCGAGCTCTTTCCCCAGGTCCAGGACCTCTTCGACCGAGACCTCGGACTCGGGCAGCGACTCGGCGCCGACGCGGGCCCCGACCGCTCCCACCGCCGACCAGGTGAGCTCCTGAACCTCTCCGACGAGGTCCGCGGTGCGCTCGAAGTCCACGCGATCGAGCACCCGACAGACCCGCGCGCCGACCTTCGCCAGACCCGTCTTGTCGGGAATCAGGCCCAGGATGCGGGCGGTCTTCGCGTAGTCCACCGCGTCCGCGAGCTTCACGAAAGGACGTAGCTGGGCGTTCACACGCCCCGCCACCCGATGGGCCGACCGCAGGTCCCCCACCCCGATGAGCTGCGGCAATCGAACGATATCGGCCCCCAGACCGGCGTAGTCGATCCTCGTGATGGCGCCGATGACGTCGATGGCGGTCTCCACCGCGTCCGCGACCTCCTCCGCGCCCTCGCTGAGAACAGTGCCGATCTTCCCCAGAACCGGATGCCGCCGCTTGTCGATGGAGCAGTAGAGGTCGGCCGGGGCACAGATGCTCGTGACCCGCCCGGACAGCTCACCCATCCCCTGAGGACGAGGGTCGGCGATACCGATACCCCGAGCAGTCGGTCCGATCACCTTCTGACCAGCGGTTCCGTTACCCGGGTCGGCGAGGAGACCGACGGCGAGCACCTTGTCCGCCGGAATCGGACCCTCGCCACCGCCGATCGCAGCGGCAAGATCGCCGGCCGCGTCGGCGCCCTGGCTGTAACCGCTGATCGTGAATCTCAGGTCCGGGTCGGCCTTCGCACGGTCGGCGAGCACCCGGGATGCACTCGCGATCGCCGAGGCCTTGCTGTCCGCATACGTCCTCCCGTTGTCGAAGGCACGGGCCATGTAGGGCAGGAAGTAGACGGTGGCCGAGTCGCCGTGCTCCCGGGCGATCGACCTCGCCACCTCGGCCAGTGCGCCGGTCGCATGCGTCGGGTCTGCGGCAGCGTCCGTTTCCCAGGTTCCCGGGATGAAGAGATTGAAGGTGGAAATCGTCGGGGCGGCCGCGGCAACGCCGGCACCGGCGCCTCCGAAAGCTGTTACCGCGACGCTCGCGGTGAGCGCTATTCCGGTCAAGCCGATTGCCCATTGACGAGCAGATCCAGACCGACCAGCCTGAGACGATCTAACGGTTCTGTCGCACGCATGACGGGGTGTACGCGAGGATGCATGAATTTTCATCAGTGTCTGTCACAAATCTTCACATCGTTGGGAGACGAAACAGCGGCACGGTCGAAGAGTTCATTCCGACCTCCTTTTCCACGCCGTTGCTACTTGTGAGTAGATATGAATGGTCACGTATTACGGGGCGATTTCAAGAATCCGTGAATAGCATTTCGGCGTCCCGAATTCCCTGTTTCATATATGAAACTGAACACCGTTGCGCCACAACCCTTTTCACACACCCATGCAGGTCACGCAATCCTGGACAAATGATCCTGTGTGAGTGAGATCACCAGCGTGACGTCGCTGTTTTCGATGACGAACTCGGCGAGGCGTCCATCTACAGACAGGACGAGGGCCCGGATCCGCCGGGGGACAGCGGGTCCGGGCCATCAGAGGAGAGCGAGCGGGAAGTCGACTCAGTCGCAGTTCACCGGGACGGCCGACCACTCGGAGACAGATCGAGCCGGCGCAGCAACTGGGCATTGAGTGCGACGACAACCGTCGAGACCGACATCAGGATCGCGCCGACGCTCATCGGCAGCACGAACCCGATCGGCGCCAGCACGCCCGCGGCGAGTGGGACGGAGATCAGGTTGTACCCGGCCGCCCACCACAGGTTCTGCACCATCTTCCGGTAGCTCGCCCGCGAGAGTTCGATCACCGACAGCACCGATCGAGGATCCGAGGACGCCAGGATCACACCTGCGGAGGCGATCGCGACGTCGGTACCTGCTCCGATGGCGATTCCCACATCTGCCTGCGCGAGTGCCGGAGCGTCGTTCACCCCGTCACCGACCATCGCGACCCGCTTGCCCTCGCGTTGCAGCTCGGCCACCTTCTCCGCTTTGTCCTCGGGTCGGACGCCGGCGTAGACGCGCTCGATCCCCAGTTCGCGAGCCACGTCGTCGGCGACCGCACGCGCGTCGCCGGTGACCATAACCGCCTCGATCCCGCGACGACGCAGCCCGTCGACGGCTTCGCGTGATTCCGCTCGCACCTCATCGGTCAGTGCGAGTGCGCCGATGACCTCACCATCGGCGACGACATGCAGAATGATCGCCCCGTCATCGCGCCAGGTCTCGGCGATCGGGAGTTCTGCCGTCGTATAGCTGTCGAGGAGCCTCGGCCCGCCGACCGCGACGAGGACCCCGTCCACTCGTGCCGAGACACCCACAGCAGGGGATGAAGTGAAGTCCTCCGCCGCCGACAGATCCACACCGCGATCGTGCGCGGCCTCGACGATCGCGACAGCGAGCGGATGCTCGCTGTCGGCTTCCGCAGCTGCGGCCAGCGCCAGGACGTCGTCGGCCGTGCGGCCGTCGGCGGGTTCGACGGCGCGGACGGTCGGGGCGCCGCGGGTGAGCGTCCCGGTCTTGTCGAAGAGAACGGCGTCGACCGACCGCATGGTCTCGAGGGCCAGCCGGTCCGAGATCAACACTCCCCCGCGCGCGGCACGCTCCGTCGCAATCGACACCACCAGAGGGATGGCGAGACCCAGGGCGTGCGGGCACGCGATGACGAGCACGGTGATCACACGTACGACCGCCGCATCCGGCATCCCGACGACGGTCCACACCACAGCCGTGACCGCCGCCGCGGCGAGGGCGAACCAGAAGAGCCACCCAGCGGCGCGATCGGCGAGACGCTGAGCCCGTGACGACGAGGCCTGCGCCTTCGCAACGAGCCGTTCGATCCCGGCCAGCGCCGTATCGTCTCCGATCGCGGTGACCCGCACCCGGACCGCCGAGTCCGTGGCGACCGTCCCGGCCACCACACGTTCCCCGACGGATCGTCGTACCGGACGCGACTCCCCGGTGATCATCGATTCGTCGATGTCCGCGGTCCCGTCGATGATCTCGCCGTCCGCCGGGATCGATGCGCCCGGCCGGACCAGCACCACATCGCCGACCCCCAGATCGGAGACGGCGACGGTGATCGTTCCGATGCCGTCGACCTTCTCCGCCTCATCGGGCAGCAATGCGGCGAGCGAGTCGAGAGCCGACGTCGTCTGGGCCAGCGCACGCATCTCGATCCAATGCCCCAGGAGCATGATCACGACGAGGAGCGCCAACTCCCACCAGAAGTTCAACTCACCGGACAGCAACTCCAGGCTCGAACCCCACGACGCCACGAACGCGACGGTGATGGCCAGCCCGATCAGCAGCATCATCCCCGGGGTGCGAGACCGTATCTCCGCGACCGCGCCGGTGAGGAACGGGCGGCCACCCCACAGGTAGATGACCGTGCCCAGCACCGGCGAGATCCACATGACCCACCCGTGGTGGGGCAGCGAATAGCCGACCAGGTGGGCGAACATCTCGTTGAACGTCACAGTCGGGACAGCCAGTACCACCATGATCCAGAACAGCCGGCGGAATCGGCCGACGTGGTCGGCGTGGCCCGCGTGTTCGCCACCGGCATGCCGGTGACCCTCGTGCGTACTCATGTCGTGCCCGGCCCGGGTCGATGTAGCACTCATGCCGTCGACTATATACCCCCTACCCGTATACCGTAAGGGGCCGATTTCCGTGGCGGGATCGCCGAAGCCCAGCCCGCCGACGGCGACCCGCTAGCACACACCCCCGACAAACACGGGCCACCTATCCGATCGCGATAGTCATTGCACCGCAGCAGGATTAGGCGTACAGTCGAACATGCGTTCGTACAACGGCATCGGGGGTGACCGTCTTGACCGAAAACTCGCAGACCGACGGCACTCCGTCGACCCGCGCCTGGCGAGCTCGTGCAGGAATTGCACCGGATCACCACCGAACTGCAGACCGTCGACCTGACACAATGCTCGGACGCCGAGATCGTCGACGTCGCCGCCGAGACCGAACGCGCCATCGCCCGACTGACCTTCGCCGGGGACCGGCAGCTCGTCGAAGCCACCGAACGCGACCTGCCCCGCAAAACCGGGCACCGCAGCGTCATCCAGTTCATGACCCACCGCCTACGCGTCGCCCACCCCATGCGCCGCCGCGACCAGATGTCGGCCACCGCAACCTTTCCCAACCTCACCGGCGAACCACTCCCTGAATCACCCCAGGTTTGATACCGCTTCCTTCTGAGTCAGGAAGGATGAGCACATGCCTAAGAAAATCGACCCGGAGGTCCGTTCGAGGGCCTTGCGGTTGCTGGAGACCCACGGCGGCGAGTACACGTCGTTGACTGCCGCGGCCGAAGCGATCGCCAAGCAGGTCGGTGTCGGCGGGGAGACGGTACGTCGATGGGCCGTACAAGCCCAGATCGATGCCGGCGCCCGCTCCGGGACCACTACGAAGGAGTCCGCCGAGATCAAGCGCCTCAAGGCCGAGAACAAGCAGTTACGAGAAGACGTTGCCATTCTGAAAGCAGCGACAACTTTCTTCGCGGGGGAACTCGACCCCCGCAACCGATGATCGTGGCGTTCATAGATCAAATGCGCGCCAACGGGTTTGCGGTCGAGTCGATCTGCCGGGTCCTGCGTGGGCAGGGCTGCCAGATTGCCGCACGAACCTACCGGGCATGGCGATCACGCACGCCTGCCGCACGGACGGTCTCTGATGCCCACGTCGTCGATGCGGTGCGCACTGTCGTCTGGCGCACCGGTGACGACGGCCGGCGGAAGATGACTCCCGAGGGCCTCTACGGGCGGGTGAAGATGCGCGCCCATCTGCATCGCACAACTCTGCCTGGGGTGTCCTATGGCGCCGTTGATCGAGCGATGAAAGTGTTAGGCCACCAAGGAATTCGACGGTCGAAGGGAGTCCGAACGACCGTCAGATCCGCTGATGGTGTCCGCGCGGAGGATCTGTTGAACCGACAGTTCAGTGCTGCCGAACCGAACCGGGTTTGGGTGACCGATTTCACCTACTGCCGGACCTGGGCTGGGTGGGTGTATGTGGTGTTCATCATCGACGTGTTCTCCCGTCGAATCGTGGCATGGCATGCCTCGACATCGAAGTCGGTGGAGTTGGTGACAGTCCCGCTTCGGATGGCACTGTGGCAGCGCAATCGGGAAGGGCATCCGGTGAAAGCTGCTGAGCTTATTCATCATTCGGATGCCGGAAGTCAGGGTGAATTCAACTTGTCGTCGCAACACCTTGATCTTGGAGGTGTTGGCTTTGGCTACAGCAGACTGGAGCAAGAAGACCAGCGATGCGCCCACGGGGGTTCGTCGGCAGTGGCGAGCTGATCGTGCGTTGCGGCCGGCGATGCGTTCGCCGGGCCGGCCCGAGCCGTCGCGGGCGGTGCAACGTCAGTTTTGGGGGTTGATCGCGACGGGGATGAGCACGGCGGAGGCGTCGGTGGCGGTCGGCGTGTCGGTGCCGGTGGGGTCGCGGTGGTTCCGCCACGCTGGCGGAATGACGCCACTGAGTCTGGACGAGCCGGCGGGTCGTTACCTGTCGTTCGCTGAACGGGAAGAGATCGCGCTGCTCCGCGCCCAACAGTGTGGTGTGAGAGAGATTGCTCGGCAGATCGGACGCAGTCCGGCAACGATTTCGCGTGAGTTGCGCCGCAACTCCGCTACCAGGAGTGGGAAACGTGAGTATCGAGCCTCGGTGGCGCAGTGGAAAGCTGAGCAGGCCGCCAAGCGCCCGAAAACAGCGAAACTCGTGGCCAACGTCGAGTTGCGGGAGTACGTGCAGGAGCGGTTGGCGGGCACTGTCCGTAGCCCCGACGGCACGATCGTCGCCGGCCCCACGCCGCCGCCGTGGAAGGGGCTCAACAAGCCGCACCGGGCCGACCGGCGGTGGTCTCTGGCATGGAGTCCGGAGCAGATCTCCCAGCGCCTGCGGGTCGATTTCCCCGATGATGAATCCATGCGCATCAGTCATGAGGCAATCTATCAATCCCTGTTCATCGAGGGCCGTGGCGCGCTCAAACGCGAGTTGGTGGCGTGCCTGCGGACCGGGCGGGCATTACGGGAGCCCCGTGCTCGCTCACGCAACAAGCCGCAGGGTCACGTCACCTCCGATGTCGTCCTCAGCCAGCGCCCGCCTGAGGCCCACGACCGTGCTGTCCCCGGCCACTGGGAGGGTGATCTCATCATCGGTGTGGGTCGGTCGGCTATCGGCACTGTTGTCGAACGGCGCAGTCGCGCAACGATTCTAGTCCATCTCCCACGCTTGCAAGGGTGGGGTGAGCAACCGCCGGTGAAGAACGGGCCGGCACTCGGTGGCTACGGCGCCATCGCGATGAACGCGGCACTGACGGCGTCGATAGCGGCGCTGCCGCAGCAGTTGCGCAAGACGTTAACGTGGGATCGCGGTAAGGAACTGTCCGCTCATGCCCAGTTCGCGATGGATACCGGAACGCAGGTGTTCTTCGCCGATCCGCATTCACCGTGGCAGCGACCGTCCAACGAGAACACTAATGGGCTGCTGCGCCAATATTTTCCGAAGGGAACTGACCTGTCACGGTGGTCTGCAAACGACCTCGAAGCCATCGCATACACCCTCAACAACCGTCCCCGAAAGGCCCTCGGCTGGAAGACCCCCGCCGAAGTCTTTGAAGGACAGTTACACTCACTACAACAACCCGGTGTTGCATGGACCGATTGAACCCGCCCAGTACACATCGGTTACACTGACTGAGCGTCTGCGACTCGAAGACATCGCAGCGTCGATCGGATCGGTCGGGGACGCCTACGACAACGCGCTGGCCGAGTCGGTGAACGGCTTGTACAAGACCGAGTGCATCCGGACCACGATCTTCCACTCCGGCCCGTACCGGACGATCTCCGACGTCGAGTTCGCGACCGCTGGTTGGGTCGACTGGTACAACAACAGCAGGTTGCACTCGAGTATTGGCCAGATTCCCCCGACCGAGTTCGAAACGCTCCACTACGCTGGCCTCGGCCCCGAGGACCAGCCCACATTGGAGGCGGCACAAAACCTAGGGTGATTCACCCACCCCAACACCCCACCCTCGCCGAAGCCTTCGCCCACGGGCACGTGGGTCCCGAACACGTCCGCGCCGTCATCGACGTCCTCGACCAGATCCCCCACGCCGTCGACCACGACGTGAAAACCGCCGCCGAACGACACATGGCCGACATCGCCGTCGACCACACCCCCACCGACATCACCAACCTCGGCGCCCGACTGCTCGCCCACCTCGACCCCGACGGCACACTCACCGACGACACCGACCGCACACGCCGCCGCCAGCTGTACGTCAACCGGCAACGCGCCGACGGCACCGCCAAACTCACCGCCGACTTCACCCCCGAAGCACTGGCCCGCATCACCATGCTGCTCGCCGTATGGGCCAGACCCGGCATGAACAACCCCGACGACCCCCAATCACCCACCGGATCGATCGAACACGCGGACCCCGACGCCGTGGCCGCCGCGGCCGCACGCGATGACCGCACCCCCGCCCAGCTCAACCACGACGCCTTCAACGCCCTGCTCAAAGCCGTGTTCGAAGACGGACTCCTCGGGAAGAGTCACCGCGGATTGCCGATGCAGTTGATCATCAAGGCCGACCTGACCGATCTACTCCGTCAAGCCGGTGTCGCCACCACCGCCACCGGCACCCTGATCCCGATCAAAGATCTCCTCGCCATGGCCGCCGACGTCCAACCCTGGCTGGCAGTGTTCAAAGACGCCACCGCCGTCCCGCTCTACTTCGGACGCGGCAAAAGACTGGCCACCCGCGAACAACGCCTCGTCTCCTTCGCCCGACCCGACGGCGACAGCTGCTCCACCCCCGACTGCGGCATATCTGCCGCGCACGTGGAAATCCATCACGCGCAACTCGATTGGGGTCTCGGCGGACTCACCGACATCACCGACCTCACCCCCGCCTGCCCGAAACACAACCGCATGGTCGGCGACCAACCCGGCCAGTACACCACCCGCATGGTCCGCGAAGGCCCCGACGAAGGCCGCTGCACCTGGCAACTCAACACCGATCCGGCGCACCACCCAACCCCGAACGCATCAACCGGCGACCCGACATCCCCCGCCGATTCAACGAACACCTCAAACAGGTACGCAACGAAATCCACGGACCCGACACGGAGTCCGGCGATACCCCACGCCTGCACCTGCGTCAGGTCATCGACCTGCGTGACGCCACACCCGTCGAACTCGCAGTCGCCTCAGCACTTCTCAATCATGCGTTCGGGACTTAGAGCGGAAGGGGCACCAGCCCTTCGAGGCTCGTCGCTAACGCTCCTCGCACCTCAGGGAGCAGACCGCAGGCCAACGCTCCTCACACCTCAGGAAGCAGACCGCAGGCCAACGCTCCTCACACCTCAGGGAGCGAGAGTCGGGTCACTTCTTTCGGATCAGGGAGCAGACCGCAGGCCAACGCTCCTCGCACCTCAGGGAGCGAGAGTCGGGTCACTTCTTTCGGATCAGGGAGCAGACCGCAGGCCAACGCTCCTCGCACCTCAGGGAGCGAAAATGGAAGTCGCGCAGCCATTTCGGGTACGTCGCCGCCTACGGCGCGGGTATGTCCAAACCCAGGTCGAGCACGGTGACAGAGTGCGTCAGCGCACCGACGGCCAAGTAGTCGACGCCCGTACGGGCGTAATCCTCGGCGACGTCGAGGGTCAGGCCGCCGGAGCTCTCCAGCTTGGTCTGCGGCGAGCGAGTGTTGCGTCGCTGCACGGCCATCTGGGTTTCCCACGGCTCGAAGTTGTCGAGCAGTACCAACTGCGGCTCGAGGGGCAGGACCTCGTCGAGCTGAGCAAGCGAGTCGACCTCGACCTCGACGGGCAGACCGGGAGCCGCCGCGCGGACAGCCTCCAGCGCAGCTGCGACCGAACCGGCGGCGACGACGTGGTTGTCCTTGATCAGGGCGGCATCCCCGAGACCCATACGGTGGTTGACTCCCCCACCCGCGCGCACCGCGTACTTCTGCAGTGCGCGCATACCCGGCAGCGTCTTGCGCGAGTCACGGATCCGGGCCGACGTCCCGGCAACCGCATCGACCCATGCGCGGGTCGCGGTGGCGATACCGGACAGATGGCAGATCAGGTTCAGCGCGGTACGTTCCGCCGTCAGCAGCGCGGCCGTCGGAGCGTGGACGCGCAGGACGGTGTCGCCGGGTTCGACCCCGCTGCCGTCGGCGACGACGTCCGTCACCTCGAAGTTGCCCTCTCCGATGACCTCGTCGAACACCGCGATCACCAGAGGCACACCGGCGATCACGCCATGTGCACGACTGACGATCGCCGCGTCGACGACAGCGCCGGCCGGGACGGTCGAAGTGGTGGTGACGTCGGGTCCGTACCGCAGGTCTTCGTCGAGCGCGGTGCGGATGAGGGCACGGATCTCGTCGTCGACGACCAGTTCCAGCGCGCCGCCGGCCGCGGCCTGGCCGATGAAACCGTCACTCACAGCGGAGCTTCCGGTCACTCGCCCGAACCCGGGTTACCGATCGAGATCATCCGCTCGACGCTCTTGCGGGCCTTCTCCGCGACATCGAGGTCGACGAACACCTCGTCGCGACCCTCACGCAGGCAGCGCAGCAGCGCGGCCGGGGTGATCATCTTCATGTAGGGGCACGACGCGCGGTCGTTCACGGCCTGGAAGTCGACACCGGGCGCGGCCTTGCGCAACTGGTGCAGCATGCCGATCTCGGTGGCGACGAGAACCTGCTTGGCGCCGGTCTCACGAGCAGCGTCGAGCATGCCGCCGGTCGAGAGGATCTTGACGCGATCCTCGGGCACGGCACCCTCGCCCGCCAGGTAGAGAGCCGAGGTGGCGCAGCCGCATTCGGGGTGGATGAACAGGTCGGCATCGGGGTGCGACGCGGCCTGGTCGGCCAGCTCGTCACCGTTGATGCCGGCGTGCACGTGGCACTCGCCCGCCCAGATGTGGATGTTGTCGCGGCCGGTCTCCCGCTTGACGTGCGCACCGAGGAACTGGTCCGGGAGGAACAGCACGTCGCGGTCCGGGTCGATCGACGCGACGACGTCGACGGCGTTCGACGAGGTGCAGCAGATGTCGGTCAGACCCTTCACCTCGGCGGTGGTGTTCACGTACGACACCACGAGCGCGTCCGGGAACTCGGCCTTCCAGGCACGCAGTTCGTCGGCGGTGATCGAATCGGCCAGGGAGCAGCCGGCGCGCCCGTCCGGGATGAGGACGCACTTCTCGGGGCTGAGGATCTTGGCGGTCTCCGCCATGAAGTGGACGCCGCAGAAGATGATCTCGTCGGAGTCGACCTCGGCAGCGATACGCGACAGGGCCAGCGAGTCGCCCACGTGGTCGGCGACGTCCTGGATGGCGGGAAGCTGGTAGTTGTGCGCGAGCAGGGTCGCGTTGCGGGCACGGGCGAGGCGTCGGACCTCGTCTGCCCACTCCTGGGTCGGTTCGACACCGGTGTAGCCACCAGGTGCGTCGAACCATTCGGCATCGAGGAGCCCAGGCGCGGTCACGGCCGCCGGGCGATCACTGGTGATGCTCATTGCCACTCCTCTGGCTGTCCCGGCGGGCGTCCACGACCCCCGGGTCATCGGTGTCCCCGGAGCACGGGCCGTGTGTCCGAGGCAGGGTTTTCGACTCATGGTCGAAAACGCTGTCCATCGTAACATTCACCACACTCGGTTCATTCCCCTCGCCCCTCGCTCCGCGCCCCTCGCGGCCTCCTCAGGCGCACATCAGGGCGTCGAGGTACCGCTCGGTGATCCTCGACTGTGCGATCCGTCCGATCGGGCCACCGATCCGCGTGAACCAGCGACCCGGACGGGAGAACGCCACGATGTGGGCGACCACGGAATCGTCGGGAAGTCGCTGGACCCAGAAACGCTCCTCCCCGATCTCGGGATGCCCCGGCAGGGTGCCATAGGCGAAGCCGTTTTCGGTCCCCGCGTCGATCGACCCCGAATCGATCACCTCGATGACACGGCAGGCGGCCGAGATCACCACCGGGCCCAGCCCCAGACGCATGGTCACCGCGGCGCCGACCGCTGCCGGCGGCGTCGAGGAATCGATGCCGATCCCGGCACGACGATGCATGTCCCAGTTCAGGATTCGATGCGCGGCAGTGGTGAAGCATTCCTCCCCGGCGCCGATCACGCGCGAGCGGCGCAGATGGTGATAGCCCGCCGGCAACTCTCCGGCGGTCGCTCCGACCTCCGCGTAGGTGAGGTCCGACGGCTGCGGGGTCACCCGGCGCGCGCCACCTCGCCGCCGAGAACCGTCTCGTCGAGGCCGGTCTGGTCGAAAACCAGAGCCAGGTCGTCGAGCGAGGTGTTCAGCGAACGCGCGAGCGCGGCGATCGTGGCGAACGCGGGAGTCGGCATGCGGCCCGTCTCGATCTTGCGCAGCGTCTCCGGGGAGATGCCGGCGCTGACCGCGACCTCGGCGAGGGCGCGGGCGCCGCGGAGTTCGCGGAGTCGGGCGCCCAGACGGCGGCCGGCGGCGATCTGTTCCGGGGTCAACGGGTTGCGGACCATGCCCCGAAGACTAGCCGATGCGGTATACCTATACCGACATGTTGGTATTTCTATACCGGTACACGCCATCGTGAAGGGGAAATGAGAATGGTCGAGCTGAAGTCGCCGTCCGAGGTCGACGCCATGGGGGTGACCGGGGCATTCATCGCGGATCTGCTCGCCGACCTCGCCGAACGGGCCGACGTGGGGGTCAACCTCCTCGACCTCGAACAGCGCGCCCGAGACCTCATCGCCGAGCGCGGTGCGGAATCCTGCTACTGGGACTACTCCCCGTCGTTCGGCCGCGGGCCCTTCCGCAACGTCATCTGCCTGTCGGTGAACGACGCCGTGCTCCACGGGCTCCCCCACGACTACGCCCTGGCCGACGGGGACCTGTTGTCCATGGACATCGCGGTCTCGATCGACGGCTGGGTCGCCGACTCGGCCCGCAGCGTCATCGTCGGCACCCCTCGCCCCGAGGACCAGCGCCTGGTCCAGGCAACCGAGGAAGCGCTGCAGGCGGCCATCGACGCAGCCCGCCCCGACGCCCGGCTCGGCGACATCTCCGCCGCGATCCAGGCCGTCGCCAAGTCCTACGGCTACCGCGTCAACACGGAGTTCGGCGGGCACGGCCTCGGCCGCACGATGCACGAGGACCCGCATGTGGCGAACGTCGGCAAGGCCGGTCGCGGCATGAAGCTCCGGCCCGGGCTGACGCTCGCGCTCGAGCCCTGGTTCACGCTCGGCACCGAGCGCATCAAATTCGACGCCGACGGTTGGACGATCCGGTCGTTCGACGGCTCCCGCGGCGCCCACAGCGAACACACGATCGCGGTCACCGACGGCGCGGCGCGCGTACTGACGTCTCCGGTTCGCTAGTCAGGGAGCACCGGACCCATACAATCGACGCCATGCCAGCCGCCGGGTCCGACCCTTCCAGCTCCGGCGTGCTGCGGGTCGAGGTCCTCAGCGTCGTCTTCCAGGTCCGCACTCCGTCTTCCGCCGACGACACCGACGTCCACCCCTCGCTCTGCGTGTTGCTCTCCCGTACCCACTCCGGCGCCGAACCCGGCCTGTGGTCGCTACCGGGAGGCGATGTCGCCGGCGACGAGACGTTGTCGGTCACCGCGCGACGACTCGTCGCCGACACCATGGATGTGCGCGACATCGCTCACCTCGAGCAGCTGTCGGTCTTCTCCGATCCCGCACGTGTTCCCGGCATCCGGACGATCGCGTCGACGTACATGGGCCTCATCCGATCGGACAGTCCGCTGGCGCTGCCCGAGGGGGCGGCGTGGTTCGCGGTGGACGCGCTCCCCCCGACGGCCTTCGACCACGCCGAGATCATCGACACCGCCCGACACCGGCTCGCCGCGAAACTCTCCTACACCAACATCGCCTTCGCGCTGGCACCGAAACAGTTCCCGATGTCGGAACTGTCGGAGATCTATTGTGCCGCTCTCGGTTACCCGGTGGACACGACGAACCTGCTCCGCATCCTGAGTCGACGCGCCGTGGTGGTGTCCACCGGAACCGTCGGCAAGACCGGCCGGTCCGGCGGGCGGCCGCCGGCGCTCTATGCCTTCGCCGACAACGGGTTACGCGTCACGGATGAGTTCGCGACGCTGCGTCCACCGATGTGAGGTCGGACGCGTCCGGTCCCCCGGCGAGGTGATCGTCGTCGAGGTCGCCGACGCCGAGGTCGGCTGTGCGTGAGGACAACACGCAGACCAGATAGATGATCGCGAAGGCGAACGGCGCGCAGATGAGCAACGTCCAGGGTGCACTGTGCCCGGCGCGCGTACCGCCGTCGAGCCAGAGGTCGGGCACCACGCGGTACACCGAATCGAGCGGCAGGCCGGCGATGTCGTCGTCGAATCTCAGCCCTGCCAACCACATTCCGAGCTGGGCGCCGATCGCGGAACCGGCCACGGTACCGACCGCGGGCACCAGGAATCCGGTGACGCCGCGCCACGGCCGCGCCGCTGCCCAGGCGACGAGTGCGGCGATGCCGCCGTAGGCGAACATGATCAGCGCGAAGGCGCCGACGCCGTCGAACTCGGTCGGGATGTTCTCACGGGTCAGCCCCTTGAACACGACGCCGGTCGTGGGGGGTGTCACCACTGCCCAGATCGCACCGGCGACCGCGCCGAGCACGAGCACCGCCGCGGTCACGGTGAGCAGGGTCGCGACCGACCGGGCGGGTCGTCGCCCGGGCACCTGACCGTTCACCGACGACCCAGCTCGGCCGAGTCGACCGTCCCGTGGCGAGAGCACCGCGCGCTCCAGCCGTCGGGACGGACCTGCACGACCATGCGGCGTCCACACTGCCCGCAGAAGCGTGGCGGCTCAAGACCCAGTCGCGCGGCCGGCGGGATGGCGTCGGGTGCCTGCAGTTCCAGTTCGAGGCCGGTGTAGACGCCGTACCTGCACGGTTCGGCGAGCGGCCCCGGGACGGTGTCGATCATGAGAGAACACGCTACCGATCGTCTGGGATTGTCGGGACTGGCGGAGACGTCAGATCGTGTCGTTCAGCGACTTGATCGGCATCGACAGGTCGCTGAGCAGGTCGAGGTCGTCCTCGGCGGGCCGGCCGAGAGTCGTCAGGTAGTTGCCGACGATGACCGCGTTGATGCCGCCGAGGATGCCCTGCTTGGCGCCGAGGTCGCCCAGAGTGATCTCACGGCCGCCGGCGAACCGCAGGATGGTGCGCGGCAGGGCGAGACGGAAGGCGGCCACCGACTTGAGCGCCTCGGACGCGGGCAGCACGTCGAGATCGCCGAAGGGCGTACCGGGACGCGGGTTGAGGAAGTTCAGCGGCACCTCGTCGGGCTCGAGTGCGGCCAGATCGGCGGCGAACTCGGCGCGCTGCTCGAGGCTCTCCCCCATGCCGAGGATGCCGCCGCAGCACACCTCCATGCCGGCTTCGCGGACCATGCGCAGGGTGTCCCACCGCTCCTCCCACGTGTGGGTGGTGACGACGTTCGGGAAGTGGCTGCGCGCGGTCTCGAGGTTGTGGTTGTAGCGGTGCACACCCATGTCGCGGAGCTGGTCGACCTGCTCCTGGGTGAGCATGCCGAGGCTGCAGGCGATCTGGATGTCGACCTCGTTGCGGATGGCCTCGATGCCGGCCGCGACCTGGCTCAGCAGACGCTTGTCGGGTCCACGGACGGCGGCCACGATGCAGAACTCTGTCGCACCCGTCTTGGCGGTCTGCTTGGCAGCCTCCACCAGCGACGGGATGTCGATCCAGGCGCTGCGCACCGGCGAGGCGAAAAGCCCCGACTGCGAGCAGAAGTGGCAGTCCTCGGGGCAGCCACCGGTCTTCAGCGAGATGATGCCCTCGACCTCGACCTCCGGGCCGCACCACTTCATGCGCACGTCGTGGGCGAGCTGCAGCAGTTCGGTCAGGCGATCGTCGTCCAGACGCAGCACGGCCAGGACCTGGTCGCGGTCGAGCGGTTCACCGCGCTCGAGCACCTGTTCGCGGGCGATGGCGAGGATGTCGTCGGACGTCTGTGCGTCGCGGGCGGTGTCGACGGTTGCCTGTGTCACGGGGCTGAACTCCTTGTACTGGAACTGATTGCGGGCTGGAACTGTCTACGAGGGCGGAGAGGGGCTACGGGGCGGGAACGGTCTACGGGGTCCGGGCGAGCGATGCCGGGCGACTGGTCGATGAGCCGGCGAGCCACTCGGGGTCGAACCACGTCGGTGCGACCCGGCGGAACTCCTCGGGGCCGAGGGCGGCGGCCCCCGCGGGCAACACCCCGATCACCGGGACGCCGGTGATCCGCGGCAGGTCGGAGCGGTTGCAGCGCATGGCGAGGTCGGGGTCCGGCGGCCACCACCCGATCACGAGTCCGGCAGGACGGAGTCCGCGCGCGCGAACCGCGTTCACGGTCAGCTCGGCGTGGTTGAGGGCACCGAGGCCGGGAGCCACGACGATGACGACGCCGTCGTCCGTCCCGGGCGCCAGGGTCTCGGCGGCGATGTCGAGGATGGTGGCGGACTCCCCCAGCCGCACCAGAACACCGCCGGCGCCTTCGACGAGGGTGAGATCATGCGTGGCCGCGAGGTCGTCGACCGTGCGCACGATGACCGCGGGATCGGCGAGCGGCATACCCGCGCGCCGAGCCGCGGTGTCCGGGGCGAGCGGTTCGGGATAACGGTAGGACTCGACCGTCGTCACGTCGCCGACGAGGCGCGCGACTTCGGCGAGGTCGCCGGGTTCGGTTGGTGCGACACCGGTTTGGACGGGTTTGCAGACGGCGACGGTGGCTGCGCGGGGCGGTCCGGTCGCCGGCCCTTCGTGGCTCGTCGCTTGCGCTCCTCGCACCTCAGGGAGCGAGGGAGCTGCCGCCAGCGCTCCTCGCACCTCAGGGAGCGAGGGAGCTGCCGCGTGCACTCCTCGCACCTCAGGGAGCGACGGGGCTGCGCGGGGCGGTCCGGTCGCCGGCCCTTCGTGGCTCGTCGCTTGCGCTCCTCGCACCTCAGGGAGCGAAGGAGCTGCCGCGTGCGCTCCTCGCACCTCAGGGAGCGAGGAGGCTGCCGCGAGCGCGGCGGTGACGACCGTCTTGCCGACGTCGGTCGAGGTGCCGGTGACGGCGAGGACGCGCCCGCGTGCCGGTGGCGGGGTCGGTGAGGTCATCGTGCACCCACCTCACGCAGCGCGGCGTCGACGACCTCGGCGACGTGGTCGAGGGTCGCGGCGTCGAGGTCGGCGCGCACGGTGATGCGCAGACGGGACGTGCCCGGCGGGACCGACGGCGGGCGGAAGCAACCGACGAGGACGCCCCGGTCACGACAGGCCGCGGCCGCGTCGACGGCCTGTTGCGGGTCGCCGACGATGATCGAGATCACCGCGGCGGCGGGCTCATCGGCGCCGCAAGCGCGGGCGAGGTGGCGAGCGTTGTCCCGCAACCGGTCCGGCAGCGCAGGGTCGGCCCGCAGGATTCGCAGGGCGGCCCGCGCCGCGCCGACCGCCGCCGGATTGAGTCCGGTGTCGAAGATCATGGGCCGCGCGCAGTCGATCAGATGCGACCGCAGGATCTCCGGCCCGAGGACAACTCCGCCCTGCGATCCGAACGACTTGGACAGGACCGTGGTGACCACGAGGTCCGGGGCACCGGAAAGTCCTTGTTCGGCAACCAGTCCGCGCCCACCGGGACCACGGACGCCGACGGCGTGGGCCTCGTCGACGAGCAGCGTCGCACCGTGTGCGCGAGCAGCCGCGTACAGGTCGGCGACCGGGGCCGGTTCGCCGTCGATGCTGTACACCGAGTCGGTGACGACCAGAGCACGCTCCTCGGTGCGTTCGGCCAGTGCCGCGCGGACGGCGTCGTGATCGCCGCGGTCGACGACGACCACACGAGCCCGGGACAGGCGGCACCCGTCGATCAGCGATGCATGACTTCCGGTGTCGCTCACGATCAGGTCGCCGCGACCGGCGAGCGCGGTGACCGCACCGACGTTGGCGAGGTAGCCAGAGGAGAAGGCCAGCGCGGCAGGGAAACCCAGGAAGTCGGCGAGTTCGTTCTCCAGGTCGACATGCGCCTGCGTGGTGCCCACGACCAGCCTCGACGCCGTCGAGCCGCCGCCCCACTGCGCGGCCGCGGCCTGCGCACCGGCGACGACGTCGGGGTGCGTCGACAGCCCGAGGTAGTCATTCGATCCGAGATTGATCGCATCGACACCGACGCGACGCACGTGCGGGTCGCGGTGCAGCCCGGCCTCGGCGCGGTCGCGGGCGGCCCGGGCGAGCCAACCGAGTCCGACCTCACCCGAGGTGATGTCGTGACCGGCGGCCGGCTGTCCCGAGGTGATGGTCATGACCGCGCCCCCACGAGTTCGGCAGTTGCAGAAGATGTTTCACTCAGCGTGGCCCGCACCGCCGCGGAGATCCCGCGCACGATGGTCGCCACGTCGTCGGGCGTGCAGATGAACGGCGGCATCGTGTAGACGAGATTGCGGAAGGGCCGCAGCCACGCCCCGGCGGCGATCGCGGCCGCGGTCGCCGCAGACATGTCGACGGGGCGGTCGAGCTCGACGACCCCGATCGCGCCGTGTACCCGGACATCGACGACGCCGTCGAGGTCCCGCAGCGGCGCCAGGCCGTCGGCGAGACCCTTCCCGATCTCCGCCACACGTGCGGCCCAGGGCGTCTCCAGCAGCAACTCGATTGCGGCGACGGCCACCGCGCAGGCGAGCGGGTTGGCCATGAAGGTCGGGCCGTGGGCGAGACCGCCGGCCTCGCCGGCGCTGATGACCTCGGCGAGGTGGGAGGTGCACAGCGTGGCAGCGAGGGTCATGTAGCCGCCGGTCAGCGCCTTGCCGACGCACATGATGTCGGGGGCGACCTGCGCGGCGTCGGCGGCGAAGAGCGTTCCGGTACGGCCGAAGCCGGTGGCGATCTCGTCGAAGATCAGCAGGACGCCGTGGCGGTCGCAGATGTCGCGCAGGGCGGACAGATATGCGGGATCGTGGAAGCGCATACCGCCGGCGCCCTGGACGACCGGTTCGACGATGACGGCCGCGAGCTCGTCGCGGTGCTCACGGACCGCCGTCTCCAGCGTGGCCACGTACTCCGGTCGATAGTCGGCGGGCGGAGCGTCGACGAACACCTGCTGCGCGAGGACGGTCGACCACATCGAGTGCATGCCGCCGTCGGGGTCGCAGACACTCATCGGCGTGAAGGTGTCGCCGTGGTAGCCGCCCCGCCAGGTCAGCAGCCGGGTGCGCCGCGACTGTCCGCGGCTGCGCCAGTACTGCAACGCCATCTTGACCGCGACCTCCACCGAGACCGAACCCGAGTCGCAGAAGAACACCTTCTGCAGCGGTTCGGGGGTCAGCTCGACCAGGAGCTGCGCGAGCCGGGCTGCGGGTTCGTGGGTGAGGCCGCCGAACATGACGTGCGACATGCGCCCCATCTGAACCGCGGCCGCGGCGTCGAGGCGCGGGTGCCGGTAACCGTGGATCGCCGCCCACCACGAACTCATCCCGTCGACCACCGACCGTCCGTCGGCGAGTTCGAGGTGAACCCCCGACGCCGACGACACCACCAGCGGCTCGGTCGTCGCGGGCAACGCCCCGTACGGATGCCAGATGTGCTCGGCGTCGACACGGCTGATCTCGGCCTGGTCCACGGCGCGCTCCTCCTGTCTGTCCCCCGCGATCGCCTGGACACCGTCCAGGATTCCTGAACACCGTACAGGTAGGCCTGGACGGTGTACAGGTGGCTCGCGAGAGGCGGTCGGCGACCGGTCACTACGCTGACCGCGTGAGCAACAGCCGCACCGACGTCCTCCGCGCTGCCCGCGACATCCTGCGCGAGCACAGCCTGGCCGACCTGTCGATGCGCCGGCTCGCCACCGAGCTCGGGGTGCGTCCCAACGCCCTGTACTGGCATTTCCCCAACAAACAGACCCTGCTGGCGGCACTCGCCGACGACATCCTCGGCGCGGTCGTGATCCCCGCCTCCGACCTGGCGTGGGACGAACGACTGCAGCTGCTCGCCACCGGGATGCGCGCCGCCCTGCTCGACGTGCCCGACAGCGCCGAGGTCGTGTCGTCGAGCTGGGCCAGCGGCCTGTCCACCAAGGCCATCACCGCCGACATCGTCGCGGCTGCGCATGCCGGCAGCCTGTCCCTGCGCGACGCGGAGGCCGTCAGCACCGCCGTGTGCCAGCTCGTCATCGGCCTGACCATCGAGGAACAGACGCGTGCACAGATGGAGCGCCTCGGCGTCACCGGGCCGTCGGGACGGAACTTCGACGGCGAGTTCGTGGACGGGCTGACGATCATCCTCGACGGGGCCCGCACCCGGGCCGGTGACTAGTGCAACGCACCCGGGTGTCGCGGCCCGCTGAGTCGAGAATTCACAGGATCGGCGGGTACATTGCTACCCGGCCGAAACCGTTCCCGACCCGAAAGACTCCTCTGTGGCATCGACGACTCGAGTAGTGGCGCCGGAGTCGGCCCCCTCGACGCCGACGACCCCCGCCTACCGCACGGACCTCGACGGTCTGCGCGGCATCGCGATCACCCTCGTGGCCTGCTTCCACGTGTGGTTCGGGAAGGTCTCCGGCGGTGTCGACGTCTTCCTCACCCTGTCGGGATACTTCTTCCTCGGTTCGCTCCTCCGGCATGCGATCTACGCCCAGAAGCCGAACGTCACCTTCCGCGACACCCTGAACCCGTGGCCGCGCCTGAAACGACTCCTGAAACGCCTGCTGCCCGCACTGATCACCGTGCTCCTCGCGGTCACGGTGCTCACGGTGGTGATCCTGCCGCAGACCCGCTGGGCCAACATCGGGCACGAGGTCGTCGCGAGCGCCCTGTACTACCAGAACTGGTATCTGGCGTTGAACTCGCAGGACTACCTGGCCGCGAGTTCGGCGAACAGCCCGCTGCAGCACATCTGGTCGATGTCGATGCAGGGACAGTTCTTCCTCCTGACGCTGCTCGTCGCGCTGGCGTTCGCCGGCGTCCTCAAGCTCCTCGCCGGCCTCGCGCGCCCGTTCGCCGATCCGCGGGTAATCAAATTCCTCGTCGGCGCCGCGGTGTTCGTCGTCGCGCTGGCGTCGTTCTGGTGGGCGCATCGCGGGATGGCCATCAACCAGCCGTACAACTACTACTCCACGCTCTCCAGGCTCTGGGAGCCGCTCGCGGGCGGTCTGCTGGCGATCTGGCTGCCGAGCCTGCGCGTCCCGAACTGGGTGCGCAACACCGCCACCGTCGTCGCCCTGGCGCTGATCGTCAGCTGCGGTTTCTGGATCGACGGCGTGAACGAGTACCCGGGCCCGATGGCGCTGGTCCCGGTCGGTTCGACGCTGCTCATCATCTGGGCCGGTGCGACCGCGCTGCAGAAGCGGCCGCGAGGCGAACACGCCGCCCCGGACACGATGCCCGCGGTCAACCGGATGCTGGCCGGCACCTGGCCGGTGTGGCTGGGCACCATCGCCTACTCGCTGTACCTGTGGCACTGGCCGCTGCTGATCTTCTACCTCACCTGGCGCGACAAGAACCACGCGAACTTCCTCGAGGGTGTCGGCATCCTCGGGGTGTCGATCGGTCTCGCCTGGCTCACCAAGCGGTACATCGAGGACCCGCTCCGCGGCGGTGACCGGGCGGCCCTCGCACGAGGGAATCGGCAGGGCAGATCACGCCGGCTGTCCTACACCGCGGTGGTGACGTCGATCCTGTTGCTCGGCTCCGTGGTCGCGGGCGTCGGCATCAAGGTGTGGGAGAACCACGTCGACAACATCGTCGTCGACACCAAGAACCTCGACCCGCGGTCGTATCCGGGTGCACGGGCACTCCTCGACGGGTGGCCGGTCCCCGCTCTCGACCCACAACCGTCGGCGCTCGAGGTGATCCAGGACTATCCCGAGACCTCCACCGACGGATACATGAGCGACTTCACCGACAACGAGATCCACGTCGGTGTCTACGGTGACCCCAACGCCACCCGCACCATCGCACTCGCCGGCGGCTCCCACTCGGAGATGTGGATCTCCGCGCTCGACACACTCGGAAAACGCAACGGGTTCAAGGTCAAGACCTATCTGAAGATGGGTTGCCCGCTGTCGACCAACCGGATCCCCAAGCAGCGCGGCGTCCCCTACCCCGAGTGCTACGACTGGGGCCAGCGGGTCATCGACCGGGTCATCGCGGAGAAGCCCGACGCGGTCTTCACCAACTCGACGCGCCCGCGCGACTATCAGCCCGGCGACTGGGTGCCGCCGGACTACACCCCGATCTTCGATCGCTTCCTCGACGCCGGAGTCCCGGTGTTCGGGATGCGGGACACACCGTGGCCGAAGAACGGCAAGGGCACCATCGACACACCCATCTGCCTCGCCGACGGCGGCGACGCGGAGAGCTGCGGTTCGCGCCGCGCCACCGTCCTCGCCCCCGAGGACCCGGCGCTGGAACTCGCCGCCACCCGCCCGGACTTCCATCCGCTCGACATGTCGAGGGGCATCTGCACCGACGACTTCTGCCCGGCGATCATCGGCAACATCACCGTTTACAAGGACCCACATCATCTGTCGGCGACGTTCGTCCGGAGTCTCACGGACGAACTCGGCCGCCAGATGGAGGCCCAGCTCCCCTGGACTGGCCCACAGGTGCCGTGACCTGCAACTTTCACATCACGAACGACATCACCAGGACTCCGCCGGTGAGCCTGCCCGCTTTGTCGGTGATTCGCTCTCCGAGATGACCGCCTGACCCAACACGACTAGTGTCGACCCATGACGTCGTCTCCGAAGGTGGGCAAGACCGCATCGCCAACCGCGGGTGAACAACCGGACCCAGCAGCACAGCCGGAACCGACAGGGCAGCCGGAACCGACAGGGAGCGACACCCCGGCAACGCCGCCGGTCCCCATGCCGACGGACCCGGTCCAGGCCGAAGCGCTCGTCGAACCCGAACCCGCACCGATCCCGGTGTGGCCGGGTACCCCGTATCCGCTCGGGGCCACCTACGACGGTGCGGGAACGAACTTCTCGCTGTTCTCCGAGGTCGCCGAGGCCGTCGAACTGTGCCTCATCGACCGGGACGGCAAGGAACGGCGCATCCGGCTCGAAGAGGTCGACGGCTACTGCTGGCACTGCTACCTGCCGAACGTGGTTCCCGGACAGTTCTACGGCTTCCGCGTACACGGACCCTACGACCCCGCCCAAGGCCTGCGGTGCGACCCGAGCAAACTGCTCCTCGACCCGTACGGCAAGGCTTTTCACGGTGACTTCGACGGTGACGCCTCGCTGTTCTCCTATCCCCTGCCGACCGCAGACGATCTCGACGCGGCCCCTGACGACGAGGCACAGGTCACCGACGCCGATTCCGAGAACACGGAAGCCGCGGGCGTCGACACCGACGACGAGGCCGACGGCGCCGCCACCGATGTCGATGACGAGGTCGAGGTCGACGAGGCTGACGAGGCTGACGAGGCGGTGGAAACGGTTGATTCCGAACCTCTTCCGACGGACCCGCCCTCGGTCGAGAACCCGATGCCCGCACTGGACTCGCTGGGACACACGATGGTCTCGGTGGTCATCAACCCGTATTTCGACTGGCAGAACGACCGATCGCCCAACCGGCCCTACCACCAGACGGTGATCTACGAAGCCCACGTCAAGGGCATGACCGCCACCCATCCCGGTGTACCCGAACACCTTCGCGGCACCTACGCGGGCCTGTGCCATCCGGTGATCATCGACCATCTGAAGTCGTTGGGCATCACCGCGATCGAACTGATGCCGGTACACCAGTTCATGCAGGATTTCGTCCTCCGCGACCAAGGGCTGCGAAACTACTGGGGGTACAACACCTTCGGATTCCTCGCGCCGCACATCGAGTATTCGTCGAATCCCGATCAGCCCGCCAGCGCGGTGACCGAGTTCAAGGCGATGGTACGGGAGTTCCACAACGCCGATATCGAGGTCATCCTCGACGTGGTCTACAACCACACCGCCGAGGGCAACCACATGGGTCCGACGATCTCCTTCCGCGGCATCGACAACGCGGCCTACTACCGCCTCGTCGACGGCAACCCCGAGATGTACATGGATTACACGGGAACCGGCAACAGCCTCAACGGCCGGCACCCGCACACCCTGCAGCTCATCATGGACTCACTGCGCTACTGGATCCTGGAGATGCACGTCGACGGCTTCCGTTTCGACCTGGCGTCGACGCTGGCGCGCGAACTCCACGATGTCGACCGCCTCTCGGCATTCTTCGATCTGGTGCAACAGGATCCGGTGGTGAGCCAGGTCAAGCTGATCGCGGAGCCATGGGACGTCGGCGAGGGCGGATACCAGGTCGGGAACTTCCCGCCGCTGTGGACCGAGTGGAACGGGAAGTACCGTGACACCGTCCGCGACTACTGGCGCGGAGAACCGTCGACGCTGGGCGAGTTCGCCTCCAGGCTGACCGGGTCGTCGGACCTCTACGAGGCGACTGGCCGACGTCCGCTGGCCAGCATCAACTTCGTCATCGCCCATGACGGTTTCACGCTGCGGGACCTGGTGTCGTACAACGAGAAACACAATGCGGCCAACGGCGAGGACAATCACGACGGCGAGAGCCACAACCGGTCCTGGAACTGCGGCGTCGAGGGTCCGACCGACGATCCCGAGATCAACGAGTTGCGGGCCCGGCAGCAGCGCAACATCCTCGCGACCCTCTTCCTGTCGCAGGGGACGCCGATGCTCGCGCACGGGGACGAGATCGGCCGCACCCAGCAGGGCAACAACAACGTGTACTGCCAGGACTCGGAGTTGTCCTGGATGGACTGGTCGCTCGCGGAGGAGAACGCCGACCTCCTGGACTTCACCCGCAAGGCCATCGCACTGCGCACGAAGCATCCGGTGTTCCGTCGCCGACGCTTCTTCGGCGGCAAGCCGATCCGGTGGGGAGACCAGTCCCTCGACATCGCGTGGCTCACCCCGGCGGGCGTGGAGATGACCTCCGCCGACTGGGACAGCGGTTTCGGGAAGAGTCTCGCGGTATTCCTCAACGGGAAGGGGCTCGGCGAGAAGGACGAACGCGGCGAGTGGGTCGTCGACGACTCGTTCTTCATCTGTTTCAACGCCCACTACGAGCCCATCGACTTCCACCTCCCGCCGGAGCAGTACGGGCTCGAATGGGTCGGCGAGCTCGACACCACGCATCCGTCCGGCGACTCGGATCTGACTGCGGTGTCCGGTGATTCGGTCACGGTCGGCGGCCGGTCCGTACTCGTGCTGCGGAAAACGTCCTGACAACGGTGAGTACAGACACGATGAACGCACGTCCGACGCCACGGGCCACCTACCGCTTCCAGCTCAACGGCGACTTCGGGTTCGCCGACGTCGTGGGGACCCTCGACCATCTCGTCGACCTCGGGATCAGTCACGTCTACCTGTCCCCCATCGGCACCGCTGCCGCCGGTTCGACCCACGGCTACGACTGGCTACCGCCGCCGGCCGTGTCCGACATCCTGGGAGGCATCGACGGTCTCCGCGAGCTCCGCAGGGCCGCAACCGAACGCGGACTCGGACTCGTCATCGACATCGTCCCCAACCACACCGGTGTGGCGGATGCGCTCGCCAATCCGTGGTTCGCGGACCTGCTACGTCACGGCCCCCATTCGCCCTACGCCTCCTATTTCGACGTCGACCTGAGCGACGACAACGGTGCCGGCGGCAAGATCGCGCTTCCCGTCGTGGCCGCCGACGGCGACCTGAGTCCGCTCGAGATCGACGAGCAGGGCAACCTGCGCTACTACGACCACGCATTCCCGGTCGCACCCGGGACCGAGGACGGCACCGCCGCGGAAATCCATGCGCGCCAGCACTACAAGCTCGTGCCGTGGAACAGCGGACTGATCGGATATCGCCGGTTCTTCACCGTCAACGAACTCGCCGGTCTCCGGCAGGAGGACCCGGTCGTCTACGACGCCACACACGAGTGGCTGCGGGAGCTCATCGCCGAGGACCTCGTCGACGGTGTGCGCGTCGACCATCCGGACGGACTGTGGGACCCCCAGCAGTACCTCCACCGGCTCCGCGCCGACGTCGGCGACGACCGGCTGATCTACATCGAGAAGATCCTGGCCCCGGACGAACCCCTCGAACCGACGCTCCCCGTCGAGGGCACCACCGGCTACGACCAGATGCGGGTCATCGACGCGCTGTTCGTCGCGCCGTCGGGCGTCGTCCAGCTCACCGAGCTCAACGAACACGTCACCGGCGACACCGGTGACGCACAGTGGTTCGCGACGGTGGAACACCAGCGCAAGCTGACGATTCTGCGCGACTCCTTCCCCACCGAACTGCGACGTCTGGTGCGCGCGATCACCCACTCCGACCCGGCCGCCGACTCCGACGCGATCGCCGAGGGATGCGCCGAACTCATCGCCGCCCTCGGCGTCTATCGGGCCGACTATCCGTCGCTGCGACCGCGCCTGGAGACGACCGCCGTGCGGATCGCGGCCGAGAAGCCGTCGCTGACAAGAGCGCTCGACGCCATCGTCCAGGAGACCCGGAGTCCCGGCGCCGCCGCCTCACGCCTGGCGCAGACGTGTGGTGCGGTCACCGCGAAGAGCGTCGAGGACAGTCTCTTCTACCGCACCGCCCGACTCGTCTCGGCGCAGGAGGTGGGTGGCGATCCGGCCAATCCGTCGATGTCGCTCACCGAATTCCATCATCACAACACCGAACGGTCCCGCCGCTGGCCGCTGGCGATGACGGCCACGTCGACCCACGACACCAAACGCGGCGAGGACGTCCGCGCCCGGATCGCGCTTCTCTCCCAGGTTCCCGAGCGGTGGTCGCTGCTCATCGAACGCGTCTGGCTGGGCACCGACATCCCCGACAACCTGACGTGCTATTTCCTGCTGCAGAACATCTTCGGGGTGTGGCCGGCCGATGGTGAGGTCACCGACGAACTGCGGATCCGTCTCGTCGACTACGCCCGCAAGGCAGCCCGCGAGGCCGGACTCCGCACCACCTGGACGGAAGTCGACGAGGACTTCGAAGCCGCGATCGAGAAGTGGATCACCCAGGTCACGACCGGCCCGATCGCGGCCGCGGTGAGCGAGCTGGTCGCCCGGACCGCATCCGCGTGGCAGCAGGAGAGCCTGGCCCGCAAGGCCATCGCCCTCCTCGGCCCCGGCGTCCCGGACATCTACCAAGGCACCGAATGGTGGGAGGACTCACTCGTCGACCCGGACAACCGGCGGCCGGTGGACTTCGATCAGTCCCTCGACCACCCGAAGACCGAACTGGTGCGGACGGCGCTCGAGGTCCGTGCCGCGCACCCGGAGGCGTTCGGCGCGTCGAGCTCCTATCACCGACTGCCCGCCGACGGTCCCGCCTCCGACCACGCCGTCGCCTTCGCCCGCAGCGCGGGAGACGTTCCCGAGGTCGTGGTGATCACCGCACGGTTCACCCACAGCCTCGATCCCGATTCTGCGGTCGGCACCGTCGTCGGGTTGCCGGCCGGCGCGTGGCGGGACGTCCGGAGCGGCGTGATCCACACCGACATCGTCGATCTCGCCACCGCGAGATCCGCGCACCCGGTGGCGATCCTCGTCCGGGGACGCGGGGTTTGAGCTAGCCGCCGGGGTTGGGTGCCGGTGCGGGAGTCGGCGCAGGCGCGGGTGCACCACCGGCACCGGGGAGCGACTGCGACGGGTCGATCTGACCGCTCGGGCTACCGGGCGGACCGTCGACCTTCGACACCAGCCACTTGCCGTCTTCCTTGTTCAGATCGAGGCGGAACACCATGAGACTGGTTCCCCCGCTGGGGAGTTTGACGCTGCGCCCGGTCACCTCGGCCATCACGACCGTCTCTGCGGAGTCCTTCTCGACCGTCTCGACGGCGACGACGCTGATCTTCGACGACACCTCGATCTTGAGCGCCTCGACGTTCTGCTCGGTGTCGGCGCGTTCCTGCTCGAGGCGCTGCCTCAGTTCACCGGTCGACAGCGGACCGAGCAGTTCCTTGGAGTTCCCCGCGTTGTCGGCGTTGAGGGTCGTCACCAGCTTGGTGACGAAGTCGGCCGAGGCGGTCTTCGCGTCGGCGAAGGCATTCGCCTCGCTCTGCAGCGTGTAGGTCCGCCAGCCGAGGAACACACCGGCCGCGATCAGGGCGACGACCACGAGCACACCGAGCGCGCGCTTGAGCCCGCTAGACGTCACCGTCAGCGAGAACTCTTTCTTGCCGGCATCCGCGGTCCGGGGCTCGGACTCGGGGTCACTCACCGCCGCACCGGAACCGGTGCGACGAGCCGGCTTTCCGCGCGGAGTCGCGGGAGCGCTCGTGGCCGGCTTCTCGGTGCCGGTCTTCTCGGTGCTGATCTCCTCGTCGGCAGTGCCGTCGGTCTTCTCGAGATCTGGGTTCTCACGGTCTGTCATGTACAGGTCACACAACTTGTCTGGTCGTCATTTGTCGAGCGGCACCGTGCGGGCGTTCGGGTCGTAACCCGGTGGCGGCCCTGCGGTGTCGTCGCCCGGCGGTCGTGGTGCGTTGGCCGAGCCACGGATCTGCATGTTCGGATCCTCGGTCACACAGTACAGATTGGTCGGGATGGTCAGCTCGAGGACTTGGGTCGGCCGGCGCGGGGTGACCGGGTAGTTGCAGCTCGGCCGCGGGTACACCGAACCGAACGCCCACCACGCACCGTCGTGGAACATGGTGAGGCTCTTGACGCTCGCGTCCCGGATCGACGGCATCAACGTCGCGAGCGCCGGCGCGCGCAGCGCACCCTGCTCGGCGATGTCGAGGAACTGCTTCATCACATCGGTCACCGGATCGGTCAGCTGGTTGATCGAACCGGCGAGGCTCGTCATCTGCGACGGGCCGCGATCGAGCAACGTGCGCAGTTCCTTGTCGGAGGCCGCGGCGGCGTTGATCAGGTCGCTCAACGACGACACGGTGGTCCCGAAGTCGGGCTGGATGTCCGCGGTCGTCTCGAAGATGGTGCCCGCGTTCTGGATCAGCTTCGTCGTCTCGGGCAGGGCGGTGTACAGCCGCGCGAAGATCGTGCCGCCCGAGTCGAACAGCACCTTCAGATCGTTGGAGCCGTCCTCGGAGTACAGGGCGACCTTCAGATTGTCCACGGCCGAACGGAGTTCGGCCGGGTCGATCTGCTGGATGAGTTCCAGGGAGGACTCGAGAAGATCGGAGAACGGCACGGTGACCTTGGTCTGGCCGGCGTTGATCACGTCGCCGTCCTTCAGGTATGGCCCTTCCGTGGTGGTCGGCTGGAAGTCGACGTACTGCTCGCCGGCCGCCGACAACCCCAGCGCCGCGACCTCGGTGTTCCGGTTGATCTTGTACCGGTCGTCGATCGAGACCTTCACCGTCACCGAATCCGGTTCCACGCGGATGGTGTCGACCTCGCCGATGCGCGCTCCGCGGAGGGTGACGCCCGAGGTCTCCTGCAGGCCACCGGAGATGGGGAACTCGATGGTCAGCTTGTACTTGTCCGCGAAGGGTTCCCAGCGCAGCGTGCCGAGCGCCAGATAGCCGAGCCCGATGACCATGACCAGGACGAGCCCGATGTTGCCGACGAGCACCGAGTGCTTGCGGAGGAAACCGAATACGCCGCTCATCCGCAGCACCCCTTGGTTCCGGTGAGTCGGGCCAGCAACCGCGTGAGCGTCTGCTGGAGCGCCGCCGAACCCGAATCGACGTCCTCGAGTTCGGGAAGCCTGCTCGCCGAGTCGAATCCGACACCCGGGTTGAGCCAGTACACCTTCGACGACACTGCAGCCGCACTACCCGGCGTGGACTTGATCCACTTGGGGGTCAGTGTGTGCAGGTTGTCGGCCAGCGAACCGAGCGGACCCGCCGCCTGCCGCAGACCCGCCAGCACCGTCGACAGATGTCCGAGCATCTCGACGAGGTTGTCCTGATCGGTGCGGAGGAAGTCATTGGTCGCCGAGGTCACCTGCTGGGTCTTGTCCAGAGTGGTGAGGATCGAACCGATCTGACCGTTCAGCGACTCGAGCGCAGGGCCGAGTTTGTTGATCGACGCCATGATCTGGGCTCTGCCGTCGGACAGTTCGCCGGTCAGGATCCGCGTGTTCTCCAGCGACCGGTCGACCTGCGCCGAACTCTGGTTCAGCTTGCGGATGCCGGTCGTCAGACCGCGGATCGCGCCGTTGAGGTCGGACGGATTGGTCGCGACCGCGGCGCTGAGTTCGGTCAGGATGACCGTGAGCGAGTTCAGCGAACCGCTGTCGACCACACCGCTCATGCTGATGAGCAGGTCCTCGACCGTCGCCGCCGCGGAGGTGGGTCCGGTCAGGGTGTCCCCGTCGACCATGAAGCCCTTCTCGGCGTTCGGCGGCGGCAGAAGCGCCACGAACACGTCACCGAGCGGAGTCGCCTGCCGGAGTTCGGCGCCCGTACCGACGGGCAGTTTCGTCTTCTTGCTGACGTCCATCGTGACGATGGCGGAGTAGTCCTTGGCGACGATGGAGTCGACCTGTCCCACGTCGGTGCCGCTGAGCTTGACCTTCGCGCGGGTCGGCAGGTTCAGCGCGTTGTCGAAGTTCGCCGTCAGCCTGATCGATTCGCCGATACCACCGGGTGCCGGCAGCGGGATCTGCTCGACGGTCAGGCCGGGCAGCAGGCCACATCCGGTGAGCCCCATCAGGGCACTGAGCAGAAACGCCGTCACCGCGCCGCGTCTGATGCGGGTGCGGCGCCGGGCCGGGCCGGCGACCGTGCGACCCAGGGATGCGCTTGTCACCGCTCTCATTTCGTCAGCTCCAGCATCGCGGAGTAGATGCCCATGTCCGGACCGAAATCCTTCAGCTTGCCCGTGCGGCAGCCGTCCTTCTGCAGGTTGATCGCCTCACAGAACTTGGCGAGCAACTCGTTGTCGACGAGCGACTTGTCCAACAGCACCTGGGCACGCCAGGCGCCCTGCTCGGCGGAGATCGAGTTGCTCAGGTTCTGGAAGAGCAGCGGACCGACGTCGATGGTCTCCACCACCTGCCGCGAGTAGTCGCTCAGATTGGCGGTCAGCGCCGCGAGCCGATCGAAGGAGACCGAGATGGTGTTGGTGTTGTTCTGCAGGAACGCCGTGGTGTTCTGCAGCGTCTGGTTCAGGTTGCGCATGGTGGCGACGAGACCGGGCGACTGGGCGCCGAGCAGCTCGGACACCTCGTTGACCGACTTCGAGAACGCCGTCATCTTGGGGTAGTTCTTCACCAGCGTGGTGCTCAGGCCCTCGATGGTCTCGATGATGTCGACGAGCGCATCGCTGTTGCCCGCCACCACATCCGACGCCTGGCCCAGCTGCTCGAGGGCGGCGCGGATCTCCTCGCCGTTGCCGGTGGCGATCCCGGAGGTGATGTCGATCATGTCCGCCAGGGGTCCGGGGCCGGGGCCCTCGCCCTTCAGCGACACGACGAGACCGTCGATGGCGTCGAACAGTTCGCCGACGGACACCGGGGCCTTGGTCTCCTTCAGCACCGAGCCGTCCTCGAGCTTCGGCCCGCCCTCGTAGGCGGGCGACAGCTCGACGTGGCGCGTGGTCACGATGGAGGTGTTGACGATGGCTGCCGTGGCGTCGGCGGGTACCGGCACGTCGTTGTCGATGGTCATGGTGACCTTGACCCGATCACCCTGCGGCTCCACGGCGGTCACCTGACCGACCGGCATGCCGAGCACCGCGACGTCGTTGCTGACGTAGAGGCCGGCGACGTTGTCGAAGTATGCGGTGACCTCGATCGCCTGCCCGAAGGCAGCCTTCCAGCTGCCCGGGATCATCGAACACCCGGACAGTCCCAGGATGCCGAGCAGCGAGATGCACACGAGGAGCGTCGAACGACGCAGCTTCTGCGGGTTCAGCATCCGTCCACCACCTTGGCCAGGCAGAGCCAGTTGTCGGGGAAGATGCCCCAGGGCAGATAGCCGTTCGCGTACGGCCCGTCGCCGATGATGTTGTTGGTCAGACGAGCCGTCACGGGCAGGATCTCCAGGAGCTTGCGCAGGTTGTTGCGGTTCTTCTCGAGACCCTGCGTGATCGTGTTGAGGTTGGCCATGATCGGGGCGAACTGGTTGGCGTTCTCCCCCGCGACGGCACTGGCCTGTTCGGTGAGTTCGGCGATGCCGTCGAGCAGGCGGGTCACCAATTCCTCACGGGCGACGATCTTCTGGGTCAGGTCGCGTCCCTGGCCGACGATCACCGCGAGCTGTGCCTGGTTGTCGTTGACGATGGTGGTGATCGTCTTGGTGTCGGCGATCAGCTGGTTGATCTGGTCCTTGCGGTTGGTGATCACCTCGGACATCTGCGTCAGGGCCTCGAAGGTCGGCTCGGTGATGGCGGGAACGCCGGCAAGCTGACGGTTGAGCGTGCGGATGCTCTGCGAGAGGGTCTGGTCGTCGATGCCGGTCAGGATCGGCGCACCTTCTTCGATGGTGCGGTTCAGGTCGTAGGGCACCGCGGTGCGTTCGATGTGGCCGTCGGGCGCCTCGTCGGGCGAATCCCCCAGCGACACATCGACGTAGCGCTGACCGAGCAGCGTCGACATCTTGATCTCGGCCATCCCGTTGGACGTCACCTTCACGTCGCTGTCGACCTTCATCGTGAGCGCGACGTGGTTGCCCGCGAGTTCGGTGTCGGTGACCTCGCCGATGTCGATGCCGGCCACGCGGACCTTGTCACCCGGCCGGATTCCGCCCGCCTGGGCGAAGTCCGCGGTGAGCGTCTGCTTGCCGAGGTGCGCGCCGGCCAGTGCCGTCACACCCAGCAGGAGCGCGACGATGACGACTGCGCCGATCACCCCGTACCAGACGCGCGTGTTGCTGCGAAACTTCTTGCGGAACCAGTTCATCGGCACACCACCGAGTGATTCGTGCCGCCGATCTTGTTGAAGATCCCCGGCGGCAGCAGGACATCGCCGATCGCGACGTCGAGGTCGCAGGCGTAGATGTTCAGGTAGTTGCCCTCTCCGAGCACCATCGGGAAGTGACCGAGGAAGATCGGTGCGTCGACGGCCATCCGGTCGAGCTTGGAGCCGTTCTGGATCAGCGTGTTGGTGGCGATCCGACCGTTCGTCGCGGCGTCGGCGAGGCTGTCCCGGCTACGGCTCAGGACGTCGGCGAAACCACTTGCGGTCCGGCCGATGTCGGAGACCGCGCTGCCGAAGGCCGCCGAGTTCGAGTTGAGATTGGCGATCAGAGCCGACATGGACTCGATCACCGTGCCGAGCTGACCGCCCTGACGCGAGAGGTCACGCATCACGGTGCTCAGGTTGTTGATGATCGCACCGAGCACGACGTCGCGGTTGGCGGTGTCCTCGGCGAGCCGGCCCACTTCGGCGACCGTGTAGCTCAGCGACACCGAATTGCCCTGGAAGGCCTCGAGGAGACCCTGCGACAGCGCGTTGACCTGCTCGGCGTCGAGAGTCTCGAACACCGGCTGGAACCCGGCGAGGAGCTTGGTGACGTCGAAGGAGTCCTCAGACGGCAACTCCAGCGTCGACCCGGGTGCGAGCGGCCTGCTGTCCCGGCCCTCGACCAGCGTCAGGTTCAGGTACCGCTGACCGATCAGGTTCTGATAGCGGATCGCGGAACGTGTGTTGGTGTAGACCTGCTGATCGTTCTGCACCTCGAATTCGACTCGGGCGCGCCCGTTGTCGAGTTCGATCTTGTCGACGCGCCCGACCCGGACGCCGGCCATGCGAACGTCGTCGCCGGCGGCGAGACCCGACGCGTCGGTGAAGAACGTCGAGTAGCTGTTCGTCGATCCCGACACCGATCGTTCGAGAGTCGAGAAGATCACGTACGTCACGAGCAACGCGACGAGGCCGAAGATCGTGAAGCCGATCAACGGTTTGCGGATCGAACCCGAGGCCGCGCTCATCGTCCCCCTCCCTGGTCTGTGGCAGCGTCACGTGCGTCGAGCGACTGGACCAGCGGCCCGAGCATGATCGTGTCGGCGGCCGACGGCTCCCGGCGCAGCACCGCGCCGAGGGTCTTGTTGTCGGAGTCGGTGGTCACCATGCCCACCGGCCGGTTCTTGCGCATGCCGTCGGACGGGTAGATCTGCAGCGGACCCGACATCGTCGGTCCGGTACCGGTTCCCGGCCCGACACAGCCCGGGCCGCGCAGCGTCCCGTACGGACCGCCGTTGTACACGGGGCAATTCTGCCGGGTGTAGCGCACGAACGCACCGAAGCTGACGCCGATGTTGAGCTGGACGTGCCCGTTGGTACCGGTGAAGACGGTCAGCACCCGAGCGGCCAGGTTGTTGAGCGCGATGACGGCCTGCGGCAACGAATTCGGTTCGAGGACCGTGGCACCGAGCATGCGGTTCAGGTCGGTGACGAGTCGCTGACCGCCGTTGCCGTTACGGGCGAACATCAACTGGGTCTGGTCGAGCAGTCCCTGGCTGCCGGACAGCAGCGCCGCGAGGTCGCGTTGCTTCTCGGCGAGGGTCACCGCCGGGATCACGCTGCGGCCCAGGGCGTCGAGCAGTTCCGGCGCGGACTCCGCGAGGCCGCTGATCGCCGCGTCGAAGTTGTCGAATCCCGGCGGTGCCCCCGGCGGGAACTGGGCGTTGATCGAGTCGAAGTAGTTGCGCAGCACGCCGACGAACGAGCCGAACACCGAACCGCCGCCCTTGAGTGCGTCGGCGACGACGCCGAGCACCTGGGCCAATTCCTCCGGCGGCACCGCGTCGAGGATGGCGCTCAACTCGTTCTGCGCATCCTGGAGTTTGATCGTCTCGAGGGACTTGTCCGCGGGAATCGTGTCGCCCGATTCGAGTCGTTCGGTCCCCGCCTCGGCGGGCTTCACCAGCTCGACGGAGTTGACGCCGAACAGGTTCGACGGCACGGTCCGCGCGGTCACCGAAGCCGGGATGCCCTCCGCCTGCGCGGGCACGATGTCGATGTCGACGTTCTTGATCACCTTCGCCGCGTCGACCTCGTCGCCGGTGTCGGCGACCGAGATCGACTTCACCGAGCCCACGATGAGCCCGTTGAACCGGACGTCTGCGCCCGTCGTCAGACCGTCACCGACGTCGACGAGATCGGCGGTCACGGCGACCGTCTTGCTGAAGGTGCCCTGGTACCGCATGAACAGCAGCACGAAGATCACGAGCAGGACCAGCAGGAAGGCGACGCCGCGCAGCACGTACTGCAGCAGCGAGGGGTTGCGCCCGTCTGTTGCGATGTTCACCGGCTCCCCCTCATCCCGAGATCTTGATTCCGGGCGAGGTGCCCCAGAAGACGAGCGTCATGACCAGGTTCGCGAACACGATCACGATGATCGCGAGTCGGATGGCATGTCCGGCAGCAACTCCCACACCTTCGGGCCCCCCAGAGGCGAAATATCCGTAGTAGCACTGGATGAACGTCGTCAGCAGGACGAAGACGATCACCTTGATGAACGAGAACACCATGTCCCAGGACACGATGAACTGGTTGAAGTAGTACAGGTACGTGCCCTCGCCCTGGCCGCTCTGGACCATGAACATGAACTGGCAGGCAAGGTAGTTGGCGGCCAGCGAGACCGAATACAGCGGGACGATCGCCAGGACCGCCGCGGCCATGCGCGTGGTCACCAGATAGGGCAGCGGACGGATCGCGATGGCCTCGAGGGCGTCGATCTCCTCGGCGATACGCATCGAACCGAGCTGGGCGGTGAAGCGACAGCCCGACTGCGCGGTGAACGCGGTCGCCGCGAGGAGCGGCGCGATCTCACGAGTCGTCGCGAAGGCCGACAGTCCGCCGGTCACCGGCGACATGCCGAGCAGGTTCAGCGCGGTGTAACCCTCGATGCCGACGGTCGCGCCGCCCATGATGCCGAGGATCACCATGACGCCGACCGTGCCGCCGCCGACGACGATGGCGCCGTTGCCCCAGGCGACATCGGACAGCAGCCGCCAGACCTCTTTGCTGTAGTGCCGGAAAGCGAGTGGCACCGCGGCGATCGACCGGACGAGGAAGGTGATGAGGTGACCCATCGCCGCGAGCGCATCGCGCGGGCCGCGGTAGACGGCCTTGGCGGCCTCGACGGGTCTCAGCGCCGGTGGCACATAACGGGACGCAGCCATCTCACACCACCTTCGCCGGGAAGAGGATCGCGAACAACTGCGTGAGGATCACGTTCACCGTGAACAGGAGCAGCACCGAGTTGACCACCGCGGCGTTCACGGAGTTGGCCACACCCGCCGGGCCGCCCTTCGTCGAGAGTCCGCGATCGCAGGCGACGATCGCCACGATCGCGCCGAATATCACTGCTTTCGCCAACGCGAACATGAGGTCGGCAGTGGTCGCGAAGGACGCAAAGGTGCCGGTGTAACTACCCGGCGTACCCCCTTGGAAGTAGACGTTGAACACGTAACCGGTGATGAACCCGACGAAGCAGACGAAACCGCAGAGCAGGAAGCTGACCACCATCGTGGCGAGGAGTCGCGGGGAGATCAGTCGCTCGATCGGGTTGACGCCCATGACCTTCATCGCGTCGATCTCGTCGCGGATGGTCCGCGAGCCGAGGTCCGCCGCGATGGCCGATCCGACGGCACCGGCCAGCAGCAGCGAGGTGACCAGCGGCGCGCCCTGACGGATCACACCGAGGCCGGTGGCCGCTCCGGAGAACGAGGTGGCGCCGACCTGTCCGGCGATGTTGGACACCTGGATCGACACGATCACGCCGATCGGGATGGCGACGAGGAGCGTCGGGAACACCGAGGTACTCGCCATGAAAGCGCACTGACGGACGAACTCGCCGAACGGAAAACGCCGTTTGGCGAGGTCGACGAAAAGCGTGCGGAACACCTCGACGAACATGCCCAGCTGGCGTCCGAAGGTGTCGAACGAGGCCACGACATGCTTGTCGAACCACGACCGAACCGCACCCGGTCTCTTCCGACCGGTCTCCTCGTCATCCGAGGTGACTGCGTCTGTGCTCAATCCCTACCCTTGCGTCTCGGCTTACCCGTTCACCGGCCGTCAGGTCGCAATATGCGTGATCTCGTGCTCCGATCGCGCACCTCGCTCGGCAGATCTGCTCGAGGTGCCCCCTTGGGCATGAGCGTCGCCGTAATATACCCCGCTCTCGTTCGCCAATGTGCGCGGCCTCACAGTATCGTGCGATGCGACTGCGGGAGCCCCGACATACCTTGCATGATGTGAGCAATTCCCCGACGACGTCCGCGACTGATGACCAGAGCACCATAACTGGGTCAGCCGACCAACGGGAACAAAACCCCCACTTCGTTCCAATGCGGCTCCTCTGCACCCGCCGACGTCGGTGAACGAGATCCGGGTGTGGGCGCCCGGGGCGGAAACAGTGGACCTCGTCGTACGATCCGGCGGTCCCGGCTCCCCTCACGGTCGGCGCCGATGTCCGCCGACGCAGGAGGATGGTGGCGGGTCCCCGCCGACTCCGCGATCGACGCCGGCCCAGACCTCCGCTACGGGTTCTCCGTCGACGGTGGACCCGTCCGGCCCGACCCGCGCTCGGTCCGCCAGCCCGACGGCGTCCACGAGATGTCGGCGCTCTTCACGGTCGACGAATCGCTGTGGACCGATGCGGGGTGGACCGGCCGCGACGCGCGAGGTGCGGTGATCTACGAACTCCATCTCGGGACGTTCACCCCGGCAGGCACTCTCGACTCGGCGATCGAACGGCTCGATCACCTCGTCGATCTCGGCGTCGACTTCGTCGAACTGATGCCCGTCAACGCCTTCAACGGCACCCACAACTGGGGCTATGACGGCGTCGGCTGGTACGCCGTGCAGGAGACCTACGGGGGCCCGGCGGCACTCGCCCGCTTCGTCGACGCCTGTCATGCCAGGGGGCTCGGCGTGATCCTCGACGTCGTCTACAACCACCTGGGACCGTCGGGCAACTACCTGCCCGACTTCGGGCCGTATCTCAGTGAGGACACGACGTCGTGGGGGTCGTCGGTGAACCTGTCGGGCCCCGACTCCGACGAGGTACGCGCCTTCATCACCGGCACCGCCCTGCGCTGGTTCAGCGAATTCCACATCGACGGACTGCGTCTCGACGCCGTCCACGCACTCGCCGACCACCGAGCCGTGCACATCCTCGAGGAACTGGCCGCGGCGACAGACGCGCTGTCGGCCGAACTCGGACGCCCGCTGTCACTCATCGCCGAGAGCGATCTCAACGACCCACGGATGTTCACCTCGCGCGCGGCCGGCGGTCTCGGGCTGGCGGCGCAGTGGGACGACGACATCCATCACGCCATCCACACGCTGGTGTCAGGTGAGAGGCAGGGCTACTACGCCGACTTCGGCAGTTTCGACTGCCTCGCAAAGGTCGTGACCGGAGGGTTCTTCCACGACGGCACCTACTCGTCGTTCCGGCGCCGGTGCCACGGCCGGCCGATCCCGACCGATCTCGTGCCCGCGTCGTCGTTGCTGGCCTACACGTGTACCCACGACCAGGTGGGCAACCGGGCGATCGGCGACCGGCCGAGCGCCTATCTAGACGGCGGGCAGCTCGCGATCAAGGCCGCCCTGGTCCTGTTGTCCCCCTTCACCCCGATGCTGTTCATGGGCGAGGAATGGGCCGCGGCAACCCCTTTCCAGTTCTTCACCTCGCACCCTGAACCGGAGCTGGGCCGGGCGACCGCGGAGGGCCGCCGCTCGGAGTTCGCCGAACACGGCTGGGACAGCGACGATGTGCCCGATCCGCAGGACCCGGAGACCTTCGAACGGTCGAAGCTGGACTGGTCGGAACCCACCCGGCCGGACCATGCCCGCGTGCTCGGGTTCTACCGGTCGCTGATCGCGCTCCGGAGAACCGAACCGGCACTCCACGATCCGGCCTTCGCGTCGGTCGACGCCGAATTCGACGAGGCGGCAGGCTGGTTCGCGATGCACCGCGGCGAGTGGTCGGTGGTGTGCATCCCCGGCGAGGAGCCGGTGGCACTCCCCTGGCCGCTCGACGTCCGGCTGGCCTGGGAGCAACCGGCCGACGGGATCTCACCCGGGCACAACGTGATCGTCGGAGTCCGGCGCGATTCACAGCCCGGAGCCGCGCCGAGCGCGGGTTGAGGCTGTAGAACGTCGGTCAGGTCAGGTATTCGTAGGCCGGTGAACCCGGTTCGAGCCGCTCGCAGTGCAAGCGGGAGCGCGACATCCGGTCCATCAGGTCGCCGAGGCCGTCCGGGCTGCCGAGCTGGACACCGACCAGCGCGGCACCTGTCTCACGGTTGTTGCGCTTGACGTACTCGAACAGCGTGATGTCGTCGTCGGGTCCGAGGACCTCGTCGAGGAACCGGCGCAGTGCCCCGGGCTCCTGCGGGAAGTCGACGAGGAAGTAGTGCTTGAGTCCGCGGTGCACCAGCGAACGTTCGATGATCTCGCCGTAGCGGGACACGTCGTTGTTTCCGCCCGACACCAGGCACACGACGGTCGCATCGGCGGGCAGGCGCAGCTTGTCGAGTGCGGCCACCGCGAGCGCTCCCGCGGGTTCGGCGATGATGCCCTCGTTCTGGTAGAGCTCCAGCATCGCCGAGCAGAGGGCACCTTCGTCGACGTGCGTGATGTGGACCGAGCCCGGGGCCGGCGACAGCGGTCCGTCGGGGATCACCCGGACCGCCGGGTTCGCCGAGATCTCCGACAGGATCGGATGATCGCTGACGACCGCGCCCAGCTCGGACATCACCCGGTGTCCGATGGTGCCGATCCGCTTCACGGCCGCACCGTCGACGAACGGGTCGATCTCGTCGAGGGTGACCGGTCCCCCGTTGACGAGCGCCGCGCTCAGCGACACCGCCCCGGTCGGTTCGACGCCGACGATCGTCACCTCGTCGGAGAGCCCCCGCAGGTACGTGGACATGCCGGCCAGGCAGCCACCGCCGCCGACGGGCGCGACGACGACGTCGGGCATCCGGCCCAGTTGCTCGACGATCTCGCGTGCGATGGTCCCCTGACCGGCCGCGGTCCGCGGGTCGTCGAAGGCGTGGATCCACGCGGAGCCGGTGCGCATCACATCGGCCTGAGCGGCTGCCGCAGCGGCGTCGTAGGTGTCGCCGATCGCCTTCAGCTCGACGTAATCACCGCCGTGCCAGGCGATCCGGTCGCGCTTCTGCTTCGGCGTGGTGGTCGGGACGTAGATCCGGCCGGGCACCTTCATGCTCTTGCACGCGAATGCGACTCCCTGGGCGTGGTTTCCGGCGCTGGCCGCGACCACACCGCGGGACAGTTCCTCGGCCGAGAGCTGCGCCATCACGTTGTAGGCGCCGCGGATCTTGTACGAGCGGACGGTCTGCAGGTCTTCGCGTTTGAGGTAGATCTGTGCGCCCGACGCCGACAGTCGCGGGCAGGCCTCGAGTGGGGTACGCGCCACCGCGTCGGCGATGCGCGACGACGCCGCCTCGATGGCGTCGACCGTCAGCGCCGGACCTCGCTGGTGAACGGGAACGTGGTGCGTACTCACGACTGCCATGTTCTCACTGCGCGGGATCACCCGAACGGTCCGGGTACACCCATTCCGGCACGGCGGGTATGTGCCGGGTGTGTGCCGGGGTTGCTCTCACCGATGTCTGGGTATATCCGCGAAGCCCCTCGCCGGCTCGCGCCCGTGCGCGAGACTGGGCGAGGAGAAGGCACCACGACCCGCCACCTCACCACCGGAGCAGTCATGACAACTCGCCATCCGTCTTCGCGCCGGCCCGGGCGCATATCCCGTCTCACCCGGATCGCCGCCGGCGCTGCGGCCACGGCCATGGCCCTCGGTCTCGCCGCCGCGGTCGGCCCCGCCCCCGCGGCGGCCGCACCCGCGTGTCCCGGAGCCGCGCCCGCTCGGCTCGTCGGCGTGGTTCCGGGTGCCGCGCTCGAGGGTCTCACCGTCGACGCCGGAGGGCGGCTCTACACCACCGATCTCATCTCCGGTCGCGTGTACCGGCTGAACGGGCCGGGTGCGCCGGCGGTCCCGATCGCCCGGGTTCCCGGCGGGAGCGGTGCGGGTGCGCTCGCCTGGACTCCCGGCGGAACCCTTCTGGTCGGATACGGCGCCGATCCCCGCGTCATCGTCGGCGATGCGCTGCGGCACGCGTCCATCGGCCGCCTGGAAATCAACAGCCTGGCGTTCCGTCCGTGGGTGACCGGCCTGTCCGCCGCGAACGGGATGGATGTGTCGGCCCGCGGAAATGTGTACGCCACCAACGACTTCGGCAACCTCATCGGGCGGGTCACGCCGGGTGGTGCGGTGAACGCCGCGTGGGGTTCGCTGCCGAGCGCCAACGGCGCGGTCCTCGGTCGCGGCGACGGCTGGCTCTACGTCTCGCGCACCTTCGTGAACCCGGGCGTCAGCCGCATCTCGACCGCCAACCCGAGAGTCGTGCAGAGTCTGCTCGGCGTCGGTGCGCCGTCGACTCCTGACGGACTGACCCTGGACTCCCGCGAACGGCCGATCGTGCCGTTCAACGCGACCGGTGAGATCGTCCGGATCACCTCACCCGGACGCTACTGCGTCCTCGCGACCGGACTGCCCACCTCGAGCGTGGTCTCCTACGGTCGGGGCGACCGCGGATTCTCGGCCGGACGCCTGTACCGCGCCGGATTCGACGGGCGTATCTACGAGATCCCGGGCGGATTCGATCCGGGTGCGACTGCCGCATTCCCCGGCAGGTAGCGCTCACCCCACCACACCGCGAGAACCGCCACCGCCGTCACCCAGGCAGTGGCCTGCGGCGACCCGAAGATCAGCAGGGTCACGACGGCGGTGGCGACACCGGCGAGAACCGCGTGGGCCTTGTGGGCGGGCCACTCGATGCCGAAGACCTCGATCGTGCGCGGAGCACGCCGGACCGGACGGTGCGCGTTGATGCCGATCATCGTGGTCATCTGCGGACACTCCCCTCGACGGCTGACGTGACTGGACGTGCCGTCGAGTATAGCGGCTCACGAAGAGAAATGTTCGGTGGCCCGAAACCCTGGTGACGGGGACCCTGTCAGTGCGGTGGTCGGGCGGTTTCGACGCGGTGGCTCGCTCCGCTCGCTACCGGCTCAACCAGCAGAAACACAACTCACCGGCTCAACCAGCAGAAACGCCGGTTGAGCCGACACCGAGCGAAGCGAGGCGTCGAAACCCACCGACTCGACCAGCAGGAACACGCCACCCCACGCCGGTTGAGCCGACACCGAGCGAAGCGAGGCGTCGCGTCGAAACCCACCGACTCGACCAGCAGGAACGTCAGCCCAGGCAGCTCGGACCGAGCAGGGCTTTCAGGTCGCCCATCAGCGCCGAGCTGGGTGCCACGCGCAGGGACTCGGTCAGTTTGAGCTGCGTCTGACGCTTGTCGCTGACCAGGGTCACGTGCACGTCTGCCATGCCCGGGTGCCGGGTCAGGACCTGCTTGAGCGCCTGGACCCGGTCCGGGGTGCAGAGGCGGGCGGACAGCGTCAGCGCCACCGGTTTGGTCGCGCCGGCGGTCTCGAGGTCCGGGACGGCCAGGTCGTTGGCGCTGATCATCATGCTGTCGTCGCGCATGTTCACGCGTGCCTTGATCAGCACGATGTTGTCGGCCGCGATGTCCATCCCGTACGCGACGTAGGCGCGCGGGAAGAAGTAGACCTCGACACCGCCGACCATGTCCTCGAGGGTGACCGCGGCCCACGGCTCGCCCTTCTTGTTCACCCGGCGCGTCACCGACGAGATGATGCCGCCGATGGTGATCTGGGCGCCATCGGAGATGTTGCCTTCCAGCAGCGACGTGATCGAGGTGTCGGTGTGCGCGGCGATGGCGTGTTCGACGCCCGCCAGCGGGTGCCCGGAGACGTAGAGACCCAGCATCTCCCGCTCGATCGCGAGCTTGTGCTTGGTGTCCCACTCCTCCTCGGGCACCTTGACCGCGAAGACCTCGGCGAGTCCCGGATCCGCGGCGTCGTCCCCTCCGCCGAACAGGTCGAACTGACCGATCGCCTCGGCCTTCTTGGTACCGATGACGGATTCGACCGACTCGGCGTGCACGAGGAACAGACCCTTGCGCGGGTGGCCGAGCGAGTCGAACGCGCCGGCCTTGATCAGCGATTCCGTCACCTTCTTGTTGCAGGCGGTGACGTCGATCTTGCCGAGGTAGTCGGAGAAGCTGGTGAACTTCCCCTTCTCCTCACGGGCGTTGATGATCGAGCCGACCACGCCCGAGCCGACGTTGCGGATCGCGGCGAGACCGAAGCGGATGTCGGCGCCGACGGCCGCGAAGTTGCGTTGCGACTCGTTGACGTCCGGCGGGAGCACCGTGATGCCCATCTTGCGGCAGTCGGCGAGGTAGATCGCCGCCTTGTCCTTGTCGTCGCCGACGGAGGTGAGCAGGCCGGCCATGTACTCGGCGGGGTAATTCGCCTTGAGGTATGCGGTCCAGAAGGACACCAGGCCGTAGCCCGCGGCGTGCGACTTGTTGAACGCGTAGCCGGCGAACGGGAGAACCGTGTCCCACAGCGCGGTGATCGCGGGCTGCGAGAACCCGTTGTTGCGCATACCCTCCGCGAAGCCGTCGTAGGCCTCGTCGAGGATCTCCTTCTTCTTCTTACCCATCGCGCGACGGAGCAGGTCTGCCTGTCCGAGCGAGTACCCGGCGACCTTCTGCGCGATCTGCATGATCTGCTCTTGGTAGACGATCAGGCCGTAGGTCTCGGAGAGGATCTCCTTGAGCGGTTCCTCGAGCTCCGGGTGGATCGGCCGGATCTCCTGGAGACCGTTCTTGCGCTTGGCGTAGTCGGTGTGCGCGTTCACACCCATCGGACCGGGACGGTACAGCGCGAGGACGGCCACGATGTCCTCGAACCCGGTGGGCTGCATCATCTTCAGGAGATCGCGCATGGCCGCGCCGTCGAGCTGGAACACGCCGAGCGTGTCGCCGCGGGCGAGCAGCTCATAGGTCTTCTCGTCCTCGAGCGGCAGCGCGTCGAGGTCGAGATCGATCCCGCGGTTGAGCTTGATGTTCTCCAGGGCGTCACCGATGACGGTGAGGTTGCGCAGACCCAGGAAGTCCATCTTCAGCAGGCCGATGGCCTCACACGACGGGTAGTCCCAGCCGGTGATGATCGCGCCGTCCTGCGCGCGCTTCCACACCGGGATCGCGTCGGTCAGCGGCTCCGAGGACATGATCACCGCACAGGCGTGCACGCCCGCGTTGCGGATCAGGCCCTCCAGCCCGAGTGCGGTGTCGTAGATCTTCTTGACGTCCGGGTCGGTCTCGATGAGCGTGCGGACCTCGGTGGCCTCGCCGTAGCGCTCGTGCTCGGGGTTGGTGATACCCCAGACCGGGATGTCCTTGGCCATGATGGGCGGCGGCAGCGCCTTGGTGATGCGGTCGGCGATCGCGAAACCCGGCTGGCCGAACTGGACTCGCGCGGAGTCCTTGATGGCGGCCTTCGTCTTGATCGTTCCGAAGGTGATGACCTGGGCGACCTTCTCGCTGCCCCACCGCTCGGTCGCGTAGCGCACCATCTCGCCGCGACGGCGGTCGTCGAAGTCGATGTCGATATCGGGCATCGACACGCGCTCGGGGTTGAGGAATCGCTCGAACAGGAGTCCGTGCGGGATCGGGTCGATGTTGGTGATGCCCAGCGCCCAGGCGACCAGCGAACCGGCCGCCGAACCACGGCCCGGGCCGACGCGGATGCCGACCTCGAGGGCGTGCCGGATCAGGTCGCCGACGACCAGGAAGTAAGCGGGGAACCCCATCTGGATGATGACGTCGAGCTCGTAGTTGGCCCGGTCGAGGTACTCCTGCGGCACCTCGGTGCCGGCGAAACGGCGCTCGGCGAGCCCCTTGAAGACCTCCTTGCGCAGGAAGGAGTCCTGGGTGTCGCCGGCGGGCACCGGGAAGACCGGCATGCGGTCGCGGTGGGTGAAGACGTCCTTGTACGACTGGACGCGCTCGCCGATCTCCAGGGTGTTGTCGCAGGCGCCGGGGACCACCGAGTCCCACTGCTCGCGCATCTCGGCGGCCGACTTCAGGTAGTAACCGTCACCGTCGAACTTGAAGCGGGTCGGGTCGGAGAGGGTCTTGCCGGTCTGCACACACAGCAGCGCCTCGTGCGCGGCAGCGTGTTCTTTGGTGACGTAGTGGCAGTCGTTGGTGACGATCGGCTTGATACCGAGCTTGCGGCCGATGTCGAGCAGGCCGTCGCGGACCCGGCGCTCGATCTCCAGGCCGTGCTCCATAAGTTCGAGGTAGAAGTTCTCCGGGCCGAAGATCTCCTGCCACTTCGCCGCCGCCTCCAGGGCCTCGCGGTCGTGGCCGAGCCGCAGGCGGGTCTGCACCTCGCCCGACGGACATCCGGTCGTCGCGATGATGCCCTCGGCGTGCGCCGCGATCAGGTCGACGTCCATACGCGACCACTTACCGAGCTGGCCCTCGATGGACGCCAGCGAGGACAACTTGAACAGATTGCGCAGGCCGGTCGCGTTCTCGGCGACCATCGTCATGTGGGTGTAGGCGCCCGAACCCGAGACGTCGTCACTCTTCTGGTCGCGCGTGCCCCACTGGATGCGCTTGGTGTCGAATCGCGAACCCGGCGCGATGTAGGCCTCGATGCCGATGATCGGCTTGATGTCGTTCTTGACCGCGGTGTTGTAGAACTCGCTGGCGCCGAACATGTTTCCGTGGTCGGTCATGCCGATGGCCGTCATCCCCAGCCGCTTGGCCTCGGCGAACAACGGTGACACCTTGGCCGCACCGTCGAGCATGGAGTACTCGGTGTGGTTGTGCAGGTGAACAAACGAGTCCGTCACTGTGCCTCTTCTGTGCTCGCTGGTTGCTGTGCTCGCAGATCGTGCGCACGCTCATCATGTGCTCGTCGACTACCGAGTCCGGGTCCACTTTAGGCGCGCGCACCGACACCTACTCGGAGGCACTCCGGGCCGTGACGAATGGGACAGCTGTGACACCATGTCCGCCGCGCGCCCGGATTCACGTAGCGCCACGGGCCACGAGAACTACAGCGCCACGACGAAGACGACGACGATCAGGATCAGCAGCACGGCCGCGACCCCGCCCAGTACCAGGGGCAGCCGGTTCGGGCTCGACGACGGACCGGGAACCCCGGACGACGTCGGTCCGCCCGGGAACGGCGGTCCACCCGGGGGCCGGCCCATCGGACCCGACCCCGCGGCGCGGAGATGGTCGTTGGTCTGGCGGTGCGGACCGGACGGCGGATGCTGCCACACGGCGGGATCGGCTCCCGTCGCCGGTCGCCGGTGTCCCTCCCGCGGCTGCCTGTCCCCCGCCCGCCGGTCCTCGTTCGGCCGGGGCGCGGCTCGTCGGGTCGACGCCTCACCGGGCGGGGCGGGCGCCGGTCCGGCACCGTACGCCGTACGTCCGGGCGTCGGTGGCGATTGCGATGGCGGCATCGCGCGACGCGTGGCCGGCATCGGATACGGCTGGTTCCGGGACGCCGGGCGGGGCGTGACCCCGCGGACGGTGACGGCCTGGGCGTCGGGAACAGCCGGCGGGTGCCCAGGTCGGAGACCTTCGTTCGGGGCAGGTCGGAGAACTGCGGTGAGGGCGTCGGCGAACTCGCGGCAGTTCGCGAAGCGCTCCTCCGGCGTCTTCGCCATCGCCCTCGCGATCACGGCGTCGACGCCCCGGGGCACCCCGGGTACGAGTTCCGATGCCCGCGGCACCGGGTCCTTGAGGTGTGCGCCGATGACCGCGCCGGTGTCCCGGTCGTCGAACGGCACCCGGCCGGTGAGCAGGTGGAAGGTCGATGCCGCCAGCGAGTACTGATCGCTCCGACCGTCGAGCGTCCGTCCCATGAGCTGTTCGGGTGAGGCGTAGGACAGGGTTGCCAGGACGGTCCCGACCGACGTGAGGGCCTCGGCCTCGTCGGAGATCTTGGCCACACCGAAGTCGGTCAGCAACACGCGCTGCTCGTCGACGGTCGAGTCCTCGTCGATCTCGGCGAGGAGGATGTTCCCGGGTTTGACGTCGCGGTGCGTGAGGCCTCGCCGGTTGGCGTGATCGATGCCGCGGGCCACCTGAGACACGATGTGCGCGACCCTCGGCAGTGTGAATCGCCCGATGTCGCCGAGTTCGCGGGCGCAGTCGGTGCCCGGCACGTACTGCATCGCGATCCACAGCAGATCCGACGCGCCGGACTTCGACGCGGTGGGGACGGTCGCCCGGCCACGGTTGAAGACGGTGACGATGTTGGGGTGGTCGAGTGTCGCGGCGACCTCGGCCTCACGGAGAAAACGGCGCCGAAAGTTGTTGTCGGTCAAGCCCGCCGAGCCCTTGAGCACTTTCAGTGCGTCATAGCGGGGAAGCTCCGGATGCCGGGCCAAGAAGACAGCGCCCATCCCACCGCTGCCGAGCAGTCGCTCGACGCGGTACCCGGCGATCACCGTTCCAGGCTCGAACACCCTCTCAATCTAGGCGAGTTGACCGGCGATGTCGCCGGTTGATCGAGCGAACGAATGCCGTCCTCCCAGTGGAGATCCGACAAGTCGGTCAGGTGGCGCGCAGGACGTCGAGGGCGTGCTGGAGATCCTCCGGGTACTCCGAGGTGAACTCGACCGCACGGCCGTCGGCCGGGTGCGCGAAGCCCAGCGACCGCGCGTGCAGCCACTGCCGTTCGAGACCGAGTTTCTTGGCCAGAGTCGGGTCGGCACCGTAGGTCGGGTCACCGCAGCACGGATGGTGCAGCGCCGAGAAGTGGACGCGGATCTGATGCGTGCGGCCGGTTTCGAGGTGGACGTCGAGCAACGACGCCGCGGCGAACATCTCGAGGGTGTCGTAGTGGGTGATGCTCGGCTTGCCGTTGGCGGTCACCGCGAACTTCCAGTCGTTGCCCCGATGACGCCCGATCGGTGCGTCGATGGTGCCCGACGGCGGGTCGAGATGCCCTGGACGAGGGCGTGGTAGCCCTTGTGCACGGTCCGTTGCTTGAACGCGCGCTTCATCAGGGTGTAGGCGCGTTCGGAGACGGCGACCACCATGACCCCCGACGTTCCCACGTCGAGGCGGTGGACGATCCCCTGCCGCTCGTGCGCGCCGGAGGTCGAGATCCGGAACCCGGCGGCGGCAAGCGCACCGATGACGGTGGGACCGCTCCAGCCGAGCGACGGATGCGCGGCCACACCGACCGGCTTGTCGACGACCACGATGTCAGAGTCGTGGTAGATCACCTCGAGGTCCTCGACCGGGGTCGGTTCGACCCGCAGCGGTTCGTCGGGTTCGGGAAGGGTGACGTGCAGGAGGGTGCCCGCGGCGAGTTTGTGTGATTTGCCGACGACGACGCCGTCGACGAGGACGTCGCCGTCCTCGGCCAGCGTGGCCACCACGGTCCGCGACAGTCCCAGCATGCGGGACACCCCGGCGTCGACGCGCATGCCGTCGAGTCCGTCGGGTACCGGTACGACACGTGATTCACGCATGGGTGGTCCCCCGTCCTCGACGTTGTCGCCGTGGGTGTCGGTGTGCTCGGCCGCGTGCCGGTCGCGGCTCGCGGCCCACCCTGTGCGGCTGCCGTCGTAGTCGAAGCCGAGCGCCGAGAGCACCACGAGAAGGATCGCACCGCAGACCACGGCCGAGTCGGCGACGTTGAACACCGGGAACCAGCCGACCGACACGAAGTCGACGACGTGGCCCTGGAGCGGTGCGGGGGCGCGGAAGATGCGGTCGATCAGGTTGCCGATCGCGCCGCCGAGCACGAGTGCCAGACCGATCGCCCATCCCCACGACTTCAGCCGACTGCTGTAGCGGATGATCACGGAGACGACGACGAGCGCGATGACCGTCAGGACCCAGGTGTATCCCGAGGCCAGCGAGAAGGCGGCGCCGCTGTTGCGGACGAGTCGTAGCGTGACGACGTCGCCGATGATCTCGACCGGGCGCTGCGGATCGAGCGTCGCGACCGCGATCGTCTTGGTCAGCAGATCCAGCCCGATGACGACGAGCGCGACGCCGAGGACCGCCGCGGTCACCTTGGAGAAGCGTCGTCCGGGTGTCGACCCGTCCGATCGGACCTCGTCGGGGTCGGCGTCCGGAGAGTCGGCGCCGTGCGGATCGGCGTTGCCGGAATTCGTCAGGGGTTGGTCGTCCACAGCATCATTGTCCACGACCCGTCGAATACGCTGGCTACCCGTGTCCTCGCATCGTCGTGTGTTCCGGTCCGTCGTCTCCTCGTGCGCAGTCGCCACGGCGATATCCGTGGTGATCGCGGGGTGCTCATCGGGGTCCGACGACGCCGGCGCGAGTTCGGCGACCACGGCCGGCTGTGCCACCGAATCACCGTCACGTGCGGCCGGAGCGGCTCCGGTGCCGATCTCGCCCGCCACGGTCACCCTCGTCGACGCGGGTGAGGGCGAACGTCGCGTCGCGTCGCCCGCTCCCGACACGTCGTCCGCTCAGGCGGTGACGCTGGTGACGACGTCCGAGGTCGCCTCGCCCGGGTCGGCCGATGCGCAGACGGTCGAGACACCGCTGACCGCGCGGTTCTCGTGCGACGAGAAGTCGGAACTGGAACTCGATCTGGGGACCGTGACCTCCCCGGACTCCTCCCTGAACGAACAGCTGCCGGCGATGGCCGGCACGAAGGCGGGACTGACGACGGGTCCCGGCCTCGCCCCGGTCGCGTTGCGTCTCGCCCCGCCGGAGCAGGCCGGCGAGGAAGCACGCCTGGCGGTCGAGCAGTCCCTGGTGACGGCGTTGAACACCTCGATCGCGCTGCCGACCGAACCGATCGCGGTGGGCGCGCGGTGGCGCACCGAACGCGTCATCTCCGCGGCCGCGACCGTGACACAGACCATCGATGCACGCCTGTCGGCCTGGGACGGCAACCGCCTCACCATCCAGTTCTCGGCGGAGGAGACGCCGGTCAACTCGGTGTTCGCCATCCCGGGCGGCAGTGACACGCTCACCATCAGCAGGTTCAGTTCCGAGGGCGGCGGCACCGTGCAGGTCGACCTCACGCGCGGGCTGCCGGTCGGCGGCGAGCTGAGGTACACCGGTGCGCGCGAACTCGTCGGGGCGGACCCGGCGCGCCCCCTGGTACAGAAAACCGGGTTGTCCGTCACCTGGCGGTGATGGACAACCCGGTTCTCACGGGGTCAGCCGATCGGTCGTCGGGCTAGCTCGCCGGCGTGCACATCGCGCTCTTGACCTGGTACAGGCCGAGCAGGTTGCACACGGTCTCGTTGGAGAGCTTCCAGCGGCCGTCGTCGAAGACGATGGTCGACTCGGCGTTGGTCGGCGGGTTGCCCGCGGTCTCGATGCGGACCTTCACACGGGCCTTGTTCGGGCCGGCGGTGATCACCGGGTTCACCAGGACCCAGTCGACGTCGGAGTTCTCCGCGCGGGCCTTGACCAGCTCGTCGAAGATGGCCGGGTCCTTCTCCGAACCCTCGACGAGGACGATCTTGTCCTTGCTCGGGATGTCGGGGTCGACAGCGGTGTCCACGAGCTCGTTGAGAGCCGCGATCGACGGCGGCTTGCTGCCGTTGGTGATCTCGGATTCGGTGTCACCGGCGGCGCCGCTCGCAGCGGCGGTGCTGGTCTGCGTCGGGACGGGCGGTGCGTCGCTGTCGTCACCACCGCAGGCGGCGACACCGGTCATCAATGCGGCCGCGATCATGGTCGCGCCAAGAAACTTCCGATACTTCAACGATCTCCCTCACTGTGTCTGTGGACGTGGGCGCGCCGGAGCGCTGTCCCATGACTCGTCGTCGAGGTCTGCCGGGGCGAACCCGGAGACAACCCACACCACTATGCCAAACGAAACGCGATGGTCCGGGCTCCGCGCCGCGCGCCACGACGCTTGACGACCAGGCGACGTGCCGTGAGGCTTGACGACCATGGCCGCTTCTCCCCCGCCCGGTCGGTCGACGACCGTGCTGATCACCACCGGTGGCACCATCGCCGCCCACACCACGACCGACGGCGCGGTGCCCGCTCTCGGTGCCGACGACCTGCTGGCCGCGTCGAACACCGGAGCCGCGGACGCCGGGCCGGGCGCCGTTCGCACCGTCGACCTGATGTCGGTGGACAGTTCGGCGATGACCGTCGCCGAACAGTTCGCGGTGGTTCGGGCGGTCGCGGAGGCGCTCGCCGATCCCGCCACCGCCGGAGTGGTGGTCACCCACGGCACCGACACGATGGAGGAGACGGCGTTCCTGGTGGATCTCTACCTCACCGACGATCGGCCGGTCGTGTTCACCGGTGCACAGTTGCCGGCCGACAGTCCCGATGCGGACGGTCCGCGGAACCTCGCCGCCGCCCTGGCAACGGTCGGCGACCCGGCATCCGGGGGCCGGGGCGTCCTCGTGGTGGCCGGCGGTCGCGTCCTGCCGGCGCGCGGGGTGTTCAAGGTGTCGACGACCGACGCCGCCGCCTTCGACTCGGTCGGTACCGACCTGCCCCGGCCGGTGCTGACCGACGGGATCCCGCTCGGCCGGACCGCGCGGGTCGACACCTTCGCGTTGTATCCGGGTGTGTCCCCCGGACTGATCGCCGCCGCGGTCGCGCAGAACGCCGCGGGCATCGTGCTCGCCGCGACGGGGTCGGGAAACACCCACCCGGACATCACCGCCGAGGTCGCACTCGCCGTCGCGCACGGCGTGACCGTCGTCGTGGCCAGCCGGGTCCCGTACGGCGAGGTGTCGGCGACCTACGGCGGCGGTGGCGGCGCCGTCGACCTGCATCGTGCGGGCGCGATCGTGTCCCCGTGGCTGCGTGCGCCGCAGGCCCGGATGGCCTTGATCGCACTGCTCACGGCGAAGTCGGACCCCGAGACGATCGCGGAGTTCTTCGCTGCTTCCGGAAGGTGATGCGACGCGGGTGATGCGACGCGGTTGGTCACTCGTCGTCGCCGAGATCCCATTCGAGGCTGTCGAGCGGGTCGGCGGATCGTAGGTCCGGGTCGTCGACGCCGAAGGTGCGCGTGCGTCCGGGCCCGGTGGTGCGTGTCTCGAATCGGACGGTCACGACGCCGTGGCCACTCCCCTGCACCCACCCGTGACCGTATTCGGGGTGTGTCACGTCGGCCCCGGGAGCGAACGGCGCCCGGCTCAGCGGATTGACGCCCGGTGCGAATCGCTCGGGTTCGGGTGACTCGGTGTCGACGGTGGGATCCTGCCCGGTCTCCGAGACCGTGGAATCCTGCACCGTCTCCGACACCTCGACGACCTGCTCGTCGCCGCCGGTGCCGAGGTCGTCGAACAGCGCATACTGCTGCACTGCGGTGAGACCCGAATAGCCCACGCCCACAAGCCGTATCGACCCGACCGACCGCGGGTCGAGGGCGAGACGCTGGGCGGTGCGTTCGAGGTCGTCGAAATCGGTGGTGGCCGCGGCGGTGGTCGCCGACCGGGTCAGGATCGACATGTCGGAGCGTTTGAGTTTCAGCACGACCGTCCGCGCGCCGCGTCCGTCCTTGAGGAGCCGACGATGCGCGTCGGTGGCGGCGCGTCGGATGGCCTTGCGCAACTCGTCGAGGTCGACGATGTCCTCGGCGAAGGTCGATTCGGCGCTGATCTGTTTGGCCGACGCGCGTTCGGCCACCGGGCGGTCGTCGATGCCCTGGGCGAGACGGTGAAGCGCCGGTCCGACGGTGGCCCCGAGCACCGAGGCGACCTCCACCGGCGACATCGCGGCGAGGTCGCCGATGGTGTCGATTCCCAGACGCGCGAGGCGATCCCCCGAGACCGGGCCGATCCCCCACAGTTTGCGCACCGGCAGGCCGTGCAGGAACTCGATCTCACCCGACGGCGGGATCACCATCACGCCATCGGGTTTCGCCATCCCCGAGGCGATCTTGGCGAGTTGTTTGCCGCTGCCGAATCCGACCGAGGCGGCGAGTCCGCACTCGCTGCGGATGCGGGCGCGTACCGTCTCGGCGAATTCCCGCGCCTGCGCCACGGTCGCCCCGGCTAGTTCGGACGGTTCGGCGAAGGCCTCGTCGAAGGAGAGGGTCTCGATCACCGGAACCGCTTCGCGCACAAGGCGGAACACCCGCTTGCTGACCTTGCCGTAGACCGCGCCGCGTGGGGGCACGACGACCCCGCTCGGACCGATGAGGCGTCGGGCCTGGTGCATCGGCATCGCCGACCTGGCCCCGAACACCCGAGCCTCGTAGCTCGCCCCGGCGACCACTCCCCGACCGCCGGAGCCGCCCACCAGCACCGGGCGCCCGCGCAGTGTGGGCCGGGTGAGTTGTTCGACCGAGGCGAAGAACGCGTCCATGTCGAGGTGCATCACCCAGCGCGCGCCGCGCTCGGAGTCGGCGCCCGCCGGCGCGCCGCCCTCGTGCCCGCCGGACATCCACCGTTCGGGGACGGATGAACCGTCCGCGATCGTCGAGTCGGGATCCGGGCGCACCACGCGTCCGAGTCTAGTGAGCAGACCCGAGGGTGGAATCGGCTACTCGGCGGACCGGATCTCGAAGACCGGGATCGATCCGGCGTGGATCTCGAGGTCGGCGTCGGAGGGCTTGGCGTCGAGGCCCTCCGGCAGGAATCGGCCGACCTCCCAACCCCACTTGCGCAGGTATTCGCCGATGATCGGCGGACGCCGGTCGGTGTCGACCTCGGTCAGCGTGACGACGGACCGCCGGCGTCCGCGACGGAGTTCGACGGTCTCCGCGACACGTGCGTTGCGCGCCCACTGGGTGTTGCCGCGCGGTGAGACGAGGTACTCGCCGCCGTCGAATCGGAGGACGTTGACCGGGACTGTCTGCAGGTTGCCGGTGCGGCGACCCGCGACCGTGAGGTTCTGCGCGCCGGCCAGGTTGACGCCGTGGGCGGCGAGCCAGCGGACGGTTCGGTTGAAGACGCTGTCGAAGCCCTCGGGGCGCGGTAGTGGGTGGTGGCGGTCATCGTGTCGACCCTTTCATCTCGGTGGGTTCATCTCGGTGGAAGTTCCGAGAGCACTGCTCTCGTTTTGAGTGTGCACCCACACGCGCAAGAAATCAAGAGCACCGCTCTCGAAATGTGGAAGGATCGACACATGGCGACCGGACGAAGCCGCGCGGAGAACCGCGCGATGATGACCGACGAGATCCGCAGACTGGGCCGCGAGCACCTGGCGACCCACGGCGCGGCCGGACTGTCGCTGCGCGCGATCGCCCGCGAGATGGGCGTGGTCTCATCGGCCGTCTACCGGTACGTCCCCAGCCGCGACGACCTGCTGACATTGCTGCTCGTCGAGGCATACAACGACGTCGGCGACGCGATCGACGCGGCCGTCGACGCGATCGAACCCGCACGCCGCCGGGAGCGGTTGCTCGCCGCCGCCGAGGCCGCGCGAGAGTGGGCACTCGCCGACCCGGCGCGCTGGGCACTGCTCTACGGCAGCCCCGTACCCGGCTATGCCGCGCCCGGCGAGCGGACGGTCGAGCCGGGCACCCGGATTCCCGCCCTACTCCTGCGCGAGTGCGCGGCCGCCCACTCGGAGGGCCTCATCCGCGACGATCTGCCCACTCCCACAACCGGAGTCGCCGACGACATGATCGCGATCCGCGACGAGTTCGGCATCGACACCCCGGAGGCCGTCCTGGCCGCGTCGACCACCCTCTGGGCGGTTCTCGTCGGCGCGATCAGCCTGGAGACCTTCGGCCAGTACGGCAAGGACACCTTCGCGCACCCGGCCGAACTGTTCCGCTCGCAGATCGAACTGACGCTGGCGGCGCTCTTTCGGGGATAGAGACGTCGATCCGGTTGCGCGGCTGAGGAGTTCGGGTCGGCAGCCCTTCGAGGCTCGTCGCTATCGCTCCTCGCACCTCAGGGAGCGAGAGGGCAGTGCACACGCTCCTCGCACCTCAGGGAGCGAGAGGGCAGTGCACACGCTCCTCGCACCTCAGGGAGCGAGAGGGCAGTGCACACGCTCCTCGCACCTCAGGGAGCGAGAGGTCGAGTACCTCCGGGACCGTGCCGGCTGACCTGTCACCGTGCGATCGTCCGCGGCTCCTCCACCCCGACCAGCTTGTCGGGGTTGCGCATCGCGTAGATCTGTTCGATCACGCCGTCGACGATGTGGAATGTGAAGGCGCCCTGGAGCTTCCCGTCGAAGTACACGACCATGCCCGGTGCGTGATTGAACACGGCGACCTCGGCCCGGTAGTCGTCGATCGTGGCCCCGAGCCGCGCGAAGCCGGTGAGCAGGCGTGCCACCGGCATCGCGCCGCGGATCGGCCGCTTGACGGCGGTGGCCTTGCCGTCGCTGTCCGCGGTGAACACGACATCGGGTGAGAGCAACGCCATGAGGGGCTCGATCTCCCCCGACTGTGCCGCCGCGAGGAACTCCTCGACGACCGCGCCGGCACGTGCGGCGTCGACCGGCTCGAAGCGAGGGCGCCGCGACTCGACATGCGACCGGGCCCGATGGCCGATCTGACGCACCGTGGCCGCGGGCTTGGCGACCATGTCGCCGATCTCGTTGTAGGAGAAGCCGAACACCTCCCGCAGCACGAACACCGCGCGCTCGTCGGGGGTCAGGGACTCCAGCACCACCAGCATCGCCGTCGAGACCGACTCCGCGAGTACGACATCGTCGGCGAGGTCGCGGTCGTCGAGCAGGATCGGTTCGGGCAGCCACGGCCCGACATACTCCTCGCGGCGCCGCGACCGGGAGCGCAGGGCGTTGAGCGCCTGACGCGTGACGATCTTCGCGAGGTAGGCCTTCGGGTCGGTGACATCGGCGTCGTCGACGTCGGCCCATCGTAGATAGCTCTCCTGCAGGACGTCGTCCGCATCGGCCGCGGACCCGACGATCTCGTAGGCGACGGTGAAAAGCAGGGGCCGAAGTTCCGCGAAACGTATTGCTCGACGGGCTGATTCGCTGCTGTTCACCATCGTGCCTCTCATGAGAGGGCCGGTTCGGTCGTCGTGGTCAGGTCACCGCCGCGGGCCCAGCGGTATGAGCCGGGACGGGCCGCCTCGTGGCGGATGAACCACACGGTACCGCGGCAGGCGATCTCCTTGGCCGTCGCCGCGAGACGTCCGGTCGCCACCATCCGTGCCGGGGAATCGTCCCGCTTGGTGAACTGCAGGGTCGCGGCGCGGCGCCCGATGCTGGTGCACTGCGCGGCGAACGCCTGATCGACCTTCTGCGGTCGGTCGCCGGCGATCCGTGCGAGAACGGCGTCGGCGGCCTGCGCCCCCAGGGGCTCGGCGGCCTGGCAGCTCATCCGCAGGTACATCCCGGCGACCGCCACCGCATCACCCGCCCCGACGATGCGGTCGTCGTCGACGCTCGTCAGGGCGTCGTCGGTGTGCAGCCGACCGATCTCATCGGTGGTCAGCCCGCTGTCCGCGGCCAGTTCGGGGGCGACGAACCCGGTGGTGAGGACGGTTGCCGCACTGGGGAGTATCTGCTCGACGCCGTCGACGTCGACGAGCACCCGGGAGGGATCGACCGCGGTGGCCCGCCCCTCCTCCACGACTTCGACGCCGAGGCGTGCGAGCTGCCGCAGCGTCGCGCGGCGGGCCCGTGGGCCCACCGAGGGCGCGATGGCACCGCCGCAGACGAGCTTCACCGCGAAACCGCGTTCGGCGAGTTCCGCCGCAGCCTCGATACCGGTGAGTCCGCCGCCGACGACTACCACCGGGTCGCCCTCGTCGAGCGTCGCGAGATGGTCGCGGAGTCGTTGTGCCGCAGCCCAGTCCGACACCGACCAGGCATGCTCGGCGGCCCCGGGGATCTCCGGCGCACGGTGCCGGGTACCGATCGCATAGACCAGGTGGTCGTAGTCGAGGTGCGCGCCCGATGCGAGATGCACGCGGGCTGCGCCGGCGTCGATGCGCGTCGCGGTGTCGACGACGACGCGGATGTCGTCGGCCAGCACGTCGTCGAAGGCGACCTGCGGGTCACCGGTTCCCGAGACGAACTGGTGCAACCGGATCCGCTGCACGAAGAACGGCTGCGGATTGACGACCGTGACGTCCACGTCGGGGTTGCGAAGCAGCCGGTTGGCCGCCATCGCTCCCGCGTAGCCGGCGCCGAGGACGACCACGCGCGTCCTGGTGACCGTCGGGATCTCCCGGGTGGTGTCGGTGATGCTCATCGTCCTGCCTTCCGTCGGTGTTCGAGGTGGTCATCCTCGAGACACCGACGGCCGGCAAAACGTGACAGCTGGCAGGGAATCGCCGGTCAGCCGACCTTCGCGACGTCGGCGGTCACGCCGTCGCCTAGCTCGATGGCACCCGGCGCCCCGTCGGCGGCGACGTCGAACTCCACGGCGAGAACCTCGCCGGCGATGAGGCCGGCGTGGGTCTGCGCCCACTCGAGGCGCTCGGCGGGGACGACGAGGCGCACCGTGATCCGATCGGAGACGTCGAGGTCGAGGTTGCGGCGCGCATCCTGCAGCTCGCGGACGCGGTCCTTCGCCCAGCCCTCGGCCTCCAGCTCGGGGGTGACCGCGGTGTCGAGGACGACGAGTCCCCGTCCACCGGGCAGCTCCGCGGTGGAGTCGGGTTCGACGGCCACCAGACGGCGCGAGAACTCGCCGTCGTGCAGCTCGATGCCGTCGGCGACGACGACCTCGGAACCGTCGGCACCGGTCTGCACCGACCAGTTGCCCGACTTCACGGCCTTGATCGCGCGCTGCACGTCCTTGCCCAGACGCGGCCCCGCCGCGCGGGCGTTGACCGCGATCTCGTACCGCCCGTACTCGCTGGCGTCGGTCGCGAGAGTGACCGTCTTGACGTTCATCTCGTCCTTGACCAGGTCGACGTAGGGCTCGAGCGCCGCTGCCGTGGACGAGGCGACGGTCAGGCCGGGCAGCGGCAGACGCACGCGCAGCTTGTTGGCCTTGCGCACGCTGGACGCGACCGAGCAGACCGCCTGGACCTCGTCCATGGCGCTGACGAGGTCGGCGTCGGCGGGCAGCTCGTCGGCCGACGGCCAGTCGGCCAGGTGCACCGACCGCTCGCCGGTGAGCCCGCGCCAGATGGCCTCGGTCGCCAGCGGCAGCAGCGGCGACGCCAGGCGGCACGCCACTTCGAGCACCGTGTACAGGGTGTCGAAGGCGTCGGTGTCCTCGTCCTGACCGGCCCAGAACCGTGCGCGCGAACGACGCACGTACCAGTTGGTCAGTGCTTCGACGAACTCACGGAACGCATCGCACGCACCGGCGATGTCGTAGGTGTCGAGCGCCTCGGTCATGGTGTCGCGCGTGGTCGCGAGCTTCGCCAGGATGTAGCGGTCCAGGACGTTCTCCGAGTCGGTCCGCCACGTGGCGGGCCGGTCCGCGTAGAGCTGCAGGAAGCTGTAGGCATTCCACAGCGGCAGCAGCGCCTGCCGGACACCCTCGCGGATGCCGCGCTCGGTGACGACGAGGTTGCCGCCCCGCAGGATCGGCGAGGCCATCAGGAACCAGCGCATCGCGTCCGATCCGTCACGGTCGAAGACCTCGTTGACGTCCGGGTAGTTGCGCTTGGACTTGGACATCTTCTGGCCGTCGTCACCCAGCACGATGCCGTGTGCGGCAACGGTCTTGAACGCGGGACGGTCGAACAGCGCGGTCGCCAGCACGTGCATCGTGTAGAACCAGCCGCGCGTCTGACCGTTGTACTCGACGATGAAGTCGCCCGGGTTGTGGGCCGGCACCCCAACAGATCGGGCCGACGCCGACTCACCCCCGTCGGAATCACTACCGTCGAACCAGTCGCGGTTCTCGAACGGGTAGTGCACCTGGGCGTAGGGCATCGAGCCCGACTCGAACCAGCAGTCGAGGACCTCGGGCACCCGGCGCATGGTCGAATTCCCGCTCGGGTCATCCGGATTCGGGCGGGTCAGATCGTCGATGAACGGCCGGTGCAGGTTGTCCGGACGCACACCGAAGTCGCGCTCGAGCTCGTCGAGCGAGCCGTAGACGTCGATGCGCGGGAACTCTGGGTCGTCGGAGATCCACACCGGGATCGGCGCACCCCAGTAGCGGTTGCGGCTGATGTTCCAGTCGCGCGCGCCTTCGAGCCACTTGCCGAACTGTCCGTCGCGGATGTGCTCGGGCACCCAGGTGATCTGCTTGTTCAGCTCGACCATCCGGTCGCGGAACTGGGTGACCGCGACGAACCACGACGGCACCGCCATGTAGATGAGCGGCTGTCCCGACCGCCACGAGTGCGGGTAGGAGTGCTCGATGGTCTCGTGGCGCAGGATGCGGCCGGCCGCCTTGAGGTCCTTGATGATGACCGGGTTGGCGTCGAAGACCATCAGGCCCTCATACGGCGGGACCTGCGAGGTGAAGCGGCCGCCCGGATCGAGCGGCTGGACGACCTCGATGTCGTTCGCGGTCGCGAGGTCCATGTCCTCCTCACCGAAGGCCGGCGCGAGGTGGACGACGCCGGTACCGCTGTCGGTGGTGACGTAGTCGGCGAGCAGCACGCGATGCGAATTGGGGTGTCCGACGAAGAAGTCGAACGGCGGCGTGTAAGAGAGGTCCGCCAGGTCCTTGCCCAGATGGGTACCGATCACCTCGGGTTCGGCGATCTCCTTGGCATAGGCACCCAGCAGCGCCTCGGCCAGCAGGTACTGCTGACCGTCGGCGGCCTTGACGTGGACGTAGGTGACCTCGGGGTTGACCGCGATCGCGAGGTTCGACGGCAGCGTCCAGGGCGTCGTGGTCCAGATGAGCGCGTTGACGCCGTCGAGCGAGGCCAGCGGGCCCTCGGGCACCGACAGCGGCATCCGCACGGTCACCGCCGGGTCCTGACGCATCCGGTAGGCGTCGTCGAGCTTGGACTCCTGGTTCGACAGCGGTGTCTGCTCGTACCAGCTGTACGGCAGCACGCGGTAGCCCTGGTAGATCAGGCCCTTGTCGAAGAGTGCCTTGAACGCCCACATGACCGACTCCATGAAGTCGAGGTCGAGCGTCTTGTAGTCGTTGTCGAAGTCCACCCAGCGCGCCTGACGGGTCACGTAGTCGCGCCACTCGCCGGTGTAGCGGAGAACCGAGTCACGGCAGTACTCGTTGAACTTCTCCATGCCCATCTTCTCGATCTCCGACTTGTCGGTGATCCCGAGCTGGCGTTCGGCTTCGAGTTCGGCGGGCAGACCGTGTGTGTCCCAACCGAATCGGCGCTCGACCTTCTTGCCGCGCATGGTCTGGTACCGAGGTACCACATCCTTGACGTAGCCGGTGAGCAGGTGGCCGTAGTGCGGCAGGCCGTTGGCGAAGGGCGGGCCGTCGTAGAAGACGAATTCCTCGGCGTCGGCGCGATTGGAGATGGAGGCGGCGAAGGTCGAGTCGGCGTCCCAGTACTTAAGGACGTTCTCCTCCACGGACGGGAAATCGGGGGCGCTGCGGCCCGTCCCACCTGTCATGTCGACCTTGGGGTACACACGCCCGGTCGGGTTGGCGCCCGTCTCGTTCGTGCCCGTCTCGTTGACGTTGGTCACGGCTCGTCTCCTCGTGCCTGGTGATGTCTCTCCTCGGCACGGGGACGCACACCGTCAGGTCTGCGCGGTACCACCCCGCTTGCGCCGGAGATCCGGCGCCGCTCATCGGATCGCGCGGGTCTCCCGTACGGTCCTGCGGCTGTGACGGGCCACTCCCGCCCGGTTCTACTGGGAGCCGCGGACGGCTCGGTTCTTCCGGGTGCTCCCCGGTGATGGCCGGATCGACGCGTCAACCAGTGTAACGACGCACCGCCCGGACAGGCGAATCGGTATCGCTGTCCGGGCGGTGCGTCGTCGTGTTGACGAGAATCGTCCTACGACGGGGAAGATCAGTCGAGCGGTGGGCGCCAGTTCGGGTCGAGCGGATCGAAATCCGGGGCACGACGCCGGCCGGGCCTCGGTTCGGGTGTCTCCGGAGTCTCACTCCGGGGCCGCTCCCGCGACTGCGCGGAATCGGTCCGCGGAGGTACCTGGTCCTGCCCCAATGCCGGACGCTGCCCTGGAGACTGCTGTCCGGAAGGCTGCTGCCCGTACTGCTGCTGGGGACCCGACGATGGCGTTCTGTTCTCGGGCGCCCCGTACTGCGGAGGGCGTGGCCCCGGCCGGGACGGACCCGACGGGAACGGACCGGACTGGGGCGGCATCGGCCGCGGTGGCTGTCCGCCAGATTGCTGCGGCTCCCTACCCACGGGCTCGCCGACCGAGCGCAGGTAGTCCTCGAGATTGCCCTCGCGCCGCTCCGGCGCCGGGCGGCTCTCGGGTGCCGGCGGACGATCACTCGACGACTGAGAAGTCGACGGCCGGGACGGTGCACCCATCCCCGGTTCGAAGGACGGGGCCTCGTAGGCCGCCGTCTCCGCGTCGGAGCCGGTGTCCCGAGCGGGTGGCGTCGCCGGCGGATTACGGCGTGTCGGTGACTCGTCACCGGCATCTCGCCGTTCACCGCCGGACCCGGCGTGCTCGCGATCGACCGCGTCGTCGGTGTCGTCATCGCGTCCGGCTCCCGGGATCATGTCCTCCAGCGATCGGGCGGAGTCCCGGTTACGACCCGAGAACACGTCGACGAGCAGGAAGGTCAGGCCGAGGAGGCAGATGACGATGCAGGCAACGGCGAGCCACACGGTCCCGGTGATGAGACCGAGGATGAGCAGCACGAACCCGATGAGGGTCGCGGCCAGGGCCAAGGTCAGCACATCACCAGCCTAGGGTGCATGTCCGGCGCGAGGTCAGCTCGGCGAGTAGCTGCTGAAACCGCCGCTGCCCGGATCGTTCGAGAACGACTGATCAGGACGACCACCCTCGACCGGTGCCGCGCTCCCGCGCTGCTGCAGCTCCTCGAGCTGCGACTCCAGGTAGGTCTTCAGGCGGGTGCGGTACTCGCGCTCGAAGGTCTTGAGCTGTTCGATCCGGCCCTCGAGCACACCGCGCTGCTGGTTGATCGTGCCCATGATCTCGCTGTGCTTGCGCTCGGCGTCGCTCTGCAGCGCGTCCGCTCGCTCCTGCGCCTGGCGCAGCTGGGCCTCGGAACGCGTCTGGGCGTCGGCCAAGATGGCCTCCGAACGCTGGCGCGCGTCGGCGAGCATGGCGTCGGACTTGCTCTGGGCCTCCGAGACCAGCGTGTCGGCGCGGGTCTGCGCGTCGGCCAGCATGGCGTCGGCGTCCGACCGGGCGCTGCCGGTCAGGCGGTCTGCGGTGTCCTGCGCGAGCGCGAGGACACGGGCGGCGCGGACATTGGCGTCGTCGTCGACCACAGGCGCGGCGGGCTGCTGGACCGGAGCGGGCTGCTCCTGCACCGGCGGCTTGGCGAACATCTGGGTCCGCTCCTCCGCGGGGGCGGCGCCGGCTCCCGACCGGGCGTCGGCGAGCTCACCCTCGAGCTCCTCGACGCGCTGCTTCAGGTCGGTGTTCTCTTCGATCAGCCGGGCGAGCTCGGCCTCGACGAAATCGAGGAACTGATCGACCTCATCCTCGTTGTAGCCGCGCTTACCGATAGGCGGTTTGCTGAACGCGACGTTGTGCACATCAGCTGGAGTCAGCCGCATGTCGGTTCCCCTCGTGTCTGTGGTGAAGCTTGTGTTGAGTTGGCGTGCCGTCCAACCCGGATCTCTCGACGTGAGTCGTTCGACCAATACAGGTTGACACTAACTATTCATACCAGTCAAAAATCGTAACTGGCGTCCAATCCTGTCACATGCGAACCGTAGGTTGCACTCTTTGATGCTCAGCCGGATCGAAACTCCACCGATTCGCCAGAACATCTGGAGACGACCACCAACGGTAGTCCATCGCCGTACCTCAAGGTACCCGGGTGACAGGGTCCCGGTGCCCGAGTCGCGGGCGGTCTAGGAACGGGCGAGAGCCACCGCGGTGGCGAGCGAATCGGCGACCGCGTCGGCGCGGAGACCATTGACGACATTCATGGCGATGATGACGACGAGCATGACGATCATCAGCGACAGATCCAGACGGATCGGGCCGAGCGGGATCGGCGGCAGGATCCGGCGCAGCGCCTTGATGGGCGGATCGGTCGCGGTGAACACCGTCTCGATGATCACGACCGCCACCCCGGTGGGCCGCCACTCACGGGCAAACGTCCGCACCAACTCGACGACGAGCCGGCCGAGGAGGAACAACCAGAACACCAACAGGACGTAGTACAAGACGCCCAACAGAATCGCAGCCACGCGTCAAGATTGCCTGAAGAGCACCGGACGGCGCGAACCGAGGGTGCCCACCTGCATCAGGAGTGGTTGTAGAAGCCGGTCTCGGCGATCTTGCGACGATCCTCGGGCGACACATCGACGTCGGCCGGCGAGAGCAGGAAGACCTTGGTGGCGACCTTGTCGAAGGAGCCGCGCAGCGCGAACGCGAGGCCTGCGGCGAAGTCGACGAGACGCTTGGCGTCGTCGTTGGTCATGTCGACCAGGTCCATGATGACCGGGTTGCCGTCGCGGAAGCGCTCACCGATCGTGCGGGCCTCGCCGTAATCCGACGGACGCAGGGTGGTGATCTTCTGCAGCGGGCCGTCGGCGAAGACGCGCTCGAGTTCCCGGTGCTCGGCACTGGCCGGTCGCGACGAGGCGGCACGCAGGGCTGCACTCGACGAACGCTGCAGCGGCTCGAGGCGCGCGGCGGAACGCATCGGCGCCTCGGGCGCCGGCCGCGGTCCGGCGTAGGCGAACTCGGGGGCGAACTCGCCGGCGAGTTCGTATCCGCCGTCGAAATGACGGTCGTCGTAGGCCAGCTCGTCGCGGTAGCCGGCCTCACGGAAGCCGCCGTCACGGAGCGGGGGCTCGTAGCCGGGCTCGTAGGCACCGTCGCCGTAGTAGTCGTCACGATAGGCACGCTCACGCGACGGGGCGCGCAGCGCCGAGCCCGACTCCTCGAGGTAGTCGTCCTCGTACTCGCTGGGCGGCACCATGCCGAAATAAGCCTTGAACTTCTGCATCGTGGTCATTGTCGGCCTCTCTGTCGTGCGACGCCGGTGTGCAGCCGTGCCGGATGGTGCATCTGATGTCACTGTGCTTGTTGAGATGTCTGCGCTTGTTGTGCCACTTGGTTCTGTTGTTACCAATGTGATTACTGAGAGAGTAGCGGCCGATCGCCCATGATCGCGGTTCCGACACGCACGCATGTCGACCCGGCCGCAACCGCCTCCTCCATGTCACCGGACATACCCGCGGACAGTTCGACAGCGTCGGGGAACTGATTCCGAAAAGCGTTGTGAATACGGGCGGATTCGGCCATCCAGCGCTTCCGTTCACCACTGAGCGGAGCGATGACCATGAGTCCGCACAGGGTCAGCGCATCGTCGTTCGACACCTGTTCGGCGAGTGCCGGGAGATCCGCCTCGACGACTCCACCACGCTGCGGGTCTCCGTCGAGGCTCACCTGGAGCAGCACGCCGAGAGGCTCGGCCCGCTCCCCTTCGTCGAGCGCGGCGCGCGCGGCCCGACCCAGGGCGTCGACCACCTTCGGACGGTCCACCGAGTGCACCGCACGCGCCCAGCGGGCGATGGATCGGGCCTTCTTCGACTGGACCGTGCCGATCATGTCGAACACCGGTACGTCGGCGACATCGGCCGGACTCCAGTCGGCGAGCACCTCGGCGACCTTGCGTCCGGCCTCGGGCTCACGGGACTCCCCGAACTCCCGTACGCCCAGGCTCAACAGCCGCCGGACGTCGTCGGCCGGGAAGTACTTGGTGACGACCAGGAGCTCACACGAACCGGCCGGGCGGCCGGCAGCCGCGACGGCCGCGTCGAGCCGCCCGCGCACCGCGTCGAGTCGCCCGGACAGCTCGGCGGTGCGTGCGTCATCGAGAGAGTCGCTCATGTCCCCCATCATTCCCCGTGCGGAGCACCCGACATTCCCCGCGTGGAGCACCGGGGGCCTACTCCCCGTCCGGTGCACTCTCGTCGTCCATCCAGATCACCGACGCCAGGCGGCCGGTCGGTGCGCCACGTCGGTGGCTGAAGAGGCTCAGGTCCGAGATCGTGCAGCGCGGGTCCACCGCGACACCGGCGACCCCGGCCTCGAGGAGCTGGCGTCGCAGGCCGGCGCGGAGGTCGAGACCGGCGGTGCCCTTCTTCGTGCGACTGGCACTGCCGGGGAGACGCTTCTCGACGTCGGCCTGCATCGCCGCCGGGACCTCGTACTGCTCGCCGGAGGCCGCCGGGCCGAGGAAGGCGCCGATCGAGGAGATCCGGGCGCCGAGCTCGACCATCACCTTGAGCGTCTCGCGCACGATCCCGATACGTGCCCCGACGCGTCCGGCGTGGACACCGGCGATGACGCCGGCCTCGTCGTCGCTGAGGAGGACCGGCACGCAGTCGGCCGACAGCACCGCGAGGGCCAGCCCCGGTGTGGTGGTCACGAGCGCGTCGGTCGCGGGGACCGGCTCGGTGACCGGCCCGTCGACGACCGTCACGTTGCGGCTGTGGATCTGTTCCATCCACACGACCGACGACGCGGGCAGCCCGATCTGGTCGGCCAGACGACTTCTGTTGGCGGCCACCGCGGCCGGGTCGTCTCCGACATGGTCACCGAGATTGAACGAGTCATACGGTGCCACCGAGACGCCTCCGGCACGCGTGGTGACCACACGGCGTACCCGCATCGGGGTCAGCGCTTCATGAAGGACGGCACGTCGACGTCGTCGTCGTCGACGTGCACGGTGTTGCGGCGCGGCGCCTCCGGCTCACGCTCGGAACCGAACGGGTCACCCGATCCCTTGGGCATGTCGCCGAAGAGCGGGTCGCTCTTGGGCGGCGTCGACACCGATCCGGCCTGCCCCTGGCCAACAGCCGAACGTCCGGACGCGGCGGGCACGTCGGAGCGCTTCTTCGGCGTACCGCCGTCGAATCCGGCGGCGATGACGGTGACGCGGACCTCGTCGCCGAGGTTGTCGTCGATCACGGTGCCGAAGATGATGTTGGCGTCCTCGTGGGCCGCCTCCTGGACCTGGGTGGCCGCGTTGTGGATCTCGAACAGACCGAGGTCGCTGCCGCCGGCGATCGAGATCAGCACTCCCCGTGCACCTTCCATCGACGCCTCGAGGAGCGGTGAGTTGATCGCCGACTCGGCCGCCTTCTTGGCACGCTCCTCGCCGCGGGCCGACCCGATGCCCATCAGGGCGCTGCCCGCATCGCTCATCACACCCTTGACGTCGGCGAAGTCGACGTTGATCAGGCCGGGCGTGGTGATCAGGTCGGTGATGCCCTGGACGCCGTTGAGGAGCACCTCGTCCGCGCTGCGGAAGGCATCCATCAGGCTCACCTGGGCGTCGCCGAGCTGCAGCAGGCGATCGTTCGGGATGACGATCAGGGTGTCGCAGGACTCGCGCAGCGCGGTGATGCCGGCCTCGGCCTGACCGCCACGACGCTTGCCCTCGAACGAGAACGGACGGGTGACCACGCCGACGGTCAGCGCGCCGAGCTTGCGCGCGATCTGAGCGACCACCGGAGCACCACCCGTACCGGTGCCGCCGCCCTCGCCCGCGGTCACGAACACCATGTCCGCACCCTTGAGCAGTTCCTCGATCTCGTCACGGGCGTCCTCGGCGGCCCGCCGGCCGACCTCTGGGTCGGCGCCGGCACCCAGACCGCGGGTGGAGTCGCGACCGACGTCGAGCTTGACGTCGGCGTCACTCATGAGCAGAGCCTGCGCGTCGGTGTTGATCGCGATGAACTCGACTCCCTTGAGTCCCTGCTCGATCATGCGGTTGACGGCATTCACGCCGCCGCCGCCGATGCCGACGACCTTGATGACGGCCAGGTAGTTGTGCGGTGGCGTCATGCGCTCGCCTTCCTCGTAATGGGTCGTGCTCGGTGGTCCGGTGCTGATCTCTCAGCGCGTTCCGGTGCTGGTGTTCCAGTGCTCAGGTGCTGGCAAAACCCTAAACCTGAACCATAGATTTAGAGTTATGTCAAGTAGTTCGTTGTGGAGATGACGCTAGGCATCGGCGGCTCAGGTATCCACAACAGCGCTCGGCGTGTCGGGAAGTCACACCCGAAATTCGGTGAAGTCGGCCGATCGTCAACGAATCTGGCGTCGCTCCGGACCGCTGGGATCACTTGTACGCCGGGAACTCGGGGCTCGACACGTTGTACATCTTGGCGTCCCGGCTCAACAGGTAGGTGAGGGTTCGAGCCTTCTCCGCTCCCCGATCGCTGTCGCCCCACACGACCCGCCGGTTTCCGGCGAGGGTGAACTCGATGTCGACCGGCGAAGTCGCCGTCACCCGGATGACCTGTCGCGCCAGCGATTCCGGGAGTCCGGCGACCGCGGTGATGGCCTCGCGGGTGGTCGGATCGGCCGGGCCCGGATCGGAGGTCTCGAGCACGGGGAGTTTGAGCACCTCGGGCGGCACGCCCTGGGCGCGCACGTAGTGGAGGAAGGACACCCCGGAACGGTCGAGGACATGGACCTCGTCCCCATTGGTGACGATCACGACCGGCACGCGCTCGACGACGGTGATGGTGAGCGACGACGGATAGGACCGCTGCACGCGGGCCGACTCGACGGACGGGATCGAGGCCACGCGTTGCGCGACGGCGCGGGTGTCGACCTGGAGCAGCGGCGTGCCCGGGGCGACCGCGGCGACGCGGAGGATCTCATCGGCCGGCACCGAACCGTTGTCCCGGATGTCGGTGCTGCGCACCGACATCAGCGGGGTCAGATAAGCGATCAGGACCATCCCCACCCCGGCGGCGACGACCATGAGGGTGCCGAGGATCAGGCGCGACCGGCGTCGGGTCGGCCAGCGGATCACGACACCCGTCCCGTGGGGTCCCCGTCGCCGGGGTCCTCACCGTTGTCCCGCCCGCCGAGCGCGGCGAGGATCTCGGGTCCCTGCATGGTGATGTCACCGGCACCCAGGGTCAGCACGATGTCGCCGGGACGGGCGAGTCCGGCGACCTGGCCGGCCAGTCGGGACACATCCGGCGCGAAGACCGACGGCGAGGTCAGCTTGTCGGCGATCGTCCGACCGCTCACACCCGGGATCGGCTCCTCGCGGGCGCCGTAGACGTCGGCGACGACCACGGTGTCGGCGAGGTCGAGGGCGGCGGCGAACTCGTCCGCGAATTCGACCGTGCGCGAGTACAGATGGGGCTGGAAGACCGCGATGACCCGGCCGCGCGGCGAATCGGGCTCGGCCCGGGCGGCCATCATGGACTGGGCCGCGGACAGGACCGACCGCACCTCGGTCGGATGGTGGGCGTAGTCGTCGACCACCTCGACGCCGCCGCGGCGTCCGCGGAACTCGAAGCGGCGATGGACGCCACCGAAGGCGCCGATCCCGGCGAGGATGCCGTTGAAGGCGCCCACCGCGTCGGCGCCGGCCGCGCCGTTCACCCGGACGGCACCGATCACCGCGGCCATGGCGTTGAGCGCCATGTGTTCTCCCGGGAGCGGGAGGATGAGTTCGCGTTCGGCGATCATGCCGGTCTCATCGGCGGGACCGGTCACCGGCGCGGTGAAGCGGACCAGTGCCGCTCCCCCGGTGCCGCGCGGTTCCCACGACAGCAGCGTCGCCACGTTGGGCACGCCCGGCGCGAGCTCGGCATGGGTTCCCCGGCCGTAGCCGACGACCGTGACCCCCCGCCTGGCGAGGGCGCCCCGGACCCGTCCGGCCAACGCGGCCGAACCGGGGTCGTCGAGGCAGACCACGAGGGTGCCGCCGGTCCGGATGCGGTCGGTGAACTTGTCGAACACCTCCACGTAGGCCTCGATGGACCCGAAGAAGTCGAGATGGTCGGCGTCGATGTTGGTGACGGCGACGACGTCGGGGCTGTACTCGAGCAGCGACCCGTCGCTCTCGTCGGCCTCGGCCACGAAGACCGGGTCGCCGCCGTGATGGGCGTTGGTGCCGGACTCGTTGAGCTCGCCGCCGATCGCGAACGACGGGTCGCTCCCGGCGTGCTGGAGTGCGACGACCGCCATCGAGGTGGTCGAGGTCTTGCCATGGGTCCCGGCGAGCAGGAGCGTCCGGTCCCCCTCCATGAGCTGCGCGAGCACGCGCGGGCGCAACAGGATCGGGATCCCCCGCGAACGGGCGGCCACCAGCTCGGGGTTGGTCTTGGGGATCGCGGCATGGGTGGTCACCACCACCGACGGACCGCCCGGGATCTGGTCCAGCGCCGACGGGTCGTGGCCCACCTGGACGCGGGCCCCACGCGTGCGGAGTTCGAGGATTCCGCGACTGTTCTTGGCGTCCGATCCGGACACCTGGCCGCCGCGGGCCAGGAGGATTCGCGCGAGTCCGGACATTCCGGCGCCGCCGATGCCGACCATGTGCACGCGGGCCAGTTGCGGCGGCAGTCCTCCGGTTCCCACTGTCGTGCCCTCGCTCATGTCGTCACCTCCTGCACCGGTCCCGGTCGTCTCGTCGTCCACGTTCCGTCCAATTGTCACTGTTCGCCGGCCGATCGTCGGGAACGAAACGCCTTCCGCGACGGGCCCCGACCCGCACGGAACCCGCGTGCGAGTTCGAGCGCGGCGTCGGCGACGGCCGCGGCGGCATCGCGATGACCCGTGCCGGCGGCGGCCGCCGACATCTTCTGCAACCGTTCCGCGTCCTGCAGCAGGGCCGGCACCTCGCGTGCCACCCACTCCGGGTTCACCGCCGCGTCCTCGATGATGAGTCCGCCGCCGGCCTCGACCACCGGCAGCGCGTTGAGCCGTTGTTCGCCGTTGCCGTGCGGCAGCGGCACGTAGATGGCGGGCAGACCGGTCGCCGACACCTCGGCTACGGTCATCGCGCCGGACCGGCACATCACCAGATCTGCTGCGGCATAGGCGAGATCCATCCGCTTGAGGTAGCCGACGCCGCGGTACGGCGGCGCGCCGTCGACGACGACCGGATCGATCGAGTTCTTGGGTCCGTAGGCGTGCAGAACGCCGATACCCGCTTTCCCGAGCGCCTCGGCCGCTCCCGAGACGGACTCGTTGAGTCGTTGCGCGCCTTGGGAACCGCCGAAGACCAGCAGCGTGGGCGCGTCCTCGTCGAGCCCGAAGTAGTGCCGCGCCTTGGCGCGCAGGGCCGGACGGTCGAGTTCGGTGAGCACACCGCGGACAGGCATGCCGACGACCGTCGCGTCCAGGCCCGAACCGTCGACGGCGGCCAGCACACGGTCGGCGAACCGTGCGCCCACCTTGTTGGCGATGCCCGCCGAGGCGTTCGCCTCATGGATGACGATCGGGATGCGGTTGCGTCCGCGCATGTGCAGCTGCGCGGCCAGGTAGGCGGGCACCGACACGTAGCCGCCGAAGCCGATGACGACGTCGGCATCCACGTCGGCGAGCACCTTGCGGGTCGCGGCGACCGAGGACACAAGGCGGCCGGGGGTCTTGGCCAGATCCATCCCGGGTTTGCGCGGCAGCGGGACCGGCGGGATCAGGCGGAGGTCGTAACCCCGCTCGGGGACCAGGTTGACCTCGAGTCCGCGGTTGGTCCCGAGTGCGGTGACGCGGGCCGTCGGGTCGATGCGGGTGATCGCGTCGGCCACGGCGAGCGCGGGTTCGATGTGTCCGGCGGTCCCGCCGCCGGCGACGACCACCGACAACGGCCGCCCACCCGGGCCTCCGGTCGTATCAGATTGTGCTGCACCCGAACTCACCGGCGTTGCCACTCCATTTCCAGCCACTGTGCACGTCTGTTCCCCCGCCGCACCTCTCGGTGTGCCGCGGGCGCCGGGTCAGCGGCGTCCCGCGCGGCCGTATGTCGGCCGATCGCGCCCGGGGTCGGCGGACCGCGGCGTACGCGGCTGATGCGCGCCCGCCCGCCATCCCGGTGACGCCGAGCGACGTGCAGTGCCGGCGCCGGGATACCCGCCACGGTAGTCGACGCCCACTCGTGTCGACGGCGCAGGTCGGGTGCGTCCGCCCGCTGCGGTGCGCCGTGCGGACGCACCCCGTGCGGGCGCCGGTTCGGGGGCCTTTGTCCGTTTCCACGGCATCGTGAAGCGACCCCGGCTCGGGGCCGGCTCGGCCGGTCGACCACGCCGGTTCGACGCTCCGGTCCGCCCGGTGGCCGCCGCCCGTCCCGGTGCGGCGGAGCGGCCGGTACCGCGGCCGCCCGACGACCGTCGCTGGTCGAGGCGATCACGCAGGGTCTCCGCCCGCGACTGCCGATAGGCCACCGGCGGCTGGAGGCGCAGCACGCGCGCGAGCCGTCCCGGCGTCCCGGTGGTGAGCGCCGCGACCGCCTCGGGTTCGTGTCGTGCGGCGTTGGCCAGGAGGCCGAGCATCGCGAGCACCGTCAGCGTCGAGGTACCGCCGGCCGAGATGAGCGGCAGCTGGATACCGGTGACCGGCAGCAGCCCGATCACGTAGCCGATGTTGATGAACGCCTGGGCGAGGATCAGCACGGTGATGGTCGCGGTCATGAGACGCAGGAACGGGTCGGTGGACCGGTGCGCGATGCGGAACCCGATGTATCCCAGCAGCACGAACAGGAAGACCACCAACAAGCCGCCGAGGAGGCCGAGTTCCTCACCGATGATGGCGAAGATGAAGTCGTTGTGCGCGTTGGGCAGATAGTTCCACTTGGCGCTGGACTGGCCGAGGCCCACACCGAACACACCACCGTTGGCCAGTGCATACGTCGCCTGGCGCGCCTGATAACCGGCACCCTGCGGGTCGTCGATGCCGCCGAGGAAGCTCATCACGCGCTGCGACCGGTAGCCCTCGGCGAGCGCGAGGATCACCGCGAGGACCACGCCGGACACGGCGAACGCGGAGAAGACCTTGATCGGCAGGCCCGCGAACCAGAGCATCGCGCCGACGATGATTGCGATGGTGATCGTCGTGGAGAGGTTCGGCTCGAGGATGATCAGCACGCAGACCAGCATCGCGACCGGGACCAGCGGGATCAGGAGTTCCTTGATCGACGCGTTGTCACGGCGCCGCGACGCCAACAGATGCGCGCCCCAGAGACAGAGCGCCACCTTCACCAGCTCCGAGGGCTGCACCGACACACCCGCGATGATGAACCAGCGCCGCGCACCCTGGCTGAGCACGCCGATGCCGGGGATGAGCACCAGGCCGAGCAGCAGGATGGTGATCGCCATCGACGGCGCGGCGAAGCGCCGGAGCAGCCGGATGGGGACGCGCAGCATCAGGTAGAAGACGACGAGACCGAGTCCGGCGAAGATGACCTGCGTCGTGAACAGTCCGTAGGCCGAGCCGTCCTCGGAATACCCCTCCACCGACGACGCCGACAACACCATCACCAGCCCGAAGGTGGTGAGCAGGAAGGCCATCGTGAGGACCAGCTGATACGACGCCAGCGGCCGCGCCAGCAGGTTGCGGACGGCTTCGACGATCAACGCCGGGAGCGAGGCGGTCACCGATGCGGCGGTCGAGGCCGCCGCGGAGACGTCCGCGGCCGGCTTCGACAGCGCGGCCGCGCGTTCCGCCGCCTTCCGCCGTACGGCGCCGGACCTGCTCTCGTCCGTGCCGTCCCGGTCCTCGTCCGTCATGTCGTCGGACACATCGTCGTCGAATACATCATCGTCGAACGTGCCCTCGTCGTCGAAGGTGTTGTGGTCGACCGCGGTCTTGTCGCTGCTCACGCGACTCACCGAGAGGCGGAGGTGCCGGCGATGTCCACTGCGGCGCGCGCGAACGCGTCACCGCGCCGGCCGTAACCGGCGAACATGTCCAGCGAGGCCGCGGCGGGTGCGAGGAGCACCGCGTCGGGCGCCGGGTCGCTCGCAGCGGCGAGCTCCCAGGCCTCGGCGACCGCCCGATCCATCACGGCGATGGCGGTGTCTGACTCCGAGGCTTCTGCCGACGACGACTGCGTCGACATGAGGACGGGTTCGGTCTGACCCTGGCGATGCACGTTCACCGTGCCATCGTCCCCTGTGAATACTGTGACTGTTGGGACTTCTGGGGCGTGTCGCGCGATCGCTTCGACGACCAGGTCACGATCCCGGCCGATGGCGACGACGCCGGCGAGCCGATCACCGACCGCGGTGAGCATCCCGTCCATCGACGCACCCTTGAGCAGACCACCGGCGATCAGCACCACCCGGTCGTACGCCGCGACCGCGGCCTGGGCCGCGTGGGGGTTGGTCGCCTTGGAATCGTCGACGAAGCGGATGCCGTCGCGGGTCGCCACCACCTCGCCGCGATGTGCGGCCGGACGGAAGTCGGTCAGCGCCGCCTCGACGGCGTCGCGCCCGACCCCGATCGCCAGAGCGAGGGCGGCGGCGGCGAGGGCGTCGGCGAGACCGGACGGTCCGGCCGGGTGTACGGCGTCGGCTGGTAGCAGGCGGCCCGCACCGAACGCGAGGTCGACCAGATGGCCATCCTCGACGCCCAGCTGACCGTCCCGCGGGACGTTCAGGGTGAATCCGACGCGGCGTCCCGCGCCCGGCAGTCCCGACGCGACCGCGTCGTCGAGACCGACTACCGCGATGTCGCCGCGCAGCGCACCGGCCTTGGCCAGCGCGTAGGCGTCGAAGGTGCCGTGCCAGTCGAGATGGTCCTCGGCGACGTTGAGGACCACGCCCGCCGCCGGGGTGACCGACGGCGCCCAGTGCAGCTGAAACGACGACAACTCGGCGCACAGGACGTCGACGCGGGGCGTCGCGCGCATGGCGTCGAGGACCGGCAGGCCGATGTTGCCGCAGGCCGCACCGGAACGGCCCGAGCGTTCGACGATGTCGGCGAGCATCGACGTGGTCGTGGTCTTGCCGTTGGTCCCGGTGACGACCAGCCAGGTGCGCGGCTCGCCGAGCAGGCCCGCGGCGTCGACGCGCCAGGCCAGCTCGACCTCGCCCCACACCGGCACGCCGCCCGCCGCCGCCCGGGCGACGAGGTCGTGCGTCGGGGCGAACCCCGGCGAGACGATGACGACGGCGGTGTCGGCGGTCCACGACGGGTCGGCGAGCAGATCGGCGATCGCGACCGCCTCGGCGCCCTGCGAGATCAGCTCGGCGGCCCCGGCCACGGCGGCGACCGCCGACTCCCGGCCGGCGGCGTCGGCGTCCCGCGAGGCGAAGCGGTCGTCGGCGAGTACGACGTGGACGTCGCGGGTCATCAGGTACCGGGCCGCCGACATGCCGGCCGTACCCGCCCCGCCGATCACCACGGTCCGGCCGGTCAACCCCAGCGGATCGGTGCCGGCACCGGCCGGGTCAGCCATTGGCGGTGAGGAACTCGCCGTAGAACAGCGACAGGCCCAGTGCACAGGCTATGGCCGTCAGTAACCAGAATCTGATGATCACCGTGGTCTCGGCCCACCCGCCCAGTTCGAAGTGGTGGTGGAACGGCGCCATTCGGAAGACGCGCCGGCCCGTGGTGCGGAAGAAGGCGATCTGGATGACCACCGACATGATCTCGGCGACGAACAGCGCGCCGATGACGACCGCGAGGAGTTCGGTGCGGGTCGTGATGGACAGGCCGGCGAGCATGCCGCCGAGCGCCAGCGATCCGGTGTCGCCCATGAAGATCTTGGCGGGTGCGGCGTTCCACCACAGGAAGCCGAGGCATGCGCCGCCGCCGGCCACCGCGATGATCGCGAGGTCGAGGGGGTCGCGGACCTGGTAGCACCCCGTAGGGATGTCGCTGGGCGGCTTGGCACCGCCGGCACAGGCGTTGACGAACTGGAAGAACGTCACGAGGACGTAGGACCCGAGGACCATCGCCATCGACCCGGCGGCCAGGCCGTCGAGTCCGTCGGTGAAGTTCACCGCGTTGGACCAGGCGGCGACCACCAGCCAGCAGAAGATCACGAAGACCACCGCGCCGAGGCCGATGGCGTTGATGTCGCGAACATAGCTGAGGTGGGTGCTGGCCGGGGTGAGGCCGTAGTCGTTGCGGAACTGCAGCACGAGGATGCCGAACAGGATCGCGGCGATGAACTGCCCGATCGACTTGGCGGTCTTGTTCAGTCCCAGGTTGCGGTGCTTGCGGATCTTGATGATGTCGTCGAGGAAGCCGACGATGCCCAGCGCGGTCGCGAGGCCGAGCACGAGCAGGCCCGACGCGGTGGGACCGTTGCCGCCGTCGGTGAACAGGCCGACCAGATGAGAACCGAAGTAGCCCGCCCACAGTGCGGCGAGGATCGCGACGCCGCCCATCGACGGCGTGCCGCGCTTGGTCTGATGGCTCTTGGGGCCCTCGACCCGGATCTCCTGGCCGAATCCCTGACGGGAGAACACCTTGATGAGCACGGGGGTCAGCAGGATCGACACCGCGATCGCGATCGCACCTGCGAGGAGGATCTGAGTCACCGTGCTGCCCTCGTGTTCGCTCGTCCGTTCCCGGCCACGCTCTTCTCTCCGACTCTGTTCACTGTTCCCGGCCGGCGCGCCTCATCGCGCGCCCTCATGGTGCGGTCCGTTCGCCACCGGGACCGCCGTCGGCCTCGTGGCGGATCTGCCATCCGCAGTTCGTGCTCCAGGCCGTGACCACCGAATCGAGGTCGGCGTTCGCGGCCGCGAGGAGGATGACATCCCCGGCCGCGGGCCGCCAGTCGGGGTCGGTGTCGACGAGCGCCGCGGCCGCCTCGACCGATTCGACGATGCGCGCCTCGTCGCCCCAGGAACCCTCCATCACGGCGCCCTGGTGCAGGGCGTGCACCGATCTGGAGTCGCCCACGCAGAGAGTCTTGTCGACGGCCAGCCGGACGGCCAGGCGTCCGAGGAGATCGTGCTCGACGACACGCTGGTTCTCCGGGATTCCCTCGGGCGTGGCGACCTCGGCGATGATCGCCCAGGTGCGCGGCCGGTCTTCGACCGTGCTGCCCCGCATCGCACCCGCGTGTTCGGCGAGCCGGCGGATGAGGAGGCGTGCGTCGTCGACCGTCACCGGCGTATCCCCGCGGATCACCGTGACGAACGGTTCGGTCATCGATCATCCTCCGCAGCCACCGACCCGGTGGGCGCGCTCGACGATTCCAGCGCTTGTGCGACGACGTCACGGTCGTCGAACGGATGCTTCACGCCGTTGATCTCCTGCCCTGCCTCGTGTCCCTTGCCGGCGACGAGCACGATGTCGCCGGGACCCGCCCAGACGATCGCCTCGGCGATCGCGGCCGCGCGGTCCCCCACCTCACGTACCGGTTCGGCACCTGCCGGGCGGTCGGCGGCGTCGACGCCGCGAGCACCCGCGAGGACCTCGGACCGGATGGCGGCCGGGTCCTCCGACCGCGGATTGTCGTCGGTGACGATGACGAGCTCGGCACCGCGTGCGGCGGCCTCCCCCATCAGCGGGCGTTTGCCCGCGTCGCGGTCTCCGCCGGCGCCGAGCACGATGGCCACGCGCCCCGCGCCCTCCCCGAGCTGACCCCGCAGCGTCGCCAGGACGGCCTCGACGGCGCCCGGCTTGTGCGCGTAGTCGACCAGCGCGAGGAACGGCTGTCCGCGGTCGACGCGCTGCAGGCGTCCCGGCACGCTCACCGACGCGACCGCGTCGAGTGCGGTGGAGATCGGCACACCCGCGGCATGGGCCACGGCGACGGCCAGCAGTCCGTTGGCCACGTTGTAGCGGCCCGGAAGCGGGATGACGAGGACGTGGTCCCCGTCGGGCTCGGTGAACGGGGTGTGCGAGGTGCCGTCACCGGCGAGATCCGATGGTCCCGCGTGCCAGTGTGCGGGCGTCGGACCGGTCGACACCGTCACGGGCTGCAGATGCGCCGCCTCGCCGGGCCGGCGTGCGAGGTCGGCCATCCGCCGGCCCCACTCGTCGTCGACGCACAGCACGGCGCGCACCGCGTGGTTCGGCGACGACGGCACGAACAACTGCGCCTTGGCGTCGAAGTACGCGCGCATCGTCTGATGGAAGTCCAGGTGATCCTGCGACAGGTTGGTGAAGGCCCCGATCGCGAAGTGGGCACCGTCGACGCGACCCAGCGACAGTGCGTGGCTGGACACCTCCATGACGACGACGTCGACGCCGTCCTCGAGCATCGAGGCCAGCAGCGCCTGCAGCGTCGGAGCCTCCGGTGTCGTGAGCGAGCTGGGCTGGGCGACGCCGTTCACCCGCGTCTCGACGGTCCCGATCAGGCCGACCGAATGACCGGCCGCGAGCAGGGCCGCCTCGACGAGATACGACGTGGTGGTCTTGCCCGACGTACCGGTGATCCCGATCAGTTTGAGTCGCTGCGACGGGTTCCCGTACACACGGGAGCTCACGCTGCCGAGCACCGTCCGCGGCGACGGGTGGATGAGTACCGCGACGGCCGTCTCGGGAGGCAGGACACGGCTCAGTTCGGCCCGGCCGGCCGGATCGGTGAGGATCGCCGTCGCACCCGCGGCGACGGCCTGGTCGGCGAAACGCGCACCGTGGGTGGTCGCACCGGGCAGGGCCGCGAACAGATCGCCCGGCTGTACCTCCTGTGCACGCAGGGTCACGCCCTGCACACTCGTCTCGCGGTCGGCGCCGCCGACGAGGTCGAGCCGGGCGCCGGTGGCCGTCGACAGGACCGTCACGGCCGTCGGTGCGACCTCATGCGGACGGCCGGTGACCTTCTTGCCCTTACGTCTGCCTGTCGAGCCCCTGCCCGAGGAACCACTGCCCGAGGAACCACTGCCCGAGGAACCACGTGACGCCATGTGTTCGCCTCCTCGGTTGTTCTCGGTCGGGTGTTCGGTCCGGGCGTTCTCGGTCAGGTGTTCTCGATCGGGGTGCGGTCGGTCGGTACGTGTTCGGCGCAGAATTGCACTCACGATACCGACCCGGGATCGGCGATCTCCGACGCGGTGCGCGACCCCGGCCGATCGTGATCAGTTCGCGGTGAGGGTCAACCTCGGTGCCGGCGCGGAGAGCGGGACCTGGGCGCGTTGCAGCATCCACGACGCGATGGTCGAGAAGAGCGGACCGGCGGACTGTCCCCCCGAGCCGTCGGAGCTACGACGCGGGTTGTCGAGCATGATCCCGATGACGTAGCGCGGGGCGTCGGCCGGGGCGATCCCCGCGAACGTGATGTTGTAGCGCGAGTTCGAGTAGCAGCCACACGACGGGTCGACCTGCTGCGCCGTACCGGTCTTGCCGGAGACCTGATAGCCGCTGACGGCGGCCTTGGTGCCGGTACCCATCTGTACGCCCATCGGGTCGTCCTGCACCACCGACCGGAACATGTCGCGGACGGTTCGCGCGGTCTCCTCGCTGACGACGCGGACCGGTTCGGGACGGGCGCGCCCCTCCGTCGTGCTGCCGTCGCGCTCCTCACCGGCGAGGATGCGCGGCGGGATGCGCAGGCCGTCGTTGGCGATCGCCTGGTACATCGCGGTCATCTGCAGCAGCGTCATCGAAAGACCCTGTCCGATGGGCAGGTTGGCGAAGGAACCACCCGACCACTGGCTCAGCGCGGGAACCTCACCGGCGCTCTCCGCCGGTAGGCCGACGCCGGTGCGCTGGCCGAGTCCGAATCGCTTGAGCATCTCGGCGAAACGTTCCTCGCCGATCTGCTTCGCGAGCATCAGGGTCCCGACGTTCGACGATTTACCGAAGATGCCGGTGGTCGTGTACGGCTCGACGCCGTGCTCCCATGCGTCGCGGACGGTGACGCCCGACATCTGGATGCTGCCGGGAACCCGATGGACCGTGCCCGGTCTGGTGAGGCCGTATTCGATGGCGGCCGAGGCGGCCACGAGCTTGTTGACCGAACCGGGCTCGAACGGTGAGGTCACCGACGGGTTGCCGAGTTCGGCCTTCGGCTGATCCGACAGCGGCTGCGAGGCGTTGAAGGTGCCGTCGTTGGCCATCGCGAGCACCTCGCCCGTCCTGGCGTCGAGCACCACCGCCGACGCGGCCCGGGCACCGGAGGCCTGTTTGGCCTTCATGACCTGACTCTGGACGAACCACTGCGTGTCGGAGTCCAGGGTCAGTCGGACGGTGGAACCGTTGATCGCCGGGTGCACGTTGCGCGTGCTGCCCGGGATGATCGCGCCGTCCGAACCGCGGTCGTAGGTCCGGGAACCGTCGGTGCCGGACAGGATCGCGTCGAGGGACGCCTCGAGACCGATGAGACCGTTGCCGTCGTAGTTCACGTCGCCGACGACATTGGCCGCCAGGGAACCGCCGGGGTAGAGCCGGATGCTCTCCGGGTCGGCGCCGACCTCGGGGAACTCCTCGGTGATGCGTTTGGCGACATCCGGGCTGACCGCGCGGGCCAGGTAGACGAAGGACTCGTCGCCGGTGACCTTCTTCAAGAGGTCCTCTTCGCTGATCGAGCCGCCGAGTGCGACCGACACGCCCTTCGCGATCTCCTTCAGTCGCTCGTCGACGCCGGGCAGTTCGTCGTTCTTCCGGTGCTCTTCCTCGATCGATTTGCGAACCGCCTTGGGCAGGAACGTCAGTGACCGCGCCTCGTCGGTGTAGGCCAACGGACGGCCGTTGCGGTCGAGGATGGAACCCCGCTTGGCGGTGAGGACCTGGGTGTACTCGCGCTGCTGGGCGGCCTCGGCCGAGATGGACCCGGCCTGGACGGTGTGGACGACGATCATCTTGGTCGCGACCGCGAGGACCACGAGCAGCACGACGACACCGGCCGCCCGTGTGCGGAAACCGAAGCTGTGCAGTCCCCCGCCCTTGCCCGGACCGTTCTTGCCCGGACCGCCCTTACCCGGTCCACCGCGACGCGGGCCGCCCGCGGCGGCGCCGGATCCCTGCCCCGGACGACGTCCCGGGCGAGACGGCTCGTGGCCGAGTCGCTCGAAGGTCGCACGTGTCATGGTCGTCAATTGTTCACCGCTTCGAGGTCGTGACAGGGATTTGGCATCGGCGGGTTGCAGATCGATGGGGGCAGTGTGACGACACCCACCGGAAGCGCCCGCATCAGGTGCGGGGCACGACGTTCGGCGCCGGGACCGGTGTCGACGGCCGGGGTGTCGAGGACTCGGGCGCGGCCGATCCCTCCCCCTGACCGGGAGCCGGATCGGGTTGGGCCGGAGCGGGTTGCGACGGATTCGACGGCGTCGACCCATCCGGTGACGGCTGTGCCGGGGTCGGCTGCGCCGGGCTCTGCTGCGCTGGCGGATTGGGCGTACCCGCGGCCCCGCCACCGAGACCGATCGAGTCGTCCACCTGGCGCGGGTCGATGCTCTCCGTGGGGTCGGGCTTCAGCTCGGGGTTGAGGTCGGCCATCGGCTTCCCCGATGCCGGTGCCGGTTTCCCGACGACGCGGGGCCGGCGCGGGTCGTCGACGATCATCCGCGCCGGATTGTCCGACGGGATCATGCCGAGACGGGTTGCCTCACGGGACAGTTCGGGAGCCGAGTTACCGGATTCGTAGGTCCGCTTGAGCGCGTCTCGCTGGTCGATGAGCGACTGGTTCTCGGTCCGCTCTATGCCGAGTTTGTAGGAGTCCTGAGCCGACTTGGTGGACAACCACAGGCTGAGACCGAGACCGAGTACGAGAAGCGCGATCACCGGGACCACGAAAGGAGTGTGCTGCAACCGTTCCCGGAGCGAGGCACCGGACATCGACAGCCCGCCGCGGGTCGCGCGCGGCGCACTGGCACCGGCGGCCATGCGCTTGTGTCGGCGGTCCAGCGCACGCTGTGCGGCACGCGAACGGGTTGCACGTTCGGACTCGATGCGCGCCCGCCGTGACCGCCGGGTGTCGCGCTCGTCTTCGGAACGCCCTGTGTCGGAACGGCTGCCGCGAGCTCGACCGGATTCAGAGCGTCCGGAGCCGGGACGATTGGGGGCCTCGTGCAGGATCGTCATGCTCAGCCCTTCTTCTCGACTCGTTCGACCGCGCGTACCCGCACCGGGGCCGATCGCGGATTGATGGTGAGTTCCTCCTCGTCGGGACGCTCGGCACCGCGGGTCACGAGGCGGAACTCCGCGGCGGTACCCGGCAGTTCGACGGGCAGTCCGGGCGGCGACGTCGAGGTCGTGCGAGTCGCGAACTCCCGCTTGACGATCCGGTCCTCGAGTGACTGGTAGCTCATCACCGCGACGCGTCCGCCGACCGTCAGCACCGACAGTGCCGTCGGCAATGCCTCACGCAGGACGTCGAGTTCGTGATTGACCTCGATGCGCAGCGCCTGGAAGGTCCGCTTGGCCGGGTGCCCACCCGTGCGGCGGGTCGCCGCCGGGATGCTGGCGTAGAGCAGTTCGACGAGGCGCGCACTGGTGGTGAACGGTTCTTTCTCGCGCTCCCGCAGGACCGCCGAGGCGATCTTGCCGGCGAAGCGTTCCTCGCCGTATTCCGAGAGCACACAGGCCAATTCGCCGTGACTGTAGGTGTTGAGGACGTCCGCGGCGGTGAGCGGATCGTCGGAGTTCATGCGCATGTCCAGCGGCGCGTCGACGGAGTAGGCGAATCCCCTACCGGCCTGGTCGAGCTGCATCGACGAGACGCCGAGGTCGAACAGGGCCGCGTCGATGGATTCCTCACCGGCGTCGGCGAGGACGTCGGCGATCTCGTGGAAGGTGGCCTGGTGCAGCGAGATCCGGTCCGCGTGCGGCTCGAGCCGGCGCTGGGCGATCTCCAGGGCGGAGGCATCGCGGTCGATGCCGACGAGGTGCACGTTGGGGAACGTGTTCAGGATGAGTTCGCTGTGCCCACCGGCACCGAGCGTCGCATCGAGGAACACGCGCCGGTCATCTGATTCCAGTGCCGGGGTGAGCAATTCGACGATGCGGCGGCCCATGACCGGGATGTGGCCGAACTCGCCGGAGCGACGAGTGTCGTCACCAGTGTCATCCACGGAGTGCCCCCATCGGCGTGTCGGCCAGGTCGGTCGGCTGAGTCGGCGTATCGGTGCGAACGGAATCTGTCGCCAGGAGTGTCATGTCACGTCACGTCACGGTGGGGATCACCGTCGGGCCGCGCCCCGGATGGAGCGAGGTCCCGACCCGATCGCGCACCTGGCGTTGGGGAAGTACGCCAGGGTCGGACCGGACCGGGGCCTCGTGCCACCCGAAGCCCGTGCACCGCTTCCGCCTGTGGTCCCCTCTCGGCTACAAGACCGCGTTCAACGCGGCCGAGTTCGCTGCCGAGAAGTTCTCCTCGTGCTGGGTCTGGTACTCGTTCCATGCGGCCGAATCCCAGATCTCGAGGTGATCGAAGCTACCGAACACCACGCACTCCTTGGACAGTCCCGCGTAGATCCGATGGTCGGAGGACAGGCTGATCCTGCCCTGGCCGTCCGGTCGTTGCTCTTCCGAGCCGGCGAAGAACGTTCGCTGAAACGCACGCAGGTCAGGGTCGTTGCGTGACGCCTCGACGATCTTCGCCGCGATCACATCGAACTCTTCGGTCCGATACACCGACAAGCTGTGGTCTTGGCCTTTGGTGACCACTACCCCTCCTGCCAATGCATCGCGGAACTTGGCGGGCAACGTGAGTCGCCCTTTGTCGTCCAATTTGGGCGTGTAGGTGCCGACAAATCGCATTGACACGTCGACGCCTCCTGCCCCTGGGTTCTGCGCTCCGGACCGCTTCACCCAGTGATGCCACAGTACCCCACTTTCCTCCACTTTCCACCCCAGAGGCCCACACGGCTTTCCACATTCAGCAAATCCGCAGTTCAGATGGGCAAAACCCTGCTGGTGGTACTGCGTGTCATCGTCGATTCCGGCCCGTCGGACGTCGATCAAGCGCGTGACATACGTGTTTGGTGATACTCCAGGTACCCGTGCGACCTGCGTTTCTTCGCTGGTGGGGCAAAGTGGGGACCCCTGGTGGGGCGAGGTGGGGAACGCCGGTGAGGGAAGGTGGGGCGGCGCGTGGGTGACGGTGGGGGGAAGCCGGAGGCGTGGACACGGGGCCACAGACGAACGGCGCGGCGAAACGGGGCGACAGACAAAAGAGCCGCGCACCCCCGAGGGGGTGCGCGGCTCGTGTGAGAGTTGTGACCGTCAGGCCGGCGAGAGATCTACTCCTGCTCGAACCGACGGTTGAATCGTTCTTCCATCCGCTCCGACAGCTTGCGCTTGGAGCCCGATGACCCGGACTGCTTCTTGCCTCCCCCGCGCGGCGCGGACGTCGCGGAGTCGGCGAGGTCGTCACCCCAGAGGGCGAAGAGGCCGGCACCGAACATCACCAGGAAGCCGAGGAGGCTGACGATCGGGAAGCCCCCGATGTCGATCCCTATGATGAGACCGCCGACGAGCATCACGAGGCCGACGACGAAGACCGCCACCGCCTGCAGGCGACGACGACCACTCGACTTGCCCAGCCGACGACGCTTGACACTGGACGCAAACTTGGGGTCTTCCGCGTACAGAGCGCTCTCGATCTGTTCGAGCATGCGTTGCTCGTGCTCCGAAAGTGGCACCGACCCTCCTTCTCCCTGATCCGCGACGCCGACGACGGTCAACCGCGACCGGTGGGGCGTCTGCGCCTTATTCTCCCATGATACGAGGTGAAATCAGCCGCGACCACCATTACTCTCTGTTGCGGAGTCGGATGCGCATACCGGAACGACAACGGAACGTCGAAAGTGTGTCAGGCCTCACGCCGTTCGCCCGATTTGGGGCTCCTCTGTCCCGAATTTGCCTTGCTCGTAAGCGATGACCAGGGTTTCGACCTGCCGAAGGAAATCGAGGACGAGAAGTCGCATGCCGGCGACGCTGTCGGGGTCGAGTGTTCGGATGATCCCCGACTCGATCTTCATCCGCACGGACGACAGCGAGGCGAAGCGCGCCGCCAGCGGGGCGAGCTCGGGAGCGACGACGCCGATGCGGGTCCAGGCGTTCGACGTCTTGCGACGGGAGGGACCGACCGGCTCGCCTATCGCCAGCGCGGCACCGGCTGCACGAAGTGCGACGAGATAGAACTGACGGAAACGCTCGGCGTCGTCGGAGACCCCGTCCGCGTTGTCGAGGAGGAGATGGGCGCGCGCAAGCAGATCGCGCGCACGTCCGACCATCACCGGGTCGACGGGGGCGGACCGCCTGGATGTGGGCCGACCGGGCATGGCATCCTCCTCACTCGCTGACGACGGCGCCCGGTGGCAGACGCTTCCCTCGTCCGCCACCGGACCGTCATGTCGTCGGGATGAACGCGAACAGCTTGCGGAGGCACATTCATCGAACACCCGTTCGACACGTTCAATATAGCTAGCGACGCGCGTCTCTTCAAGGCGTGGGTCCGCGCCCCGCACCCATCTTCAACACCGGGTCCCGTGACCCGATTCCGCCGGGTCCGCCATACCGAGAGGACAGTCACACCAGATGGTCGGAGAACGCATTGACCGGGACGGTGCGGCCCGCCCGGTGAGCCGGAGAGCGATCCGACTTTGACGATCCGCCTGGTGAACCTCAACGGTCAGGACTCTCGCGTGTGGCTGGAGCCCGCGCTCGACGTCTACGTGACCGCGATGGGGTACCCCCGCGGGACCGAGGTGCACCGCGCCGCCCTGTGGCGCGAACACATCGCCCGTCCCGGATGGCGTGCGATCGGAGCGGTCGCCACGCTGCCCCCACACGAGGCGCAGTCGATGCCGACCGTTCGCCGCCGGGTGGGACTGCCCGTGGGTACGGGTCCCGACGACGTCCTCGTGGGAATCGCCTACGGATACACGGGGGCAACCGGCCAGTGGTGGAATCAGCAACTCCGGCTCGGGTTGCGACAGACCGGACGCTCGCCCGCGGACATCGAGATGATCGCCCGCGACTACTTCGAGCTGACCGAGCTCCACGTCCACCCGACGGCACAGGGCCACGGCATCGGGCAGTTGCTGCTCGCACGGCTTCTCGCCGACCGGCCCGAACGCCACGTCCTGTTGTCCACACCGGAGATCCCGGCCGAACGCAACCGGGCGTGGTCGCTCTACCGGCGCATGGGTTTCTCGGATGTCCTCCGTCATTTCACCTTCACCGGCGACCCTCGGCCGTTCGCCTTCCTGGGCCGTCCGCTGCCCCTGAATCTCCAACCGCCACCCGCCGGTCCCCCACAACCCGGAAGGTAGAAGTCGTGGCACATCCGGAGAAGAACGCGCACGACACAGGACACGCATGAGCGGCCACGGCGATCGGCGCGACGCGGTGGTCATCGGCGCCGGCCACAACGGCCTGATCGCCGCGGCCTATCTGGCACAGGCCGGCCGGGACGTCGAGGTGCTCGAACGCGACGAGATCCCCGGCGGCGCCGTCTCGACCGTCGAACGCTTCCCCGGGCACCTCATCGATCGCGGTTCCTCGGCTCACCTGATGATCCGGCACTCCCCCGTCCTCGACGACCTCGACCTCGCCGCGCACGGACTGCGCTACATCGACTGCGACCCGTGGGCATTCGTCCCGGCGACCGCGACCGCGCCGGCCATCGTCTTCCGCACCGACCTCGACGCCACCTGCGCGTCCATCGAACGGTCGTGCGGCGCAAAAGATGCCGCGGCGTATCGGCAGTTCGTCGAGACGTGGACGCCGCGGGCGGCGGCCGTCATGGACGCGTTCTACCGGCCCGCGACGATGGGACAGTTCGGCCGGGCCTTCCTCGGCCTCGGTTCGACCGCGACCACCGAACGCACCGGCATCGTCGGACGCCGCAGCGGCGCGATGCTCAATCTCACCGCCGAGCTCATGGCGTCGGGCGACGCCCTTCTCGACCGGTACTTCGACTCCGAACAGCTCAAGGCCGGACTCGCCTGGTTCGGCGCCCAGTCGGGACCGCCGATGACCGCACCCGGCACCGCGCCGATGGTCGGATTCGCCGCGTTGATGCACCGGATTCCACCCGGCCGCGCCATCGGCGGCAGCGGTGCGCTCACGGATGCGCTCGTACATCGCATCGGGGCCGACGGCGGTCGGATCGCCTGCGGGGATCCCGCCGTCTCGATCACCCGGTGCGGCGACCACTGGCGGGTGCAGACCGAATCCGGTGAACGTCGTTGCACGCCGACGGTGATCAACGCCTGCCATGTGCTCGCGACCCTGGATCTGCTGGCGGCGGGCGATTTCGACGCCGGGACCCTCGACCGCTGGCGCCGCGACATCGTGGTCGGCAGCGGGATCGGGATGGCGGTCCGCCTCGGCACGACCGCGCTACCCGCCTACCGCGACCTACCCGACGACCTGCCCGCGCACGGAGTCCACTCGGCACTCGGACTGCTCGTCACCGACCGTGCGCACCTCGTCCGCGCGCACGCCGCCGCGGCGGTCGGAGCGTTGCCGCCGCGGCCCGCGGTCGTGGCGATGAGCTTCTCGGCGATCGATCCGACCCTCGCCCCCGAGGGCCGGCACGCGATCAACCTGTGGGCCCAGTGGCACCCCTACCGGCTCGCCGGTGCTCGATCAACGGCGGGCGCAAGCGTCGCCGGAGGCGACTGGGCGACGGCGGGCGCACAGGCCGCCGCGGCGGTCTGCGACGAGGTGGATCGTCACGCACCGGGTTTCGCCGAGTCGATCGCGCACCGCCACATCCAGACCCCCGAGGATCTCGAGTCCGAACTGGGCCTGATCGGCGGCAACATCATGCACGTCGAGATGTCGATCGACCAGATGTTCATGTGGCGACCGACCCCGGATCTGTCGGGCCACCGCGTCCCCGGCGCCGACGGCCTGCTGCTGGCCGGGGCGTCGACGCATCCCGGCGGCGGGGTGACCGGCGCGAGCGGATACATCGCCGGCCACGCCGCCCTGCGTCGGAGACGCCGTTCCGGCTGAGCGTCGGAGACGCCGTTCCGGCTGAGCGTCGGAGACGTTCGGTCCGCTGAGCGTCGGAGACGCCTGATCGGGTGAGCGTCTGGCACGATGAGCAGCGTGCGATCGTCGAATCCCCAGCAGGGTGCACCGAAGTCCCACCGCGATCAGTCCCGTCACCGCAGGCTGATGCCGGTGGCGGTGGCCGTCGTGGCGCTCCTCATGTCCCCGCTGATGGCCGGATGCCTCGAGCGTTCGACGACGGTCGGTGACCGGTATTCCGGCAGTGTCATCGTCGCGACGTCACCGGACAATCCCCGTGGCGCGCCGCAACTGGACCTCCCCGAGTCGATGATGGGGCAGGTCTCGGTGACCGAGTACAAGGAGAGCCCGGACGAGAGCGACGCGTCGGCGGCGCCGTCGGGGTCCGCGGGAGACGACAAGGGTTCCGGTGACAAGGTCGACGAGGCGATCACCCGTGTGGGCAGCCGCGCGAGTTTCACCGATCTGACCGCCGGACAGTTCGGGCAGCTCGGCGACATCATCGCCGACGCCTACGGCGAGACCACGCTGACGATGGACCTCACCGCCAAGCGAAGCGGCGAGGTCGTCCGATTCCGCGGCGACACCGACCTCTCCGACCTCATCCCGGGTCGCGACTACGTGCAGCTGACCGTCACGTTCGGCGGGCCGGTGACGGCGACCAACGGCGACCAGGTCGGCGAGTCGACGGTCACCTGGACCCCGGAGCCGGGCGAACCGTCGGACTTCAGCGCCGACGCCACCTACCCCGATCCGGCGACCGCCGCGGTCGGCAGCTGGTCGTGGTTCGTCGCCATCGTCTGCCTGATCGCGGTGCTGGTCATCGTGCGGATCGCGTACTCGAAGCGGTACCGCGGACCTCGGCCGGGACGACCGCTCGCGGTCAACACCACGCCGTCGACCCTGTCCGCCGAGGGATTGTCGGCAGCCGCCGATCGCGCCCCGGCAACCGCACCGAAGGACAGCTGAGACCGGAGGTCAGGCCGGTACGTGCAGCACGGCGTCGACGTCCACGCCGAGGCGGCCGAGCACCTCTGACGTCGCCTTGGCGAAGTTGAGGCTGCAGAAGTGCAGGCAGGGCGCGCCCTCGGCGATGAGTCGTTCCGCGGTCTCGGTCGCGAAGTCGATGCCGACGGCGCGAACGGTCGCGCGGTCCTCCTCGGGTCCGTCGCCCGCAGCCTTGGTGAAACGCTCCACCACGTTCGGCGGGATCACCGACCCGGACAGCTCGGCCATGCGCTTGATGCTGGCCAGCGAGGTCACCGGCATGATGCCCGGGATGATCGGCTTGGCACCCTGCTCGGGGTCGGCGGCCTGCACCCGGTCGCGGAGGCGCAGGTAGTCCTCGACGTCGAAGAACATCTGGGTGATCGAGTACTCGGCACCCGCGCGCAGCTTGTTCACCAGGTTGCGGGTGTCGTGCTCGAGGTCGGGGGCGCGGTGGTGGCCCTCCGGGAACGACGCCACCCCGATGTGGAAGTCGCCGAGGGTGCCGATGAGACGGACCAGTTCCTCGGCGTATTCGACGCCCTCCGGATGGGCGATCCACTCCCCGAGCGGATCGCCCGGCGGGTCGCCGCGCAGCGCGAGGATGTTGGTGATGCCCTGATCCGCGTACGCGCCGACGAGCGCGCGCAGTTCGGCGATGCTGTGGTTGACCGCGGTCAGATGTGCCACCGGGAGCAGGGTGGTCTGGGCGGCGAGCTCGCCGGTGATGCGGACCGTGCGGTCGCGCGTAGACCCGCCGGCGCCGTAGGTCATCGACACGAACGCCGGGGACAGCCGCTCGAAGATCCGTACCGCGCGCCACAGCCGGGCCTCGCCCTCTGCATCGCGCGGGGGCATGAACTCGACGGAGAACGGCACCGGTCCACGGTGCGGGGCGGACAGGCGTTCGACGATCGAGGGTGCCGGAGCGGTTGGGGTCACCCGAACAGTGTAGAGAGCGATTCGCATAGCCTGGCAGGGTGACCTCCGCCTTCCCCACGCCGACCTCGCTCGATGCGGTCCCGGCGGCCGTCGAGTCCGAATTGCGCAGATTCTTCGACGTCGCGGTGCCGGCCGCGGCCGAGATCGCCCCCGTTGTCGGCACCGCGGCCGACATGGTCCGGGACTTCGTGCTGCAGGGTGGCAAGCGCATCCGACCGGTCTTCGCCTTCGCCGGCTGGCGGTGCGGGATGACCGAATCGGGGCGTGCCGACACCGGCGCGGCGTCGACCGTCGGTCGCGAGGCCCGGGACGCGCTGCGGGTGGGCGCGGCCCTCGAACTCGTGCAGGGATGCGCCCTGATCCACGACGACATCATCGATCAGTCCGACACCCGGCGCGGTCACCCGACACTGCACCGCGTCTTCCAGGCGCGGCATGCGGCGGCGTCGTGGGCCGGGGATGCCGCCGACCACGGGGTGGCTGCGGCGATCCTGGCCGGCGACCTCGCGCTCGCGTGGGCCGACGACCTCGTGCACGATCATCGGCCGGGGGTTTCGACAAGCTCAACCAGCGGAGAAACAAGCTCAACCAGCGGACAAACAAGCTCAACCAGCGGAGGAACAAGCTCAACCAGCGGAGGAACAGATTCGATCTCCGACTACCGGGCGCTCCCCCCGGCGGTCGGCGCGACCTGGGCGGCGATGCGCACCGAGGTGCTCGGCGGCCAGTTGCTCGACATCGTGAACGAGGCCAGCGGCGACGACTCGGCGGCCGCCGCCTATCGCGTGATGGAGTTCAAGACCGCCGCGTACACCGTCGCCCGTCCCCTCGAGCTGGGGGCGCGCCTCGCCGGCGCGTCGGAGGACCTCGTCGCGACGTTGCGGAAGATCGGACACGACCTCGGCATCGCCTTCCAGTTGCGCGACGACCAGCTCGGCGTCTTCGGGGATCCGGAGCGGACCGGCAAGCCGTCGGGCGACGACCTGATCTCCGGAAAGCGCACCGCCCTGCTGGCCACCGCACTACGACGCGCCGATGACTCCGACCCCGCGCTCGGGGCCCGCTTGCGCTCCTTCATCGGACGCCCTCTCGACGACGACGAGTTGGGCTCCGCGCGAGCACTTCTCGTCGACGTGGGCGCGGTCGCCGAGATGGAGGGCAAGATCGACGACCTCCTCGGCGCCGCACTCGGTGCACTCGATGCCGCCGACATCGGCGACGACATCCGCGCCGAACTCACCGCGGTCGCCCACCGGGCCGCGCATCGCGAGGCGTGAGCCCCGGCGTGGACGCACCCACCCCGACGCCCACGCCCGCGGGCGTTCGTGACCGGACGGCACGCGGCGATCTGATCGTCGGCGCGATCGGCTCGGCCTTGGTGTGCGTGGGCAGCTTCGGCGTCGGGGATCCGCCGCGCAACAGCACGACGCTCACCGACCTGGGATTGAGCTGGATCACCTACGGTCACGGCAAGAACCTCTTCGGCACCTTCTTCTGGCTCGGTGTCTTCCTCATGGTGTTCGCCTGGGTCCGGCTCGGGCGCCGGGTCGCGACGGGCGCCGCGAACGTCCCGTCCATCCGGACCCTGCAGCGATGGCTGCTGGTCTGGGCGGCTCCACTGCTCGTCGCCGTGCCGGTCTACAGCCGCGACGTCTACGCCTACCTCGCCCAGGGCGCGGTGTTCGGTGCGGGTTTCGACCCGTACGCCGACGGCCCCGCCCACCATCCGGGCCCGCTCGTCGACAGCATGGCCACGGTCTGGGCGACCACCACCGCACCGTACGGACCGTTCACAATGGGGCTGTTGCGCGTCGTCACCGAGGTCACCGGCGACCACGTCGTCGCGGGTGTCCTCGCCGTGCGGCTCGTGCTGCTGCCCGGCCTGTTCCTCTCGCTGTGGGCGATCCCGCGGCTCGCACGGCATTTCGGCGCCTCACCGCAGGCCGGTCTGTGGCTGGCGCTGTTCAACCCGATGGTGCTCATCCACCTCGTCGCGGGACCGCACGTCGAACTCCTGATGGCCGGCGTGCTCACCACCGGCGTCGTCCTGGTCGTGACCGGGCGGCACGTCACCGGCACCGCGGTCCTGGCGCTCGCGGTGTCGATCAAGATCACCGCCGGGATCGCCCTGCCGTTCGTACTGTGGATCTGGCTGTCCCACATACGGTCCCGCCGACCGGTGACCGCCCGCGACATCGTCGGCGTCTTCGCCGCGATCGTCGGGATCTCGGTGGCGGTCTTCGGTGTGTGGACCCTGCTCGCCGGCCTGGGATTCGGCTGGCTGACCGGCCTCGGCTGGGCCGACGTGATCATCAACTGGTTCACCGTCCCGACCTTCGTCGCACACCTCGTCACGCTGGTCGCCGCGCCGTTCGTCGCGCTCAATCTGCAACCGGTGCTGGAGATCACGCGCGCGATCGGTTCCGCGGTCCTCGCGGTCACGCTCGTCGCGCTGTGGTGGCGGCACCGCCACGACGAGAAGGACGCCGTCGCCGGGATGGCGTGGGCGATGCTGGCCGTGCTCCTGCTCGAACCGTCCACGCTCCCCTGGTATTACACCTGGGCGCTGGCGATCGCGGTGGCGTTCACCCTCCCGCCGTGGGCACGCGCGACCGTGGTCGGGGTGTCGACGTTCATGCTGATCGTGTTCCAGCCCGACGACGCGATCGTCTTCTACAAGCCGTTCGAACTCACGCTGGCGTTCCTGCTGGCAGGACTCGCGGCCTGGTCGCTGCTGCGCCCGGATCCGTTGCGCCTGCGCCGGTTCTGGCGATGGGCGTGGGGGTCTGACCGGACCGGCACGCCGGAGATGCCGGCGACCGGGACCGACGAGGTCAGAAAGCCTGAGCCTGCGCCCGGCGGATGACCTCGCGGGCGAAGTCGGTGTGCAACGCCGCGGCGGGGTACAGGTCGAGATCGTCCTGCACGGTGAACAGCCACGCCATCGCCTCGTCGCGGGTGTACCCGCCGTCGAGCAGGACCCCGACGAGACCGTAGAAGTGTTTGACGACGCCCTCGTCGTCGAAGAACAGCGCCGGGATCACCGGATGTCCGCCGCGGGAGACGGCGAGCAGATTGTGGTCGCGGATGAGGGTGCGCACCCGGCTGGTGGACACCGCGAGCCGGTCGGCGACCTCGTCGACGGACAGCATCTCGACATCAGCGGACAGGGTGTCAGGCGACAACGGTATGGAACCCACGGGAGAAAGCGTAGCGGTACACCCGGGCCCGGTGAAACCGCCGAGCTCCGCACGCCCGCCCGAACCGACGACACCCGCGCCGGTTCACACGCGCCGATGACGCCGACTGTGTGGCCCTGCAGGTAGATTCAGCAGGGTGAACTCCCCCGTCGACGCGATGCTCGGGACCGTCCTCGAGGACCGGTACCGCATCGACGCACCCATCGCGCGGGGTGGCATGTCGGCGGTCTACCTCGGCGTCGATCTCCGCCTGGGCCGCGAGGTCGCGGTCAAGGTGATGGACTCGCGATACTCGGGGGATCCGCAGTTCCTGCGCCGCTTCGAGTTCGAGGCGCGCGCGGTCGCCGGCCTCAAACACCCGGGTCTCGTGGCGGTCTACGACCAGGGCATCGACAACGGCATCGCCTTCCTGGTCATGGAACTCGTCGACGGCGGCAGCCTGCGCGAGCTGCTCCGCGAGCGGGGACCGATGCCGCCGCACGCCGTGGTGGCCGTCGCCGAACCCGTACTCGGAGGTCTCGGAACCGCGCACGCCGCGGGACTGGTCCATCGGGACGTCAAACCCGAGAACGTGCTCATCTCCGACGCCGGCGAGGTCAAGGTCGCCGACTTCGGACTGGTGCGCGCCGTCGCGGAGGCGGGCGTCACCTCGGCCAGCGTGATCCTCGGCACCGCCGCCTACCTCTCGCCCGAACAGGTCGAGTCCACCCATGCCGACGCGCGCAGCGACGTCTACTCCATGGGCGTGATGATGTTCGAATTGCTCACCGGCCGAACGCCTTTCCACGGCGACTCGCCCCTGGCCCTCGCCTATCAGCGACTCACTTTCGACGTCCCCGCCCCGGGCGACGTGATCGCCGGTGTCCCGGTGGAATTCGACGAGATCGTCTTGCGCGCGACCGAGCGCAACCCCGCCGACCGGTATGCCGACGGCTTCGAGATGCAGCGGGCCCTGCTCGCCGTCGCCGACGATCTCGATCTCCCGCCGTTCACCGTCCCCGCGCCGACGCGGTCGCGCGAGCGCGAGGTGAAGTCGCGGTACCACGCAGTCGGGCCGGCCGGCCACGGAACCCGGGTCCAGTCGGCACCGGGACCATACGAACCGGGCTCGTCGTCGCCGGACTCCCCCGCGACACCGATCCGCCCGGTCGCCGGTGTCGGCGATCCCTCGGACGATCGGCCCGCACCGCCCGCCCGCCGGCGGGTCACGACCGACGTCGAAGACACCCGCGACCAGGACCCGCTCGGACCCGAACTCTCCGGTGGCGGGCGGCTGGGCGCGCTGCTGTGGATCCTGCTGGTGCTGCTGCTCGCCGTGGGCCTCGGTGTCGCCGGGTTCTGGGCCGGCAACACCTATCTCACGATCGGCTGACCTCGATACGGTCCTCGGCCGACAACCGTCAGCCGCGCAGCATCTCCGCGACGAGGAACGCCAGCTCGAGGGACTGCTGGGTGTTGAGGCGCGGGTCGCAGGCGGTCTCGTAGCGGCCGGCGAGGTCGAGATCCGAGATCTCCTGTGCACCACCGAGGCATTCGGTGACATCCTCACCGGTCAGTTCGACGTGGACACCGCCGGGATGGCTGCCGAGCGCACGGTGGACCTCGAAGAAGCCCTGCACCTCGTCGACGATGCGGTCGAAGTGGCGCGTCTTGAAGCCGGTGGACGCCTCGTGGGTGTTGCCGTGCATGGGGTCGCACTGCCAGATGACCTTGTGCCCGGTCGCCTCGACGGCGGCGACGATCGCCGGGAGCACCTCGCGCACCTTGCCGTTGCCCATGCGCGCGACGAGCGTGAGGCGGCCGGGGACGTTGTGCGGGTCGAGTCGCTCGACGTATTCGACGGCCTGCTCGGGCGTCGTCGTCGGGCCGATCTTGATGCCGATCGGGTTGTTGATCAGTTCGGCGAACGCGATGTGCGCGCCATCGAGCTGACGGGTGCGCTCACCGATCCACAGGAAGTGGGCCGACAGGTCGTAGAGAACCTTGTCCTCTCCCCGGGCATCGCCGTCGGGGTTGTCGGCGAGTCGCAGCATGGCGCGTTCGTAGTCGAGGACGAGCGCTTCGTGCGAGGCGAAGATCGACGCCGAGTGGAGGCTCGAGTCGGTGACCCCGCAGGCGTCCATGAACCGCAGACCGCGGTCGATCTCGGATGCGAGCGCCTCGTACCGGGCGCCGGCGGGTGACGTCCGCACGAACTCGCGGTTCCAGTCGTGGACGCGATGCAGGTCGGCCTCGGCCTGGGTGAGCGCGCGGACCAGGTTCATGGCCGCGGCGGCATTCGCGTAGGCGCGCACCAGACGTGACGGGTCGTGCGCCCGCACGGCCTCGTCGGCCGGGAACCCGTTGACCATGTCGCCGCGGTAGGACGGCAGGCCCAGGGCGTCGGTGTTCGACGACCGCGGCTTGGCGTACTGGCCGGCGATGCGCGCGACCTTCACCACCGGGAGGCTCGCGCCGTAGGTGAGGACGACGGCCATCTGCAGCAGCGTGCGGATGTTCGCCTTGATGTGGGGTTCGGTGTTGTCGGCGAAGGTCTCCGCGCAGTCACCGCCCTGCAGCAGGAAGGCGCGGCCCTCGGCCACGTCGGCCAGCTGCGACGACAGCGACTGGACCTCGGCGGGCATGCAGATCGGCGGCACCGACTCGAGGACGGTGCGGATCTTGCGTGCTTCCTCGGCGGGCCAGCTCGGCTGCTGCAGCGCGGGTCGGCTCATCGCGTCGTCGAAACGCTCCTGGAGGCCACCGGGAAGCGGCGGCAGTTCGGGGAGTTCGTCGATCGGAACGTCTACGGTCCAGTTCACCACTGTTCCAGCGTAAAGCAGGCGCGCCCGCGATTTACGCCGGGTCAGCCACCGACGTTCAGGCGAGCCTTCTCGATCGCTTCCCAGCGGCGCAGGTTGTGCCGTGCGTCGCTCAGTGCGTCGTGGGCATCGGACGGCGCCGGCGGGAGCGCGGGTCGTCCGACGGCCTCCCAGTGCTGGCGGAGTTCGCGGGTGAAACGCGGGATGGGACGGGGCAGCGCCGTCATCGGACCCCACATCTGACACAGGACCACATGGTCATAGGCACCGACCCACGCCCACAGCTCGATATCGGTCCCGTCCGCGGTGAGGAACTCGAGGAGGTCCTCGCGAATCCGCCGGCGGTCCTTCCACACCGGCGACGACGGCGACGGCAGTTTGGGCAGCACGTTCGCGCGCACCCAGTCACCGGCGCGGCCGGGATCGAAATCGGTGGACACCGCGTAGAACTCACGGCCGTCCTCGCCGACGACCCCGATCGAGACCAGCTCGATGGTGTTTCCGTCCTCGATGAACTCCGAGTCGTAGAAGAACCGCATGAGGACAGTATTCACACACGCCCGGACGGGCCTCGACCCGCGGCGAGATGGGGCACGGATACGCGCCCGGACGAGCCACGTTTCGCCATTGCCGTACTTTGCTGGCTACCCTGGTAATTCGTGCGCTCCAGGTCTGTGCTGGCGACCGCTTTCCTGGCGGCGTCGATCATCGCGCGGCTCGTCTGGGACACGCTGACCGTGAACGGCAGGAACTTCGTGGACCTGCACGTTTACCGCGACGGTTCGGCGGGTCTCGCCGACGGGTCGCTCTATTTGTTCACCTATTCCGGTGAGACGGACTTCGCGCTCCCCTTCACCTATCCACCGTTCGCCGCGGTGGTCCTCTATCCCCTGTCGCTCATTCCGTGGGACATCGTGGCGATCGGCTGGCAACTCGCGACCTTCGCCGCCCTCTACGCGTGTGTGGTGCTCTCGCTACGGCTGTGCGGCCGCTCCACCGACGTCCACGTGCTCGCGGCGCTGTGGACGGCACCGGCCATCTGGTGTGAACCGGTCCGGGTGACCCTGGACTACGGCCAGATCAACGTCTTCCTGATGCTCGGCACCCTTTTGGCGATCTTCTGGGCGCGCCGCGCCGACGGGACATCGAGCGAGCGCGGTGTGCTCGCCGGCGGCGCGCTGATCGGCCTGATGGCGGGGATCAAGCTCACCCCCGCGATCAGCGGTCTCTGGTACCTCGCCGTCCGCAAGCCGTGGGGCGCACTGTCGGCGGCGTTCGCCTTCGTGTTCACGGTCCTCGGGTGCCTGCTGCTCTTCCCGGAGGTCACCCGCACCTACTACGGAACGCTGTTCGGGGACGCCGAACGGATCGGCCCCGTCGAGGCGGTCATCAACCAGAGCCTGCGCGGAACCCTCTCGCGGTTCGTCGGTTTCGACGTCGGCACCGGGTGGATCTGGTTCCTCGGCGTCCTGATCGCCACCGTCGTGGCCTTCTTCACCTGGCGTGCGGTGTCCGACGCCCTCGGCGTCCTGCTCGTCGTTCAGTTCTTCGGCCTGCTGATCTCGCCGATCTCCTGGGTCCACCACTGGGTGTGGGTGGTCCCGCTCGGCATCTGGCTGGTCCACGGCGCGGGAGCGCGACGCCCCGGCGCCCGCGCGATCCTGGGTCTGTGGGTGGCCGTCGCCGCCCTCGGCATCCCGTGGATCCTGCGTGTCCTCATCGAGTACGGGCCCGTACCCCCGACGGCCGTCGAGGCCGTGTTGGGCGCGGCGTGGGCGGTCGCCACCTTCGTCACGATGGGCTGGATGATCGCCACCAAGGCGGCGCGCGGTGCAGACGGGACCGACGACCGTCCGAAGGACGTGGTGGCCGCGGCCATCGTCGACGACGGTCGGGTGCTGCTCGCCCAGCGCGCCCATCCGGCCGAGCTGGCCGGCAAGTGGGAACTCCCGGGTGGCCGCGTCGAGTCCGGTGAGACCCACGCCCAGGCCCTCACCCGCGAGATCCGCGAGGAACTCGGTGCCGAGATCGAGGTGGGCGCGCGCGTCGGCGCAGAGGTGAGGCTGCCGGGTGGCCTGGTCCTGCACGCGTATCGGGCTCGTCTCCGCTCCGGAACCCCCGCCGCCCTCGAACATCTCGAGATGCAGTGGTTCTCGGCTGACGAGCTGCGGCGGATCGACGCCGAGGACGTGGTGCCGGCGGACCGTGGCTGGATTCCCGAGCTGTGCGCCGTGCTCGACGACGCACGGGTCGGCGAGGCGGGCTGACTACGCGCCGCCGGGCTCGGGTCCCCCGGCGATGCCAGAAGGACGAGCACAGTACCCCTGCTCCCTGAAGCGCGAGCACAGCCACCCCTGCTCCCAGAAGCGCGAGCACACCACCCCTGCTCCCAGAAGCGCGAGCACACCACCCCTGCTCCCAGAAGCGCGAGCACACCACCCCTGCTCCCAGAAGCGCGAGCACACCACCCCTGCTCCCAGAAGCGCGAGGACATCGCCCCCTGCTCCCAGAAGCGCGAGGACATCGCCCCCTGCTCCCTGAGGTGCGAGCGGAGCGAGCCACGAAGGGCCGGCGAGGTCGGCTCACCCGGCCTTCGAGGCTCGTCGACTTCGATGCGCTCCTCGCACCTCGGGCAGCGGACCCGGGTGCGTCGCGTTCTCTCGAGATCAGGCAGCGGCGTCGGCTGCCGGCGGCTCGACGGCCGGGGCCTTGTTCTTGAGGCTCGCGGCGTAGACGTCGACGTACTGCTGGCCGGAGAGCTGCATGAGCTCGTACATGATCTCGTCGGTGACGGCCCGCTCGATGTAGCGGTTGCCCTCCATCCCCTCGTAGCGGGAGAAGTCGAGGGGCTTGCCGATGCGGACGGTGACCTTCGTGGGGCGCGGCAGGATGGAACCGGGCGGATTGAACTTGTGGGTATCCACCATGGCGACCGGGATCACCGGTACGCCGGTGTCCATGGCGAGGCGCGCGAGACCGGTCTTGCCCTTGTACAGCCGGCCGTCGGGTGAGCGGGTGCCCTCCGGGTACATGCCCATCAGCTTGCCCGCTTCGAGCTGGCGGCGGGCGGCGGTGAAGGCGCCCTCGGCGGCGGCGGCACCGGACCGGTCGATGGGGATCTGCCCGACCGCGGTGAAGAACCACCGCTGGAAGGCCCCTTTGAGGCCGGTGCCGGTGAAGTACTCGCTCTTGGCGAGGAAGTAGATGCGGCGGTCCACCATCAGCGGCAGGAAGAAGCTGTCCATGACCGCGAGGTGGTTGCTCGCCAGGATCGCCGGCCCGTCGGTCGGGATGTTCTCATGCCCTTCGATCGTCGGGCGGCCCAGGACACGGAGGATCGGCCCCAAGAAGATGTACTTGAACGACCAGTACCACATGAGACTCTCCTTGCCCGCACACTTCTCCTGACCCGATGCCGGTGCCGGCAGCGGACCCCCACCGTCGGAACACTCACCCCGCGGTCCCGACATCAAGACCATACCCGCGTCGGACTCCGGCGACCGGCCCGGTTTCCTCAGCGGGCGGCCGACGGCGGCGCGGACTGGCTCGCTGCCGCCCGAAGCGCTTGGCGCGCAACCTCTGCCGCGCCGACGACACCGGCCGTTTCGCCGAGCTGGGTGCCGCGGATACGCGCGAGCTGGCGGTGTCCGGCACCGGTGACCTGCCGTGAGTAGTGCTCGCGGGCCTCGTCGAGGAACAGCCCCGACGCCGCCCCGACGCCACCGGCCAGCACGATCAGGTCGGGGTCGAAGATGTCGGCGATCATCGCCAGCCCCTGACCCAGGGACGTCGCGAAGCGGGCGAAGGCCGCGAGGGCCACGGCGTCACCGTCGGCGGCCGCTCCGGCGACCCGACGCCCGGTCAGGGAACCGGGATCGGCGGCCACGTCGGCGGCGAGCTGACTGCGTCCCCAGTCCCCGTCGGCCAGCAGTTCGACCACGGTGTCCACCAAAGCGGTTCCGCTGCAATACCGTTCCCAGCATCCGCGCTTTCCGCAGGCGCAGGCACGACCGTCGGGGACGATCGTGAGATGTCCGAGTTCCGGTGCGACGCCATAGCTCCCGCGATAGATCTCGCCGTCGATGACGAGACCGGCGCCGATGCCGGTGCCGATCGCGAGCACCACGGTGTTGTGCCCACGCGCGGCCGCCCCGAATCGCCACTCGGCGACCGCTGCCGCGTTGGCGTCGTGTTCGGCGAACACCGGGATGCCGACGCGCCGGGTCATGTCCTCGGCGACCGGCGCCTCCCGCCACGGCAGGTGCGGGGCGAACCGGACGATGCTGCGGTCGGTGGTGAGGAAGCCGGCGATCGCGAGACCGACGGCTTTCGCATCCCACCGGGAGGTCAGCTCGCCGACGAGCCGGTCCAGGCAGTGCTCGAGAGCCTGGACGGTGGGCGGCGTCTGCGCGCGGAGGGTGTCGAGCATCGTGCCGCGGTCGTCGACCACCGAGGCCCGCACGCTCGTGCCGCCGATGTCGATGCCGATGGTCAGCTCACCCATCACTGCTCCTGGTCGGGTCCGGTGCGCGCGTCCGGGCGTCGTGGGGTACCGATACGGACCGCGATCGGTTCGTAGTGTCGTGGTTCCGATGTCGTGGTGGGAGCCGACCGCAGTGCCTCGGCGATGGCCTCCAGGACGGCGATGACCGCTGCGAGGAGCCGGGCGATCAGGTCGCCGATCTCACTGAGCAGCGAGGTGATCTCCCCCGAGGCACCTGCGAACGCGTGACCGACAGGTCCGTCGGCGCCGAACGCGGCGGCATACCCGGAAGCAGTCGCACCCGCATCCTGCGGGCCACGTGCGAAGAGGCCCGCGAGCGCGTCGATCTGATTCGCCAACCCGAGCAGCAAGTCCCGGACCGGATCGCCGTGCGTCGCACCGCGGTCGTCACGATCGGACCCGTCACCGCGTGACGTCCCATCGTCCGTACCCATTCGCTTGCTCTCCCCTCGCCGCTGGTGCCCGGAGGCATCGTGCCGCACACCCGCGACCACATGTGGACGGGCGTCCCAGCACCGTACCGTGCGGTCGCCGCCTGTGTGGTCTTCGAACGTACCCGGTGGCCGTACCGGAGGCGACTACCGGCGCGGCCAGACAGCAGGGTCGGGGACGAAGCCGACGGTGAGCCGTCCCTCGTCCCAGGCCGCGTCCACGACCGTGCATCGCCGCAGCACCGACGGCAGACGCACCGGATGACGGAAGCCGGAGATGGTCACGAGCAGGTCGTCACCGCTGCGCCCGAGGACCAGCGAGTCGGGATCGGGCAGGCGTTGCGGCCACGACAAGCGGAAGGCGGTCGCCCCTCCGGACGCGGAGTCGACGACCGCCGCGGCCGATCCGCGCGGGATACCGTGCGGATCGGGCAGCCGGACGCCGAGTTTGCGCAGCCGGGCCATCCGATCGATCGTCTCGGCCGACCGGTCCACCACCGCCACCCGCACACCACCGCACCCGTCGGGACCGGCGAGCAGCCCCTCGACGTGCGCGACGAGATCTTCCGGAGACTCCGCGCCCACGCCGCGATTCACCTGCACCGAGGCCAGCGGCAGTCCCATGATGTCCGCCCCCGCGACGTAGTGCTCGGCGAGGCGGCGTGCCCGATCATCCGTGCCGAGGACCAGGTGGACGGCCACCGCGTGCGCGTCGGCGAACAACTCTGCGACGTCGGCGCAGTCGCGGTCGATGGCGTCCACCGCGGCGGTCAGCTGCGCCATCACCGGCCGCTCGGCCGCCGTCGCGAGCCGTCGGTGCCGCGGCCAGAACCGGTTGAGCGCCTGACTCAGCACCGATCCCCCACGCAGGAACTGCAGCGGGTCACCGCAGCCCGAACAGTCGACGATGATCCGTTGCCACTGACCGCTCGTCGCCTCGTCGCGGATACGTCGCAGCAACAGGAAGTCGTCGATACCCGGCAGCGAGGTCAGTTCCGCGGCGTCGATGCCGGCGAGCGTCCCGACCCCGGGCAGGACGGCCTTGCTGCGACCCGCGGTGTGCTCGAGGACGTCGACGAAGGCCGACCAGGTGCGTTCGGTGAGATCGAGCCGATCCAGTGTCAGCAGGTGGAGGAACTTCGAGACCGCCACCGGTTCACCGGGCTGCCGGTAGACATGCGCCCAGTCGTGCACGGGCGACCAGCGGTCGACGGTGATGAGCAGGGTGTGCCGCTCCGGCCGGGTGACGGCATGACGCGAATCCCTGGGCGTGCCGGGTCGTTGGGACGCCGCCGCGGCGGCGACAGCGGAGACGCCGGAGCCTCCGGGACCGAGCACCACATGTATGGGTGTGAGATCGATCAGCCTTCGACCCTCTTCTTCAGGTCGTTCAGCGCGGCATCGGTGATCGCCTTCTCGGCACGGCGTTTGAGCTGACCGATCATCGGCACCTGCAGATCGACCATGAGCTCATAGGTGACCTTGGTGGAGCCGGGCACCTGCTGGGTCAGGATGTAGCGGCCGCGCTGATCCTTCTGCAGATCGCTGGAGACCAGCCGCCACGAGACCGAGGTTCCCTGCGGATCCCATTCGTAGGCAAGTACATACGTGTCCTGCAGGACACCCGCGTCGAGAACGAAACGCACCTCGAGTGCCCGTCCCGCGTCGTCGGTGCGCAGCACCTCGACCTCGTGTGCCGCGGTGACCCAGTCCGGGTAGTGCGCGAAATCGGAGATGACGGCGAGGATGTCCTCGGCGTCGGCGCCGATGACGATGTCGCGTTCGGTGTGGTCGGCCATCACACGGCCTCCGCGGTCTCGGCCCCCGCCGCGGGGCCGCCCACGTGCCGGTCCGCCTCGAGGAGACGCTTCACCTCGAAGGACATGTCCTTGCCCGCCACGCGACGTCGCTTGTTCTCCTCGGCCAGCGCGTCGGCCCGGGCGACCGGGTCGTCCCCCCGCTCACCGGGCAGGGCGCGGGTCGGTTCCGCGTGGAGGAAGTAGTGCAGGACGAAGCCGTCGAGGACCGCCTCGTTCCAGATCTCCATCGTCCCGGCCACCGGCCCGTCGACACGCCACCGGACACCTTGCTCCGCACGGTCTTCGGTGACCGCCAGACGCAGGTCGGGCCACCATCGCCGCCAGTTGGCGGGGTCGCCGATCACGGCAGCGGCCAGGCGTGGTGCCGCGGCGACGAAGACCTCGTCGGCCACCTGGATGCTCGTCACGCCCACTAGCTTCACATACTCGCGTCGACGCAGGGTAGTGCACCCGAAGGGCGGTGCCGTGAACGTGCCGATTTACAGCAGGGATACGATTTGCACAACGGCATCTACTGGAGGGTAACCACGATGAGTGAGTACAGCGTGCCTGCGAAGTTCTCGATCGCCGAAGACGAGAACTGCACGAACATCATCTTCGATCTGGCTCAGCGATCACCGCAGCACGTCGTGTTCCGCCACAAGCAGGGCGACACGTGGGCTCCCATCACGGCCGCCGATGCCGCAGCACGCATCTCGTCGATCGCCAAGGGCCTGATCGCCTCCGGCGTCAACCCCGGCGACCGCGTGGCACTGCTGTCGCGCACCCGCCTCGAGTGGAACCTCTTCGACTTCGCGATCTGGTCGGCCGGCGCGATCACCGTGCCGATCTACGACTCGTCGTCGGCAAGCCAGATCGAATGGATCATGCGCGATTCCGGCGCCGTCGCGATCGTGCTCGAGGACGACGCCCACCGCGCCGCCTTCGAGTCCATCGACTCGCTCACCGAGCCGGTCAAGGTCTTCCAGATCGACCGAGCCGACGCACCCGGTGCCGTCGACGAACTGGTGTCCGCCGGCGCCGACGTCCACGACGACGAGGTCGGCAAGCGCCGCGCGACCCTCGGGGCCGCCGATCCCGCCACCCTGATCTACACCTCGGGCACCACCGGACGCCCCAAGGGATGCGAGCTGACCCACTCGAACATGCTGTCCGAGGTACGCGCGGTGCTCGCCGGTGACCTACTCGACGACCTCATCGGGCGCGACGAGAAGCGCCTCCTGATGTTCCTGCCGCTGGCACATGTGCTGGCCCGTGCGATCACCCTCGTAGCGATCGAGGCCGGAGCCGAGGTCGGACACACCAGCGACATCTCGACCCTCGTCGACGAGTTCGCGGTCTTCAAGCCGTCTCTCATCCTCTCGGTGCCGCGCGTGTTCGAGAAGGTCTACAACTCCGCACGCCAGAAGGCCTACGACGGTGGCAAGGGCAAGATCTTCGACGCCGCCGCCGACACCGCGGTCGCGTACTCGGAAGGGCGTGAGAAGGGCCAGATCGGTCTGATCCTCAAGCTCAAGCACGCGCTGTTCGACGCGCTGGTCTACAAGAAGCTCCGTACGGCCCTGGGCGGCGAGTGCGGGATGGCGATCTCCGGTGGCGGTCCGCTGGGTGCACGTCTGGGCCACTTCTTCTCCGGTGTCGGCATCCCCGTGTTCGAGGGCTACGGCCTGACCGAGACGACGGCCGCGTTCAGCGTGAACACCCCGTCGGCCTGGAAGATCGGCACCGTCGGAAAGCCGTTGTCGGGCAACTCCGTCCGCCTCGGCGAGGACGGCGAGATCCTGCTCAAGGGCGGCGTCGTGTTCAAAGAGTACTGGCAGAACCCGGAGGCGACCGCGGGCGCGATCGTCGACGGCTGGTTCCACACCGGCGACCTCGGCACCGTCGACGCCGACGGTTTCATCACGATCACCGGCCGCAAGAAGGAACTCATCGTTACCGCGGGCGGCAAGAACGTCTCCCCCGCCGGTCTCGAGGACGTCATCCGCGCCCACGCCCTGATCTCGCAGGCGATGGTCGTCGGCGATGCGAAGCCGTTCGTGGCCGCGCTCATCACCGTCGACCCGGAGGCCTTCCCGGCGTGGAAGGAACGCAACAACAAGCCGGAGTCGGCCTCGGTCGCCGACCTCATCGACGACGCCGACCTCCGCGCCGAGGTCCAGTCGGCCATCGACTCCGCCAACAAGACCGTGTCGAGCGCCGAGGCGATCAAGAAGTTCCGCATCCTGCCGTCGGACTTCACCGAGGAGACCGGCGAGATGACGCCGACCCTCAAGGTCAAGCGCAACGTGGTCGTGGAGAAATTCTCCGTCGACATCGAGGCGATCTACCAGAAGTGAGCCCCGGGGGCGGGTTCGGAATCAATCCGCCCCGGCACCCGTTGGTGCCACCATGCGAGCAATCACCTACAGCCGCTTCGGCGGCCCTGATGTCCTGCAGGTCACCGATCTCCCCACCCCGAAGGTCGGCCCCGATTCCGTACTGATCCGAGTACGCGCCTCGAGCGTCAACCCGGTGGACTGGAAGGTCCGAGAGGGTCACCTGGCCGAGATCATGGACACCGTGTTCCCGGTGATCCCGGGGTGGGATGTCGCGGGGGTGGTCGAGCAGGTCGGCTTGGACACGCCGGAATTCCAGGTCGGCGACGAGGTGTTCGGCTACGTCCGCAAAGACGTCGTCGGCGGGGAAGTCGCCGGCGGCACGTTCGCCGACTTCGTTGCCGCCCCGGTCCGCACACTCGCCCACAAGCCGTCCAGCTGGTCGTTCGAGGAGGCTGCGGCCGTCCCGCTCGCCGGATTGACGGCGTACCAGACCATTCGTCGGGCGGGCGTGCAGTCGGGTCACACGGTGCTGATCCACGCTGCCGCGGGCGGCGTCGGGTCGTTCGCGGTGCAGGTCGCGCGGGCGCTGGGCGCCCGAGTGATCGGCACCGCGTCGGAATCCAATCACGACTATCTCCGGGCCCTCGGCGCCGAGCCCATCACATATGGGGACGGCCTGGCCGATCGGGTACGTGCGATCGAACCCGCCGGCGTCGACGTCGTCCTCGACTATGTCGGTGGTGACGCCCTCGACTCGGTGCCGGACGTGTTGCGCGACGGCGGCACCGTTGCCTCCATCATCGATGCCCGGGCGCGTGACGAGTTCGGGGGCCAGTACGTGTGGGTGCGTCCCGACTCCGCGGACCTGGCCGAGCTGGCCCGGCTCGGCGACGCCGGCGAACTCGTGCCGGAGATCGCCGAGGTGTTCGACCTGACCGACGCTTCCGGGGCCCACGAGCGCAGCCAGTCCGGTCACGTGCGAGGGAAGATCGTGGTACGGGTCTCGACCCAGGGGTAGGCGGTCACGTACCGAGCATCGCTCCCCCCGCCGAGAAGCGCCCCTGATTTCCGCCCCGCGTCGAAAACTGCTCGCGAAACCCGCCCCTGATTTCCGCCCCAGCCCGGAAACCGCCCCTCAGAACCACCCTCGAGCGCGGCGCCGCGTCCGATGCGACGCCGGCGGCGCTGTCCAGGGTGGTTTCCAGGGGCGTTCTTCGACGCGGGGCGGAACCGGGGGTGGTTTCCAGGGACGCTTTTCGACGCCGGGCTCAGAGCAATTGGCGCAGCCGAGCCGCCATCTGACTCCACTGCCAGTTCTCCACGACGAAACGTCTTCCCGCCGCGCCCATCTCGGCGGCCGCGGCGCGGTCGCCCAGGATCGACAGGATCGCCATGGCGACGGCGTCGACGTCGGTACCGTCGACCGTCGTCCCGGTGACCCCCTCCACCACCGTCTCCGGCGCACCACCCGAGAGGCCGGCGACCACGGGCACGCCGGTGGCCGACGCCTCGAGATAGACGATCCCGAGGCCCTCGACGTCGAGTCCGCCGCCGCGGGTACGAGACGGCATCGCGAAGACGTCCGCGATGTTGTGGTACGCCGAGAGTTCTTCGGCCGGAACAGATCCGGTGAAGATCACCTGATCCTCGATGCCGACCTCGGCCGCCAGGGCGTGCAGCTTCTCCGCATACGGACCACCGCCGACGACGACGAGCACGGCGTCGGGGATCGTGCGGCGGATCAACGGCAGCGCCCGGATCAGCACGTCCTGCCCCTTGCGCGGCACCAGCCGTGACAGACACAGGATGGTGGGCCGGTCCCCCAACTCGTGTCGATCCCGGAACTTTTGTCGGAGAACCGGATCGGGCGCGAAGCGGGTGACATCGACACCGGGTGGCAGATACTCGAGAGCGGCATGCGCGCCGAAGGCCGAGGCGAATCGGCCCCGGGTGTACCGGCTGACGAAGGTGATCACGTCGGTGTGACGCCCGATGTGCCCGAGCACCTGGCGCGCGCCCGGCAGCATCGACCAACCGACCTCGTGGCCGTGAGTACTCGCCAGGATGCGTTGCGCACCGGCGCGCCGCATCGCGGGCGCCAGGACGGCCAGCGGTGCCGCCGCACCGAACCAGACCGTCGAGATCTGTTCGCGCCGAACGATGTCGGCCGCACGACGCGCGACGAACGGCGTCGGCAGCATCAGCGTCGTGCGATGGCGATACACCCGGTACGGCACCTCGGCATCGAAGTCGGCGTGCGAGCGGCCCCGCCAGCGCGGCGCGTAGACGACGATGTCCTCCGGCGGCAGCAGATCCACCAGATTCTGCAGGTACGACTGGATTCCGCCCGGCCGGGGCGGAAAGTCGTTGGTGATCAACAGAGTTCGTGCCATCAGCGGACCTGTCCGTCGAGCCATCGTCCCCAACCGGCCACCAGTTCGCTCCGATCGACTCCGAGCGCGGCCCGGATGGCAGCGTCCTGGCGAGCCGGATCGGCGGTGGCCGCGACCCCGAGATAGAGCCTCTTCAGACGCGCCTCGTCATAGCGATCGGCGACGTACGCGGCCATCGACCACGCGCTCTGATAGGCGACCTCGGACGTCGCTCCGTCCATCGCGAAGGCGGCGGCGTCGGGCAGGCCGGCGGGCACGTCCCCGGCCCGGATCGCCTCGGTCAGATCGGGCGCGGCGTCGGCGAAGCGCGTGTACGTGCCCTTGCGACCGACGAACTCGGCGACGCCCTCGGTGATCCACAACGGGGCGTCGAGCGCCGTCTGGGCCCGGGCGGCGACATGGGTGAGTTCGTGGCGCAGCACGACGGCGAGCGTCGGCGCGGCCAGGTCGTCGGCGGCCGGCGTGAAGACGACCCGCTGACCCGTCGCGGTGCGTCGCGGATAGTCCACGCGGTTGTAGACGGTGGCCGCGGCCGCGGTCCCGGTCACCCCGCGCCCCTGGATCACCAGCTCTTCGAACTCGTTCGGCTTCGACGTCGCCACCACCACGGCGCGTCGATCCCACGAGTCGCCCCAGAAGGCGCTGACCGCGTCCACGGCGTCGGGCAGCAGCCGACGCAGATTCGCGACCGTCTGGGCGGTGCGAGGGTACGAGGCGATCACCGAGGTCCCGCCGGCGGTGGCCACATCGGTGACCGAGAGTGCGGGCAGTTCCCACAGCTGTGTCGGTGTCGGCTCGCCGCCGAGCGCCTCCGCGTCGCCGACGAGCTTCCACTCGTCGCCGTACCGGGCCACCACGAACTGGGTGGAGACGACGACCTCGGACTCGTCCACGCCCGGTGCGCGTTCGCCCCCGAGGGCATATCGCAGCTCCACCGGCGCCACCCAGGAATCCGAACTCCCCTTCGCGTCGAGAAGCCCTTGCACATCAGCAGGTACCAGCGTCTCTGCTTCCTCCGTGGGAGCGAGCTGATAGTCGAAGTGGGCGAACCGCAGACGCCCGTCGGACTCGCCGCGCGAGAACTCACGGGGACGGAAGTTCGCGGTGGCGGTGACCCATCTGTTCTTGAACGCCGGGGTCGCCGTGTCGTCGAGCAGCACACCGACCTCACGCACATTCCCGGACGTGATCGTCTCGGTGAGCTCGTCGAGCAGGCGCGTCACGCCCGCCGCCCGCTGCTGCTCGTAGACGTTGGCCGGCGTCGTCGACGTCGTCGTGGACGCACTCGAGACCGATCCGGCGTCCGGCGACGCATCCGGCCCGCCACATCCCGTGACCACACCGAGGATCAGCACCACCGCGGACGCGAGCGTCGGGCGCCATCGCCCGCGGAGTGAAACCACCGGTGGAGTCTAGAACCGGCGGCCGGAGTTGAAAGGACCGGCCTCGTCGAGCGGGACGACCTTGACCGGGACACCGAAGGTCGACGCATGGATGACGTAGCCGTCCCCGACGTACATCCCCACATGGTGGGCATCTGGGTAGTAGATGACGAGGTCGCCGGGCTTGAGATCCCCACGGGCCACGGGGCTGCCCCCGGCCAGCTGGGCCTCGCTCGAACGCGGAAGCGTCTTGCCGGCCTGCTTGTAGGCCCACACCATCAGACCCGAGCAGTCGAACGAGTTCGGCCCGGTGGCGCCCCACACGTAGGGATCACCGATACGGGTCAGCGCAGCCTGGACGGCGACGAGTGCGGCAGCGGTGCCCCGGGGGACGATCCGCGGGTCGAAGTCGAACTTCGGGCCGCGCAGGGCGGCGAGCTGCTTGCCGGTCATCGACTGGTAGATCGCGCGGATCTGGATCGCCTGCATCTGCAGGTCGGCCTGCTTGGTCTGGAGGTTTCCGCGGACTCGTTCGGCGCGCGAGACCGCCTCCGACGCCGCGAGGGCAGTCTGGTCGGCGTCCTTCTTGGCGACCGCGGTACGGGCGCGGACCTTCTTGATGGCGGTCAGGTCGGACGCGGCCTGCCGGGAGATCATGTCGAGTCCCGACATCTGGTCGAGCAGGGCCTGCGGCGAGTCGCTGACCATCACCGCATACAGGCCGCTGACGCGGGCACCCTGGTAGCTCGCACGCACGATCGCGTCGACCCTGGACTGATAGGCGGCGAGCTGCTCACGGCTGATGTCGAGCTTCCGCTGGGCGTCGATCGCGGCCTTCTTGGCCCCGGCCACGATCGAGCGCTGCTTGTCGTACTCGATCTTGGCGTTGTGCATCGCCTCGGTGGTCTTCTCGGCCTCGGTGCCGAGCTGTTTGTACCGCTCGAGAAGCTGATCGGCCGATCGCGCGGGCACGGCCCGGGCCTGCCCGAAGCCACCGGTTGCCAGCGGGACGACGGTCACGAGCGCCGCCAGTAGACAGACGGCGAGCATCATCGAACCCGATCGTGCGCGCAGCCGCGTTGCGTTCACTTGTCCCTCCCCGGAAAGCACGGTGCTGGTCACTCCTCTACCGCTGTGTAACTCCCCCGCGGACCACCCTAAGTTCCCCCCGGTGGACCCCAGGACTGGATCGGGCGGATCGCACAAAGCTCGCGACCCGCCCTATCCTTGATGCCCTTTGTTCAGTTGGTATCAGTAGCGCCGGATACCGGTGAGCTGCCACTCCTTGACAGCGTCACGCTTGACCGGCGTGCCGTAGTTCGAGGAGTGCACGAACTGTCCGTTTCCGACGTAGATGCCGGCATGGCCGCCACCGTTGAAGATCATCACGTCGCCGGGCTTGGCCTCGTTGTAGGAGACCGGGCGACCGCCGCCGAGCTGGCCGTAGCTGTCACGCGGGACCGTCTTACCGGCCTGCTTGTAGGACCAGTAGACGAGGCCCGAGCAGTCGAAGGCATTCGGGCCGGCCGAGCCGTAGGAGTACGGCGAGCCGATCTTGCTCTCCGCGGCCTTGACGGCCTTCTCACCGGCGGTCAGCTGGGGCTGCCCGAGCGGGGCGCCACCGTGCGGACGGAACTGCTCCGGGATCTGGTTCTGACCGATACCAGGGATGGTGAACTGGCCGACGTTCGGGATCTCGACCGTGGCGGCCGGAGACTTCGCGACGGGCTTGGGCGCGGGTGCCGCCTGGGGTGCCTTCTGCTCACCGGGCAGAGCCGGGATCTCGAAGGTGCCGAGCGGGGTGTGGACCGGGGCCGCAAGAGCAGGGCCGGCGGCAGCGGCGAGCGAACCGAGCGTGATCGATCCAGCGATCACCGCCTTCTTGGCAACCTTGCTCCCACGATTGGGCTGTTCCAAACGATGTTTGGGCACGAAGCGTGTTCTCCTTCAGTTTCTCCCTGTACCGCCGACCGAGTTAGCTGTCGGGTTCGGGCCGGAAGAGTGGCCCTACGCGTTTTCGGCACAGACGTCCCCCAGGAGGACACGCAAGCGCTTTTGACGCGATTCACCCCGATTCGGAACAGTGTCACCAGGTCTTGTCAGTACTGACATCGTCTGGCCGGGCTGCCCGAAGTTGGTGGTTCCCCGGTTCGCCCGCGAGGGCGATTGAGCGGTGACTTGTGCGGACCACTTCTGTTGAAGCGGGACGCTCCGCAAAGGTCTCAGAAAGGTTACGAAATCGACGGCGCCGTGTCCACTAGGGCACGGACACGCAGATCGCAGTTGATTTTCAGCCCGCCCGCAGCTCGGTGCCGGCGATGACGCGAAACGGTGCCTGACGTGCACTTTTCGACGTTCTTGCAGATCGTGCAGCGCTGCTGGTGACCATTGCAGCCGACTGGAAGACATCGATCGCGAGGTCCAGTTCCGCATCGTCGTCGAGGGCCTGCGCCGTTACCGAAGCTCCACCTTCAACAGGTGCATCATCCCAGTTCGGACCACCGAAAAGCACCGTCATCATGCACCCGTCACAGGCGACGGGGCGGGCCGGGCAGGTAGCGCAGTCGACGTGCATCGTGTGATCTCCATCTCATCTGGCCGTCCGGGGCGTTCGAGCCCCGGATCGGGCGGGTCAGGGGAGTGATTTCGCCGCCGTCGGCGACGATCTCTCACTTCGAGGTGGAGACTAGGCGGCACCACCGACAAACTCGATCGCACAGTGTTCGACACATGCGTCACACGAGTAACAGTCGACGTCGGAGAACATCTCGCCCTCCCTCCCCCGGCAGAAACAGAACGATCGATCGGGGTGTCACATCGGCCCTGTCGGTGCATCGAACTAATGTTCGGCCTGTGAGGCGCATGGATGGTGGCCGCGCAGCCACCGGACGGGAGACCGAGGGACAGCTGACCTTCGCCGACCTCGAGGCCGCCGACCAGGCCACCGATGGCGTCCCGACGTCGAACGAGTTCAGCGACCGGGCGCTGTTCGAGACCACCCTCGTGGTCGTCGACCTCGAGACCACCGGCTCGGACCACTCGGGCGACCGCATCACCGAGATCGGTGCGGTGAAGATCCGGGGCGGCGAGGTGATCGGCGAGTTCGCCACCCTGGTCGATCCCGGTCGCCCCATCCCGCCGCAGATCGTCACGCTCACCGGGATCACGACGGCGATGGTCACCGACGCCCCCCGCATCGAGTCGGTGCTGCCCGCATTCATCGAGTTCGCCCGCGGGGCGATCCTGGTCGCCCACAACGCCCGCTTCGACATGGGGTTCCTGCGGCAGAACGCGCTCCGGCTCCACCTCGACTGGCCGTTCAGCCTGAGCCTGTGCACGGTGACGATGGCCCGGCGCATCCTGTCGCGCGACGAGGCGCCGACGGTCAAACTGAGCGCCCTCGCCGACCTCTTCGACGTCTCGGTCCGCCCGACCCACCGGGCGCTCGACGACGCCCGCGCAACCGTCGAGGTGTTCCACCGTCTTCTCGAACGCGTCGGGAACCAGGGCATCGCGACGGTCGGGGACCTCACCTCTTATCTGCCGCGGACCGATCCGCGTCTGCGCGCCAAACGCCATCTCGCCGACCGCGTCCCGGCCCGCCCGGGTGTCTATCTCTTCCGCGGTCCGTCGAACGAGGTCCTCTATGTGGGCACGGCCGTCGACCTACGACGCCGCGTCCGTTCCTATTTCTCCGGCAGCGATCCGCGGCGACGCATCACCGAGATGGTCCTGCTCGCCGAGCGCGTCGACGTCGTCGAGTGTTCCCACGCCCTGGAGGCGGCGGTCCGGGAGTTGCGGCTGCTGGCCGCGCACGCGCCCGCCTACAACCGCCGTTCGACGCAGCCCCACAAGGGATGGTGGGTCACGCTGACCGAGGAACACTTCCCACGCCTCAAGGTCAGCCGCACCCCCACCGACGAATCCATCGGCCCGGTGGGCAACCGCAACAACGCGGCGACCGTCGCCGACGTGATCGCCGCGGCCGCCGGGCTGCGCACCTGCGCCAAACGCCTCGGCGCCACCGGCTATCACTGGTGCCCGACACCCGACGGCACCCGGCAACCCGGCGGATGCCACGCCGCCGCATCGCAACCCCAGGCCGTCCCGGACTATCTGCCGCACGTCACCGCGGCCCGCCGCCTCATGCGCGGGGAGGCCGACGACCTCCTCGACGCCCTCACCGAGCGCCTCGCCGATCTCTCCGAGGCGCAGATGTTCGAGACCGCCGCGCGCCACCGCGACCGGCTCGCCCTGACCATCGACGCACTGGCGCGGTGTCAGCGGCTGGCCGCCCTGTGCGCGATCGCCGAGATCGTCGTCGCGCGTCCCGACGACGAACGCGGATGGCATTTCGCCGTCGTCCGTCACGGACGGCTCGCCGCAGCGGGACGCGCCCGCCGAGGCGTCTCCCCCATGCCCGTCGTCGACGCGCTCGTCGCCGCGGCCGAGACGGTCGTCCCCGCACCGGGTCCGCTGCGCGGTGCACCGGCGGAAGAAGTCGCACTGATCTACCGGTGGATGACCGAGCCGGGGGCCCGGATCGTGTCCACGACCGACCCGGTGGCACTGCCGGCCGGGTGCGCCGAACGACGCCGCGGCTGGTCACAGTCCGCACGGGACGCCCGCTCCGACGCCCGGTCGGCGGTGCACCGGACGCCACGGCCCGCACCACGCTCGCCGGTCCGGGAGCTCGTGGCAACTAGGCTTGCGCCATGATCACTGCCATCGTCCTCATCCAGGCCGACATCCACCAGATCCCGGAGACCGCTCAGGCCGTGGCCGACATCGCCGGCGTCGAAGAGGTGTACTCCTGCGCGGGCGACGTCGACCTCATCGCGAAGATCCGCGTCCGCGACCACGAACACATCGCGTCAGTGGTGACCGGTCAGATCAACCGCCTGCCCGGAGTGCTCAAGAGCGCCACCCACATCGCCTTCCGCAGCTACTCGAGCTCGGATGTCGAGGGCGGCTTCTCCATCGGCGAGAACTAGTTCCCCGCCGCCGACCCCAGCCGGGTGCTCAGCGACGCCCAGCGGTCGAGCAGCGTCGCCGCGGCGCCCGAGTCGATGGCGTCGGCGGCACGGTCCTTCGCGGCACCGAGCGCCTCGGTCAGCTCGGCGGAGGTCATCGGGGCCTGCTGTTCGAACGCCACAATCGCGCCGGCCGAGTTGAGCAGCACCGCGTCGCGCACGGGACCCGTTGTGCCCGCGAACAATTCACGGGCGATGGCCGCATTGGCGACCGCGTCGCCACCCTGCAGTGCGGACAGCTGGACACGTGCGATCCCGAGATCGGTCGGATCGATGCTGAGCTGAATGACCTGACCGCCGATGACCTGCCACACCGTGGAGGTGGTGGTCGTGGTGAGTTCGTCGAGTCCGTCGTCGCCGCGGACCACGAGTGCCGAACCCCCGCGGTCGGCGAAGGCACTCGCCAGAACCGGGGCGAGGTCGGCGAACGCGCAGCCGATGAGGCCGGCAGTCGGACGCGCCGGGTTCGTCAGAGGTCCGAGCACGTTGAAGACCGTCGGGATACCGATCTCCTTTCGCGGCGGACCCGTGAACCGGAACGCCGGGTGGAACACCGGCGCGAAGCAGAACCCGATCCCGAGCTCGTCGACGCACCGCGCGACCGCGTCGGCGGACAGGGTGATGTCCACCCCGAGCGCCTCGAGCACGTCGGCACCACCGCTCTTCGACGACGCCGCCCGGTTTCCGTGTTTGACGACCGCCACCCCGGCGGCCGCGATCACGATCGAGGTCATGGTGGAGATGTTCACGGTGTGCGAACGGTCGCCACCCGTGCCGACCACGTCGACCGCCGGACGACTCACCTCGACGAGCGTCGCGTGGTCGAGCATCGCCTGAGCCAGCCCGACCAGCTCGCCGGAGGCGGCGCCCTTCATCTTCACGCCGACGCCGAACGCGGCGATCTGCGCGCCGCTGGCACTGTCGGTCATGATCTCGTTCATCGCCCAGCCGGCCTCTTCGGCGCTGAGGTCGATGCGATCGGTGATCTTGCCGAGGATCTGCGGCCAGGTGAAGGCGGATTGTGCGGTACTCACAGGCACAGAGCCTAGTGCCCCGCCGCACCCGACGGACGCTGCAGTACAGACCATCGTCGAGCGATCCCGCCGTGACGGGAACCCAGACTCGCCATCCGGGAGCGTTCCTGGGACAGATGCATCGCGTCGAGCAGCTGGACGCGCGCCAGGACGAGTACCTCGAGCCGGTCATCGCCCGCCCCGGGCCGTGATCCCCACCGTTCGTCGCCGACGACCTCATAGCCGTCGATCGCCGCCACCGCGACCGCCTCGGCCACCCGCTCCGGGGGAAGCTCGAGGTCGTGACGCAGGATCACCTCTTCGTCGGACCGCCACGACGACGCGTCGAGGGCGACCGAACTCGCGATCGCGTCGTCGTCGGAGCCGGCGACCACCACCACCTCGTCGTCGAGCGCCAGCGGCCCACCGCCGGCCCCACCCGAGAACCTCGACCGCAGACGCGCCAGGCGCCCCTGCGCGACGACGCGTCCGTTGAGGTCTCGCCGACCGTGCGAATCCGAACTCGACATGAACTCACCGTAACCACCGGACCCCCCGCCCGGACACTCGGCAAGGCATTCTCCGGACACGCCGACCACTACCTCACGGAGCCCCCGACCTGCAGCGGAACAAAAACCCGAACCCAATATCCGACCCGGGTGGCCACCGCTTACTACGAACCGTCATACTTCACTTGTGACAAGCGCTGTAGGTACCTCAGGGACTGCGATAACCTCGCGCGTGCACTCGCTGAACCGGCCCAACATGGTCAGCGTCGGCACGATCGTGTGGCTGTCCAGTGAACTCATGTTCTTCGCTGGCCTCTTCGCGATGTACTTCGTCGCCCGGGCCAACTCCGCCGTCGGCTGGCCGCCGCCACCGACCGAGCTGAATCTCGCCCTCGCCATCCCGGTGACGACGGTGCTGATCCTCTCGTCGGTGACCTGCCAGATGGGCGTGTTCGCCGCCGAACGGGGTGACGTCTTCGGCCTCCGCCGTTGGTACGTGATCACCCTGATCATGGGGACGATCTTCGTCGTCGGCCAGGCTTACGAGTACACCGTCCTCGTCGGCCACGGCACGACCTTGGCATCGGATGCGTACGGCTCGGTCTTCTACATGACGACAGGCTTCCACGGCCTACACGTCATCGGCGGACTGATCGCCTTCGTCTATCTCCTCATCCGAACCAAGCTCTCGAAGTTCACCCCGGCGCAGGCAACCGCCGCAATCGTTGTCTCCTACTACTGGCATTTCGTCGACATCGTCTGGATCGGACTGTTCGTCACGATCTACTTCATCCGATGACCCCGGCGATCCCGCGCCACGCGCGACCCGCCACCTCAGAGCGCAGCTCGCTCTAGATCTCCACTCCGTCCCGCTTAGTAGAGAGTCACAGATGAGTTCATCTCCAGCGCGACCGTCGGATAGCGGCACCGACGCCCGCCGCGCCAAGGCCCGACGCAAGCTCCGTCGCCGCGCAAGCGGCACCATCGTGCTGCTGGCCGGTCTGGTCATGGCCGGTGTGCTCGCCTCGGTTCTCACCCCCGACCCCCAGGTCGCGGTGGCCGACGAGAGCAACGCCGCGATGATCAACGACGGCCGCAAGCTCTACGAGACCTCGTGCATCACCTGCCACGGCGCCAACCTGCAGGGTGTGCCCGATCGTGGTCCCGCACTCCTCGGCGTCGGCGATGCCGCCGTCTACTTCCAGGTGTCGACCGGCCGTATGCCGGCCGCACGTGGCGAGGCACAGGCGCAGCGCAAGCCCGCCAAGTTCACCACCGAGCAGATCGACCAGCTCGGCGCGTTCATCCAGGCCGAGGGCGGCGGACCGCAGGTCCCGCGTGACGCCAACGGCGAGGTCGCGCAGGAATCCCTGCGTGGCGACAGCATCGGTCGCGGCAGTGAGCTGTTCCGCCTCAACTGCGCGTCGTGCCACAACTTCACCGGTCGTGGCGGCGCCCTCTCCTCGGGCAAGTACGCGCCCGTGCTCGACGGCGTCGACGAGGCACAGATCTACACCGCGATGCTGACCGGCCCGCAGAACATGCCCAAGTTCTCGAACCGGCAGCTGAATCCGGAAGAAAAGAAAGACATCATCGCCTACGTCAAGTACGTGACCGAGGCACAGCCCAGCGGCGGACTCGGCCTCGGCGGCTTCGGTCCGGTCAGCGAGGGCATGGTGATGTGGTTTGTCGGCGTCATCGCCATCGTCGCAGGCGCCATGTGGATGGGATCTCGAGCATGAGTGGCAGTGACAAGGACGTCCCGTCGCGGGACGAACTGGAGCAGATGAGCACGGATGAGCTCGTCAAACTCGGCACCAATCTCGACGGTGTCGAGATCATCCACCGTGCCGAGCGGTACCCCGAGCCGGGTACGAAGGTCGAGAAGCGCGCCGAGCGCCAGGTCGCGATCTGGTTCACGGTCGCCGGCGTCTCCGCTCTCGCCTGCCTGGGCATCTTCCTGTTCAACCATTGGGAATTCGCCCTTCCGGACGACCCGAACTACTGGTGGTACACCTTCAACACGCCGCTCCTCGGTGCGACGTTCGGTCTCTCGGTGCTGGCCATCGGCATCGCGATGATCCTGATCACCAAGAAGTTCATCCCGTCGGAGATCTCCGTGCAGGACCGCCACGACGGTGGTTCGACCGAGGTCGACAAGAAGACGATCGTCGGACTCCTCCAGGACACCGGCACCACCTCGACCCTGGGTCGTCGCAAGATGATCATCGGGTCCGCCGGCTTCGGTCTGGGTGCCTTCGCACTCACCGGTCTCGTCGCCTTCCTCGGTGGCTTCATCAAGAACCCGTGGGCCGAGCGGGAGAACGCTCCCCTGTGGCACTCGGGCTGGTCGCCGATCTACAACTCGAAGGAAGACCCCAACGAGACCATCTACCTGCGTCGCGACACGGGCAACCCGTACCAGGTCGCCCTGGTCCGTCCCGAGGATCTCGACGCCGGCGGCATGGAGACCGTCTTCCCGTGGCGTCGTTCCAACGGGTACGGCGAGACCGAGCACTCCCGTCACGCGCTGATGGAGAGCCTGCACGAGGTCCGCAACCCCGTCATGCTCATCCGCCTGCGTCCCGAGGACGCGGCCCGCGCCATCAAGCGCACGGGTCAGGAGAGCTTCAACTACGGTGACTACTTCGCCTTCACCAAGGTCTGCAGCCACCTCGGTTGCCCCGCCTCGCTGTACGAACAGCGGAGCAACCGCATCCTGTGTCCCTGCCACCAGTCGCAGTTCGATGCACTCGAGTACGCCAAGCCGATCTTCGGACCGGCCGCCCGTGCTCTCGCACAGCTGCCGCTCACGGTGAACAATGAGGGTTACCTCGTTGCGGCAGGCGACTTCATCGAGCCCGTCGGACCGGCATTCTGGGAGCGTAAGTCATGACCATCGCCGACCGCCTCGGCACACAAGCCGAAGAAATGGACTCGCGGTATCACCTCGCCGCGGGTATGCGTCGCCAGATCAACAAGGTCTTCCCCACCCACTGGTCGTTCATGCTGGGTGAGATCGCGCTGTACAGCTTCATCATCCTGTTGATCTCGGGTGTCTACCTGTCGCTGTTCTTCGATCCGTCCATGACTCACGTGGTCTACGACGGCGCGTACCAGCCGCTCAACGGCGTCATGATGACCAAGGCGTACGAGACCACCCTGGACCTCTCCTTCGAGGTGCGCGGTGGCCTGTTCGTCCGCCAGATCCACCACTGGGCAGCCCTGCTGTTCGCGGCGTCGATCATCATCCACATGGCTCGCATCTTCTTCACCGGTGCGTTCCGTCGTCCGCGTGAGGCCAACTGGATCATCGGCTGCCTGCTGCTGATCCTGGCCATGTTCGAGGGCTTCTTCGGCTACTCGCTCCCCGACGACCTGCTCTCGGGCACCGGCGTCCGCGCCGCGATGAGCGGCATCGTCCTCGGCATCCCGGTCGTCGGTACCTGGATTCACTGGGCGCTGTTCGGCGGGGACTTCCCCGGCGACATCATCATCCCGCGTCTGTACGTGCTGCACATCCTGCTGTTCCCGGGCATCATCCTGGCTCTGATCGGTGCTCACCTGGCGCTCGTCTGGTACCAGAAGCACACGCAGTTCCCCGGCCCCGGCCGCACCGAGAAGAACGTCGTCGGTGTCCGGATCATGCCGGTGTTCGCGGCCAAGGCCGGCGCGATGTTCGCCTTCGTCACCGGTGTGCTGGCCATCATGGCGGGCATCTTCCAGATCAACCCGGTCTGGAACATCGGCCCGTACAACCCGGCACAGGTGTCTGCGGGCTCGCAGCCGGACATCTACATGCAATGGACCGACGGTTTGATACGTCTGTTCCCGGCATGGGAGCTGTACCTGGGCAACTACACCGTGGTGATGTCGAACTGGGTCGTCCTGATCATGACCGTGATGTTCGGCCTGATGTTCGCCTACCCGTGGATCGAGAAGCGGCTCACCGGCGACGACGCTCACCACAACCTGCTGCAGCGTCCGCGTGACACCCCGGTGCGTACCGCGATCGGTGCGATGGCGTTCTCGTTCTACATCCTGCTGACGCTGGCGTGCATGAACGACATCATCGCGTTCAAGTTCCACATCTCGCTCAACGCGACGACGTGGATCGGTCGCATCGGTCTGATCATCCTGCCGCCGCTGGTGTACTTCATCGCATACCGCTGGGCGATCTCGTTGCAGCGCAGCGACCGTGAGGTCCTGGCACACGGCATCGAGACCGGCATCATCAAGCGCCTGCCGCAGGGTGAGTACATCGAGCTGCACCAGCCGCTCGGCCCGGTCGACGATCACGGTCACCCGATCCCGCTCCCCTACGAGGGTGCTGCGCTGCCGAAGCGGATGAACAAGCTCGGCTCCGCCGGTGCCCCGGGTACGGGTTCGATCCTGACCGCCGATCCGCCGGAGGAGCAGTTGGGTCACGTCAAGGCCGAGCACGAGCTCGAGGCCGCGGAGCGCAAGGCTCTCCGCGAGCTCCAGGCCAAGGGTGGCAACCCCTTCGACGAGTAGTAGCCACACGAGACAGCGGGCCGTCGCGCACCATCAGGTGCACGACGGCCCGCTGTTTTTGTACCCCTCCCCTCCCCCACCAGGAGGAGCGCGTCCGCTCCCACGGCCGCGGCGCGGATGTGGCACGGTGGACACCATGCGCCGGTTACGTCATCGTGCTTCCGGTCTGTCCCAGATCACCCGTGGGATGGGCACTCTCGACGCCGAGATCTACGACTCGATCGCCCGGTCGCCGAGCCCGTTGCTCGACAAGACGATGCCCGTACTGACCCACGCGGCCGATCATTCGAAGCTCTGGATGGCGATCGCCGCCGGACTCGCCGTCTCCGGCCGACCGTCGCTCCAGCGCGGTGCTGCCCGCGGCATCGTCTCTCTCGCGGCCACCAGTCTCGTGACGAACCAGGCGGCCAAGCGGATTCGCCGCCGTCCGCGCCCTTCCACCGGACTCATACCTGTCCCCCGACGCGGTCGCAGACAGCCGACGTCGAACTCGCTGCCCTCCGGCCATTCGGCCAGTGCCGCGGCCTTTGCGGTCGGCGTCGCCGCCGAGAGCCCACCCGCAGGCCTGGTGTTGGGGGCGCTCGCCGGACTCGTCGGCCTGTCCCGGGTCGCCACCGGCGCCCACTACCCCGGCGACGTGGTGGCCGGTCTCGGGATCGGTGCTGCCATCGCGACCGTGGGGACCCGCGTGGTACCGCCGATCACCCGACCCTCCCTGTCTCTCGCCGATCCGACCACCGTCGACGCCGAACCCCGCCCGGACGGCGCCGGACTGGTCGTGGTGGTGAACCCGACATCCGGGGACGGCCGCGGACGCCAGGTCCTCGACGCCATCCGCGACGCACTTCCCGCGGCAGAGGTTGTCGTGCTCGACGAGAACGACGACATCGCATCGGTGTTCGCCGATGTCGCGGCACGCGCGTCGATCATCGGCGTCGCAGGTGGGGACGGCACCGTGGCCTGTGCGGCCGGTGCCGCCATCCATGCGGATCTACCACTGGCGGTCTTCCCGGCGGGCACCTTCAACCACTTCGCTCGCGACATCGGCTGCGGGACGGTCGAGGCCACCGTCGACGCCGTCGCCTCCGGGTCCGTGATCAAGGTCGATGCGGTGTGGCTCAACGACTCTCGACTCATCCTCAACACCGCCAGTATCGGGGCCTACCCGCACTTCGTCCGGATCCGGGAGCGCCTCCGGCATCGCATCAGCCGTCCTCTCGCCACCGCCACCGCGATCTTCCGGGTGATCCGCAAGGAAGCGAACGTTCGCATCGAAGTGGAAGGGCAGGTTCTCGACGTCTCCCTGTTCCTGATCGGGAACTCGATCTATCAACCGACGGGTTTTCTCCCCACCCGACGCCTCCGGCTCGACGACGGCCTGCTCGACGTCCGGATTCTGGAGACGGGACACCGCTGGGCGACCCTGCGCCTGTTGGGGTCCCTGGCCGGCGGCCGCTTGGAGCGGTCCCGGCTGTACCACGAGATGCAGGTACCCGAGTTCCGCTTCACCACGGTCGACGGCCCGGTCGCGGTGTCGCACGACGGCGAGGTCGAAGACAGCTTCACGGACGCCCATTTCCGTGTGGACTACCGCAGGCTCAAGGTGTACTCGCCGGCGCGCTCACCGCGCTTCTGACGGGACCGATGGACCGACACGAGTATCGGGCCCCGCATACGACAAGACGACGCCCCACCGGGAAGGTGGGGCGTCGTCTCTGTTGGTTCTACTGAGAAGTCAGTGCTTCTCGGGACCGACGTGGTACTCGAAGACCAGTCCGGCCGCGGTACCCAGGATCACCGCGACCGCGAAGATCGAGAGCCACCAGTTGCCTGAGGCGAAGCCCACGGCGAAGGTCGAGGCACCGAGCGCGATCAGGATGGGCCACCAGGAGTGCGGGCTGAAGAAGCCCAACTCGCCTGCGCCGTCCTCGATCTCGGCATCTTCGTAGTCCTCGGGCCGAATCTCGACGCGGCGCGACACGAAGCGGAAGAACGTGCCCGCGATCAGCGTCAGACCGGCGGCGAAGAACAGGCCGACGACGCCGACCCACTCGATGCCCTTGCTGGTGAACGCGGTGAACAGGGTGTACGCGACACCTGTCAGCGCGAAGAAGGCTGTCAACATCTCGAAGAGGCGTGCTTCGATTTTCATCGTCAGCTCTCCTTCTTGGTGCAGTTGGCGAGGGTCGGGTCATCCGGGTTGCCGCTGGCGGTCACCGAACCGTCGGACTTGCGACGGGTGTCGAACGGAACCGTGGTGACGGCTTCCGGCGCCTGACAGATCGACGCGAGCGCCTCGGCGTTGGTCGCCTGCGGGTTCGACTGGCGGAACCGGATGTAGCTGTCGAAGTCTTCCGGCGTGACCGCGCGGACCTCGAAGTTCATCATCGAGTGGTAGGTGCCGCACATCTCGGCGCAGCGGCCGACGAAGGCTCCGGTGCGGTCGATCGCGCCGATCTGGAAGATCGGGTCGGTCGAGTTCTGCTCCGGGAACGGCATCACGTCGCGCTTGTACAGGAACTCCGGCACCCAGAAGGAGTGGATGACGTCGGCCGAGGCGATGTTGAACTCAATGCGCTTACCGGTCGGCAGCACCAGGACCGGGATCTCCGACGACGAGCCGAGGGTCTCGATCTTGTTGAACTTCAGGTAGTCGCGGATGTCGTCGTCACGGCCGCCGGCGGGACCGGGCAGCTCTTCGCCGTGTTCGCCGCCGTGCTCGACCTCGGGCTCGGCGACGGTCTTGCCCGCCTGCTGCTGAACCTGGAACGGGTTGCCCGCGGCCTCGAAGCCGTCGTAGGTCGATCCGTCGTCGAAGACGACCTTGTTGTAGCCGAACTTCCAGTTCCACTGGAACGCGGTCACGTCGACCACGACCTTGGAGTCGTCGTTCTTGCCCTCGACGTCGTTCTGCACGATCACGGTGAAGTAGAACAGCACCGCGATGATGACGAACGGAATCGCCGTGTAGGTGAGCTCCAACGGGACGTTGTACGCGGTCTGACGCGGGAACACGCCCTTCTTGGCGTCGTTCGCGCGGTGGAACGTGATCGTCCAGAAGATCAGCGCCCAGACCAGAATGCCCATGACGAGTGCGGCGATGACGGACCAGGTCCAGAGATCGACCATCTTCTTACCCTGGGGCGTGACGCCCTCAGGCCAACCGAAACGCATCGCCTCATTGGCGTCGCATCCCGACATCAGCAGTGCGCCGAGTCCGAGAGCGACGACGATTCCCAGTCGCTTCATCGTCTGCGACGCGGATGAGACACGCCGCGCTCGGGGCCGTCCACCGTGTGCCAATTTCACGCCTTCCTGCTCGCTCACCGGCGCCCGTGCGCCGTAGTGAGTGCATGCCACATGACCTGCAAGGGCAAGGCCCCGCCGTGGACACACAACGAAGTCTTGCACCTAGTACTACGCAGCGTAGACCAACCCGGAGAAGCTTTCGTGATTGGGGTTTGATCCGGCCGTGTCCGAGCACTCCAGGTCGGAATCGCGCAGGTGGCTCAGGCATACTCGGACGCGACCCGATGTGCGTCGGGACCTGTTCATCGCGACGAGATTGGGGAGAAACCAACGTGTGTGGTCTGCTCGGCCTTCTGACATCCGACCGGACGGCCGCCGAGGTCGTCGACGCGGTGGCGGTGGCCTCGCACTGCATGCGGCATCGCGGCCCCGACGAGCCCGGCACCTGGCATGACGAGAACATCGTCTTCGGATTCAACCGCCTGTCGATCATCGACATCGAGCACTCGCATCAGCCGCTGCGCTGGGGACCGCCGGAGAACCCGAACCGCTACGCGCTGGTCTTCAACGGCGAGATCTACAACTACCTGGAGATCCGGGCGGAGCTCACCAGGGACGAGGGAGCGATCTTCCGCACCGAGGGTGACGGCGAGGCGATCGTCGCCGCCTTCCACCACTGGGGTCCCGACGCGGTGCGGCGCCTCCGCGGCATGTTCGCGTTCGCCATCTGGGACACCGAGAACCGGTCGCTGTTCCTCGCCCGCGACCCGTTCGGCATCAAGCCGCTGTTCGTCGCGTCGGGCCCCGGCGGCCTGGTCTTCGGCAGCGAGAAGAAGTCCCTCCTCGAACTGATCGAGCGCGTCGGCCTGACCAAGGAACTGGACCCGCGCGCGGTCGAGCACTACACCGTGCTGCAGTACGTCCCGGAACCCGAGACCATCCACGCGTCGATCCGCCGACTGGAGTCGGGGTGCCACGCCACCGCCACCCCCGGCAGCCCGCTGTCGATCCGCCGCTACTTCACGCCGCAGTTCGGTGTGCGTCCGGTCACCGACGCCACACGGCAGAAGCGCTACGACGAGATCGCGGACGTGCTCGCGGATTCGGTGGCGAAGCACATGCGCGCCGACGTGACGGTCGGCTCGTTCCTGTCGGGCGGCATCGACTCGACGGCGATCGCCGCGCTGGCGATCCGCCACAACCCCGACCTGATCACCTTCACCACCGGTTTCGAGCGTGAGGGCTATTCGGAGGTCGACGTGGCCGCCGAGTCGGCCGAGGCGATCGGCGCGAAGCACGTCGTCAAGGTCGTCGGACCGTCGGAGTTCATCGAGGCGCTGCCGTCGATCGTCTGGTATCTCGACGACCCGGTCGCCGACCCCGCTCTCGTCCCGCTGTACTTCGTCGCCGCGGAGGCACGCAAGCACGTGAAGGTCGTGCTGTCCGGTGAGGGCGCCGACGAACTCTTCGGCGGCTACACGATCTACAAGGAACCGCTGTCGCTCGCGGCCTTCGACCGTCTCCCCGCCCGCTGCGCCGCGCGGCCGGCAAGATCTCCGACCGCATCCCGGAGGGCACCCGCGGCAAGAGCCTGCTGCACCGCGGCTCGCTCACCCTCGAGGAGCGCTACTACGGCAACGCCCGCAGCTTCGACGACGCGCGGCTGCGCGCGGTGCTGCGCGACTACCGGCCCGAGTGGACCCACACCGACGTCACCGCACCGATCTACGCGATGAGCGAGGGCTGGGATCCGGTGGCCCGCATGCAGCATCTCGATCTGTTCACGTGGCTGCGCGGCGACATCCTCGTGAAGGCCGACAAGATCACCATGGCCAACTCACTCGAGCTGCGTGTGCCGTTCCTCGATCCGGAGGTCTTCGCCATCGCCGAGCGACTGCCGCACGACGAGAAGATCTCGCACGGCACCACCAAGTACGCGCTGCGCAAGGCGCTCGAGCAGATCGTCCCGGCACACGTCCTGCACCGCAAGAAGCTCGGCTTCCCGGTCCCTATCCGGCACTGGCTGGCGGGCACCGAGATGTACGACTGGGCGCACGACACGATCACCAGAAGTCAGACCGATCACATCTTCGACAAGAACGCGGTGATCGCGATGCTGAACGAGCATCGGGAAGGCGTGGTCGACAACAGCCGTCGCCTGTGGACGGTGCTGATCTTCATGATCTGGCACGGGATCTTCGTCGAGGGCACGATCGTGCCGGACATCGTCGACCACACGTATCCGGTCCGCCTCTAGCCCCTGTCGCCCCGGCCCCGAAAACCACCCCTGGAAACCGCCCCTGGAAACGACCCTCGCCAGACGAACCGACGACATAGCGGGCTGAGGCAAAATTCGGGCCCGATAGTGCGTTCGGCGAGCCTCTGAAGGGCGCTTACCAGGGGCGGTTTTCAGTGGTCAGGCGCGCGCTCAGTGGGCCAGTTTGAGGCCGATGACGCCGCCGACGATCATCACCAGGCACAGCGCCTGGACCAGCGAAACCGGCTGCTCACCGGTCGCCATCGCGTAGACGACGGTCAGCACCGCGCCGATGCCGACCCACACGGCGTAGGCGGTGCCGACCGGCAGATCGCGCATCGCATAGGCCAGGCCGGCCATGCTGGCGCCCAGCGCCACGAAGAAGACCACCGACGGCGCGAGCTTGGTGAAGCCCTCGGATTTGCCCAGCGCGGTGGCCCACACGGCTTCGAGAACACCGGACACCACCAGGATCAACCACGACATGACAGCCTCCTGCGGGCCGTCTTGTCGCTCACCGGGTACAGCACCCCTCGTCCGGGAGTCCAGAAGAGCGGACTCTGCCTCCACGCTGTCACACGGCGGCTTCCGGCGGCAATGTCAGACCGGTCACCAGCCCCTGAACGGCAAAACGGGTGGTGCCGGCCGTAGCCTGCACCACCCGTCCGCGAACGAAACGTCTCAGAAAGCGGCTTTGATCTCCGCAGCCGCTTCGGCGCCGTAGGCACCCTCGATGCGTGCGAACGCCGATTCTGCGTCCCAGGACCAGTCCTGTGTCGACACGGTCTCGAGGACCAGGACGGCGACCATCGAGCCGACCTGTGCGGCGCGTTCGAAGCCGAGCCCCTTGGACAGGGCCGACAGGAAGCCGGCGCGGAAGCCGTCGCCGACGCCGGTCGGGTCGACCTTGGCGGTCTCCGGCACGACGGGGACATGGATGCGGGTGCCGTCGCGCTCGACGATCTCGACGCCGTCCTTGCCGAGGGTCGTGATGCGGACGCCGACCATCTGCGCGACCTGCGCCTCGGACAGGCCGGCCTTCTGGCGCAGCAGGCCCCACTCGTATTCGTTGGTGAACAGGTAGGCGGCGCCGTCGATCAGGGTCCGGGCCTGCTCGCCGTCGAGGCGGGCGAGCTGCTGGCTCGGGTCGGCGGCGAACGGGATGTCCGCCGAGCGGCACGCCTCGGTGTGGCTGAGCATGCCGGCCGGGTCGTCGGCGCCGATGAGCACGAGTTCCGGTGCACCGGTCTCGGCGATGACGTCGGCGAGGGAGATGTCGCGGCTCTCGCTCATGGCGCCCGCGTAGAAGGTGGCGAGCTGCGCCATCGTCTCGTCGGTCGTGCACATGAAGCGGGCGGTGTGGTGGGTCTCCGAGACCCGGACGCCGCGGCAGTCGACGCCGTTGGACTCGAGCCACTTCCGGTAGTCGTGGAAGTCCGAACCGACCGCTCCGACGAGCACCGGATTGCCGCCGAGCTGGCCCATGGCGTAGCAGATGTTGCCGCCGACGCCGCCGCGGCGCACGACGAGGTCCTCCACGAGGAAGCTGAGCGAGATGTGTTCGAGGTGGTCTCCGAGCAGCTGCTCGGAGAACTTGCCGGGGAACTTCATCAGATGGTCGGTTGCGATGGACCCGCATACAACGATTGCCACTAGCGTTCTCAGCCCTTCAGATGTTTGGTCGGACAGCTGTCCACGCTACCCACTCCCCCGACATACGACACCGGCCGCATCCCGAAAGGGGATACGGCCGGTGTCAGAGAATGTGATCGACTCAGTTGAACGAGTCGCCGCAGGCGCAGCTGCCGGTGGCGTTCGGGTTGTCGATGGTGAAGCCCTGCTTCTCGATGGTGTCGACGAAGTCGATGGTGGCACCCTGCACATAGGGCGCGCTCATCCGGTCGACGGCCAGCGTGACGCCGCCGAAGTCGGAGGTGATGTCGCCGTCGAGGGTGCGATCGTCGAAGAAGAGCTGGTAGCGCAGACCAGCGCATCCACCGGGCTGCACGGCGATGCGCAGCGCGAGGTCGTCGCGACCTTCCTGGTCGAGCAGTGCCTTTGCCTTCACAGCGGCTGCATCGCTGAGGATGATGCCGGTGGCAGTGCCCGTTTCGTTCTGCACGGTCATTGATGCTCCTGTAGTGGTGTGGTCCCGGTGTGACGTGGCCCGATCGCGTCGCGGGACCCGCTGCCCCGCACATGATCGGGAAACACCCCGCTCGCCGGGAGGTCGACCGGTTGTGCCCGTGCGTACAACCGTACTCCCTCCTGCGGTATTCCCGCCGACTCGTACCTGGTTTCGATACGGCTCGTCGCAAGCTCCTCGCCTACTCAACCAGCGAGAGAACCCAGCGCCCGGTCCCAAGCGCCTCGCCTACTCAACCAGCGAGAGAACCCAGCGCCCGGTCCCAAGCGCCTCGCCCACTCAACCAGCGACACAACCCAGCGCCCGGTCCCAAGCGCCTCGCCCACTCAACCAGCGACACAACCCAGCGCCCGGTCCCAAGCGCCTCGCCCACTCAACCAGCGACACAACCCAGCGCCCGGTCCCAAGCGCCTCGCCCACTCAACCAGCGACACAACCCAGCGCCCGGTCCCAAGCTCCTCGCCTACACAACCAGCGAGAGAACCCGGCGCTCGTCGCAATGACTCGTCCGGCGTGAACCACCGCCGGCCGAGTAGCGCCGACCGAACGCAGTGAGGACGCCGCGTATCGAGGTCAGCGCCCCGCAACCGACCCGGCGACCTTCTCCGCGAGCCGGACGAGTTGGTTCTCCGCGTCGTCCATGGCGACTTCCACCGAGCCGGCGACGTCGACGATGGCATGCGCACCGACTATGCCCGACTCCGCGATCTCCGCCGGCGAGAGCGTGACCTGCCCCGCGAGCACCACCGTCTGCGCTCCGGCACCCGACGCACCGGAGGTCGACGCCGCGTTGTGCAGGGCCGAGACCACCTTTCCGCGCAGTGTCTGCGAGTCGAACCTGCCCTCGCCGGTGATGACGAGGTCGGCGGCAGCGACGTCGGCGGTCAGGTCGGTGGCGTCGGCGACGACGGTCGCCCCGGACACCCGGCTGCCACCGAGAGCAATGAGGGCGGCTCCCAGCCCACCCGCTGCGCCGGCACCGGCGTCGGCGGTGACGTCGCGCCCGGCGAGCTCGTTCAGCGTGACCGACCACTCCGTCAGGCGTTTCTCGAGCAGTTGGACGGTCTCGGGGTCGGCGCCTTTCTGCGGTCCGAACACCGCGGCGGCGCCCAGCGAACCGAGCAGCGGGTTCTCCACATCCGACGCCACGACGATCTCGACGCCGGCAAGTCGTTCGCGCGCCCGCTCCGGTCCGCCGAGCGCGTCGACGAGTCCCGCGCCGCCGTCGGTGGTGGCGCTGCCGCCGAGTCCGACGACGAGGTGTCGTGCGCCACGCGCGAGTGCCGCCGCCACGAGCTCGCCGACTCCGTGCGTGGTGGCCGCGACCGCGGTCCGCGGGGTCGGACGCCCGCCCAGTTGATGAAGACCACAGGCCTGGGCGCATTCGACGTAGGCGGTCGACGACGCGTCGTCGAAGAGCCAGTGCGCGGTGACGCCGGCACCGAGCGGACCGTGCACGTCCTCGGCGACGATCTCGCCGAACCGCGAGGCCAGAACGTCGACGAACCCCGGCCCGCCGTCGGATTGCGGCGCGAGGACGAGCGTGTCGTCCGGTCGGGCGGCCGCCCAGCCGCGGGAGATCGCGGCCGATGCGACGACGGCGGACATGGTGTCGCCGAAGGAATCCGGCGCGATCAGGATGCGCAATCGCCGACTTCCGTCCGGGGTCATGAGCACGAAGTATAGGGACGCCGCGGTCACCCGGCAGGGTGACCGATTCGGGCTACCGGAAGGGTCCACCGAAAAGCGACGACCACGCGTTTCGACCGCAATCGCGATCACCTACCCTCGTAGACGTGAAGCTGCCATGGAAAAAGGACGAAACGTCGGAGGAATCCGGCGAGAGCTCGGTGACCACGTTCGTCGCGGACGACGCGGCCACCGAGGACTCCGCGCCGGTCAAGGGCAGCAAGACCACCCCCGGCAAGGGGCGCCCGACGCCGAAGCGTCGTGAGGCCGAGAAGCGCCGTGGTCCCGTCGCGCCGCCCCCGACCAACCGGTCCGAGGCCCGCGCACGCAAGAAGGAGCTGAAGAGCACCCTCACCAAGGAGGAGAAGAAGCAGCTCTCCGCGGAGCGGCGCGCCAAGCGTCTCGAGCAGCGTGAGCGGATGATGGAGGGCGACGAGGCCTACCTCATGCCCCGCGACAAGGGCCCGGTCCGTCGCTACACCCGCGACATGGTCGACTCACGACGCAACTTCGCCGGCCTGTTCATGCCGTTCGCGATCCTGCTGATCGTGCTGATGTTCCTGGTGCCGCAGGCGGCGGCCCTTACCAACCTGATCCTCGTCGCCTTCGTCGTGCTGATGGCCGTCGACGGTGTGATCCTCGGCCGTCTCGTGAATCGTCGTGTGGCCGAACGCTATCCGGACTCGGCGGACGGCGGGTTCAAGCTCGGCTGGTACGCGTTCACCCGAGCCATGCAGCTCCGGAAGATGCGTGCGCCCAAGCCTTCGGTGTCGCGCGGCGACGAAGTCTGATCGATGGCCGATCGCGCTACGCGCACACTCGTCCTGGGCGGTGTGCGTTCGGGTAAATCCGCATACGGCGAGTCGCTCCTCCGCGCGCATCAGCAGATCCGTTACCTGGCCACCGGCCCGGTGACCACCTCCGACGCCGAGTGGACGGCGCGGGTCGACACCCACCGCCGACGTCGCGACGACCGGTACACGACGATCGAGACCACCGATCTCGTCGGGGCATTGCGTGCCGCACCCGACATCCCGGCACTCATCGACGACCTCGGGAACTGGCTCACCGCCCGGATCGACGCCGTCGACGGTTGGGATTCGGGCTCGGAGATCGACCTCGACGCCGACATCGCCGAACTCTGCGAGGCGCTGCGGGCGATGGACGCCGACGTGGTGCTGATCAGTTCCGAGGTCGGACTCTCCCTGGTCCCCCCGACCCCTGCGGGCCGGCTGTTCCAGGATCTGCTGGGCACGCTCAACTCGGCGGTCGCGCAGGTGTCCGACCGGGTGTCGCTCGTGGTCGCGGGCCGCGTGCTCGACCTGCCGCGCGCTTCGACTGCCGAAGACTCCGCCCGCGCAACGGTTTCCGCCGCGGCGCCGGTCACCATCGCACCGGTTGCCACCCCGGCCCCGGTCACGCCCGGGCCGGTCACCGAACCCACGCCGGTCACGACCGACGGCGAGCTCCCCGATCCCACCGACGCCGAGGTCTTCGGACCGATCACTCCCCCGAGCGAGGCGATCGCCCTCGAAGCCCGCGAACGCCAGGCGACGCTGACCAAGCCGCCGGGTTCGCTGGGACGCCTCGAGGAGATCGGCGTCTGGATCTCCGCTTGCCAGGGTCAGTGCCCGCCCGCCCCGATCACCTCGCCGAGCGTCGTCGTCTTCGCCGGCGACCACGGCGTCGCCCGCGGTGGTGTCTCCGCGTTCCCGCCCGAGGTCACCGCGCAGATGGTCGCGAACATCGAGTCCGGTGGAGCCGCGGTCAACGTGATGGCCGCTCGTGTCGGGGCCACGGTCACGGTCGTGGACATGTCCGTCGACGCCGACACCGCTCCCCACCTCTCGACGTTCAAGGTCCGCCGCAGCAGCGAGGACCTGCGCACCACCGACTCGATCAGCCTCGCCGAGGCCCGCGCGGCGCTGGCCGCCGGCCGGGCGATCGCCGATCGGCTCATCGACTCGGGCAGCGACCTGCTGATCGCCGGCGAGATGGGCATCGGCAACACCACCCCGGCGACCGTTCTGATCGGTGCGCTCACACGGCGCGAGCCGGTCGAGATCGTCGGGCGCGGAACGGGTATCGACGACCACGGTTGGATGCGGAAGACCGCCGCGATCCGCGACGGGATGCGCCGCGCCCGCAAGGTGGTCCACGATCCGCTCGCCCTGCTCGCCGCAGTGGGCGGCGCGGACCTGACGGCCACCGCGGGCTTCCTCGCCCAGGCCGCGCTCCGTCGCACACCCGTGATCCTCGACGGCGTCGTGATCACCGCGGCCGCGATGGTCGCCAACGAGCTGGCCCCCGGTGCGATGCGCTGGTGGATCTCCGGCCACCGCTCGGTCGAACCCGCGCACCAGATCGCGCTCGATCACCTCGACCTCGAGCCGGTCCTCGACCTGTCGATGCGACTCGGCGAGGGCAGCGGGGCGGTCCTCGCGTTGCCGGTCGTGCAGTCGGCCGCCGACATCCTCATCTCGATGGCGACCTTCGCCGAGGCCGGCGTGACCGACCGCGACGACTCCGCCGGACCCGAAGCCGCCCCCGAGTCGATCTGACCGCTGGACATGGCGTCGTCGGTGACCGCATGAGACGGCCGGTTCGGCGATGATCGCGCCACTCCGGGCCGTTCGGACCGCGCTGTGCTGGATGACCGTCCTCCCCGTCGGCACGGGTACCTGCCCGGACGAGGCTCCCGATCGCCCACTGGGCGGTGCGGTGATGTCCGCGCTCCCCGTCGTCGGCATCGTGGTGGGTGCCGCCGCATCGGTCCTGGCTCTCGGACTGTCGTACACCGACGCGCCGGTCGCACTCGTCGGCATCCTGGTCGTCGTCCTGTGTGCAGCGCTCACTCGCGGAATGCATCTCGACGGTCTGGCCGACACCGCCGACGGGCTCGGATGCTACGGACCGCCGGAGCGGGTCGCCGAGGTCATGCGCAGCGGGACCGTCGGCCCGTTCGGTGTCGCGACCCTGGTTCTCGCCCTGGGCGTGCAGGCAGCCGGATTCACCGGCCTCGTCGGCGAATCACGTTGGTATGAGATCGCTTTCGCCGTCGCCCTGGGAAGGATCGGCGCCGTGGTCGGCACCCGGAGGTCGATCTCCCCCGCCCATCCGAACGGTTTCGGCGCCCTCGTCGCCGGCACCCAACGACTCTCGATCCCGGTGTGGTGCCTGGTCGCCGCCGCGGCCGCGGTCCCGATCGGTCTGCGCGACAACGGGTCCGGCGTCGATCTCGCCGCCGTCGCACAGGGACTCCTCGTCGTCCTCGCGGTCGTGGCGTTCGCGTGGGTGTTCACCCGGCACTGTGCACGGCGCATGGGCGGACTGAACGGCGACGTCCTGGGCGCGACCATCGAACTCGGTGTCGCCCTGGCCGTCGTCGGCCTGCTCATCTGACGACCCGGAAAACCCTTGCGGGAGTGCGCACCTCAGCTCCACGGTGCGAGCGAAGCGACACGCTGCTCCCTGAGATGCGCGCGAAGCGACCCACTGCTCCCCGAGGTGCGCGCGAAGCGACACGCTGCTCCCCGAGGTGCGAGCGAAGCGACACGCTGCTCCCTGAGCCTGGATCCGTGGAGGGGTGTGGGGTGTCGGTGACATAAAAGTGCCCTCTGAGCTGGGATGATTGGTGGTGTTGAGACACAAAACATCCCAGCTCAGAAGGCACTTTCAGTGAAAGTATCACACAGCTTCTCGGCCACGTCCGCACTCTTTGACGACGACAATCTCGTGTCGCATGCCGGGCTGGTACCGGTGATGGAATTGGCGCGCTCGACCGGGGTGGCCGCGCTGCTGGCCAAACGGGTCGATCTGGGCACCACCCGGGTCGCCTCAGCCGGAGCCAACTTGGAAGCGAAACTGCTGACCGTGATCGCCGGGTTATGTTGCGGCGCGGACAGTATCGACGACCTCGGCATCGTCCGCAGCGGCGGGCACCGACGCTTGTTCGACCGCGTGTACGCCCCGGCCACGATCGGACAAACCCTGCGTGAGTTCACTCCCGGGCATGCCCGACAACTCAACGCCGTGATGACCCGCTCCCTGCCGGCGATGTGCGCCCGGGCAGGGTTGTTGCCCACTAACGGTGCCCGAGTGTTCGTCGATATCGATTCCCTGCTGCGTCCGGTCTATGGCTATCAGAAGACCGGCGCCTCCTACGGACACGCCAAGATCGCCGGACGTGAACTGCTGCGTCGGGGTCTGTCGCCGCTGATCGCCACCCTCAGCGCACCCGAGTACCCACCGGTGATCGCTAACGCCTGGCTGCGCGCCGGCCGCGCCGCCTCCGGTGCCGGGGCCGCAACGATGATCGCGCAAACCATCGCCACCGCCCGGCGTTGCGGGGCCGCCGGTGAGATCACCGTGCGCGCTGATGCGGCCTACGGATCAGCTGAGGTGATGGCTACCTGCCAACGCCTGGGAGCCACGTTCTCGCTGGTCCTACGGACCAACACCGCGATCACCCGCGCGATCTCAGCCATCGGCGAGGATGCCTGGACCCCAGTGGTCTATCCCGGGGCGGTCACCGACCCCGACACCGGCGCGTTGATCTCTGATGCCGAAATCGCCGAAACCACCTACACGGTCAGACCACTCTCGCCACACCCGATCACCGCCCGACTCATCGTGCGGCGAGTCAAAGCACACCACCCTGCCGACACCGACACCCTGATGCCGGCATGGCGGTATCACTCGTTTTTCACCAACACCACCGACGACACCATCACCGCCGACATCAATCACCGCGCCCACGCCGTCATCGAGACCGTGTTCGCCGACCTCATCGACGGACCACTGGCCCATCTACCCTCCGGCGTCTTCGGCGCCAACGCCGCCTGGCTGGCCCTGACCGCCATCAGCCACAACCTCATGCGCACCCTCGCCGCGCTCACCAGCTCGGCCAGACTGCGCGCCGCGCGCGGAGCGACACTACGACGCACCCTGGTCGCCGTACCCGCCCGACTGGCCCGACCAGCACGAACACCCATCCTGCACCTACCCCGACACTGGCCCTGGCACCACGCATTCACCACCCTGTGGACCGCGGTGAACACCCCCTGACCCCAACACCCCAACACATCCACCCACCACCAGGAACCCCAGTGAAAAAGCTGACAAAGATCAGCGAATACCCCACGCCCACAACCTGATCAACCACAGAAGCAGCCCAAACTACACCTCCCGACAACCCGTCCACGGATCCAGGCTCAGGGAGCGAGGGTGGCGACGCGAACGCTCCTCGCACCTCAGCCTGAATCACCCTAGGTTTTGTGCCGCCTCCAATGTGGGCTGGTCCTCGGGGCCGAGGCCAGCGTAGTGGAGCGTTTCGAACTCGGTCGGGGGAATCTGGCCAATACTCGAGTGCAACCTGCTGTTGTTGTACCAGTCGACCCAACCAGCGGTCGCGAACTCGACGTCGGAGATCGTCCGGTACGGGCCGGAGTGGAAGATCGTGGTCCGGATGCACTCGGTCTTGTACAAGCCGTTCACCGACTCGGCCAGCGCGTTGTCGTAGGCGTCCCCGACCGATCCGATCGACGCTGCGATGTCTTCGAGTCGCAGACGCTCAGTCAGTGTAACCGATGTGTACTGACTTCCGGCATCCGAATGATGAATAAGCTCAGCAGCTTTCACCGGATGCCCTTCCCGATTGCGCTGCCACAGTGCCATCCGAAGCGGGACTGTCACCAACTCCACCGACTTCGATGTCGAGGCATGCCATGCCACGATTCGACGGGAGAACACGTCGATGATGAACACCACATACACCCACCCAGCCCAGGTCCGGCAGTAGGTGAAATCGGTCACCCAAACCCGGTTCGGTTCGGCAGCACTGAACTGTCGGTTCAACAGATCCTCCGCGCGGACACCATCAGCGGATCTGACGGTCGTTCGGACTCCCTTCGACCGTCGAATTCCTTGGTGGCCTAACACTTTCATCGCTCGATCAACGGCGCCATAGGACACCCCAGGCAGAGTTGTGCGATGCAGATGGGCGCGCATCTTCACCCGCCCGTAGAGGCCCTCGGGAGTCATCTTCCGCCGGCCGTCGTCACCGGTGCGCCAGACGACAGTGCGCACCGCATCGACGACGTGGGCATCAGAGACCGTCCGTGCGGCAGGCGTGCGTGATCGCCATGCCCGGTAGGTTCGTGCGGCAATCTGGCAGCCCTGCCCACGCAGGACCCGGCAGATCGACTCGACCGCAAACCCGTTGGCGCGCATTTGATCTATGAACGCCACGATCATCGGTTGCGGGGGTCGAGTTCCCCCGCGAAGAAAGTTGTCGCTGCTTTCAGAATGGCAACGTCTTCTCGTAACTGCTTGTTCTCGGCCTTGAGGCGCTTGATCTCGGCGGACTCCTTCGTAGTGGTCCCGGAGCGGGCGCCGGCATCGATCTGGGCTTGTACGGCCCATCGACGTACCGTCTCCCCGCCGACACCGACCTGCTTGGCGATCGCTTCGGCCGCGGCAGTCAACGACGTGTACTCGCCGCCGTGGGTCTCCAGCAACCGCAAGGCCCTCGAACGGACCTCCGGGTCGATTTTCTTAGGCATGTGCTCATCCTTCCTGACTCAGAAGGAAGCGGTATCAAACCTGGGGTGATTCAGCCTGGATATTTCACTGATGTTGCTGACGTCCGGCGTGTGATACGCGAAAGTGCCTGTCTGCCTTGTGATTATTGATTCACCACAAACAAATAGTCACAGGGAGAAAGGCACCTCGCAGGTGAAGAATAACTTGTATCCCAAGATGATGGTGGACCCCACGCGCACGGAGTCGGTGGTGACGACCTCGGGCGCAGTGTTGCTGACGAAAACCGTGGACGTCTCGGGCCTGGGCGCTGACCTGACCGCGGCCATGGCGCCGTGGCGGACAACGGCCGCCGTCCACGACCCGGCCAAGATCGTGCTGGATCTGGCGATGACCTTGGCCGCCGGTGGTGACTGCGTGGCCGATGTGGCCGCGGTCCGGGCTCAGCCACAGGTGTACGGGCAGGTGGCCTCGGATCCCACGATGTCGCGGGTGATCACCCGGCTAGCTGCTGATGTCGAGGCAGTCAGTACCGCGATCAGTGCGGCTCGCGCCGCAGCGCGGGAGCGGGTGTGGGCCACCGCCCGCCCGTTGGAGGGCATCGCGGGCAGCGTCGATGGCGGGCTGGTGATCGTCGATCTCGATGCCACGACCGTGACGGCCGGCTCGGCGAAAGAACAGGCCCAGAAAACCTATAAACGGGTGTTCGGGCATTCCCCGATGTGTTCGTTCGTCGACCACGGCGCCTTCGGCACCGGGGAGACCCTGCACCTGGACCTACGGCGTGGAGGTGCCTCACCCAAGGGTGCCGACATGCACATCGCGGCCCTCGAGGCGGCGTTGGCCCAGCTACCCGCCGCCGAACGCGCCCAGGTGCTCATACGTACCGATTCGGCCGGGTGTGCCAAGAAGTTCCTGGCCCACCTGGCCGAGCAGAATCTGCAGTACTCGGTCGGGTTCACCATCTCCGAACTGGTCAAAGACGCGTTGGCCATGCTGTCTGAAGCTGCCTGGGTCACCGCGATCACCAACGACGATGCCGATCCACGCGCTGATGCCCAGGTCGCCGAGATCACCCTGCCGCGCCCGGTCCGTGATGGAGAAACCGCCTACGAACCCTGGCCACCCGGGATGCGGCTGATCGTGCGCCGCGAATACCCCCACAACGGAGCCCAACACCTCATCACCGACATCGAGGGCCGCCGCTACACCGTGTTCGCCACCAACACCCGCGGCCGCGGCTGGACCCTGCCGACCCTGGAACTACGTCACCGCCAACGCGCCCGCGCCGAAGACCGTATCCGCTGCCTCAAAGACACCGGCATGGCCAACCTGCCCTTCGACTCATTCGCCAAAAATCAACTCTGGCTCGACATCGTCGCCCTGGCCTCCGACCTGCTCGCCTGGACCCAAACCCTGGGCTACCACCGCCACCACCCCATCCGCCGCTGGGAACCCAAACGCCTGCGCCACCGCCTGCTCACCGTCGCCGGCAAAATCATCACCCACGCCCGCACCACCACCCTGCAACTACCCACCGACTGGCCCTACAACCACCACATACGCCACGGCTGGCAACGCCTCGCCGCGTAACCAGCCCCCCGGTCAACGCACCCGGTCACAGCCGCCCCCACCCCCCGCCCCAGGAACCCGAACAACCAGCGAACCGAACGCTGGCGATCCACCCCGCCCACACACCAGTACCGACCACCGCACACCGAACCGACAACCGATCAGCGAAAACCCACTCAACCGTGAAAGATTCAGGCTCAGGGAGCGAGGGTGGCGACGCGAATCGTCGACCTCGTCGCGTATCCCTTACGGGCGGTACAGCTCCGTCATCCACCCGTGGGTGTCGGCGAAGGTGCCGCGCTGGATACCTGTGAGGGTGTCGCGCAGAGCCTGCGTGACCTCACCGGTCGCACCGTTGTTGATCGTGTAGTCCTCGCCCACGCCCCGGACGCGGCCGACCGGGGTGATCACTGCGGCGGTGCCACAGGCGAAGACCTCGGTGATGTCGCCCGAGGCGACGCCCTTGCGGAGCTCCTCGGTGGTGATCTTGCGTTCCTCGACCGCGAACCCGGCGTCGGTGGCCAGCGTCAGCAGCGACGACCGGGTGATGCCCGGGAGCAGCGAACCCGTCAGTTCCGGGGTGACGAGGCGTGCGTCGGCACCGGACCCGAACACGAAGAACAGGTTCATGCCGCCCATCTCCTCGATGTAGCGGCGCTCGATGGCGTCGAGCCAGACGACCTGGTCGCAGCCCTGCTCGGTGGCCTGCCGCTGCGCGAGGAAGGCCGCGGCGTAGTTGCCGCCGCACTTGGCGAAGCCGGTACCGCCCGGGGCGGCGCGGACGTACTCCGTGGACAGCCACACGCTCACCGGCTTGATGCCGCCGGAGAAGTAGGCACCGGCCGGCGAGGCGATGACGGAGTAGATGTACTGCGACGACGGCGCGTTGACGCCGAGGCCCGCCTGCGAGGCGAACATGAAGGGCCGCAGGTAGAGCGACTCCTCACCGCCTGACGGCGGAACCCACGCGTTGTCGGCGGCGAGAAGCGCTTTGAGCGATCCGATGAAATCCTCGACGGGCAGCGACGCCATCGCCAGGCGCTCGGCGCTGCGCTGCAGGCGCTCGGCGTTGGCCTCCGGACGGAATGCGGCGATCGAACCGTCGGGCTGCCGGTAGGCCTTCAGGCCTTCGAAGACCTCCTGGCCGTAGTGGAGCACCATCGCCGAGGGATCGAGCGCGATCGGCCCGTACGGCCGTACCTGCGCGTTGTGCCAGCCCTGGTCCTTGTCGTAGTCGATCATCACCATGTTGTCGGTGAAGTACTGGCCGAAGCCCGGGGCGGAGAGGATCTCCGCGCGACGGTTCTCCGACACCGGATGGGGATGCTCGGTACGGTTGAACTCCAAGGTCATGGCGCCCATGGTACCGCCGGGTCCAAAAGCATTTACGAGCCCGTCCGGCGTGTGTGGGACGACCCGCGGAGCAGGGTCAGACGTCCGGGGTCAGACGTGCGAGGGCACGAACGGCGGGATGACCACCTCACACGGCAGGTCACGCCCTCGGACGTCGAGGATCACCTGATCGCCCTTGGCGACGCCCGATGCGGTGTCCAGGAGTGCCAGCGCGATGCCCTGTTTGAGGGTCGGCGAGAACGTCCCGGAGGTGACCACACCGATCTGCGTGTCCCCGAGTCGGACCGGACAGTCGGCGCGCGGCACGCCGCGCCCGGTGGCCTTGAGTCCGTAGAGTCGACGCGCCGGTCCGGCCTCCTTCTCGGCGAACAGTGCGTCGCGACCGAAGAACGACGGCTTGTCCCAGCCGACGGCCCAGCTCGAACGCGCCTGCACCGGGGTGATCTCCGGGCTCAGTTCGTGACCGTGGAGGGCGTAACCCATCTCGGTCCGCAGGGTGTCGCGCGCGCCGAGACCCGCGGCCTGCCCGCCGGCGGCGGTGATCGCCTCGAGCAGCACGTCGAAGACGGCGCCGGCGTCGTCCCACCTCGGCAGGATCTCGTAGCCGCGTTCCCCGGTGTAGCCGGTGCGGCACACGCGCACCGACTTGTTCCCGTCCGCGGTCGAGAGCTCGGCGTCGGCGAAGGCCATGTATTCCATGTCCGCGGGCAGCCCCAGCCCGGCGAGGACCTCCGGCGACCGCGGGCCCTGTACCGCGAACACCGCGAACTCGCGATGCTGATCGGTGATCGAGATCTGTTCGGGCGCAACGGCGGACATCTGCGCGACGACGGCCGCGGTGTTCGCCGCGTTGGGCACCAGGAACACCTCGTCGTCACTCACGAGGTAGGTGATGAGGTCGTCGACGACGCCGCCGGAGGAGTTGCAGCACAACGTGTACTGCGCCTTGCCGGGAACGATCTTGCCGAGATCGTTGGTGAGGGTCGAGTTCACGAACTCGGCCGCGCCGGGCCCCGACACCAGCGCCTTGCCGAGGTGGCTGACGTCGAAGATCGCCACGGCCTCGCGAACCGCGGTGTGCTCGGCGACGGTGCCCGCATAGGACACCGGCATGTTCCAGCCGCCGAACTCGGCGAAACTCGCACCGAGTGCGGCGTGACGATCGGCGATGGGACCGGCCAGGAGTTCACTCATGGGCCCTACGGTATCGGGCCGGACACGCGGACCAGAGCGGTCCCGCGCTCGCCGCCGCCGTCCGGCGCGCTGTGGCAGAGTTGAGCGGATGAGCAAGAACGACACCGTCGACCGCGTGCGCGGCCCCGAATTCGACCTGTCCACCTCGATCGGCAAGGGCGACGCCGCCCTGGTCATCGGCCTGATCAGCGCGCCGGGCGGCGACGAGGGGGCCGGCGACAACGGTGAGTCCACCGCCGAGCCGACACTCGCCATCGGCGACGGTGTCCTCGACGACGCCCAGGCCGCGGCGATCACCGCCGCACTGACCGCCCTCGGGGCCTCCGGCTCCCACGGCGAGGTCACCCGCCTGGCCGCGCCCGAGTCGTTGCCCGTCGACGTCGTCGTCGCGGTCGGACTCGGCGACGCCGACAACCTCGACGACGACGAACAGGTCCGTCAGGCCGCGGGCATCGTCGCCCGCGAACTCGACGGCTTCGAGTCCGTCGCGACCACCCTCTCCTCGGTGAACCTCGCCGCCGCCGCCGAAGGCCTGTTCCTCGGCGCGTACCGGTTCGACGAGTTCCGCTCCGAGTCGTCGAAGCCGAAGAAGACACCGCCGCAACACATCACGCTGCTGGTGGAGTCGAAGTCCAAGGAGGCCAAGGCCGAGCTCGACCGCGCGATCGCGGTCGCCGACTCCGTCGCCATCGCCCGCGACTTCGTCAACACCCCGCCCAGCCACCTCTTCCCCGAGGAGTTCGCGGCGCGCGCCCGCACACTCGGCAGCAAGGCCGGCCTGAAGGTCGAGATCCTCGACGACAAGGAGCTCGAGGCGCAGGGGTACGGCGGCATCATCGGCGTCGGAAAGGGTTCCTCGCGGCTGCCGCGCCTGGTGCGGCTGACCCACACCGGCAAGAAGTCGGCCAAGAAGGTCGCACTCGTCGGCAAGGGCATCACCTTCGACACCGGCGGCATCTCCATCAAGCCGGCCGCGAACATGGATCAGATGACCTCGGACATGGGCGGTGCGGCCGCGGTCATCGCCGCGACCATCCTGGCCGCCCGCCTCGACCTCGACGTGTCGGTCACCGCGACCGTGCCGATGGCCGAGAACATGCCGTCGTCCACCGCCCAGCGTCCCGGCGACGTGCTGACCCAGTACGGCGGACGCACGGTCGAGGTCCTCAACACCGACGCCGAGGGCCGGCTGATCCTCGCCGACGCGATCGTGCGCGCAGCGGAGGACGACCCGGACTACCTCATCGACACCGCGACCCTGACCGGGGCGCAGATGGTCGCGCTCGGCACCCGCACACCGGGGGTCATGGGCACCGACGAGTTCCGCGATCGGGTGGCCGCCCGGTCGGCCGAGGTCGGCGAGAACGCCTGGGCGATGCCGTTGCCCGCCGAACTGCGTGCCGACCTGAAATCCCGGGTGGCCGATCTCGCGAACGTCACCCCGCATCGCTGGGGCGGCATGCTCGCCGCCGGCATCTTCCTCAAGGAATTCGTGCCGGAGGGTGTCGCATGGGCCCACATCGACATCGCGGGACCGGCGTTCAACACCGGCGGCCCGTGGGGCTACACGACGAAGGGCGGCACGGGCGTACCCGTTCGGACGATCGCCGCCGTCCTCGAGGACATCGCGGCCAACGGTTGAGAATCGTTACCGCCGAGTACGAGCCGAACCCGGTCGGCAAAGCGGCGTGCGGGTAGGGTGATCCGCGGGGATGAGTGGCTGACCCGCCACTCATCTCGGCGGTCCCCTGACCGCTTCCCACCCCCGTGCCCACGGAGCACACACCGACGGGCCACACCTACAGACCACCACGTCGAGTTCAGGAGTTCACAACGATGGCCTTCTCCGTCCAGATGCCCGCCCTTGGTGAAAGTGTCACCGAGGGGACAGTCACCCGGTGGCTGAAGGAGGAGGGCGACACCGTCGAGGCCGACGAGCCCTTGCTGGAGGTGTCGACCGACAAGGTCGACACCGAGATCCCGGCCCCCACCGCGGGTGTGCTGACGAAGATCATCGCCCAGGAGGACGACGTCGTCGAGGTCGGTGGTGAACTCGCACTGATCGGCGACGCCGACGAGGCCGGTTCCGACGATTCCGGCTCCGACGACTCCGCCGGGGGCGACGAGCCCACCGAGGCAGCCCCGGAGCCCGAGCCCGAGCAGGCCGCCGAGGAGCCCTCCACCGAGGAAGAAGCACCCGCCGAGAAGCCGACCGCGGACACCGGTTCCGGCTCGGCCGAGGGCACCGACGTCCTGATGCCCGAACTCGGTGAGTCCGTCACCGAGGGCACGGTGACCAACTGGCTCAAGGCCGTCGGTGACGAGGTCGCCGCCGACGAGCCGCTGCTCGAGGTCTCCACCGACAAGGTCGACACCGAGATCCCCTCGCCGGTCGCCGGCACCCTGCTCGAGATCCTCGCGCAGGAGGACGACGTCGTCGAGGTCGGCGGCAAGCTGGCCGTGATCGGCGACGCCTCGGCCGCACCGTCCGAGAAGGAGCCCGCACCGGAGCCCGAGCCCGAGCCGGAGCCCGAGCCCGAGCCCGAGGCCAAGGAAGAGCCGAAGGAAGAGCCGAAGGCAGAGCCCGAGCCGGAGCCGAAGGAAGAGCCCAAGCCCGAACCCAAGGCAGAGGCCGCTGCGAAGTCGGCTCCCCCGACCGTCGAGTCGACCCCGTACGTGACCCCGCTGGTGCGCAAGCTGGCCGCGGAGAACGACATCGACCTGAACTCGATCAAGGGCACCGGTGTCGGTGGCCGTATCCGCAAGCAGGACGTGCTGGCCGCGGCCGAGGCCGCAAAGAAGCCGGCCGCCGCGCCGGAGAAGAAGGCAGAGCCGGCCGCCGCGTCCGCCGCCCCGTCGGCTTCGCCGGAGATCCGTCCCGAGCTCGCCGAGCTGCGCGGCACCACCCAGAAGGTCAACCGCATCCGCCAGATCACCGCCAAGAAGACCCGCGAGTCGCTGCAGCAGTCCGCTCAGCTCACGCAGGTCTTCGAGGTCGACATGACCAAGATCGCCGGACTGCGCAAGGCGGCCAAGGAGAGCTTCAAGGCGTCCGAGGGTGTCAACCTCACCTACCTCCCGTTCATCGCGAAGGCCGTCGTCGAAGCACTGAAGGCGCACCCGAACGTGAACGCGTCGATCAACGAGGACGCCAAGGAGATCACCTACTACGACAAGGTGCACCTCGGCATCGCCGTCGACACCCCGCAGGGTCTCCTGTCGCCGGTCATCCACAACGCCGACGACCTGTCGGTAGCGGGTCTCGCCCGCGCGATCGCCGACATCGCGGCGCGTGCACGTTCCAACGGCCTCAAGCCCGACGAGCTCGCCGGCGGCACCTTCACCATCACCAACATCGGCAGCCAGGGCGCCCTGTTCGACACCCCGATCCTGGTCCCGCCGCAGGCGGCGATGCTGGGCACCGGTGCGATCGTCAAGCGTCCGGTCGTCATCACCGGCGAGGACGGTTCGGAGTCGATCGCGGTGCGGTCGATGTCGTACCTGCCGCTGACCTACGATCACCGCCTCATCGACGGCGCCGACGCGGGCCGCTTCCTCACCACCGTGAAGAAGCGTCTCGAAGAGGCCTCGTTCGCCGCGGACCTGGGTCTCTAGGTTCGCGCCGAGACGACGACGTCGAGGCAAGCGATGCGCATAGCCGTCGCAGGTTCACAGGGGCTCATCGGTAACGCCCTGGTCAACTCGCTGCGCGCGGCGGGCCACACGGTCATCCGTCTGGTCCGCCGCGAGGCACTCGCCGACGACGAGTTCAGCTGGGATCCCGAGACCATCGGGATGCCCGCCGAGAGCCTCGACGGCGTCGACGCGGTGGTCTCCCTCGGGGGCGTCGGTGTCGGCAACAGCCGGTGGACCGGTCGTTTCAAACAGGAGCTTCGCGACTCGCGCATCGCGCCGACCGAGGTGCTCGCCGAGGCCGTCCGCGAATTGGGCATCCCGACGTTCATCAGCGCCAGCGCGACCGGCTTCTACGGTGACACCGGGAACCGGGCCGCGGTCGAAACCGACGGTCCCGGTGAGGGTTTCCTCGCCGAGCTGGTCGTCGACTGGGAAAGGGCGGCCACCGCCAACGCAGGTCCGGGCACCCGCGTCGTCCTGCTGCGGACCGCGCCGGTCCTCAGCGCGCAGGGCGGGCTGCTCGGCAAGCTGCGTCCGCTGTTCAAGCTGGGGCTCGGCGGTCCGATCGGCGACGGGAAGCAGTACTTTTCCTGGATCAGCCTCATCGACGAGGTGCGGGCTATCGAGTTCCTCCTCGACTCCCCCGACATCGCCGGCCCGGTCAACCTGAGTGCTCCCGGATCGCTCCCCTTCGGCGAGTTCTGCAAGGCCCTCGGCAAGGCCGTGCACCGCCCCGCCCTCCTCCAGGTACCCGGGTTCGTCGCCCGCCGCGTCGGCGGTGAGATGGCCGAGGAAATGATTCTGTTCAGTCAACGCGTTGAACCCCACGTGCTCACCGACCACGGATTCACGTTCAACCATCCCCAGATCCGCGAGGCCCTGGCCTACGCGACGAAGCCGGCATCATGACCCACCGTTCCGTCCGCGCCGATTCCTCGCCCGTCGAGGTCCGGCGCCTGGGCACCGTCGAGTACCGCGATGCCTACGAGATGCAGCACCAGCTGGCCACCGAGCGAGCCGACGGCATCCTCGATCATGACGTGCTGCTCCTGCTCGAACACCCGTCGACCTACACCGCGGGCAAGCGCACCGAGGACGCCGACCGGCCCACCAACGGCGCGCCGGTCGTCGACGTCGACCGCGGTGGACGCATCACCTGGCACGGCCCCGGGCAGCTCGTCGGCTACCCGATCGTGAAGCTCGCCGAACCGCTCGACGTCGTCGAATACGTACGACGCCTCGAGAGCGCCCTCATCTCGGTGTGCGCCGACCTCGGCGTCGTCACCGGACGCGTCGAGGGCCGCTCGGGCGTGTGGATCGACGACGACGCGGGCGAACGCAAGCTCGGCCAGATCGGCATCCGCGTGGCACGCGGGGTGGCGCTGCACGGGTTCGCCCTCAACATCGACCCCGACATGTCGGCGTTCGAGGCCATCGTGCCGTGCGGGATCGCCGACGCGGGCGTCACCTCGCTGGCCCGTGAACTGGCACAACCGCTTTCGGTCGCGTCCCTTCTCGACGCCACCGCGACCGCGGTTCTGACCGCGCTGGACACCCCGCGGGAGGCCGACCCGACGGCATCCGATGAGCCCGCGACCGCGAGCGTAGGATCGGTCCGGTGACCGCGTCCCCTCTCACCCCCGGACCCGGTGCCACCGACGCCACACCCCCGGCCTCGGTTCCCGCACCGAAGACCCCCGCACCCGCATCGTCCGCCCCCGAAGGCCGCAAACTGCTGCGTCTCGAGGTGCGAAACGCGCAGACCCCGATCGAGCGCAAGCCCAGCTGGATCAAGACCCGCGCCACGATGGGCCCGGAGTTCACCGAACTCAAGGGACTCGTGAAGCGCGAGGGCTTGCACACCGTCTGCGAAGAGGCCGGCTGCCCCAACATCTACGAGTGCTGGGAAGACCGCGAGGCCACCTTCCTCATCGGCGGCGAGCAGTGCACCCGACGCTGCGACTTCTGCCAGATCGACACCGGCAAGCCCGCCGACCTCGACCGCGACGAACCGCGTCGTGTCGCCGAGAGCGTCCAGGCCATGGGTCTGCGGTACTCGACGATCACCGGCGTCGCCCGCGACGACCTGCCCGACGAGGGCGCCTGGCTCTACGCCGAGACCGTCCGCGCCATCCACCGGCTCAACCCGGGCACCGGCGTCGAGAACCTGATCCCGGATTTCCATGCCAAGCCGGATCTGCTGGCCGAGGTGTTCGACGCCCGGCCGGAGGTGCTGGCCCACAATCTCGAGACGGTGCCCCGCATCTTCAAGCGCATCCGTCCGGCGTTCCGCTACGAGCGGTCGCTCGAGGTCATCACCGCGGCGCGTGATTTCGGCCTGGTGACGAAGTCGAACCTGATCCTCGGCATGGGCGAGACCCCGCAGGAGGTGCAGTCGGCGATCGTCGACCTGCACGAGGCGGGCTGCGACATCCTGACGATCACCCAGTACCTGCGTCCGTCGCCGCGGCACCACCCCGTCGAGCGGTGGGTCAAGCCGGAGGAGTTCGTCGACCACTCCGAGTTCGCCCAGGAGGTCGGGTTCGCCGGTGTCATGGCCGGTCCGCTGGTGCGGTCGTCCTACCGTGCGGGTCGTCTGTATGCGCAGGCCATGGCTCACCACGGCCGCGAGATCTCGCCTGCGCTCGCTCACCTCGCCGCCGAGGGTTCGGCCAGCCAGGAGGCGTCGAGCCTGATGGCGCGCCTCGCCCGCTGACCCACCCCCGGCCCCGCCTGCCGACCATGCGGCAGGTCACCGGACGAGCGGACGTAAACTGGCCGTATGGCAAAGGCGCAGTCCGTGAGCAAGGAAGCAAAGGCCGCTAAGAAGCAGGCCCGCAAGGCTGCATCGAAGGAACGGCGCCAGCAGTTGTGGCAGGCGTTCCAGATGCAGCGCAAGGAAGACAAGCGACTCATCCCCTACATGGTGGGTGTGATCGTGTTGTCCATCGCCGTCTTCACGGCGCTCGGCTTCCTGCTGGGCTCGCCGTGGCTGCTCATCCCGCTGGGCGTCGTGCTGGGTGTGCTGGGCGCGTTCATCCTCTTCGGCCGGCGCGTGCAGAAGAACGTCTACACCAAGGCCGAGGGCCAGCCCGGTGCCGCCGGGTGGGCTCTGGGCAACATGCGCGGCCAGTGGCGCGTCACCCAGGCGGTGTCGGGTACCTCGCACCTCGACGCGGTGCACCGCGTCATCGGCAAGCCGGGCGTGATCCTCGTCGGTGAGGGCTCCCCCACCCGCGTCAAGTCCCTGCTGAACCAGGAGAAGAAGAAGGCCGCGCGCGTCGTCGGCGACACCCCGATCTACGAGATCATGGTCGGCAACGACGACGGTCAGATCCCGCTGTCGAAGCTGGAGCGTCACCTCAACAAGCTGCCCAGCAACATCGACCGCAAGCGCATGGAGACCCTCGAGGGTCGTCTCGCCGCTCTCAGCAGCAAGGCCCCCGGCCCCGGCATGCCGAAGGGCCCGCTGCCCGGGAACGCGAAGATGAAGAGCATGCAGCGCACCGCGCGTCGTCGCGGCTGACCTTCTGCGCGAACCCACCCTTTTTCCGTAAAGCCGCCGCCCTCACGGGTGGCGGCTTTACGCATTTGAGGTGGGTTTACCTCGGCGTCCGGGTCGCCGTGTGGCGATCACCTCAGCGCGTACGGAGGATCGCCGTCCCGGTCGCGCGGTCGTGCAGGGCGCGACCGTTGTAGTCGTTGATCAGGGCCGGCACCAGGAAGACCATCAGCAGCTGTCGGAAGAAGGCACGCACGATGCCGACGGACGCCGGGGTCTCCTTGCCGGCGGCCTCGGCGGAATTGCGTTCGGGACCGTAGTCGACGCGGGCAACGCGCATCCCGAGTGCGTACTGGCCAGGGGTGAAGCCGAACAGCGACACCGCGAAGATGCCCATCACGAACCAGATGCCGAGCTGTGTCGTGCCCAGGATCGACGACTCGAAGCCGACGAACAGGATCGCGAGCCCGCCGGCGATCAGCCAGTCGACCAGCAGACCCGCGACGCGTGGCCATCCGGTGGCCAGCGACCCCGGTCCGGACGCGGGCAGCCCTAGATCCTGACCACGGAAATCGTTCTCGACGCCGTCCTCGGGACCGATCTGCGGCCCCGACAACCAGGAACCGGTGACTCGTCCCATCGTGATGACTCCTCTCGCGACCGTGGCGTCCTCGTCGACGACCACGGCATTCAATGGTGTCCATCGTAGTCGGGGGCGTAACCCCTACCGTCCTCCCCGGTCGCCGGCGCGGGCTAGGGTGGGATTCGCCGAGTGCGTTCTCCGAGGTATGAGCCGTGTGCCGCCAAGAACACCGAGTGCGTAACACGGGGGAAACACGGACTTGACGCCTGGGCAACTTCGCCTCCATACGGTTGCCGCTGAGATCCGCTGCTGTTTCTCGGCGGCGGATGTGTGTGGCGTGTCAGTACGACTGACCACCCGATCACGAAGGAGTCACCGCACGGTGTACAGCAGTAAAGAAGAACTACTCGAGGGCATCAAGAAGGAAGGTGTCGAGTACGTCGACATCCGTTTCTGCGACCTGCCCGGTGTCATGCAGCACTTCTCGATCCCCGCTTCGGCGTTCGACGAGAGCGTGTTCGAGGACGGTCTGGCATTCGACGGTTCGTCGGTGCGCGGCTTCCAGTCGATCAACGAGTCGGACATGATGCTGCTGCCCGACCCGGCCACCGCGCGGATCGACCCCTTCCGCAAGGCGAAGACGATGAACGTCAGCTTCTTCGTCCACGACCCGTTCACCCGCGAGGCCTACAGCCGCGACCCGCGTAACGTCGCGCGCAAGGCCGAGGACTACCTGGCCTCGACCGGCATCGCCGACACCTGCTTCTTCGGCGCCGAGGCCGAGTTCTACATCTTCGACTCGGTGTCCTTCAGCTCCGAGATGAACGGCACCCACTACGAGGTCGAGTCGGAATCGGGCTGGTGGAACGCCGGCGCACCCACCGATCCGAACGGCAACCCCAACCTGGGCTACAAGGTCCGCCCCAAGGGTGGTTACTTCCCGGTGGCTCCGTACGACCACTACGTCGACCTGCGCGACGAGATGTCGACCAACCTGCAGAACTCGGGCTTCGAGCTCGAGCGCGGCCACCACGAGGTCGGTACCGCGGGCCAGGCGGAGATCAACTACAAGTTCAACACGCTGCTCCACGCGGCCGATGACGTGCAGCTGTTCAAGTACATCATCAAGAACACCGCATGGCAGAACAACAAGTCGGTCACCTTCATGCCGAAGCCGCTCTTCGGTGACAACGGCTCGGGCATGCACGCCCACCAGTCGCTGTGGAAGGACGGCAAGCCGCTGTTCCACGACGAGGCCGGCTACGCAGGCCTGTCGGATCTGGCTCGCCACTACATCGGCGGCATCCTGCACCACGCTCCGTCGCTGCTGGCCTTCACCAACCCGACGGTCAACTCCTACAAGCGTCTGGTCCCGGGCTACGAGGCACCGATCAACCTGGTCTACAGCCAGCGCAACCGTTCGGCCTGCGTGCGTATCCCGATCACCGGCAACAACCCGAAGGCCAAGCGCCTCGAGTTCCGTTGCCCGGACAGCTCGGGCAACCCGTACCTGGCGTTTGCGGCGATGATGATGGCCGGCCTGGACGGCATCAAGAACAAGATCGAGCCGCACGAGCCGGTCGACAAGGACCTCTACGAGCTCCCTCCGGAGGAGGCCAAGTCGATCCCGCAGGCGCCGACCTCGCTGTCCGCCGTCATCGACCGCCTCGAAGAGGACCACGAGTACCTCACCGCCGGTGGCGTGTTCACCGAGGACCTCATCGAGACCTGGATCGCGCTCAAGCGCGAGAACGAGATCGAGCCGGTGCAGATCCGTCCGCACCCGTACGAGTTCTCCCTGTACTACGACTGCTGAGTACTACGACTGCTGAGTCGTTTCCTTCAGCACGACGCCCCGTCCGCGTTCTCGCGGGCGGGGCGTTCGTCGTCGGAGAACGTTTTCCGACGACGCAGCGGTCCTGTCGCGACAGTTCTCGTCCCCGTGAGCACCACGCGAGGGCAATGTGCCCTCGAAGGCCCCTCAGATGGACGAGATCTTCGTTTTGTCGGCATCGCGAGGAACCGACCACCCCGACGCCCAGGTTGCGCGCCACCGGGCCGAGGAGGCGACGACAGACGCTTCTCGTGTTTCGGTGCAACAGCCGTCGCGCAGACGGCGACACGCGATCGCGTGAACGTCCCGTTGCGAGCGCCCCAACAGCGGGCCATGTGATCTGCCGCACAAATGTGACTTCTTGCTCTGCCGTACCACAAGGTAGGGCTTTAGTTTGGTCGCATGACCAGAGACGTGTACGTCGAAGACCTTGTCCCCGGTGATCGCATCAGCCTCGAAGGCACTCCGCGCGTGGTTCGCACCACCAGCAGGCTCGAGAACAATCAGTTGCGCATAGAACTGGTCAAGGGCAACGACGACCTCCACGAGGTCGTGCTGGACCGCACCGTCAAGCTCCAGGTCAACTAGACCCCCTCAGCGCCACCGCTCAGATGGCGCCTGCGCTGTCGAGATCGCCGAACACCGCTTGGTTGTGCCCGAATGCGGCGATCGCCTCGTCGACGAGCCGCTCCACGGCAGCCGCGTCGAGGGGCAGTGCGTCGAGTCGGGATCGGTAGGCGTCCTTGTACCGCTTGAGTTTCTCGATCCCGTCGAAGGTGTAGAAGCTCAATCCCGATGCGTCGACACCGTAGTGCTCACGCATGCGGTGGGCCACGACCTGGCCTCCGCTCAGGTCGCCCAGGTACCGCGTGTAATGGTGTGCCACAAAGCGAGCCGGGTCATCTCGCGTGGCCTCGATGGCCTCGACGTACCGGGCGACGGCCGGCAGCGGTTCACTCGACGCCGGGTCGACCCCGAACGAGGCGAGATCGGCGCCGAGGCGCGGGAGTCGACGCAACTTGTCGTCGATGACCGCACCGGCGACGGGATCGTCGGCGAGATGGTCTCCGACCGTCTCGAGGGCCTCGTAGACGAAATACAGCTGGACCGCCAGCCTCTGGTACTCACCGCTGTCGAGGCGACCGGACATCAGGTCGTCGATGAAGGGCGCGTGCTCTGCGCTTCGGTGCGCGGCGGCGGTGGCCTCGCGAAGACGATCGGAGATGCTGGGTCCCGGGGTGCCGGGATCGGAGATGCTGGCGCTCATGATGCCACCAGTGATACCACCAGAGCCCGATGATCGGAACCGGGCAGGTGATGACTGTCCATCGACGTGGGCACGAATCCGCGCAGGATGACGCGATCGATGGCCACGAGCGGACGGTTGCCGATCCGCTTGTCGGTCGGATACGTCGGCAGGAAACCCGCACCCGCCATGTCCGTGCCGTCGACGAGCCCGTTGCTCAGCAGTTTGCGGTAGGTCGCGTGGTTCCAGGTGGAGTTGAAGTCGCCGATCGCGAGCACGCGACCCTCCGGCAGCTTCGCGAAATGGTCGGCCAGGATGTCCATGTCGTGGAACCAGCCGTCCTTCTTGCCCCACAGCGGCGCGGCCGGGTGAATGGCGAGGACGTGCGTACCGGGCGCGCCGGGCAGGTCGGTGCGCGCCTGCAGGTTGTGGAGGATGGTGTCGGGGATGTTGAACTGATCCGACAGGGCCCGCTTGGCGAACAACGCGGTTCCGGCCGCCTGCGGATACGGGATCGCGAACTCGTTCGGCAACCGGCGCGCGATCTCACTGCCGCGAAGACGTTCCAGCGCTTCCGGCGTCACCTCCTGCAGGGAGACCATGTCAGGGTCCGCGTCGGCCACGATCTTCTCGAGCGCGCCGATGTCGCCGCCGCCGAACAGCAGGTTGGCCGAGACGACGGTGAACTCCTCGCCCGCCGGCGCGCTCGTCGGGATCACCAGCGGGACCTGGGTGTAGGCCAGGGCACCGGACACCGCGATCGCGATCACCAGCATGAACCAGCGACGCAGCGCGGCGAAGATCACGATGGCGACGAGGCCCGGGATGAGCGCGAACTGCACCCCACTCGTCAGATACAGCGCGACGTTCCCGCGCGAGGGATAGAAGTGCAGCCACACCCCCAGCACCACCCCGGCCAGCATCGCCCAGCCGGCGATGTACGCCGCCACCCACAGAAATCTCTTCATCTGCCCCCCGTACAGCAGCGGCGCCTACGCGCCGGTTACACAGCACGCCTACGCGCCGAAGACCTTGAGCACCACGGCCTTCGCCCGGCGCGTCACCCGCAGATAATTCTCCAGGAACTCCGACGCCTGGTCCTCCGGCCACCCGGCCGCATAGGCGATCTGGCGCAGTTGCTTGCCCGGACCCGGCAACTGGTCGACCGGCTTCCCCCGCACCAGCACCAATGCGTTGCGCGCCTTGGTCGCGGTGATCCACGCATTCTTGAGCAGCGCGACGTCGTTCTCCGACAACAACTCCGCGGCACCGATCGCATCGAGCGATTCGAGTGTCGAGGTGTTGTGGAGACTACGGTAGCGGTGGGCGTAGCGCAGCTGGAGCAGCTGCACCGTCCACTCGATGTCGGCGAGTCCGCCGCGCCCCAGCTTGGTGTGTGTCGCCGGGTCGGCTCCGCGCGGCAGCCGTTCGGCGTCGACGCGGGCCTTGATGCGCCGGATCTCCTTGACCGCCTCGTTGCTGACGCCGCCGGCCGGATAACGCACGTGGTCGATCATGTGCAGGAAGTCGATACCCAGGGCCTCGTCGCCGGCTACCTGGTGGGCCCGCAGGAGCGCCTGCACCTCCCACGCCTGCGCCCACTGCGCGTAATACGCGGAGTAGGCCGCCAGCGTGCGCACGACCGGTCCGTTGCGCCCCTCCGGCCGCAGCCCGGTGTCGACCTCGAGAGGCGGGTCGGCGCTGGGGCTGCCGAGTGCGGAGCGAACGGTCTCGGCGATGGTCTGAGACCACCGCACCGCCTCGGATTCGTCGGCGTCGCGGTTCGGCTGGCACACGAACAGGACGTCGGCGTCCGAACCGTAACCGAGTTCGCCGCCACCGAGCCGGCCCATGCCGATCACCGCGATGCGCGCGGGCGCGGGCTTTCCGCGGTCGCGTTCGGAGATGTCGATTGCGACGGTGAGTGCGGCGTTGAGGACCGCGGCCCACACACTCGACAGGGCCTTACAGACCGTCGGCACGTCCATCAGGCCGAGCACGTCGGCCGAGGCGACGCGGACCAGTTCGGCACGACGATGCGAACGCGCAACGGCGACCGCGCGTTTCATGTCCTGCTGCCGCACCGTCGAGGCGATGAGTCCCTTGGCCACGTCCTCGGGCCGGATCTCGCACAGCTTCGGACCGTCGGGCCCGTCGGAGTACTGGTGGATCACCTCCGGCGACCGCATCAGCATGTTCGCGATGAACTCCGACGTGCCGAGCACCTTCATCAGCCGCTCGGCCACGACGCCGTCGTCGCGGAGCAGCCGGAGGAACCAGTCCTTGTCCTCGAGCGCCTCGCACAACCGGCGGTAGTTGAGCAGGCCGGCGTCGGGATCCGGTGTGTCACCGATGTGTTCGAGCAGCTGCGGCAGGATGAGCAGCTGGATCTGGCCGCGGCGCCCGGGCGCGTTCGACAGCGCGCGGATATGGCTGAGCGCGCGGTCGGGCATGGCGTAACCCAGCGCGGCCAGCCGCCTCTCGGCCGACTCGTCGCTCAGGGTCAGCTCGTCGGGCTTGAAACGGGTGACCGCCTCGAGCAGCGGACGGTAGAACAGCTTCTGGTGCAGGCGCCGCACGCGGAGGGACTGATGGCGGATCTGTTCGCGCAGCACGCCTGTCGCATCGAGCTCCCCCTCACGACGGATGTGCGCCGCGCGTGCGAGCCAGCGCAGGGCCTCGGTGTCGTCGGGCTTCGGGAGGAGATGGGTTCGCTTCATCCGCTGCAGCTGCAGCCGATGCTCGAGCAGGCGCAGGAACTGGTACGAGGCACTGAGATTCGCGCCGTCGTCGCGTCCGACGTAGCCGCCGGCGGTCAGCGCCGCGAGTGCGTCGACGGTCGGCATGACCCGGAGGCTCTCGTCGACGCGGCCGTGCACCATCTGCAGCAACTGCACCGCGAACTCGACGTCGCGCAGACTTCCCTGTCCCAGTTTGAGATTGCGTTCGCGCTCCCCCTCGGGCACCAGCGATTCCACGCGGCGTCGCATCTTCTGCACCTCGGGCACGAAGTCGGGACGCTCGGCGGCCTTCCACACCATCGGCTTGACCGCCGCGATGTACTCGTTCGCCAGTTCCATGTCACCGGTCATCGCGCGGGACTTGAGCAGGGCCTGGAACTCCCAGGTCTTGGCCCACCGCTCGTAGTACGCGACGTGGGATTCGAGGGTGCGGGTCAACGCGCCGGACTTGCCCTCGGGCCGCAGCGCGGCGTCGACCTCGAAGAAGGCCAGCGAACCGATCCGCATCATCTCGCCGGCGATGCGCGAGGAGGTCGCGTCGGCGGGGTCGCTGACGAAGATGACATCCACGTCGCTCACGTAATTCAGCTCGCGCGCACCGCATTTGCCCATCGCGATGACCGCGATCCGGACCGGGAGGGGCTCGTCGCCGCACACCTCGGCGATGGCGACCGCCAGTGCCGCGGTCAGCGCGGCGTCGGCGAGGTCCGACAGGTAGGCGCCGACCTCGGGCAGCCACATCACCGGTTCGTCCTCGACCGTGGAGGCGACGTCGTGCGCGGCGAGCTGCAGGATCAGGTTGCGGTACGCGAGACGGAGCGCGACGACGGACTTCGGTCCGGTGAGTTTCGCGCGGTGGACGCGATTGCCCTTCTCGACCTCACCCGGATCGGGCTCGGCGCCGACGGACTCGAGCATCCGGCGGTCGACCTCGTCCCGGTCGGGCAACGCGTCGGCGAGCAGCAGTCGCCAGCTCGACGGCTCGGCGACCAGATGATCGGCGAGGGCGTCGGATGATCCGATGACGCCGAAGAGACGACCCCGGAACGACTTGTCGGTGCGCAGCGCCGCGTCGATCTCGGACCACTCGTCCTCGACGGCCCCGCGGAGGCGGACCAGTGTGCGGAGGGCGAGGTCGGCGTCGGGTGCCCGCGACAACGCCCACAGCACGTCGACGGACTCGGGCGTGTTCCAGCCGAGCTCGGCGAGATTCTGCGGCGCGGAGGTGTCGAGGAGCCCCAACCGTCCCGCGCTGGGTACCGCGCTGCGGCCCGATCGTCGTGTCACAACACAAAAATAGCGACTCGGATAACCCTCGACATCATCGCGGTCCCCAACGACCCGCCGAAGGCCTACAGCGGCAGGTAATGCTTCAGCTCGTACGGGGTGACCATGCTGCGATAGCCGGTCCACTCGGCCCACTTGTTGCGCAGGAAGTAGTCGAACACGTGCTCGCCGAGGGCTTCCGCGACCAGCTCCGAGTTCTCCATCTTCGTGAGCGCCTCCGCGAGGCTGCCCGGCAGTTCCTGGTACCCCATCGCCCGGCGCTCGGCGGGCGTGAGGGCCCAGACGTCGTCCTCGGCCTCGTCGGGGAGCTCGTAGTCCTCCTCGATGCCCTTCAGACCGGCGGCGAGTAGCACGGCGAAGGTCAGGTACGGGTTGCAGGCCGAGTCGGGGCTGCGCACCTCGATGCGACGCGACGACGCCTTGTTGGGCGTGTACAGCGGCAGGCGGATGAGTGCAGACCGGTTGGCACCGCCCCACGTCGCCGCGGTCGGCGCCTCACCGCCGTGGATCAGGCGCTTGTAGCTGTTGACCCACTGGTTGGTGACGGCGCTGATCTCCGACGCATGGTGCAGGATGCCGGCGATGAACTTCTTGCCGGTGGCCGACAGCTGCATCGGGTCGTCGGGGTTGTGGAAGGCGTTGATGTCACCCTCGAACAGGCTCATGTGCGTGTGCATCGCCGAGCCGGGGTGCTCGCTGAACGGCTTGGGCATGAAGGTGGCCCAGACGCCCTCGTTGATCGCCACCTCCTTGATGAGGTAGCGGAAGGTCATCACGTTGTCGGCCATCGACAGGGCGTCGGCGTAGCGGAGGTCGATCTCCTGCTGGCCGGGTGCGCCCTCGTGGTGCGAGAACTCCACCGAGATGCCCATCGACTCCAGCGCCTCGATCGCGTGGCGACGGAAGTTGGGAGCGGCGTCGTGGACGGCCTGGTCGAAGTAGCCGCCGGAGTCGGCCGGCGTCGGCACCGAACCGTCGAGCGGTGCGTCCTTGAGGAGGAAGAACTCGATCTCGGGGTGCACGTAGCAGCTGAAGCCGAGGTCGGCGGCCTTGTTCAGCTGGCGACGCAGCACGTGACGCGAGTCGGCCCAGCTCGGGGTGCCGTCGGGCATCGCGATGTCGCAGAACATGCGCGCCGAATGGTGGCGGCCGGCCGAGGTGGTCCACGGCAGGATCTGGAAGGTCGACGGATCGGGCTTGGCGACCGTGTCGGCCTCCGACACACGGGAGAAGCCCTCGATGGCCGAGCCGTCGAAGCCGATGCCCTCGGCGAAGGCACCTTCGAGCTCGGCCGGCGCGATCGCCACGGACTTCAGATAACCGAGTACGTCGGTGAACCACAGTCGAACGAAACGGATGTCGCGCTCTTCGAGGGTCCGCAGCACGAATTCCTTTTGGCGATCCATGGTCGCCGACATTAGAAGTCGGCTGTTAAATCCGTGTTACACGCGAGAGACCAACTCGCTGTCCTGCGGGTTTGCCGACGCCATCCCACCATCTGAGACGGCGAAGTGGCGTACTGGGAAGCCCCGGAGCAGCCAGGATGCACTCGGACCGCGACGACCATGCCACAACCTGTCCAGATGACCCCCAGAGCGGTGTGACCAATCGCATAACTTCCGGCGGTTACAGCACATACCCGCGGTGACAGAATGGCGCTTGTCCGTGTTCAACCCGGGTACCCGCCGCGCCCCTTCGGGCCAGCCGGGACTCGAGGCAGAAAAGAGACAACGATGTCCGAATCCTCGGTCTATGGTGCATCCACCGCAACCCCCGCCGCCGACGCCCCCAGGCGCCGCGTGACCCGCATCCATCACCTCGCCCAGATGAAGTCCGAAGGCGAGAAGTGGTCGATGCTCACCGCCTACGACTACTCGACGGCCCGCATCTTCGACGCCGCCGGAATCCCCGTGCTGCTCGTCGGCGACTCGGCGGCCAACGTCGTACTCGGCTACGACACCACCATCCCCGTCAGCATCGACGAGATGATCCCGCTGATCCGCGCCGTCGTGCGCGGCGCGCCGCACGCGCTCGTCGTCGCCGACATGACCTTCGGCAGTTACGAGATCGGGCCGCAGCACGCGCTCGAGAACGCCTTCCGGATCTTCAAGGAGACCGGCGCGCACGCGGTCAAGATCGAGGGCGGCGAGCGCGTCGCCCCGCAGATCGCGGCCCTCACCGCCGCCGGCATCCCGGTCATGGCGCACATCGGGTTCACCCCGCAGAGCGTCAACGGACTCGGCGGTTTCCGCGTCCAGGGTCGCGGCGACGGTGCCGACCAGCTCATCGCCGACGCCATCGCCGTCCAGGAAGCCGGCGCCTTCGCCGTCGTCATGGAGATGGTCCCCGCCGACCTGGCCGGTCAGATCTCGCGCAAGCTCACCATCCCGACCGTGGGCATCGGAGCCGGCAACGAAACCGACGCCCAGGTGCTCGTGTGGCAGGACATGGCCGGCCTCACCCACGGCAAGACCGCGAGGTTCGTCAAGCGGTTCGCCGACGTCGGGTCCGTATTGCGTTCGGCCGCCGAGCAGTACGCCGACGAAGTTCGTCGCGGCGTGTTCCCCGGCCCCGAGCACAGCTACTGATCCCCGACGCCTACGCTGGCGTCCATGCGTGACTTCTACCCGGAGATCGAACCCTACGAGTCCGGTCACCTGGATGTCGGCGACGGCCAGCAGATCTACTGGGAGACCACGGGCAACCCGGACGGGAAGCCCGTGGTCTTCGTGCACGGCGGCCCAGGTGGCGGAACCTCGCCCGCCCAGCGGCGCTTCTTCGATCCCGCCAGGTACCGCATCGTGCTGTTCGACCAGCGCGGTTGCGGACAGTCCCGCCCGCACATCGCCGACGGCGCGGACCTGAGCGTCAACACGACGCCCCACCTCATCGCCGACATGGAGAAGCTCCGTACCCATCTCGGCATCGACCGCTGGCAGATCTTCGGCGGTTCCTGGGGTTCGACGCTGGGACTCGCCTACGCACAGGCACATCCCGACCGGGTCACCGAACTGGTGCTGCGCGGCATCTTCCTGCTGCGCCGCAGCGAGATCGACTGGTACTACAACGGCGGCGCGTCGCACATCTTCCCCGACGTCTGGGAGACCTACCTCGAACCGATCCCGACCGACGAGCGCGACGGCGATCTCGTCGCCGCCTACCACCGCCTGCTGACCTCCGACGACCCGTCGGTCGCTCGCGCCGCCGCCCGCGCGTGGACCGGCTGGGAGCAGGCCACCAGCTATCTCCTCCCCCGCCCCGAGGAGCCGGGCCAGGGCGCCGACGAGGCCCACCGCTTCGACCTCGCCTTCGCGTCCATCGAGAACCACTACTTCGTCAACCACGGCTTCCTCGACGACGGGCAGCTGCTCGACAACATCGACGCCATCGCGCACATCCCCGGTGTCATCGTCCAGGGCCGCTACGACGTCGTCTGCCCGATGCGCAGCGCGTGGGACCTACACCGCGCCTGGCCCGCCGCCGATCTCCACATCGTCGACGACGCCGGCCACGCATCGTTCGAAGCCGGCATCAAACACCACCTGATCGAGGCGACCGACCGCTTCGCGGAATGATCTGCCGCCGCAGTCGGGGTCACTAGACTCGAACTCAGCAGTACCGCGCCGTCGTCGTCAGGAGGATCAGGTGGCCGCATCCGAGCAGGTCGAGGTGGAACTCAAGTTCGACGTGGACCCCGGCCACGTGGCCCCGGACCTGCGGGCCCTTCCCGGAGTGGTGTCGGCGACCGCACCCGAGACGTTCTCGCTCGACGCCACCTACTTCGACACCGAGAACCTCGACCTCGCCGGCAACCGGATCACCATGCGCCGCCGGACCGGGGGCACCGATCAGGGCTGGCATCTCAAGCGCCCCACCGACATCCCCGGAGCGCGCCGCGAACTCCAGGTCGGCTTCGACGAGGCGCCCGCCGACGGTGACGTCCCCGACGCCCTGGTGAACCCCGTCCGCGCACTGACCCGGTGCCGGAACCTCATGCCGGTGGCCGTCGTCTCGACCACGCGGACGGTGACGCGACTCCTCGGCGTCGACGACGAGCCGCTGGCCGAACTCGCCGAGGACCTGGTCACCGCCCAGTCGCTGTTACCGGGCGGGCATTCCCAGCAGTGGGCCGAGTGGGAGTTCGAACTCCTCTCCGGCGGCACCACCAAGCTGCTGAAGGCCGCCGACAAGGCCCTGCGCGCGGGTGGCGCACGCTCGGCGTCGAGTGCGTCGAAGCTGGCCCGCGCCATCGGTTCGACCCCGACCGTCCACGAACCCCGACTCTCCAAGCGCCCCACCGCGCTCGAACTCGTCATCACCGACATCGCCCTGCACCGCAACAGCCTGATCGCCTACGACCCGCTCGTCCGCGAGGACGCGGAGGACGCCGTCCACCAGATGCGGGTCGCGTGCCGTCGCCTGCGCAGCGTGCTGTCCGGTTACCCCACGGTGCTCGACGCCGAACGCACCGCCCACGTCGGCGCCGAACTCAAGCTCCTCGCCCGGATACTCGGTGACGCACGGGATTCCGAGGTGCAGCTCGACCTCGACCAGTCCCTGCTCCGCGGCGAGAACGCGTCCCCGAGCTGCTCGCCGCGCTCGCCGGCGCCGAAACGCAGACCCATGATCGCGCGATCCGCGCCGCGCACGCCGCGATGTCGTCGAAGCGCTACTTCACCCTCCTCGACTCCATCGACGCCCTCATCGCCTCTCCCCCGCCCGGCCCGGATGCCGAACTCCCTGCCACCACAGTCATCGACACGGCGATAGCGAAGAGCCGCAAGCACATCCGCAAGGCACAGAAAGATCTCTCCGACCTCGCCGAGGGTTCGGACGAGTGGCAAGAGCAGCTCCACAAGATCCGCAAACGCGCAAAGCGCTTGCGCTACAGCATCGATGCGACGGAGCCGCTGAACAAGAAGAAGTACCGCAACGTCGGCGCGGTCGCCAAGAAGATCCAGTCCGCCCTCGGCGACTTCAACGACATCCGCATCAACCGCGCCCGCCTCGCGTCGATCGTCGAGGACGGAAAGCTCGGTGCCGCCGACATGTTCATCGTCGGCCGCCTCGACGCCCGCCTCGAGGCCGACGCCCACCGCGCCGTCGCCGAGTACCGCAAGGCCGCCAAGGACCTGTGATCCGCCCCACCCCCGCTGTCTGAGGTGCGAGGAGCGCAAGCGACGAGCCACGAAGGCCTGGTGAGATCACCTCCCGCGCAAGCATTTTTCTCCCGCGGGACTGATTACTTCCCGCTTATTGGCTAGCACCCGCGGGAGGGAAACGGTCACGCGCGCGGTAAACGCTCCCGCGGGAAAAGCGCCCTACACCGCCCGGAACCGAACGGTCCGCGTCACCTCGTCGGCGGTCGCCAGCTCGACGTCGAGCCGGGTGCCCGGCCGCAGTTCGCCCTCGCACCCCGCGACGACGGGCGGGTCGGCGATGAAGATCTGCGCGGGCTTGCGGTCGGTGGCCGCCGACGTCACGACGGCGTCGAAGCGTTCGCCGACGCGGTCGCCGAGGATGACGGCCTCGGCGAGGTCGATGCTCGCCCGGTCGGCGGTGGCGCCGAGGGTGTCGGCGGAGCGCAGGATCTTCGGCAGGGTCGGCAGGGCGCGCGTGACCCAGTCGGGCACCTCGTCGCCGGCGGTGACCGCCAGGCACACCTCGGTGGCGAACCGGTCCCCGAGCCGACGCAGCGGTGCGGTCACGTGCGCGTAGAGACCTGCGATCGCGCCATGCCGCTTCTTGTCGTCCGGGACAGCACGCGCCTCGTCGGTGCCGTCGAGCGCGAGATAGTTGGCGCCCCGCATGAGGCCGCTCGCCGCAGACTGGATCGCGAGCGTGCTCGGCCGGTCACCGGGCAGTCCCGCCAGGAACCGACCCACCGCCACACCCTCGGGCCATTCGACGCCGAGCGCCTTCGCGGCGGCGCGCAGATCCTCGACCGCCTCGGGATCGGCGGGCGGCAGCGTCCGCAGCAGTCCGATGCCGGCCTCGGCCATGATCGTCCCGGCGCACATCCCCGCCAGCAGCGAGAGCTGCGAGTTCCACATGTCGGCCGGGGTGTGGGGTTCGAGATCCAGCCGCCACCCCGCCTCGGTTCGAGAGACCTGCTGGTCCGGCAGATCCAGTTCGACGGCGCCGCGGTCCATCGCGACGCTCTGCCGCAGTTCGCCGAAAGCGGGTAGCGCGGCGATCGACGGGTGCAGTCGGCCGGCCTCGGCGTCGGCGCTGACCCCGGCGCGAAGCGGGCCACGGATCGAATCCGCGATCGCCGCACCCGCACGTCGGTGACCGTCCCGTCCCCCGCGACCCGGATCGTCCACAGCACGCACGGCCGGACCTGTTCGGGCAGAAGCGATCCGATCCCCTCGGACAGTTCCCGCGGATGCAGCGGCACCGACCCGTCCGGGAAGTACACGGTGGACCCGCGGCGTCGGCTCTCCTGGTCGAGCGCACCTTCGGGGATCACCAGCGCCGCGACGTCGGCGATGGCGTAGTCGACGACGAAACCGTCGCCGTCGGCGACGAGGTGGACGGCCTGGTCGAGGTCCCGCGACGTCGGCGGGTCGATGGTGACGAACGGCACGTCGGTGTGGTCTTCGCGGGCATCCGCGAACCGGTCGACGGCGTCGCGTGCCTCGGCGAGCGCATCGTCACCGTAGGCCTCGTCGACACCGAGTTGGTCGCGGATACCGGCGAAGTCGATGTCGGGGGCGAAGAGGAAGCGCGTCACGTCTGGAACCCTAGCGCGCGGGTCCCCCGTTGAACCGAAGGCGGCGAGCCGAAGGCGAACGAGTCGGCACGTAAGCCGGATCCTGTACCCGCGTGGTCTCTCGACCGTCGCGGGCGGCGACCATCCATCTGGGCACACCGTCGCCGGGTACCTCGAGCGGCCCACCCGCGGGCTGGGGCGAGCAGCCCTCATAACACCCGCGCACACGCACCGTGAAGTGCATGCTTCGGCCTTGCTCCGGGTGGGGTTTACCGAGCCGACGCGGTCACCCGCGCCGCTGGTGCGCTCTTACCGCACCGTTTCACCCTTACCGGCCTTGCGGCCGGCGGTCTGTTCTCTGTGGCACTGTCCCGCGGGTCACCCCGGGTTGCCGTTAGCAACCACCCTGCTCTGTGGAGTCCGGACTTTCCTCGGTGCGCGGCGTGACGGCGTCGCCGTCCGTTCCGCTCACCGCGGCCGCCCGGCCGACTCGTTCGCGAACCCAGGATACGGCAGGATCAGAACTCGACGTACACCCGTCAGTGCCAGTGCGCGGCGTCGTTGACGAGCCGGACCACCGAACCGCCGTCGGGGAAGAATTCGGCGATCGACACCGACGCCAGGTCGAGGTGGAGCCGGAACAACAGCTCCGGTCCGACGCCCAGCGCTTCGCGGAGCATCAGCTTGATCGGGGTGACGTGCGAGACGAGCACGATCGTCTGCCCCGGATAGCGCTGCAGCAGATCATCTTTCGTCTCCGCCACCCGCTCGGCGACCTGCGCGAAACTCTCTCCGCCCGGCGCCGGCACGGTGATGTCCGACAGCCACTCGCGATGGATCTCCGGGTGCCGTTCGGAAGCTTCGACGAAGGTCAGGCCCTCCCACTCGCCGAAGTCGTTCTCGATGAGTCCGGGATGTTCGACGACGTCGACCCCGGTCACCGCGGCGACCTCGTCCGCGGTCGCGCGAGCCCGGCTCAGCGGCGAGGTGACGATCGCGGAGATCCCCTCCTCGCGCATGACCCGCTGGGCTGCCGCGCGTGCCTGGCGTCGGCCCTCCGCGGTCAGCTCGGGGTTGCCGCGCCCGGAGTAGCGACGATCCACCGACAGCGGGGTCTGGCCGTGACGCAACAGGATGAACCTGGTCGGCGAACTCCGCTGCCCCTGCCAGGACGGCGCCTTCCCACCAGCGCTCAAGGCGTCAGATCCCCGATTCGGCGGTGCGCACGAGGATCGCGCCGCATTCCTCGCAGCGGATGACCTCGTCGGAAAGCGCCGCACTGATCGAGGCGATGGTGCCCCGGTCGAGTTCCATCCGGCACGCACCACATCGACGTGCACGCAGGAGACCTGCACCGATCCGTCCGTTGGCGCGCTGCTTGTCGTAGACGGCCAGCAGGCCGGCGTCGATCTCCCCGGCGAGAGCGTCCCGCTTCTCATGGGCGCGCGTGAGGTCCGCCTCGATGGCCGCGAGCGACTCGTCCCGGCGTACCCGGGCGTCGGCGACCTTCTCCTCGAGGTGGGAGATCGTGGCGGCGGCGCGACCGCGCTCGCCTTCGACGGCCTCCTGCTGCTCCATGAGCGTCAGCAGTTCGTCCTCGAAGGCCGCGCGGCGGCGTCCGAGCCCGGCGAGTTCGTGCTGGAGTTCCGACAGCGCCTTGGGCGCCAGCCCACCGGCGGCGAGAAGCGCCGAATCCTTGGCCTCGCGATTGGTCATCCCGGTCACCTCGGACTCGATGCGGCGGTACTCGCGGCCCAGGTCCTCGGCGGAGATCTCCGCACGCACCAGATCGTCACGGGCAGCATCGATCGCCTTCTCGTGTTCGGCGATCTCGGTGTTCTCGGGCAAGTTCTTGCGGCGATGCTCGAGTCGATTGATCTCGGCATCGGAGTCCGCGAGATCGAGCAGCAGTCGCTGCACACCGGCGTCGACTTTCATTGCGGCCTCCTGTCTCTGCAGTTCTGAAGTTCCCCTACCGTACGCGGGTGGTCGCGGCGTCTCGGCGGGCGGATGGGCTTTGGTCAGGCGTTCCTCCGGGCGTCAGCCGAAGCTGTGCAGTCCGAACGGGTCGGTGGGGATGTCGAACACGGTCACCGCCACGTCGAGTTCGTCGCGCAGCAGTTGCGCGACCTGGGCGCACCACGGGAACTCGGTCGCCCAGTGCCCGGCGTCGACGAGTGCGGGCCCACCGTCGCGCAGGCTCTCGTCGGCGGGATGATGCCGCAGGTCGCCGGTCACGTAGACGTCGACGCCCAGCCCGCGCACGCGGTCGAGGAGCGAGTCGCCCGCACCGCCGCACACCGCGACCGTGCGCACCAGCGCATCCGGATCACCGGCCGCCCGAATCCCCGACGGCGCACGCAGGGCCCGCGCGGCGACCGCGGTGAAGTCGCGCAGTGTCATCGGCTCGACGAGCGAACCGACCCGACCGAGGCCCAGACCACTGCCGAGGTCGGCGAGCTCGAAGACGTCGAACGCCGGTTCCTCGTACGGGTGGGCGTTGCGCAGCGCCGCGAGCACCGATCCGCGGATCGATCGTGCGGCGACCATCTCCACCCGCGCCTCGTCGACGTGCGTGCGGGTGCCGATCTCGCCGATCGTCGGCGTCGCGTCTTCCCGGGCCTCGAACTGCCCGGTGCCCACGACCGTCCACGAACAGTCGCGGTAGTCCCCGATCGCACCCGCGCCGGCGGCGAACATGGCCTCACTGACCTGTTCGACGTTGCCCTCGGGCACCATCACCACCCATTTGTCCAGTGGTGCAGCGGATTTGGGTTCGATGGGCGCGGTGTCGACCACCCCGAGGAGGTCGGCGAGGGCGTCGGACACACCCGGCCGCGCACTGTCGGCGTTGGTGTGGGCCGACAGCAGCGCGATGCCGTTGCGGATCAGTCGGTGCACGATGCGTCCCTTGGGGGTGTCGGCGGCCACCGACGTGACGCCCCGCATCAGCAACGGGTGATGGGCGATCACCATGTCGGCCCGTGCGGCGACGGCGGCGTCGACCACGGCGTCCGTCACATCGACACACGCCAGCACACGACGCACCGGTTCGGAGCGGTCGCCGCACACCAGTCCGACGGCGTCCCAGGACTCGGCGAGCGCCGGCGGATACGCGCGTTCGACGACGTCGACCACACCGCCGACCGTCACTCCCTCAGGCGTCGACACCGTTCCCATCCCTCATCTCCTCTCGTACCCGCTCGATCGCCGCGGTGAGCGCACGGACCTGCTCCGGCGGGCGGACGGCCAGACGCAGGTGGTCGTCGCCGAGTCCGACGAAGTTGGCGCAACTGCGCACCGCGAACCCGTGGTCGACGAGACGCCGCTTGACCTCCGTCGCCCGCGGCACCTCGACCAGCACGAACGGCGCGGTCGGTGCCGCCACGACGACGAGCCCGACCCGGGTCAGTTCGTCGACCATCTCGGCGCGTTCGGCCGCGACCCGGTTCGCCTGCTCTGCGCAGTAGCGGTGTCCCTCGTCGCCGAGGCACGCGGTCAACGCGGCCAGTGCCGGTGTGGACAGCGCCCACGGCCGACGCCCCGCACGCAGGCGAGCGAGGATCGCGGGTGCGGCGAGCAGATAGCCGGCCCGCAGCCCGGCGAGACCGAATGTCTTTGTCACGCTGCGGATCACGATGAGGTCGGGCCAGTCGACCGAGGCCAGCGACTGCGGTTCGAGAACTCCGTCGGCGCCGAGCGTGAGATCGGCGAAGGCCTCGTCGACGACGATGATGCGCCCCGGACGCCGCAGTGCCCCGATCGCCTCCCGCGGGTGCAGCACCGACGTCGGATTGGTGGGGTTGCCCAGGATCACCAGGTCGGCATTGTCCGGCACCCCGGCCGCCGAGAGCCGCCACGGCTCGTCGAGTGTCACCTGCGTGATCGGTACCCCGGCGGCCCGCAACGCGATCTCCGGTTCGGTGAACGACGGCTGCATGAGCGCCGCGTGTCGCACGCCGAGGCGCGGCAGCATCTCGAACCCGTCGGCCGCACCGGACAGCAGCAGCACCTCGTCGGGCGAGCGCCCGTGGGTGGCCGCGATGGCGTCGACCGCGCGCCGCTCGTCGTCGAGGCCGGGATACCGGGCCAGGTCGGCGAGGCCGCGCGTGATGGCTTCGAGAACGAAAGGCGGTGGGGTGCCACGCACATTGACGGCGAAGTCCACCAGCCCGGGCGCCGCATCCTGATCGCCGTGCCGGTCCGGATCGGACAGGTCGGCGGTGGGCACCACGCCATACCCAGCTGTCATGTCTATTGACCTTACGTGCACGATGGACGCGTGTTGACCCCGCCAGATCCGACCCCGCCAGATCCCCGCCATCCCGACACCGTGCTGCTCCTCGACCTCGACGGCACCATCACCGACAGCTTCGCCGGTATCGCCAACAGCTTCCGGCACGCCCTCGCCGCCGTCGGCGCGCCCGAGCCCGATCCCGAGGTCGTCGCGGGCATCGTCGGACCGCCGATGATCGACACCCTGAACGGTCTGGGGCTCGCACCCGAGGTCGCCGACGAGGCGATGCGCGCCTACCGGGAGCGCTACACCGAGATCGGCTGGCGGGAGAACGCCGTCTACGACGGGATGGCCGAGGTCGTGGCGGATCTCGCCTCGTCGGGCCGCACGATCGCGGTCGCGACGTCGAAGAACCAGACTACGGCCCGCAGGATCCTCGAGCACTTCGGCCTCGCCGACCATTTCCGGTACATCGCCGGCGCCAGCGACGACGGTTCGCGCCGCCACAAGTCCGACGTCATCGCCCATGCGGTCGCCGAACTGGGACTTCCCCTCGACGCCGACACCGGTCACGTCACCGCCCCGGTGGTGATGATCGGCGACCGCAGCCACGATGTGCACGGCGCCGCGGCTTTCGGCATCTCAGCGATCCTCGTCAGATGGGGTTACTCTCTGCACGGGGAGGAACAGGACGCAGCCTGGGCGGTTGAGTCCACAGCCGAGTTGCGCGGCGTCTTGGGTATGTGACCGACGCCCTCGACCATCGAGCGCGTCGGCACGTCGAGCTGAGGTAGACACCAGTGGCTGAAGAACTACACATCTGTTTCGTGTGCACCGGCAACATCTGCCGTTCGCCGATGGCGCAGAACATCTTCCGGACGGCGCTGGACGATGCCGGCCTGGGGGCAAGGTGCGCGTCACCAGTTGCGGGATCACCGGATTCCACGTCGGGGAACCGGCAGACAACCGCGCCCGTACCGAATTGCTGGCCCACGGCTATTCCGACGCGCATGTGGCAGCGCTACTCGGACCCGAACACTTCGACGCCGATCTCTTCCTGGCGATGGACGGCGGCCACGTCCGGGAACTCGAGCGCAAGCGGCTCGGTGACCGGACGCGACTGCTGCGGTCGTTCGACCCGTCGGCTCCCGCCGACGACCCCGCCCTGCTCGACCCGTACTACGGCGGCACCGAGGACTTCGTCGCCACCCGCGAACAGATCGAGAGTGCCGTCCCCGGACTCCTCGACTGGGTGCGCATACAGCTGGGCGTGGCCTGACGACCACGCCCGGCCCGTGACGCGGTCTCAGCCGACGGGCGCCACCAGGTTGTGCACGAAGCGGATCTTGTCGAGTACCGGTGCCGGCAGCACGAACGGGTAGAGGTCCGGGTGACCCATCGACCGGTTGATCTGGTTCAGCGCCCACGTCAGCGGTAGCCATTCGCCGATGATGCGGTCGAAACCCACGTCACCCGGCGGCACGCTGTCCAGTGTCGTACCCGACGGCGCCATCGCGAACGCGGCGGCGGTGTCGAGGGTGTCGCGGATGTGCAGGTAGTGCGCGAAGGTCTCGGCGAAGTCCTCGGCCGGGTGCATCGTGGCGTAGGAGGAGACGTAGTTCTTCCGCCATCCTTCGGGGGCACCCTCGTTATAGTGACGATCCAGCGCCGCCTGGTAGTCGTCGTCGGGGTTGCCGAACAGCTCCTCGAAACCCTCCCGACGAGCGTCGGTGATCAGCACGAGTTGGTAGTAGTGACCGATCTCATGCCGGAAGTGTCCGAGGACCGTGCGATACGGCTCGTCGAGTTCGACGCGCATCTGTTCGCGGTGGACGTCGTCGCCTTCGGCGAGGTCCAGCGTGATGACGCCGTTGGCGTGACCGGTGATGACATTCTGCTGAGCGCTGGAGAGCAGGTCGAAGGCGAGTCCTGTCTCCGGGTTGTCGTCGCGGTTCTCGATCGGCAGCCCGAGCTCGACGAGTTCGAGCACGAGACGCCGCTTGGCGGTCTCGGCCTGGCCGAACGCGACCAACGCATCGGGGTCGTCGTCGCCCGGACGTGTGCGTGTCAATCGGCACGACCGGCACAGCTCCGGGTTGCCGGCCCACTTCACCAGCCAGTTGCATTGCGCGACCTTGGTGTTGGCGCACCGCTCGAGCAGGACGCCGTCGACCTCGGCACGACCCTTGTCGTCGAGGACGTGGATGGAGCGCGACTCGATCCAGAAGCCGAGTGCACTCTTGCAGTTCAGGCAGAGACTGTTTTCGAAGGAGAGACGCTGGCCGCAGTTCAAGCAGATGAAGTCTCGCATTTCGATCACGCTACCCGTGCTCGGTAACCTGGGTGCTGTGCACGTACTGCGAACAATCCTGCGTCCTGGGTGGATCGCCCTCGGCGTCGTGGTCGCGGCGTTCGCAGTGGCCTGTTTCACGCTCCTCGCGCCATGGCAGCTCGGGAAGAACTCCGACACCGAACACCGCAACGACCTGATCCGTGCCGCGACCTCGCTGGAGACCGTCCCGCTGGCCGAGATCGCCCCGACGTCGACGCTCGATCCGTCCACGGAGTGGCGCGAGGTCGAGGTGACGGGCCGCTATCTCGAGGACCGGCAGGCCCTGGTGCGGTTGCGCAACATCCAGGAACGCCCGGCCGTGGTGGTGCTCACCCCGTTCGCGGTGAACGGTTCGGATCGTGTGATCCTGATCAACCGCGGCTTCGTCCGCCCGGTGGAGGGCGGTGTCCCCGACGTCCCGTCACCACCCGCCGGTGAGCAGACCATCGAGGGCCGGATCCGCGCCGCGGAGGGCGTCAGCGCCGACCGCGGCTTCCGCGCCGACAACGGCGTGCTGACGGTGCCGTCGATCAACCCCGGTGTGGTGGCGACGGCGACGTCGACGCCGATGGACGACTTCTACCTCCAGCTGTCCCCGGACCAGCCGGGTGCCCTGGGCGAGATCCCGCTCCCCCAGCTCGACACCGGCCCGTACCTGTCGTACGGCCTGCAGTGGCTCGCGTTCGGGGTCATGGCACCCCTCGGTGTCCTGTACTTCCTGATCTCCGAGATCCGTACTCGCCGGCGCGCCTCCGCCGCAAAGGTCGCGGCCGCGGCGGAGGACTCCGCCGGGACCGGTGGCGCCGTCGTCGCCGAGTCCACGCCGGCCGCGGAGGCGAGTGCCTCTGCTTCCCGCGCCGAACGCCGCCGGCAGATGCGTGAGGAACTGCGCGCCGCAAGCGGCACCACGGTGGTCCACAATGTCGGACGCATCGGCCACGGGCCGGTCGCCGAGGACACCGTCGGCGACGTCCGCGACGCGACGCCGGATCCCCGGAGTCAGGACGGCGAGGTGCGGGACAAGCTCAGCCGGCGCTACGGCGGCTGACCGCGACCCGGATCAGACAACCCGCCACGCCTGCGGCCAGCGTCGCACGCTGAACCCTCCGCGAGAGCTCGACGGCGGCTCGTAGGTCGGCGGGCCGCGGCGCCGGCCCCCGGCCCAGCGTCGGCCGTTGTTCGACGCCGTGCGGGTACACGGTCCGGCCCCCGAGCTGTACCCCGAGGGCACCGGCGAACGCAGCTTCGACGACCCCCGCGTTGGGGCTCGGATGTGCGTGGCTGTCGCGACGCCAGGCCTCGGCGGCGCATCGGGGTGCTCCGGAGACACCGACGATCAACGCGCCCGCGAGTCGTGCGGGCAGGATGTTGACGACGTCGTCGAGTCGCGCGGCCGCCCAGCCGAAGTCGCGATAACGCTCGTTGCGGTACCCGACCATGGCGTCGAGGGTGTTGATCGCGCGGTAGCCGAGGATTCCGGGGACACCGGCGACCGCACCCCAGAACAGCGGTCCGACGGTCGCGTCAGAGGTGTTCTCGGCGATCGACTCCAGCGCCGCCCGACAGATCCCGGCCTCGTCGAGCGACCCGGGATCGCGACCGCAGAGGCTCGGGATCAGGGCTCGTGCGGCGTCGATGTCGTCGGATTCGAGCGCGTCGGCGACCGCGTCGCCCACCCGGCACAGCGTGGTCCCGCCGAGCGCGATCCACGTCGACGCCGCGGTCAGCGCCACCGTCGCCGGCGCCCGACGCCCCGCCGATACGACAAGTCCCGCTCCCACCACACCGCCGGCGGCCACCGCGACCAGACCGGCGCCCGCCGCGCGCGAGTCGCGGTACATGCGGCGTTCGAGTGCGGACGTCAGGCGGCCGAAACCGGCGACCGGATGCCCCCGGGACGGGTCACCCAGCGCCTCGTCGAGGAGGAAGCCCGCGACGAGTCCGGCCGCGGTCGACAGGGCCCGTCGGGTGGGCCGGTTTCGCTGTTCACGGGTCAGGGGCACCGCGCGATGGTATCGACTCCCCTCGTGGAAGACTCGACCCCGTGGCCAGGTCATCCGCGGAACCGTCGCCCGGGCGGCACGTCATCGACACCGGCGTCGCCGAACTCGCGCGCGACACCATCGCCGGCGGGTGGTTGCTGACCGTCAACGGGGCCCACAGTTCGCACATCGACCCCGACGACCCGACCGTGCTCGACTTCGAGTACCTGCGCCAGATGGCCGCCGTCATCGCCGAACGCCATCCCGCGTCGGATCGACTGCGGGTTCTCCACCTGGGCGGCGCCGCCTGCGCGCTCGCCCGCTACCTCGACCACCGGTACCCCGATGCGCGTCAGGTGGCCGTCGAGGTCGACGGCGAACTCGCCCGACTCGTGCGCGAGTGGTTCGACCTCCCCCGCGCCCCCAGGCTGCGGATCCGGGTCGGCGACGCGCGGGAGGTGGTGACATCGCTGCAGCCGGGCACGCGCGAGGTGATCGTGCGCGACGCCTTCGCCGGGGACCGCACGCCGGCCCATCTGACGACCCGCGAGTTCACCGCCGCCGTCCGCGACGTACTCGTACCGGGCGGACTGTATCTCGCCAACTGCGGCGACAGTCGAGATCTGGCGGGAGCTCGCGCCGAAGCCGCGACCGTCGCGTCGGTCTTCGAGCACCTCCTGCTCATCGCCGACGCCGCGATGTTCAAGGGTCGTCGCACCGGCAACATCGTCATCGTCGGCAGCGACGCCCCGCTCGACGCGTCGGCGACCCTGGTCCGCACCCTGCTGAGCGATCCGCTACCCGCGCAGATCCTCTCGGGTGCCAAGGCCCGCGACTTCGCGCGCGGTCCGGGACTGGCGGACGCCGACGTCGTGCCGGACCGGTCGTGACCGTCGCCGCGCCGGTCGATGTACGAACGTGCTCGACACTCGTTAGGGTGGTTTCGACCGCCGGCTGAGGATCTGACGATCGAGGAACCGAGGATGACGTGACCGATCCATCGTCGAGAGCGGGCACCACCCTGGGCCCGTATCGCATCGACAGACTGCTGGGTCGCGGCGGCATGGGCGAGGTGTACGAGGCCTACGACACCGTCCGGGAACGTCGAGTCGCCCTGAAGGTTCTCCCGCCACATCTGGTCCACGACAACGATTTCCGCGAACGATTCGAACGCGAGTCGAAGACGGCGGCCAAACTCTCCGATCCGCACGTCATCCCGATCCACGACTGGGGTGAGAAGGACGGCGTCCTGTTCATCGACATGCGCCTCGTCGACGGCCAGGACCTGCGTAAGCTCCTCAACTCCGGTCCGCTGGCACCCGACCGGGCGGTTCGCATCCTGGGCCAGGTCGCGGCGGCACTCGACGCGGCGCACCGCGACGGTCTGGTCCACCGCGACATCAAACCGGACAACATCCTCGTCGACGCCGACGACTTCGCCTACCTCGTGGACTTCGGCATCGCGCAGGGCACCACCGACAGCCGTCTGACGCAGGTCGGGACCGCGCTCGGCACGCTGGCCTACATGGCACCGGAACGGTTCGGCGACGAGCCGGCCGGCCCGGGATCGGACAACTACGCCCTCGCCTGCGTTCTCTACGAGAGCGTCACCGGCCGGACCCCGTTCCCGGCGAAGACCGATCAGGGTCTGATGACCGCGCACATCACCAAACCGCCACCGCAGACGGGCGGACCGCTCGACCCGGTGATCACGCGCGGCCTCGCCAAGGACCCGGCACAGCGCTATCCCAGCGCGCGCGAACTCATCCGCGCGGCCGCCGACGCCGTGTCGGGCAACGCCGCGGCGGCGGGCCGTTCGCAGCCACCGCCGGCCGCGCAGGCGCCGCCCACCGTCGTACCCCAGCCGCTCCCACCGTCGAGCATGACCCCGCCCACCTATGCGCCGCGACCGCCCCAGCAGCCGGCGGCACATCCGACCCCCGGCGGCTCCACGGCCTCGGACCCGACGATGGTTCGCGGCCTGAGTTCGGGTCCGACCGTCCCCGGCCCGCAACATTCCCCCGGCCCGGGTGGTGGATACGGCTCTCCCCCAGGTCATTCCGGGCCCCAGTCGCATTCGGGTCCCCAGTCCTATTCAGGGCCACAGTCGTACTCAGGTCCGCAGTCCTATTCGGGTCCCCAGTCGTACTCAGGTCCCCAGGCGTATTCAGGGCCACAGTCGTATTCGGGTCCCCAGTCGTACTCAGGGCCCAACCAGTGGGGTACCCCGACCCCGCCACCCCGGAAGTCGAAGACGGGACGCAACATCGGGATCGCCATCGGCGCCGGCGTCGCGGTGATCGCCCTTGCGGTCACCGGCATCGTCGTCGCGCTGTCGGGCGGTGGAGACGATCCGCCGGAACCCGGCACCTCGTCGCAGGCGATGCCCGCGGGCACGGTCGCCTGTGACTACCCGGCGCGCACGGTGGTCGGCGGCATCACCCAGCCGCCGCCGGCGTCGACCCAGCCGAACACCGGCACCGTGGACGCGCAGATCCCGATCGCCGCGCAGGGCACCATCACCATGACGCTCAACCGGGCCGAGGCGCCGTGCAACGTCGCCGCCATGGTCTCGCTGATCAAGTCCGGGTTCTACGACGGCAGCAAATGCCACCGTGCGTCGGCGAAATATCTGATCTGCGGGTCGTCGGGCGGCAAGGAGGGCACCAACCCCGGATGGACCAGCCCCGATGAACTGCCCGAGAACCTACCGTCGGCCGGCACCGACACCAACGGGATTCCGCAGGTCACCTACCCGCGCGGTACCGTCGGCATCCTCGATCTCCCCGACGACGAGGGTGCCACCGGCTCGACGACGTTCTTCATGCTCGCCGACGACACCGATCTGCCGCTCACGTACTCGGTCGTCGGCACCATGGACCCCGCCGGACTCGCCGTGCTGGACAAGGTCGTCGCGGGCGGGTTCACCCCCGCCAAGCCCGGTGCGCAGTCGGGACCGCCGAACCAGAACCTACTCATCCAGAAGGCGACGGTCGGCGGGTAGCGCCGCGCCAGAGTGCGTTGTCAGTGCCGCTTTCCGGCAGCCATACCGCACTCCCCCTCCGCTCCCTGAGGTGCGAGCGAAGCGAGCCTCGAAGGGTCAGATCACGTAGTTCATCCGCGTGAGGATCGCCTGTCCCAGCGTCTGATCGCCCTCGATCTCCACTTCGTTCGGGTCGGCGTCGCGACGTCCGCCGGCGCACCGCGCCAGGTTCGCCGCATCGATCCGCAGCCGCACATCGGCCGAGGCGTCCCCTCCCTCGAACTCCTCGACGAGCGACGCACGGTCGCCGACGTCGATCCGGACGGTCCGGGGCGACAGGCCGGTGATGTCGAAGAGCACCTTGCTCCCCTTGGGGGCGTCGGCCCGCTTGCCGACGACGAACGGCAGCGACGCCCCGATCTCGTCGAGCGCCCACGACGCCGGGACGGGATCGGCGACCGCCGAACCATCGGCGCTGTCGCGCAGGTCGATCTCGTGAACCCAGCAGTCGAAGATGCGGATGCGCATGAAGCGTCCGTAGGTGTCTGCGCCGGCCGGGGTCATCGACGGAGCCTCGAACTGCTCCTGCGTCATGGCCTTCAGCGCAGCGGTGCGGACCGCGACGATCTCTTCGAGCGCGGCGAGAACCTCGGCGCGCGGCTTCGGGCGATAGTGGTCGACCCACTTCTCGTTCAGTTCGCCGATCGGGTTCCGCACGTGGTCGAGAGCGCTCACGGTGCGGGTGGCCTCCACGTCGCGGCCGTCGAGCATGCTCTCGGTGCCGATGATGTGCGCGACGACGTCGGCGTTGGTCCATCCGGGCAGCACCGACGGCCCCGACCACTGTTCGTCGGTGAGTCCGGCCGCGACGTCGGCGATCGCGCTCCACTGGGCGATCAGGCCTTCGGTGACCTCGGCGAGCGGCAGGATGGTCGTGGGCATGTCGAACTCCTTGCGATCGTGCGCCCGGCGAGATCCGGACCGGCACCAACCTTAGCGGGGCAGACCCTCCGTCGAGCTCGACTGACAATCCGCGCCTCGCCGCCACTCCAACGAACAAGGACAGAACCTGTCCGCCTATTGAGGCAACATGAGTGCATGTTGGAAACCTCGGCCCGGCTGCTCGCCCTGCTGTCGCTGCTGCAGACGCGGCGGGAATGGTCGGGCAGAGAACTGGCCGAGCGCCTCGACATCACGACCCGCACGGTGCGTCGTGACATCGACAAGCTCCGCGAGCTCGGCTATCCCGTCGACGCGAATGTCGGTGCGCGCGGCGGGTATCGGCTCGGGGCCGGCGCCGAGATGCCGCCGCTGCTGCTCGACGATCAGGAAGTGCTCGCCGTCGCGCTGGGGCTCGACGCGGTGACGACGGGCGCGGTCGCCGACATGGCCGAGGCCTCGGCCGGTGCGCTCGCGAAACTGCGTCAGGTCATGCCGTCGCGGCTCCAGCACCGGCTCGACGCGCTCAGGATCGAGGCCATCCCCCGGGAGGCACCGGCGAGCGCAGTCCCGGCCGAACGCCTCACCGAGATCGCCACGGCCTGCCATCGCCACGAGCGTCTGCGCTTCGACTACCGGCGCAATGACGGCGAGGAGAGCCGCCGCGAGGTCGAACCGTACCGCCTGGTCCGCAACGGGAACCGCTGGTACCTGGTCGGTTTCGACCTCGCCCGCGCCGACTGGCGTTCGTTCCGCGTCGACCGCATGGAACCGAAGATCCCGACCGGTCCGCGATTCACCCAGCGTGAGCCTCCCGAGGGCGGCGCGGCGGCCTTCGTCGCCCGCGGCCTCGGCGCACTGCAGAAGCGGGCGACCGCGCGGGTTCGCATCCACCTGCCGCTCGACGAGGTCGCGGCGATGATCCACCAGTCCTGGGGCACGCTGGAATCCGGTGACGAGCACACCTGCGAAGTGACCGTCTACAGCACGTCGATGACGTCGATCGCGCGCTGGATGCACGCCTTCGGGGCCGACTTCACCGTCCTCGAACCCGACGAACTCCGCGTCGAACTGGCCGCGGTCGCGGACTATCACGACCAGGTCGCCGAACGCTATCGACGAGCGATGACCGGCCCGTCCTGACCGCACTGACCTGCCCATCCAACCGAATCGCTGATTCTTCTCTACGGTCGAGAGCATGAGGTTACTCATCACGGGGGCGACCGGGTACGTGGGTTCCCGGCTCGTATGCGCATTGCTGAGGAAGGGCCACGAGGTCGTGGTCACGTCCCGGGACACCCGCAAACTCGACCGGTTCGGTTGGTCGTCGGACGTCACGAAGGTGGCCATGGACGCCGACGACCCGATCTCGGTCAAGAAGGCGATGGCCGATGCCGGCCGGCTCGACGCGATCTACTACCTGGTCCACGGAATCGGTCAGGCCGGCTTCGCCAACGCCGATCGCGACGCGGCACGCAACGTGGCCGAGGCCGCTCGCGATGCCGACGTCGGGCGCATCATCTACCTGGGCGGTTTCGTTCCCGGCGACGCGGAACTCTCGTCGCACCTACAGAGCCGGGCCGACGTCGCCGAGGGGCTCGTCGTCGACGACGGGCCGGAACTCGTCTGGCTGCGCGCGGCCGTGATCATCGGCGCCGGGTCGACGTCGTTCGAGATCATCCGCTACATGGCCGACCGCCTGCCGGTGATCCCCGAACCCGACTGGATCACCAACGAGATGGACCCGATCTCCATCCGCGACGCCATCCACTACCTCGTCGCCGCGTGTGAATCCTCGCTTCCGCCAGGCGAATACGACATCTCCGGACCCGACCACGCGCGCTACATCTCGATCCTGCACGAGTACATCTCCGCGGTCCGCTTCCCACGTCTGCGGCTGCCGGTCTTCGGGTGAGCACCCGCCTCGCCGGACGGCTGGGCGGAATGTTCGTGCCGGTGCCGGCGTCGCTCACCGAGGAACTCGTGACGTCGCTGAACCATTCGATGACGGCGTCGGAGCACAGCATCCGCGACCTGGTGCCGCCACCCGAGGGAGGGCTGACGCCCATGCGCGACGCCGTCCGGGCCTCTGTCGAGTCCCCGTATCCGCGTTCCGTCTGCGATCTGAACGATCTGCACCACCTAGCCGACACCGATCCCGCCTGGGCCGGCGGCGATTGGCTGCGCGTGAAACGCACCATCGGTGAGACGATCGGTGGCACGCTGCGGGTGTCGGCGAAGATCGCCGGAACTTTCCTGCCGCACAGACCGTGAGTGACTGGTGTCCGTGGACGACCGACCTAGGTGGTGATGAGTGCTGGTGACTGCACTGGCGCGCGACCTCTACAACTCGATAGCCCTGGATCGTGATCCCGATCCTGGCTCCAACTACGTTCGACGCCGCTGGCTCGTCGGCATCTTCCTTGTCATCGGAGCCGTCATGTTGGGCGTCTCGCTCCGTGTGGAGCCCGGCGACGCCGCGTTCTACCCGCTGACGGCCGCCATGGCCGTGGTGTGGATCGTCGGTGCGCTCGTTTCCGGCCCGCTGCGGCTCGGTGCCTACAGCCCGGTCGCCGCCCGGCCGCCGGATCGTCTCGGGGCCATCGGGCTGGGCGTGGTCGTCGGCCTCGCGGTCGGTGGGGCGTTCGTCGTCGGCGGTCTGATCGCCCGGATGATCCCCGGCGTGAGCGACCTGGCGAACCAGGTGCTCGCTTTCGCCGACTACGGCAACCTCGCCGTCGTCGCCGCGATCACGATGATCAACGGCCTCGCCGAGGAACTGTTCTTCCGCGGGTCGGTCTACTCGGCAGCCCGCCCCCACAACCCTGTGCTGGTGTCGACCGTCATCTACGTGCTGGTCACCATGGCCAGCGGCAATGTGATGCTGGGCTTCGCCGGCGTCATCCTGGGCACGGTGTGCGCGATCCTGCGTCGCAGCACAGCCGGTGTCCTCGCCCCCGCGATCACTCACGTCATCTGGGGCGCGATCATGGTCCTCGCGCTCCCGCCGATCTTCGCCTGACCGGCGAACCTCATTTCGACCTGCAGACGTCGATCGACGTCTGCAGGTCGAGGTGAGGTTCGCCGGTCACGGCGGGGCGGCTGAGTAGCCCCGGAGCCTGCGGAGGGCGACCACCCCCGCTCCCTGAGTAGCCCCGGAGCTTGCGGAGGGGCGACCACCCCCGCTCCCTGAGTCCCCCCGGAGCTTGCGGAGGGGCGTATCGAAGGGCAGGTTTGGGCGTTCGGCGTCGACCGACTAGATTCGTTGTCGCATGCGCCGCCACGCGGCGCTGCACGCGCGTATAGCTCAGCGGTAGAGCTCTGGTCTTACACACCAGCGGTCAGGGGTTCGAATCCCTTTGCGCGCACCACATCACCCAAATCCATAGCTCCAACCCGCGCGCCGCGCGGTTTCGAGCTATAAACCGCTCAGCCACTCCCGCGTGTAGACGTCCTGCCAGCGAACCGCGATGTTCCGTCGCGCCTCGGCACTGCTGTCGGGTCCGATCGTCTCGAGGAGGATGTCCTCGACGATGTCGCGTACGCGATCGGACAGGGCGATGAGGTCGTCGGCGTAGCGAGCGACCAATCCGACGCGGATGCCGGTGATGGTGTCGCCGGCGCCGTCGATGGCCGCGAACACCACCAGACGCCCGAGTTGCCGTCGGGTCCGGATCGCGATCATCTGTTTGAGGATCGCGTCAGTGATCTTGATGCGCAGACCATCGGTCGCAAGGGCCCGGGCGGGGCGTCGAATTCGATTGAGTCCGGCGGAGATCGACGAGATCAACCGGTCCACGTCGCCGGGCGGATCGGCGAGCTGCCGGGTGGCGTCGACGAGCCAGGCGTCGGTGAGGTCGTGTGCCTCAGGCATGAACCCCTCCTTCCCGCTCGTCGGCGCTCGACGTCGATGATCGTCTCCCAGGGTCCCACGGCGCCAGGCGGTGTGGAGGAATCTGCGGCTCCGTTGCAGATGCCCGCGAACCGATCCCGTGCTGATGCGCAGCACCTGGGATATCTCCTAGAGCGTAAGGCCCTCCACTTCCTTGAGCCACCATGCAGCTCGCGAACCGGACGGCAGGTTGTCGAGTTCGGCACGCAGGGCGTCGATCAGCTCCTGCCGCTCGGCCTCCTCTGCCGGCAGCGGGCCCGCGGCCTCGAGCTCGGCGAATCGCTCGTCGTCGAACGACACATCCCGGCGGCGCCGGTGATGGTCGGCCGACTTCCGATGCCCGATGGTGAAGACCCAGGTCCGGAACGTACTGCGGAACGCGAAGTTCGGCAGTCCCTTCCACGCGTCCAGCAGCGTTTCCTGTGTGAGGTCCTCGGCCGTCTGGGGCACGTTGACCATTCGACCCATGTACCGGGCCAGAGGCGGCGTCACTCGTCGGACGAGCACCGCAAACGCCTCGGTGTCCCCGACCGCTGCCGCGCCGGCCAGCTCGTCGTCGCCCAGGTCGTCCAGGTCGATCGATTCCCTGTGAGCCAAATCACTCCAGTTCATGTGTGCAACTCCCCCGTCCCAACCGACTCACCCTACAGACGGATCGCACACAACCTTTGCGATAGCGCATTGCAGCGGTCCGCCCAGGAGAAACACGACCGAAGGAAAACGACATGGCTGCCAGCTCGAGCGCAACGGCTACCAAGGACGCCCGGACCGACGACGATGCGCGGACCGACACGACCGTGTCCGCGGACACCGACTCCACCACCGGCCGCGCCCTGGCACGACGCGACACCGGCGGGGAGCGCGGCCGCACGTCGATCGCCGACGTCGTCGTCGCCAAGGTCGCCGGGATCGCCGCACGTGAGATCGACGGCGTCCACGACCTGGGCGGGACCACCGAGCGCGTGGTGGGCAAGGTGCGCGACGTCCTGCCCGGTACCTCGGTGAGCACCACCCAGGGCATCGAGGTCGAGGTCGGAGAACGCCAGGCCGCGGTCGACGTCTCGATCGTCGCCGAGTACGGCGTCGCGATTCACCAGCTGGCCGCCGCCATCCGCCGCAACGTGATCTCCGCGATCGAGCAGATGACCGGCCTGGAGGTGACCGAGGTCAACGTCACCGTCCACGACATCGCATTCGGCGACGACGACGAGCAGACCGACGACGCTCCCCGGGTCCAGTGACGCCGGCGGATCTCCCCGAGGCACGCGCGGAGCATTCGACGCCCCGTGATCCCGTCGACGAGCTGGCCGACGTGGTTCTCGCCGTCCCCGGGGTGACCGGATTGCACGGCGGGCTACTCGGCGAGGTCGCCACTTATCTGCCCGGTCGCCGCGTCGCCGGGATCGTCCTCGACGCCGATGTGGGTGAGATACACATCGTCGCCGACATGTCCTCCGATCTGCAGACCGTGGCCGCCACCGTGCGGGACACCGCCGAACGCATCGCCGGACGCCCGTTCGCGGTCGTTGTCGAAGACATCGCCATCGACCCCACCCCTACGCCCAAAGAAGGTGACGCATAGTGAACAACGCGATGATCGGGATGTTCGTCGGACTGCTTCTGGCACTCGCGGCGGTCGCCGGCGGCCTCGCCGGGTTCCTCCTCGCCCTCGCGCTCGGTGCGGCGGGACTGGTCCTCGGACTCAACCGCGACGGCACCATCGATCTCGGTGCGCTGCTGCGGAGCAGAGGACGTGGCTGAGATGACGGCCCCGCCCGGCCCGGTCGGCACCCTCACGATCGAGGACCGGGTCATCGAGCGGATCGCCACCCGCGCGGTCCTCGACATCCCCGGTGCCACAAGACATCAGGGCACCGTCGGATCGCTGCTCGGTTCGACTGCCGGTCGCTCGATCATCGGCTCCGACCTCCCCCGGGCGACCCTCCGATCCTCGGGTTCCGCCTTGCGGATCTCGCTGGACATGCCCTCGAATGGCCCTGCGCGGTCGCCGATGTGAGCCGGCGGTCCCGCGACCATGTGATCGACGAGGTCGAAAGGCTCACCGGCACAAGGCCGGTGCAGGTGGACGTCACGGTGTGCCAGCTGGTCCCCCGCCGCGAGGTGCAACGCCGCAAGTACGGGTTCATCGACCTGCCCGCACCACCTGAGGAGCCCGCCGGCGCAGAGGAGGTGCCGTCGTGACGCTGAGCAGTACACATACCGAACCGGGCCGGGCCGGCTCCGAGCCCGCAGAGTGCGTGTTCACTCTCGCAAGGCACCCCGGTGCAGCCATCGCCGGCGCCGTACTCGGGCTCGCACTCATCGGATTGGGTGTCACCGCGATCCGCGACATCGCGGTACGAGCCGAGTGGCTCGACGGACAACAGTGGTCGCTCACCGCGGCGGAATGGATCGCCGAGCTGAGCCGGCAGGACTGGATGTGGCCGACGGCGGTGGGTCTCGTCATCGTCGGACTGGCCCTGGCCTGGATCGCCGTCAAGCCACGGCGACGATCGCATCTACGCCTGGCCGCTCCGGACATGTGGACCCGCCTCGGCGACCTCGCCCGCCGATGCAGCGCCGCGGTGACCGAGCTACCCGGCGTCTACGACGCCGACACGATCGTCACGCGCCGCAAGGTGAAGTCCACTGTTCAGGGACGCGCCGCACTGGCCGACCGGGATCTGATCGCCTCGACACTCGCCGACGTCGTGTCCGTCCTCGAATCGCCACCCCGAGTCGTTGTGCGGCTTCGTTTTCGGGACGGAAGGAGGGTCCGATGAACCGGTTACCGGCCACCTTCCACCGGCTGTCGATCGCACTGATCGCGCTGGCCCTGATCGCCGTCGGCGGCGGCGCCATCGCCTGGCGCGCGAGTATCGACCCGGTACACGAGTGGATCGACCGGATCGACGAGACCGCGATCTCGCGTTCCATCGCACAACCGTGGGGGATGTGGGTGCTGGTCGCGGTGGCGGTCGTCGCGGTGGGGTGGGGACTGCTGTTGATCTCCACCAACATCGCTCCGCGCGCCGTCGACGACGTCACTCTCCCGGACTCCGACGAGACGGGCGCCCTCACCATCGCCCCGAAGTTGATCGCCGCCGCGGTCACCGACGAACTCGAGGGTGATCCCCTCTTGCACAAGGTGTCCGCCACCGCGATCGACGACCGTGCCCGCAGCATCATCCGGGTCGTGGTCACGGCCCAACCGCTCCTACGACGAGATCAGCGGACCGGTCGAGGCGGCGGTGGAATCGATCACGACAGCTCTCGGGGCTTCGGACGTGCACGTGCAGGCGTTCGTCCACTTCGAGAAATGAGAAAGACCGACAGAGAAGAAGAGAAGGAGAGAGGAATGGGATTGAACGACAAGATCAGCAACAAGGCCGAGGACCTCGGGGGCAAGGCCAAGGAGGCGGCCGGCGACGTCACCGGTGACGACCAGCTCAAGAGCGAGGGCAAGGGCGACCAGCTGTCGGCCGCAGTCAAGAACGGTGCCGAGAAGGTGAAGGACGCCGCCGAGAACATCAAGGACAAGTTGACCGGCAACTGAGGCTCCGAACACCAGTGCCGGGTCGCCCACGGGCGGCCCGGCACTCTCATAGCTCCAACCCGCGCCCGGCGCGGCTTGGAGCTATAGGTCAGCCGACAGCGCCGAGCGCCTTGTCCCAGACGTCGTTCTCGCGCACCTCGCCCGGCCCGACCATGTCGGCGTAGACGATGACGCCCTCGCGGTTCACGAGGAAGGTTCCGCGGTTCGCGTACCCGCGATCGGAGTTGAAGACGCCGTAGGCCTTCGCCACGTCGCCGTGGGGCCAGAAGTCCGACAGCAGCGGGAACAGGAAGCCCTGGGCCGCCGACCAGACCTTGTGCGTCGGCGAGGGACCCACCGAGACCGTCACGGTGGTCACGTCGTCGTTGTCGAACCGCGGCTGCTGATCGCGGATGTAGCCCAGCTCGCCCTGGCAGGTGCCGGTGAACGCGAGTGGGAAGAAAACCACGAGCACGTTGCGATCGGCGCGCAACGCGCTCAGGGACACGAGCTGATTGTTCTGATCCCGGAGTTCGAAATCAGGTGCCTGGTCGCCGACACTCAGTGGCGCGACGGGCAGAGCATCGCTCATGCTTTCTTGCCCGAGCGGGCCTTGGGCTGGACGAGTCGGGCTGCCGACCAGTCCCCCAGGCTGATCGCCGATGTCTGGGTCAGGCCCGCAGTGGGCGCCGCCTCGGCGATCTCGCTCGGATCCACGTATCCCGGTTGTCCGGTCTTGGGCGAGAACACCCACACGTATCCGTCTTCGGCCAGCGGTCCGATGGCGTCCATCAGCGCGTCGACGAGGTCTCCGTCGCCTTCACGCCACCAGAGGACAACCACGTCTACGACGTCGTCGGCGTCCTCATCGACCATCTCGGCATCGATCGCGTCTTCGATGTCGGCCCGGAGCTCGTCGTCCGTGTCCTCATCCCAACCGACCTCCTGCACGACCAAGCCGGCCTTCAAGCCCAGTTTTTGGGCGTTGCTGCCCGTACCGTCTGTGGCGGCTACCACCGCGCGTGACCTCCTGAAGGTGTTGGGACGTTGTTTTCGTCGCTGGTCTGTACGTCTGTGTACGCCAACTCGCTTGTCAGCATAGGCAACAGCCTAAAGCCTCACATTGCAAGCCGACCGACGTCACCCGATTTCGGGCGTTTCTTTTTCGACGATCGCATGAACGACGATCGCACGGACCCCCGACACCCGCGACCGCGCATCAACGTCCGGGGCTCGTCGGAGCCGGGCTGGTGGTGACCGACGACCGCGGTGTGGCCGACGAGGCCGCCGGGAGCGGCGTGAAGCCCCCGCACACCTCGAGGAGTCGCGCCTTGTCACGCGTCCACTGCCCCGCCACCGGGTTGAGCTCGGTGCGCTGCTCCTTGCGGATCGCATTCTCGAGACGTGCCGTCGCGTCGAGGAACGTCCGCGCCGGCGTCGCGACCTCGGGCGGCGACGTCTCGGTGATCTTCGGCCGGATCTGATCGGCACCCGCGATCAGGCTCGCCCGCGCCTTGTCGGCGAGGTCCCCGACCTCCGGGTACGAATGCGTTGTGTTGAGCCGCTTGATGAAGGTGTTGTAGCCGCGCACCATCACGACCATCGACGACATCGACTCCCGGCAGAGTTCGACGCCCTCGGCACGCACCTGCGCGACCGCCGACGCCGACACCTCCGAACGGTAGACCGCCACCTCACCGGGCGCCGGCACACCCGTACCTCCGACCGTGGACGTGCACGCCGACAACATGATGCCCCCGAATGCCATGCCGACGGTAACCTTCGCCCGGACACCCCGGTGCCCTGTGCGGCCGGGCGTGGCCTCCCCTGTGCCCAGCATCGCTCTCCCCCTACTCATCAGTAACGCTGCAAGGACGCTACAGCACCTTCGCGATCGCGACAGCCTACACAGATCCACCCGGTGCCAAGCCACCTCACATGGGGCACGATGAGTGGTGACGCCGCACAACATCGGAGTGCAGTGTCGTACGCCATGCAGCCGGACCACCACCCCGAGTCCGGCCTGTCAGAGGGAGTAGGCATCACCGTGACCGACCAGATGGACCAGGCGACGCAGGACACGATTCCGAGCGAGCACGGCTCCGACCCGAGCTCCAACGGACGTACTGCCGGGCGGAGCGGACACCGAGTCCGCGTCATCCGCGAAGGCGTCGCGTCCTATCTGCCCGACATCGATCCCGACGAGACCACCGAGTGGCTCGACTCGTTCGATGCACTTCTCGACTCCGCCGGCCCCGGCCGAGCCCGTTACCTCATGCTGCGGCTCCTCGAACGCGCCGGCGAGAAGCGGGTGTCGATCCCCGCACTGACCTCCACCGACTACGTGAACACCATCCCCACCGAGGCGGAACCGTGGTTCCCCGGTGACGAGGAGTTCGAGCGCCGCTTCCGCCAGATGATCCGCTGGAACGCCGCGATCATGGTGCATCGCGCCCAGCGCCCGGGAGTCGGTGTGGGAGGCCACATCTCGACCTATGCATCGTCGGCGTCGCTGTACGAGGTCGGCTTCAACCACTTCTTCCGCGGCAAGAACCACTCCGGCGGCGGCGACCACATCTTCATCCAGGGACACGCCTCCCCCGGCATCTACGCCCGCGCCTACCTCGAGGGCCGCATCGACGAGACCCGGATGGACGGCTTCCGTCAGGAGCACAGTCACGCCGGAGAGGGCGGCGGCCTGCCGTCGTATCCGCATCCGCGCCTGATGCCCGACTTCTGGGAGTTCCCGACCGTCTCGATGGGCCTCGGCCCGATGAACGCGATCTACCAGGCGCGCTTCAACCACTATTTGCACGACCGCGGGATCAAGGACACCTCCGACCAGCACGTGTGGGCGTTCCTGGGCGACGGCGAGATGGACGAGCCGGAATCGCGCGGCTTCGCCAGCTTCGCGGCCACCGAGGGCCTCGACAACCTCACCTTCGTCGTCAACTGCAACCTGCAGCGGCTCGACGGCCCGGTGCGCGGCAACGGCAAGATCATCCAGGAGCTCGAGTCGTTCTTCCGCGGCGCCGGCTGGAACGTCATCAAGGTCATCTGGGGCCGCGAGTGGGACGCGCTGCTGCACGCCGACCGCGACGGCGCCCTGGTCAACCTGATGAACACCACCCCCGACGGCGATTTCCAGACCTACAAGGCCAACGACGGCGCCTTCGTCCGCGAGCACTTCTTCAACCGCGACCCGCGGACCAAGGAACTCGTCAAGGACCTATCCGACGCGGAGATCTGGAACCTCAAGCGCGGCGGCCACGACTACCGCAAGATCCACGCCGCCTACGCCTCGGCGATGACCCACAAGGGCCAGCCGACGGTCATCCTGGCGCACACGATCAAGGGCTACACGCTCGGCAAGCACTTCGAGGGACGCAATGCGACCCACCAGATGAAGAAGCTGACGCTCGACGACCTCAAGGCGTTCCGCGACAGCACGCGCATCCCGATCAGCGACGAACAGCTCGAGAAGGATCCGTATCTGCCGCCGTACTACCACCCCGGCGAGGATTCCCCGGAACTCCAGTACATGCTGGACCGCCGCAAGACGCTCGGCGGGTTCCTGCCCAGCAGGCGCACCAAGTCCAAGGTCCTCAAGGCCGACACCTCCTCGGCCCTCAAGGCCACCGCGAAGGGTTCGGGCAAGCAGCAGGTCGCGACCACCATGGCGCTGGTCCGCGTCTTCAAGGACCTGTTGCGCGACAAGGAGGTCGGCAAGCGCATCGTGCCGATCATCCCCGACGAGGCCCGCACCTTCGGCATGGACTCGTGGTTCCCGACCCTGAAGATCTACAACCGCAACGGACAGCTCTACACCTCGGTCGACGCCGAGCTTATGCTCGCCTACAAGGAGAGCTCCGAGGGCCAGATCCTGCACGAGGGCATCAACGAGGCCGGTTCGGCGGCCAGCTTCGCCGCGGTCGGCACGTCGTATGCGACGCACGACGAACCGATGATCCCGCTGTACATCTTCTATTCGATGTTCGGCTTCCAGCGCACCGGCGACAGCTTCTGGGCGGCCGCCGACCAGATGGCCCGCGGTTTCGTCATCGGCGCGACCGCCGGCCGTACGACGCTCACCGGTGAGGGTCTGCAGCATGCCGACGGCCATTCGCCGCTGCTTGCCTCGACCAACCCGGCGGTCGTCGCCTACGACCCGGCGTTCGCCTACGAACTCGGCCACATCGTCGACGACGGCCTCAAGCGCATGTACGGCGAGGAACCGGAGAACGTCTTCTACTACATCACCGTCTACAACGAGCCGATCAGCCAGCCGCCGAAGCCGGAGGGCCTCGACACGACGGGCATCGTCAAGGGCGGATACCTGTTCCACAAGGCTCCCGAGAACAAGGAGTACCCGGCCAACATCCTGGTCTCCGGCGTCACGATGCCCGACGCGCTGCGTGCATCCGAGTTGCTCGCCGAGGAGTGGAACGTCGGCGCGAACGTGTACTCGGTGACCTCGTGGAGCGAGCTGGCCCGCGACGGCATCCGCGCCGACCGGGAGGCCCTGCGCGATCCCGGCAGCGAGCCCGCACCGGCGTATCTGACCGAACTGCTGGCCGACGCGGCCGGACCGTTCGTCGGCGTCAGCGACTACATGCGCGGCGTCCAGGAGCAGATCCGCGCGTACCTGCCCGGTACCTACCTGACGCTCGGCACCGACGGGTTCGGCTTCTCCGACACCCGTCCGGCCGCGCGACGTTTCTTCAACGTCGACGCCGAGTCGATCGTGGTCGCGGTGCTCGTCGCCCTCGCCCGCGACGGCCACATCGACATGTCGGTGGCCAAGCAGGCCGCGGACAAGTACAAGATCGACGACGTCGCCGCCGCTCCCGAGCAGACCAGCGATCCCGGCGTCGCCTGATCCTGGGGCTAGATTGAGGGCGTGTCCGACGCGCGAGTGAATCAGCCCAAGAACCCACCGGCTGACGTGTTCGGTGAGCGGGGTGCGCATGTACCGGCCCCCGCCACCGTGCACGACGCGCTGCCCGACACGCTGCTCCGGCGCGTCAAGCAGTACAGCGGCCGCCTCGCCACCGAGGCGGTCCACTCGATGCAGGACCAGCTGCCCTACTTCGGCGACCTCGACGCCGCGCAGCGCGCGAGTGTGCAGCTGGTCGTGCAGACGGCCGTCGTGAACTTCGTCGAGTGGATCCAGGATCCCGAGGGCAACGTGAAGTTCACGGTCCAGGCGTTCCAGGTGGTGCCGCAGGACCTCGCCCGACGCATCACGCTCCTGCAGACCGTCGAGATGGTCCGTGTGGCGATGGAGTTCTTCGAGAAGTGGCTGCCGCTGCTGGCTCGCAACGACGCCCAGCTCCGCGCACTCACCGAGTCGGTCCTGCGCTACGGACGTGAGATCGGGTTCGCCGCGGCGGCCATCTACGCCTCCGCCGCCGAATCGCGCGGCGCCTGGGACTCCCGGCTCGAGGCACTGGTCGTCGACGCCGTGGTCCGCGGCGACACCGGCCCCCAGCTCCTCTCCCGTGCGGCCGCCCTGAACTGGGATTCCGATGCCCCGGCGACGGTGATCGTCGGGACACCGCCGCCCGAGCAGAACGTGTCGGTGCCGCTGGCCATCCACAACACGGCTCGACAGTTCGACCGCTCGGCGCTGTCGGTGGTCCAGGGCTCGGTGCTGGTCGCCATCGTGAGCGGCCCGGCCCGGCCGACGGAGAAGTTCGTCTCGGCCCTGCTCTCCCATTTCGCCGACGCGCCGGTGGTCATCGGACCGACCATGCCGAACCTCGGAAGCGCCCATGCCAGCGCCGCCGAGGCCATGTCCGCGATCGAGGCGGTGGTGGGCTGGCCGAACGCGCCGCGCCCGGTTCACAGCCTCGAGTTGCTACCCGAACGGGCGCTCAACGGCGACGAGGCGGCGGTGACCGCTCTCGTCGAATCGGTCGTCCGTCCACTCTCCGCGGGCGGTCCCACACTGACCACGACGCTCGAGGCCTACCTCGACTCCGGCGGATCGGTCGAGTCCTGCGCGCGAGTTCTGTACATACATCCAAATACGGTCCGGTACCGACTGAAGAAAATTGCGGAAATCACACGACGCGATCCGACGAACCCCCGCGACGCGTATGTACTACGTATCGCGACGACTGTCGGTCGTCTGACACACTTACGGCACAAATCGGACTCTCCTGCACCATGAGTCACACGGGTAACTGTCCGATTCGCCATTTCTGCTGATAGAAGCCTTAAGACAACGGTTCGGTAACGAATCTCAGCCTGATGACGAAGCAGGTGGCACTTCGGTGACGTTTGTGGGAACCCTACAAAACCCCGCGACAAGGTTCATGCTTCTCTACACCCACATCGGACCGGTAAAGGGTGTTCTCTGGTCACGTGCTTTCGATGCTTGCTCCCGGCCAGGGTTCACAGACACCCGGCATGCTCACGCCGTGGCTCGATCTGCCCGGCGCCCGTGACCAGATCGCCACGTGGTCCAAGCTCACCCAGTTGGACCTCGAACGGCTCGGTACCACCGCCACCGCGGAGGAGATCACCGACACCGCGGTGACCCAACCGCTGGTCGTCGTCGCGGCTCTCCTCGCCTTCGACGAGGTGCGTAAGAACGGCGAACTGCCCGCGGACGCGGTCGTCGCCGGCCACTCGGTCGGCGAGCTCGCCGCCGCCGCCATCACCGGTGTGATCTCGGCCGACGAGGCCGTCACCCTCGCCGCGATCCGCGGTGCCGAGATGGCCAAGGCCTGCGCCCTCGCGCCGACCACCATGGCCGCGATCCTCGGCGGTGACGAAGCCGCCGTGCTCGCACGCCTCGAGGAACTCGAACTCGTCCCCGCCAACCGCAACGCGGTCGGCCAGATCGTCGCGGCCGGTGCCGTCGACAAGATCGACGAGCTCATCGCCTCCCCGCCGGAGAAGGCCCGTATCCGCAAGCTCGCGGTCGCCGGCGCCTTCCACACCCACTTCATGGCCCCGGCGCAGGACGCCGTCGCCGCGGCGGCCGCGAAGATCACCCCGGCCGACCCGACTCGCACGCTGCTCTCGAACTCCGACGGGCAGCCTGTAACGAATGGCGCCGAAGCACTGACAAAACTGGTAGGCCAGGTGACCAGTCCGGTCCGCTGGGATCTCTGCTCGGCGTACCTGCGTGAGAACTCGGCCTCCGCCGTCGTGGAACTGCCACCGGCGGGCACGCTCGTGGGGATCGCCAAGCGCGAGCTGAAGGGCACCCCATCGCTGGCTCTCAAGGAGCCGGGCGACATCGCGAAGATCACTGAACTTGGATAGCGGTCGCGGTCAGTCCGCGACCCCCGGAATATCGGCGCCCGCCGCCGATGTGTCCAAGCGCGCGGACTCCCGGGTCCGTCCTGCGCTCCGGAAACAATTCACCCGATAGACGAAAGGGAACCACACAGTGGCTGCCACCCAGGAACAACTCATTGCCGGCATCGCCGAGATCATCGAGGAAGTCACCGGCATCGAGCCGTCCGAGGTGACGATGGAGAAGTCGTTCGTCGACGATCTGGACATCGATTCGCTGTCCATGGTCGAGATCGCGGTGCAGACCGAGGACAAGTACGGCGTGAAGATCCCCGATGAGGATCTCGCCGGTCTGCGCACCGTCGGTGACGCCGTCGGCTACATCCAAAAGCTCGAGAGCGAGAACCCCGAGGCTGCGGCTGCCATCAAGGCTCAGGTCGAGGCAGACCAGAACTGATGAGCTCCCCCTCCCTCCGCGACTACTCGACGCTGGGTGGGAACTTCCCGAGCGTGGTCGTCACCTCCATGGTGGCGACCACCTCGCTCGGCGAGGATCTCGACTCGACGTGGAAAAACCTGCTGGCGGGTGAGTCGGGCATCCGCGAGCTGACCGACGATTTCATCACCAAGTACAACCTGCCGGTGCGCATCGGCGGCCGCCTGCTGAAGGACCCGTCCGACGAGGTCACGCGAGTCGAGGCCCGCCGGATGGCCTACGTCGAGCGCATCGCGCACGTGCTGAGCAAGCGCCTCTGGGCGCAGGCCGGCGAGCCCGAGGTCGACAAGGATCGCCTCGCCGTCGTCATCGGTACCGGTCAGGGTGGCGGCGACGCAATGGTCGACGCCGTCCAGGCCATGGAGACCACCGGCAACTACCGCAAGGTGTCCCCGCTCGCCGTCTCGATGGCCATGCCCAACGGCCCCGCGGCCGTCGTCGGCCTCAACGTGGGTGCACGCGCAGGCGTCATCACCCCGGTCTCGGCGTGCTCGTCGGGTGCCGAGGCGATCGCACACGCGTGGCGCCACATCGTCATGGGTGACGCCGACATGGTCGTCACCGGTGGCGTCGAGGGCCACATCGACGCGGTGCCGATCGCGGCATTCTCGATGATGCGCGCGATGAGCACCCGCAACGAGGATCCTGCTGCCGCGTCCCGTCCGTTCGACAAGGACCGCGACGGCTTCGTCTTCGGCGAAGGTGCCGCGATGCTGATCCTCGAACGCGAGGAGCATGCTCGGGCCCGCGGTGCGCACATCCACGCGCGCCTCCTCGGCTCCGGCATCACCTCCGACGGGTTCCATCTGGTTGCCCCGGATCCCAGCGGTCAGGGCAACGCACGTGCGATGACCCGGGCCCTGCAGACCGCCGGCCTCCAGAAGTCCGACATCACGCACATCAACGCGCACGCGACGTCGACCCCCATCGGCGACACTGCCGAAGCGGCCGGCATCACCGCCGCGATCGGTCAGCACGCCGCGGTGTACGCACCGAAGTCCGCTCTCGGACACTCCATCGGTGCGGTCGGTGCGCTCGAGTCGGTTCTCACGATCAAGAGCGTCGAGGAAGGCGTCATCCCGCCGACCCTCAACCTCGAGAACCTGGATCCGGAATGCGACATCGACGTCGTCCACGGTGAACCCCGTTACGGACAGATCGACTACGCGATCAACAACTCGTTCGGTTTCGGTGGGCACAACGTGGCGCTCGCCTTCGGTCGCTACTGAGTCCTCGGCTTCGCGCCGAACTCGGTGGTGCCAGAGATGGACCACGCCCCGACACCCTTGGAGGAGACTGCGATGACGACATTGGCTCCCATGGCCGGCCGCGAAGAAGCCGCCGATCCCCGCGACCCCCTGTTGCGGCTGACGAACTTCTTCGACGAAGGCACCATGTCGTTGCTGCATCCTCGCGACAAGTCCGGGGTCCAGGCCGCTGTCGGCCTGGTCAACGGCGTTCGCACGGTCTCCTACTGCACCGACGGCACCGTCATGGGTGGTGCCATGGGTGTGGTCGGGTGTGCTCACATCGTCAACGCCATCGACACCGCCATCTCCGAGCAGGCGCCGGTCATCGGCATCTGGCACTCGGGTGGCGCCCGCCTCGCCGAGGGTGTCGAGGCGTTGCACGCGGTGGGTCAGGTCTTCGAGGCCATGGTCCGCGCTTCCGGGTACATCCCGCAGATCTCCGTTGTGGTCGGCTTCGCGGCCGGCGGCGCGGCCTACGGACCCGCCCTCACCGACATCGTGATCATGGCTCCGGCCGGTCGCGTCTTCGTCACCGGACCCGACGTGGTCCGCAGCGTCACCGGCGAGGACGTCGACATGGAGTCGCTCGGCGGCCCCACCACCCACGGCAAGAAGTCCGGCGTCTGCCACATCGTCGCAGACTCCGAGTCCGACGCCCTGTGGCGCGCACGACGTCTCGTCTCGACGTTCAGCCGGCAGGGCCACTTCAACCGCGAACTGGCCGCCGCCGGCGACACCGACCTCAAGGCCCTGCTGCCCGAGTCGGCCCGGCGCGCCTACGACGTCCACCCGGTCATCGAGAAGCTCCTCGACACGGCGCTCGCCGCCGACGGCGAGACCGAGATCTCCAGTTTCGAAGAGCTGCAGGCCAAGTGGGCCCCGAACATCGTCATCGGGTTCGGCCGGCTGTCCGGCCGCAGTGTCGGCGTGATCGCCAACAACCCGCTGCGCATGGGCGGTTGTCTGAACTCGGAGAGCGCCGAGAAGGCCTCCCGGTTCGTCCGGCTCTGCGATGCCTTCGGCATCCCCCTCATCGTCCTCACCGACGTCCCCGGCTACCTGCCGGGTGTCGGCCAGGAATGGAACGGCGTCGTCCGACGCGGCGCGAAGCTGCTCCACGCCTTCGCCGAGTGCTCCGTCCCCCGCGTCACGCTCGTGACCCGAAAGATCTACGGCGGCGCCTACATCGCGATGAACTCGCGTGCCCTCGGCGCCACCGCCGTCTTCGCCTGGCCCGGTTCCGAGGTCGCCGTCATGGGCGCCAAGGCCGCCGTCGGCATCTTGCACAAGAAGGCCCTCGCCGCCGCCCCCGACGACGAGCGTGAGGCTCTCCACGAGCGCCTCGCCGCCGAACACGAGGCCATCGCCGGTGGCGTCGGCCGCGCCCAGTCGATCGGCGTCGTGGACGAGATCATCGATCCCGCCCGTACACGCAGCATCATCGCCGACGCACTCGCGGCGGCTCCCGCCCGACGCGGCCGGCACAAGAACATCCCGCTCTGATCAGTCGACGCATACGAGAAACGCCACCGGTTCCCACCGGTGGCGTTTCTCGTATGTCCCTGAGACCGCGGGGCGAACTCACCACGCTCCCCGGGAAGCTTCTCCCTCTCGCTCGCTGTACTGCTTTCCCTCAACTCAACTCGGCGAAACATCCTCTCCCAGAGGGGCGCTCGGAGCCTGCGCACAGGCGTAGGACCTCGCTCCCTGAGTAGCCAAGGAGTCCGCGCACGGGCGTAGGTCCTCGCTCCCTGAGTAGCCCCGGAGCTTGCGCACCGGTGTAGGTCCTCGCTCCCTGAGTAGCCAAGGAGTCCGCGCACAGGCGTAGGTCCTCGCTCCCTGAGTAGCCTCGGAGCTTGCGGAGGGGCGTATCGAAGGGTCAGCCCACCCGCTGCTGCAGCCAGGTGACCTCGGCGCCGGCACCGCCCATGCGGTACTGCTCGAGGGCGTCGTCCCAGGCGGTGCCTAGGGCTGCTTCGAGTTCGCCGGCGAGACCGGCACTGTCGGGCTGTGATTCGATCATCGAACGCAGCTGGTTCTCGCCGATGATGACGTCACCGTTGGCGCTGGTCGATCCACGCCAGAGTCCCAGGCCGGGGACATAGCTGTAGCGCTCGCCGTCGACACCCTCACTGGCGTTCTCGGTGACCTCGAACCGCAGTGCCGACCATTCGCGCAGAGCGGTCACCAAACGTGCCGCTGTCCCGACCGGCCCCGCCCAGTCGACAGTCGCACGCTGCATACCCGGGTCGGCGTCCTGTGCCGACCATTTCAGGTTCGCGCGCGCATTCAGGGTCGACGACAGAGCCCACTCCACGTGCGGGCACAGCGCCACGGGCGCCGAGTGGATGTACACCACTCCCGTTGTCATGTCCGCAAACTGGTTCAGATTGCGCACCTTTTCACCTCCGTTGTCGACGAGGAACGTCTTCCCCAACACACCTCGCGACTGACGGATATCACACTCGTGGGATTTATTGTGCCCCATGATGCACGTGTTGCGCTAGTTTTCTGTGCGAGAAAAGTTCATTTCTGTGACGAAAGTTCACTGACGACGTGGTCGTTGAACTCGCTCCACAGCGGCTTCGCCCACGGCCCGAAGGCGCGGTCGGTCAGAACGACGCAGGCGGCCTGCAGGTCGGGATCGACCCAGAGGTAGGTACCCGCCTGGCCGAAGTGGCCGAATGTCCGGGGCGAGTTGCCCGCCCCGGTCCAGTGCGGGGACTTCTCGGACCGGATCTCGAAACCGAGACCCCAGTCGTTGGGCCGATGCCTGCCGTATCCCGGCACGAAGCCGTCGATCCCCGGGAACTGCACCGATGTCGCGTTCGCGAGCGTCTCGGGAGCAAGGATCTGCGGCGCGAGCAGTTCCCGAGCGAAACGCGCCAGGTCGGCGACGCTGGACCGTGCCGCGTGGCCGGCCGGGCCGTACAACTCCGTCGACCCCATTCCGAGCGGCGTACAGAGCGCGTCGGCGAGGTACCGATCGAAGGCGATGCCCGTCGCCTCGGCCACCACCTCGGACAGGATCTCGAATCCGGCGCTCGAATAGATGCGCTTCTCCCCCACACCCGCCTCGACCTCCCGCGAGTCGAACGCGAGCCCCGAGGCGTGTGCGAGGAGATGAGCGATGGTCGCCCCGGGCGGGCCCGCGGGGTCGTCGAGTTCGACGGCCCCTTCCTCGACAGCCACGAGAACCGTCTCGGCGACGAGGAGTTTGGTGACCGAGGCGAGTTCGTAGACGCGAACGGGGTCGCCGAATTCCTCGGCGACCCCGTCGCGGGTGATGATCGCCGCCGACACATGGTCGACGGGCCATTCCGTCAGAGATTCAAGGACCGACACATCGGGTCACGTTACCCGTGCCCGCGTCCCGGCCGGTGAGTGCAGGACTCACCAATCCTCCTCGGTGTAGCGGATGACGCCACGAATGTTGCGACCGTCCAGCATGTCCTGGTAGCCGTCGTTGATCTGGTCCAGACGGTACTGACGGGTGATCATGTCGGCGATGTTGAGCTTGCCGATCTTGTACATCGAGAGCAGCTGCGGGATGTCGAGCTTGGGGTTGGCCCCGCCGAAGATGGAGCCCTGCAGGTTCTTCTGCAGCAGCGTCAGCATCGCGAGGTTCAGGGTCACGTCGCTCTCGAGCATGTTGCCCATGCCGGTCAGCACGCAGGTGCCGCCCTTGGCGGTGATTCCCATCCACAGGTCGACATCCTTGCCGTGGACCTCGCCGACGGTGACGATCACCTTCTGGCACATACCGCCGTGGGTGGTCTCCGCGATCGCCATGGCAGCTTCTTCGACCGACGCGAACGCCGCGGTGGCGCCGAACTTCAACGCCTGCTCACGCTTCCACTCCACCGGATCGATCGCGAACACGTTGCGGGCACCGGAGATCACCGCGCCCTGCAGAGCCGCGGTACCGACACCACCGACACCGACGATCGCCACGTCCTCACCCGGGCGGACGTCGCCGCTGCGCGTCGACGAGCCGTAACCGGTGGGGATGCCACAGCCACACAGTGCAGCGACCTCGAACGGGATGTCCTTGTCGATCTTCACCGCCGACGCCTCGTGCACCACCATGTACGGCGCGAAGGTGCCGAGCAGGGTCATCGGGTAGACGTTCTCGCCGGCCGCCGTCTGGATACGGAAGGTGTTGTCCGACACGGCTTCACCCTGCAGCAGCATGGCGCCGAAGTCGCACAGGTTGGCCATGCCCGACTGACACGAGGGACACTTTCCGCACGACGGGATGAACGACAGCACGACGTGGTCGCCGACCTCGAAATCGGTGACACCCTCGCCGACCTCGGCGACGACGCCCGCACCCTCGTGGCCGCCCAGAATCGGGAATCCGGCCATCGGGATGCCACCGGTCATCAGGTGATGGTCGGAGTGGCACATGCCCGCCGCTTCCATCCTGATCTTGATCTCGTGGGCCTTGGGATCGCCGATCTCGATCTCCTCGATCGCCCACGGCTTGTTGTGCTCGCGCAGCAGCGCACCCTTTGTCTTCACTGGTCTCCTCCGTTCGAACCCGGCAACAACTTCGCCCCGGGAAGTCCGCCCACAGCGACGTTGCCGTCGCTTGTGACTGTAGTCACTCAATCACAAAATTGGAACGTGTTCTAGTCTGCGTTCCATCGCTTCAGGTCACCGTCGGATCGATCGATCCGACGCCGAGACACGACGACCTGGGCACGCGTGGTCGCGCGCGCCCAAGTCGGGTTGTGTGCGCCGGTCGGCGCGGGCCCGGAACGGGCCGGAGAGCGATGGGAACGGTCAGTTCGCCAGACCGGCGTCCTTCGAGCCGTAGCTCGCCCGCAGGGTCGGCTTCACGACCTTACCGCCGGCATTGCGCGGCAGCTCGTCGACGATGACGAGGTCCTTCGGGTGCTTGAAGCGGGCCAGGTTCTCGTTCAGGTAGGGCTCGAGATCGGCGAGGGTCAGGTCCTCCACCCCGGCGGCGAGGACGACGACCGCGACCGGCACCTCGCCCCACTTCTCGTGTGCGCGACCGATGATCGCGGCCTCGCTGATGCTCGGGTGACCGAAGAGCGCGTTCTCGACCTCGGCGCAGTAGATGTTCTCGCCGCCCGAGATGATCATGTCCTTGGCGCGGTCGACGACGTAGATGAAGCCGTCCTCGTCCTGGCGCACGAGGTCGCCGGAGTGGAACCAGCCACCGGCGAAGGCGTCGGCGGTACCCTGCTCGTTCTGCCAGTAGCCCTTCATCATGTTGGGTCCGCGGTAGACGATCTCGCCGACCTCACCCTGCGCGACGTCGTTGCCCTCTGGGTCGATGATGCGCGCGGTCACCGCGGGCACGACCTTGCCGATGGAACCGATCTTGTCCAGGGCGTCCTTGCCCTCGAGCACGCACGTGATCGGCGACATCTCGGTCTGGCCGAAGACGGCGACGTTCAGTGCGTCGGGGAAGGTCTCGTTCATCGCGCGCAGCACGGTGTCCGACGCGGGGGCGGCGCCCCAGCTGATGACGCGCAGCTTCAGGTCACGCGGCTTCGCCTGCTGTGCGGCGCACACGGCCTGCCACTGGGCGGGCACCAGGAAGATCGAGGTGGTGCCCTCCTTCTCGATGGTGTCGAGCATGTCGTTCGGGTCGAAGGCACCGAGCGGGTGGATGACCGACAGCGCGCCCATGTAGAACAGCGGCGCCATCGCGCCGAGGCCGGCGATGTGGAACATCGGGGCGACGCACGAGCCGATGTCGTCGGACCGGGTGTGCAGGGCCTGCATACAAGTCGCGGCCTGCGCCTGCAGGTTGGTGTGGGTGAGCATGGCGCCCTTGGGCTTTCCGGTGGTGCCCGAGGTGTACATGATCAGTGCGACGGTCTCTTCGGGAACATCGATCTCCGGCAGATCCGAGGAGTCCTCGGCGACGAGCGCCTCGTAGTCGAGGTGGCTCTCCTTGTCCGATCCGCCGACGACGACGATGTGGTCGATCGCGTTGGTCGACGCCGCGACGGCATCGGCCAGCGGGGCGAGCAGGGTCTCGGTGACGATGACCTTCGCACCGCTGTCGTTGACCAGGAAGGCGATCTCGGCGGGGCTCATGCGGATGTTCACCGGCACCGGGATGGCGCCGATCAGGTTGGCGCCCATCACCGCTTCGACGTATTCGCTGCGGTTCAGGAGGACGACGAGGACGCGGTCACCGAACTGGACTCCACGACGCGTGAGGGCGGCGGCAAAGCCGCGGCTCCGCTCGTCGAGCTGCTTCCAGGTGGTGACATTTCCCAGGAACTTCAGCGCCGCGCCGTCGGGGTTCATGAACGCGTGGCGCTTCACCTGGTTGTTCCAGTGATTGCGGCGCGAGCGCAGCGGTTCGGTGGCGAGGTCGGTGACGGTGTCGACGGTCGCGGTCATACGATCGGTCTCCTTGTTGTCTGTCGTCGTGTCGAGCGATGGGTGAAAACGTTTGTGGCGCTATGTCTTCGGCGTGGACCGAGGCTCACTTCTTGGCGCCGGCGAAAGCGGCGATGGCGGCCTGGAACTCCGGCGACTGCAGCAGTTCGGTCTGGCCTTCGAGCTCCCGTTCGATGGCGGCGTCGAAGCCGGACATGGTGTGGGCGTCGAGGGCCGATTTCGTCAGGCGCAGCGCGGAGCGGCTCTTGCCGGCCAGCTTCGCGGTGACCTTCTCGACGGCTTCGTCGAGGGCGGGCCGGTCGTCGTAGACCCCGTTGATCAGGCCTGCGGCGAGGGCTTCCGGGGCACGGAGCTTCTCACCGAGAAGAGCCAGTTCGTTGGCGCGGACGCGGCCCACCGCCGAGGCGAACAGCATCGACGCGCCGCCGTCGGGCATCAGGCCGATGTTGATGAAGGCGAGCAGGAAGTACGACCGCTGCGTCGTGTAGATGAGATCGGCAGCCAGCGCGAGGGAGGCACCGATCCCCGCGGCCGGTCCGTCGACGGAGGCGATGACCGGGACCTGGACCGATCGCACCGCGCGTGCGAGTTCGGAACCGGCCGAGATGATTCCGCGCGCCTGCCCGGCGTCGAGGCCCGAGGCGCCGTTACCGGCGGACTGGGAGTTGATCGAGACCACATCCGCTCCGGCGCTGAAACTGCCGCCGGCCCCGTCGATGACGATGACCCGGACGTCGTCGCGCTCGGACCACTCCTCCATTGCGGCCTTGATGCCGAGGTTGGCCTCGGTGTCCAGAGCGTTCATCTTCTCCGGACGGGAAATCGTCAGCCGCGCGACCCCACGGTCGTCGACCGAGGTCACGATTGCCTTCTGGCTGATCTCGTCGCTCACTGTTCTCCCCACTCGTGACCGGTTGGATAGACACAACTTGTCGCATCTGTGCCATCGCCTAGATTACTACCACAATGCGACGCAGATCACGAGAATTCAGGTTAACTTATTCTCGCCACTTAGGGACCCTTCCTGCAGTTTTTGCCTCGAGCCCCGGAAAATGTCTCGTGAACGTCGTATCCGGCTAGAGTGGGTCGCCATGACCGTGCGCCCGGGGACGTCGACATCTGAGACGTCCCAGACCGATGCGCCGGGCACCCGACGACGCCGCCCGGCCGACCGCAGACGACTCATCGTCGACGCGGCCGCCAAGGCGTTCAGCGACGGCGGCTATCACGCGGTACGGCTCGACGACATCGCCGAGGCGGTCGGCATCTCCGCGCCCGCGCTCTACCGTCACTTCCCGAACAAGTACGCACTGTTCGCCGAGACCACCTCCGCCCTCGCCCGATCCCTGCGGTCGGCGCTGGACGCGGTGGACACCGACGGCGACGACGAACTGCGCGCGCTGCTCGTGGCGATCACGGCCGCCTCCTTCGAGAATCGCCGCAAGGGCGGCCTGTACCGGTGGGAGTCGCGGTACCTCGAGCCCGCCGACCTGGCGATCGTCCGGGACGTCGTGGTGCATCAGCACCGGCGCGTCCGGGCGGCCGCCCGACGACTCCGCCCCGGCCTCGGCGACGCCGACGCGAATCTGATCGCCGCCGCGATGACCAGTGTCGCCGCCAGTCCGACCACACACAGGGCGTCGCTGCCCGCACGCGAGGTCACCACCCTGATCCCCGACGCCGCGTTCAACCTGCTCGACGTCGACCTCCCCGGTCCGGTGCAACCAGCAGCGCCCGGCGTTCACGGGCTCGCACCGGCCGCGAAACGCGAGATCATCCTGACCGAGGCGATCAATCTGTTCGCCGCCCGCGGATTCCGCGACGTGACCATCGAGGACATCGCCCATGCCGCCGACCTGCCGGCGTCGGGCGTGTACCGCCACTTCCCCAGCAAGGTCGCCATCCTCGAGGCCGCGTTCTGGCGGGCGACCGACCGCGTCACCACCGCGATCTCCGACGCCCTCGCCGCCTCGACGACGCCGCATGAGGCGATCCTCGGCATGATTCGCCGGTACGTTCAACTGACTTGCAGCACAACCGATCTGATCAGCGTCTACGAGACCGAGATCGGGCACGCGACGCCCGAGGCACGGGCCGCGCTGCGCAACCAGCAGCGCATCACGGTCGAAGAGTGGGCCACCTGGGTGAGCCGCGAACGCGAAAACCTCTCGATCACCCACGCCCGCTTCCTGGTGCACGCCGCGCTCAACGTCGTCACCGACCTGTCGCGGCTGCAGCCGCAACCGTCCCCCGAACGCATCGAGGCATTGTCGGCCCGAATCCTGTTGGGCGGGAAGGACTGACCTCGATACGGCCCTGCCCGCCGGTTGAGCCGACACCGAGCGCAGCGAGGAGCCGCCCCCCGCCGGTTGAGCCGACACCGAGCGCAGCGAGGAGCCGCCCCCCGCCGGTTGAGCCGACACCGAGCGCAGCGAGGAGCCGCCCCCCGCCGGTTGAGCCGACACCGAGCGCAGCGAGGCGTCGCGTCGAAACCCGCCCTACAGCACCGCGAAGTCGTCCATCAGCCACCGACCGTCCTTCTGCACCAGAGTCACCTGGACGCGCGACTGGTACGGGAATCCCTCGGGGAACTCCTGCGCGGTCTGCGGCGACTTGATGGTCTGGTCGAGTGTCACCAGCACGACGGCCTTCCCGTCGTCGAGGGACATGATCCCGGCGTTGTCGGCCTTCGCGGTCGACACTGCCTCCGCTTCGGTGGAGCCTTTTCGGGCGTCCTGCGAGGACTCGATGTAGGTCTGGGTGAACGCGGTCGTCGAGATCTCGCGGATACGACGGTCCAGGTCGGAGTAGTCGGCCGAGTTGTAGGTCGTGATCTCGGTGGCGTACTTGCGGGCGGTGTCGAGGATCGTCGTGTCGATTGTGCTCACCGCGGTGTCCGCACGACTGTCGGCGTTGACGTAGGCGACGGCCAGAACGGCGGTCGACGCCGCGAGCACGACGGCCACGGCGACCAGCGCGACGACCGCCCAGGTCTTCTTCCCGAGACTCGTCGCCCACCCGGTCCAACGACTGTTTCCGCTGGTAGCGGCTGTCGGGTCCAGCTTGCGGGGAGCACGGTCCGCGGCGGACTCCCCCGACGTCGTGCTCGCGGCGTCTGCGTCGTCCTGCTCGGTGGCGTCCTGCTCGTCATCGTCCTCGGCGGCCGGCTCTCGGTCTCCGCGGCGCGCCGCCTTGCGGGCGGCCTTCGCCGCCTTGGCCTCCGCCTCGGCGCGGTACTTGTCCCGGTTCGTGCGGTTTGCCTGCAGGAACTGCTCGCCGTCGAGCGAGGTCACGCCGTCTTCGACGTCGGGCGTCACCGTGGGGGCGTCGGAGGTCTGGCGAGGCTTCGGCATGCGTTCAATGTAGCGATGCCGCGTGGGGCATTGTGTCCGGCGTCATACCGCCGGCAGATCTCCGAGGCTGCCGAGGTCGAGCGACACCCACTGCTCGGGTTCGAGGTACAGCTTGGTCTGCGGGCCGTGCTCCTTCTCCGCCATCTCGATGTACGGCTCCACGGCCTGGGGCGGGAGGTAACGAGATGCCATCTCGCGCAGGTCGTCTCGGGTTCCGGCGACCATGTCGACGGCGTTGCCGGACACCGAGACGTACTGCAGCCGCGGCGCCACCTCGTCGACCATCAGGGTGAACCTTCCCGCAGCGCGAATGAGGTTCAGCTTCCGGGACTCGGTGCCGGTGAGCACCCAGGGTCGCCCGCCGGGTGTGTAGTGGTACCAGATCGGCACCGTCAGCGGTGCCCTGCCCGGTTCGGCTTCCACCGACAGCGCCGCGACGTGCGGTTCTGCCAGAAATGCTTCTCGTTCGCTCTTCGTGAGTGCCATGTCCCGACGGTAAGCCCGGCTTCTGACACTTGTGCCCGATTCGCCCGGCGCCGTTTCCGCCCAGTTCGCAGAAGTCGCGAAACGTGGCGTCGACCGTCACGATCCACGACACGTGCCGTCGGACTACTTCCAGGGCGCGAGGACCTCGGCGGCACGTTCGGCGAGCACCATCTGGAACAGCGGCCCGAAGCTCACGCGCCCGACGCCGAGCGCGGCGAGCGCCGCCTTGTTGTTCTGGGTCGGGTGCCCGATGGCGTTGACCGGGAGCGGGAGTTCCTCGGTGAGCCGCTTCTGCGTCGCGTCGTCGTGGAATCCGACGGGATAGAGCACGTCGGCTCCGGCCTCCGCGCAGAGCTTCATCCGGGCGATGGCGCGGTCGACGCGGTCGGACTCGTCGCCGACCTGCTTGAGGAACAGGTCGGTGCGGGCGTTGATGACGACATGGACGTCGGTGGCATCGGACGCTGCGCGCAGAGCGCCCACGAAGTCGGCGTGTTCCTGCGCTTCGCGGAGTCGGCCGCCTTCGCTGTGGACGGTGTCCTCGATGTTGAGTCCGACGGCCCCGGCCTCGATGAGGCCGTCGATCAGGGTCTTGGGGTCCTCGCCGTAGCCGGATTCGATGTCGACGGAGATCGGTACGTCGACCGCCGCGGTGATCTGCTTGATCCGGGTGGTCAGCTCGTCGAAGGTGATGCCCTCGTTGTCGGGTTTGCCGATCGAGTCCGACACCGGGTGGCTGCCGACGGTGAGTGCGGTGAACCCGGCGGACACCGCCAGGTTCGCCGACCACGCGTCCCACACCGTCGGCAGGATCACCGGGTCTCCGGGCTTGTGGAGTTCGAGCAGAGTCTTGGCCTTGCCGGCGAGTTCCGTCATGTCCCCTACAACTACGCCGGTCGGCCCACACATTCCGGGGGGGTTGGCGAAAGACTACTTGCGCAAGAACAAATGGTGGGTGACTCCGCTGGGGCTCGGGATCACCTCGTGCTCGAAGCGGTCTTCGAGGTCCTCCGGCGAATCCCACAGGCGCAGCCCCTTGCCGTACGTGACGGGCGCGACCGAGACGTGCAGAGTGTCGATGAGGTCGGCGTCGAGGAACTCGCGCACGGTGCTCACGCCGCCGCCGATCCGAACGTCTTTGCCGTCGGCCGCAGCCTTCGCCTTCTCCGCCGCCTCGGCCGGCGTGGCTTCGAGGAAGTGGAAAGTGGTCTCACCCAAAGTGAACGACGGTCTGATGTGGTGGGTCAGGACGAAGACCGGGGTGTGGAACGGCGGCTCGTCGCCCCACCACCCCTGCCATTCGTGGTCGGTCCACGGACCGCGCTGGTGTCCGAACTTGTTGCGGCCCATGATCTCCGCGCCGATGCTGTGCGTGAAGTCGCGGGTGAAGTAGTCGTCGAGTCCCCGCGAGCCGCCGGGGTCGGTGCGGTTGGGCCAGCTCGCGGTGGCGCCGGCCCACGACATCAGCTCCCAGGGTTCGACGGTGTCGCCGAAGGGCCTCTCGAAGGTCTGATTCTCACCGGCACCGATCCCGTCCTGCGAGACCCCGAAGTTCTGCACTCTGAGTAGCTGCGGCATGGCCATCCATTTCTGTCGTCGTCGGGCAATCCAACCAGGACAGACTCGTCAATCGCAGCAGAACTCATCGGTGCAGTGCTCCTCAGGAGATGGCGGCCCTGACGATCTCGGCGACCGGCGTCGACGACCGCCCGATCAGCGCCTGCAGATCTCCGGACGTGGTGTCGAGTTCGCCGCGGGCGATACCGGCGTCGGAGCCGGCCAGCACGGCGGCGAACTGCTCGGGGATGCCGTTGTCGGCGAGCACCTTGGCGTAGTCGGCTTCCGGCAGATCCCGGTATTCGACGGTCTTGCCGGCGACGTCACCGATCACCTTCGCGAGTTCGGCGTAGGTGAGACGTTCGTCGCCGCCGAGTTCGTAGATCTTGCCGCCCTGGTCGGCGTCGGAGGTCAGGACCGCGGCGGCCGCGGCGGCATAGTCGACTCGGGCCGCACCTGCGACCTTGCCGTCACCCGCAGCACCGAGCAGCGTGCCGGTGGCGACCGCCTGCCCGATGGACTGGAGGTAGTTCTCCCAGTACCAGCCGTTGCGGAGGAACACCGCCGGGATCGACGACTCCGCCAGCCTCTTCTCGGTGGCGACGTGTTCGGGCGCCAATGCGAGGCCGCTCGTGGAGGCATTGAGAAGGCTGGTGTAGGCGATCAGCCCGACTCCGTTCGCCTCCGCCGCCTCGATCACGTTGGTGTGCTGGGGAACTCGACGCCCGACCTCCGAACCCGAGACCAGGAGCAGCTTGTCGACACCGTCGAGTGCGCGTCGGAGCGCGGCCGGATCGTCGTAGGTGGCGACGCGAATCCGGACGCCCTTCGACGCGAGGTCGGCGGCCTTCGCCTCGTCGCGCACGACGGCCACGATGTCCGCGGCGGGAACACCCCGCGCGAGGAGTTCACCGATCGCCAGCCCGCCGAGCTGCCCGGTTGCGCCTGTCACTGCTGTGGTCATGTCGTTCTCCTTGTCGTTGCGGTCGGCGCCCACACTGCCACTTACTTTTCGTAAGTGCAACACCGATGGTTAGCGTATCGGTGTGACCTTCGCTAACCTGGGGTCCATGTCCGACCACGACCCGACCCTCGAAGCCGACGTCTTCGCACGCGACTGCTCCTCGAGGTCGACGCTGCAGACGGTCACCGGCCGCTGGGGCACACTGGTTCTGATCGCGTTGAGAGAGAGCAACTATCGCTTCAGCGCCCTACGACGCCGCGTCGACGGCGTGAGTGAACGGATGCTGTCGCAGACGCTCCAGAACCTCGAGCGCGACGGCATGATCGTGCGGACCGTCCTGGAGGCGATCCCGCCGAAGGTCGAGTACCACCTCACCCCGCTCGGGCGGCAGGTCGCCGACCAGCTGCAAGGGTTGATCGATCTGGTGCAGGGCAGCATGCCGACGGTTCTGGAAGCGCAGGCGGAGTACGACGCACGACGTCCAGACGCAGTCTGACGCCCTCGCCAAACCCACCCTTTTTCGGCAAACCCGCCCCGTCGCAGGGTGGTGATTCTGCCGAAAAAGGGTGGGTTCACGGGCCGACGAAAAAGCCCGCCGCCTGCTTTCGCAGGGGCGGGCTTCTCGTTCTGCTCCCCCAACTGGACTCGAACCAGTAAACGGAGCGAAGTGTCGATCGGGCCGCTGGTCAGCATGTTCACGTCTGTGACCTGCCAACACGCCTGACAGTAACTTGTGCACGTTGCGGAAGCAAGCGGAAGTTTCTGTAAGCTGATTCTGCACGTATTCTGCACGCCGAGGGGACATCGCATGGCACAGAGACGGACCCGGCGCGCGTTCGGCGGACTCCGAAAGCTTCCGAGTGGCCGATATCAGGCGAACTACACCGGCCCCGACGGTGCGCTTCATAAGGCCCCTCCACTTTCGAGACCAAGCTCGACGCCGAGGCGTGGCTCGCCGACCGACGGCGCGAGATCGACCGCAATCTGTGGAACCCGGTCGACGCCGACCGTCCCGCCGTTCCCCTGTTCGGCGACTACGCCGACGAGTGGCTCGAGACCCGCACCGTGCGTGGCCGACCTCTCAAGACCAGGACGCGTGACCACTACCGCGAACTCCTCGACCGGCACCTGGTGCCCGAGTTCGGAGACTCAACCCTCGACGGGATCACTCCCGCGATGGTCCGCCAGTGGCACGCGCATCTCCTGCCGACCAAGGCCACGATGCGAGCCCATGCATACTCCCTGATGCGGACGATCATGAGTTCGGCTGTGAGCGCCGAGTACATCGACGCGAACCCCTGCCGCGTGGAGGGAGCCGGATCGGCCCAACGCAAGTCACGCACGACACCTGCGACCGTCGAAGAACTGATGACGATTGTCGAGAACATGCCCGAACGACTGCGCCTCATGGTGCAGCTCGCCGCCTGGTGCGCGCTACGCTACGGCGAGCTGATCGAGTTGCGACGCAAGGACATTGACGTCGCGAACGGTACGGTGTCGATCACCCGAGCAGCAATCCGTCGCGCCGATGGGCAGTACGTCGTGACGACTCCCAAGTCTGAGGCCGGCGTCCGTGTCGTCCACATTCCGCCGCACCTGATTCCGCTCGCGACCGACCACCTAGAGCAACACGTCGGGCGAGGCCGCGACGCACTGCTATTCGAGGCCGGCAACGGCGGCTACCTCACCCCTACCTCGCTGTACCGCTGGTACTACCCCGCTCGTCGGGCTGCTGGCCGCGACGACCTCCGGTTTCATGACCTCCGCCATACCGGCGCTGTCCTGGCAGCTCTCACGGGCGCCACTCTCGCTGAACTTCAACAGCGCCTTGGTCATTCGACGGTATCGGCGGCGATGAAGTACCAGCACGCGGCGAAGGGTCGCGACAAGAAGATTGCCGAGGCGCTGTCGAAACTCGTCGGTGGCGACACGCAATAGCTGTTGTGCGGCACCACGCGGAAATAGTTTGCTACAGTCGGAGTTACGTGAACGTCAGCGGTTAAGTGACGGCCCGGAGAGTCACCTTCTCCGGATACGTGTACGTCAACGGTAATGACGGGTCCCCCGCAAAGATCCTTGCCTTTGGAGTACCACGTGTCCAAACCCAAACCCTCTGTATCGAATTCGCCTCAGCGCCGATGGGCCAATCCGAACGAAGCCGCCGAGTACCTCGGAGTAAGCACGCGCACTGTTCGTCAGATGATCGCTGACGGCAGGTTACGCGGCTACCGTAACGGCCCCAGAATGATCCGCCTCGATCTCAACGAGATCGACGCTTCCATGACCCCGTTCGGGGGTGCAGCATGAGCGGTCCCGACTACGCGCAGTTCGCCGAACTCGAAGATCTCGGCGTCATCGATCACCAGGCCGATGAGATCGGCGGTGACATCGAATGAGCCCCGGAAATGCCGCCGCCCCCGGCCGGGCAACCGAGGGCGAGCGTGAGAGTTCAGCAGGCGGGCGGAATCTCGAGGTCGATTCTATCAACCTTGACGCGTACTTGGAGCCTGCCGACCGACTCATGTTAGCGGCGTTGCGCGACGGCCACTATGTCCTCGCCGTGGTGTGCCGTGTGTGCGGAAAGCCTCTGACTGCTAAACGATCCCGCGTCCTAGGCGTTGGTCCCGACTGCCGTAAGCGGGTGGTCGCTGATGCCTGACCGTTACACAGAAGTTCGCGAGTACGTGCAACGGCTCGTCGGTCGTGCTGGCGGACCGACCCCCGACGCAGGCTCACCCGCATGGTGTGCGCTCGCAGACGGCGACCAGGCCAAGCTCATTGCCGTCCTCACCGCAGGCACACGCGCCGTCCTCGAGGACGAACTCGCAGCGCTCGATGCCCGCCGATGTGCCGCCAAGGCAACCGCTATCGAGGTGGCCCAGGCTGCGAACTGGTCAGACGTTGCCCGCCGAGTCCGGGACCGCGATCAAGCACTGCGATCTGGTGCCTACATTGGGCGGGTGAGCGCATGACTGTTCACGGTACCTATGCCGACATCGCTGGACTGTTCTCCGGCACTCTGCCCGCGTCTCCCGAACCGGACTTTCTGACCCGACTCGACGGCCACGGGCTGCTGTACGGAGAGGCTGTGAACTCCGTCTTCGGCGAACCCGAAGGAGGCAAGACGTGGCTCAGTCTCGCCGCTATCGCCGAAGAACTGCGCAGCCCAGTTGGACGTGGGCTCTTCCTCGATCTCGACCACAACGGGGTCCGATCCGTGGCCAACCGTCTCGTCGGACTCGGGGCACCGCGCCAGGTGCTCGCCGATCCTCAACGGTTCCGGTACGCCGAACCCGAAGGGGCAAACGAGGTGATGGCCGTCGTCGCTGACTGCGAAGAGTGGCGGCCCACCATTGTGGTGATCGACTCCGTAGGCGAACTGGTGCCCTTGTTCCGCGGCGACTCGAACTCGTCGGACGATTACACCCGCGTTCACCGTCAGGTTGCCACTCGCCTGGCCAAGCTAGGCGCGTGTGTCGTACTCATCGACCACGTTTCCAAGTCGACTGAGTCGCAGCGGTACGGGGCGACTGGCACGGGCGCGAAACGACGCGCTATCGACGGTGCCGCGCTTCGGGTCCGTATCCGAAGCGCGTTCACCCCAGGACGTGGTGGGTCGGCGGTCATCACCGTCAACAAAGACCGCCATGGAGGTGTCCGTGAACATGCGCACCTCGACGAGGGCTCAAAAGAACCGACCGCCGGAATCTTTGAGATGGGAGTCGGTGACGGTTCCTCCATCGCGTGGAAGCTACGAGCGCCACTCGCGGGGGAACGACTATCCGAGTCGGCCCCACTCGCAGACGTGACTGCTCTGGCTGCGCTTGATCCGCAGCCCGAGACTGTTCGCGACGTGAAGGAGCGAATGGGTTGGGGCAGCAATCGCGCGAACGCCGCTCTCAAAGGTTTGCGGGCCGGCGAACACCTCACGATCCCTGTTCCCGAGGAACAGGAACGGAACACGGAACGAGCGGCTGACACCTCATGTTCCCCGTTCCCCGACCCCTATACCCAGGAACAGAGGAACACGCCTGACCAGCACGAACAGGAGACTGTTCCCCACGCGTTCCCCGCAGCTACAACCGAAACCCAAGTTCCCGGTGACGTCACCGAAAACACCCCCGGACTCACCCCACGCGTCCTCGAAATCCTCGGAAAGGGACACCAGCGATGAACCCCGAACACCTCGACAACCTGATCCGCCATTGCGAGGAATACACAGGCCGACCGTGGGACGGAAGCGTGGAGCATGCCACCGCCGCAGCCGACATGGCCGCCGAAATCGTCGACATCCTCCACGCCCACGTCGACTGGCTCAGCGGCTGCAAGGAACGGGTGGAGCGGGCGGGATTGCCCTGGAACACCCGAACGTGCCGAGATCAATCACGCCGTGACGGCGACCTCGCAGCCCCGCCGCAATGGATAGGCAATTACAGCGAGAACTGTACGCCCGCACATCTGCTCAACCGATGACACGCTACTGGCGCTCCCCGCTCTTCTACGCCACAGCAGCCGTCCCCAACACAGGAGAACCAATGAGTACTGAAATCAACGACAGCACAACCGAATCTGACCAGACCGCAGACGGGTCCCCGCAGGACCCGGCAACCGAGGTTCAGCCAGAGCCTGACTCCCAGCCGGAGGGCACCGAACCGCAGAGCAAACGCGAAGCGCGCTACCGCGTCCAACTCCGCGAAACCGAAGCCGAACGCGACACCCTCGCCGGCCTGCTCGAAACACTGCAACGCACCGAAGCCGAACGCCTCGCCGCCGACGTGATCCACAAGCCTGACGCGCTCTGGGCAGCCGACATCAACCTCACCGACCTCCTCGACGACACCGGACTCGTCAGCCCCGACAAAGTGAAAGCCGCCGCCCACGCCGCCAAGGAGAAGCTCGGCCTCGAACTCGGTGCGGGAGAACGCAAAAAGCGCGGACCCGTCGTACCCCGCGAAGGCACCGGCGCAGACCGGTCAACACACAACGCGTGGAAAGACGCCTTCAACAAGTAGTACAATCACCACCAGAACCGCGGTGAGACACCAGGTTCGACGACATACCGCCCACGCGGGCAACGGATCGACGCGAGCCGCGCACCGAGAACCACTCACAGGTGCGCGGCTCGCCGCGTTCCCACACCCCGTAAGGAACAACAATGGCTGTCGAAACCACAATCACCAGCGCCAAAGCCTGGAGCCCCGACCTCACCGCCGTTCCCCCGGCCGACGCCGTCCCCGACGCGCTCATCCTCGAGACCTCCACCGTCTCAGGCACCATCGAAGGCGACGCCCCCGCCGTCCGCGTCCAGTACGTCGACGACGCCACGGCCTCGTTCACCGCAGAAGGTGTGACCATCGACGAGGCCAACCCCGGCCTGAGTGAAGCCCTGGTGCACACCGGCAAGGTCGCACAGATCATCCGGCTCAGCCGGGAACAGTTCGCCCAGCCCAACGCATCCGAGCTGCTGTCGGCGTCCGTCGCCCGAGCCGTCACCAAGGCCGGCAACACCGCCTACATCGCGCAGGCCGCACCGACCAGTCCCGCCGTCACACCACCCGCCGGGCTGCTCAACATCCCCGGCATCGTCAACGGGGGAGCCGTAGCCGATAGCCTCGACGGCCTCGTCGACCTCCTCGCAACCCTCGCGGGCAACGGCGCCGACCCATCGCACATCGTCCTGTCACCCACCGCATGGGCATCACTGCGCAAGTTCAAGACCGCCGCCGACTACAACACCAGCCTGCTCGGCACCGGCGCGACCGACGCCCAGAAGTTCCTCCTCGACCTTCCCGTCCTCGTCACCCCCGCAGCACCAAGCGGAAGCGGCCTCGTCATCGACAAAACCGCCGTCGTCAGCGCCGTCGGCAACGTCGAAGTCTCCATCAGCGAACACGCCTACTTCGCCGCCGACAGCATCGCCGTCCGCTGCATCTGGCGCTTCGGAGCCAACGTCGTCAAACCCAACCGCATCGGCAAGTTCACCGTCACCGCACCCGAATAGCCCGCACAAACCGCGCAGCCGCAGGCGTCAAACCGCGACACATGAGACACGGCAAGGACATCCCACGACGAGGCTATTTCGGGCCTCAAGGATGCACCTGCGCCCCGGCTGCGCACCCACAAACCCCAGGGGACAGGGACCCCTGACCAGCACAAACCGGCCCCTCGTGGTCATAGGCCTCCGTGTGTGTGACCCCCTCCCCCCTGGGTTCAAGGGCACCTGTAGTACTTGAAAACCTGCGCGACCCGCCATGGGTTCCGCCAACGAAATGGAGGCTCGATGCCGTTCGCTTCGACCACTATCCGTAACCGTCGTCGCGCCGAGGTTCGCAGGCGCGACGGTAATGCACCTTGCGCCCTCCAGATCACGGCGGACTGCCAGTCCGCCAATGGGCAGATCGATTACGACGCGCCCCCTCTTGATCCGCGGTCGTTTCAGGTCGACCACATCGTTTCGTCTGAGGAGGCTCGGCATATGGGTTGGTCAGTGCTCGAGGCCGACGCGTTGGACAACTGTGCCGGCGTGTGTCGGCAGTGCAACCGCGAGAAGTCGGCGGGCCGTGCTCCTACAGGGCCGACCGTCCGTCCGACGTATGTGAATCCTCGATTCGATTGGGAGCCCGAGAGTCATGGCGCGTAAGTACGACACGTTGAGCGCGGCGATGGCCGCTGGCGATGAGCTGGCTGAGGCTGAGATTCGGTACCGGCTGCTGGCCGAGACGTTCACGGACATGCCCCAGCTGCGCGGCAACATGAATGGTCAGTTGGAGCGCGTGAAGGCCGAGATTCTGCGGTTGCGGGCGGCCAGGAAGTCGAAGCCTGCGACCTCTTCGGGCCGGCTGGTGCCGGTCGATACGGCGAGGTTTCGGAAGTCGGGGGCGTAGAGGGCGGCCTACTGGGCCGCAACGAACTCCCGGATGACACTCGGGTCTGACCAGAGGAACGGGACTGACACCCTACGGGTGGCAGAAGCTGTACCCCATCCCGAACGTCCCACGAACCTTGCCTACCTATCGCGTCAGGCCACGACTGCTAGCACCGTGTCCGATGGACAGGTGTTCTCGTCATGGCACCAGCTCGTGTTTCGCGACGACACGAGCGGTGGCGTACGTCCCCGGCGTACGACTGGGCTACGGGGAGCCTGCTGGTTTTCGTCGGGCGAGGCGATGACGACGGGCGCACGCGGTCAGGGTGGTTGGTGCGCGCTTAGTGCCCCGCCGGGAGTCGAACCCGGCAACCACTGCTGTTACGGCGGTGGTCGACCGTCAGGGCTAGCTTCCCGGTGCCGGGAAGTGGTCAGATTGACCACTTTTCGAGATGGACTTCTCGCCTGCGCCCGCGAAGTCCGTTGGGCGGGGCTTCGATACGGTCTTGCTCTCGTCAAGACCCTGCCGAACGGGGAAGTGCATCTCGGGCGATGCCCGGCAATTTCGCCGAGCGGGGTATGGGGCGGCGAATTGCCCGGGCGGCCTGACGAGAACGTCTACCGTAGACTTTCTCGATTAGGGGTACTCGCTGTCGAGTACCCCCCAATCCATTAGCAGCGGTGCAGTCGGCACCACGGGCCATTGCGGCATGGCTTGCCCGAGCGGGTCATGCGGCCACACTTCGCGCGCAACACGTTGATCGTGTACTTGGCGGGGAGCTTGCCGAGATGTTCGTGGTCCGGGACTGGAAGGCCTTTGCAGGGTGCATTCTTGTCATCGCCATCAACGACGTAGAGCAGTTCGCCGCCCTCGGACCCGATGAGTGTGTGAATGAAGTAGCCGTCGACCATCTCGAATATGCGGTGGTCGTCAAGAATCGTGTATCCCTCCCCATCGGCGTATTCGATGGGCAGACACTCGGGGCACGTCCGCCAATAGTTGGGGACGTCGAACACCCGCCGACAGTGCTTGCACCACCGGTTAAGCACGTCCGCGAGCTTGTCGCGGTAGCCCTGTTCGAAATCGTCGTCGTCTCGCAACGTCATTGTCGCCAGCATCTGCTCGGCGACGTGCTGCTCGTCATCGCCTGACGTGGCTGCACGCTCTGCGAGTTCCTCGCGGGCGGCACGCACCCCGGCGTTGTACACGCTCACTGGTCCAGCCCCAACCATGCGGCGACGTCACCAATTGGTGACAGGATGTCGTCGACCTCTTCCCCGGTCGCTGTAGAGAGGGCCTGCACGACCCGGCGGGCAAGCCGCGTCACGTCGTCGTGGTCGTAGTCGACGGCCTCCTCGAGCTGCCAGACGGCGTGACGCAGTTCGGCCGCGTGGTCGCACTCGGTGTCTTGCTCGTAGAGGTCCCAGGCGTGGCGAATCAGGAGTTCGGCCGGCTCGGTGGTCGGCACGATCATGCGTGCCACCCGAGCTCGATGCAGACGGCCATGACCGTCAGCGGAACGAAGTACATCGCGAGTAGAAATGTCGCCACGCGGGCAACGAGGGATAGAGTGCGGGGACGGTTCACGGTTACCTCCGTGGATCGAGGCCCCGGCGGTGCTACGAACACCGAGCGGGGCCGACTTGTATGCCGGGCGACCCGCTCGGATTCCGCACGTATTCCGCACGAAACAGAAAAGGCCCGGTGGATACCGGGCCTGACCTGCTACTTCTCTGCTCCCCCAACTGGACTCGAACCAGTAACCGTTCGATTAACAGTCGAATGCTCTGCCAATTGAGCTATGGGGGATTGCTCTGGCCCTCATCATGCGCCGTGAGCGCATCACTCGAACCGAGGACAGACTCTAGCGCATGCCGCCGTCGGACAACAAAACGGCAGGTCACCGCTCCAGGGAGTTGAGGCATCTCACCCGATCAGTGACCGGCCACGACGTCGGATTCGTCGACCTCCACCGGGGTGCGCGCTCCGGGCAGGAACCAGTAGGCCAGGCACACGACGCCGAAGAACAGGTAGCCGAGCGAGACCTCCGGAGCGGCCGCCCAGGACACCTCCGGCGCGGGATGAGGCCGATGAACGACAGCACCGCGCCCTCGCCGAGGGTCTTGAGTCCCTCGTAGATCACGCCGGCACCGTTCATCGCCTCCATACCCACTTCGTCGACCGTCGTGCCCGCCGCCGACAACGCGTTGTCGATGAGCCCACGTCCCCACTCGGCGAGGTTCGGCAGCAGCGCCGCGACCACCGCGACCGCGTGCAGGCGCGGCACCGCCTGGAACGCCTGTGCGCCGATCAGCAAGCCGATGAACAGCAGGATCGGCGCGATCGCGGACACCGGTAGCAGGTAGTTCAGCACCCCGAATAGCCCGAGGAAACACAGCAGACCGATCGCGACGCCGCTGGCCAGCGAGTAACTCGCACGACCACCGGCGTCCTTCCAGCCGGGATGCCCGATGTAGATCGCCGGGGGGAACGGCGACCCGAACGCCGCGCCGATGCACGCGCCGGCACCATCGGCGAGCAGGACGCTGCGCAGGTTGTAGTTGTCCCCCGCCGCCGCGGCGGACTCCACGTTGCTCATCGCCTCGGTGAAGTTGTAGACGCCCAGCGGTATCGCGGTGCCGAGCAGTGGCGCAAGATCACCGAGGCCGTTGAACAACAGGTCGATTCGTTGATCCGGGATGCCGACGGCGATGTCCTCGACGGCCGCGGTCAGGTCGGGCACCGACATGTACCCGCCGGCCCAGCCGATCGCGGTACCGACGAGCAGTGCGGCGAGTCCGACGGGGACGTTGCCGGGCAGCTTCACATCGGTGGAGAAGCCGATGAGGATGATCGCGAGCACCGGCAGACCGATCCACGCGGCCTCCCAGATCTGCCCTGCCGGACGCATCGAGATGAACGTGATCGAGATACCGGCCAGGGTGCCGAGCATCGCTGCGCGGGGCGTCAGCTTCCGCACATACGGTCCGACGAAGGCGCCGATCATGACGATGACGCCGATCATGAATGCCCATGCCAGACCGGCCTGCCAGGCCTAAATGGCGTCCTTGGTGTTCAGATACACCGGCAGCATGACGACGAACACCACGATGAACATGTGCGGCACGCTCGGCCCGTAGGGCAGGGCGGTCACATCGTCGCGTCCCTCCCGCGCGGCGAGGCGTCGGGCCAGGAACGTGTAGTAGAGGTTGCCCAGGATCAGCGCGACGCCCAGCGCCGGCAGCACCGTGCCGAGGACGTTGTCTGGGCTGAGGCCGATGACGCCGTTCATCAGGCCCGTCAACGTCAGGACGTTGACCAGGATGTTGAAGCCGAGACCCGAAAAGGCGTTGGTGTCTCCGCGCGTCCACCACGCGACCTTCGTGGCCGGGGTCGGTGACGGCGGGTCGGTGGTCGGGGCTGGATCGGTTGCGGCGCTCATGAATTCCTCCGGAATGCTGGGGGTTGTCGGGGAAGCGAGACGCCGATGTCTCGACTGGGTGGGCGGTGAGGTCAGACAGCGGGTTCGGCCGGCGCACTCTCCTTCAGGAGCGGGATGATCGCGGTGCCGGGGGCGGTCCAGCCGAAGATGCCGCCCTGCGCGGCGACCATCTCCAGTCCCACACGCTGGAACTCGGGGAAATACGAACCGACGCAATCGGATACGACGACGCACTCGAATCCGCGGTCGTTGGCCTCGCGCGTGGTGGTGTGGACGCACACCTCGGTGGTCACGCCGGCCACGAGTAGCTGAGTGATCTCGTTGTCGGCCAGCACCTTCGACAGTCCGGTCGCATAGAACGCACCCTTGCCGGGTTTGTCGATGACGACCTCGGTGTCGAGCGGCGCGAGTTCGTCGATGATGTCGTGCCCGTACTCGCCGCGGATCAGGATCCGCCCGAACGCGCCCGGGTCCCCGATCCGCTTCGACGGCTCGCCGCGATTGAGCTTGGCCGGCGGGCAATCCGACAGGTCGGGCAGGTGCCCTTTCCGAGGGTGGATGACGAGCATCCCGGACGCCCGTGCCGCGTCGAGCAGCGCCGCGAGCGGTTCGACGACGCGCTGCAACTGCGAGACGTCGTTGCCGAGGGTTTCGCCGAAACCGCCCGGCAACAGGAAGCCCCGCTGCATGTCGATGATGATCAGTGCGGTGCGGTCCAGGTCGAGTTCGATCGGACCGGGTAGTGCCTCGAGGGTGACGGTCTCGGACATCGGATGGCCTTCCGTTATGGATGTTCGGATTTCAGGACGCGGGAAGCGTTGTCGAGGTGTGGGCAGCGCTGGTCGACGACGTCCGGTCGCGCGGCTCGTCGAGCAGCGCGGCCGCCAGCTGGAGCACGGTGTCGTCGGTGAGCGCCGCCCCGGGGAGCATCGCGCTGTGAGGACGGCCGTCGGATGTCACACCTTACGGAACCGCGATCCCGATGAGGTCGAGGAGGTTTCCGAAATGCGTGTAGTGACCGAGCATGGTGTTGGTCGCGATCGGTTGCGCCAGCACCTCGTCGACGGTGAAGGTCCGCCCGATCGTGGGGACCACGAGGACATCGATCCCCTGCCACACCCGCCCGATCTCGGCCTTGCGCTCCTGCAATCTCTGCAGCGCGGCGAAAGCGTCGACTGCGGTGTACTTCTCACCACTGCGGAGGATGTCGCGGACCACGGGGTGGATCTCGTCGGGCTTCTCCGCGAGGAAGTCGCCGAACACGACGAGCCGCTCGGCGACCCACGGCCCCGAGTACAGCAACTCGCCCGCGGCAAGGAACGGAGCCAGGGATACGTCGACGATCTCGACCCCACCCGGTAAGGCCAGGTGCGCCAGTCGGTTTCGGAACGCCAGATGCGCCTCCCGCATGGCGTCGTCGCCGAAGAACTCCAGTTCCTCGACCGGCGGGAGACCGATCGTGATCGTCGACCCGTCGAAACCGGGCCCGCGATCGCGCGACCAGGGATCGGCGTCGTCCCGGCCCATCATCACGCTCATGACGCGGTCCATGTCGTCGACGGTCGCGGTCATCGCCGTGATGCAGTCCAGGGATTTACACGCCGGTACCAGTCCCACGGTGCTGATCAGGCCGCGCGACGGCTTGTATCCGATGATGCCGTTGAGCGCGGCGGGCACGCGCCCCGAGCCGGCGGTGACGGCGGCGACGGCGAAGGGCACGTTGCCGAGCGCGACCGCGAGCGCCGAGCCGGAACTCGAACCGCCGGAGATCATCTCGTTTCCGTACACCCCGCGCGGCATCGCGTACGGGGTTCGTGTGCCGTTGAGGCCGGTCGCGAATTGATCGAGGTTGGTCTTGCCGATGTAGAGCGCCCCGGCATCGAGCAGACGCTGCACGACGGGCGCGGTGGCGTCGGGAAGTACGCGTAGCCGGGGCAGGAGAGGGTCGTCGGGACGCCGGCCACATCGATGGAGTCCTTGACGCCGATGGGACTCCGTACAGCGGCAGGTCGCGCGCGCCGGGTCGGCTCTCGAGTTCGGCCGCCGCACCGAGGACCTCGTCGCGCGGCACCGTCGACAGCCAGGTCCCGTCGTCGCCCCACGCCTCGATGGCGTCGAGGACCATGCGTGCGGTCCGGGTCGGGGACCCGCTGCCGTGCAGGTGCGAGTCGAGGACCTCGGCAACCGTGGGACCCGTGGTGGGCCCGCCCGAAAGTGTCATACCGTCGATTGTCGACAGAATAATGGCGCCTGCGGAACGGCTGTGTGTCGATTGTGTTAGCTGGTCAGCGCGGGTGTTCGTCCCCGGCCGTCGCCGACACCAGGTCCAGATAGTGGAGGTGACCGTGGTCGTGGAGCGCTGCGATGGCGGCCGCGGGGTCGTTGCGTTCGAGCGCGTCGAGGATCGCCTGATGCCGGTTGAAGCCGTCGTCGGGTCCGTGGTGGTCGGCGGTCTCGGTCCGCAGGTTGACCGCCATCGGCAACTGGAGCTTCAGCAGAATCGGCTCGAGGGTGATGTCGAGCTGCCGGTTCCCGGCGAGTCCGACGACGGCTGCATGGAATCGACGGTGCGCATCGTCGCGCGCGAGATCGTCTGTGGCACGGCGCATCGCATCGATCGCTGCACGCAGAGGTGCGAGCTGTGACTCCGGGTCCGTCAACGGCAGGGCGGCCTCGACGGCGTACCGCTCGAGCACCTGACGCAGCTCGAACAGCTGCAGGATGTCCCGAGGCGACCACTCCGCGACGCGGACCCCACGACGCGGCTGATGCTCGACGAGCCCCTGCTGCGCGAGCAGCCGCAACGCCTCGCGTACGGGAGCCCGGCTGATGCCGAGGTCGGCGCACAGCGTCTCCTCGACGATCTTCTGCCCCGGGGCCAGGGCGCCGCTCATGATGGCGTCCCGGATGCGGCGGCCGGCCACGTCGACAAGGCTCTCCGGCAGCTCGCCGCCGCCGTGGGAACCCTCCCCGACCGTCATCCGCACACTCTCCCATCGCACCGTGTCCGATTTTCGGCCAGTGTAGCGCCGTCGACTGTCGACCGTTTTCCACCACACTTGGCTGCAGTCCCCGATGTCGGGTGCGGTAATCTCCTCCCCGCGGGCCGGGTGCCCGCACGGGGAGTTAGCTCAGTTGGTTAGAGCCGTCGACTCATAATCGATTGGTCGCGGGTTCAAGTCCCGCACTCCCCACCACGGGCGGCGACGCTACTCGCCGCTGATCGCGGCCTTCAACGCCGCCGTGACCGCGTCGGGGTTGTCGACGTTCATCAGGTGCCCGGCGTCCGGGATCACGCGATAGGTCACGTCCGTCAGTCCGTCGACGATCATGCGCGCGGCCTTCTCCGGACACAGCTTGTCGCCCTGCGCGGCGATGACGTCGACGTGCTGACGGATCTCGGAAAGCCGTGGGGTGAGGGGTTGCTCGCGCACTCCGGCCATCGCGCGGGCCGCGTTCGCATAGCCGGCGCCGTCCCCGACCGCTGCCAGCCTGAGCTCGGTCAGCTCGTCGACGCGATCATGAGCGGACACCAGTCCTGCGACCGTGTCCTCGCGCATCGCCGAGCGGAACTCATCACTGGAGGTGTCGGCGGCCAGACCGGCGCGCTGCGTGTAGAACTCGGCGGCCGCTCGCCCCACCACCGACGACGTGCCGAGGACGATGGCTCCGCTCACCAGATCGGGCCGTTCGGCAGCTGCCCACAGCACGACGGTCCCGCCGGCGGAGAAACCGACGACGATCGCGGGGCCCGACACGGCCTCGAGGAAACCGACGAGATCCCGGCCGAGCTGTTCCAGCGTTCCCTCGGCCTCCCCGACCGTCGTCGAGCCGTGTCCGCGAAGATCGTAGGCGTAGGTGTGATGGTCGGCGAGGTCGTGCTGCGTGTGCGCCCAGCTACCACCGTCCTGCCCCAGACCGTGCACCAGAACAATTGGTACGGAAGCTGATTCGCTGCTCCCCTGCTCCGTGTAGTTCACCGTGAGATCGCCGATCGACACCGTTGTCATGTATTCAGGCTCTCACACCGTGGGCTGCCGGTCCTCGACGCCCGGCGGGTTTCACTTCTCGACCCGACACCAGAACTCGGTCTCGCCGGGGATGCGCGTCAGTCGCACCTCTCCGCCGCCGGGACGGTCGAAGAGCCGGACCCCGTCGCCCAGGAACACCGGGACGTAGAAGACGAGAACCTCGTCGAGCAGCCCTTCGTCGATCATCTGCCGCGCGACGTCGGCCCCGATGACGGTGGCGTAGCCGTCTCCCGCGAGTCGCGTGGCCTCCTCGACGGCGCCCCGCAGGTCGGTGACGAAGGTGACGCCCTCCACCGCGTCGGCGGGCGGGTTGTGCGTGAGAACCACTGTCGGTCCCTGATATTCACCCTCGAAGGCACCTTCCCGATCGGTGCCCTTGTTCGGGTCGTCGCCCCCGAAACTGCGGTTGCCCACCAGCAGGGAGCCGACCCCCTCCATGAGCCGCCGGGCGGCCTGGTTGTCGTCGTCCTCGCCGAAGAATCGCGTCAGCAAGGACATGTCGCCGCCCGGACCGGCGATGAACCCGTCGAGAGATGCGGTCGCCGAGTAGATCGCGGTCGCCATGAAGTTCTCCGTTCAGTCGTGGTCGATGTACAGACCACCCGAACCGTTAGGACTCATCGCGTCGGCGGAGATCCTCTCAGCGGGAAACCGGCTCAGCCGACGCCGGCGGACGGATCCAGGGCCTGCTCCAGCAGGCTACGGCGATAGGACTCCAGCGCGACGAGGTCGCCGAAGACGGCGTTGTAGCCGTCCGGGTCGTCGCTCGGCGCCATCCGGCGCAGGCGCGATTTGATGTCGGCGATCTGCGAACCGACCCACACCTCCTGCAGCCGCGCGAGGACGCTGGAGATGTAGCGGGCGATGTTGTCCTCGTCGACGCGCATCGTCTCGACCGCCAGTTCGGTGACCAGCGGGTCGATGACCGGGTCGTCGACGGCGTTGCGCACGGAGTCGACCCAGGCCGCTCCGCCCAGCCCCGACGACGTGCCGCCGACACTGATCATCGCCTGCCGCACAATGGCATACGCGGGTTCGTTGAAGCATTCGACGGGCAGCGAGTCGAAGACGGTCCCGGCGATCGCGGGGTACTGCAGCGCAGCCTTGAGCGCTTCACGCTGGGGCCACAGCCGGGGATCGTTGGGCTGCGGGCGTGCGGAGGTCGGCGCCGTCTCCGCCTCCGGACGGTTGCGCGCGGGACTGCCACGACGGCCGCCCCGCCCGGAATCGGCACCACCCTGCGCCTTCCGAATCCGCGCGCCTTCTTCGCGCACCCGACCGAGGACCTGGGCGACCTCTTCCCAGCCGACCCAGCCGGCGAGCTGCCGCGCGTACTCGTCGCGCAGCGCGATGTCCTTGATCCGCGCGACCACCGGGACCGTGTCACGCAAGGCGTGCACGCGCCCCTCGGCGGTGTCCAGGTCGTGTCCGGCCAGCAGGGTCTTGATGGCGAACTCGTACATCGGCACCCGGCGCGCGATGAGGTCGCGCACGGCGGAGTCGCCCTTGCTCTGGCGGAGTTCACACGGGTCCATGCCGTCGGGCGCGATCGCCACGAAGGTCTGGCCCGAGATCGACTGTTCACCCTCGAAAGCCTTGAGCGCGGCGGCCTTTCCGGCGTCGTCACCGTCGAAGGTGTAGATGACCTCGCCGCGGAAGTAGGAGTCGTCCATCATCAGACGCCGGATCAGCGAGAGGTGGTCCTCGCCGAAGGCGGTGCCACACGACGCGACAGCGGTGGTCACGCCGGCCAGGTGCATGGCCATGACGTCGGTGTAGCCCTCGACCACCACCACCTGATGCCCCTTGGCGATGCTCTTCTTCGCGTGATCCAGACCGAACAGCACCTGAGACTTCTTGTACAGCATGGTCTCCGGCGTGTTCATGTACTTGCCGAGGTTGTCGTCGTCGTAGAGCTTGCGCGCACCGAACCCGATGATGTCGCCACCGAGGTTGCGGATCGGCCACAGGAGTCGGCGGTGGAATCGGTCGATGGGGCCCTTGCGTCCCTGCTTGGAGAGGCCGGCCGCCTCGAGCTCGCTGAACTCGAAACCCTGCGACAGCAGCGCCTTGGTCATCGTGTCCCAGCCGGCGGGTGCGTACCCACATCCGAACTGGATGGCGGCCGCGGCGTCGAAATCGCGCTCGGACAGATAATCCCGGGCCGCCTGCGCCTCCGGGGACTGCAGCGCGGCCTGATAGAACTTCGCGGCGGCGGCGTTGGCGGCCACGAGCCGGGCTCGAGTGCCGCGATCCCGTTTGATCGCGGTGCCGCCGCCCTCGTAGTTGATCTGGTAGCCGAGCCGGTCGGCGAGCTGCTCCACGGCCTCGACGAAGCTGATGTGCTCCTGCTTCTGCAGGAAGCTGTAGACGTCGCCGCCCTCCCCGCAGCCGAAGCAGTGGAAGTGACCGTGGTTGGGGCGGACGTGGAACGACGGCGACTTCTCGTCGTGGAACGGGCACAATCCCTTGAGGCTGTCGGCCCCCGCGCGCCGCAGTGCGACGTAGTCGCCGACGATGTCCTCGATCCTCGTCTGCTCACGGATCGCCGTGATGTCACGATCGGGAATTCGGCCTGCCACGCGTCCAGTGTAGTGACAGGCGCAGCCGGTCCGCCCAGGCACTCAACACGCGCCGACAACGAGCGTTCCGGTAGGCCTCACCGGGTCCCCTGCGCTGAAAACCAGGGGCGGTTCCCAGGGGCGGTTTTCAGTGCGGGACAGATCACCCCAGGTGCGCCTGAGCTCCCGAGTTCTGCTTGTCGGTGCGCTCCAGACGACCCTCGGTCATCGACGCGATCTGGTCGACGACGACCCGCATCCGGGCCGCGTCGTCGGCCGCGGCGTTCCACCACGGCACGAAGATCGGGTCGAGTCCCCCGGGCGCGGCTTCGACGAACCAGTTGGCGACGCGGTGAATCCGCTCGCGCTGCCGCTGCTGGGTCGCCTTGTGCCGTTCGTTGGAGAAGATGAACCGCAGCGCCATCGTCTTGAGCATCGGGACCTCGGCCGCGATGAGCGGGGGCACCTCGAGATCGGCGTCGTACCGTGACACCGGCCGGTCCCCGACCACCGCACGGGTACCGGTGATCGCGGCCGAGGCGAATCGCCCGATGAGCTCACTGGTCAGTCGCTTGAGGGCGACGTAGGAGTCGAGCGTGCCGTCGAAGACCCCGACCGCCCGAACGATGTCCATCTCGTAGAGTCGCTGCGCGGCGTCTACGAGGGCCTCGGGATCGAGCCCCGGAAACTCCTTGGCGCCGATCTCCGCCATCTCCCGCCGGTCCTGCGGGTCGCCGAGGCTGCGCAGGTCGATGCGGCCGCCGATGACGCCGTCCTCGAGGTCGTGCACGGAGTAGGCGACGTCGTCGGACCAGTCCATTATCTGCGCCTCGATGCACTGCCGGGTCCCGGGAGCGTCCCGGCGAACCCACTCGAGCGTCGCCGCGTCGTCGTCATACGCGCCGAACTTGCCCCCGGGGGTACGTCGTGTCCACGGGTACTTCAGCGTCGAGTCGAGCGAGGCGCGCGTGAGATTCAGTCCCGCACTGGCGCCGTCGGCGTCGAGCAGCTTCGGTTCCAGGCGCGTGAGGATGCGCAGGTTCTGCGCGTTGCCCTCGAAACCGCCACAGTCGGCGGCCACCTCGTCGAGCGCCCGTTCACCGTTGTGCCCGTAGGGCGGGTGCCCGATGTCGTGGGCCAGGCCGGCGAGTTCGACGAGATCGGGATCGGCGCCCAGACCGATGGCGATACCCCGCCCGATCTGTCCCACCTCGAGCGAGTGGGTCAGGCGGGTACGTGGGGTGTCGCCCTCGCGGGGCCCGACGACCTGCGTCTTGTCGGCGAGGCGCCGCAATGCCGCGGAGTGGAGGACGCGCGCACGATCGCGCGCGAAGTCACTGCGGTGATCCGTTCGGGTGCCCGGCAGGCTCGCGACCTTGGCACCTTCGGGAACAAACCGTTCGACGGCCTCGTCGCCGTAACCGGCCACGGCCGGAAGCACATGGCCCGCGGCGCCGGAACCGGAATGGGTGCTAGTCAAGCACCCAGCCCCGGCCGACCGCGAAGTCGGTGACCCGCTGACGGATGGCCACGATCTGACGCGCGGTCAGATCGTCGTCGGCGTCGAGAAGGAGTTCGGTGAGCTCCTCGGTGAACGCGCCGGCGTCGAGCGAACCGCTGCCGCCGCGCGGACGACGCCCGCCGCGATCCTCCCGATCGTCACGACGATGACCCCGGTCGCCGCGATCGCCGCGATCGCTGCGTCCGTGGTGGTCGTCGCGGCGATGGGCACGCGCCCCCGCCGAATCGTCGGCCGGAGCCGCCTCGGTCACGGCGACGTTGATCGCCTTGGAACCGCGGTCGGTCTCCTCGATGTCGAAGGACACCTTGGCACCCGGTTTCAGCGAGTTCTCGTCGATGTCGATGTCGTTGATGTGGAGGAACACATCGGCACCGCCCGACTCCGGCGCCAAGAACCCGAATCCCCGATTCGCGTCGTAATGAACGACTTTCCCGCTGACAGACACGACTCCACTCACTCTCTCGTCGCGCGCATGACGGACCCCATGTCCTCCTCCACGCGACAACTCGCCATCAATTGTGACAGACAACCGCAGGTCAGGCGGAATCGTGACCGTTCCGCCACACCTGGATGCCAGGTGTGACGGAGGTGAGGTCAGGCGCCGAGCAGCTTGCCGCCGAGGTATTCGGCGACCTTGTCGAGGGCGACGCGCTCCTGGCTCATGGTGTCGCGCTCACGCACGGTCACGGCCTGGTCGTCGAGGGTGTCGAAGTCGACGGTGACGCAGAACGGCGTACCGATCTCGTCCTGACGGCGGTAGCGCTTGCCGATGCCCTGCGCGTCGTCGAACTCGACGTTCCAGTGCTTGCGCAGTTCCGCGGCGAGGTCGCGCGCCTTCGGCGACAGCTTCTCGTTGCGCGAGAGCGGCAGCACCGCGACCTTGATCGGCGCGAGACGACGGTCGAGGCGCAGCACGGTACGAGTGTCGGTGCCGCCCTTGGCGTTCGGCACCTCTTCCTCGGTGTACGCGTCGCACAGGAATGCCATCAGCGAACGGGTCAGGCCCGCGGCCGGCTCGATGACGTATGGCGTGTAACGCTCGCCGGTGGCCTGGTCGAAGAACGACAGGTCCTCGCCGGAGTGCTTGCTGTGGGTCGACAGGTCGTAGTCGGTGCGGTTGGCCACGCCCTCGAGCTCACCCCACGGGTTGCCGGCGAAACCGAACTTGTACTCGACGTCGACGGTCCGCTTGGAGTAGTGCGACAGCTTCTCCTTGGGGTGGTCGTAGAGTCGCAGGTTCTCCGGATCGATGCCCAGGTTGACGTACCAGTCGAAGCGCTGGTCGATCCAGTACTGGTGCCACTCTTCGTCCTCGCCCGGCTTGACGAAGAACTCCATCTCCATCTGCTCGAACTCGCGGGTGCGGAAGATGAAGTTGCCCGGCGTGATCTCGTTGCGGAAGCTCTTGCCGATCTGTGCGATACCGAACGGCGGCTTCTTGCGCGCGGTGGTCATCACGTTCTTGAAGTTCACGAAGATGCCCTGCGCGGTCTCCGGGCGGAGGTAGTGCAGGCCCTCTTCGTCGTCGACCGGACCGAGGAAGGTCTTCATCAGACCGCTGAACGCCTTGGGCTCGGTCCAGCTGCCGGGCTGACCGGTCTCGGGGTCGTTGATGTCGGCGAGGCCGTTCTCCGGCGGGTGACCGTGCTTGGCCTCGTAGGCCTCGATCAGGTGATCGGCGCGGTAGCGCTTGTGGGTGTGCAGCGATTCGACGAGCGGATCGGAGAACACCTCGACGTGGCCCGACGCCTCCCAGACCTGGCGCGGCAGGATGACCGACGAGTCGAGACCGACGACGTCCTCACGGCTGATGACCATGTTGCGCCACCACTGCCGCTTGATGTTGTCCTTGAGCTCGACGCCGAGCGGCCCGTAATCCCAGGCCGACTTGGTGCCGCCGTAGATCTCACCGCACTGGTAGACCAGACCCCGGCGCTTGGCGAGGTTGACGACGGATTCCACATTGGACTGGGCGGCCACGGTTAACTGCTCTCCACGGGTTGAGGTATTCGGCTTCGAACTGTCCTGCTGATGCGCGGTGCGACCGGATGGGGTCAGGCGCGCGCACGGCAACCCCTACAGACTACCGAGCGGGGCCTGTGTTCCCGAATGCAGTGGCACCTCGACGGGCCCGTGACCAAGGGGCTTGACGTCTCCGGCACCAAAATCGGGCCGACGTGCCGCTCACAGTCCGCATGAAGTGAGATGCCGTTCACACGTA